>NZ_LOKX01000022.1 GCF_002211285.1 Rhizobium sp. R635 | reverse complement strand
GGAGACCTTCGTCATCAACGCCCAGAACTGCGTGCACTGCAAGACCTGCGACATCAAGGACCCCAACCAGAACATCAACTGGGTGCCGCCGCAGGGCGGCGAGGGGCCGGTCTATCCGAATATGTGAGGCGGATTGTCGTCACAGCCGGCAATTTTCATGGGGCTGACGCCTTTGTGATCGCCGGCTGAAGTCCGTTGTTAGCCGTTCGTTAACCATAATTTCCTTAGCTTGCGACATCGTGTTGACGCACTAAGGACACATTTATGACGATCTCGCGCCGGGGCTTCCTGATTGCTCTTCCTCTTTTTGTCGCCGGCTGCTCTTCGACCGGTTTGAACAGCCAGACGAACTACGCCGCGCTTCCGGACGAAAAATTTCCGTTGAAGCAGGTGCCGATCGACAAGATCAAGCCGGAGCTTCGCCGTCAGGAAGTGGCTTACGAAACCAACCACGCTGCGGGCACGATCGTCGTCGATACGCCGGCGCGTCGTGCCTACTATGTCCTCGGGGGCGGCCGGGCGATGCGCTACGGCGTCGGTGTCGGCCGCGAAGGGCTGGCATTTGCCGGTGACGCTTATATCGGGCGCAAGGCCGAGTGGCCGAGCTGGACGCCCACTGAGAATATGCAGCGCCGCGAAGAGCGCTATCGCAAGCTTGCCGGCGGCATGCCGGGCGGCCCGAACAATCCGCTCGGCGCACGGGCGATGTATCTCTATCGCGGCGGCGGTGACACGCATTTCCGCATTCACGGCACCAACCAGCCGCAATCGATCGGTCTCGCCATGTCGAGCGGCTGTATCCGCATGATGAACCATGACGTGATCGACCTCTATAGCCGCGTCGAAGTCGGCGCCAGGGTCGTTGTCATCCAGGCTTGAACGACCAAGGCGGGCCTATTGAAAAAGCCGCCGCAGCGATGGCTGTCGGCGGCTTTGGCTTTTGCGGCTGACGCTGGTGCGTCAGTGGCGGCGTGCGGCGATCCCGGTCGAAAGCGCCACGCCGAGGCCGGTGATCACGGCGGCGCTGATTTCGCTAATGCCGATCGCTTCGCCAAGCAGGAGGCCGCCGCCGAGTGTGGCGAGAACCGGTGTCAGCGCCGTGAAGGCGGCGGCCTGCGTTCCGCCGAGGGTGCGAACGGCCGTGCCATAGGCAACCATGGCGACGAGACCGGAAAGAATGCCCTGGCTCAAGACCTGCAGGCCGATTTCCGGAAGCGGGGCCTGCGGCAGCGAAACGCCGAAGACGAGGGCGAGCACGGCCATGATCAGGAAAGACCAGACGGCGATCAGCGCGCTGGCCTGAATGGCCGTCAGGCCCGAGCGGCGGAAAGCATGGGTATAGCTTGCCCAGAGCACGGCGCCGGCCGGCAGCATGACGAAGCTCGTCCAGGGCAGGGAGGCATCGGCAAGGCTGCGGGCCAGCAGGATCATCACGCCGCCGACGATCGCCACCAGCCCGGCGATGCGCGTCACATCCGGCCGTTCCCGAAACAGCAGAATGCCGATCAACGCGGTGGCAAGCGGCATGGAGCCGCCGAGCAGGATGCTCGAAGAGGCGGCCGGTGTGGAGTGGATGGCAAGTGTCGTCACCAGGAAGAAGACCGCGCCGCAGCCGGCGACCATGATCGCCAGCAGATAAAGCGGCAGGCCCTTCGGCAGCAGGCCCATGCGAAGCCAGACGGGCGAAAGTGCCAGCGCCGGAATGCCGAAGCGGATGAGGCCGATATCGATCGAACCGAGCGACGTCGCGGCGCTGTGGCGGGTTGCCAGAAACCAGGTCGCCCAGATCAGCACGGTGATGGTGCCGGCTGCATAACCAAGGGTCTGCGAAGGCGATTTGTCGTTTGAAAATGCGATCGTGCTCATCGTCCTAATCCTTTCCTCCATCCGGATCCTGTCCGGTTGAAAAGAAGATTAGCGCCGGAGGCCAGGGCATGTCCTTGCTATCTGTGGCTAGAAAATCATGTTATACGCAATCTTCTGCCAAACAGGACCGATGGATATCAGGAAAATGCCAAATCTCGATAAATTCGATATCGCCATCCTGAAATGCCTGCAGGAGGATGCGCGGGCCACCAACGTCGAGATCGCCGAAAAAGTGAACCTCTCGCCGTCGCCCTGCCTGCGCCGTATCCGCAATCTCGAACGCTCCGGTATCATTCGCGGATACACCGCCGATATCGATCGCAAGGAGGTAGGCCTCGGCCTGACCGTTTTCGTCGAATTCAAGGTGGTTCAGCACAGCCGCGAAAATTCCGAGGCGCAGCAGAAGGCGCTGCTCGCCATCCCCGAGATCGTCTCCTGCTTCCTGATCTCGGGCACGGCCGACTTCCTGGCCGAAGTGGTGGTGGAGGATCTTGCCGCCTATGAACGGCTTCTGACGGAGACGCTGCTGACGCTGCCTAACGTCAGCGACATCCGCTCCAACTTCGCCATCCGCAGCATCAAGACGCATGGCCCATTAAAGCTGCCCGAGGGAAGATAAGTTCCTAATACTTTCCTGCTGGTAAAAACCCCTCCCCACAAGGGGGAGGGGCTTAAACTGCCGCACCCGCATTCCAAATATTTGACCTTTCGGGGGTAGTGAGACGGTGCCCCAAGTTAGTCCCTCCCCCTTGTGGGGAGGGGTTGGGGAGGGGTCTTTGGTTCTACAGCAGCGTCCCGCTGAGAATGAGCAGCGCCACCGAAAAGTAGATGACGAGCCCGGTGACGTCGACCAGCGTGGCGACGAAGGGGGCCGAGGCGCTGGCCGGATCGAGCCGCAGCTTCTGCAGCACGAAGGGCAGCATTGAGCCGCAGATCGAGCCGAAGGTGACGATCCCGATCAGGGCGGCAAACACCGTGATGGCGACCATCTGCCAGTGCGGGCCGTAATCATAGAGCCCGGCCGTCTGCCAGAAGACGATGCGGATGAAGCCGACGAGGCCGAGGATCGCGCCAAGCACGATGCCCGTCGGAAGCTCGCGGAAGAGCACCTTCCACCAATCCGAAAGCTTCAGCTCGCCGAGCGCCAGGGCACGGATGATCAGCGAGGTCGCCTGCGAGCCGGAATTGCCGCCCGAGCTCATGATCAGCGGGATGAACAGGGTCAGCACCACGGCCTTTTCAAGCTCGCCTTCGAAATGCTGCATGGCGCTTGCCGTCAGCATCTCGCCGAGGAAGAGCGCGGCGAGCCAGCCGGCGCGCTTGCGGATCATGCCGGCGAAGCCGATCTTCATGTAGGGCTGGCCGAGCGCTTCCATGCCGCCGAACTTCTGGGCCGCTTCCGTGGTGTCCGAGATCATCGTGTCGATGACGTCATCGACCGTGACGATGCCGAGCATCTGCCCATGTTCGTCGGTCACCGGCAGAGCGAGCAGGTCGTGCTTGCGGATCAGGCGGGCGACGTCTTCCTGCTTCATCAGCGGATCGGCCGAAACCGGAGCGCCTTTCTGAGCGACCGTGAGGATGGAGGCATCCGGCTCGCCGGTGATGAGGCGGCGCAGCGTCACGACATGCATCAGCGCATGGCTGACCTCGTCGAGCACATAGATGGCGTAGACGGTCTCGCGCGAGCGTTCGACCTGGCGCACATGGTCGAGCGTCTGGGCGACGGTCCAGCTGTCGGGCACGCTGACGAACTCCGTCGTCATGATGCCGCCGGCCGTGCGCGGCGGATAACCCATCAGGTGCTGGATCGCGATGCGAACCGGCTCGTCGAGGCTGGCGAACAGCCGGGCGCGGGTCTCGCCGTCGAGTTCCAGCAGCACGTCGGCGACGCGGTCGTTGGACATGCCGTGCAGCAGCCGTGCGGCATCCTCGGCGCTGACCAGCGCGAGGATCTCAGCGGCGTTGCGAAGCTCCGGCCGGTCGAGAATGTTGACCGCATAGTCGAGCGGCATGCCTGATAGCACGCGGCCGGCATCCTGGACGGTCAGCGCGTTCAACGCATCGACACGTTCGGCGATCGTTGCGCCGCGGCTGTTGTTGATGAAGGCACGGGCGGCATGGCCTGCCCGCAGTGGGAAGCGATTGATGTTCATAGGCTCGCCTTTCCGTCGATCCGCCGTAGCGTCCCGAACGGGCGAGCCGACAGGAGTCGGTCAGCGCACGAGGGCCGCGTACGGCAAGGGCAATCGACTGCTACTGTCGCTTGGCATCGTTAAGATGGCTCCGTTGAAATCCGTGGCCGACGGGTGTCGTTCACGTATCGAGGTAGGTGGTCCCGAACGCGGAAAAAGTCAAGCAGGGTAAATGCTTAACGCCAGAATGTCGCACCCCCGCAGTGCAGGTGGAGATGCGTTAGGCGGCCTGCGCGCTCCGGCTGCGGCGTTCGAGGCGCAGCGAAGCCGCAAAGACGAAGAGGCCGAGGAAGGACAATGCGGCGCCGACATAACCGGTCGCGGCAAAACCGTAACCCCAGGCGATGACGAGGCCGCCGAGCCAGGCGCCGATCGCATTGGCGATGTTGAAGGCGGAATGGTTGGAGGCGGCGGCCAGAGTCTGCGCATCGGCGGCGACATCCATCAGCCGCGTCTGCAGCGCCGGGCCGGCGGCGAAACCGCAGCCGACGAGGAACACCGAGAGGCCGAGCATATAGGGATTGGCGGCGGTCAGCGCGAACATGGCCAGCACGGCGATATTATAGACGAGCGAACCGCCGATCGTGCCGAGCAGCGACTTGTCGGCGAGCCACGAGCCGATGAAATTGCCGGCATTCATGCCGACGCCGAAGAGAACGAGCATGATCGGAACCGCGCTTGCCGGCAGCATCGCCACCTCGGTCGTCGTCGAGGCGATATAGCTGAACATCGCGAACATGCCGCCATAGCCGACGGCGGCGATGCCGAGCGTCAGCCAGACCTGAGGCCGGCGGAAGGCGCCGAGTTCGCGTAGGAAACTCGCGCCCTCGGAAACCCTGTCCTTCGGAACGTAGAACCAGATCAGCGCCACCGTCAGCAGGCCGACGATGCCGACCGACAGAAATGCCACCTGCCAGTCGAGCGATTGGCCGAAGAAGGTCGTCAGCGGCGTGCCGAGAAGCGTGGCGACGGTGAGCCCGAGCATGACGCGCCCGACCGCGCGTGCCCGCCGATGCACCGGCACCATCGAGGCGGCCACGAGGGCCGCGACGCCGAAATAGGCGCCATGCGGCAGGCCGGTGACGAAGCGCAGGAAGGTGAAGCTCTCGAATGTGGGCGCCGCGGCGCTCGATATGTTGCCGGCGGCAAAGACCAGCATCAGCGTCAAAAGCAGCGTGCGGCGCGCCATCTTCGCGGCGAGCACGGCGATGACGGGCGCACCGACGACGACACCGAGCGCATAGGCGCTGATGACGTAACCGGCCTGCGGCGTCGTGACCGAGAAGGTGTCGGCGACATTGGGGAGCAGTCCCATGATCGCGAATTCGCCGGTGCCGATGCCGAAACCGCCGCAGGCGAGCGCCAGCTGAACCAAAGCCACGGTCGTCGCCGACGGCAGCTCGTCATCCGGCTGGGTTCGGATGGAATCGTTGATGGCGATCTCACTCATGAGAGTTCCTCGGGAGGCTTTTCTGCTTGGCATCAGCCCCTGGCGTAGGCGCTGCGGCGAGGCGATCGGGACAAATGGCGGGACGTGGAGACGATCTCTCCGATATCTGATCTATCCGTAATGTACCGGCAGGCGTCGAGTGCAATTTTCGCAGTGCAGCGTCCTGCTATGTGCATATATCAGTTGCAATATTTGCATTTCTGTCATCTCTGCAGGGAAGCTGCGGCGCTTGAAATCGCTGATACCGCAACCATCTCAGGGCAAAGGCAGGATTGTTTCCGCGCCAGAGACAGGAACCCTCATGAAGCTTGTAGGCTTTTTCAATCGCGACGGCGGCACCTTCCGGACCACCGATATGCTGGCTTATGAGAAGAGGGCGGAGGCGGCCTTTCGGGATGCGGGACATGATTTCGATGCCATCGTTTTCGCTGGCAAGGAAATCATTCCCGCCATGGAACGGGCGGCCAAACGAGACGATATCGACGGCATCGTCGCCGGCGGCGGCGACGGGACGATTTCGGCGGCGGCGTCGATCGCCTGGAAAAACGGCATTGCGCTCGGTGTCGTGCCGGCCGGCACCATGAACCTCTTTGCCCGTTCGCTGCGCGTGCCGCTCGATATCTGGCAGGCGCTCGATGTGCTGGCATCAGGCGAGATCGACAATGTCGATATCGCCAGCGCCAACGGCCGGCCCTTCATCCATCAGTTTTCGGCTGGCCTGCATGCCCGCATGGTGCGCTACCGCAATTCCTACAGCTATCGCTCGCGGCTCGGCAAAATTCGGGCGAGCACGAAGGCGGCCCTCGGCGTGATCTTCAACCCGCCCGAGTTCGAGGTGGAGTTCGAGGCGGTCGGCATGCGGGAGCGCCGCAGAGTCTCGGCGATCTCGGTCTCCAACAATCCCTTCGGCGAGAATGCGCTGCTCTACGCCGACAATCTGAGAAGCGGCGAACTCGGCTTCTACACCGCAAATCCGCTGAAGCCCCTCGGCGTCGCCCGTCTCGCCATCGACATGCTGCGCGGCAAGGTTCGCGAGAATGCCGACGTCATGGTCATGCACCCGGCGGAAGTCCACCTGCATTTCCCGAAACTGCGCTCCAAGGCCAATTGCGTCATGGACGGCGAGTTGCTGCCGCTCGCACGAGACGTCTCGATCCGGCTGCATCCGGGCGAGTTGAAGGTTCTCGTCAAGCAGGGGCTCGCAGCCCAGGTGAATGCCGACGAACGCCGCGAGCCTGCCGCGTAAGCGAGCCTGCTGCGTAAGGCGTCAAAGCCGCGGCAGATAGGTGCGATAGTCGAAATCCGAAACCGTACGCAGATGCGCGAGCGCTTCCTTGCGCTTGGTGTCGCCGTAAAGCGCCTGGTAGCGTGCGCCGAAGATATCGGCGATGAAGGGCGAGGCGCGGAAGGTTTCGACGGCACTCAGGAAATCATGCGTCAGCCGCGTGGTATTCGCAGGCATATGCGACGGCGTCGTCTCCTCGCCGGGATCGAGCTCGCCATCGAGACCGATGAGCATGCCCCCAAGGATCGCGGCCAGCAGCAGATAGGGATTGGCGTCGGCGCCGGCGACGCGATGTTCCACACGCGCTCCCGGTCCGTCCTGATCGGGTATGCGGATCGCCGTGCCGCGATGGCCGGTGCCCCAGGTGAGATCGACGGGTGCGAAGGAGCCAGGCTGGAAGCGCCGATAGGAATTGGCGAAGGGAGCGAAGATCAACTGCGCTTCGCGCATGGTGTTGAGCAGGCCTGCCGTGACCGATTTGAGCAGTTTCGGCTCGCCGCCCCTGGCATCGAGAATGTTCCGGCCCTCGCTGTCGATGATGCTCGCATGGACGTGCAGTCCGGAGCCGGCATGCTCGGAATAGGGCTTGGCCATGCAGGTCGATTTCAGCCCATGGCGGCGCGCCGCCTGCTCGGCGATGCGCTTCAAATAGAGGCAGTCGTCGGCGGCCGCCAGCGCATCGGGGCGGTGCATGAGGTTGACTTCGAACTGACCCGGGCCGAATTCCGCCGTCGTCGCCTCTGCTGGCAGTCCCTGCGCCCTGGCATAGGCCCTCAGCGTCGCGAGGTAGCTGTCGAGCGCGTCGACGGCGCTCATGTCATAGAGCTGGAAACCGTTCGGTTCGCCGCGATAGGTGAGGCTTTCAGGCGGGGAGGGGCGTCCGGTTTCGCGCCAGTCGCCCGACATGACGTAGAATTCCAGCTCGGTCGCCACCACAGGCGTCAGTCCGCGTGTGGCATAGCGCTCCAGCACCGAAGCGAGGATGGCGCGCGGGTCCATGAAGCTCGGGCTGCCGTCGAATTCGTGCATGGTGGCGAGCACCTGCATCGATCCCTCAGGCGCCCAGGGCATCGGCGCGAGGCTGCGCCGGTCGGGGATGACCTTGCCGTCGGGATCGCCGATCGTCAGCGACAGGCCGGTGATGTCGTCATTGTCGTCGCCCCAGATATCAAGCGATTGCGTCGAGGTCGGCAGGCGGATGTCTCCGGCCCAGACCTTGTCTTCGGCGCCCGATGGCAGCTGTTTGCCCCGCAGATCCCCGTTCATGCCGACGATCAGAATCTCGAAACGCGGATCGCCACCTTCGATCTTGCCGTCCATCCTGTCGCTCGCCATGGCCTTGAAAATCCTCCGGGACAAGGCCAAGCTCCTATCCCATCGACAGCAGCCTTTCAATCCGCGAGGATCTTTTACCAATCATGCCCGATACTTACCCGCCCTCGAATCTTGTCGCGATCGACGCCGCGCATCACCTGCACCCCTTCTCCGACATGAAGAAGCTGAATGCGGAAGGCACGCGCATCATCCAGCGCGGCGAGGGCGTCTACATTTTCGACAATCACGGCAGGAAATATCTCGATGGCTTCGCCGGCCTCTGGTGCGTCAATATCGGTTATGGCCGCCGGGAAATCGCTGAGGCCGTCGCAAGGCAGATGAATGAGCTGCCTTACTACAACACCTTCTTCGGCACGACCTCGGCGCCGGCGACGCTGCTGGCCCAGAAGGTCACCTGCCATGCCGGACCGCCCTTCAATCATATCTTCTTCACCGGCTCCGGTTCGGAGGCCAACGACACCTGGTTCCGCATGGCCCGCGTCTATTGGAGCGCGGTCGGCAAATCGTCGAAGAAGATCGTGATTGCGCGGAAGAACGGGTATCACGGCTCGACCGTCGCCGGCGCCAGCCTCGGCGGCATGAAATACATGCACGAGCAGGGCGATCTGCCGATCCCGGGCATCGTCCATATCAGCCAACCCTATTGGTATGGCGAAGGCGGCGATCTCTCGCCCGCCGAATTCGGTCTCAAGGTTGCTCGCGAGCTGGAAGCTGAGATCGACGAATTGGGCGAAGAGAATATCGCCGCTTTCGTCGCTGAGCCGGTGCAGGGCGCTGCCGGGGTCATCATCCCGCCGGAGACCTATTGGCCGGAGATCGACCGCATCTGCAAGGCGCGCAATATCCTGCTGGTGACCGACGAGGTGATCTGCGGTTTCGGCCGTCTGGGCGCATGGTTCGGCCACCAGCATTTCGGCGTCGAGCCCGATCTCGCGCCGATCGCCAAGGGGCTTTCCTCCGGCTATCTGCCGATCGGCGGCGTGCTCGTCAGCGACCGTATCGCCGATGTGCTGATCAACGAGGCCGGCGATTTCAATCACGGCTTCACCTATTCAGGCCATCCGGTCTGTGCGGCAGCAGCGCTCGAAAACCTGCGCATCATCGAGGAGGAAGGCCTGGTCGAGCGCGTGCGCGACGATATCGGTCCCTATTTCGGCAAGGCCTGGGCGGCACTTGCAGACCATGATCTGGTCGGCGAGGCTGACAGTATCGGCCTGATGGGCGGCCTGCAGCTTGCCGCCGACAAGCGCACGCGCACTCGCTATGAAAAGCCCGACCAGATCGGCGCGCTGGTACGCAACCACGCACTGGCGAACGGTCTCGTGCTGCGCGCCACCGGCGACCGAATGCTCGCCTCACCGCCGCTTGTCATCAGCCATGCGGAGGTGGACGAGATGGCCAGGATTACCAAGCTGGCGTTGGATGCGGCCTGGAAAGAGCTGAAATCCTGATTTCGTTCGGCCCGGCTCGGCGAACGAAATTCTGAACCTAAAGCTCGAAATCCTGCGGCTTGATATCTTCGGCGCCGTGTTTCACGCGCAGAATTGCGATGCGGTCGTGATAGGAACGGTAATAAATGCAGCGATTCCGGTAGGCCAAACCGCGCAGGCCTTCCGAAATGTAGTCGCGGGGTGATCCGGTAGTGGGGATTGCTCTCGGCGATATAGCGTCGAATATTCCGCAGATCCTCGACGGCGGATGGAGCGATAATCAGGCGTTTCGGTTTGATGGCGCTAGCTTTCATTCATGACGTCTTGGAGGAGATCCGCGCCGGTGGCGTATTCCTTGCCGAGTCCGGCTTCGATCTCGGACTCCGCCGCCTGAATGTCCTTGCGCAGCGCCTGCATTTTGAGCTCGTGGTCGGCAAGCATGCGGATACCTGCCCGCACGGCCTCGGTTTCAGTGCCGAACCGGCCATTGCGGACAAGGTCCGACAGGATCCCGTCATAGGTATCGCCAAGCGAAAAGGTCTTTGCCCGTGCCATGTCAATTGACTCCTTGCTCTCACTATATTGTAAAATGCAATACTTTTACAATATGCGGTGCAGCAGGCCGATGGCAAATTGAGCCGGGCTCACTGATGAACCCAGGCATAGCCGAAGCGATAGCTGTCGTCGCCGCGCCCGTAGACATAGGGCACGTCGATCAATGCGGCCTCGGGCGCGGATAGGCCGAGATTGGCCTGGAGCCATTGCGCCATATCAGGCGGAAGCGCTTCGGTTTCTCCCTTGCGCGGTAGGAGCCATACGAGGAGAAGCGGCCGGCGGCCTGAGATATCCGGCTTGAAACCGGGATAGTCCGTGGAAAGGACGGGGATGCCGGGAATGTCCTGTCTGAGATTGCCGGCGAGCAGGCTGTCGCCGGCCAGGATCGCCGCCGGTTCGGCCTGTTTGCGCAAGATTTCGAGCATCCCGGCATAGGGCCTGTTCAGCCGCTCGTAGTGGCCCGAGAAGCGCGCGCTCGCCACGCTGCCGTAAAGGGCTGCCGGCACGCCGATCATGATGATGGCAATGATCGGCATGAAACGCCTGAAAGCCTTGTCGGTTTCCGTGCCGGCCGCCTCGATCTTCAGGCAGAGATAAAGCGGCATGATGAAGAGCATCGGCACCAGCCAGCGATCCTTGATGCCGGCAGCACCTCCGAAGACGATCAACAGCAGAATACCGATGGCGAAGACGAGCATCATCCGCTCGAGAAGCCCGGTCCATTTTGATCGGGCGGTGAGCGCCGGGCGAAGCGACTTGGCGAAGACGATTGCGAACACCGCCACCGTCAATCCGGCGAAGCTGATGACGGCGAGAGCGAGCGAGCCGATGCCCATGGCGACTTGCATGGGATAGCTCGCATCGCCGCTCGCGGTCATCTTCTCCAGCGTGCGCGCGGTTGCGAAATCGAGATTGTCTTTCAGCCAGAAGAGATGCGGCAGGGTGATGACGAGCGCCACGACGACTGTCAGCGTCAGCCGCAGGTCGAAGATCCGCGGCCGCAGGCGTGCATCCGCCAGCGCGGCAATCAGGGCTGCGGCCGGCAGGATGGCGAAATTATATTTGGCAAGCAGGCCGAAACCGATGCCGATGCCCGCGATCAGGTAGGAGGCAACGCTCGGCTGCTTCAGGCTGCGGATGAAGCCGTAGAGGAAGATGCTGGCTGAAAAGAACACCGCGACCGTGTGCGTCAGGTCCCGCTGCATCTCGAAAACCATCTGCGGGATCGTCAGCAGCCCGAGTGTTGCGATCGCCACGAGCGCCTTGTCGCGCAGGACGAGCCGCGCCGTCAGACCGTACAGCAGATAGGAGCTGAACAGCAGAAGGTTCTTGACGACAGACAGGGCGGCAAGCGAAACGCCGGTAAATTGGAAGACGGTATATTGCAGCCAGTTGTAGAAGGGCGGCTGCGGGCCGTAACCGGCGGCGAGCCATTGCGAACGGAAGGCCTGTTCGGCCTCGTCGAGATCGAGCGAATGCGAGGTTGCAAGCCGCACGCCGACCTGAAGCACGAAATAGGCGGCCAGCAGGAGGAAAATCCACCTGATGTCACGAAGCCTGATCTCGGTCATTGTCTCGCCCCCGGCTGAACCCAGGCATAGCCGAGGGCGAAATTATCGCCCTGGCGGCCGAAATGATAGGGAAGCGACAAGGCGCCGATCTCCTGCGGCGCGATATCAGCCGCCGCCAGCGCCGACGAAAACCGCTCCGGCATGACCGCATCGGCGGCCGTTGCCGTCTTCTTGCCGCGCCAGACGATGAGCACCGGCCCGTCCGCTGTCGCATAGGCCGGAATGCCGGGTGCCGGAAAATCCGGGATCACCACGGGCACGCCGGGAAATTGCAGCCGCATGTTCCCGCCGACATAGGTATCCGAGGCGATCACGAGCGCAGGTTTGGATTGTCGCGTCATGTCACGCGCGAGATCGGCCATCGGCACATTCGGCCTGCTGTAGGTTTCGATCAGCCCGGCGCCGACGACGCGGAAACCGAGCGCGACGAGCACGCAGGCCATCAGCACCGGCACGACGGGTCGGAAGCGGCGCAGTCCGGCGGAAAGATCGAGCCCGGCCGCCTGCATCTTTGCCAGGAAGTAGATCGGCAGCACCAGCAGGAATGGATCGAGCCAGCGTTCCCGCACGGTAGTGGAGCCGGTGAAGAGGACGATGAGAGCGATGCCGGCAAGGCTCGCGAGCATCATCCGCTCCATCATCGCAGTCCAACGGTTGCCCGATGAGAGCGCCCGGATAAAATCCCGGCGGAAGGCGGCGGCGAAAATGGCGACGGGCAGCGCTGCAAAGGCGATGATGGCGACGAGAAAGGCGAGCATGCCTTTGCCGATCCGCAAGGCGCCGGCCGGTTCGTTGCCGGCCGCCATCTTGACCAGAGTGTCTGAAGAGGCAAATTCGAGATTGCCTCGCAGCCAGATCGCGTGCGGCAGCACGATGACGAGCGCAACGATGATCGCCGCCAGGATGCGCCAATCCAATATCCTGCGCCGCCATTCGGCATCGGGCAGGATGGCGATCAGCGCGGCGGCGGGCATCAGCGCGAAATTATATTTCGAGATCAGCCCGATGCCTGTGGAAAGCCCGAGCAGGAGGTAGCTGCCGATATCCGGCCGCTCCAGCGTGCGGAAGAAGCCGTAGAGGAAGAGCGAGCTCGCAAAAAGCAGCGCCGTCGTATGGGTCAGGTCCTGCTGCGCCATGTAGGAGACCTGGGGCAGGGTGATCAGTGCCAGCATGCCGACGGCGGCAAGCTTCTGGTCCTTCAGCGCCTCGCGTCCGGCAAGGCCGTAAAAGAGGTAACACAGGAAGAGCAGGATATTCTTCGGGATGACGAGCGCGCCGATCGACATGCCTGTCACCGAAACGACGGCATACTGCAACCAGTTATAGAAGGGCGGCTGCGGGCCGTAGCCCGCCAGCAGATATTGCGAAAAGAAGGACTGCTCGGCCTCGTCGAGCTCCAGCGAATGCGGAAGCACGAGCCTGAGCGCGATGTTCAGCACGAAATAGGCTGCAAGCAGCAGCGCCGCGGTTCTGATCGTCCTCGTCGCGCGTTCCAGCATCGTGCTGCCGGCTTACGCTTGGCTTTGATCGTCGAAGATCTGCCGCACGATATAGTTCGGGGAAGCGTCGTCGCGATAGTAGGTGCGCGCGATCATTTCCGCCAGGATGCCGGTAGTGATCATCTGTACCGACGAAAGCAGCAGCACGACGCCGACCATCAGCATCGGGCGTGTGCCGATGTCGTTGCCCAGGATGAACTTGTCGAAGCCGAGATAGAGCAGGATCAGCATTGCGACCGCGCCGAGACCGAGACCGAGCGAGCCGAAGAAATGGCCGGGCCGCGCCTTGTAACGCATGAAGAACATGACAGACAGCAGATCGAGGATGACGCGGAAGGTGCGCGAAATGCCGTATTTCGAAACGCCGTGCTCGCGGGCATGGTGGGTGACGGCCATCTCGCCGATGCGCGAGCTCGGGACGACACCGGCGACCCAGGCCGGGATGAAGCGGTGCATCTCGCCCATCAGCTTCACCTGCTTGATGATCGAGGCGCGGTAGATCTTCAGGCTGCAGCCGTAATCATGCAGCTTGACGCCGGTGATGCGGCCGATCAGGTAGTTGGCGCACCAGGAAGGGATCTTGCGCAGGAACAGGCCGTCCTTGCGGTTCTTGCGCCAGCCGACCAGGAGGTCGAGTTGGCGCCGCTCCAGCTCGGAGACCATCGAAGGGATATCCTTCGGGTCGTTCTGCAGATCGCCGTCCATCGTCGCGATCAGGCGGCCGCGGGCGGTGTCGATGCCGGCCTGCATGGCGGCGGTCTGGCCGAAGTTGCGCTGCAGCTCGACGATCCTGAGCGCCAGACCCTCGCGGCTGACGAACTTGCGGGCGTTGACCAGCGTCGCATCCGTGCTGCCGTCGTCGACGAGGATCAGTTCCCAGCGATGAGGATACTCGGTCATTGCCGCAACGATGCGCTCGACCAGCGGGCCGACGCTTTCCTCTTCGTTGAAAACGGGCACGACCAGCGACAGCTCGAGCGATTGTACCGGATCATTCGTGCCGCGAGTGGGCTCTACCGTTGTCTGCAACTTTCATCTCCAAAAGGCCGGGCGGCCTGACAATTCTTACCGCCGCCACCGCGCTTGCGGAAGCCTACTACATGAAGTGTCTGCCCGTTGCCAGCGGGCAATGCCGGTTTCCCCGCAATCCGCCGACGTGCCGGAACGCTATTTGGCGCCGCCTTCGACCCAGGAATAGCCAATGGAGAAGGTATGTTTGCCGTCACCGAAAAGATAGGGCAGCGTCAGCGTGTTCACCTCTTGCAGATGAATACCCGATTTCACGAGATTGTCGGCAAAACCGGGAGAAATGGTCGGATCATTCGCGGTCTCGCCGCGCCAGACGACGAGCACCGGACCTTTCGCAGTCGCATATTCGGGAACCCCGGGGCCTGGAAAGAACGGGATCACGACGGGAACGTCGGGGAATTCCAGCTTCATGTTGCCGGCCACGAACTTGGTTCCCGCCACGATGAGAACCGGCTTGCGGGTCGCGGTCAGTTCGGCCGCGTAGCCGGAGAAGGGCACGTTCGTTCTCGTATAAGTGCCGATATATTGAATGGCGACGATCCGCAGCAGAAGGATCGCCAGGATGACGACCATGAAGACCGGCACCACAGGCCGGAAGCGGGCAAGGCCGGCGGAAAGATCGAAGCCTGCGGCTTCCAGTTTCAGGAACAGATAGATCAGCAGCACGAGCAGGCAGGGGTCGAGCCAGCGTTCGTGGATATCGCTCGCGCCGGCGAAGACAATGACGCCGGCGAAGGCGATCAGGCTGACGATCATCATCCGCTCGATCACCCGGATCATCGGACTGGTCGAGGAGAGCGCACGGAAGAAATCCCGCCGGAAGGCGGCCGCGATGAGAACGATCGGCAATGCGACGAAGCCGAGCACGGCGATGACGAGGGACAGCAGCCCTTGTCCGATGCGGGGAAGGCCGGCGGCCGCCTCATGCTCGGCGGTCATCCGCTCCAGTGTCGGGCCCGACGCGCTGGCGAGATTGTCGGGCAGCCAGAGCGCATGCGGCAGAACGATCAGAATGGCGATCGCGATTGCCGGCAGCAGACGCCAGTCGAACAGGCGGCTGCGCCACTTCCTGTCCGGCAGGACGGCGATTAAGGCGGCAAACGGCAGGATGGCGAAATTATATTTGGAGATCAGGCCGATGCCGGTGGCGATGCCGATGATGAGATAGCTCCCGACCGTCGGCTGCCGAAGCGTGCGGAAAAAGCCGAAGAGGAAGAGCGAGGTCGCAAACAGCAGGGCAACGGTATGGGTCAGTTCGCGCTGCGCCATCAGGCCGACTTGCGGCAGGGTAATCAGGCTCAGCATGGCGATGGGTGCGAGCAGGCGGTTCTTCACCACCTCGCGGGCCGCCAGCCCATAGAAAAGATAGCAGCCGAAGAGAATGATGTTTTTCGGAACCGAGAGCGCCCACATCTTGATCCCGGTGACAGAGACGATGGCGTATTGAATCCAATTGTAAAAGGGCGGCTGCGGGCCGTAGCCAGCCAGAAGATATTGCGAGTAGAACGATTGTTCCGCCTCGTCGAGATCGAGCGTATGAGGCAAGGCGATGCGGAGCGCGATGTTCAGCAGGAAATAGACTGCCAGAAAAAGGCTCGCGCTCGTAAGGCTTCTGGTAATGCGCTCCAACATCGATCTCCAAGTCAAGCCGGCGAGGCGCCGTCATCCATTGGTCCGCCGCGGGATCGTCGGTCTTAAAGCGATCTCGTCGCCACCGCCGTCAACTCCGCCGTTGTGCGCAACCTTCATTTCTCCTAAAACGCCTGGCGACGTAACCGAGGCCTGTGCCGACGCCAAGTGAGGAATGCCTACTACATGAAGAGTTCGATCGTTGAAAGCCAGCAGTCCTGGTTTATGCGCAACCGCATGACGGCGCTGACGGTCGTAATTGTCGCAGCCTATGCGCTCTTCGTGCAATGGTTCTGGGGTTGGCCCGTCATCATCAGCCAATGGGCCGATGTCGGGGCAGGCCCGGTGATCGGCGCGCTCGTGGCCCTGACGAGCACCTATTTCCTGCGCACCTGGCGCATCTACGACTATTTTCCGAAGGAAACGGCGGGCCGGTTCGCGACCCTCTTCCGCGTCACGCAGATCCACAATCTGCTGAATATCATGCTGCCTTTCCGTACCGGCGAGACCAGCTTTCCATTGTTGATGCGCACCGAATTCGGCATTCCGCTGACGCGCGGAACCTCGGCGCTTTTCGTCATGCGGCTGCTCGATCTGCACGCCTTGCTGGCGGCCGCCGGCATCGGCTTTGCGCTCGCCGCGACCGATGCGCTCGTCGCTTGGACGCTTTGGGCGGTCTTCCTGCTGCTGCCGGTCGCGGCTTTCGCTGCGCGCAAGCCGCTGCTGCGCATCGCCGCCAGGCTGTTGCCTGATAAGGTACAGAAATTCGTCGTCGAGATCGAAAACGGCCTGCCGCTCAATGCCGTTGCCTTTGCGCGCGCCTGGGCGATGACCATCGTCAACTGGCTGGTGAAGGTGATCGTGCTCGCATGGGCGCTCGGCCTGATGGGGGTGCTGCCGATGGCGGCAAGCTTCGGCGGCGCGCTCGGCGGTGAACTCTCCTCCGTTCTGCCGATGCATGCGCCGGGCGGTGTCGGCACCTATCCGGCCGGCATCACCGCCGGCGCCATTGCGCTCGGAGCCTCGAGCGAGCGGGTGGCGCTTGCCGCGCTGGCGCAGGCGAGCGTCAACGCGCATCTGCTGATCATCGTCTCGGCGCTGACAGGCACGGCAATCTCACTGCCGCTCGGGCGCCGCGGCAAGGTCTGAAATCCGTTTTCTGAGAAAGGCCTGCTCCGGCTCCTGCCGGCAGAGCGACAGCGCCGTTTCATAGGCTGATATCGCTTCCTCTCTCCGGCCGAGACGGCGCAGGAAATCGGCGCGCGCCGAATGGGCGAGGTGATAGGCCTGCAGCTCGCGGCGGCCCAGAATGGCATCGATCAGATCCAGTCCCTTCGCCGGCCCGTCCGCCATCGCGATCGCCACGGCGCGGTTGAGCTCGACGATCGGGGAGGGCTGCCCTGCCAGAAGCAGATCGTAATAGAAGGCGATCCGCCGCCAGTCCGTCTCTTCGGCCGACGATACTTTCGCATGCTCGGCGGCGATTGCCGCCTGCACCGTATAGGTGCCGATCTCTCCCGTCCGCATCGCTTGGGTCAGCAGCTCCAGGCCTTCCGTGATTTTCGCGCGATCCCAGAGCGAGCGATCCTGATCCACAAGCAGCACCAGTGATCCCTCTTCGCCGCGGCGGGCGTTACGGCGCGAATCCTGCAGCAGCATCAGAGCCAGAAGTCCGGAAACGTCGGGATGCGGCAGTAGCGTCAGAACGAGCCGCGCCAGCCGTATGGCCTCCGCAGTCAGGTCGGCGCGAACGATCTCTTCTCCCGAAGAAGCCGAATAGCCTTCATTGAAGACGAGGTAGATGACGTGCAGCACCCGGTCGAGCCGCTCGGGCAGCGCCTCGCGGCCCGGCACTTCATAGGGGATCTTCGCCGTGCGAATCCTGCCTTTGGCGCGCACGATCCGCTGGGCGACCGTTGGCGCGGGAATGAGGAAGGCATGAGCGATCTCTTCAGTGGTCAATCCACAGATTTCCCGCAGCGCCATCGCCGTCTGTGCGTGAGCGGGAATGGCGGGATGGCAGCAGGTGAAGATCAGCCGCAGCATGTCGTCTTCGATTGCTTCCATATCGCCGACCTCCATTTCGTCGACGCTGTAGAGGCTGTCCTCGATGTGCTGCTGAGAGGCATCGAAGCGCGCCCGGCGCCGGATCGTATCGATCGCCTTGAAGCGTCCCGTCGAAACCAGCCAGGCGAAAGGATTGACGGGAATGCCGTCCGCCGGCCATGTCCTGGCGGCTGCGGCAAAGGCATCCTGAAGCGCTTCCTCGGCGCGGTCGAAATCGCCGAGCAGACGGATCAGCGTCGCCAGCACCCGGCGCGACTGCGTTCGATAAATCTCCTCGATCACGCTTTCCAAGGGCACACCTCAATCCGGCAAGGTCAGCATCCGTACGGGCCTGAGCTCGACCGCGCCGAAACGCGCCGATGGTATCCGCCCGGCAATCTCTTTCGCCTTCACCATGTCGGGCGCCTTGATGACGTAGAAGCCGGCCAGATGCTCCTTCGTCTCGACATAGGGGCCGTCGGTCGCGGAGAGCGTGTTGTTTCGAACGCGCAGCACCGTCGCCTTGTCAGGCATCTCCAAGGCATCGGAGTGGATCATGATGCCTTCGCGGCACAATTCCTCGTCGAAGGCGAAATGCGCTCTGATGAGTTCATCGGTTTCATCGGGCGCCAGCGTCCCGTCCGTGTCGGCGCTGTTATAAATCAGGCAGAGGTAGCGCATGGCTATTTCCCATCCTGGATGGCGTAAGTCGGGCGCACTTCGATCGAGGAATATCTGAGGATCGGAAAACTCGACACGATCGTCTTCGCTTCCTCGATAGTCTCGGCTTCGATCAGCAGAAAGCCGCCGAGATGCTCTTTGATTTCGGCAAATGGCCCATCGGTCGCAGAGGTTTCGCCGTTGCGCAGGCGGACGGTGATCGCTGTCGACGGATCATGCAGAGCGAGCGCCACCAGCAGGTGACCGCTCTCGCGCCAGCGATTGTCGCTGATGATGCACTCCTCAGTGAGCGCATCCCATTCGCTCTGAGGGACCAGCTTGCTTTTTTCCGTGTCGAACCAGATCTGGCATAGAAATTTCATCGGTCTCTCCTCATTCAGTTCCGAATTATTTAGCTCCGAATTCGTGGATTGGCCGCACTTCGATCGCGCCGAGCTTAGCGAGCGGGATGCCGGCCGCAACGCGGATTGCTTCATTGAGATCCTTGGCCTCGATCAGGATGAAGCCGCCGAGGGCCTCTTTCGTCTCGGCGAAAGGACCGTCCGTCACCGACGTCTCACCGCTTCGCACCCGGACGGTCACCGCCGATGTCGGCGGCTGCAGCGCATGGGCGACGATCAGATGCCCGCTTTCGGCAAGCGCCTTGTCATAGTTGAGTGAGTTCGTGCCGAGTTCGGCCTTTTCCTCTTTCGTCCTGGCGCTGAGCACTGCGCCATCGAACCAGACCTGACAGAGATATTTCATCGCGGACAGCCTCCTTGTGCGTGTTCAATAACCCTGGACGACCGAGCCGCACGCATTTCGACAGCGGTGGAAAAAAATCTTTCGTGCCGGTCCGGTGTCGAAATCGCAAGGCAGCACTCGACAAGGCATCGTCAAAACCTATCGAGGAGAATGGCAATGAGTATTCTTGAAATTGCGCTGGCAAGCCAGATCTGGGCCCGCCGTCATGAGAAGCGTCAGCCGGAGTTCACCGAAAGCGACGGATGGAAGATTTTCCTGCGCGTCGCTTTCAGCTTCGTGGCCTTCACTCTGTTGATCGCAGGGCTTAACGTTGCCGCCGGCAGGCCGCAGATGCTCGCGCAGAGTTCCGCGCCCGTCGCGGCCGGCCGGTGAGGAAACGGCCTATTGGAAGGCCGTTTCGAAGAAGCTGCGCAGCTTGCGTGAATGCAGCGCTTCCGGCGGCATGGCCGCCAGCTTCTGAACGGCGCGGATGCCGATCTGCAGATGCTGGTTGACCTGCGTGCGGTAGAAGGCGGTCGCCATGCCCGGCAGCTTCAATTCGCCGTGCAGCGGCTTGTCGGAGACGCAAAGCAGCGTGCCGTAAGGCACGCGGAAGCGGAAGCCGTTGGCGGCGATCGTTGCCGATTCCATGTCGAGCGCGATGGCGCGCGCCTGGGAGAGCCGCTTCACCGGCCCGCGCTGGTCGCGCAGTTCCCAGTTGCGGTTATCGATCGTGCCGACGGTGCCGGTGCGCATGATGCGTTTCAGCTCGAAACCTTCGTAGCCGGTAATTTCGGCGACGGCCGCTTCCAGCGCCACCTGCACTTCGGCGAGCGCCGGGATCGGCACCCAGACAGGAAGGTCGTCGTCGAGAACGTGATCCTCGCGCATATAGGCGTGGGCGAGAACATAATCGCCGAGCCGCTGGCTGTTGCGAAGGCCGGCACAATGGCCGAGCATCAGCCAGGCATGCGGGCGCAGCACGGCGACGTGGTCGGTGATCGTCTTGGCGTTGGAGGGGCCGACGCCGATGTTGATCATGGTGATCCCGGCATGGCCCTTCTTCTTCAGATGGTAGGCCGGCATCTGCGGCAGGCGAGCGAGCGTGGCATCGGTTTCCGGTACGCTCGATCCGGGCAGGGTGACGATGTTGCCCGGCTCGACGAAGGCGGTGTAGCCATCGCCGCCCTCCGCCATCAGCTTGCGGGCCCAGCTGCAGAATTCGTCGATGTAGAACTGGTAGTTCGTGAACAGCACGAAGTTCTGGAAATGCTCGGCATGCGTCGCCGTATAATGCGACAGGCGGGCGAGCGAATAGTCGATGCGCTGCGCGGTGAACGGCGCCAGCGGCGAAGGCTCGCCCGGCGGCGGGATATATTCGCCGTTGGCGATCTCGTCGTCTGTCGTGTTGAGGTCGGGCGTGTCGAAGATGTCGCGCATCGGAACGTCGACGAAGGCGGAGGCCGATGCTTCCACATGCGCGCCCTCGCCGAAGGCGAAGTGCAGCGGGATCGGCGTCGTCGATTCCGAGACCACGACCGGAACATTGTGGCTCTTCATCAAAAGCGCCAGCTGCTCCTTCAGGTAATGCTTGAAGAGCTTCGGCCGGGTGACCGTCGTCGTATAGATGCCGGGCGCCGTGACATGGCCGTAGGAAAGGCGCGAATCGATGTGGCCGAAGCTCGTCGTCTCGATGCTGACCTGCGGATAGAAAGCCCGGTAGCGCGACGTGATGTCGGCACCCTGCGCAAGTTCGGTGAAACTCTGGATCAGGAACGCCGTATTGCGCTCGTAAAGCGCCGTCAGCGTCTCCACCGCCTTGGCGGGATCATCGAAGCTCTGCGGCTGAAAAGGAGGTGGAGAGGATATGTCGAGTGGCGATAAAGGGGAGATTCGTTTGCTCATGACGCATTATAGAGAGTTGTTTTTGACAAGCAAACGACGCGCGCCGGCGGAATCCGGATTTTTATCGGCTACCGTGTCCGATGCCGGTCACTGCACCGATGGCGCGCAGAAGCTGCCTTTCGTCTCCAGGCAGGTATAGCTCGCCCCGAAATGCGACTGGGCGCCGCCGCCGCCATTGTGCACGACGGCTGCCGAAAAGGTGATCGCGAAGATCGCTGCAAACAGTGTGATGATGCTGAGGCGCCTTGCCAGAATATAGAGGTTCATTGCCTTGCCCCCGATACGCAACTTGATCGTGACAAGAGTTTTGCCATGCGGCGGCTGAATGAGTGCTGAGATACCGGTTCATCCGCCGTTCAGCTTGCGAGGCAGGTTTTGGCCGCCGCCAAGGGCGGCTATTCCTCGTCCGGCCAATCCCGTGCAGTATGGATCACACGCAAGATCACGACGCTTTCACGCCCCGCGATCGGCCGCAGCTCATAGGAAATGATGTAGGGGAGCCGGGTGAGGGATTTTTCATAAGTACCGGTTACTCGCCCTGGTCGACCGGTTGCAAATTCGCCAAGTTTGTTGCCTGCATCCTCGATGGCGCCCACAACCCTTTCGGCTGCATCGGGATTGTCCTTTGCGATGTAACGTAGAATTTCCAGATTATCCCGATGTGCTTCCTTAGACCAAAGGACCGGCCTCATCCGCGCTGGGTCTTCGCACGCTTGGCATCCTCGATAACCTGCCGCATTTCGGCAACAGCCTGCTCGTGGGATATTACGCGCTCGGCTTGCGCATCGGCCATACCGCGCTTGATGCCCTCGATGATTTCGAGCTCGCGCTCCACATAGGCGGCTACGGCCTCGCCGGCGAGGAATGATTTGCTGCGTTGCGTGTCGGCAGCAATCCTGTCGAGCTTTTCCTTTACGTCGGGGCGGACTCGAATTGTCATGGTCGTGCTGCCGGCCATTTCGAAGACTCCTGTGCTGAACTGTGTACATTCTAACACATATAGGGTCTTGCCGGCTATCCGCCCCGCATTTTCTTAGAGCCGCGTCCAGGTCTGTGTTTTGCAGAGGATCTTCATGACGCAGCCCTGCATCTTCAGCGAGTTGCCGGAAACCTTGCCTGAGCCGCTATAAGTCTTGTCCGCCGCCGGATCGGTGATCTCGCCGGCGTAGCTGCCGCCGGTTCCGGCAAGCGTGCCGATCTTGCGGCCGCTATATTTGCCGGTCTTCAGCGTCACGCAGTAACTGCTGCCGCAGGACGCGATCACGGCGGTTTCGCCGGAGGCAGTCTTCCAGTTGCCGACGATCGGTTCATCGGCATGAGCCGTGCCGGCGATCATTGCGACGGCGGCGGCGAGAACGAAACTGCGGATCATCTTTTCCTCCCTGATATCCCCAATCGCCGGCGAAAATAACTGACGCGAACGTAAAGGTAAATATGCGCGATCATTATCCGTGCAGGCGAGCAAAGGCAGGCCGGAGAAGCGCCCGACGCGTTCTAGAGGGTTTGCCGGCTGATTTCATGATGAACGATCCCTTTATTTTCAAATCTGAATCTTTCGTAAAATTCGAGCGAAAATCCTTAAGCTCCAGGGAATCCGATGTTTAACAAAAATCCAATTTTACCAAGCGTTTGCACTTTGTTTGTCTCAAATTAATCATGCATTTTAGGCGTTTTTTGAAAGCCGTTTGGCATAGTGAACCCATCAAACGAGCGGGGCAAACCCGCCGGACCGGAAGGGCGGAAAGCCGCGATAGACGGCAAGGCCCGAAGGTAAAACAGGGCAAGTCGTAAACAGGCTAACAGGGATAAAACCGATGGCACGCTTTGAAATGCACAATGCTGAAACGGCCACCATGGGTGGCGACAACAACAGCGCCGATGTCTTCTGCGAAATGGGTCTGATGTATGCGACCGGCCGCGGCTGCGACATCGATCTCGTTGCCGCCCACAAATGGCTGAACATCGCCGCGATCAAGGGCAACGACCGCGCCGCCGAGCTTCGCGCCGACGTGGCCGCCGCCATGAACAAGATGCAGCTCGCAGCAGCGCTGCGCGCCGCCCGCGAATGGATGACGGTTCACTGAGACCGTCTCCTGCTGACATTCGACAGGAATAACAACCTCGAAAGAGGGGAGCTGGCGAGGCGCTTTGGACGGGGCCGACGCCGGGAGAAGAGAGCCGCGGCCGAATCCTCCATCGGCTGCGGTTCTTCCGTTTGTCAGCCGATCTTCTTCAGCACCTGCGGCAGCGCTTGCTCGAACAGCGCCATGTCAGCCTCGGGCCCGACGCTGACGCGGATGCAGCGATTGAGCGGCGCAACGCCCGGCATGCGGATGAAGACGCCGTGCTCCATCAGGCCGTCGACGATCGCCCTGGCGTAAGCGCCGTCGCGGCCGGTGTCGATCGCGACGAAATTCGTCGCCGATGGCAGCGGCTCTAGGCCGTTCGCCCGGGCGATGCCGCCGATCCGCTCCCACGCAGCATGGATTCTCCCGACCACCTCGACGAGATACTCCTGATCTTTCAGCGCGGCGAGCGCTGCCGCCGTCGCCAGCCGGTTCATGCCGAAATGATTGCGGATCTTGTCGAAGGCCTGCGCCGTCCCCGGCGTCGAGATCACGTAGCCGGTGCGGGAGCCGGCAAGTCCGTAGGCCTTGGAGAAAGTGCGAGTGCGAACGACGTTCGGCAGCTCGATGAGCGAGGCGATCGACGGCAGCGAACTTGCCGGCCCGGTTTCGCTATAGGCTTCGTCGAGCACCATCAGCGTCGTTTCGGGCAGTGCCCGGGCGAAAGCGACGATCCTATCGGCCTCCCACCAGCTTCCCATGGGATTGTCGGGATTGGCGAAATAGACGAGCGGCGCGTTTTCGCGCTTGACGGCATTGAGCAGCCCGTCGAGATCTTCGCGGTCGTTTGCGTAAGGCACGGTGACCAGCCGGCCGCCGAAACCGGCGACGTGGAAATTGAAGGTCGGATAGGCGCCGAGCGAGGTGACGACGGGCGCGCCCGGCTCGATCACCAGCCGGACGATCTGGCCGAGCAATTCGTCGATGCCGCCGCCGATGGCGATATTGGCGGCCGCGACACCGAGATGGGCGCCAAGCGCTTCTCTCAGCGCGAAATTCTCCGGATCATTGTATTTCCAGATATTGCCGGCCTCTTCACGCATCGCTGCAAACACGGAAGGGGCCGGGCCGAAGCCGTTCTCATTGGCGCCGATGCGCGCGAGAACGGCAAGCCCGCGCTGGCGTTCGATGGCCTCGGGACCGACGAAGGGAACTGTGGAGGGCAGGGCGCTGACAAGTGGGGTGAAGCGCGAAAAGGCGGACATGCGGAGACGGTTTCCCGGGCAGATTGACGGTCGCCGCAACAATAGGCCCGGGTACGGCCAAGGCAAGCAAGATTATTTCAGCAACTGAGCGGCGGCCGGCCGGTCCGCCGCACGGAATATCGGCGCACGCCGGGCGTCTATGGCTTCCATGTTGCCGATCATGAAATCGGCGCGGACGACGCGGCGCAGAACCTCGGGGTCCATGATGTTGATGAACCTGACGCCGATGCGTTCCTTGTGCCGATAGACCTCGGCGCATCCGATGCGATAGGCGAGGCCGAGAATGTTGAGGTAATAATGCTTCGGCAGGCCGGCGGTGGTCGACACGATCAGCGTGGCCCCGCCTTGGGAGATGTCGATGATCTCGGCGCTTCGCATGGAGACGCCGGTCAGGCACGGGCGGACGGCGACGATGCGGGCTGGCCGCTTGACGTTGAACTCTTCCCAGCGCAGGTCGTAGATGGCGGATTTGACCGTGGCAAGGTGAGTGGCGCGGAGCATAGTCATTTCACATTCTCCGTCAGTCAGGACGCATGGGGGTTCTTGATCTCAAGCAGGGCCTTGATTTCAAGCAAGCGGGTCTTGATCCGATCAAGCTTCATCTTGATCTCGGTCAAGGTCACATGAATGTTTTGCACATTCGTCAAGGATAAAATTACAATTTTAACGAGTTCAAACTTTGTGCTTAAGCGGGACGCCTTATGTGCATTATCGGGACGCGGACCTGACGGTGAAATATCCCCGAGCCGCGGCCAGCGCCGTCACTAGCGTGCCCCCGGGCCATATCAGCCAGGCGTATGGCGGGCGGCCGGTTGCGAAGCGTGGCAAGGTTGGTGATACCGCGCCATAGACTGCCAGTCCCAGAACGGCACTGCCGATTTCGGCGCAATTTTTCGAACCCTTTCAACGGCCGGGCGTTCTGCCTTGATCGATGATGCGGGGCGCGCGCTTCGAACGACGACAGTGAGGAATTGAAAATGACCGACGTCAAAGTCCCTCGGGAATCATGGGTCGTGGTCTGCAACGGAGCCAAGGCTCTGATCATGCAGAACGCCGGCGATATTCAGCTGATGAAGCTGAAGGTGCTGGAAACCCTGAAGCAGCCGAGCGAACCGGATCGTGAGATCGGCACCGACAAGCCCGGCCGCAGCCACGCCGCCCACGGTTTCGGCGGCAGCGCCGTCGAGGAAACCCATTGGCAGGAACAGGCTGAGGCGCAATTTCTGAAGCATGTGGCGGAGAGGCTGGACGAACTGGTGCATGAAAAGGACGCCCAACGCATCATCCTCATTGCGCCGCCGAAGGCGCTCGGCGTGCTGCGGCCCGCACTCAGGGCCGATACGCAGGCGGTGATCTCTGCCGAACTGGCGAAGGACTATACCAACATGCCGGTCGATGAGATAGAGCGGCATCTGGCGGCCTGAGCCGGCCCGCGTTTTCATGTCTTCCTGTCACGCCGCCGGTCGCTGCCCGGCAAACAGGTCTTCGTGCTCGGCAAACAGGGCCGCGAGGCGGTCGATGACGGTCCTGATCTCCGGCCGCTGCCGTTCGTCGTCATGCGCCACGATCCACATGTCGTACGTCAGTTCGTCGATGACAGGTCCGGCGCGCACCAGGTTGCGCTCCTGATCGCCGATGAAGCAGGGAAGGACGCCGCGGCCGGCGCCCCCGCGGATGAGGTAAAAGAGCATATGCGGCGTGTTCGTCCAACTGGTGATCCAATAATCCGGCTGTTCGAAAGTCCACTTGTCCGCCGGCGTAATGGCTATGTCAGTGCCAAGTGAGATCCAATTGCAATTGGCCTCGTCATAACCGGCTGCCTGATAAACCGCATGCGCCACCTTGACCGAACGGCGGATCGCGACGTTGCCGCTGTCCGGCCGTCCGTGGCGAATGGCAATATGCGCCTCGCGATAGGTGAAATCGACGCTCGCGTCGCAGGTCTTGTAGCACATGCGAAAGCTGTCTTTTGGCGTCCAGACGCTGGCGAGATGATCGGCGATGAAGCGCGAGGTCCAGCTGTCGACGACTGTCGACACGATCGGCAGCGTGAGCACCTCGCCGCGCCAGTCGGAGATCGCACGCGCCGCATCCTGCATCAGCCGGACGCGATCGAGCAGCGCCTGTCCGTCCTTCGCTAGCAAGTAGCCGGTCGGGCCGCGGGTGAACAGCGAGCGGCCTGTAACCCGTTCGAGCGCCAGCATGCGCCGGCCGATCGTTGGCGCGCTGAGCCCGGTGCGCGCAGCAGCCGCCGAAAGCCCGCCGCCCGTCGCGACATGGAAGAAGAGTTGAAGGTCGTCCCAGCTTGCGTCTTTCATGGATGAAAACCCCCTTTCCCCAGCGCCTCTACATCGCAAGGGTGCGAAGCCTTAGCTCAAGTGCTCCAGCAAATAGATGGAGGACGAAGCAATGCTTCTCAACTGGGTTGTTCTTTTCAATGAGCTGCAGAAACATAATCGCCCGGTGCGGCACGATCCTTTCGCCGATCCGCTCGATGGGCCGGAATGGCGAGGATTTCTCTGGCTCGTTCCTGTTCTCGCACGTCTGACTGCAAGACCGTACGTAGACACAGAGGCCTCGCGCTGCGATGAACCGCGGATCGAAAAGAGCCTCAGGTTTCGAAGCTCAGCCGCAATACGTGGTGCAGAAATTCCGGATTGAGCAGCATGTTGAAGCTGATCGTCACGAATTCGGCTTCGCGCTTGACCACGGTCGAGCCGATCTCGTCATGGATGCCGAGGATTTCGAGGAAGAAATGGCTCGGCATTTCGAGGTTCGGGCTGACTTCCAGCAATGCGCCGGCAAGCGTGATCGTGCGGATCAGGCAGCGTACCTGCGTTCCGGTGCTCAAGTGATGGCCGACGAAAATGATATTGCCGGGTCTGTCGAGATTGAATTCCCGGTAAGCACGTTCCGGCTTGGGGTGTTCCGTGTCGAGGTGCATCTGAAAGGCCCTTTTAGCCTCCGCTTATCATAGGCAAAGATTAGCAGAGGAATGCTGATGAACGCTGAAGAACATCATTCAGATTGTAGGTATTCCCGGAAATTGCGGGGAAATCGCACCGATTTCGTGCAGTTTTGCCCCAAATTCGTTCATTCCGAGCGATCATCAGCCATTCTTGACATGCCGGCGGCCTTCGCGCATACACAGGTTCGGTTCGAGGCACCGGCCGCTCGCGGATGAAAATCCATGGTGAAGCCCTCGCGATCATGGTCACGGCCCTTGTGCATGCTGACTGGCGGCAATGCGAGCACCCATCCACAGTCGAAGAGCATGCCTTTCGAAGGCTCACTCCATGACGACCACAACCTATCCCGGCATTGAAGAATTGAAGGCCCAGGCCAAGCGCCTGCGCCACGCGATGAACGATCGCGGCACCGCTTTGACCCATAGCGCCGCCCTGGAACTGATCGCCCGCCAATACGGCGCGCGTGACTGGAATACGCTCGCCGCCCTTGCGGCAAAGCCCAATGCCAGCCCGAAGACGCCTCTCTTCGTCGGCGCGCATATTCGCGGCCGCTACCTCAACCAGCCCTTCACCGGTGAAATCCTGGCCCTTTCGGCCTTGCCGGGCGGCGATCTCCACAGGATCACCATCCACTTCGACGAGCCGGTGGACGTCGTCACCTTCGAGAGCTTCTCAGCCTTTCGCCGGCGCGTGACCGCGCAGGTCGATGCCGACGGCGTCTCGCCGAGGAAGACCTCGAACGGCCTGCCGCACCTGGTACTCGATCTCTAGATTGTTCTCCTATTCTTTTGAGGCGACCCGGCCCCTGATGACTTCAGCCCGGTCTGGCTTTGCCCTTATCGCACGGATTCTCCATGACTGATCTTTCCAGAGGCAATGCCTTTCTCACCGGCTGGCTGCCGGGCGTTTTCATCAGGACGGCGGCGCCGATCGTCGCTATCACCACCGTTAACGGCCTCTTCGCTGTGGTCGATGCTTATTTCCTCGGTGCCTACGTTGGCCCGGATGCGCTCTCCGCCGTCAGCCTGATTTTCCCCGGTCTGATGCTGATGATTTCCCTGCAATCGCTGGTCTCGAACGGCATGGCGAGCATTCTCGCCCGCCGGCTCGGCGCCGGCAAACGTGAAGAAGCGCGCCGCGTATTCGCCGACGCCCATACGCTGGCGCTCGCCGTGACCCTGATTCTCAACATGGTCTATTGGACCCTGGGCCGGCAGGTCATCGATGCCGGGGCTGCCGGCAATGCCGCCGTCGCCGATGGCGCCACGCAGTTCATGGGAGCGATGGTCGCCTTTGCACCGGTCAGCTTCTTCCTGTCGCTGCATCTCGACGGGCTGCGCTGCGAAGGCAAGATCGGTTTCATGACGCTGGTGACGCTGTCGGCCTCGCTGCTCAACATTCTCGCCAACTGGCTGTTCATGGCCGAGATGCATTGGGGTGTGCTCGGTTCGGCGGCCGGTTCTATCGCATCGCAATTCGTCTGCCTTGCCGCCGTGCTCGCCTATCGCTGGCGCCGGCCGGCGGCGCTGAGGCCTTTCGGGGGGCTTGCTCTTGCCGAATGGCGCGGCATCATCGCCTTCGGCGCGCCCATGAGCCTTGGTTTCATCGGCATATCGCTGGCTTCGACCGCCGTCCTCGTCAACGTCTCGCTCTGGAGTGAGCATGATTATGTCGCATCGGTTGCCGCCTACGGCATCATCACCCGAATCATGACCTTCACCTATCTGCCGCTGCTCGGTCTCAGCATCGCGCTGCAGACGATCGCCGGCAACAATCACGGTGCCGGTCTCGGGCTGCGCGTCGGCCGCAGCCTGCAGATCGCCATGGGCGCTGCACTCGTCTATTGCACCCTGGTGGAGATCGCCGTCGAGCTGCTGGCCGGTCGCCTCGGCGCAGTCTTTGTCGCCGATCCCGTCATCATCGCCGAGGTCAGACGAATATTACCGTGGACGATCGGCGCCTATTTCCTCTTCGGACAGATGCTGATTCTCTCGTCCTATTTCCAATCGATCGGCGATGCGCCGCGTGCGGCGATCTTCGGTTTGTCACGGCCCTATCTGTTTGCCCTGCCGCTCACCTTCCTGCTGCCTTTCGTCTTCGGTGAGCAGGGGATCTGGATGGTGCCGGTCTTTGCCGAGGCAGGCATGTTCATTCTTGCTTTCCTGGTGCTGTCGCGGAATGCCAAACGCCGCGGCTGGCGCTACGGGCTTCTGCCCGCTTGAGAGAGCAAAGCCGCCCCCGGTGTGCCGCCCTCGAAAGTTGGACATCAACCTTCGAGGGTCAGTTCGGCGGCGGCTTTCGCCCGGTGTCGTCTATTCCTTGCCGTTCGATGCACTCGATGTCGCGGCTTCCGCCTCGTTCAGCGCTCTGGCGCATTCCTCGCAGCACACCTCCACGGCCTTGCCGCCGAGCTTGACGGTTATGGTCTCTGCGCCGAGTTCGCAGTCGCAGGCAGCACATGTCGTCTTCTTCATCTGGTGATCCTCCGGTTGATCGCCCCCGGTATCGAGACAGGCTCATCAGATCACCGAAGACTGCATCGCCGCTGTCGAAATCTTTAGCGATATCTGGGGTTCTTAGCTGCGCCGCAAGTGCGCCGAGCGCTGGAATTCTGCCGGGCTCTGCCCGAAGGCCTGCTTGAAGGACGCGCTGAAATGGCTGTGGCTGGAAAAGCCGAGATCGAGGCCGAGCGCGGTCAGATCGTCATACCGGCCGAGCAGATCGAGCGCGCGGGCAAGCCGCAGCCTCAGCTGGTAGCGATAGAGCGGGGTCGCCTCGACCTGCTGAAAGACCTGGGTGAGATAAACGGGAGAGACGCCGACTTCGGAGGCGATTTCTCCGAGCGTCCAGCGTCGTGCGAGATCGGAGGAAAGTACCAGCTTTGCCCGGTCGACGAGCTTCTGCCGGCCGGCGCTGGCGCCCGCCGTATGCGACGTGCGTTCGCCGAGCGAGCGGCGCACCAGCGTCAGCGCCAGTGTTTCCGCCTCCAGCGTTTCCGCGACCTTGCGGTGGAGGCCGTGGCGCAGGAGCGCGACCAGCGCCTGCGCGCGCGGATCGATCCGCCGGCGCTGGCGACGGAACGAAAAGGACGGGCCGGGCTGCGTCTGCTCCTTCGGCGCCAGCTCTTCGAGCATGGATTCGTCGATCGCCAGATCGATGCAGGCGTCGCCGCCCTCGATCGGGTGGCTGATCCGGTAGCCCTGGCCGGCATTGAAGAACAGCATCTGGTTGGCTTCGGCCACTGTGTCGTTGCGACCGACATGCCGCATGAAGACGCCGCGATAGGGATAGACGAGACTCGTCTTGTGGGCGCATTCCTCGTCGCTCTTGTGGCGGCACTCGCCACTGCAGACGACGTCCCGAATGGTGACGGTCTTTGTTTTCAGGAGCAGTGCTGTTGAAAACTGCGACATCAGATGTTCCGGATCAGGCAAGCCGCCGATGAAGCGGCCCGCGAGGACATTATCACAAGTGATGTCGATATTTCAGTACCGGCTGTAGACGTGAACGTCGCTTTCCGTCTGCCCCCTGGAAAGGCCGATATCCTTCAACTGATCGTCGGAAAGTTCCATCAGTGCATTGTAGTTGCGCCGTTCGCTGATCTCGCGTGCCAGCCAGCGGACTGCCGTCACCGCTGCGGAAAGTAGGCCGGGCCGCATATGGCGCGAAGTGCGGATGTTGCGGGCCGGTATCGTGAAATTCGAGCTGTGCATGATGATCCTCCATCCTGGTTTGGATGGAGGCAGTGAACCATCAGCGGCAATCTCGCGCTGTCAGATTATTTAGCGATCGAGAGTAGCTTTTATGCCTTCAGCAGCCATTCGTGCTCGGTAGCATTGTGGAATTTCCAGATCCGCTTCGGCCCGGCCATGACGTTGAGATAATAGAGATCGTAGCCATGCGTCGCAGCGCAAGGGTGATAGCCCTTCGGCACCAGCGTCACGTCGCCGTCCTCGATCGCCATCGCCTCGTCGAGCGAGCGGTCGTCGGTATAGACGCGCTGGAAACCGAAACCCTGTGGAGGATTGAGGCGATGGTAATAGGTCTCCTCCAGGAAGCTCTCGTTCGGCAGGTCGTCCTGGTCGTGCTTGTGCGGCGGATAGGAGGAGGTGTGGCCGCCGGGCGTGATCACCTCGACGACGAGCAGCGAATGCGCCGAGCTGTCGTCCTCAGGCATGATGTTGTTCACATAGCGAACATTCGTGCCCTTGCCGCGCGTCAGCTGCGGATGCGTGCCGGGCGGAATCGCCTTGGCCTCATAGGTGCCGCCGCCGGGCGCCGAGCAGACGGCGAGTTCCAGATCGGTCTCTGCCGTGACAGACCATGTCGATTCCATCGGGATATAGAGCGCATGCGGCGCGCCATCGAAGGGGTTCATGCGCTCGCCGAGCGTGCCGAAATCCTTGGTGCCGGCCGAAGCCTTGCCTTTGCCGCTCACCCAAACCAGGCAGACTTCGCGATCGCCGGTCTCTCCGGAAACCGTCTCGCCCGGTTTGATCCGGTGCAGGTCGAAGCCGACATAGGTCCAGCCGGCGCTTTGCGGGGTGACATGCGTGACGCGGCCATGCGTGCCTGATGGTTTCACCTTGAGGTTTGGCATTGGTGTTTCTCCTCGTAAGTTGGTGGGCGCGGCCCCTCATCCGGCTGCCGCCACCTTCTCCCCGAGGGGAGAAGGGATATGCCGCGCCATCTCTATTCCCCTTCTACCCATCGGGGGTCCGAAGGACGGGTTGAGACCTGTGGCTCAACCCCGGCAACGGTGCCCGAAGGGCGGATGAGGGGGCCGCTTGCTCCAGCGGTCCGGTCAGTTCGTCCCTCTTGCGAGAGGGGTCTTTCGTCCTGTCATCCCTTGGGAAAGCCTTCGGTCTCCACAGTATAACCAGCCGCCGTCATCACCCGCATCAGTTCGGCATGGCCGATCTCCGCCATCTTTTGCGGCGGCGCCTTGCGCGGGTCCTGTTCGGCCTCGACGACGAACCAGCCTTCATAGCCGTGATCGGCAAAGCGCTGGACGATGGCGCCGAAATCGAGCGAGCCGTCGCCGGGCACTGTGAAGGCGCCAAGCGCTACCGCATCGAGGAAGGACTGGCGGCTGAGGTCGAGCCCATCCACCACCGACTTGCGGATATCCTTGACGTGGACGTGATTAATACGGGCATGGTGGTTGTCGATGGCGCGCAGCACATCGCCGCCGGCAAAGGCGAGATGACCGGCGTCGAGCAGCAGCGGAATGCCGGCGCCCGAATTGCGCATGAAGGCGTCGAGTTCCGGTTCGGTTTCGACCACGGCCGCCATGTGGTGATGATAGGAGAGCGGCATGCCCTGTTCGGCGCACCATTCGCCGAATTCGGTGACGCGGCGTGCATAGGCCTTCATCTCGTCGTCGGAAAGGCGCGGCTTGGTGGCGAGCGGCTTGGAGCGGTCGCCCTGGATCGAGCGGCCGACTTCGCCATAGACGATGCAGGGCGCGTTGACCGCCTTGAACAGCTCGATCATCGGTGCGATGCGGTCCTTGTTGGCCGCAAGCTCTTCATTGACGAGCGTTCCGGAGAACCAGCCGCCGCACAGCGTCACGTCGGCGGCGCGCAGGATCGGCAGCATTTCTTCCGGGTTGCTGGGAAAGCGGCGGCCTTGCTCCATGCCGGTGAAACCGGCGCTGCGCGACTGCCGCAGGCATTCCTCGAGAGACACGTCGTCGCTGAGTTCGGGAAGGTCGTCGTTCCACCATGCGATGGGCGACATGCCGAGTTTGGCCTTCATCAACATTCTCCTTAAAAACATCGTGGAAGAGCGGGACCGCTCTTCCGAAAAAAATGGCGGTAATCTGTTCAGCCGATGCGCTGGGAAGCGCGGGCTTCGACATAACCCTTGCGCGCCTTGTTGACCTCTTCGCGCGGGCTGACTTCCGGCACCACGACATCCCACCAGTGGCCGCCGGCCTCGGTGGTGATGAGCGGGTCGGTGTCGATGACGAAGACGGACGTACGATCATTCTTCTTCGAATCGGCGATCGCCTGCTCGAGTTCGGCGATGGAGCCGACCTTGACGGCAATGGCGCCCATGCTTTCGGCGTGTGCACGGAAATCGATCTCCGGCATCACTTCATGATAGGAGTCCTTGAGCAGATTGTTGAAGTTGGCGCCGCCGGTTCCCATCTGCAACCGGTTAATGCAGCCATAGCCGCGATTGTCGAGCATGACGATATTGATCTTGAGGCCGAGCATGACCGAGGTCGCGATCTCGGAATTCATCATCATGTAGGAACCGTCGCCGACCATGACGACGACATCGCGTTCCGGACGCGCCATCTTGGCGCCGAGCCCGCCGGCGATCTCGTAGCCCATGCAGGAGAAGCCGTATTCCATGTGATAGCTGCCCGGTGACGTCGCCGGCCAGAGCTTGTGCAATTCTCCGGGCAGACCACCCGCGGCGCAAAGCACCGTCGTGTTCTCGCCGCCGATCGTGCGCGCCACCGCGCCGATCACCTGTGCATCGGAGGGCAGGGCGGTATTGGTCGCGGCCATCGCCTTGGTGGCAGCCTCCATCCAGACCTTCTTTTCCGCCGTTGCCTTCTCGGTAAGTGCCGCCGGCGCCTTCCAGCCGGAAAGTCCTGCCGAAAGCGCCTTCAGCCCTTCGCGGGCATCGGCCACCACAGGATGGCTGTCGTGCTTCACCGCGTCATAGGCGGCGATATTGAGGCCGACCATCTTCAGGCCGTCGTTCTTGAAGAGCGCCCAGGAGCCGGTCGTGAAATCCTGGCAGCGCGTGCCGACGGCGATGATGAGATCCGTCTCTTCGGCAATGGCATTCGCTGCCGAGGTGCCGGTGACGCCGACCGAGCCGAGCGCCAGCGGATGGGTCTCGTTGATCGACGATTTGCCGGCCTGGGTGACGACGACGGGGATGGCATGGGCTTCGGCGAAGGCGGCAAGCTCCTTGGTCGCCTGCGAATAGAGCACACCGCCGCCGGCAACGACCACCGGCTTTTGAGACGCCTTGATCAGCGCGATGGCGTTTGCCAGCTCGTCGGCATCCGGCTGCGGCCGGCGGGTCGTCCAGACTTTTTCTTCGAACAGGCTTTCCGGATAATCGAAAGCTTCGGCCTGAACGTCCTGGCAGAGCGACAATGTCACCGGCCCGCAATCGAGCGGATCGGTCAGCACCTGCATGGCGCGCTTCAGCGCCGTGATGATCTGCTCGGGCCGGGTGATTCGGTCGAAGTAACGCGAAACCGGGCGGAAGGCGTCATTGGCGGACACCGTGCCGTCGCCGAAATCCTCGATCTGCTGCAGCACCGGGTCGGGCGCGCGGTTGGCGAAGACGTCGCCGGGCAGGAAGAGAACTGGAATGCGGTTGACATGCGCCACACCTGCGGCCGTCACCATGTTCAGCGCGCCGGGACCGATGGAGGTCGTGCAGGCCATGAAGCGCTGGCGGAAGCTCGCCTTGGCATAGGCGATCGCGGCATGCGCCATGCCCTGTTCGTTATGGGCGCGGTAGGTCGTCAATTCCCCACGCACCTGATAAAGAGCCTCGCCGATGCCGGCGACGTTGCCGTGGCCGAAGATCGCCCAGACGCCACCGAAGATCGGCACCTTTTTGCCGTCGACAACAGTCATCTGTACTTTCAGGAAATGCGCGACGGCCTGCGCCATCGTCAACCGTATCGTCTTGCCCATCGGGGCCTCCCGCAATCTTCGCTCTTCTTGGTTTCCCCTCCCCAACCCCTCCCCACAAGGGGGAGGGGCTAACTCGTGGGGCTCACCGCATTTCACCGCAACCTTGCGCCCGCAAGAGAGCTCGTTTGTGGCGTGAAGCGATGCCCCAAGTTAAGTCCCTCCCCCTTGTGGGGAGGGGTTGGGAAGAGGTCTAAATTTTATATCCTACTGAAGCCCGCGCGTCTTAAGCCAGGCTTCCGTCAGTTGCCGGAAGCGACCGGCCATGTCGGCGATCGCCTCCTCGTCGTTCATGTTGCCCGAGAGCCATGCCCGCGCCGGATCGGCAAAGATCGTCCGGCCGACGGCAAAGCCCTTGACCGAGGGGGCAGCCAGCGTCGCTTCGAAGCAGGAAATCAGCTCGTCGGCGGGCGCTTCGAGGCCGAGCAGCACGATACCGCGGCACCATGGATCATTTTTGGCGATGACCGCGTCGATCTTCTTCCAGGCCTCGCCGGAGGCTTGCGGCTCCAGCTTCCACCAGTCCGGCTTGATGCCGAGCGCATAGAGTTCTTCGAGCGCGGTCGCGATCGTATCGTCGGTGAGCGGGCCGTTCTTGCCGGCGATGATTTCCACCAGCAGTTCGCGGCCGACTTTGCGCGCGGCTTCGAAAAGCGTGCGCAGCTTCTCCTGCTGCTCCGTCTTTAGTTCAGCCGGATCGTCGGGGTGGTAGAAGCACAGGCACTTGATGCAATGTCCAAGCGGCCATTCCACAAGCTGGGAACCGATATCCTGGCTGAATTCGAAGCGCAGCGGCTTCGAGCCCGGCAGTTCCACCGGCCGTCCGATCCAGGAGAAATTCTTCGTTGCGGCGTCGAAGAACGCGTCGCGCCCGAAGCGTTCGTCGATCAGCATGCCGTAGCCATCGCGGCCGTTCGAAACCCTTGCTGCAGCCTCGACCGCCAGCCGCTTGAAAGCGACGATCTTGTCATGGCCGACGCCGAGTTCATCGGCGACGCTGACGAGCTGCGAGCGGTGATCGATCGCCAGCGCCATCAGAAGCGGGATTTCGCCGCGGCGCGTCGATGCCCAATGGATATGGTTGATCGCCTCGTCCTTGCGCAGCGCCCGATGTTTGCTGCCGGTCTTCAGGAAGAAGTCGAGTTCCGCCCAGGTCGGATATTCCGGCGAGCAGAGCAGGCGGGAGACGGCGAAGGCGCCGCAGGCATTGGCCCAGGTGGCGCAGGTCTTCAGCGGCTCGTCGCGCAGGAAGCCGCGCAGGAAGCCGGACATGAAGGCGTCGCCGGCGCCGAGCACATTGAACACCTCGATCGGGAAACCCTCGCCGACGATACCGGCTTCGAGATCGTCGGCGATCGGCCCATCATAGACGATGCAGCCCATGGCGCCGCGCTTGAGCACGATCGTCGCCGGCGTCAGGCGGCGGATTTCCTTCAGCGCACCGAGTACGTCGTCGGCGCCTGATGCGATCAGGATTTCCTCTTCGGTGCCGACGATGAGGTCGCAATCCGGCAGCGTCTCCTTCATCTTCGAGGAGACGCGGTCGGATTTCACATAACGCTCGAAACCTTCCGCATGGCCGGCAAGCCCCCAGAGGTTGGGCCGGTAGTCGATGTCGAAGATCACCTTGCGGCCGTTCTCCTTGGCGATGCGGATCGCCTTGCGCTGCGCGGCTTCGGTGTTCGGCCGCGAGAAATGCGTGCCGGAGACGAGAACGGCGCGCGAGGACTTGATGAAGTTTTCGTCGATATCGCCTTCCTCGAGCGCCATGTCTGCGCAATCGGAGCGGTAGAAGATCATCGGCGATACGCCTTCGGCCTCGACCGCCAGCAGCACCAGCGCCGTCAGTCGTTCCTTGTCGGTGACGATGCCGTCCGTCGCCACGCCTTCGCGCGCCGCCTGCTCGCGGATGAAGCGGCCCATCTGCTCGTCGCCGACGCGGGTGATGAGGCCGGACTTGAGACCGAGCCGCGCAGTGCCGATGGCGATGTTGGACGGGCAGCCGCCGACGGATTTGGCGAAGGAAGCGATATCCTCCAGCCGCGAACCGATCTGCTGGCCGTAAAGATCGACCGAGGAGCGGCCGATGGTGATTACATCAAGCGCCGGCTCCGGCTGTGAACCCGGATTCGATTGTACCATGATGTCCTCCCGCTAGATTTTTGCGCGGCTTCCAGTGCCTGCGAATGCCAATAATGAAACATTGGTTCCGATATTTTGTCAATTCGGAATGTTTATTCCATTTTCTCTTTTCCAGCTTTTGAATGCTGACGCTTGCGCCGCCGTTCGGCGATCGCAACCGGCAGCGCCATGGTGAGCGCCATCGAGGCCGAAAGGGAACGGAAGCCTGCGAAGTCCGCTTCCGCCACTTCGAACCAATGTGTGGCGCAGGCGGCAAGCGGCGAAAAGGCCGAATCGGTGATTGCAATGATGGGGACGCCGCGGTCGGCAAGCTCCTGGCTCTGCGTGAGGCTGTCGGCCGCATAGGGCGAGAAGCTCGCCGCGATCGCTGCATCCTTTGGTGTTGCGAACTGCACCATCTCGGGATCGACGCCGTTCGGCGAGGCGACGATCTGGTGACGGATGTTGAGCTTGGAAAAAGCGTAGGTCATATGCGCCGTCAGCGGATAGGAGCGTCGCTTGGCGATCAGATAGATCGTCTCGGCGGCGGCCAGGATGTTCACCGCCTTTGTGAAAGTGTCCGTCTGCACCGTTGCCGCCAGCCGGTTGACCGACTGATTTGCCGCGGCGATGAAGCCGGAGAGCAGATTGGCGTCCTCGTCGTCGCCGCTCGCCTGCTCCAGCGTGACGAGCCGTTCTTCATAACTCAGCGTCCGGTCGCGCAGCCTTTCGCGGAAGATACTCTGAAGGTCGGAAAAGCCCTCATAGCCGAGATGATGCGCCAGGCGCACCAGCGTCGAGGGCTGGACCTCGGAGGCGGCGGCGATGCTCGCCGTCGTGCCGAAGGCGATTTCGTCGGGATTGCCGAGGGCGAAGGCGGCGACCTGCGCCAGCCGCTTCGGCATGCTTGCCTTGCGCTCGATGATCGTGCTGCGCAGGCTTTCGAAATCGCGCGGTACACGCGCTTGACCCTGGGGACCATTATCCATGCTGGCGGCTCACGAGATGAAACAAATATTCCATATTGTCGAGCATAAACGATTTCAAAGTGGACGCCTAATTGTTTTTAATCCCCTGTAATTCAAGGTTTTTGGACAGAAAATCGAGGGAGAGGCGAAAATCTGTGATGAGTCATCGCTTGTCAAAATGATCTAAATATTCCAAAAATCCGCGCGCAGCTCTGGAGGAGACGGAAATGAAGCCACTCGGCATCGGTTTGATCGGCACCGGTTATATGGGCAAGTGCCATGCGCTGGCGTGGAATGCGGTGAAGACGGTGTTCGGCGATGTCGAACGTCCGCGGCTCGTGCATCTGGCGGAAGCCAATGCCGGACTTGCTGAGGCGCGCGCCGGTGAATTCGGCTTCGAGAAGGCGACGGCCGACTGGCGGGCGCTGATCGCCGATCCCGAGGTCGACGTCGTCTCCGTCACCACGCCCAATCAGTTTCACGCGGAAATGGCCATCGCCGCTCTTGAAGCCGGCAAGCATGTCTGGTGCGAAAAGCCGATGGCGCCGGCCTATGCCGATGCCGAACGCATGCTGGAAACGGCGAAGAGATCCGGCAAGGTCGCTGCCCTTGGCTACAACTATATCCAGAATCCCGTCATGCGGCATATCAAGACGCTGATTGGCGAGGGCGCCATCGGCACGGTCACCCATATCCGCGTGGAGATGGACGAGGATTTCATGGCCGATCCCGATGCGTTTTTCTATTGGAAGAGCGAGCTTTCCGCCGGCTACGGCGCGCTCGACGATTTCGCCGTGCACCCGCTGTCGCTGCTCTGGTATCTTTTCGGCCATGTCGAGGCTGTCATAACGGATATGGTGAAGCCCTATGCCGACCGGCCGCTCAGCGAAGGTGGTCGCCGCGCGGTCGAAAACCACGATGGCGCCAGCGTGCTGATGCGGCTCGGCGGCGGCATCTCCGCGGTCCTGATGGCGAATCGCGCCGCCTGGGGTCGCAAGGGCCGCATCGCTTTGCAGATTTTCGGCTCGAAGGGCTCGATCGTCTACGACCAGGAGCGCATGAACGAATTCGAGCTCTATCAGGCCGAGGGGCGCGGCTCGGAACAGGGCTTCCGCAAGATACTGGCGGCGCCTGCCCATCGGCCTTATGATCGCTTCATCCCGGCGCCCGGCCACGGTCTCGGCTTCAATGACCTGAAGATCATCGAATGCCGCGAGCTGATCCGGGCAATATCGGGCGAGCCGTCGTCGATCGTGACATTTGAAGACGGTCTCAGGATAGAGAAGTCGGTGCATGCCATGGCACAGTCCTTCCACGAGCGTCGCTGGATCGAGATCGGCTGAATGTAAGAAGCCGCTTTCCGTTGACGGCGCATAGGGCAGGCGATAGGCCTTGGCATGGGTGTCGGGCGCAGTTTCGGGAGTGATATCGTGACGGATAGACTGGTGATCATCGGCGCGGGCCAGGCCGGTTTCGCATTGGCAGCCAAGCTGCGTGCATTGAAGGATACGCGCCCGATCACTCTCATCGGCGCCGAGGACGTCGCTCCCTATCAGCGCCCGCCGCTTTCGAAGAAATACCTGCTTGGTGAAATGGCCTTCGACCGGCTGCTGTTCCGCCCGGAGCAGTGGTATCCCGAACATGATGTCGATCTCCGTCTGTCGACCTGGGCCGAGCAGATCAAGCGGGACAGCAAGCAGGTCCTGCTGCAGGACGGCTCCGTCCTCGACTACGGCACGCTGGTGCTCGCAACAGGCTCGACGCCGCGCCGGCTGCCAGCCGCGATCGGCGGCGATCTCGAAGGCGTCTATGTCGCCCGCGACAAGCGTGATGCCGATCTTCTGGCCGACGAGATGCGCCCCGGTCGCCGCGTGCTCATCATCGGCGGCGGTTACATCGGTCTTGAGGCGGCCGCCGTTGCCCGCCATCGCGGCCTTGAGGTCACCGTCATCGAGATGGCTGACCGCATCCTGCAGCGCGTCGCGGCGAAGGAGACCGCCGACATCATGCGCGCGATCCACGAAGCCCATGATGTGATGATTCGCGAGAAGACCGGCCTCAAGCACCTGATCGGCAAGGATGGCCGCGTCGCCGGTGCGGCGCTTTCCGACGGATCGGTCATCGATGTCGATTTCGTCGTCGTCGGCATCGGCGTCGTGCCGAATGACCTTCTCGCCAAGGAAGCCGACCTCGAAGTCGCCAACGGCATCGTCGTCGACGAATTCGCCCGCACCTCCGACCCGTCGATCTTTGCGGCCGGCGATTGCGCCGCACTTCCCTGGCAGGGCGGCCGCATCAGGCTCGAATCGGTGCAGAACGCCGTCGACCAGGCCGAAGCGGCGGCGGCCGTCATCGCCGGCGGCAGCGAGCCTTATGAGCCGAAACCGTGGTTCTGGTCCGACCAATATGACGTCAAGCTGCAGATCGCCGGCTTCAATCTCGGTTATGACGAGACGCTGCTGCGCCCCGGCGCCCGCGAAGGCGCCCATTCGGTCTGGTATTTCAGGGAAGGCTCGCTGATCGCCGTCGACGCGATCAACGACGCGAAAGCCTATGTGACCGGCAAGAAACTGTTGGAATCCGGCGCCAATCCCGACAAATCGATTCTCGCCGATCCCTCTGCGGATCTGAAGAGCCTCCTGGGCTGAGGCCCGGGAGGATCGTTGAGGCGCGCGCGCCATCTCTTCCTTGCCTGCGTGTATAAGGGAGAAAAAGCGCTTGCTTCACCTGCCGAATGGCTCTATCAGGCTCCCACCGGAGAGGTGGCCGAGTGGTCGAAGGCGCTCCCCTGCTAAGGGAGTATACGTCAAAAGCGTATCGTGGGTTCGAATCCCATCTTCTCCGCCATCCCTGTTTTCCCCAATCCACAATGGCCTTTAGTCCCCAGCGCGAATCGAAGTCGCATAGTTGGCTATGCCTCACGGTCGCGCGGCGGGAAAATATCCCTGCCCTGGGCGAAAGAATCGCCTGCGGGATTCATCTGCCGCGACTCATGCGCACCGAATGGCGAAAAGCGGGCCGGTGAGTATCTGGTTACGCTTCCGATAAGCGTGTTGCTCCCCGCGAAGGGCGGAAATTGTCAAAAAAGTGTTGGAACTGTGTGTCCAACCCGGTGTCCAACTCTTTGTTGGTTTCGCCTAACCAGCCGCAAAATCAGGCTTTTCTTAACAAAGTATAAAGGAAATTGGGGCCGGTCGCCCGACTTGTGTCCTTTCAGCAACACGGTTTCGTGAAGGCTCCCCCAAACCCCTCATTCGAGTAAGTTGGTGATTGCGTGACGGCTTCCGTCTTGTATTTTCACCCTCGGAAGCAAGGGCGGCTGATCGTCCACTTCTTGAAGCACGGGGATGGGGCAGGGAACGCTGCTCAGCGAAAGATCCCAAACCCGATTGAAACTTTGAATTGGAGGTCATTTATGAACATCAAGAGCCTTCTTCTCGGCTCCGCTGCTGCTCTTGCAGTAGTATCCGGCGCTCAGGCTGCTGACGCAATCGTCGCTGCTGAGCCGGAACCGGTTGAATATGTTCGCGTCTGCGACGCTTACGGCACCGGCTACTTCTACATCCCTGGCACCGAAACCTGCCTCAAGATCAACGGCTACATCCGTTTCCAGGTTAACGTTGGCGAAGACGTCGGCGGCGATTCTGACTGGGATGCATTCACCCGCGGTCAGGTTCAGTTCACGGCCAAGAGCGACACCGAGTATGGTCCGCTGACCGGCGTCATCGTCATGCAGTTCAATGCTGACAATTCCTCCGACCAGGAAGCTCATCTCGACTCCGCTTACCTCGACGTCGCGGGCTTCCGCGCCGGTCTCTTCTACAGCTGGTGGGACGATGGCCTCTCGGGTGAAACCGACGACATCGGCTCCGTCGAAACGCTGCACAACTCCATCCGTTATCAGTATGAAACCGGCGACTTCTACGCTGGCATCAGCGTCGACGAACTGGAAGACGGCGTTTACAAGGTCGGCGAAGAAGCCAACAACGTTGGCGTTGCTGTCGGTCTCGGTGGCAAGGCTGGCGCATTCAGCTACCAGATCACCGCTGGCTACGACTTCGACAACGAAGACGGTGCTGTCCGCGCAATGGGCACGGTTGACATCGGCCCCGGCACGCTCGGCCTCGCTGGCGTATACTCCTCCGGCCCGAACTCCTACTACTCTGCTGCTGAGTGGGCTATCGCTGCCGAATACGCCATCAAGGCAACCGACAAGCTGAAGATCACCCCGGCCGTTCAGTACTACGGCAACTACTTCGGCGGTGGCAAGGTTGTTCCGGATGACTTCGACGATCTCGGCGATGCCTGGAAGGTCGGTCTGACGCTCGACTACCAGATCGTAGACAACTTCTACGCCAAGGTTTCGGTTCAGTACCTCGATCCGGAAGATGCTGACGACTCCACCTCGGGCTACTTCCGCCTGCAGCGTGCATTCTAATCTGATCTGACTTCGGTCAATCAGGAAAGCCCGGCTCTCGAGCCGGGCTTTTTGTATTTGAACGTAACGCAAATTTGCCGGCTGATCGGCTTCGATGGGATCAGCAGCACGCGGTGATAAAAGCCCGGATTGCAGCGGGGATATTGCCGAGATGCAGAAGGGGCGCATGTCCTTGCCCGTCGGCAGCATGAAGAATCAAGGCCGAATGCCGCCGCGCCATTTCGTTTGCGGTTTCTTCTGAAAGCAGCGGCGAATTTTTGCCGCGGATCAGCATGAGGGGCAACCGGCTCAGGCTGGCGAACTGCTCCCAGAGATCAGGCAACGGCCGGCCGAAATCGATCGATTTCAACACCTCCGCGATCGCAGGATCAAAATCGGCAACCGGCCTTCCGCCGACATCGCGATAAAGGGCAAGTGCCATCTCGCGCCAGTCCTGCTCTTCAAGTGCGGTAAACGACGCGCCGTGATTCTCCTGCAAGATGTCAGCCGCCTCGTTCCAGTCCGCCGGCCTCCTGCCGCTGTTGAGGTAATCCCGGATCAGCGCCAGTCCTTCGGCCTCTATCACTGGCCCGATATCGTTGAGGATGACGGCTTCCAGAAGATCTGGCCTCGTCGCCGCGATCAGGTGCAGGATCAGTCCGCCCCGGGATGTGCCGATGAAGATCGCTCGCTCGATACCGAACTCCGCACATGCGGCAAGAACGTCGCCGGCCTCTATGGCGAGATTGTAGTTCGCCTTGTTCTCATCCCATGCAGAGTTTCCGCGCCCGCGCGAATCGAGTGCGATGACCCTGCGCGGTGCCGTCGCGTCCCGCGAGAGCAGCAGTGCGAGCGGATGAAAATCTCGGCTGTTGCGAGTGAGGCCCGGCAGGCAGATCACCGGCAGCCGTCCGGCGGCTACAGCCTCGTTGGGCCGATAATCGCGGGCATAGAGCTTCAGCCCGTCAGAGGAAGTGTAAAATCGTTCCTGGAAATCGTTCGCATCCATATTCGGCATCGCATCCCTCGAGACCTGTTGGTCCCGAAGATGTAGCTTGCTTTTCGAGCCACGCAAATGGCCTCAGGAGGCGCTTCGTCCGCCGATGAGGTCGCGTTCGATATCGGTCGGTTGGCCGAGACGGGCCTTATAGACCTCGTAGTTTTCCATCACCCGCTGCACGTAGTTGCGCGTTTCGGGGAAGGGGATGCGCTCGATCCAGTCGACGATCTCATCGATCGGTCTGCCGCGCGGATCGCCATAACGGCCGATCCATTCCGGCACACGCTTCGGCCCCGCATTGTAGGCGATGAAGGTGAGGATATAAGAACCGCCGAATGCGTCGATCTGCTCGCCGAGATAATGCGCACCAAGCGTCGCGTTGTAGCCGGCATCGGCCGTCAGCTTGTCCTTCGAATAGGCGATGTTGTGACGTTTGGCCACCGCCTGGGCCGTTCCCGGCAGAAGCTGCAGCAACCCCCGCGCATTCGCGGCCGAAACGGCGGAGGGATTGAAGGCGCTTTCCTGCCGGGCGATGGCATAGGCAAGCGCCTTGCCGGAGCCTGATATATTGGCGTTCGCCGGAATAACCCCGACTGGAAAGGCGAGAGCTGCGACATCGATGCCGCGCCCATAGGCGACCTTGCCAATCTGCAGCGAGAGATGATGATCGCCGGACTGTTCCGCCTGCGCCGCAAGGATCGCCAGCTCGCCGGGGCTCTGCAGTTGATCGGCGAGTGCGAGGTAAAGCGTGTCGGCCCGCCATCCATGGCCTGCGGCTTCCAGCCGGGCGATCGCTTGCACGGCTTCACGTGCCTGGAAGCGCTGCCGGTCGTCCGTGCTCGGCGCGGGATAGGTGACGTTCAAAGTCTTTCGCCCCAGTCTTTCGGCGGCGAGCTGGCCGTAGAAGGTGCCGGGAAAGTTTGCAGCCTTGGCATAGAATTCACTGGATTTGCCGGGGCCGCCGGCCTCCGCCGCCCGACCCAGCCAATACCAGGCGCGTGAAACCGAAATCGGACCATTGGAGGTCTGAAGGATCTTGCGGAAATGTGTTTCCGCCGTCGCCGGATCCTGCAACCCGCGAAGCGCATACCATCCGGCATGAAACTCCGCCTCGACGATATCGGTCGGGCTCGTTGCGGCGTAGTTTGCGACGATGCGATAGGCGGGCTTGAACTGTCCTTGGTCGACGAGGCCGCGGCTGACGATGCGTTGTTCGTTCCACCATTCGCCGGAGTTCACGAGTTCGGCACGCTCACGCGGCATCTGCTCCAGAAGTGCGGCCGCCTCGGCATATTTGTCCTGCTTGCGCAAATATTCGATGCGGGCGAACAGCAGCCCGGCATCGCCGCGCCATTTCGCATCGACGGCGTTGAGAAGCGCACCGGCATTGGCGGCCTTGCCGTCGACAGCGGCCCAGGCCTTGTAGAGCGATTGCGCCTGGCCCATGTCCCCGAAGCGCTTGGCTTGCGCCACGCGGCCGCGATACATCAGATAGTCCATCCGCGCCTTGTGGTCGGCAGGCGTCAACAGGGCGGAGAATTCGACGAGAATCTTGTCTTCCGTCGCCTTGTCGAGAGCCTCTCCGCGCCACACCTTGCGGATATATTTGGCAGCCTGCGCCTGTTTGCCTGATGCAATCAGCGCCCGGCCGAGGATGACGGCGCCTTGTACCGTCTCGGGTGCCGTATCGCCGAAGGCTGCAAGCACGGCTGATGGGGCGGGGTTTTCGTCATAGAGCGCGCGCTCGGAATAGGCGCGCAGCCGCGTAAGCCCCGGCCAGCTCTTGAGTTCCTGCGAGGCGCTGGCAATTTCGTAGGAGGGAACGCCCTTCAGCCCGGAGACGGCGATCGCCCAGGTCAGGATATGGCGGTCGAGCGTGCCGCCGCGCATGCTGTCGCGGATCGAAATCGCCTGTTGCGGGTTCTTGTCGGAAAGCGCATCGAGGCCGGCTTTCAGATCGCCGTTGACGGGGGCGATTGCCGGATTGCGCGGAATGGCGCCGGTTGTGATCGACTCCGGTACCGAGGTTTCGGGAATGAAGCCGAGCGGCTTGACGGCGGGCATGGGAATGCCCTCGCCGGGAAGCGGCGACGCAACGCTGCCCCACGCAGCGGCAACAAGGCCGAAGGCGGAGAGGATCAGGACAGCTTTTTTCATCCGGAATCTCGCAACGAAAACACGCCCTGCCATTTGGCTGGAGGCATCTTAACGAAACCTTACCGTATCAGGTAAAATTCAATCACATCTGCTATCGGAATTTGCCCTAAACCGAACTCTACGCGCTTGTCGCGACGATTTCGTCGCTCTATGGTGCGCAACTCATATTCATGGAATGCGGCCGAAGCAAGGATTTGGTCGTGAGGAGCTTTGCATGTTCAATGGGTCCATCCCCGCCCTCGTCACCCCCTTCACCGATGCCGGCCTGATCGACGAAGTGAGCTTCGCCGCGCACGTCGACTGGCAGATCAGGGAAGGCAGCAGTGGTCTCGTTCCGGTCGGCACGACAGGCGAATCCCCGACACTGTCGCATGCCGAGCACAAACGGGTCGTGGAACTCTGCATCGAAGTCGCCGCCAAGCGCGTTCCCGTCATGGCCGGCGCAGGCTCGAACAATACGCGCGAAGCGGTCGAGCTTGCCCAGCATGCCGAGAAGGTCGGCGCGAACGCCGTGCTTGTCGTCACGCCCTATTACAACAAGCCGACGCAGAAGGGCCTGATCGCACATTTTTCGGCGATTGCCGAGGCCGTCGATCTTCCGATCTATATCTATAATATCCCCGGCCGGTCGGTGGTCGACATGACGCCGGAAACGATGGGTGCGCTCGCCAAGGCGTATAAGAATATCGTCGGTGTCAAGGACGCGACGGGCAAGATTGAGCGCGTCTCCGAGCAGCGTATCACTTGCGGCAAGGATTTCCGGCAACTGTCCGGCGAGGATGCGACGGCGCTCGGTTTCAACGCCCATGGCGGCGTCGGCTGCATTTCGGTGACGGCCAATGTCGCTCCGCGCCTCTGCGCCGATTTCCAGGCGGCGACGCTGGCGGGGGATTATTCCCGGGCGCTGGAATATCAGGACCGACTGATGCCGCTGCACAAGGCGATCTTCATGGAACCGGGTCTCTGCGGCGCCAAATACGGGCTCTCCAGGCTTGGCCGCATGAGCCGCAATGTCCGCTCGCCGCTGCTTTCGAGCCTGGAGCCGGCAACGGAAGCGGCGATCGATGCCGCCCTGCGTCATGCCGGGCTGCTGAACTGAGAGCCGGCCGTCTTCACAAGGTCGGTTCGTTCCCTTACATAAAAGGGCAAGAAATGAGGGCGCGGCTTTTCGCGCCCTGAAGCAATGGAATGTCGTCATGGCCCCCAAAGGCAGCCAGCGCGTGGTGAACAAGATCGTGGCCGAAAACCGTAAGGCCCGCTTCAACTACGAGATCATCGATACCTATGAAGCAGGCCTCGTGCTGAAGGGCACCGAGGTCAAGTCGTTGCGCGAAGGCAAGGCCAATATCGCCGAATCCTATGCCTCGGATGAAGATGGCGAGATCTGGCTGATCAATTCCTATCTGCCGGAATATCTGCAGGCGAACCGCTTCAACCACGAACCGCGCCGGCGCCGCAAGCTGTTGCTGTCGGGCCGTGAAATCCATCGGCTCCGTTCTGCCGTCAACCGCGAAGGCATGACGCTGGTCCCGCTGAAGATCTATTTCAACGATCGCGGCCGGGCGAAAATGGAACTGGCGCTCGCCAAGGGCAAGAAACTTCACGACAAGCGCGAATCCGAGAAGGAGCGCGATTGGAACAGGCAGAAGAGCCGTCTGCTGAAAGACAACGGCTGATCATATTGGCTGGCGATTGTGCTGCTCGCCATACGTAACTGCCATGCCAAAATGAAAAAAAGCCGATGTGCTTTGACGAGCACGTCGGCTTTAAAGCGCAAGACCGTTTAGTCTTCGAAGTCGCTGGCTGGGGCGACTTCGGCGGGGCGTGGCGCCCGCTCCGAAGGATCGCGGCCGATTTCGGCCTTCAGAGACAAGAGATCGATAAAGTGGTCGGCCTGCCGGCGCAGGTCGTCGGCGATCATCGGCGGCTGCGTCGACATGGTCGAAATCACCGAGACCTTGCGGCCCCTGCGCTGCAGCGCCTCAACCAGGTTCGTGAAGTCGCCGTCGCCGGAGAAGATGACGAGGTGATCGACCGTTTCGGACTGTTCCATGGCATCGATCGCAAGCTCGATGTCCATATTGCCCTTGATCTTGCGGCGGCCCATGGAATCCGTGAACTCCTTGGCGGGCTTTGTGACGACTTTGTAGCCGTTGTAGTCGAGCCAGTCGATCAGCGGGCGGATCGAGGAATATTCCTGATCCTCGATCAGAGCGGTGTAATAGTAGGCACGCAGGAGGTAGCCGCGTTTCTGGAATGCTTTCAAGAGCTTGCGGTAATCTATATCGAAACCGAGGCTCTTGGATGCAGCATAGAGGTTGGCGCCGTCAATGAAGAGTGCAATTTTTTCGCGTGGGTCAAACATCGCTTACCAATCCAATGAGAGCAATCGAAATCCGCAGGCACAGAAGCCAATGAAAACAATGGTTTGTGTTGTGATTTCGATCTGATCCTTACTTTATGAATTATTCATATATGAAAGATTTAGGGCACGATTCGGCATATTCCAAGCAACCTTAGATGGAATTGTGACATTCTCCATGGAATTTAGCTCAGCCGCGGATAAAGACGAGGGGAGGCCAAACGAAAAACTTGTATTTGCCTGGTTTTAATTGTATCGGGCGTGCTAATCCCGAAATGACGACCGTAAAGGACAGGCAATGGCCCGTGTCACAGTTGAAGATTGCATTGACAAGGTAGAGAACCGCTTCGAGCTGGTTCTGCTCGCGAGCCACCGCGCCCGGCTGATTTCCCAGGGCGCCTCGATCACCATCGATCGCGACAACGATAAAAACCCTGTCGTGGCGCTTCGCGAAATTGCCGACGAGACGCTTTCGCCCGACGACCTCAAGGAAGATCTGATCCATTCGCTCCAGAAGCACGTCGAAGTCGACGAGCCCGAGCCCGATCCGGCAAGCATGATCGCCGCCGGCGGCGCAGTCGCAGCCGACAGCGAGGAGCAGGACGATCTGCCGGAAACCATCACTTTCGACCAGATGTCGGAAGAAGAGCTGCTGGCCGGCATCGAAGGCCTCGTGCCGCCGGAAAAGAGCGACGACTACTAAGCGCATAAAAGGAACGACGATTACCAATCGTCAATCTTGCGCCTTTATTGCTTAGGCATATTATTGCCCATGTGTGCGCCAATCGTTGATTGGCGCGCTTTTATTTTTATCGGAGTGGCTTTGGAATGATGCGGCAGTACGAGCTCGTGGAGCGGGTTCAGCAATACAAGCCCGATGCCAATGAAGCACTGCTGAACAAAGCCTATGTCTATGCCATGCAGAAGCATGGCCAGCAAAAGCGCGCGAGCGGCGATCCCTATATTTCGCATCCGCTCGAGGTCGCCGCCATCCTCACCGATATGCATCTCGATGAATCGACGATCGCGGTTGCGCTGCTGCACGACACGATCGAGGATACGACGGCGACGCGCGCCGAGATCGACGAACTGTTCGGCGAGGATATCGGCCGCCTGGTCGAGGGGCTGACGAAGATCAAGAAGCTCGATCTCGTCACCAAGAAGGCGAAGCAGGCGGAAAACCTGCGCAAGCTGCTGCTGGCCATATCAGACGACGTGCGCGTGCTGCTCGTCAAGCTTGCCGATCGCCTGCACAACATGCGCACCCTCGATCACATGTCCGCCGACAAACGCGCCCGCATTTCTGAGGAGACGATGGAAATCTATGCGCCGCTTGCCGGTCGCATGGGCATGCAGGACATGCGCGAGGAGCTTGAAGAGCTCTCTTTCCGTCATATGAACCCGGAAGCCTACGAGACCGTCACCAAGCGGCTGGAAGAGCTTTCGAAGCGCAACGAGGGCATCGTCAAGAAGATCGAAGCCGAACTGCGCGATCTCCTGGTCGCAAGCGGCCTGACGAGCGCCTATGTCAAAGGCCGGCAGAAGAAGCCCTATTCCGTCTTTCGCAAGATGCAGTCGAAGTCGCTGTCCTTCGAGCAGCTTTCCGATGTTTATGGCTTCCGCCTGATCGTCGAGGACATTCCTTCCTGTTACCGCGCGCTCGGTATCGTCCACACGCGCTGGCGTGTCGTGCCCGGCCGCTTCAAGGATTATATCTCGACGCCGAAGCAGAACGATTACCGCTCGCTGCACACCACGATCGTCGGTCCCTCCAGCCAGCGCATCGAGCTGCAGATCCGCACCAAGCGCATGCATGAAATCGCCGAATTCGGCATCGCCGCGCACACGCTTTACAAGGACGGCGCCACCAATACCGATGGCGACATCCTGTCCCGCGAGTCCAATGCCTATTCCTGGCTGCGCCATACGATCGAGGCGCTCGCCGAAGGCGACAGCCCGGAAGAATTCCTCGAGCACACCAAGCTCGAACTCTTTCAGGATCAGGTCTTCTGCTTCACGCCGAAGGGTAAGCTGATCGCCCTGCCGCGTGGCGCCACGCCGATCGATTTCGCCTATGCGGTGCACACCAATATCGGCGACACCACGGTCGGCGCTAAGATCAACGGCCGCATCATGCCGCTGGTGACGCGGCTTGCAAATGGCGATGAGGTCGAGATCATCCGTTCCGGCGTCCAGGTTCCGCCAGCCGCCTGGGAGGAAATCGTCGTCACCGGCAAGGCGCGCGCCGCCATCCGCCGCGCCACCCGCATGGCGATCCGCAAGCAATATGCCGGCCTCGGCCACCGTATTCTCGAGCGTACCTTCGACAGGGCCGGCAAAATCTTCTCGCGCGAGGCGATGAAGCCGGCGCTGCACCGTCTCGGTCAGAAGGATGTCGAGGATGCCATCGCCGCCGTCGGCCGCGGCGAGATGTCCTCGCTCGATGTGCTGCGCGCCGTCTATCCCGATCATCAGGATGAGCGCGTCACCGTGAAGCCCTCCGGTGACGATGGCTGGTTCAATGTCCGCAGCGCGGCCGGAATGATCTTCAAGATCCCCGGCAAGACCAAAGCCGGGCTCGACAGCGGCCACGCGGACATCGAGGCAGATGCCGCGATCGGGCCGATCCGCGGCCTGTCCGGTAATGTCGACGTCAAGTTCGCGACGACAGGCGCCGTGCCCGGCGACCGTATCGTCGGCATCATGGATCAGGGCAACGGTATCACCATCTATCCGATCCAGTCGCCGAGCCTGCAGCGTTTCGACGATCAGCCCGATCGCTGGATCGATGTCCGCTGGGATCTCGACGAGGCCAACAAGTCGCGTTTCATGGCTCGCATCATGGTCAATGGGCTGAACGAGCCCGGCACGCTCGCCAAGGTCGCTCAGACCGTTGCCGGCCTCGACGTCAATATCCGCTTGCTGAACACGGTGCGGGTAGCGGCCGATTTCACCGAGATGATGCTCGAAGTCGAGGTCTGGGACCTGCGCCAGCTCAACCAGTTGCTCGCCCAGATGAAGGAACTGGACTGCATTGCCACCGTCCGGCGGCTCTATGAGTAAGCTGCCGTTAAGTCTATCACGGGTTTGATTGGAAAATTGCACATTTTATGATCGTTTCGTGGTCGGGCTGGCTCGCCGAAAAGGCAAGCAATGCAATTTGCGCATGGCTGTCTCCATGTCTCGGCTGTGGTAATTAACCTTTGCCGGGCCTATCTTCTGGTCATCGAAACGCAAACAGAAGATGAGACAAGATAATGTTTGATCCTATCAGGAAAATCGCCCGCGCCCTTCGCGCTCCGACCACGCAGGAACGTGAAATGGCTTACCTCAACGGCTCGTTCGATCGTATCGATCTCGAGTTTCGTCAGCGCCAGGTCGACCGCGGTCTGTTCCGCAGCCGTTGATACTGAGCTTTATACTTGAACTGAAGTGAGGGACGTTATGCGTAACGGACGCCCCTCGGCATGAAGAGCCTTCTCGATACGGCGAGGAGAGGCGGCCTGTTTTTCGGCTGGTATCATTTGCCGCTCTTGTCATGGCCGCGTGCGCTGCACTAAATACCGGCCATGTTGTTTCGCCGTCGCAAGCCTGCGGGATTCAAGGAAAAGATGCGGGAGCTTTTGTGGCCCCGTAAAGGTTTCCTTCGCCCGATCCGTTATCTGACAATGCGCATCCTGCGTCTGAGCGCTTCGCCGCATGCGGTTGCGGCCGGGGTCGCTGCGGGTGTGTTCGTCTCGTGGACGCCCTTTATCGGCGTGCATTTCATCATGGCCTTCGTCATCACCTATTTCCTCTCGGGCAATATGGTGGCTGCCGCGCTCGGTTGCGCGGCTTTCGGCAATCCGCTGACCTATCCCTTCATCTGGGGTATCACCTGGGAAATCGGCCATCTGCTGTTGAGCCGCGAAGATCATCTGGCCGGCCAGGCGGTGGATCTCGCCGCCCTCTTTCACAAGCTGAACTTTTCAGAGCTTTGGAAGCCGGTGCTGGAGCCGATGCTGATCGGCGCCATCCCGCCGGCGGCGGTGACGGCAGTTGCGCTCTATGCGCTGACATTCTACACCGTGAAGGGTTTTCAGACGCGCCGCCGCATGCGGTTGATGGAGCGGGCGCGCCTGCGTTTTGCCGGTCCGGCCGGCGACATGCCGAGCGTATGAAGCCGATGCAGAATTCTTAAATCACGGAAGGCTCCGCATGATCATCGGCATTGGCAGCGATCTCATCGACATCCGTCGTGTCGAAAAATCCATCGAGCGTTTCGGCGAGCGCTTCACCCACCGCTGCTTCACCGAGGTCGAGCGCGCCCGTTCGGATCGGCGCGCAAACCGTGCCGCATCCTACGCGAAGCGTTTCGCCGCCAAGGAGGCGTGCTCAAAGGCGCTCGGCACCGGGATCGCGCAGGGCATTTTCTGGAAGGATATGGGCGTCGTCAATCTGCCGAGCGGCAAGCCGACCATGGTGCTGTCAGGTGCTGCCGCCGTCGTCCTGGAATCGATGCTGCCGGCGGGCCACCGACCCGCCATTCATTTGACAATAACGGATGATTATCCCTTGGCGCAGGCCTTCGTGATTATCGAGGCATTGCCCGAGAGCCTCTGATCGCGACGTCTCGTCGCTTTTGATGTTGTCGCCATTGCCGCAACCGGCCGAAGCCGCTAGAGAGAACGACAGAAAGAATTGCGCCTCCGCGGCGTCTTGAAGGAATAAGACTGCGTGTCCGAAAAAGTCGATACCAAGCCGAACGCCCTCTGGGAAAATATCAAAGTCATCATTCAGGCGCTGATTTTGGCGATGGTGATCCGAACTGTGCTGTTCCAGCCCTTTACGATCCCGTCCGGTTCGATGATGCCGACGCTGCTCGTCGGCGACTACATCTTCGTCAATAAGTTCGCTTACGGCTATTCGAAATATTCGCTGCCCTTCTCGCCCGACATTTTCAGCGGCCGCCTGTTCGGCTCCGATCCGAAGCGCGGCGATATCGTCGTCTTCCGTTTCCCGCCGAACCCCGAGATCGACTACATCAAGCGCTGCATCGGCCTGCCGGGCGACCATATTCAGGTCACGGACGGCGTTCTCTACGTCAACGGCAAGCCGGTCCCGAAGGTGGCGGACGGCAGCTTCACCTCCGATTACAAGCTCGATCCGGGCGAGGACGTGCCGGTCTTCCGCGAAACGCTCGACAACGGCAAGACCTATGACACGCTCGACCAGTCCCCGGTGTCGCGCGGCGATAACACCCGCGAATTCATCGTGCCGGAAGGCCATTATTTCATGATGGGCGACAACCGCGACAACTCGCTCGACAGCCGCTTCGACGTCGGCTTCGTTCCTGCGGAAAACCTCGTCGGCCGCGCCAGCGTCATCTTCTTCTCGCTCGGCAACGACACCTCCTTCCGCGAAATCTGGAAGTGGCCGACGAACATGCGCTGGGATCGCCTCTTCAAGGTCGTTGAATGAGTAAGGCGCAGACGCTTTCTGCTGCCGACCGCGCTAAGCTCGAAGCCCTGATCGGTCACGACTTCGCCGAAAAGGAGCGCCTGGACCGCGCGCTGACCCATGCCAGCGCCCGCACGGAAAAGGGCAGCAATTACGAACGGCTGGAATTCCTCGGCGACAGGGTGCTCGGGCTCTGCATCGCCGAGCTTTTGTTCCGCACCTTCGGAACGGCGGGGGAAGGCGAGCTCTCGGTTCGCCTCAACCAGCTCGTCAGCGCCGAAACCTGTGCCGCGGTCGCCGACGAGCTCAATCTTCACCTCTATATCCGCACCGGCGCCGACGTGAAGAAATTGACCGGCAAGCGCATGATGAACGTGCGCGCCGACGTCGTCGAAAGCCTGATCGCCGCGATCTATCTCGACGGCGGCCTCGAAGTCGCCCGCCGCTTCATCCTGCGCTACTGGCAGGGCAGGGCGGTCAGGGCCGATGGCGCCAAGCGCGACGCCAAGACCGAGCTGCAGGAATGGTCGCACGCGAAATTCGGCGTCACGCCCATCTACCGGGTTGATGAACGCAGCGGGCCGGATCATGATCCACGCTTCAAGGTGACGGTGGAAGTGGCTGGCATAAAGCCCGAAACCGGCGTAGAGCGGTCGAAGCGTGCCGCCGAACAGGTCGCGGCGACGAAGATGCTCGAGCGTGAAGGCATTTGGCAGCAATCGCCTGCCGGAAACTGACGGGACAATGACACAAGAAGAAGATATCGCGGCCGAAGCTGCCGTAGAAGCCAATGGCCCGACGCATTCGGGCTTCGTCGCGTTGATCGGGCCGACCAATGCCGGCAAGTCGACGCTGGTCAATCGCCTCGTCGGCGCCAAGGTCTCGATCGTCAGTCACAAGGTTCAGACGACGCGTGCGATCGTCCGCGGCATTGCGATCCACGACAATGCCCAGATCGTCTTCATGGATACGCCCGGCATCTTCAAGCCGCGCCGCAGGCTCGATCGTGCTATGGTGACTTCTGCCTGGGGCGGGGCCAAGGATGCCGATCTGATCATGCTGCTGATCGACAGCGAGCGCGGTTTGCGCGGCGATGCCGAGGCCATCCTCGAAGGTCTCAAGGAAGTCCAGCAGCCGAAGATCCTGGTGCTCAACAAGATCGACCGCGTCAACCGCGAGGACTTGCTGGCGCTGGCCGCTGCCGCCAACGAGAAGATCGCCTTCGAACGCACCTTCATGATATCAGCCGAAAACGGCTCCGGCTGCGACGACGTCATGGATTATCTGGCGAACACGCTTCCCGAGGGGCCTTGGTACTATCCGGAAGACCAGATCTCCGACCTTCCGATGCGCCAGCTCGCCGCCGAAATTACCCGCGAAAAGCTGTTTCTCCGCCTGCACCAGGAGCTTCCTTACTCCTCGCATGTCGAAACGGAGAAGTGGGAAGAGCGCAAGGACGGCTCGGTGCGAATCGAGCAGGTGATCTATGTCGAGCGCGACAGCCAGAAGAAGATCGCGCTCGGCAAGGGCGGCGAAACCATCAAGGCGATCTCGACGGCCTCCCGCAAGGAATTGTCTGAGATCCTCGAGCAGACCGTCCATCTCTTCCTGTTCGTCAAGGTTCGCGAAAATTGGGGTGATGACCCCGAGCGGTTCCGCGAGATGGGTCTCGATTTCCCGAAATAGACTGGCAAGGATTTCATCGGGTGGACGCCAGTCCCTTGTTTCCGTAGAAAAAATCCGGCTCGTTCCGGAACGAATCCAGCCTTTGTGCATTCCTTGCTCGACGGCGCGCCGATGATGGGCCGCCGGTTTGCGTGATCGCAAGGGCAGGCATGACAACGTCGAGACGCATTCATTCTTTCAAGACCCCTTGCGAGCTATGTCCCTTGCGGCCCCTGCCGCATTTCAGGGAATTCACCCGCGAGGAGTTGGAATTCGTCGCACGGTTCAAGAGAGGCGAGCTTGCCGTCGATGCCGGTTCCACCATCCTCGTTGAAGGCGCACACAGCGCTCATCTCTTTACCGTGCTTGCCGGCTGGGGCTTCCGCTACAAGATGCTCGAGGACGGGCGGCGGCAGATCCTGAACTATATCATGCCGGGCGACCTGATCGGCCTGCAGGGCACGATCGTTGGTGAAATGCAGCATTCCGTCGAGGCGCTTTCCCCCGTTTCGCTGTGTGTTTTCGAGCGTGACAGGCTGATGACGCTCTACAATAAACATCCATCGCTCGCCTTCGACATCACCTGGATCGCGGCGCGCGAGGAGCGAATCCTGGACGAGCATCTCCTGAGTATCGGCCGCCGCACGGCGCTGGAAAGAGCGGCCTACCTGATCGCTTTTCTCTTCGAGCGTGGCAGGCAACTCGAGCTGTTCAATGGCCGCAAATTCATCCCTATCACCCAGCAGCACATTGCCGACACGCTGGGTCTTTCCATCGTCCACACCAACAAAACGTTGAAAAAGCTCAATGAACGTGGCTTGATCCGCTGGCAGGAACGCGGCTGCGAGGTGCTGAACGGTGAGGAATTGAAGGTGATCTCCGGCTGGGAAGGGCTCGGAGAAGGCAAGCGGCCCTTCATCTAGCCAATTGGTTGGGTCATGTCTTTTTTAAATGCGGATTAGCAGTTGGGAAAATAAGGTCGGTCGTCATCTTATCCTCCGATTGATTCTTATCGGCGGGGCGGAAAAATGTTTTATTCTGACATGGTGACGGAATTCACCGATAGCGTGCCATGCGGGGCACCGGAGGGCAATGATGTTGGCGAAACGGCTGGGGCGGCCCGAAGAGGGCATGGAATCATGAGCGCAATCCGTGTTCTGGTTCTTGAAGACAGTCTGATCATCGCGATGGAGGCCGAAGATATTCTGCGCCTGGCCGGTGTCCAGAGCATCGATATCGTCGGCAGTCTGGAAGAGGCGAAGGCCGCGATCGCTGCGCAGAGATATGATTTTGCTCTTCTCGACGTCAATCTCGGCGAGGGCATGAGTTTCGGCTTTGCCCGTCATCTCCTCGATGTCGGCATCGCTTTCGGCTTCGTCAGCGGCTATTCCGATCCGCGCGATTTCCCGCCCGACCTGCAGCATATCCCGCTGCTGGTAAAACCTTTCGACGAAAAGGCGATGCGGGAATTCCTGCAGAGACTATTCCCGGCCGCAGCCTGACGCGGCCCGGCCGCCGCGTGAAGCCTTTCATGACATAAGCCGGCCCTTGCATTAGGATGGATTCGTCATCCGTAGAGGCTTCTTTCGATGCAATGGCAGGACCAGGCGATCATTCTCGGCGTCAAGCGCCATGGCGAGACGAGCGTCATCGCCGAGGTGATGACGCGTGATCGCGGCCGCCATCTCGGCATGGTGCGTTCCGGCCGCTCGCGCGCCATGCAGCCGGTACTGCAGCCGGGCAATGCGGTGGAGGTCATCTGGCGTGCCAGGCTCGACGAGCATCTCGGTGAATTCCGGGTCGAGCCGGTGACGTTGCGTGCCGCCCGCCTGATGGAAACGGCGACTGCCGTCTACGGCGTCCAGGCGATGGGCGCATTGCTGCGGCTTCTGCCGGAGCGCGACCCGCATCCGCATCTCTTCGATGCGCTGGAGGTGATCCTCGATCACCTTCACAATCCGGCCGATGCCGGCGAACTCTTCGTGCGTTTCGAGCTCGCGGTGCTGAACGATCTCGGCTTCGGCCTCGATCTAGCCGAATGCGCCGCAACCGGCGCCCGTTCCGACCTTGCCTATGTCTCGCCGAAGTCCGGTCGCGCCGTCAGCCGCAGCGCCGGAGCGCCGTGGGCCGACAAGATGCTTCTCCTGCCGCCATTCCTCGGAAGCGAAGGCAGCCATGCGGCCGATTTCGACAGTCTTGCCGCTGCATTCCGGCTGACGGGGTTCTTTTTGCACCGCCACGTCTACGAGCCGCGCGGCATCGAGGCCGGGGCAGCCCGCGACGGCTTCGTCCAGGCCGCGCTCAAGGCGCTTGATCCGGCCTTGGGAACACGGTCCGGCCCGAACGGCATTTCGGCCTGACGGCGTTTTTTACTGCTGCAAATCATCCTCCGGAATTGGCGGTTTACCGGCTCATAAGCGCTTCCTATGTCTTGGGGACAGCCAGCCAAGGAGGATCTCATGCTGACCAAGCCCCAACCATCGACGACGATCACGCTCTGGAACGGCCGCGAAATTCCGCGCCTCGGCATGGGATGCTGGGCGATCGGCGGCCCCTTCTACGCCGGCGATACGCCGCTCGGCTGGGGAGAGGTCGACGACGATGAATCGGCTGCTGCGATCGGCCGCGCCATCGAACTCGGCATCCGCTTCTTCGATACGGCCTCGAACTACGGCGCCGGCCATTCGGAAGAGGTGCTCGGCCGGGCGATCGGCAATCGCGGGGATATCGTCGTCGCCACCAAGTTCGGTTTCGCCACCGACCCCGAAACGAAGCAGGCAACGGGCGCCTTTGCCGATGAGGCCTTCATTCGCCGCTCGGTCGAGACCTCGCTGCGCCGTCTCAGGCGCGACCGCCTCGACCTCCTGCAGTTCCACCTCAACGACTTTCCGCTGGAACAGTCGGATGCCGTCTTCGACGTGCTAGAAGCGCTGCGCGCCGAGGGCAAGATCGATGCGTTCGGCTGGAGCACCGATTATCCGGATCGCGCCGGCCGCCATGTTGGCCGCCAAGGCTATGTTTCGGTTCAGCATACGATGAACGTCTTCGAGCCGGTGCCGGAAATGATCGGGGTGATCGAGAAAGAGAACCTCATCTCCATCAATCGCGGCCCGCTGGCCATGGGGCTGCTGACCGGAAAATTCACCGCCGACAAGGCTGTGGGCGCCAAGGATGTACGCGGCGCCGCCCTCGATTGGATGGTCTATTTCAAGGACGGACGTATGGCCCCGGAATTCGCCGCGCGGCTCGATGCCGTGCGCGATCTCCTGACATCGGGCGGCCGCTCGCTGACGCAGGGGGCGCTTGCCTGGCTCTGGGCGCGCTCGCCGCGCACCCTTCCCATTCCCGGTTTCCGTACTGTCGCCCAGGTCGAGGAAAATGCCGGCGCGCTGGAAAAGGGACCGCTGCCGGCTGACGTCATGGCGGCTATCGACGCCGCACTCGCGCGCGCGTGAGAGACGGCGAACTTCTCCCCACGCTCCCTCATTCCTGTGACAGGCACCGGAATGAGGGAGCGTGTTGCGAGTATAAGGATGAGGCGCTGTTCAAACAGCCCTTCCGTAATTCGGCCTACCCCCGTGCGCGGACCTTCATCGCCCAGCCCTCCGGCCGTGCCTCGATGATCGTCACTTCGTCACCAATCGAGATTCTGCCGCTGCCGCGCGGCGTGGTGTTCCAGCCGAAGAGCGGGCCGGGGACACGCCGATCGGCCGACATGCGGATGCGGCCCATGGCAGGCATCGGGTTGGATACGTCGCGCGAGCCGGTCAGCTGGTCCTGCGTCGTCATGATGCAGCGCGAGCAGGGTTTGACGAGATCGAAGCGGATGCCGGCGATCTCGATGGCCGCCCAGCGGTCCTCCGGCCAGGCCTCGTCGATATCGATGACGATATTTGGACGAAACCTGTCCATGCCGACGCTGCCTTCGCGATGGGCGGCGAGATCGGCGTTCAAAGCCTTCAGCGAGCCGGTCGTCGTCACCAGGATCTGATAGCCATCGGTGAAGCTGACGGGCGTGCCTTCGCCGGCCCATTCGGCATTCGCCATCCGCCGTGCGTGCCCGTCGAAGAACACCAGTTGCACCTCACGGCCGAGCCATTCGGAAAGTTGCCGGTTGCTTTCGGGATCGGCGACGGCGGCGCTGACGGTGGATTTCCACACGGTCACATCCATGCGGCTTTCTGGCTGCGGCGGCGGCACGGATATATCAGTCTTTCCCTGCATCCGCAGCCGGAAGGCGCCCGATTCCGGCCGCACATCGATCCGTGCGAGGTCCGGCAGCTCGCGCTGGGTGATGAAGTGGCCCTGTGCATCGGTAATCATCGCCCGCCGGTCGCCGGGAAGCCCAAAGGCATCGATATCGGCGGCAGGCAGCGCAATGCCGCGGGCGCTCTTGAGCGGATAGATGAAGAGGTCGCTGACGCGCATGCCGTTCTCCTAAATTTCGTCCATGAAGGCCGAGAGGAAATCGCGCAGGCTCTTGTCACGCGCGGCGGCGAGCCTGCGACCGGTCTCGGTCTGGAATCCTTCCGCCAGTTTGAACAGTTTCGTCTGGAAATGGTCAATGGCGTAACGCTTGTCGTCGAGCGGACGGTTCGCCGCCGCGGGGTCGAACGGATCGTAGAGCCCCGATCCCATCCGTCCGCCGATATAGAAGCAACGTGCCGCGCCGACCATGCCGATCGCGTCCAGCCGATCGGCATCCTGCAGGATCTTCGCCTCAAGCGTCCGGGGCGCCACTCCGGCCGAGAAGCTGTGGGCGGTGATGGCATGGGCCGAGGCTTCGATATCCGCCTCGCTCCAGCCGAGTTCCGCCAGGATCGCCGATGCCTTCTCCGCTGCCAGCGCAGACGCCTTTGCCCTCAGCGGTGAATTCTTCTCGACCGCGACGCAGTCGTGCAGAAGAACGGAGGCTGCAAGAATCCGCCCGTCGCCGCCTTCTCCTGCATGGATGCGCATGGCGTTTTTGAAGACGCGCAGGATATGGGCGAGGTCGTGCGAGCCGTCGTCGCCTTCGGCCGCATGCGGGACCAGCGCCGCTGCGAGCGTTTGATGAGGGGAGAAGACTTCGGCAGCGAACATTGCGTCACCTGTCGTTGGGAACATCGGCTGAAGATGGATACCCGGCAGAATGCTTCTATTGGACCGGGGAAAGGTCCTAGTACCGGCTTGCCGTGCGAGTCGCAATCGAAGTGACTTCGGAACCAGGGCAATCGCTTCAGCTTTGCATTTCGTTGTGGCGCAGAGAGGTGCGGGTGTGATTCATGAGGAGCTTCGAATCGACGGAGCCGTTCATGTCAGCCTCTCACACATCGTCACGCGCCATTCTTGA
>NZ_LOKX01000021.1 GCF_002211285.1 Rhizobium sp. R635 | reverse complement strand
GAGATCGCAGTCTCTTTCAATGAAACATCAAGCCCGATATATTGGTCCATGGTTGCCTCCATTCGATGTTTGGGCCCGGTTCAATCGTGAGCCCGTATTGCCATCTTACCGGGGGCAACCACCCCAGACAGCCATCATCTGATAAATATGACATGGGGTGATCGCGCCGCGATTACTCCATGTTTTGCGATAACGACATACTTAAAAACAAAGATCTAAAGCGCAAGGAGCGGATCTGAAAGATCGCGACGCGCTTTAGGTCAGGAGCAGGCCGGCAGCGCCGGCAAGCACCGCAATAGCGGTTGCGATCGCCAGCCGGACCGCATAGCCGCTGCTGCCGGCGCTCGCCGCCAGGCCGGCCTTGGCGAGAAGATTGGCGACGGCGGCGATCGCAATCGCCTGTGCGGCTGCATCAGCCGGCAGGCTATGCGGCGCGAGCTTCGCGACGGAGAGGGTTATCGCATCGAGATCGCCGAGCCCGGTGACGAAAGCGACGGCGCTCAGCGACTGTGTTCCAAAGAGGTTGAGCGTCGCCCGCGTGACGACGATCACGACGGCAAGCAGAAGCGCAAAGCGCAGCACGACCATCACTTCCAGCGGATTGTGCGGAGCAAAATCGGAACTGCTGTCGGAGCGCCGCAACAGGCCGGCGAGCCCCCCGCCCACGGCAAGGATTGCGGCAGCCGGTCCGAGCGCAGGCGCCAGTTCCGTCAGCACCGCAGGCGCAATGACGCCGCAGACAAGGAGCACCCGGGTGAGCGATACGGCGCCCGCCAGCATCGCTCCGGCCGAAAGCAGCGGCGAAAGGGCCGTCATCTGCGTCGACTGACGCGCGAAGGAAAGCGTCAAAGCCGTCGAGGAGACCAAGCCGCCACAGGCGCCGGTCAGCAATATCCCCGCCTTCGTGTCGGCGAGCCTGATCATGACGTAACCGGCGAATGAAACGGCGCCGATGAGGATCGTCATCATCCAGAGTTCGAACGGGTTGATCATTTGCCAGGGATCGACCGTCTCATTGGGAAGAATCGGAAGGATGACGACCGTCATCGTCAGCAGGATCAGCGCGGCCCGCAATTCGAGCCAGGTCAATTTCCTGAGAAATCCATGCAGCGGCTCGCGCGCCGCCAGCAGCGCCGTGATCGCGACGGCACTCGCGGCCGTCGCCGTCATGTCCGCAACGGCAGCGCCGAAGCCAAGCACGAAGACCGTGATCGCGGCGATGGCGCCGGTGGCGCTGTATTCCTCCTCCCGCATTGCCTGCATCCGGCTGAAGAGGAGAATCGTGATGCAGAAGGACGCAAAGATGGCTGTCGGCAGGATCGGTCCCGTGACCGGCTGCAGAAAACCGCAGAACCCGCCGAGGAAACTCGAGAGGCCGTAGGTGCGGATACCCGCCACCCTTTTGCCGGGCGCAGCCTCACGCTCGCGCCACCCGCGTTCGATACCGACAAGGATCCCGATCGCAAGCGCGAGGCTGAGACGCTGGAATGCTTCCGTGAACACCAATGACGTCATCATCCCTGGATTCGCCTCCCTGTTCTTGGAATCCAATCACAACCAGCGGCCCGATCATTGCGACTGATCAAAATCGTTGCGTCCGGGCCGCACGATCAGGGATACCGGACATGGCCGCAACTCCTTTGAGGCATGTTAACGCGCAACCCCCGCAAAAGCATCCGGCGGCATGTCCTCGCAGCGTGCGGACTGCACTCCATCAAAAGTTCGTCTGACCCCATCAGCCCAAGCGTCGTGCTACGAAAATCATAACGCCGGGCGATTTGACACCTCAGGTCTGCGCGGTGGAATTTTGAAAATTCCGAGCACGCACATGGACCTCTCGAAGATCAAGACGCTGATCGACTTTGTCGGACGATCGAACATTACCGAGCTGACCGTGACGGAAAAGGACGTGACGGTTCGGATTTTTCGCACGTCGCCGGCGGAGCCCGCCGTTGCCGAACCTCCGCGAACGCCGGAATCGACAGAAAGTGTCGTCTCCGATGCGCCTTCTGGCGCCGAGAAAACCTCGCAGGCGGTGAAGGCGCCCGTCTTCGGCGTTCTGCACCGGACCCCGGCGCCCGGGGAGCCGCCATTCGTCGTGGTCGGCGACGCGGTGGAGGAGGGGCAGACGCTCTTCATCATCGAAGCGATGAAGGTCTTCAACAAAATCGCCGCGCCGCGGGCCGGGCGCATCACGCGCCTGACCGAAATAGACGGCGGCGAGGTCGAGACCGGCGATCTGCTGGCGGAGATCGCCTGATGCCGGAAACGCCCGAACACCCCGCTGCTGCCGGCCGACGCTTCGAGACCGTGCTCATCGCCAATCGCGGCGAGATCGCCGTCCGGATAGAGCGCGCCTGTCGTGATCTCGGCCTCACGGCGGTCGCCATCTGCTCCGAGGCGGACAAGGAAGCGCCTTACGGCAAAACCATGGCCAGCTTCCTCTGTGTCGGCCCGTCGAATGCCGCCAAGAGTTATCTCAATCAGGATGCCATTCTTCTCGCGGCGCGTCTGACCGGTGCCGGCGCCGTCCATCCCGGTTACGGTTTTCTGTCGGAAAACGCCGCATTCGCCGACGCGGTCGAAAAAGCGGGGCTGGTCTTCATCGGTCCGACGGCTTCGTCGATCGCGACCATGGGCGACAAGATCGCGGCGAAGCGGGCGATGATGGCGGCCGGCGTCCCCTGCGTTCCCGGCCCGGATACCGCGCTGCCGGACGATCCCGCATCGATTGAGCGCGTGGCGCTGGAGATCGGATATCCCGTCATCATCAAGGCGTCGGGCGGCGGCGGCGGACGCGGCATGCGCGTCGTGCCGGAGGCCGGGCAGTTGCAGGAAGCGATCGCGCTGACGCGGGAAGAGGCCCGCAAGGCGTTCGGTTCGCCCTCGCTCTACATGGAGAAATTCCTGGAGCATCCCCGCCATATCGAGATACAGGTTCTTTGCGACGACCACGGCAATGCCGTGTGGCTGGGGCATCGGGACTGCTCGATGCAGCGCCGCCATCAGAAGGTGGTGGAGGAAGCGCCGGCGCCCGGGATCGCACCCGACATCATCCAGCCGGTCGGCATGGCCTGCGTCGAGGCCTGCCGCCAGATCGGCTACCGGGGCGTCGGGACCTTCGAATTTCTCTATGAGAACGGCGCCTTCTATTTCATCGAAATGAACACGCGGCTTCAGGTCGAACATCCCGTCACCGAAATGACGAGCGGGCTCGACATCGTCCAGGCGCAGATCAAGGCGGCCCAGGGTCACGCTCTCGATCTCGCCCAGGGCGATGTGGCATGCGAAGGCCATTCTTTCGAATGCCGCATCAACGCCGAAGATCCCGATACCTTCCTGCCGTCGGCGGGTGTCATCACCCATCTGGCTTTGCCTCAGGGGCCGGGTATCCGCGTCGATACGCATATCCGCGCCGGCTACAAGGTCTCGCCCTACTACGACTCGCTGATCGCCAAGCTGATCGTGCATGCGCCGACGCGTGCGAAAGCCATGGCAAGGATGTGCGAAGCGCTTGCCGGCACCGAAATCGAGGGGATCGCCACCAATATTCCCTTCCTGCGCGCCCTGTTCGAGGACCATGCTTTCGCGCGCGGCGAGACTGACATTCACTATCTCGAACAATGGCTGAAGCTGCGGAGGACGGCGGCATGAGCGCCATCGATTTCAGCGATCCGGCCACCATCGCCCAGCTGACCCAAGCACTGACGGCCGCCGGAGTGGCCGGGCTGGAAATCTCCCGACCGGGCGCACAGCTTCGCATCGTCATTTCAGGGGAGGGAGAGGCGCGGATCAGCGCGGCGGAAACGGCGCCGCGCGCGCCGGCCTCCGCGCAGGCAATCGTGAAGGCGCCGATGGCGGGCCGTTTCTGCGCCGAACATCCGGGCACCTCTGCGACGCCCCAAAATCTGCCGCGGTCGCTATCCCAAGCCGATATCCTCGGCTTCATCAGGGTAGGGGATGTGCTGCTTCCCCTTCGCGCCGGCCGTTCCGGTGTCATGACCAAGCGGCTCGCCGAGCCCGGCGCGCTGGTGGGCTACGGCGATCCTCTGTTCGAAATCGAGTTCCCATCATGATCGTCACGACGAACAGGCACGCACCGCAACGCGAGATCGTTCCGGCCACCAAAAGCCGGGCACGGGTTTCCTCGATCGGCGCCAGGGCCTTCCTGCTCGAGGCGCCCGGTGAATTCGATCTTGCCGCGCAGCGGCGGATCTGGGCTTTGTCCCAGACCGTGAAAGGCTGGGCGGACCTTGCGGAAGACATTCCTGGGATGACCAACCTGCTGGTGATTTTCAAGGAAACGCCCGAGGAACCCGATGCGGTGGTCGCGCGGCTGCTGGAGGCATGGGCGAATGCCGAGAGCATCGATCTCGAAGGCAAGACCATCGAGATCCCCGTCCATTACGGCGGCGAATATGCGACGGATCTTCCGGCCCTTTGCGATCTCTCGGGTCTCGGCGATCGCGAGGTGGTGCGCATCCATCATCAAGCGACCTACCGTGTTTTCGCTTTGGGAAGCGCTCCCGGCTTCGGTTATCTTCATGGTCTCGATCCCCGTATCTACATGCCGCGCAAGACCGTCCCCTCGCTGAAGATGGCAAAGGGCTGCGTGACCATCGGCGGCATGCAGACCGGCGTCGCCATGCTGACAGGGCCGAACGGCTGGAATTCCATAGGCTTCGCGACACTTGAGATGTTCGATCCCGCCTCGCCGACGCCGGCCATGATGGCGCCGGGAGATACGGTGCGGTTCCTGCCGGCGAGGATCGAGCTATGATCGAGATCCTGGAAAGCGGCCCTTTCAACACGGTGCAGGATCTCGGCCGTCCCGGCTATCGCGATATCGGCGTATCGGCGAGCGGCGCGATGGACCCGCTTGCGGTCCGGATCGGCAATATTCTCGTCGGCAATGACGAGAATGCTGCCGTGATCGAGGTGCAGACCTTCCCGTTCCGCCTGCGTTTCGAGCGGCGCATCGCCTTTGCCGTGACCGGCGCCGACGGCAATCCCCATCTCGACGGATCGGAACTGCTTGCCTGGTGCGCCTATGTCGCCGAGCCCGGACAGATTCTCGAACTGAAGCAGCCTCCGCGGCTGGCGCGCTCCTACGTCGCGCTCGGCGGCGGGCTGGATATCCCGGTCGTCATGGGCTCGCGCAGCACGTCTCTGCGTGGCGGCTTCGGAGGCAATGCGGGCCGCCCGCTGGCGAAAGGCGATCGGCTCGCGGTCGGTGAGGACGCGGAGATTGCCATGCTGCCGGCCACGGGCCTCGCCGTCGTCGAGCCGGCCGCAGCACTCAGCGATGTCTTCCCGGCCCCGGTCGACGGCGTACTGCCGATCCGCGCCCTGCCTGCCGGCGAGCACGATCTTTTCTCCGAAGACGGCGAAGCCTTCTGGAGCCAGACCTGGAGGATTTCCTCCCGAAGCGACCGGACCGGCTACCGCTTGTCAGGCGAACCCATCAAGCCGACGGCATCGATCGAGATGCGCTCCCACGGCGTCGTGCCCGGCGTGATCCAGGTGCCGCCCGGCGGCGAACCGATCGTGCAGATGAGCGATGCGAATACTGCGGGCGGATATCCGAAGGTCGCCGGCGTGATCGAATGCGACCTCTGGCGGCTCGGGCAGGCCCGCATCGGCGCCCGGCTGAAATTCGTCCGCTCGACGCACGCGGAAGCGCGCACAGCCGAACAAGCCGTCGCCCGCTATGTCGATGACATCAGGCAAACATCGGCGACGGTCAAACGCGCCCTGAAAGCGATGGCCTAGGAAATGCGCGCAAACAGAGACGCCGTCAAAAGGAGGAACTCATGAAGATCGATCTGAATTCCGACATGGGCGAAGGATTTGGCCCCTACCGGCTGTGCGACGACGAAGCGATGATGAAGATCGTCTCCTCGGCCAACATCGCCTGCGGTTTCCACAGCGGTGATCCCGACACGATGGGGCGCATGGTCCGGCTCGCAAAGCTGAACGGCGTCGGCATCGGCGCCCATCCGGGTCTGCCCGACCGGCTCGGCTTCGGCCGGCGCGAAATACCGTTCCCGGCGGACGAGCTTCGCCAGCAGATGCTCTACCAGCTCGGCGCCCTGATGGCGATCGCCAGGAGCGAGCGGGTCGCCGTCTCCCACATCAGCTTCCATGCGGCCATGGGCAATATGGTCAACCGCGATCCCGTACTCGCCGACCTGATGATGGATGCGATCGCCACTGTGGACCCCGGTCTCGTGGTCTTCGTCACGTCGGGCAGCGAGATCGAATCGGCGGCCAGACGTGCGCGCCTGAAGACGCTGGCGCTTTTCCTCGCGGACCGTGCCTATGATGCCGCTGGCAAACTCGTCGCGCGCGGGCTGCCGGGCGCCGTCATCAAGGACGAAGCCTCGGTGCGCGCCCGCGTGCGGCAATTCCTGCTCGACGGGACCGTCCGCACGATCGACGACGCCGTGATCGCCATGCCGGCGCGCTCCATTCTCGTTCACAGCGACACACCCGGCGCCCTCGAACTTGCCGGCATCGTGCGCGGCGAGATCGAAGCCACGGGTGCGGCACTCGCTCCCGCTGCCGAACTCGCCGAATGATACAAGTCCGATCGCCCGCGGGCGGTCCATAACTCCAATCCCTCACCAGAGGACCATTCCGATGTCCATCAAAGCCGACCGCCTGAAAAACGTCTCCATTTCAGCATCCGCCGCCATGACCCAGCGCGCCAGGGAGCTTGCCGCCAAAGGCGTCCAGGTCGTCAGCCTCTCCTCCGGCGAGCCGGATTTTCCCACTCCGACGCATGCCATCGAAGCGGCGCATGCGGCAGCGCTTGCCGGCGATACGAAATATCCGCCGATGGACGGGACGCCGGCCCTCAAGGCCGCGATCATCAGGAAGTTCAAGCGCGACAACAATCTCGACTATGACGCCAGCCAGATCGTCGTCTCGGGCGGCGGCAAGCAGGTGATCTTCAATGCGATGCTCGCAACCTGCAATCCGGGTGACGAGGTCGTCATTCCGACACCCTCCTGGGTCAGCTATGCCGATATCGTCAAGTTCGCCGGCGGCGTACCCGTCGCCGTTCCCTGCCACGAACAGACCGGCTTCAAGCTGCGCCCGGAGGACCTGGAGGCGGCGATCACGCCGCGCACCAAATGGCTCTTCCTGAATTTCCCGAACAATCCGACCGGCGCGGCCTGCTCCCGGGCCGAGATGGCCGCCATCGCCGAGGTGATGCTGCGTCATCCCCACGTCTGGATCATGACCGACGACATCTACGAGCACCTTGTTTATGACGACTTCCAGTTCTGCACCGTGGCGGAAGTCGAGCCGAGGCTCTATGAACGCGTCCTGACGATGAACGGTGTCTCCAAGGCTTACGCGATGACCGGCTGGCGGCTCGGTTTCTGCGCCGGCTCGAAAGAGCTGATGGCAGCCATCAGCAACGTCAACGGCCAGAATGGCGGCGGCATCGCAACGCTGACGCAGGCGGCCGCGACCGCCGCACTCGACGGACCTCAGGATCTCCTGAAGGAGCGGGCGGCGATCTACAAGACGCGGCGCGACTTCGTCCTCGACAAACTGTCGGAGGTGGAAGGGCTGCGCTGCCACAGGCCGGAGGGCGCCTTCTATATCTATCCCAATATATCGGGGCTGATCGGCAAGACCAGCAAGGGCGGGCGAAAGATCGAGACGGATGTCGACTTCGTCATGGCGCTGGTGGAGGAGCATCATGTCGCGACCGTGCAAGGCGCGGCTTACGGAATGAGCCCCTTCTTCCGCATTTCCTACGCCACCAGCATGGAAAAGCTCGGCGAAGGCTGCGCCCGCATAGCTCAGTTCTGCAAGGATATGCGCTGACGCGCGGAGCTTAGCCTTTCAGCCGCGCCGTCAGCCCGAGAAGGATGTCCCGGACGGCAAGGGCCGGCTCCGACAGCGGGTTCTGGTCGGAAACGCAGAGCGACAGGGTTTCCTCTATCCTCGGCGAGACGAGCCGGCAGATCAGCGGCTCGCTCGATTCCGAGACGATGCGATCGGCGATGGCCTTCGGCATGATCGTCGCGCCGAGGCCGCTCGCGACCGCACGGGCGAGGGTCCGTACGATTTCGACTTCCGCCACGACCTTCAGATTGGTGCGGGTGCGCGTGAAGGCGGTATCGACCGCCCGGCGGACGAAATTATAGGCCGGCGGCAACAGCATCGGTATCCCGTCGAGCGCGCTGACCGGAACGGGTTTTGCATCCGCCTCGATCGCAAAATCGCGATGCGCCACCAGAAAAAATTCCTCGCTCAGGATCGGCTCGAACCGCACGCCCTTGATCGGGCCGGTTCCATGCAGAAGCGCCATCTCCAGCCGGCCGTTCATGATCATCTGGCTATAGGTCTGGCCGACGCTTTCAGTCAGATGCAGCAGGATGCCGGGATGCAGTTTCCGGGTCTCCGCCAGCAGATCGACCGAGAGCGTCGCGGCGCTGCTGAACGGCACGAGACCAACGGATACACGCCCGGCAAGCGAATTGCCGGCCGCCGAAGCATCGGCCTGCGCCTGCTCCATCTGCCGGAGGATGATCTGCGCATGGCGGTACACCGCATGCCCGGCATCGGTCATGCTCACGCCCTGCTGGCTGCGGATCAAAAGCTTGTGGCCGAAATGCTCCTCCAGCGCCGCGAGCTGCTGGCTCAGCGCCGGCTGGGCGATATGCAAGAGATCCGCCGCGCGCGTGATGCTGCCGCTGTCGACGATCACGATGAAAGATTTGAGGCGTCTGATGTCCATGAGGATCGGGGTACCATTCTGATCTGCATGGCGGCATGTTTGCAGAGGCGCATTGCTTTTGCAACGCGACACGGTCTCAGGCAAGGCCGCACCGGGATGCCGGCATTACCGTTTTCTCTTCTTCGGCAAGCCGCACCTGCTCCATAACCGTTGCTTATTGCTCCAAAGATAATCGGTCTTAGGCAAGGGGTTAAAGCTTCGCTACTGTCTCAATCAACAACAAGGGAACGACAATGCCATTCTCCGACTACAAGACCGCACTGATAACAGGCGCATCTTCCGGAATCGGCGCAGCCGTTGTCGAGCGGCTCCGCCGGGAGAACATCGAGGTCCATGCCGTTGCCCGTAGCGCCGAAGCGCTGCAGCAGCTGGCCGCGCGGACGGGCTGCATCCCTCATGTCATCGATGTGACCGACCGCAAGGCAATCGCCGAACTCGCGGATCGGGTGGAATTCGACATTCTCGTCAACAATGCCGGCGTCGACCGGCCGAAGAAATTCCTCGAAGCCGACGAAGGCGACATCGATCTCCTCATCGACGTCAATCTGCGGGCCGTCCTGCATATCTGCCGCCTGGTGGTGCCGGGCATGGTGGCGCGCGATCGCGGCCATGTCATCAATATCTCGTCGATCGCCGGCGCCTACAATTTCGGCGGCAACTCGTCCTATCACGCCACCAAGGCAGGGGTGAGCATGCTGTCCAACCAGCTGCGCATCGACGCCTTCGGCAAGCGGGTGCGCGTCACTGAGATCTGCCCCGGCCGGGTCGCCACCGACATTTTCAATCACGTCCACGGCAATGACCCGAGCGTCCGGGAACGGTTCATCGACGGCTTCGAATTGCCGCAGGCGGCTGACATCGCGGACGCCATCGCCTTCGCCATCGCAGCTCCGGTGGCCGTCAACATCGGGCACATGGAGATCACGCCGACGCTGCAGGTGATGGGCGGCCTGCAGACGGCGAAGCCGCAGCCTGTGGCGAAGACGGATCAATCCGGGGAACCAAAACCGTGAGCGGCTTCGACCTTTCGGCAATCCTCGGAAATCCGGAATATGCCGCCATGCTGCTGCATGGCATTGAGATGACCTTCATCATCTATGCCGGTTCCTGGTCGCTGGCGATGACGCTGGCGCTGCTGCTGCTGGGTCTGCGCCTATCCCCCTTTCGTTTCGGCGATCCGTTGGTCGCCGCTTACGTATCCTATCACCGCAACGTCCCGACCCTGGTGCAGCTCATGCTCTGGTATTTCGGGATCTTCACACTGATGCCGAACGGCATCGCGACATGGCTTGCCAGCCACAACGCGGAAGCCATCTTCGCGGTGGTCGGGCTCGGGCTCTGCCAGGCCGCCTACTTCAGCGAAGATCTCCGTTCGGGCGTGCGCTCGGTCAGCGACGGCCAGATGCAGGCGGCGCGCGCGCTCGGGCACGGCTACGTCTCGGCGATGCGTTTCGTCATCATGCCGCAGGGCGTGCGCAATGCGCTGCCGCCGCTCATCAATCACAGCGTCTCCCTGTTCAAGAACAGCAGTCTCGCCGTCGTCATCGGCGCGTCTGAACTGACGCATGCCGTCAAGGAAATCGAAAACCTCAGCTTCCGCACCTTCGAGGTCTACCTGATCGGCACGGTCCTCTACCTCTTCTTCTCACTCGTGATCATGAGCATCGGCGCCTATCTGTCGATGCGCGCAGATCCTGCCAGGAGTGCGCGCGCATGATCCAGGACATGATCGCCATCGTCCGCGACTACTGGCTGCTGCTGTTGATCGGCCAATATCCGAACGGACCGCTCGGCGGGCTCGCCAACACGCTGATCCTTTCGGCGCTCAGCATCATTCTCGCCTTTCCCGTGAGCATCCTCTTCGCAATGGCGCGGCTTTCCAAGTCGCCGCTGCTGCGCTGGCCGGTCACCGCGCTTGTCTATTTCACCCGCGGCGTGCCGCTGCTGATGCTCATCCTGTGGAGCTATTTCCTCGTGCCGCTACTGACCGGCGCCGATGTGCCGAGCTTCGTCACCATGCTGACGACCCTCGTGGTCTATCAGAGCGCGTTCCTCAGCGAAGTCGTCCGCGCCGGCATCGTCGCGCTCGGACCGGGCCAGATGGATGCCGCGCGTGCGCTTGGCCACGGCTATATGGGCGCGATGCGCTATATCATCCTGCCGCAGGCGCTCTACAACATGATCCCGAGCATCATCTCCACCTTCGTCTCGACGATCAAGGATACGACGCTCGGTTATGTGATCAACGTGCCGGACCTGACCTTTGCCGCAAGCCAGGTCAACAACCAGCTCCTGACGCAGCCCTTCCAGGTCTTCCTCATCCTGGCGATCGTCTACTTCATCATCTGCTGGACGCTCACCTACTTCGCAAATCGCCTCGAGCGGCGCATCACGCGGCGGCGTGCGGGACTTCTCAACGTTCCCACGGCCTCCCTGGCCGCGCCATCGAAAATCGTATCGGAGCAGCTATGACCATGTCAGTTTCCGCGCAGGAATCGCAGACGATCCGGCTTTCGCAGGTCTGCAAGAGTTACGGTGACTATCCGGTCCTGAAGAACATCGATGCTGATGTCGCGCGCGGCGAGGTGGTCGTCATCTGCGGTCCATCCGGTTCGGGGAAATCGACGCTGATCCGCACGATCAATCGCCTGGAAGAGATCAACAGCGGATCGATCAGGCTCGACGGGCAAGACATCCACGCGTCGATGCGGGCGAAGGAGCTCAACGCAATGCGCAGCCGGATCGGCTTCGTATTCCAGAACTTCAACCTCTTTCCGCATCTTTCGGTGGCTGAAAACGTGTCGATGTCACCGATCCGGGTGAAAGGCGTGGCGCCGGATGTCGCGCACGAGAAGGCGCTCAAGCTCCTCGACCGCGTCGGCCTCGCCGACAAGGCCCGAGCCTATCCCGGCCAGCTCTCGGGCGGCCAGCAGCAGCGGGTGGCGATCGCCCGCGCTCTTGCCATGGAACCGCCGGTGATGCTGTTCGACGAGCCGACGAGCGCGCTCGATCCCGAAATGGTCGGCGAAGTTCTCGCCGTCATGAAGAGCCTGGCGTCGGAAGGCATGACCATGCTCTGCGTCACCCACGAAATGGGTTTCGCGCGCGAGGTCGCCGACCGGATCTGGTTCATCGATGCCGGCCAGATCATCGAAATGGCGACGCCCGAGGACTTCTTCACCAATCCGACCCATCCCCGGGCTCAGCGTTTCCTCGCTGATCTCAGGCATTGATACCAACCACCAAAAACAAAGGAGAACAGCAATGAACTGGAAATACCTGAGCCTCACCGTCGCATTCGCCGGCCTGGCCGCCGCCATGCCCGCAAAGGCCGATCAGCTCGACACCATCATGTCGGCAAAGACCCTGCGCTGCGCGACTTTCGCCGACGTTCCTCCCTTCGCTTCGCCCGATCCGAAGACCCGCGAAATGGCCGGTTTCGACGTCGATCTCTGCGGCGCCATCGCCAAGGAATTGGGCGTCAAGGCTGAAATCAAGCCGGTCTCGGTCGAAGCCCGCGTGCCCGAGGTCAAGCTCGGCCGCGTCGATATCACCGTCGCCAACCTTGCCTATACGCTGAGCCGCGCCGAGCAGATCCAGTTCAGCGATCCCTATTATCTCGCCAAGGAAATGCTGATCGTGCCGGCGGACGATGCCGGCAAGACGAAGGCCGATTACGCAGGCCAGCGCATTGCGTCGACCAAGGGTTCGACCTCGGAAATGTCGATCAAGCTCAACAAATCCGACCCGCTGACCTTCCAGGATACCGCCTCGGCCTACCTCGCCGTTCAGCAGGGCAAGGCGCGCGGCATGGTGGCGAACACCATGACGACGACCAAGTTCGTCAATGAATCGAAGAGCAAGGGCAAGGAAATGCGGATGATCGAGGAGCCGATGCTCTACCAGCCGATCGGCATCGGCATGGCCAAGGATCAGCCGGCGCTGACCGCCAAGATCAACGAGATCCTGCACAAGCTCGACGAGTCCGGCGAGATCAACAAGATCTGGGACAAGTGGCTCGGCCCGAGCACCGAGTACAAGATGACCCGCACCGACAAAGTCGTGCCGCTCACGCAGCTGAAATTCGACCCGATCCCGTAGACCGACCGGTCTCGGAACCTCCCGAAGACAATGCAACCGAGATCAGGCGGCGGGATATGCCCGCCGTCTACCAACGATGTGAGGCATCCATGATTCATATAAAAGATATCGCTGAACGGCCCAGCAAAGCTGACATCGAGGCCGTTTCGAAATTTTCGCCGGCGACCATCCACGAAGCCCAGGGGCGCCGCGGCGCACTCTCCTCGCGGCTCAAGCCCGTCGACTACCGCATGAAACTCTGCGGCCCGGCATTCACGGTCAAATGCGCACCGCGCGACAACATCATGCTGCAGCTCGCCATCAACTACGCAAAGCCGGGTGACATCATCGTCGTCTCGGCGGGCGAATACGAAGAGGCCGGCTCCTTCGGCGACGTGCTTGCCAACGCCTGCCTCGCAAAGGGCATCGGCGGCCTCGTGACCGACACCGGCGTGCGCGACACGCTGCAGCTGCGGGAACTTGGCTTTCCCGTCTTCTCGCTCAGCGTCTGTATCAAGGGAACCGTGAAGGAAACCATCGCAGCCGTAAACGACCCGATCATCGTCGGCGGCGAAATCATCAATCCCGGCGACATCATCGTCGGCGATGCCGATGGACTGGTGGTCGTGCGCAGGCAGGAAGCGCAGGAAGCCGCGAGACTTTCGCAAGCCCGCGAAGATGCCGAAGCCGGCTATATCGCAGCCTACAAGCAGGGCAAGTCGGTCATCGAGGTCAGCAAGCTGGAACCGGTGCTGAAGGCCAAAGGCCTCGTTGTCGATATCTAGGACGGCATTGCCGCTGTGTTGCAAGCCGGCCGGCCATTCCGGCCGGCTGCCGGATGATCGCATGACGCCATGGCCTGGCTTCTGTTCCATAATTCCGCTTATGCAACATTTGTTATAACATTACATCTTTTGTAAAGATGCAGTGGCCCATGTACGAGCGCACCTGCTCCCCTCCTCACGTCCCGCGAAATCGACTGCCACAGTCCTCGGAACCCGCTCCACGTTACTTTTCAGCGCCGGGGTTGACATGAACTCGATCGAGGACGTAGCCTCCGCAGCATTCACCAGGGGGGTCCCGGCAAGGGGCTGAGATACTGCTGGACAATACGGCTTTGCCTGTTGTGGCGCAGTGACCCGTTGAACCTGATCCAGTTCATACTGGCGTAGGGACGGTGCAAGCGCTCGAAGGCTTCGGATTCCCGCATGGAATCCATGCCGGCGTCTTTTCATCATTCCGGCTGACTGACTGGGTCTCCAACTGAACTTTGGAGCCTCAAACCATGACCATTGCCGCAAAGACCTTCACCCCAACCGTCACGACCGGCCCGTTGCCGGCATCGAAAAAGATCCACATCGCTGGCGAGATCCATGCCGACATCAAGGTCCCGATGCGGCAGATCAGCCTCCATCCGACTTCCGGCGAGCCGCCGGTCATCGTCTATGATTCCTCCGGCCCCTACACCAGCGAAGGCGCCGATATAAGTATCGAAAAGGGTCTTGCCGCACTGCGCCGCGACTGGGTGTTCGCCCGCGGCGACGTCGAGCTCTATGAAGGCCGCCGCATCCGTCCCGAGGATAACGGCTTTGCCAGCGGCGAGCGGCTGACGCCCGAATTTCCGGCAAAACGCCAGCCGCTGCGGGCCAAGGACGGCAAGGCCGTCACGCAGCTGGCCTATGCGCGGGCCGGCATCATCACGCCGGAGATGGAATTCATCGCCATCCGCGAAAATCTCGGCCGCAAAACGCAAGCCGGGGCGATGCTTCGCGACGGCGAGAGCTTCGGCGCCCACATTCCCGACCATGTGACGCCGGAATTCGTCCGCCAGGAGGTCGCCGCCGGCCGGGCGATCATTCCGGCCAACATCAATCATCCGGAATCGGAACCGATGATCATCGGCCGGAATTTCCTGGTGAAGATCAACGCCAATATCGGCAACTCGGCCGTCACCTCGTCGATGGCGGAGGAAGTCGAGAAAATGGTCTGGGCCTCCCGCTGGGGCGCCGATACCGTCATGGACCTTTCGACCGGGCGCAATATTCACAATATCCGCGAATGGATCATCCGCAACTCGCCGCTGCCGATCGGAACCGTGCCGCTCTACCAGGCGCTGGAGAAGGTCGAGGGCATCGCCGAAAACCTCACCTGGGAAATCTATCGCGATACGCTGATCGAGCAGGCCGAACAGGGCGTCGATTACTTCACCATCCATGCCGGCGTGCGGCTGCACTACATCCCGCTGACCGTCAACCGCGTCACCGGCATCGTCTCGCGCGGCGGCTCGATCATGGCGAAGTGGTGCCTGCACCATCATCGCGAGAGCTTCCTCTACGAGCACTTCGAGGAAATCTGCGACATCTGCCGCGCCTACGACGTCTCCTTCTCGCTCGGCGACGGCCTGCGCCCCGGCTCGATCGCCGACGCCAACGATGCGGCGCAATTTGCCGAACTCGAAACGCTCGGCGAGCTGACGAAGATCGCCTGGGCAAAGGATTGCCAGGTGATGATCGAAGGGCCGGGCCATGTGCCGATGCACAAGATCAAGGAAAACATGGATAAGCAGCTTGCCGTCTGCGGCGAGGCGCCCTTCTATACGCTCGGGCCGCTGACGACCGACATCGCCCCCGGCTACGATCACATTACCTCTGGGATCGGCGCGGCGATGATCGGCTGGTTCGGCACGGCCATGCTCTGCTACGTCACGCCGAAGGAGCATCTCGGCCTGCCTGACCGCAACGACGTCAAGACCGGCGTCATCACCTATAAGATCGCCGCCCATGCCGCCGATCTCGCCAAGGGCCATCCTGCGGCGCGCATCCGCGACGATGCGCTGTCGCGCGCCCGTTTCGAATTTCGCTGGGAAGATCAGTTCAACCTTTCCCTCGATCCCGAGACGGCCCGCTCCTTCCACGACGAGACGCTTCCGAAAGAGGCGCATAAGCTCGCCCACTTCTGTTCGATGTGCGGCCCGAAATTCTGCTCGATGCGAATATCGCATGATATCCGCTCAGAGGCGCAGAAGGAGGGTCTGGAAGCCATGGCCGCCCGTTACCGCGATGGCGGTGACCTCTATGTTCCCGCCTCTTCGATCGAAGCGCCGGGAGCTTGAGATGCGCGTCCTCGTGAAAGGGGCCGGCGTCGCCGGCCTCGTCGTCGCCCATGAACTGCACGCCCGTGGCGCCGAGGTGAAGGTCGTCGATCCCCACGTAAATTTCGATCACGCAGCATCCTGGCTGGCTGGCGGCATGCTGGCCCCCTGGTGCGAGCGGGAAAGCGCCGACGAGGCCGTGCTCCGGCTTGGCGTGCAGGCCGCCGACCGCTGGGATGCGATCCTGCCCGGCGAGGTCATCCGCAACGGCACGCTGGTGGTCGCGCCGGCGCGCGACTATGTCGAGCTGAAACGCTTTGCCGGCCGGACGAGCGGTTATCGATGGGTGGAAGAGGAAGACATCGCCTTGCTCGAGCCGGCCCTTGCCGGCCGGTTCCGCCATGGCCTGTTCTTCCCGGAGGAAGCGCATCTCGATCCCAGGCAGGCATTGGGCGCGCTGAAAGAAAAGCTGGCGGCACAGGGCGTCGTCTTTGCAGCCGACGATGCGGAGGATGGCGATTTCTCCGATATCATCGATTGTACGGGCGCCGCACGCATCGGACAGATTGACGATCTGCGCGGCGTACGCGGCGAAATGCTCTATCTGCATACCGACGAAATAGAGCTGTCACGGCCCGTCCGCCTGCTTCATCCCCGCATCCCGGTCTATGTCGTGCCTCGCGGCGGCGGCCTCTTCATGGTCGGCGCGACCATGATCGAGACCGATTTCGGCGGGCCGATCACCGCCCGCTCGTTGATGGAATTGCTGAATGCGGCTTACACGCTGCATCCAGCCTTCGCTGACGCTGCTCTCGTCGAAACCGGCGCCGGCATTCGTCCGGCTTTTCCCGACAATCTTCCGCGGGTCCTGCGGCAAGGCAATGCCGTGGTCCTCAACGGCCTTTATCGTCATGGATTTCTCCTGGCGCCTGCAATGGCGGCACAAGCCGCGGATCTCGTCTTTTCCGAACGAACGAAGCAAAGGAGCTCCCAATGCGTCTGATCATCAATGGCGAACCCCAGACCACAGCCGCAACCACCCTTTCGCAGCTGCTGATCGCCCTCGAATACGAAGGCGAATGGCTGGCGACCGCGGTCAACGGCGAACTCGTTCCTCGCGAAGACCGCGACGATCACGCTCTTAACGACAATGACAGGATCGAAATCCTGACCCCGATGCAAGGAGGCTGACATGCTTGATCTTTACGGAAACCAGATCGGATCGCGGCTTCTTCTCGGCACCGCGCGTTACCCCTCCCCGGCGGTGCTGGCCGAGGCCGTCAAGCGATCCGGAACGGACATCGTCACGGTGTCGCTGCGGCGTGAAACGGCCGGCGGGCGCAACGGCGGCGCATTTTTCGAGATGATCCGCGCGCTCGGCGTGCGCGTGCTCCCGAATACGGCCGGCTGCCATGGCGTCTCCGAGGCGGTGCTGACGGCCAAGATGGCGCGCGAGGTGTTTCAGACCAATTGGATCAAGCTCGAGGTGATCGGCAATCACGACACACTGCAGCCTGACGTCTTTGCGCTCGTGGAGGCCGCACGCATCCTCGGCAGTGAAGGCTTCGAGGTCTTTCCCTATACGACGGACGATCTGGTCGTGGCCGAGCGTTTGCTGGAGGCGGGATGCAAGGTGCTGATGCCCTGGTGCGCGCCGATCGGAACGGCGGCGGGGCCGCTCAACCTTTCTGCCCTTCGCACCATGCGCGCGCATTTTCCCGATGTGCCGCTGATCGTCGACGCAGGGATCGGGCGGCCGTCGCATGCGACGATCGTGATGGAACTGGGGTTCGATGCGGTCCTGCTCAACACCGCGGTTGCCGGCGCGGGCGATCCCGCCGCCATGGCGGAAGCCTTTGCCAAGGCGATCGATGCCGGCAGGCAGGCATTCGGCGCCGGCATGCTGGAGCCGCGCGATATGGCGGTTCCCTCGACGCCGGTCATCGGAAAGGCGGTTTTCGCATGACGCTCGATCCCTTCTACCTGATCGTCGACAGCGCCGCCTGGATCGAAAGGCTGGTTCCGCTTGGCGTCAAACTCGTGCAACTGCGTGTCAAGGAGCGAGCGCTGCCTGACATACGCGCGGACATACGCGTGGCAAAAGCCGTCTGCGAGGCGCATGGATGCCAGCTGATCGTCAATGACCACTGGCGGCTTGCGATCGAGGAAGGCTGCGATTTCATCCATCTCGGCCAGGAGGATCTGGCCGCCGCCGATCTTGCCGCCATCCGCAGGGCCGGCCTGAAACTGGGCCTTTCCACGCATGACGAGGCGGAACTGGAAGTCGCGCTTGCGGCCCGCCCGGACTATATCGCGCTCGGGCCGATCTATCCCACCATCCTCAAGGCCATGCCCTGGGCGCCGCAAGGCCTTGAGCGCCTGCGCGACTGGAAGAGCCGCATCGGCCCGCTACCGCTCGTCGCCATCGGCGGGCTGAACGTGGAACGGATCGGCGGCGTGTTCGAAAACGGGGCCGACAGCGCTGCCGTCGTCACCGACATCACACGCAATTCCGATCCCGAGCGACGAACGCTCGAGTGGATTGCAACAACCCGCACATTTTGCCGAGAGGGGTGAAGAAGGATCGGCAGACTTCGCGCCTTGCCAAATTTTGTCATAGTGGCTAACTTACTCTCTATGAGCACCATGAATATCTCGTTGCCCGACAGCCTGAAACACTTCGTCGATCAGCAGGTCGCCGGACGAGGTTATGGTACGAGCAGCGAGTATGTACGCGAGCTCATCCGTCGCGATAAAGAACGGCAGCACTTGCGCGATCTCCTGCTTGAAGGTGCGTCATCTGAAATGACAGAGCGGGTTGATGCCAACTATTTCAACAGCTTGCGTGACCGCGCCTTGAAACAAAGCTCCAAGTGACTGCCAAGTCTGTTATCCCCCGCCAATCGGCTCGTGAGGACGCTGAGAGTGCTGTGGATTACTATGCTCGCGAGGCGGGCGCCCAAGTCGCGGTAGACTTCGTTGATGCGCTGCAATCGACATATGCTTTGCTCGCCGAGCATCCTGCGTCGGGTTCTTTGCGCCAGGCATACGAACTTGGCCTGCCCGATCTGCGCAGTATAAAGCTAAGGGACTTTCCCTATATCGTCTTCTATCTCGAGCAGGCCGATCATGTCGATGTATGGCGTATCCTCCACGACAAGCAAGATATCCCGGCATGGCTCCAAGAGTCCGGAACATCCAACTAATCCGGCACCCGCATGTTATGCTCAAACGGCTGTCGCCGATAAGAGCGCGGCATCAACCTACCTATCCTGAAGATCGTCCGGTCCATAAACCTGGCTGGAAAACCGGCCGTCCATGTTAGATGTGCAAGGCGCTTCCCAATGCCTTCGCCGCTGCCTCCATGATCGCTTCGCTGCGGGTCGGATGCGCGTGGATGGTGCCGGCGATGTCTTCCAGGCGCGCGCCCATCTCGATCGCCAGAGCAAACGCGGCCGAAAGTTCGGAGACCCCTGCCCCCACCGCCTGCAGGCCGAGAACGAGATTGGTGTCGGCGCGGGCCACGACGCGGACGAAGCCCTCTTCCGACAGCATTGTCATCGCCCGCCCGTTGGCGCTGAACGGAAACTGACCGGTGCGGATCTCATAGCCCTGCGCCCGCGCCTCCGCGGACGAGAGGCCGGCGCTGACGATCTCGGGGTCGGTGAAGCAGATGGCGGGAATGCAGCGCTTGTCCCAGGCCCGCTTCTTGCCCGCAATGATTTCCGCCACCATCTCCCCTTGCGCCATGGCGCGATGAGCCAGCATCGGCTCGCCGGTCACGTCGCCGATCGCATAAATGCCGCGCATCGAGGTGCGGCAACGATCGTCGATCCTGAGATAAGGGCCGGCGCGGTCGAGATCGAGCTCTTCGAGACCGGAGCCCGCCGTGCGCGGGCGGCGGCCGACGGTGACGAGGATGCGGTCCGCCGGCAGGGTCTCTCGCCGGCCATCCGAGGTTTCGACGATCAATGCCTCGCCATCGTCGGCAAGCCCCATCGCCTTCGCCCCTGTCAGCACCCGGATGCCGCTCTCGGTCAGCTTGCGCATGACGGGACGCACCAGCTCGGCATCATAGAGCGGCAGCACCTGCGGCGTCGCCTCGACGACGGTCACGTCAGATCCCATCTTGGAAAAGGCAGTACCGAGTTCCAAGCCGATATAGCCGCCACCAACCACGACGAGCTTCTTCGGCAGTTCCGTCAGCGACAGCGCCTCCGTCGAGGAAATGACCCGGCCACCGAAAGGCAGGTCGGCGAGTTCCACCGGATCGGAGCCGGTGGCGATGACTACCGTTTCGGCGCGGATGATCTGCTGGCCGGTCTCGGTCTCCACCTCCACCGTCTTGCCGTCACGGAAGCGGGCCTGGCCGTGGACGATCTTGACCCGCGCCTTCTGCAACAATCCCGAGACGCCGCCCGTCAACCTGCCGACGATGCCGTCCTTCCAGGCGATCGTCCTTCGCAAATCAAGTGAAGCGCCTTCGATACGGATGCCCATCGGGTTCTTGCCGGCAAGCATCTTCTGCGTGGCGTCGAATTCCTCGGCCGCATGGATCAGCGCCTTGGAGGGAATGCAGCCGACCGTCAGGCAGGTGCCGCCCGGCTTTCCGGCCTCGACGATGACGGTATCGATGCCGAGCTGTCCGGCGCGGATGGCGCAGACATAGCCGCCCGGGCCGGCGCCGATGACGAGGAGCTTGCAGACAATCTCTTTCATGGGTCAGCCTTCGATGAAGATGAGCGCCGGTGTTTCGAGGAGCGTGCGGATGCGCTGGACGAAGGTCGCCGCATCCCAGCCGTCGATGATGCGATGATCGAAACTGGAGGAGAGGTTCATCATCTTGCGCGGCACGAATTGCGTCCCGTCCCAGACCGGTCGTGTGGCGATCTTGTTGACGCCGATGATCGCCACCTCGGGGTGATTGATGACAGGTGTCGAGACGATCCCGCCAAGGGCGCCGAGCGAGCTGATGGTGATGGTGGAGCCTGAAAGCTCGTCGCGCGTCGCCGTGCCCGAGCGCGCCGCTTCAGCCAGCCGCGCCATCTCGGCGGCGCAATCCCATATGCCGCGCGCTTCCGCATGGCGCACGACAGGCACGGTGAGGCCGGCCGGCGTCTGCGTGGCGATGCCGATATGGACGGCACTATAACGCGTGATGATGCCGGCATCGTCGTCGAAAGTGGCGTTGACCTCCGGCTGCCCGGCGATGGCTTTGACCAGCGCCCGCATCAGGAAGGGCAGAACCGTCAGCTTCGGGTGGCCTGCCCTGCGGTCACCGTTCATGGTGGCGCGCAGCTCCTCGAGCGCGGTCATATCCACTTCCTCGACATAGGTGATGTGGGGGATGCGCGAGGTGGACAGCACCATCTTTTCGGCGATGCGGCGGCGCAGGCCGGTGAGCTTGATCTCCTCCGTCGCCGTCTTCCTGGCAAGACCGTTCTTTGCCGCGGCAGGAGCGCTCCCTTGGGCCAGAAACTGCTCGATATCCTCGCGGAGGATGCGCCCGGCCGGTCCTGTCCCCTGCACTTGCCTCAGATCGACGCCGCTTTCCCTGGCGAAGAGCCGCACCGAGGGCGCGGCGAGCGGCTTTTCGGCGGGCTGCGCGGCAGGAGGCGGCGGCGCGGGCTTTGCCGTTTCGACCTTGGCCGGTTCGGCAATCGGCGCCTGCGAGATCTGCATCGGCTGAGCCTCGCCCACATCTCCAGCGGTCTCGATCCGCACCAGCGGCGCCTTGACGGCAATACGGTCTCCGACCTCGCCGGCAAGCCAGATGACCGTGCCGTTGACGGGAGAGGGAATTTCGACGGTCGCCTTGTCGGTCATCACGGCGGCGATCACCATGTCCTCGCGGACAGGATCTCCCGGCTTCACATGCCATTCGACAAGCTCGGCCTCGGCGACCCCTTCACCGACATCGGGCATCTTGATGATGAATTCGCCCATGGCTCAGGCCTCCATGACTTCGGCGAGCGCCCGCCCGACCCGGCCTGGACCGGGAAAATAGTCCCACTCCTGCGCATGCGGATAGGGCGTGTCCCAGCCAGCGACGCGCACAACAGGCGCTTCGAGATGATAGAAGCAATGTTCCTGCACCAGCGACACGACTTCGGCGCCGAAGCCCGACGTCAAGGTCGCCTCATGCACGACGACGCAGCGCCCGGTCTTGGTGACCGATCTGACGATCGTATCGAGATCGAGCGGCAGCAGGCTTCTCAAATCGATCACCTCGGCATCGATGCCGGCATCCTCGGCCGCGGCGAGCGCCACATGCACCATGGTGCCATAGGCGATCACTGTCACCGCCGATCCCGTGCGCCGCACCTCGGCCTTGCCGATCGGAATGGTATAATGGCCGTCGGGCACCTCGCCGAGGTCGTGTTTCGACCAGGGCGTCACCGGCCGCTCGTGATGGCCGTCGAAGGGGCCGTTATAGAGCCGCTTCGGCTCCAGGAACATGACGGGATCGGGGTCCTCGATCGCCGCGATCAGCAGGCCCTTGGCGTCATAGGGATTAGACGGCACGATCACCTTCAGCCCGCAGACATGGGTGAAGAGCGCTTCCGGGCTCTGGCTGTGCGTCTGGCCGCCGAAGATGCCGCCGCCTGTCGGCATGCGCACGACGATCGGGCAGGTGAAATCGCCGTTGGACCGGTAGCGGATGCGCGCCGCCTCCTGCGTCAGCTGGTCATAGGCCGGGTACATGTAATCGGCGAACTGGATTTCGACGCAGGGTTTGAGCCCGTAGGCCGCCATGCCGATCGCCGTACCGACGATACCGGATTCGCTGATCGGCGTATCGAAGCAGCGCGTTCTGCCGTATTTCGCCTGCAGGCCCTGCGTCGAGCGGAAGACGCCGCCGAAATAGCCGACATCCTCGCCGAAGACCACGACATTGTCGTCGCGCGCCATCGAGACGTCCATGGCGCTGCGCACGGCCTCGATCATCGTCATCCTGGCCATGTCAGTACCCCGCCTTCTGCCGCTGGCGGCGAATATGCGGCGGCATCTCGGCATAGACGCCTTCGAAAATGTCGCGCACCGAAGGCTTGCCGCCGGCATGCAGCGTGCCGTGCGTCTCCGCCTGGCGCTGCGCTTCGATCACCTCGTCCATGATTTCGGCTTCCGCCTGCACATGCCGCTCCTCCGACCAGACGCCCTTGACGATCAGATGTTTCTTCAGCCGTAGCACGGGATCGCCGAGCGGCCAGGCTTCCGATTCCGTTTTCGGCCGATAGGCGCTCGGATCGTCGGAGGTCGAATGCGCGCCGACGCGGTAGGTGACATGTTCGATCAGCGTCGGCCCGAGATTGCGCCGGGCGCGCTCGGCCGCCCAGCGGGCGACGGCATGGACGGCGAGATAATCGTTGCCGTCGACCCGCAGCGCCGGAATGCCGAAACCGAGGCCGCGGGCGGCGAACGTGCCGGAGCCGCCGCGGGCAATGCCCTGGAAGGTGGAGATCGCCCACTGATTGTTGACGATGTTGAGGATGACGGGCGCCTTGTAGGTCGAGGCGAAGACGAGCGCCGAATGGAAATCGGATTCCGCCGTCGATCCGTCGCCGATCCAGGCCGCGGCAATGCGGCTGTCGTTCTTGATCGCCGAAGCCATCGCCCAGCCGACGGCCTGCACATACTGGGTGGCGAGATTACCCGAGATGGTGAAGAAGCCGTGTTCCTTGGAGGAATACATGATCGGCAGCTGCCGGCCATGCAGCGGATCGCTCTCGTTCGAGTAGATCTGGTTCATCATCTCGACCATCGGGTAGTCGTCGGCGATCAAAAGGCCTGCCTGGCGATAGGTCGGGAAATTCATGTCGCCTTTGTTGAGCGCCTTGCGGAAGGCACAGCTGACGGCCTCTTCGCCGAGATGCTGCATGTAGAAGGAGGTCTTGCCCTGGCGCTGCGCCATCAGCATGCGGGCATCGAAGGCGCGCAGCTTCATCATGTTGCGAAGCCCGGTCAGCAGTTCCTCATCGGAGAGCGACCCGGCCCAGGGACCGACCGCCTCGCCATCACGGTTCAAGACGCGGATGATCGAATAGGCGAGATCGCGGATATCCTCGGATGCGACATCCACCTCCGGCCGCGGCACGGAACCGGCCTTGGCGATCTTGACGTTGGAAAAATCGGGCTGGCCGCCCGGGCGGACGGCGGGTTCGGGGACGTGCAGGCTCAAACGAGCGGAATCCACCATGTTTTTTCTTTCCTCCCTTTGCCGGCCGTGCTCCCCTCCCCGGAAGCAGGGCCGGATGTGGTTCTTATAGATTGCGGGCGATCACCATGCGCTGCACGTCGCTCGTCCCCTCGTAGATCTGGCAGATGCGCACATCGCGATAGATCCGCTCGACCGGATAATCGGCCATGTAGCCGTAACCCCCATGGATCTGGATCGCGTCCGAGCAGACACGTTCGGCCATCTCCGAAGCAAAGAGCTTCGCCATCGAGGCTTCCGAAAGGCAGGGCAGCCCCGCCTCCCGAAGAGAAGCCGCATGAAAGACGAGCTGGCGCGCCGCCTCGATCTGCACCGCCATATCGGCAAGACGGAAGGCAACGGCCTGATGCTCGAAAATCGGCTTGCCGAAGGCAGTACGCTCCTTGGCATAGTCCCGCGCCGCCTCGAAGGCTGCGCGCGCCATGCCGACGGCCTGCGCGGCGATGCCGATCCGCCCGCCCTCGAGATTGGCGAGCGCAATGCGATAACCTTCGCCTTCGGCACCGAGCCTCAATTCCGCAGGAATGCGCATGGCGTTGAAGGCGATCTGGCAGGTATCGGTGGAATGCAATCCGAGCTTTTCCTCGACCCGGATCACCTCGTAACCCGGCGTCTCCGTCGGCACGATGAAGGCGGTGATGCCCTTCTTGCCGGCGTCGGGATCGGTGACGGCGAAGACGATGATGACGTCGCCGTTCTTGCCCGAGGTGATGAACTGCTTGGCACCGTCGATCACGTAATGATCGCCGTCGCGCCGCGCCCTTGTCTTCAGGTTCGAGGCGTCGGAACCGGCCTGCGGTTCGGTGAGCGCAAAGCCGCCGATCCATTCGCCGCTTGCGAGTTTCGGCAGGAAGCGCTGCCGCTGCTCCTCGGTGCCGAATTTCAGGATCGGCACGCAGCCGACAGAGCTGTGCACGCTCATGATCGTCGAACACGGCCCATCGCCGGCGGCAATTTCCTCGAGTACCGCGGCATAGGCGACCACACCGGTATCCGAGCCGCCATAGGCTTCCGGCACCAGCATGCCGAGGAGCCCGAGTTCGCCCATCTCCTTCAGCTCCTCGCGCGGGAAGAGATGCTCCCGGTCGCGCTTGGCCGCCCCCGGCGCCAAGCGGTCGCGGGCAAAGTCGCGGGCGAGATCCGAGATCTGCTGCTGGAGTTCGGAAAGGATCATCTATTTGCCTCCCCGCTAATGCCGCTCGATAGCGACGGCCGTCGCCTCGCCGCCGCCGATGCAGAGCGCGGCCATGCCGCGCTTCAGATCGTAACGCTCCAATGCTGAAAGCAGCGTCACCAGAATGCGGGCGCCCGATGCGCCGATCGGATGGCCGAGCGCGCAGGCGCCGCCATGCACGTTCACCTTTTCATGCGGCAGGTCGAGATCGCGCATTGCCGCCATGGCGACGACGGCGAAAGCCTCGTTGATTTCGAAGAGGTCGACATCCGCAAGCGCCAGGCCGGTCCGGTCGGAGAGTTTCTGCAGCGCGCCGATCGGCGCGGTAGCGAAAAGGTTGGGCGCCTGCGAATGGGTGGCATGGCCAAGGATGGTGGCGAGCGATGTCAGGCCGCGACGCTCCGCCTCGGAACGGCGCATCAGAACGAGGGCTGCCGCGCCATCGGAGATCGAGCTGGAATTGGCGGCCGTCACCGTGCCGCCATCGCGAAAGGCGGGCTTCAGCGTCGGGATCTTGTCGAGCTTGGCCTTACCCGGCTGTTCGTCGCGGCTTGCGACCTGCTCTGTCTTGCCCGATCTGACTGTCACCGGCACGATCTCGCTGTCGAAACAGCCTTCCGCGATCGCCTTCTGCGCCCGCGTCAGAGAGGCGATGGCGTAGTTGTCCTGCGCTTCGCGCGTGAATTGATAGGCCTCGGCGCAATCCTCCGCGAAGCTGCCCATCAAGCGCCCCTTGTCATAAGCATCCTCCAACCCGTCGACGAACATGTGATCCACGACGCGCCCATGGCCGAGTCTGTAGCCGCCACGGGCCTTGTCAAGGAGATAGGGCGCATTCGTCATGCTTTCCATGCCGCCCGCGACAGCGATCGAAACGCTGCCCGCGGCGATCTGGTCATGCGCCATCATGACCGCCTTCATGCCCGAGCCGCACATCTTGTTGACGGTGCTGGCGCCGGTCGCGAAGAGGAGGCCCGCATGGATCGCCGCCTGGCGCGCCGGAGCCTGCCCCTGCCCCGCCGGCAACACACAGCCGAAGACGACCTCCTCGATCGCCTCGGCTTCGACGCGGCTGCGCTCAAGTGCTGCGCGGATCGCCGCCGCTCCGAGTTCCGGTGCAGTCGCCTCCTTCAACTCTCCCTGGAAACTGCCGATCGGCGTGCGCGCCGCACCGACGATGACGATTGGGTCCTGCAATGCCATCTTTCCTCCTTGGGCGTCACGCTCAACGCGCGCCCATCCGCAATGCGCCGTCGAGGCGAATGACCTCGCCGTTCAGCATGTTGTTTTCAACGATATGGCGCACCAGTCCGGCAAATTCCGCCGGCCGGCCAAGCCGCGGCGGAAAGGGCACGCTCTGGCCGAGGGCTGTCTGAACCTCGGCCGGCATGCCCGCCATCATCGGCGTTTCGAAAATGCCGGGCGCGATCGACACGACGCGAATGCCGTGACGGGCAAGCTCGCGGGCGATCGGCAAGGTCATCGCCGCCACCCCGCCCTTGGAAGCGGCATAGGCCGCCTGGCCGATCTGGCCGTCGAAGGCGGCGACCGAGGCCGTGTTGACGATCACGCCGCGTTCGCCTTCAGCATCCGGCGCCGCGTTCTGGATCGCGGCAGCGGCAAGCCGGATCATGTTGAACGTGCCGATGAGATTGATGCCGATGGTGCGCGCGAAACTCTCCAGCCGGTGTGGTCCGTCGCGGCCGATCACCTTTTCGGCCGGAGCGATGCCTGCGCAATTGACCAGCCCGCGCAAGGCGCCGAAGGCTTCGGCTGCCGCGGCGACCACCGCCGATCCATCGGCGCCATCGGCGACATCTGCCTTGACGAAACGGGCATCACTACCGAATTCCCGCGCGATCGCCTCGCCCGCTTCGACGTTGAGATCGGCGATCGTCACACGCCCGCCGGCCTCGACCAGCATGCGCGCCGTCGCCGCTCCGAGCCCGGAACCGCCGCCGGTGACGATGAAACTTGCCCCACGGATCAGCATGAATCTGTTCCTCCCTGCCGGCCGCGTCCTCCTCCGAGCGCCACCGACGCCCACGATTCTATTCGTTCCACCTATTGCAAGCGATGACAAAACTGCTCCATTATTTCGGCCAGTTTTGCCATAGAGGGGATGGGATGGCCGAGATCGAACGACGCATGATCGCACCTGCTTTCGTCGAGGAGGCGCTCGACAGCCTGCGGCGGCTCGGCAAGCCGACGGCGCCGATCCTCGCCCGCGTGGGTCTGCCGGCCGTCGACCAGCCGGTTTCGGCGGAAACCTATGGCGCGCTCTGGCTGGCGATCGCCGCCGAGCTTGACGACGAATTCTTCGGCATGGGCGGCCGGCCGATGCGCAGCGGCAGTTTCACGCTGCTCTGCCATTGCGTGCTGCATGCGCCGACGCTCGGTCAGGCGCTGCGCCGGGCGCTGCGCTTCCTCGATGTCGTGCTCGACGATCCCCGGGGACGGCTCGTCATCCGCGACGGACTGGCGGAGGTCGAACTCAGGGATGCGGACAGCCCGCGCTCGGCCTTCGCCTACCGCACCTACTGGATCATCCTGCACGGCATCACCTGCTGGCTGGTCGGCCGCCGCATCCCGATCCGACTCGTGGATTTCCGCTGCGCCGAGCCGAAACAAGGCGCCGACTACCGGCTTTTCTTCGGCGCGCCGGTACGTTTCTCGCAGCCGATCAGCCGTCTCGGTTTCGACAGCGCCCTGCTCGACCTGCCGATTTCACGCAGCGAACAGGCGCTGAAACAATTCCTGCGCGGCGCGCCCGCCAATATTCTCGTGCGCTACCGCTACGATGCCGGCATCGCCGCCGCCGTCCGCCGGCGCTTGAACCAGGCAACGCCGGCCACGTGGCGAAGCTTCGCCGAACTCGCCGCCGACATGCGCATGCCGCCCTCGACGCTGCGCCACCGCCTGCACGACGAAGGACAAAGCTATGCCGCCATCAAGGACGACATCCGCCGCGACCTCGCCGTCGAACTGCTGCTGAATACCTCGAAAACGATCGGCGAGATCGCCGTACAGCTCGGCTATTCCGAACCCAGCGCCTTTTTTCGCGCATTTCGGAAGTGGATGGGCAAGAGTCCCGAGGCTTTCCGACGGGAGGAAGCGGGAGGACAGGGCCGCGCAGGTTAGGCGTCTTGCTCCCTCTTCTCCCCAGCGGGGAGAAGGTGGCCCGAAGGGTCGGATGAGGGGGCCACACGGCACGCCCTTGCTTGCCTTCGCTTACGCTAGCGCATTCGCAGCTCTGCTGCTCACCCCCTCATCTGCCTGCCGGCATCTTCTCCCCGCTGGGGAGAAGCGGAATCGTGGCAAACGCCGCGTACCTCCCTCCTCAGTCATGAGCAGGACGAAACTCATGGCTCATCGTCGTAGCCTTCGCCCTTTGCCAGCCGCTCAATCGCCTTACCAAACAATTCGGCATGCTCGTCAGGCATCTCCAAGGTGGCATGGGCGCGGCGCGGATCTGTGCCACTGCGCAGGCGCTCATAATGCTCAAAGCTCATCAGCACGAAACGCGGCTTATTGTGGCGGGTAAGAACGACCGGTTCGCGGCTCGCGGCATCAGTGACGTCACCGACCTGTTTGTTGAGATCACCCGTCGTAAACTGTCGCATCGAATAATGTCTCCTATATGATTTCCATATATTCCATATTTTCCATATTTTCAAGAAAATGGAGTTCTTATACCCATCATTCAACGGCACTTTGAACCTGCCGCAACCCGCGCTACATATTTCAGCGGGAGGAGTGCCATGTTTGATTTTTCGCTCGGCGAAACTGCGGACGCGATCCGCGAAACGACGGCGCGATTTGCCGCCGGTCATATTGCTCCGCTCGCCGCGGAGATCGACGAAAGCAACACGTTCGCGCGCCAGCTCTGGCCTCAGATGGGCGCGCTCGGCCTGCATGGCATCACCGTCGAGGAAGAATTCGGCGGCGCCGGCCTCGGTTATCTCGAGCATGTCGTCGCCATGGAGGAAGTCTCGCGCGCCTCGGCCTCGGTGGGCTTGAGCTACGGCGCCCATTCCAATCTCTGCGTCAACCAGATCCGCCGCTGGGCTTCGCTCGAACAGAAAAACCGCTATCTGCCGAAGCTGATATCAGGCGACCATGTCGGCTCGCTTGCCATGTCGGAGGTCGGCTCGGGCTCCGATGTCGTCTCCATGCGGTTGCGCGCCGATAAAAAGGGCGACCGCTATGTCCTCAACGGCACGAAATTCTGGATCACCAATGCACCGCATGCCGACGTGCTCGTCGTCTATGCCAAGACCGATCCGGCCGCCGGCCCGAAAGGCATTTCCGCCTTGATCATCGAAAAAGGCCTGCCCGGCTTCAGCGTCTCCAAGAAGCTTTCCAAGCTCGGCATGCGCGGCAGCGATACGGCCGAACTGGTCTTTCAGGATTGCGAGGTGCCGGCCGAGGCGCTGATGGGCCGGGAGGGCGAAGGCGTGAAAATCCTGATGTCGGGCCTCGATTACGAGCGCGCCGTGCTTGCCGCCGGCCCGCTCGGCATCATGCAGGCCTGCCTCGATGTCGTGCTGCCCTATGTGCGCGACCGCAAGCAGTTCGGCAAGGCGATCGGCGATTTCCAGCTGATGCAGGGCAAGATCGCCGACATGTACGTCGCGCTGAATTCGGCGCGCGCCTATGTCTATTCCGTGGCGCGGGCCTGCGATGCCGGCCGCGCCACGCGCACCGATGCGGCCGCCGCGATCCTCTTTGCCAGCGAGAATGCCGTGAAGGTCTCGCTCGAGGCGATCCAGGCGCTCGGCGGCGCCGGCTATACCAAGGAATGGCCGGTCGAGCGTTTCCTGCGCGACGCCAAGCTTTACGATATCGGCGCGGGCACCAATGAAATCCGCCGCTATCTGATCGGCCGGGAGCTCATCGCATCATGACGGTGATTTCGACGGCGATCGACCGCGACAGCGACAGCTTCAAAACCAATACCGCCAAGAACAGAGCGCTTATCGACGAGCTCTACGAGCGCTCGGCGAAAGCGCGCGAAGGCGGACCGCAAACGGCGCGCGAGCGCCATACCGGCAAGGGCAAGCTCCTGCCGCGCGACCGCATCCAGCTGCTGCTCGATGCCGGCAGTCCCTTCCTGGAGATCGGCGCGCTGGCGGCCAACGGCATGTACGGCGACGAGGCGCCGGGTGCGGGCATCATATCCGGTATCGGCCGTGTTTGCGGCCGCGAGGTGATGATCGTCGCCAATGACGCGACGGTGAAGGGCGGCGCCTATTTTCCGATGACGGTCAAGAAACATCTGCGGGCGCAGGAGATCGCCCTGCAGAACCGGCTGCCCTGCATCTACCTTGTCGATAGCGGCGGCGCCAATCTTCCGCATCAGGCGGAAGTCTTTCCCGACCGCGACCATTTCGGCGCGATCTTCTACAACCAGGCGCAGATGTCGGCCGAAGGCATTCCGCAGATCGCCTGCGTGATGGGAAGCTGCACGGCCGGCGGCGCCTATGTGCCCGCCATGTCCGATGAGACGGTGATCGTCCGCAATCAGGGAACGATCTTCCTCGCCGGCCCGCCGCTGGTCAAAGCCGCGACCGGCGAGATCATCTCGGCCGAAGAGCTCGGCGGCGCCGAAACCCATGGCCGCCGCTCCGGCGTCGTCGATCATGTCGCCGAGAACGACGAACATGCACTGCTCCTGGTGCGCGATATCGTCGCCAGCCTCAACAGCGTCAAATCGGTCGATATCGACATCCAGCCTCCGCGGCCACCGAAGCTAAACGTCGAAGACCTTCACGGCATCATCCCCGACGATGTGCGCTCACCCTATGACGTGCGCGAAGTCATCGGCCGGATCGTTGACGGCTCGGAACTGCACGAGTTCAAGCCGCTCTTCGGCACTACGCTCATCTGCGGCTTCGCCCGCATCTGGGGCATGCCGGTCGCCGTCATCGCCAATAATGGCGTGCTCTTTTCCGAAAGCGCGCTGAAGGGCGCGCATTTCATCGAGCTCGCCTGCCAGCGCCGCGTGCCCCTGCTCTTTCTGCAGAATATCTCCGGCTTCATGGTTGGCGGCCGCTACGAGGCCGGCGGCATCGCCAAGGATGGGGCAAAACTGGTGACGGCGGTCGCGACCGCGACCGTGCCGAAGGTCACCGTCATCATCGGCGGCAGCTTCGGCGCCGGCAATTACGGCATGTGCGGCCGCGCCTATCGCCCGCGCTTCCTCTTCACCTGGCCGAACAGCCGCATCAGCGTCATGGGCGGCGAACAGGCAGCCTCCGTGCTCGCTACCATCCGCCGCGACGCGATGGAGGCGCGCGGAGAGGACTGGCCCATTGACGACGAGGAGGCCTTCAAGGCGCCGATCCGCGCCGGCTACGAAGCGGAGGGCAATCCCTATTATGCCACCGCCCGCCTCTGGGACGACGGCATCATCGACCCGCGCCAGACGCGCGATGTGCTCGGCCTTGCCTTTTCCGCCTGCCTGAATGCGCCGATCCCTAGAGGGACGCGCTTCGGCCTGTTCCGGATGTGAGGCGCGCCATGATGGAAAGCCTTCTCATTGCCAACCGGGGCGAGATCGCCCGCCGCATCATCCGCACCGCAAAGATGCTCGGCATCCGCACGATCGCCGTCTATTCCGAGGCCGATGCCGGCCTGCCCTTCGTCAAGGAGGCCGACGAGGCAATCGCCATCGGCCCGCCGCCCGCCCGAGAGAGTTATCTCTCGCAGGAGCGCATCCTGGAGGCTGCCCGGGAAACCGGCGCTGCCGCGATCCATCCGGGCTATGGTTTCCTCTCCGAAAATGCCGAATTTGCCGAAGCGGTTGAGAAGGCCGGCATCATCTGGGTCGGCGCGCCGCCGGCCGCCATCCGGGCGATGGGGCTTAAGGACGCTGCCAAGGAACTGATGCAGGCAGCCGGCGTGCCCGTCACCCCCGGTTATCTCGGACCGGACCAAAGCGAAGAGAGGCTCTCGGCCGAGGCCGATGCCATCGGCTATCCCGTGCTCATCAAGGCCGTTGCCGGCGGTGGCGGCAAGGGCATGCGCCGTGTCGACCGGCGTGAGGATTTCGCCGAACTTCTCGCCTCCTGCCGCCGTGAGGCAGCCGCCTCCTTCGGTGACGACCGCGTCCTGATCGAACGCTATATCGCCAATCCGCGTCATATCGAGGTGCAGGTCTTCGCCGACCGGCACGGCAACTGCGTCCACCTCTTCGAGCGCGATTGCTCGCTGCAGCGCCGCCACCAGAAAGTCATAGAGGAAGCCCCTGCCCCTGGGCTCGATGCCGCGACCCGCGCTGCGATCTGCGATGCGGCGGTCAAGGCGGCAAAAGCGGTGAACTATGTCGGCGCCGGCACCATCGAATTCATCGCCGACACGTCCCAAGGCCTGCATCCCGACCGTATCTGGTTCATGGAGATGAACACGCGCCTGCAGGTGGAACATCCGGTCACTGAAGCAATCACCGGCGAGGATCTGGTACTCTGGCAGTTGAAGGTCGCGAGCGGCGAGCCGCTGCCGAAAAGCCAGGAGGAGATTTCCATGAACGGCTGGGCCTTCGAAGCCCGGCTCTATGCCGAAAATCCCGCCGCCGGTTATCTGCCCTCGACCGGCCGGCTCGAACATCTCAAACTCCCCACAACCGTCCGCATCGACAGCAGCGTCGAACGGGGCGATGAAATCACCGCCTTCTACGATCCGATGATCGCCAAGATCATCACGCATGGGCCAAACCGTGACGCCGCACTGTCGAAGCTCGCATCCGCCTGCGCCGGCATCGAGGTCTGGCCGGTCAAATCCAATGCCGGCCTTCTCGCCCGCATCGCCATCGACCCGGATTTTCGCGCCGCACGGATCGATACCGGCTTTCTCGACCGCCACGGCGAAAGCCTTGTGCCGAAGGAACCGGATGAGACGACAATCGACAAAGCGGCCACGGCACTTTCGAAGGCCGCAAATGTGGACCCCTGGTCGGCGCTGACCGGTTTTCGCATTGCTGGGCCAGGCGACAGCCGTGTGCGCGTGCGCATCGACGGTCATCTCCATTGGGGACGCGCGCGCGCCGGTCTCGAAGCAAATACCGTCGAGATGGACGAGGCGACGCTGCTTTTCGACGCCGGCAATGCCTGGCCGATCGGCCTTCCCCATGCGGGCGAGGTCGAGGCAGATCACGGCGCCGGCGACGGCGCGATCCTCTCGCCCATGCCCGGCCTCGTCATCTCTGTGGACGTCGCCGAAGGCGATCATGTCGCCAAGGGGGACCGCCTGCTGACGGTGGAAGCGATGAAGATGGAACATGCGCTACGCGCGCCCTTCGACGGCATCGTTGGGAAATTGCAGGTTTCCACGGGCCTCCGGGTTTCGGAAAACCAGCTGGTCGTCACGGTCATAAAGGAGGAGGCGTGATGGCCGGCCGCTATTTCGACGAATGGACGGTCGCCGACCACATCGCCCACGCAATCCGCCGAACCGTCACCGAGACCGACAACCTGCTGTTCACGACGCTTTCCCACAATCCGCAGCCGCTGCATCTCGATGCCGATTATGCCGCCGGCACCGAATTCGGCCGGATCGTCGTCAACGGCACATTCACCTTTGCGCTCACCGTCGGCCTTTCGGTCGGTGACACCACGCTCGGCACGCTCGTCGCCAATCTCGGCTATGACAAGGTGACGATGCCGAAGCCTGTTTTCATCGGCGATACGCTACGGGTGGAAACCGAGGTGGCGGAACTGCGCCGCTCGAACTCCCGCCCCGATGCCGGCATCGTCACATTCCGGCACGTGACCCTGAACCAGCGTGACGAGATCGTCTGCCAATGCCTGCGCACGGCGATGGTGAAGGTGAAACCGTCATGAGGCTGCGCTCGCTGCTCTTCGTGCCCGGCGACCGGCCGGAGCGCTTCGACAAAGCGCTCGCCTCCGGCGCCGACGCCGTCATTCTCGATCTGGAAGATTCCGTTGCACCCGCAAACAAGCCGAGAGCACGGGAGGCCGTGCACGAATTCGTTCTGGGTCGTGCCGACGAGAGCGCTCTGCTGATCCGCATCAATCCCCTGACTTCCCCGGAATTCGAAGGCGATCTTGCCGCACTCAGCGGCCTTCATCCCTTCGCGATCATGCTGCCGAAGGCCGAGGGTGCCGCCTCCGTGCGCAAACTCGCAGGCTCATTGACGCCGGCCGTTCCCATCTTGCCGATCGCGACGGAAACGCCGTCCGCGATCTTCGAGATCGGCAGCTACCGCGACGTCTCGGCGAACCTTTGCGGCCTGACCTGGGGCGCCGAGGATCTGCCCGCCGCGATGGGGGCTGCGACCGCGCGAAGGACGGATGGCCGTTATACCCCGCCTTACGAGCTTGCCCGCTCGCTCACCCTATTTGCAGCCCATGCCGCCGCCGTTCCGGCAATCGAAACCGTCTACCCAGATTTCCGCGATCTCAACGGTCTCAGGGCCTATGCCGGCCGCGGCCGGCGCGACGGTTTTTCCGGCATGATGGCCATCCACCCGAGCCAGATCGAGGCAATCAACCACGCCTTCACGCCTGACGCTTCCGAAATCGCCTGGGCGGAAAAGGTTGCTGCCGCCTTTGCCGCCAGGCCCGACGCCGGCGTCATCCAGCTTGACGGACGCATGCTTGACTTGCCGCATCTCAAGCTTGCGCTGCGCATTCTGGAAAGCGCCGGACAATCGGAACCGAGCTAGCTCAATTGTAGGGGGAGTAACATTGCCTCCGCGGCCCGTGATTGGGCTGAAAACTATTGTCATAGGCCGAATACGACCGATAGCGGCGCGCGCACCAATCGTAATGTCTCTCGTCATACCGGATCGAATATTCCTCTGACGGCGCAGGAGCGGGCGGCGGCATGATAATCGGTGGCGGCCCCGGAGGGCCTGGAATCAGCGGGATGGGCGGCGGGACCTGCGCCATGGCAGCCGATTGCGCGGCCAGAAGCAGGCAGATCGTGGTGAACGTCCGTAAATGTCTCATCGGTCAATCCTCATACGGTTGCAGCGCGCGCGCCTGAACGACGCACCAATCATCAACGACTGAACTTCAGATCCGGCTTGTCGCCGTCCCACCCCTGCAGTCCGCCGGGAACCGAGCGAAAGCGGAGGCATCGCGTGCCCATCTTGCCTGATATGCACATCGCGTCGTCCTTGACCGTCCATGTGACGGAGAGCGTAAACGGCATCGGGCCGCGAATGCTGCCGGTGCCGTCCTTGTTCAGGGTGAACTTGAGGGTCTTGCCATCAGGCGCCAGTGCCGACCACGGTGCTCCATCGGCGAGGATTGCCGCGGCCTTCGGCGATGGCAGGAACTGTTCCTGCTGGGAAAAAGACGGGCTCGCCGCAAGAGCTGCGACGGCCAAGGCTGCAAGTCGTAGATATGTCTTCATGTCGATGTCCTTTCATGCTGGATTTGCTGAAGTGTCTGGAGCCGCCGCCGGCTGGAGCGGCGGTCGTTATCTGGCCGCTATCGGGCTGCCGCGCCCTTGTCGCTCCAGCCTGGCGGCAGTCCGAGCTGGCCCGCGATAGCCCCCTTGATCCCGGGCGCGGGTCCGAATGCCTTGCAGGCGTCGTATTTCGGGTCGCTGCCGAGGGATGTCTTGATCGTTTGCATCAGCCGGATGGAGGGCGTTCCCCTGAACGGATCCTGCCCTTTCGTCAGCATGCGGCTGAAATCGGCGCCGAACTGAGATGAGAGGGAATAGGCGTCGCCGACTTGGGATATCCGTGCCTTTGTCGTGAGCATGTTCGCCCCGCGCGACCAGATCATGGCTGCCTGCTGCGAGCCGTCCTGACCGACAGCCTCGGCTTCCGCGGAGAGACCGCCGAGGCCGAGCGGAATCCTCGGGATCGGAACGAGCGCCACAGAAGCGCCGAGTGTTGCGACTGCGGAGGTCGCGGCAACCGCACGGTTCGTTGCGACGATGTCGGTGACTGTCGCATGGACGACGAGGTCTGCCGGCTGGTTTGAACCCACGACCTTGAAGCGGTCGCTGAGACCCATGCACAGCGACCGATCGACGGCGTTCGTCAGCAGCGCCAGGTCTTTGGGATCGAAGGAGCCGCCGGCGGCATTATCCACCGCCGTCGGAACGATGCGCACCGTCTGCGCGGCAAGAACCGCGGCCGAATTCACACGCAATCTTGCCTTCGTCAGGGAACCGCCCGACGCCGCCATTCCCGCATAGGAACCGAGCGAGGCGCCTTGCTTCAACGGCACGCTCGCGCAGGAAGAAAGCAAGGCAAGCAGGACGGCGCAGATTGCCGCCCGCGCAGGCATTTCGGATAGCTGGATGCTGAGGGTCATCGGCGAATCTTCTGAACCGGGATCGTGGATTCAGGTTTTAGCGACACCAGCGTTAATGGCCGTAAAGCGAGTGTAAAGTTGGGTAAAATATTGAATTATAAGGCCCCGCACCGTCCCTTGACCTCTGAAGCCAGGGGGCAGGCCGGCGATCAGCCCGACTTTGCCGTCCGCTTGGAGGCAAGCGGCTCCGGTGAAGGCAGATAGCCGGCGCCGATGGCGACATAGAGATCGACATAATCCTTGGCGACCTGCTGCACGGTGGCCGCCAGACTTGCCTCGGCATCGGAGACCGAGCGCTGCGCGTCCAGAACATCGAGCAGCGACGAGGCGCCATCCCTGTAGCTGGTTGTGGAAAGCGCCAGCGATTCCTGCGCCGTCTGCACCTGTCTGCGCAGCGGCTCCAGCGTCCGCGTGTCGTGGCGAACGGCGGACAACGCGTTTTCGACCTCTTCGACGCCGTTCAACACCGCCGCTTTCCATGCCAGATATTGGGTCCTGGCATCGGATTTCTCGATGTCCACATTCGCCCGCAATTTGCCGCCATCGAAGATCGGCAGGTTGAGTGTGGGCCCGAAAGACCAGCTGGTCAGGCTTGCGCCGCTGGCGCCTGACGATTTGACCCAGCTCGGCGAAATCGAGCCGGAGAGCGAAATCGACGGGTAGAGCTGTGCTTCGGCTGCGCCGATATCGGCGACCGCGGCCGCCAGCTCGCGTTCGGCCTTTCTTATATCGGGACGGTTGCGGATGAGATCGGCCGGGATACCGGCGCGGATGTCGCCCCGGAAGACCGGCTGGCCTGTATTCTTGCGCAGCTCGTCCGTCAGCGAAGCCGCCGGCATTCCGAGCAAGGTGGCAATGTGATGGGCCGATTCGGTAAAACTCTGTTCGAGGCCCGGAATGTCAGATTTTGTCGACTGTACCAGGCCCTCGGCCTGAACGACGTCGAGCCGGGAGGCCGCACCAGCTTTCAGCTGCAGCTGCGTGAGTTCGTAAGTCTGCTGGCGGGATTTCAAGCTCGCCTGTGAGAGCGCGATGCGCTCCTGATAGTAGCGGGCGTCGATATAGCTCTCGACTAGGTCTTTCAGGAAGGTGAGCCTAGCATTGTCGGCCGTCGCATAGGCAGCCCCCAGCGAGGCGATGGCACTTTCCCTTGAGCGACGGTACTGGCCGAAGAAGTCGAGCAGCCAGGAAAGGCTGGCCTCGCCGCCTGTGGTGTTCGTGGTGCCGACCGTCGTACGCAACCGCCCCTTCTCGCCGGACAGGGTATGCGATCCGTCGACGGTCAGGCTCGGCAGAGCGCTGGCGCCGGCAACCGTGACGTTGGCGGAAGCCGAGTTGATGCTTTCGAGCGCCTGCAGCACATCGAGGTTCTCGCTGAGGCCGTGAACGACCAATCCGTCGAGCTTCGCGTCGCGATAGGCGGTCCACCATTGCTCCGTCACGACATTGCCGTTGCTCTTATTGCTCCCCTCTTCGAATTTCGCCGGAAGCGGCATCTGCGGAGGAACGTGGTCCGGGCCGCTGACGCAGCCCGCCAGCAGAAGGGCGAGAGCGGATACGGCGTAGCGGAGGAATGATAGTCTTGTGTGAAGCGACATACTCACTGGCGAGCCTTCCGAACCTGGATCGAGGGTTCAGGCTTAGCGACGCCAAGGTTAATGGCGGTTAAGAAACTGTAAAGTTAGGTAAAATCCCGGCAGAAGGATCAGGGCTTTCTGGGCAGCTCCAGGGTGATCGCCAGGCCACCCGCCTCCGGCAATGACGCATGCACGCGCCCGCCATGGCGTTCGATGGCCTGCCGGGTGATGGCGAGACCGAGACCATATCCGCCTCTCGGCACGGCATCCTTCCCGCGTGAAAACGGCTGGAAGATCCGTTCGAGTTCATCCCGTTTGACGCCTGGCCCCTGATCCGTGACGCAGATCTTGAGGCGGTCGGCCGCCGTCTCGCAGGACACCGAGATGAACGAATGATCGGCCGTATATTTGACGGCGTTGCGGACGACGTTTTCGAGCGCCCTGTAGATCAGCTCGCCTTCGACCTCAGCCCGGAAGATGCCGTCGACGCTCGTCGTAATCGAGACCTCCCGTGCCTGGGCTTCGAAGGCCGCATCGCCGAGGATTTCGTTCAGGAGTTCGATGACGTCGAGGGTCTGCGTCTTCAGCGGCAGGCCGGCCCCCGCCGTCAGCCTCGCAAGCGTCAGAACCTCTCCCACCAGCGTATCGAGCCGTTCGACCTCCCGGTCCATGCGCTCCAGCATGGCGCCGAGTTTGGCCGGGCTCTGCCGGAGCACGCCGACGGCGGCCTGCAGGCGGGACAAGGGCGAACGCAGCTCATGGGAAACGTCATGGAACAGTCTCTGCTGCGCATCCTGAAGCTCCTGCAGCCGTGCGGCGGTGGAATCGAAATCATGCGCCAGTGCTGTGACCTCGTCCCTGCGCCCCGCCATCTTATCGCCGATACGGACGTCGAAACGGCCGTGGGCAAGAGCACTCAGGCCGTCGCGAAGGTGGACGACGGGACGAATGAGGTATCTGGCGAGTGCGGCCGCTGCGACCGTGCTCGAAACGAAAATCGAAAGCCAGGGCACCAGCAGGGCCAGATTGTCCATAATGTTGAGAAGGAAGCTCGGTTCCGGCGCCACGGAGATCCGGTAGCAAATGCCATCCTTCAGGACGGACCTCGTCTCCGCCGTGCCTTCGCCTGCGCACACGCTTGGACCCGCTATCTTCGAAAGCGTCAGCCCAAGCGGCGCCGTCACCTCACTTGTGCGGATGAAGCGCTGGGCGGCCTCCTCCCCGTCCCTTGTGAGCACGTTCGCCGTCAGATTCAGAATGGTCGCACGCTCCTGATACTCCCGATCGCGGCCGGGAGGCGGGATCTGAAACAGGTTGACGATCACGATGATGACCGTGAGCGTCGTTGCAAGCGTCAGCCAGATCGTCGCGAAGAACTTCCAGAAAAGCCGGGGCATGATCAGTCCACGAGAAGTTGATAGCCCTGGCCGCGAACGGACTGGATCCAGGATTGACCGTCCTCCCGCAGCCCGAGCTTCTGGCGAACGCTGCTGATATGGACGTCGATCCGGCGATCGAACGGGGTGAGCGGCTTGCCGAAGGCCCGCTTCGAAATATCCTGTTTCGACACCAGCTGGCCGGCGCTGCGGGCGAGAACTTCGAGCAGGCTGAACTCGGTGCCGGTCAGCTCCAAAGTCTCACCGCGCCATTCAGCACTTCTGCTGCCGGAATGGATCACGAGCTGCCCTGCCTTTACCGTGTCTGTGGACATGCCTGTTGCCGGCTGGCCCACGCGCCGCAGGATGGCGCGCAGCCTCGCGGCAAGCTCGCCCGGCGAACAGGGCTTCGGCACATAGTCGTCGGCGCCGAGATTGAGACCGGATATCCTGTCCACGTCATCGCCTCTTGCCGTCAGCATCAGGACCGGAACCTGGCTGAGCTTCCTGATCCTCTGCAGCACTTCGATGCCGTTCATGCGGGGCATCATGATGTCGAGCACGATGATGTCGACCGTATTGCCGGCAGCCGCGGCAATCGCGGCGCGGCCGTCCGTATCCGTTACGACGTCATATCCTTCCTCGACCAGATATTCCTGCAGAAGCGTCGTCAGCTCGGCATCGTCGTCGATGAGGAGAACCTTGTTCATTCGCGTTGTCCGTCATTAGTCCCGGCAAGCCATACAGCACAAACACCATCACGCGGCCAAGTTTTACCCAACTTAACACTAACTTGACCGCACTTAACGTTCGCCCCGTTACATACCTGCCATGACATCGACGCGCGCCGAAACCCGGTTGCCGTGCATGAGCGGCAATCCTTCGTCGAATTGGCGCCGACCGGGAAAAGGCGCCGATGCCTTGACCACAAGGAATGCATCGTTGAGAAAAACTTCCAGACTATTCGCCTCCGCCTTCGTTACGATGGCGCTGTTTGCTCCCCTCCGCAACGCCATGGCGGAACCGGCCGCGGCGACCGCCCTCACCGTCTCTTTGACGGCGCCGGCTCAGCGGGAGTGGTCCGAGACCGTTCCCGCGAGCGGGTGGCTGAAACCGTGGCAGGAAGCGGTCATCGCCTCCGAGACGAGCGGGCTGCGCATAACCGATGTTCTGGTCGATGTCGGTTCCGTCGTCACCAAGGGCCAGACACTCGTGCGGCTTTCCCAGGAGAGCGTGCTCGCCGATCTTCGCAAGCAGGAGGCCGCCGTCGCGACCGCCAAGGCAAGCCTCTCGAAGGCCAAAGCCAATGCTGACCGGGCGCGACAGCTCCAGCCTTCAGGGGCGCTCTCCGACGAGAAGATCGTCGAGTATCTCGCCGACGAGCAGACGGCGACGGCAAGTCTTACATCCGAAGAGGCCGCGCTCGACAGCGAAAAGATCAAGCTTGCGCAGACGACCATTACCGCCGTCGACGACGGTCTCATCACGTCGCGTTCCGCCGATCTCGGCGCCGTCGTCTCCGCCGGCACGGAACTGTTCCGCATGGTTCGCCAGCAGCGGATCGAATGGCAGGCCGAGGTTTCGGCACGTTATCTCCCGCGTATTTCGCAAGGCCTGAGCGTCCAGGTCAACGGCCCTGAAGGCCACGCCATCGAGGGCAAGGTGAGACTTGTCGGGCCATCGGTCAGCACCGACACCAGCCGAGCGATCGTCTACGTCACGCTGCCGGACGACACCCGTCCGCGCACGGGACTTTACGTCACAGGCAACATCGAGTTGCAGACCTCCCCGGCGCTGACCGTGCCCGAGACCGCAATCGTGTTCCGGGACGGGATCAGTTACGTCTTCACCGCGAGCGAGGATCAACGGGTGCAAAGGGTCCGGGTGGAAACCGGCCGCCGCAACGATGGCGAGGTGGAAATCGTCTCCGGCATAGATCGGACATCAAAGGTGGTGACCTCGGGCGGCGCATTCCTCTCGGACAATGACCTCGTGAAGATCGCGGAGAAAAACTGATGAATTTTTCCGCATTCTCGATCCGCAACCCCGTCCCGGCAATCTTGCTGTTCGTGATGCTGACGGTCGGTGGGCTCTTGGCCTTCAAGACCCTGGCAGTCCAGAACTTCCCCGATATGGACCTTCCGACGATCAGCGTCACGGCGACGCTCGACGGCGCGGCGCCGACACAGCTCGAAACCGAGGTCGCCCGCACTATCGAGGATAGTCTCGCCTCTCTCAGCTATCTCGACCACATCACCACGACCATCACCGACGGCACCGTCTCGATCAAGGTTTCCTTCAAGCTGGAGAAAAACAGCGAAGCGGCGCTCAACGAAGTCCGCAACGCCGTCGACAGCGTCAAAGGCGATCTTCCCGCACAGATGGAAACGCCAAGCGTCACCAAGGTCACGGTCCAAAGCTCCGCGCTGGTCACCTATGCCGTCCGCTCGACTGCTCTCAACGAAACCGAGCTTTCCTGGTTTGTCGACAATGATCTGACCAAGGCGCTGCTCTCGGTGCCCGGCGTCGGACAAGTCAACCGCATCGGCGGGATCGACCGCGAGGTTCACGTCGATCTCGACCCCGCGACGATGGCGTCGCTCGGCGTCACCGCGGCGACCGTATCGTCGCAGCTGAAGGCCGTGCAGGCGGATACGTCGGGCGGCCTCGGCGAAATCGGCTACACCCGTCAAACCCTGCGCACGCTCGGCGCTCTGCCGTCGGTCGAGGCCCTGAAAGGACTGAGAATTCCCCTGGCCAACGGCCAGCAGGTTCGCCTCGACGAAGTCGCATCGGTGACGGACAGTTTCGCCGAGCGGTCCTCGATGGCCTATCTCGACGGAAAGCCGGTGATCGCGGTCGAGATCAAGCGCTCGAACGGCTTTTCCGACAGCGGTGTCGCCGGCGATGTCGACAAGGCGATCAAGCAGTTCGCCGTCAAACATTCCAATGTCCAGATCGACGAAGCCTACAGCACGATCGGCCCGATCATCGACAATTATGACGGTTCGATGCACATGCTGTTCGAAGGGGCGATCCTGGCGATCATCGTCGTCTGGCTCTTCCTTCGCGACTGGCGCGCAACGATCCTATCGGCCGTGGCGCTGCCCCTGTCCGTGATTCCGACCTTCCTGGTCATGTACCTCTGCGGCTTCAGCCTTAATATCATCACGCTGCTGGCGCTGTCGCTGGTGGTCGGCATCCTGGTCGACGACGCCATCGTCGAGATCGAGAACATCGCCCGCCACCTGCAGATGGGCAAGCGGCCGATCGATGCCGCCCTCGAAGCGGCCAACGAGATCGGGCTTGCCGTCATCGCAACCACCTTCACGTTGGTCGCGGTCTTCCTGCCGACGGCCTTCATGAGCGGTATTCCGGGGCTTCTGTTCCGCCAGTTCGGGGTTACCGCCGCCGTTGCCGTCCTCGCCTCGCTCGTCGTCGCGCGCCTGCTGACGCCGATGATGGCCGCCTATTTCATGAAGGCCCATCCGAGCGAGGAAAAGGACGGCCGCATCATGCGCGCCTATCTGGCCATCGTGAAGGCCGCCATGACCCGCCGCAAGACCACGGTGGCCGTGACCGCCGTCATCGTGGCGCTTTCCCTTTCCACCATTCCCCTGCTGAAATCCGGCTTCCTGCCCGCCTCCGACGACGCGCGGACCCAGATCACGCTGACCATGCAGCCGGGCGCCACCATAGAGCAGACCGATGCGGCGACCAGGAAAGCCGCCGACATCGTCGGCAAGCTCACGGACGTCACCCGTGTCTTCTCCTCGGTCGGCTCCACATCTTCGGGCGGCGGCGGCCCGGACGCCAGCACCACGAGCAGCGTCAATTCCGCCACGATCGTCGCCGTGCTGACGCCGATCGGCGAGCGTGACCGCAAGCAGTCGGAAATCGAAAACGATATCCGGCAGGCTCTGTCGGTTCTATCAGGCGTGCGCGTCGCCGTCGGCGGCGGCGCCAACGGCACGAAGCTCGAAATCACCCTTGCCAGTGACGATGCCAACGCCCTCGATAGCGCAAGCACCGCGCTCGAAGAACAGCTCCGCACGCTGAAAGGCATCGGAGCGGTCACATCGACCGCGGCAAGGCAGGCGCCCGAGATCCAGATCACGCCCGATTTTGCGCGCGCCGCAGCGCTCGGGGTGACGTCGAGCGCTATCGCCGAGGCCGCGCGCGTAGCAACGAACGGCGAATATTCCGCCAGCCTGCCGAAGCTCAACCTGCCGCAGCGTCAGGTTCCGATCGTCGTCCGCTTCAGCCCGGAGTCCCGCACCAGTCTGGACGATATCAAGAACATGCGGGTGGCGGGCACGAACGGCAATGTCGATCTCGGATCGATCGCCGATATCCGGATCGGCGGCAGCCCGTCCGAAATCGACCGCATCGACCGGATGCGCAATGTCACCGTGTCGGTCGAACTCAATGGCCGCATCCTCGGCGACGTCAACCGCGAGGCACAGGCGCTGCCGGCGCTCCAGCATCTGCCATCGGGCGTGACACTCGTCGAACAAGGCGAACTTCAGCGCAGTTCGGAGCTGTTCCAGAGCTTCGCGCTGGCCATGGCGATCGGCGTGTTCTGCATCTACGCGGTCCTCGTCCTGCTGTTCCACGACTTCCTGCAGCCGCTCACCCTGCTGATGGCCCTGCCGCTCTCGCTCGGCGGCGCGCTCGTGCCGCTGGTCTTGACCGGAACCAGTTTCTCGATGGCCGCCGTCATCGGGCTGCTCATGCTGATGGGCGTGGTGACGAAGAACTCGATCCTGCTCATCGAATACGCGATCATGTCGCGCCGCCAGGGCATGCCCCGCTTCGATGCTCTCGTGGATGCCTGCCACAAGCGCGCTCGGCCGATCGTCATGACCACCATCGCCATGGCATGCGGCATGCTTCCGGTCGCCCTCAGCCTGACCGGCGGCGATTCGAGCTTCCGTCAGCCGATGGCGATCGTCGTGATCGGCGGCGTGATGATGTCGACGCTGCTGAGCCTCATCGTCATCCCCGTCATCTTCACCTTCGTCGACGACCTGGACGAAGCGCTCAAACGGTTGCTGCGCCGGATCGGGCTGGCCCAGGAAATCACTGAGGATAAACCGCAAGCGTCCAACGATCACGCGGCGATCGCCTTCAAACCCGAGCAATCGAAGCGAGGACACGGTCAGAGATAACCTTATCGCGAACGATCGGCCAGATGCACCGCGCCCGATACGGGCCTTTCATGGCGACTTTCATGGCAACCTCTTCGGTCAAATTCCCTCCCCCGGAAGGAGACCGCGGGACGTATATCCCCCGCAGGCGGCCTCGCGCCGCCTGCGCGTCCTGCCGGCAGCGCACCTCGCCTGCGCCGCGGAAAGAACCTTTACCAAACTTTACACTTCCTTAACCGCGCTTAACATCCGAACAGCTATTAGAGTTCGACCTCATTCAATCCGGAGTGTCGTGTGTCCAAGGCACATCGAAATATTCCCTATCGCCGTTTCGCGGAGCGGAAAACTATACACTCCGAGACATCGCGGCAAATTCTCAGTTCAAATTTGTCATTTTATTATTATTGTACTTTTCTATACGCTGGAATTATTAGCGTTACTCAGATTTTCATTAGAAATCATTGCATCTCAGTTGCCGGCCTTTTAAACCTTAGAATTCACTCAGGTCGCGCAGACAATGTTCGCATAGAGCACGGTGCTCTATCTGACGACATTTCAATTGGAGGAACGGGGTGATCGATCACATGCCCTGGTGATCAGGGCATGGTTGCCGGACAGATCGAACAGCTCAATAGGTTTTGCACGGCGCCACTCCCTTGCTCTTGCCGGTGTTGCCACGACATGCGGTTTTCCTGTTTTCCTGCGTTCGGCCACATCAAGATAGGCTGATCGCCACCGGCCGGTCGAGGTCGCGGGCGATATAGTCCTGAATCTGGCGGACGATCTGCCCGGCGTGGGCGATTGCCAACCGGTCGGCACGATCGGCATCGCCCGCTTCGATCGCGGCGATGATTTCCTCGTGTTCGTCGACATATTGGCGCGGCAGGCGGTCGTCGAAGGTCGAATAATACAAGCGAAGGATGCGCCGGCCTTCGTCGAGCAGCCTGGCGAAGAAGGCCGTGTAATAGGGATTGCCGGCAAGCTCGGCGATCGCCACGTGAAATTCGCGGTTCGCCTCGATCATCGCATAGGCATCGCGGGCGGCGACCGCATCGGCGAAATCCTTCTGGTGCAGGCGGATGGTCTTCATGATTTCGTCATTTCGCCTCTCGGCGGCCCCGCGCGTCGTGACCCGGTACATCAGGGTCAGCGCTTCGAAATAGGTGGGCAGGCCCGCGAAATCGATCGGCGCGACGATCGTGTTCCGGTTCGGCAGGGTCGTGACCAGCCCATCGGCGGCAAGCCGTAAGAGCGCCTCGCGAATGGGCGTCCTCGACATGCCGAAACGCTCCGACAGCCGCACCTCATCCAGCGGACTGCCAGGTTCCAGCGCCATCGACAGGATTTCCCGGCGCAGCGTGACATAGACGCTCTGCGTGCCGGAACCGCGCACCCGCACATTTTCCGCGTCGTTCTGCATCCGTCTCTCCCCTTCATGAGAGCCTTGTATTGTGTTTTGGCCGACTTCCGCAACGCCCAACGAATTTGCGAAATCAAGGTGATTGAGTCTTGTCGACAGTTTGTATATAAGGAACCGACTTTAACGGAGGTTCGATCGATGACAACAGGATGGAAGGGCGTATTTCCCGCCGTAACGACGCAATTCAACGAAGATCTGTCCGTGGATCTTTCCGCGACCCAGCGCGTCCAGGACGCGCTCGTCAACGACGGCGTCAACGGGCTGATCGTCATGGGCACCTGCGGCGAGAACAACTCGCTCGATCCCGATGAGAAGCGCACGATCCTCAAAGCCGCCGTCGAGGTCGTCAACGGCCGCGTTCCCGTCGTGACGGGCGTCTCCGAATTCGACACGCGCCGCGCCGTCGCCTATGCCCGCGACGCCGAAAAGCTCGGCGCCGACGGCCTGATGCTGCTGCCGGCCATGGTCTATGTGCCGAAGCCGGAAGAGCTGATCGCGCATTTCCGCACCGTCGCCGAAGCGACCTCGCTGCCGATCATGCTCTACAACAACCCGCCCGCCTATCGCGTCAACATCGGCGCCGACGTGCTGAAGGTGCTCGCCGACGTGCCGAACATCAAGGCGGTCAAGGAAAGCGCGCCTGATCCGCGCCGCTTCACCGATCTCATCAATGAATTCGGCGATCGTTTCGATATCTTCGCGGGCCTCGACGACGTCGCGCTCGAAGGCCTGATGCTCGGCGCCAAAGGCTGGGTCTCCGGCCTCACCAGCGCCTTTCCGGAGGAATCCGTGCAGCTCGTCGCGGCCGCCGAACGCGGCGACTGGGAAGAGGCGCGCAGGATCTACCGCTGGTTCATGCCGCTTCTGCATCTCGATGCCGAACATGACCTCGTGCAGTCGATCAAGCTGGCCGAACAGATCATGGGCCGCGGCTCAGAGCGCGTGCGCATGCCGCGCCTGCCGCTTTCCGGCGCGCGGCGCGCCGAAGTCACCGCCATGGTCACGAAGGCCGCCGTCACGCGTCCTTCGAAACTCGGCAAGGCCGCCTGAAGTCGACGATGATCTACGTCACCCCGACCTCGGCGAAATCGCCGGCCAATGATAGAAGCGGCTCGTAATCGGCTTCGGAAAGCACTGCGAAATCGACGAGGCCGAGGGTGGCGCGCGTGGTGGCGAGCGATGGCTCCCTGATGGCGGTATCGAGTCCGCTTCGCAGGAGGTGGATTCTCTCGTCCGACGCATCGCCTGAGGTGATGAACGGCAGGCCGGGGCCTTTAGGCGTTTCGGCGATGATACGAATGCCCTCGATTTGGCCGGGATCGAAACGGCGGATATTGGCGTAGGTGATGCAATCGATCGCCGCGCTGTCCGCTCGGCCATCGGCGACGGCGGCGATGCTGCCGCCGTGGCTGCCGGTTTCGATGATCCGGCCGAAGAACCGGCCGTCGCGGCCAAGCGGGGCGACTGCTGCGCGAAAGAGATTGCTGCCGGAATTGCTGTCGGGGCTGTTGATCGCGGCGGTGGTGCCGCGAAGGTCCTCAAGCGAGCGAAGCGGAGAGCCCTCGCGGACGATGATGAAACTGCGCATCAGCGGGCCGTCGCAGCCGGGATGGCCGTAGACGGGCGTCGCCACCAGGCGAACTCTGCCCCGCAGGCTGCTTGCAAAAGGATAGCCGCATGTCTGCGAAAGGAGAAGATCCGGCCTCAGCCAGGCTTCCTCATATGGAACCGTCTGATCGAGCTTCTCGGGCAGATCCCCGAGGCCGGCTTGCGAGAGATATTGCCGGAGGAACGACCAGAGTTCGGCCGTCGCATCCGCGAGTGGCGTCGACGTGACATACATGGCGATGCTGACGAGAGGCATTCCGGTCTTTCCTGCGGCGAAGCGCAGGCATCGACCAGATCAGGCGATGCCGCCCAGGCATACATATTTGAGTTCGGTATATTCGTCCAATCCGTGCCTCGACCCCTCGCGGCCGAGACCCGACATCTTCACGCCGCCGAATGGCGCTTCGGCGGTGGAAACGAGACCGGTATTGACGCCGACCATCCCATATTCGAGTGCTTCGGCCACACGGAAGACCCGCGAGAGGTCACGCGCGTAGAAATAGGAGGCGAGCCCAAATTCGGTGTCGTTCGCCTTTTCGATGACATCCTGCTCGTCGCGGAACCGAAAGAGCGGCGCAAGCGGCCCGAAGGTTTCCTCGCGCGCCACCTGCATGCCGGCATCGACGTCACGCAGAACCGTCGGCTCGAAGAACAGGCCGCCAAGTGCGTGGCGCTTGCCCCCCGAAACGACGCTCGCACCCTTGGCGACGGCATCGCGAATATGAGTCTCTATCTTGGCGACGGCGTTGTCGTCGATGAGCGGACCAAGCACGACGTCGCGCTCCAGGCCATTACCGACCTTCAACGTCGCAACCGCCATCGCGAGCTTGGCGGCAAAGGCCTCGTAGACGCCGTCCTGGACATAAAGCCGGTTGGCGCAGACGCAGGTCTGGCCGTTGTTGCGGAACTTGGCGATGATCGCGCCCTCGACGGCAGCATCGAGATCGGCATCGTCGAAAACGATGAAGGGGGCATTCCCGCCAAGCTCGAGACCGAGCTTCTTGATCGTCGGCGCGCATTGCCGGTAAAGCAGTTCGCCCGTGCGGGTAGAGCCGGTGAAGGTCAGGACTCTGATGTCGCGGCTTGCGGTGAGAACCCCGCCGATCGCAGCCGCATCGCCGGTGACGATGCTGAGGAGGCCCGGCGGCAGGCCGGCGCGCTCGGCGAGAACGGCGAGCGCGATGGCCGAGAACGGCGTCTGCGGGGCAGGTTTCAAGACGACGGCGCAGCCGGCGGCAAGCGCCGGCCCGACCTTGCGCGTGACCATCGCATTCGGAAAATTCCAAGGCGTGATGGCCGCCACCACGCCGGCGGGCTGGCGCATGACGAGGAGGCGCTTGTCCGGCTGATGTCCCGGTATGATCTCGCCGTTGATGCGTCTTGCTTCCTCGGCGAACCATTCGATGAAACTTGCGCCATAGGTGATCTCCCCCTTGGCCTCGGCGAGCGGTTTTCCCTGCTCCAGCGTCAGGATCATCGCCAGATCGTCACGGTTCTCGATCATCAGACGGTGCCACGCCTTGAGAATGGACGCGCGCTCCCCGGCCGTCTTCTTCGCCCAAAGCTTCTGGGCGATGACGGCCGCCCTGATGGCCGCCTCCGTCTCCGCGGCGCCGAGATCGGGGACCGCGCCCAGCGCCTCGCCCGTCGCCGGGTTGCGGATCACCGTCGCTTGCCGGCCTTCCGCTTCGATCCAGCGATCGGCAACCGGGCATGCCTGACGGAACAGCGAGGAATCAACGAGCTTCATAAGACGACTTTCAGCAGAACACGTGAGCGGCACCGGGATCGAAGTCCAGATGCACCGTATCGCCGCGGCTGAGCCCGGTGATCGCTTCGTGACCGAACGGCAGGCGAACCGAAAGCGCCTCGCCCGTCGCCGTTTCGGTCGCGACGTGGATGTTGTTGCCGAGGAAAGTGATGTCGCTGACCGTTGCGGCAAGACCGGTTCCATCAGCCTGGGCTCGTGACAGCCGAATGCGCTCCGGCCGCAGCATCAGCGCTGCCCGGTTGCCGGAAGCGCCCTTCCCGTGCACCGGAATGCGGTTGAAGACGGTCCCGCCGCCGAGCGAAATCGTCGCCTGTCCGTCGGATGACGAAAGCAGATCGCAGGAAATGAAGTCGCTGTCGCCGATGAATTCGGCAACGAAGCGGGTCTTGGGATTGGCGTAGAGTTCGGGACCGGTTCCGATCTGGTCGATGACGCCCTTCGAAAAGACGGCGATACGGTCGGAGAGGCGCAAGGCCTCCTCCTGATCATGCGTGACGTAGAGGATCGTCACTTCGGTCTGCTGGTGGATGCGGCGGATCTCGTGCTGGATTTCCTCGCGCAGCTTCTTGTCGAGCGCCGACAGCGGCTCGTCCATCAGCAGCACCGGCGGATCATAGGCAAGGGCCCTGGCCAGCGCGACGCGCTGCTGCTGACCACCCGACATTTGCGCGGGCTTGCGATCCTCGAAACCTTCGAGCCGAACGAGGCGCAGCATCTCCCTCACCTTGCTGTCGATCTCGGCTTTGGACTTGCGCCTGACCTTCAGCGGAAAGGCGATGTTTTCGCCCACCGTCAGATGGGGAAACAGGGTGTAGCGCTGGAACACCATGCCGATATTGCGCTTGTGCGACGGCGTGGCGAGCAGGGTCTTGTCCTCCAGCGTAATGTCGCCTTTCGTCGGATTGTCGAATCCCGCCAGAATGTAGAGCGTCGTGCTCTTTCCCGATCCCGACGGCCCGAGAAAGGTCAGGAACTCGCCGCGCCGGACGTCGAGAGTGACATCGTGCACGGCGACGACTGCGCCGTATTCCTTGCGTATACCGCGGATCTGAAGGAATGGTTCGTTCATTGTTTCAGTACCTTACGCACGACGGCAACCAGGGCCATCAAGATGATCGTCAAAAGGATGAGAAGGGTCGACGCCGCGGCGACGACGGGCGTCAGGTCTTGCCGCAGCGTCGCCCATACTTTCACGGGCAGCGTCTGCAGGGTCGGGCTGGACATGAAGATCGCCACCACCACCTCGTCCCAGGATGTCAGGAACGAGAAGACGGCGGCCGAAAACAGCCCATGGCTGATCGCCGGAAGCGTGACCCTGATCTTGGCTTCCAGAGGAGTGGCACCACAGAGAACCGCCGCGTCCTCGATCGACTTGTCGAAACCCTCCAACGCGCCCGATATTGACAGGATCGAGAAAGGCAGCGCCAGCACCAGATGCGAAATGACGAAGCCCGTCAGGGTGCCGCCAAGGCCGATCCTCAGGAAGAAGGCATAGAGGGCGACCGCGAGAACCACGACCGGCAGGATCATCGGGGTCAGGAACAGCGCTTTCAGCGTATCGCGGAACATGAAGGAACCGCGCACCAGCCCGAAAGACGTGACAAGCCCCAGCAGCACCGACAGAACCGTCACGATGACCGCGATCTTCAAGCTCGTCAGAGCCGATTCCAGCCAGCGCGGATCGGCGAAGAGCTCGCCGTACCATTGAAATGTCCAGCCCGGCGGCGGAAAGATCAGCCATTGCGACGAGCCGAAAGACAGAGCGGCGATGAAGACGATCGGCAACAGCAGGAAGGCGGCCGTCAGAAGCGTTATGCCGAGAAGGACGTATTTCCACCAGCCGAGACGGTCGAAATTGAGCAACATATCAACGTCCTCCCTGGTTCTGGTTGCCTAGGAAATGCAGCTGCACGGCATAAAGCGACAGGGTCACCACCAGGAGGACCAGCGCCGCGGCACCGCCCATTCCCCAGTTGACCAGCGACTGCACGAACTGCGCGATCAGCTCTGCGAGCATCATGTTTGCCGTACCCCCGAGAAGCGACGGCGTGACGAAATAACCAAGCGACATGACGAAGACCATCAGGGCGCCGGCCGCCAAGCCGGGTGTGGCCAGCGGCAGGAGAACACGCGTCAGGCACTGCCAGCGGTTGGCGCCGCAAAGGGCCGCCGCCTGCAGGATCGACGGGTCGATCTTCTTGATCACGCCGTAGAGCGGCAGGATGATGAAAGGCAGCATGATATAGGTCATGCCGATCGTCACGCCGGTCAGATTGTTGACGAGCGCTAAGGGCTGGTCGATCAGGCCCATTCCCATCAGCATCTTGTTGATGAGCCCCGTCCGCTGCAACAGCACCATCCAGGCATAGGTGCGGGCGAGCAGATTGGTCCACATCGACAGCAGCAGGATCGCAAAAAGCACCGAGGTCAGCCGTCCGGGCATGATTGCGAGCGCCCAGGCCACGGGAAAACCGATCAGCAGGGAGATCACCGTGACGAGACCCGAGACGATGAAGGTATTGGCGAAAATCTTGAGATAGGTCGCCGACCCGACCAGCTGCGCATAGTTGCCCAGGCCCGGCACGGGTTCCAGCACGCTTCGCAACAGAAGTATCGCCACCGGCACGATGAAGAAGATGCCGACGAAGGCGAAGGCCGGAGCCACCGCGCCAAAACCTGTTTTCCTGCGCACCTTTGGCAAAGGCGCAATGATGCCGGAGGCATCGCTATACGTCGACATGACAGTCCTTCCCACCCGTCAATTTCCGCGGGGCGCCAAGGTGCTAACAATTAGCCCGGCGTCGCGGGGGGCACGGCGACCTTCGCCGTGCCCGTTCGCCTCGAGTTTCAGCTTATTTCGCCTGCCAAGCGTACCACTTCTCGCCGATGGCATCGCGGTTATCCGCCCAGTAGTTCATATCGGCGTTCACCTGGCTTGCCGTCTGCTGGTCCGGCAGGGTCTTGGCCGTTTCCGGGTCCATCAGCTTGGCCGAGTCGAGGTTGATCGGCGCATAGCCGGTGGCTTTTGCGAGGGCCGCCTGCGGCTCGGCCGAAGTCGCCAGTGCAATGAACTTCATCGCCGCTTCCAGATTCGGCGAGCCCTTCGGCACGACGAGGGCATCGGCAGCGGTGATGTTCTGCTCCCAGGAAGTTTCAACCTTGATGCCGGTCGCGGCAAGCGCCGTCATGCGGCCGTTCCAGACGCTGCCGAAGGGCGCTTCGGCAGATGCCAGGAGCTGCTGCGACTGAGCGCCGCCCGACCACCAGATGATGTCGGACTTGATCGTGTCGAGCTTCTTGAAGGCGCGGTCGAGATCGAGCGGATAAAGCTTGTCGGCAGGCACGCCGTCGGCCAGCAGCGCCGCTTCGATCACGCCGGGAGCCGACCACTTGTAGAAGGTGCGCTTGCCCGGGAATTTCGCCGTGTCGAACAGGTCGGCCCATGTCTTCGGGCAGGCTTTGACGGCATCGGCATTGCAGCCGATGACGAAGGAATAATAGAAGCTGCCGACCGAATAATCGGTGACGAAGCGCGGGTCGAGCTTGGATTTGTCGATGACGGAGAAGTCGAGCTTCTCGAGCTGGCCGTTCTTGCCGGCCTGGGCGGCATAATCGCCTTCGACGTCGACGACGTCCCAGGTGACTTCGCCAGCCTCGACCATGGCCTTGAGCTTGCCGTAGTCGGTCGGGCCGTCCTGCACGACGGTGATGCCGGTCTTCTCGGTGAACGGGCTCGCCCATGCCGCCTTCTGCGCATCCTGGGTCGTTCCGCCCCAGCTCGAGAAGACCATGTTGTCGGCCTTGGCCGGCGCGGAGACCGCGACGAATGCGGCAACCGCCGCGAAAGCAAATGTCGTTTTCATGTTCCCTTATCCCTGTTCTGGTTTGTCCTACGGGTATGCCTTATGCCGTCAGTGCGCCTCGCCCCTGGGAGAAAAGCTTGCTGGCTTCATAATCTTGTTTTCCGCCACCTCGATGAGATCGCGAATCTTGGGCAGGAAGGCCTGCCACCGGGGGTCGGCCAAAAGCCGCTGGCGTCTCGCCTCCCGGTCATCCAGGCTTGTGAAGGCCCAGATGTGGACGATTTCGTTGATCGTCCCGATCTCCGAGAAGAAGTAGCCGACCAGCGCGCCGAGATGGCTCTTCTGGATCTCGATCCCCTCTTCCTCCACAACCTTGAGATATTGCGGGATCGTGCCGTTCTTCAGCCGATAGGTGCGGATTTCGTAAAACATCGACGCTACCTCATCACGAAGGGATCGGGGATCGGATCGTCCGAGGTCCTGAGCCAGATCGTCTTGGTGCGGGTGTAATCGAGGGCTGCGGCCATGCCGCCTTCCCGGCCATGGCCGGACAGGCCGAAGCCGCCGAAGGGCGCGATCGGCGACACGGCGCGGTAGGTGTTGACCCAGACGATGCCGGCGCGGATGCCCTTCATCAGCCGGTGCGCCCGGGTGAGGTTCTGGGTAAAGAGCCCGGAGGCGAGGCCGTAGCGGGTATCGTTGGCAAGCCGCAGCGCCTCGGCCTCGGTTTCGAACGAGACGACCGACAGGACCGGCCCGAAGAACTCCTCGATCAGCGAGGGCGACGCGACCTCATCGCAATCGAGGATCGTCGGCGCGAAGTAAAAGCCTTCGCGGTCGATCTTGCTGCCGCCGGTGACGAGACGGGCGCCGCTTTCGATCGAATTGGCAACGAGCGCGCCGATATTGTCCTGCTGGCGCTTGGTAGCGAGCGGACCGACCTCCGTCGCCATGTCGAGCGGCGCGCCGATCCGGATCGCCTCGGCCTTCTCGCGCAGCAGGGCGACGAATTTGTCCTTGACGCTGCGTTCGACAATCAGGCGCGATCCGGCAACACAGCTTTGTCCCGTTGCGGCGAAGATGCCGGCGACCTGGGCGTTGGCGGCACTTTCGAGATCGGCATCGGCGAAGACGATGAAGGGCGACTTGCCGCCGAGTTCCAGCGATGTCGAAGCGAGGTTTTCGGCCGAGTTGCGAACGACGTGCCGCGCAGTCTCGGGACCGCCGGTGAAGGCGACATGCGCGACCTTCGGATGGCGGCCGAGCGCCGCACCGCAGGAGGCACCGAAACCGGTGATGACGTTGACGACGCCGGCGGGGAAGCCCGCTTCATGCACGAGACGCGCAAATTCGAGAAGCGGGGCCGGCCCGTCTTCCGAGGCCTTGACCACCATCGTGCAGCCGGCGGCGAGCGCCGGGCCGATCTTCACCGCAGAAAGGAAAAGCTGGCTGTTCCACGGCACGACCATGGCGACGACGCCGATCGGCTCGCGGCGAAGCCAGACATCCATGTCAGGCTTGTCGATCGGCAGGTAGGAGCCTTCGATCTTGTCTGCAATGCCGGCATAGTAGCGATAATATTCGGCAACGTAGGCGATCTGCGCTGATGTTTCGCGGATGATCTTGCCGGTGTCGCGCGTTTCCAGCTCGGCGAGCACCTGCGCGTTGGCGGCGACGAGGTCGGCGAGCTTATAGAGCAGCTTGCCGCGCTGCGTGGCCGTCATCTTCGCCCAGGGGCCCTCGTAGAGCGCCCTCTCGGCAGCGTTCACGGCCCGATCGACATCGCCTTCGCGCGCTTCGGGCATTTCAGCCCAGATCGCGCCGGTGGCCGGATCGATGCTCGGATAGCTCGCTTCACCATCCGAGAATTCGCCGTCGATGTAATGCTGGAAACGCCGCATGGTCCTACTCCTGAAATGCCGGCATGACCTCGGCGATGAAGCGTTCGAGCGACGCCTTCTTGCGCTCGAAACTCATGCCGGTGTCGATCCAGAAGGAATATTCGTCGTAGCCGAGGGCTTCATACGCCTTGAGCCTGCTGATGACGGTCTCGGCATCACCAACGACATTGTTGGTGCGCATGACTTGATCCGACAGCATCGCATTCGCTCTGATCTGCTCGTCCGGAATCCGTTCGATCAGCCCTTGGGTAATCGGCTTCTCATTCTTGAACCAGGCGAAGAAGTAGTTGTAGTAAACGCTGAGTTCATGAGCCGCCTGGGCGACGTCTTCTTCCGACGAGCCGACATAGGTGTGGCGCAGCAGCATGATCTTCGGCCGCTCGACATCGGGGTTTTTGGCGCAGGCATCATTGAAGCGGTCCATCAGCGACTGGACTTCGTCGTCACCCTGCCAGAGCGGCGTGACCTGGACGTTGCAGCCGTTGGCGACGGCGAATTCGTGCGAATTCGGATCGCGCGCGGCCACCCAGATCGGCGGGTTCGGCTGCTGCAGCGGCTTCGGCGCCGAGGTGGTCGCGGGGAACTTGAAGAACTCTCCGTCATGGGCGTAGTCGCCAGCCCATATGCCCTTGACCGCCGGGACGAGCTCGCGCATGCGCTGGCCGGCACCCCAGGCGTCGAGACCCGGCAGCAGGCGTTCATATTCGAAGGAATAGGCGCCGCGCGCGATCCCGATATCGAGCCTGCCGTCGCAGATGATGTCGGTCATGGCAGCTTCGCCGGCAAGCTTGATCGGATGCCAGAAGGGAGCGATCACCGTTCCCGTCCCAAGCCTTGCCCGCGACGTGCGGCGCGCAAGATCGGCAATGGTCACGAACGGGTTGGGCGCGATGGTGAAATCCATGCCATGGTGCTCACCCGTCCAGATCGCATGCATGCCGCCCTTGTCGGCGATCTCGCAGAGCGCGACGAATTCCTCGTAGAGGCTCTTGTGGCTCTGGCTGGCGTCGAGCCGTTCCATATGGACGAAGAGGGAGAACTTCATGCTTTTGCGCCCTTGGCTGGAATGGGATGAACTTTGCCGCCGGTCTCGTCGCCGAAATAGACGCCGAAATTGCCGATCGAGCTTTCCATCGCGAAGCGGTTGACGATGTCGGCGGTCGAAGTGGTCTTGAACTTTGCCGCAGCCAGTGCGTCAGGTTTCACGAACCTGCCGCTCGCCGGCTCCCCATCGCCTGCGACAGCGTGGTAGACGATATGCTGCTTGCCGTCGCTCTTGCCCTCGTAAACCGAGTAGAGAAAGCCGATGCTGACCTTCAGCCCGGTGAGCGTCTCCAGATATTTTTCCAGCGCCTCGGTCGGGTTGCCGTCATGAGCGTCGATGCTCGGGAGAGCGAACACGTCGTCGCCGAGGAGCAGGACTTCTCCGCGGCGTTCGACGACGGCCGCAAGTTCGATATTGCCTTCGGCCGCGGCGGAAACCGCCTTGCTTGCGAGCGTCGGCGTGAAGTAGCCGCCGCGGGCATAGCCGAGACCGTTGCGGCCGCTATTGTCGAAGGATTCGATGCGTCCCATCAGGATGACGTGGTCGCCGGCCTCGATGACCTCTTCCATAGCGCATTCGAACCATGCCGCGACGTTCGAGAAGACTGGGCAGCCAGCCGACCCCTTGGCCCATTCGACCGCCGCAAATCGGTCTTCAACGGGGCGTGCGAAGGTATTCGACACGTCCTTCTGCGTTTCCGACAGCACGTTGATCGCGAAATGCTGCGCGCCGGTCATGGTCGCGAAATTGCGCGAGGTCTTGGCAAGGCAAACGAGAAGCAGCGGCGGGTTGAGGGAGACCGAGGTGAAGGAATTCGCGGTGAACCCGATCGGATTCCCCTCGCCGTCGCAGGCAGTGACGACGGTCACGCCGGTCGGGAAAGCTCCGAATGCATCGCGCAATGCCCTGGGATCAACAGTCTGGATTGTCATCGTTCATCCTCCCCGGACGACAGCCACTCAGCGAGCAGCGAATTGACGATATGAGGCGCGGTCAGGTTCACCATATGACGATGCCCTTCCACGATGCGGACCCAGCCCTTCGGCGCAAGCGCCGCCATTTGCTCCGCCATCAAGGGCGTCGAATTCGGGTCATCGGAGCCCGTCAGGAATAAGGCCGGGCCTTGAACGTCCTTCCAGCCATCGGCATAGGTCTCGTCTCCTCCGGCGAAGGCGGCGTAAGCAACAGCATATCCCTCGGGATCGACGAGGTTGAGCCACTTTCGCGTCAATTCGCGCGCGACGTTGCTCTCCGGATCATCGCCGAACCAGCGCGCCAGCGGACCTTCCTTGTCCACGCCGGTGACCGGAATGGCCGCAGCCCGCGCGAGCACGGCAGCTTTCGCTTCCGGGTCGCGCCTGTAGACGCCGTTGAGATAAGCGACGCGCTTGATGCGCTTGCCGAAGGTCGCGGCCGCACCTCCCGATACCAGTGCGCCCATCGAGTGCCCGGCAACATTGGCCGTATCGATTGCCATCTCGTCGAGAAACCGTCCGAACCAGGCGACAAACTCCTCGAGCGGGCTGCCGACCGGCAGCTTCGCGCTCTCGCCGTGCCCCGGCATGTCGACCGCGATGACGCGATGGCCCTCGGACAGCGCTGCAATCTGCGGCGCCCAGGCTTCGAGCCGCATGCCGACACCATGGATCAGAACCAGCGGCTCGCCGTTGCCGGCCTCGTGATAGGCCGTTCCGCTTGCCGTCCTCTTGCGGGGCAGAGCACCGGCGGCCTTCGCTGCAGCGGTGCCTGAGATCGATCCGGCCGTCAGCATGTCAGAGCCCACCCTTTCAAACGCCCGCCGGATTGGCGACGTCCTGCCCCAGGTCCTTGAGATCCTGATAGCGGTCGCCGATGCGGTGATGCGGACGCCCGCCCACCGAAGCGCCGAGAACCACGACGATCTCGTCGGCGGCAGGCGCGTCGGGGATCGACGTCTGGATGGTCAGATAGTGCGAGCGGCGGCCTTCATCGTTCTTGTCCATCAGCGGGATCATGATCGGCGCATTGGCCGGGCCGCGCGTATTGCAGAAGGCAAGATAGGATTTCGCGCCGACGGCCTGACGATAGAAATTGCCGAAGCGCAGCGTGTGGATGAGCGCGGATGCGTGCTCGATCTCACCGTTGAGGCCGACGACGGCCGCCTTTCCATAACCTTCGACAGCTTCGCCGGAGCCGACGGCGTCGATGATCATCTTGGTCAGCAATTCGCCGAGAATGGGAGCGGCTGCGTGGATTTCCGGCTTGAGGTCTTCGACGAAGCCGCGCCCCGCCCAGGGATTGTTCACGACCGCGAAGGCGGTGAAGAGCTTGAGCGGCACCGCAGCGGCCTTGCCGCCCTCGATCAGCGTCGTTTCGATCTGCAGTCCCGTCTTGCGAATTTGAATGGCCATCAAACACCTCATTTCTCAATTTCGTATTATGGTATACCATAATATCTGAGTGTCAAGTTCGTTCCCGGAAACGATGGGGATTTGAGTGCGCTCCTAAATAATTCCTTTAAAAGACAAATGCTTACTAGCTAGGTCGATTGCACCCAGAGTTTGCGACATCCCAGTTTATATGATACCGCCTGATATATTATTGATTATGGCATACCATCACATTGAGCAAAGTTGAGTGTCAAGCCGAAAGGCCGGATTCTTCTGAGAAGCCCATCCCGTAATGCGGTAAGATCGTGTGACAGCGACCGCAGGTCGGGAGAGGCAAAAGCAGTGTCATCAATCAATCCCGAACTTTTCCGCGCATCGCCGGAAGCGGAAATCCACGTTCATCTCGAAGGGTGCTTTGATGTCGAAACCCTTGTTCGATGGGCTGGCAAAGCCAATGTTCCGCTGCCCCGTCCAGCCGATCGCCTGTTCGAGTTTCAGGGGCCTGCTGATTTTCTGCACTTTCTGGACCAAGCTTATCGCGGCTTCGCCACGGCAGCCTGGCAAGGGGCGTCTGGCCTTTGAAGCGCGTTGCCATCTTCGATGTTGAGAGAAGGTTGCCGGTTTGGCATGCGATGTCGGACCTGTTTCTCGACACCGAATTGGAGACAGGCGACTATCGCCGGATCGCCGGGGTGCTCAAGATATCCGGGTACTCGCTTGCAGAGCTCCGGTTGATCCTCGAGGATGAGGTGGCTCCGGCCTTTGCATCAAATCTTCTGTCCGTCGCAGGAGAATGGGCGGGTTGGAGCGAGAACGATGTTGAAACCATCATGCTCCAATCGCTGTCGCGACGACGTGTTTGGCTCATGTCATGGCTGAAACGGTTAGTGCATCGACGTTACGTCAGACAAGCGTGGGAGAAGATCGAGCAATTCCTCGAACAGGAATGATGCCCGCCTCCCACCATATCGCGGCGGTTCCGCCGCGCCTATTCGGCGGACTTCTTGGCCGACAGCACGGCTTCGGCAATCGCGCTGGCGGCGGCGACGTGATCCATCGCGGCCCGCTGGGCTCCCTCGCCGTCGCCGCGGCGGATGGCGTCGATGATCTTCGACATCTGCGCCGGCCCTTCGATGCCGCGCCTTTCCGTCTTGATCGTCATCGAACGCAAGTGGTTAATGCGCACGGTGAGAAGGTTGACGACGCCCCAGGCGACGTGCCTGTCGACCATCGTGAACAGCGTCTGGTAGAAGGAAGAGGTGTTTGCCAGCACGCCCGCCATGTCGTTGTCACGATAGCTGTTGCGTATTTCGTTCAGGGATTCTTCCAGCGCGGCGACGATCTCGGGGCTGCTGTGCTCCGCGCAGAGCCGCGCCGCCATGCCTTCGAGAGCACCGCGGATCTCATAGATCTGCTTGGCTTCCTCGATGTCGAGCTGCGCGACGATCGGCCCCTTGTTCGGCAGATTGGCGACCAGCCCTTCCGATTCCAGATGCCTCAGAACCTCGCGCACGACCGTGCGGCTGACGCCGAGCTGGGCGCAGAGGTCGCGCTCGACAAGCCGGTCTCCGGGACGAAAATATCCGTTGACGATCGCCTCGCGGACCTTGTCGAGCGCCAATTCCCGCAATGTCTTTGCAGGACGCTCGACCCTGATTGCTGCGTCCTTCAGAGCGCCGCTCATTCTGCACCTCAGTGTTGACCGGCTTCGCACGTTGCCGCAGCCGAATTCGAAATCGTATTATGGCGTACCACGCACTGTAGCTGTGGGCGGCCGGCAATTCAACAAGCTCCGAACCGACCCTTGGGGATAGCCAGTCTATGCCTCGGACGCCGGGCACTTCGCGACGATCTCTTCGACCACGGCTTTGGCCTGCACCCGAATGTCGGGGACGGCCGTAATTTCCCAGAATTGCCCCGCCGTCAAGGCGCCGACGGCAAACAGCCGAGCGGGCGAGATCCGGGATGGCGCCACCACCTCGGAAGCAGCATCCACCTGAATCCCGAGACCGAGAGGATCGGCGGCGATCAGCTGAAACCGGCTCATTTCCTGCAAAAGCGGTGAATGACTGATGCCGGCGCGCTCCATCCCCGTGCAGTTGACCAGCCAATCCACCTTGATTGCGTCGAGATCGCGTGTCGCCCTGACCCTGTATCCGGCAACGAGCCTGCCCTCCCCGGCCTCGAGCGATTTCAGGAAGCCGGCATGGAAACGAACCGTTCCGTCCGAGACAAGTTTGTCGAAGCTGTCGAACACGTCAGGCGCGACCCGGTGACGGTGGATGTTCCACCAGGGAAGCGCATGCCTGAGAAAACGAGCCCGCTCCTTGCTGGAAAGCCGTTGCCAGAGAGCCTGCGTTTGAGGCCGCAAGCCATCCATCACGCTTCGCCAATCGTCGACCGCCCTGCTCTTTTCCCGCAAGCTCTTCAATATGCCGCTGATCGTCGCCGGAAGCGCCTCGACATCGATCGGCAGAGGTGCGGGCGGTTTTTTCGCATGCCCGAGGGGCGCAAGACCGCGGCGCGAAAGCACGTCGATCCTGCCTCTATGGCCGTGAGCGCGAAGGGCGAGAACCTGATCGATCATCGTCAGGCCGGAGCCGAGAATGCAGACCGCATCGGACGATGCGACACGCCTCAGCCAAGAGAGCCGCCACGGGTTCTCGACGATCCGCGATCGCACCGATGACGGCACGCCGGCCGGATCGACCGGCAGGCTGGCGTTGCCGACACCAAGGCAGAGCACCACGTTCTTTCCGGCAATCTCGTCGCCATTGCCGAGATGGAAGGCCAGAGTGCTGCTGTAACGTTCCACGCATCCCGCCGCCTTGGCCCTGATGAAATCGACCCGGCAGCGACCGTCCCGCTTTCGCAGCAGGTGCGCGAGCGTATCCCTGACATAGAGGCCGTAATCGCTGCGCGAGGCGAAATCGCCTGCCTGCAATCGGCGTCCGCGGCTTTTCAGCCAGTCGACGAAATCGTCGGGCTGATGCGGCAACAGGCTCATACGGCCCGCGGGCACGTTGAGGCGATGGAGATAAAGCTCCGTCCGGTACGCCGTCCCGCGGCCGAAGCCGGGGTCGTCGCCAATGACCGCAACCTTCGCCGAAGCGGGAAGCTGCTCGATGAGATTGCAGGTCACTGATATCGCCGAAAAACCGGAACCGACCACGATAACGTCGTATATCATCGCATTCTCCCTGACATTCCGCAGCGCCTTGGTTTCTGCCGCTCACTCGTCCTCGGGATCGTGCGAGCGGCAGAATCACGAAAACAATTATCTCTATAGTCTATAAATATAGTTTGTTATTTCTCCCGCTAGGACGAATCGACATTCATCTGAGCCAGATCATCGCTGCGACGAGATATACGCAGCCTTTGAAGTGAATGGTTCTGCGGTCATAACGTGTGGCGAAACGACGGAAGTGCTTCATTCGGTTGAAGC
>NZ_LOKX01000020.1 GCF_002211285.1 Rhizobium sp. R635 | reverse complement strand
CACGGTGTTGCCTCTCTTTCGTGTCCGGGATTGTCGCCAAACATCCGAATACGAGTAGAATCAACACCGTGCGCCTTGTCCACCAAATTTAAACCGGACACCAGTGGCACAAGGCCGAGGATGACGTTGAGTAAGAGCGAAGCTCATCAACGAACGAAGGGCGGCCTCCGCCGCCCTCACCCACTCCCAATCAGCGCCCGGCAATGATGCTGGAGATCACCCCGCTGGCGACACCGATCAGCAGGAAGTCGTTGTCGGCGCGGACCCAGTGATAGCCGCGCGGCGGAGGCGCCAGGCGGTAGCGGCGGTAATCATTGACGTCATGAAACCGGCGGCGCTCATTGGCATTGACGCGATAACCCTTCTTCCAATGCGACCGGATGACCGTTTTCTTGACGATCACCTTCCTCTCGACGACAGGCGGCCGGCGAAAATCATCCGCGCTGGCCTGGGAGGCGACGATCGGCGAAAGAAGGAAGGAGGCGGAAAGAAGAGCTGCAAAGATCTTTTTCATGTTGGGGTTCCTTGTGTGGGGCACGGGATAAAACTAGGCCCGAAAACATGAACCGAAACTGAAATTTAAATTAAACTTTCGTAATGGAATCCAAGGCATGCGAAGCCAAGTTTATATTTTAGATTAAACTTATAAATCAGCCCAAAGAGCGCTTTGCGAAGCACGCGCTCGGCGTTGCTTTTCCATTCTACCGCGCTCGCCTCACCCTTGGAGATGGCCAACGGGCTCCATCTTTCCTCCCTCATTCCTGTGCTCGTCACAGGAGGAAAGAATACCGGCTGCGCCTTGCCAGCATTGTACCAGCGTGTAGTTTCGGACTCGCGTCAATTCAGAGGTAAGGAAAACATGTCCGAATCCGCGGGTGGGCTCCTCGACTATGTCGGGATATTCGCCGTGTTTTTTCTCGTGGCCGCCAATGGCTTTTTCGTCGCCGCCGAATTTGCGATGGTGTCCGTCAGGCGCAGCCGTGTCGCCGAGCTCGTCGCGGCGGGCAGGATGAATGCCAAGGCCCTTCAGCGCGCCGTCGACAATCTCGACGCCAATCTCGCGGCAACCCAGCTCGGCATCACCATCTCCTCGCTGGCGCTCGGCTGGGTCGGCGAGCCGGCGCTTGCCCATCTGATCGAGCCCCTGCTCTCCTGGCTGCCCGGGCAATGGGCGACGACGGGCGCCCATACCGTCGCCATCGTCATTGCCTTCGTCATCATCACCGCGCTGCATATCGTGCTCGGCGAACTCGCGCCGAAAAGCCTGGCGCTCCAGCGCAGCGAAGCCACCTCGCTTGCAGTGGTGCGCCCGCTCGGGCTCTTCCTGGTGCTGTTCAAGCCGGCGATCTTCACGCTGAACGGCATGGGCAATCTCGTGCTGCGCGCCGTCGGCCTTCGCGCCGGCACCGGGGAATCTTCCTTCCATTCGCCGCAGGAGCTGAAGCTGCTCGTCGCCGAGAGCCAGGAGGCCGGCCTGTTGAACCCGGTGCAGCAGCAGCTCGTCGAGCGGGTGTTCAACATCGGCGACCGGCCGATCTCCGACATCATGACGCCGCGCCTCGATATCGAATGGTTCGATGCCGACGACAGCGAGGCCGAGATCCTGAAGACGATCCGCGAATGCGGCCATGAACAGCTGCTGGTCGCCCGCGGCTCGATCGACGAGCCGATCGGCATGGTGTTGAAGAAGGATCTTCTCGACCAGGTGCTCGACGGCGGCAAAGTGCGGCCGATGGATGTGATCAGGCAGCCGCTGGTGCTGCACGAGGGCACCAAGGTCGTGCGGGTGATCGACAGCTTCAAGGCCTCACCCGTGCGCCTCGCCATCGTCATCGACGAATATGGCAGCCTCGAAGGCATCGTCACCCAAACCGACCTGCTGGAAGCCATCGCCGGCGATCTGCCGGGGGCCGACGAGGAACCCGACATCATCGTCCGCGAGGACGGCTCGCTGCTGATCGACGCGATGATGCCCGCCTTCGACGCCTTCGAACGGCTGGGCCTCAAGGACCGCCCGGATGCCGACTTCCACACGCTTGCGGGCTTTGCCCTGCACCAGCTCCAGCACATCCCCGAAACCGGCGAAACCTTCCTCTTCGAAGACTGGCGCTTCGAAGTGATCGACATGGACGGCATGCGCATCGACAAGATCCTGGCGACGCGCGTCCCGGCGAACGGCATGGAAGGTTAGCTCACCGCCAGCGTCCAGAGCATGCCGGCGATCGCGCAGGCGAAGAGCGTCGTGATGACGGAGGTCTTCAAGCGGAAGATCGCGATGGCGGCGGCGGCCGAGAGCGCGATGGCCGCCGGCACGGCCGATTGCAGCACGGGAACATCGAGCCGCAGGCTGCCGAGGCTGACGGTGGCGACTTCGGCAAACAGCGTGTGCAGGCCGAACCAGATGGCAAGGTTGAGGATGACGCCTACCACCGCCGCCGTGATCGCCGACATCGCACCGGCGAGCGCCACATTGCCACGCAGCTTTTCGATGAAGGGCGCACCGAGGAAGATCCAGAGGAAACAGGGCACGAACGTCACCCAGGTCGTCAGGATCGCGGCGAGCGTGGCCGCCAGCATCGGATCGAGCGAGCCGGGATTGCGGAAGGCGCCCATGAAGCCGACGAACTGGAGCACCATGATCAGCGGCCCTGGCGTCGTCTCGGCCATGCCGAGGCCATCGAGCATCTCGCCGGGTTTCAGCCAGCCGAAATGCTGCACGGCCTCCTGCGCGACATAGGCGAGCGCGGCATAGGCCCCGCCGAAGGTGACGACCGCCATCTTGCTGAAGAACAGGCCGATCTGGCTGAAGACGTCGCCCGGCCCGAAGAACGCGTAAAGTACGGCGACAGGCACGAGCCAGAGGGCAAGCAGCGCCGCCGAGATGCGCAGCGACCAGGCGAGATTGGGACGCGCATGATCGGGTATGCCCTCGCCGAGCGCCGAGTCGGCATCCGACAGCACCGCGCCGCTTGCGGCCTTGTGGCCGCCGCCGGGGCTGAAGGCTTCGAGCCCGAAGCGGCCACCGAAGAAACCCCCGATGGCGGCAGCCAGCACGATCAGCGGGAACGGCACATGAAAGAAGAAGATGGCGACGAAGGCCGCGGCCGCAATCGCCAGCATGACGCGGTTCCGGAGCGCCCGGCCGCCGATGCGGATGACGGCCTGCACGACGACGGCAAGCACGGCCGCCTTCAGCCCGAAGAACAGGCCGGCAACGATGCCGACACTGCCGTAAGCGGCGTAGATATAGCTGAGGGCGAGGATCGACAGGAAGCCCGGCAGCACGAAGAGCACGCCGGCGACGAGGCCGCCCAACGTGCGATGCATCAGCCAGCCGATATAGACGGCGAGCTGCTGCGCCTCCGGGCCGGGAAGCAGCATGCAATAATTCAGCGCATGCAGGAAACGGTGTTCGCCGATCCACCGCTTCTCATCGACGATGATCCGGTGCATGACGGCGATCTGGCCGGCCGGGCCGCCGAAGCTCAAGGCGGCGACGCGCAGCCACACCCGGAAAGCCTCCCCGAACGAGACGCCGTGATGATGCCCCTCGCCCGCATCCTTCTTCCCCGCCTGGCCCGCGGGCGCATTCTCCGTCATCTCGACCATCTCACGCCCTCTTTTTCGGCGCGGGCCAGTTGTGGGTTTCTTCAGTCGCATCGCGGCACCAGCGGAAGAAGGCATCGTAGAGAAGCATGCCGGCCTCGAGCTGCTCCAGATCGTCGGAATACATTCTCGAAAGACCGAGCGAGGCGGCAAGCAGGCCGGATGCCTCGGGCGCGAGATCGAGCCGTGCGGTATCCGCCGCCCTGACGATCTTCGCGAGGTGCAGGAGCGGTTCGGACGCCAGCCCGAACTCCTCGACCATCACGTCGAAGGTGCAAAGCTCGCCGCGATGGCTCCAGAACACGTCCTCGATATCGAAGGGCACGGCCCCGAAGCGCTCGCCGACGGCGATGACTTCGGGCGCCGGCACGAACAGGAAGACGGCGTTGGGATCGACGAAGCGCCGGATCAGCCAAGGGCAGGCGATGCGGTCGATCTTCGGCCGCGCCCGTGTCACCCAGACGGTGCGCCCCTGCGCATCGCGGCGCGGCAGCTTCGCCTCGGGCACGACAGGTCCGGCCGCGACCCAGGCTTCGAAGCCGCCTTCGAGGGTTTCGGCCTCGATCCCGGCATGCCTGAGATAGGCGGCGACGCCATGGCTGAGCTTGGCGCCCCTTTGGCAAACCACGACGACGGCATCGGCATCGATGCTATCGGCCCAGGAACCAACATCGGCATGGCCATGCCGGACCGAGCCCGGCACCAGGCGCGGGTCGAGCGCGAAATCCTCGTCGGTGCGGACGTCGATGATACAGGGCGCACCGGGGGTTCCGATGAGGCGATTGAGCTTGTCGGGAGATATTTCGAGAAATGACGGCATGACGCGTCCCTCCGTTGATCGGTTTTACCGGACGCGATTCTTCAGCGTGTCGCCTCGTGGGGTGATCGCGACCCCAGACCTAAAGCATTGGCAAAGAGACCCCGTCCTGTCAAGGACGACGCTTACGCTGCGGTTATGACTGTCTACATGACGGTTGTGCTGTGTGTGTGACAGCCCGGTGGTCTCTTCGGGTGTCATCCTCCGCGATGCCTTTCGCTTGCCGCTCAAGGCGTTCGTCGCTGATGCTCCTCGCCCCGGTCGATGCCGGCAGGCAGATGAGGGGGCTACACGGCAAAACTTTCATTGCCTGGCTTCGCTGAGCGTAAGCGAAGGGCAACAATGCACCGACGCCCAAGAAGCCCCTCCAGCCCCAAAAACCCCGCCAACACAAGCACTTCGGCCCCAGAATGGAACAAAATGCCCACTCGGCCATTTCTCTCTCACCGAAAGAGGAGAAAGTACCATGACGTACGACCCCAATAATGCCAACGATCCGAACCGCCCGCTGAACCCGAATCTGGACTTGCGCACGACGCCAACAGCGCGCAACAGCAATACGTGGGTTGTTTGGGTTGCTGCATTGGCCGTGATCGCTGTCGCTGCATTCGCCTATTCGCAGTGGAGCAGCACACCTCCGGGCACTTCGCCGGATACGACGGCCTCCACGACCCAGTCCGAGCCGGCGCCGGCCACGCCGATGGCTCCGACCGATAACAGCGCAACGCCTGCTCCGGCACCCGCACCGGCCACTCCGCCGGCTGCCCCTGCCCAGCAGTAACCGCTGCCCGGTCTTGCGCGCTACAGCAATTCCAGCAAAAGTGTGCAGCGGTTTTGCGTCCGGAATTGCGTGAAAACCAAGATCTAGAGCAGTTCCGTGATTCGAAGAAAAGCGGAATTGCTCTAGATCCTCCTTGGCGTATCCGCCAGGACACGCCAAGGAGGATCTATGCATGAGCAGCGCATGGCCCTGATCTCGAGGCGACCCGGATCCCACGCGACTGGGACCAGCGTCTTTTCTGCGTCCGGCCCTTGAATAACCGCAATCGCCACTTATTTAGAGATTATAAAATTTGTCTCTGACGGCTGACCACGGATGTACTGGCAGCCGTCATCGAGACAGATTGAGGAAGGTCGGTGCGAGTTTCGCCCGGCCTTTTTTCTTGTCCTCGTCAACGACGCCGAACGCGCCCGGGCTACCAGCCGCTTTTGCGCTTCTTGCTGTCGAACCCCTTATAGGGATCGTAATTATAGGTGCGCGAACCGCCTCCGTAGACGGTTTCGGTGTAGCTGCCGCCGAGGTTCTGCCGGGTCTGCGAATAGGGATCGCCGTTGCGGTTCGTGTTGTAGCTGCCGCCGGAATTCCGCTCCATCGTGTAGGTATCGCGGCCCTCCGTCCAGCACGGACCGGAGATGAGCTCGCAGCCGGCAAAAGCCTGGCCTGATATCAGCATCGCCACCACAAAAACGAATCTACGCATGATAGTCTCCCAAAGTGAAGGTTGAAGGCTTCAACCCTTGCCATAAAGCTCTGATTTCATTCGTTCCCTCCCTGCCCTTCCCGCCTCGCCGCCCTGCGCCGGGCAAGCCGATCCCGTTCGCGCCTTTTCAGGCTCGTTGACATGGCGATGCTTGGCTTCAGAGGCTAGTTGGGAATTCTGTTATAGAAGGACTGAGGGTCGTAGACGCACTCGTGGTCGAGGATGCAGATCTTGCCGTCTGCATCTCTCACCCTTGCCGTGTCGTACTTGTCCCCCAGATTGCATCTCGCCGGCGGATAGCGGAAGCTGCGGCCGCCGAAGCCCATGCGCACGAACACCCGCTTCTCCTGCTGGATGACGCGCCTGAGCTCCGCGCAGCTGTGGTCCCTGGCATTGACCTCCACGGTCTCGGCGGCAAGGACCGCCGACGGCAGCAGCAACGCAAGAACCATAACGACGCATTTCATACACAACTCCTGATATGAGAGACCGATGTCAGGCATCGCGGCTACGGCCGGCGCGGGAACGACCCGATAGCCGCCTCGCTCACGATTTCCCTAATCCTCCGGTACATTTAGCTCGTCCGTCCCTCGTCAAATCTGTTCTTATTTTGTTCCAAATCACCGAGGAGTCAAGACGCCAAAATAGAAATTTTCAACCGCAGGATTCAAAGCGGCATCAGCTTCAACGCGCAGTGCATCAGGGGAAATTATAGAGCGACGCCGGGTCGTAGACACAGGCGTAATCGAGAACGCACTGCTTTCCCTCCGCATCGCGAAAACTGCCCGTACTGCGCTTGTCGCCCGGGCCGCATTGCGCAGGGGGATAACGAAAGCTGCGCCCGCCGAAGCCGACGCGAACGAAGACCTTCTTATTCTGACGGATGATCTGCGCAATCTCGCCGCAGCTATGGGCGTTCGCTTTGACTTCCGTCACCCCGGCGGCAAAAGCCGGCAGCGGCAGCGGCAGCAGCGACAAGGCGACGGCAACGATGACGCTTTTCATGGAACTCCCCGTTTAAGATAGGGAGATAGAGCGCGCAGCGCGATGTGACCAGTGTCAATCACATCGCCCGTTTCCGGAGCAATTTCCAACAGGCCGGAAAATCCGGCCTGAACCAAAATATATCAATGATTTCAGGAAAAATGGTGGGTGATGTAGGGCTCGAACCTACGACCCGCTGATTAAGAGTCAGCTGCTCTACCAACTGAGCTAATCACCCGTTCGCGCTTGGCTGCGCGGTGTGACGGGGCGTATAAACAGGATCGGCAGGCTTGTCCAGCGCATCGGCGAAAATTCTTTGGTTAATCTCAAAGATTTTTGCGGATGGGTGAAATGCGGCGCATGAGCCCCAAAACCGGAACCGGTTTTCGGAAAGGATTATGCGCCGATTCAAAGTGATAGAGCGTGCTTGGCCTGACGGATGCGCTAAGCACGTTCCATCAAATCAAAGGTCGAGCGTGCCGCTTGCCAGCCGCACCGCCTGGCCGCCGATCCGGGCGTTGGAGATCACCCCGCCGTCGACATCGATATGCAGGTGGATGAAGGACGGCCGGTCCATCTCGACGCCCTGCTCGATCATGATCGGGTGGTGCCCGTCCGTCAGCCGGTCGAAATGGTGGATGGCGCCGGAGAGTGCGGCCGCGGCCGCGCCGGTCGCCGGGTCCTCGACAATGCCCATGCCGCTTGCGAACATGCGCGCATGGAACTTCGCCACGTGGTTGACGCCGCCGCGGCAATAGACATAGGCCGAGGCGAGCGCGCCGTCGACGAAGGGCACGATCTTTTCCCAGAGCTGCGGATCGAAATCGACCCGCTGCGCGGCGCCGACATCATGCACCGGAATGAGCAGGAAGGGCACGCCGGCGGTCCAGACCGAGGGCACGTGATTTTCGAAGCCGATCTCCGTCACCTTCAGCGACAGCGCGTCGGCCATGCCGAGCTTGTCGAGCGGCATGACGGCCTGCTGCGATTTGCGCGGCAGATCGAATTCGGCAAAGCTAGCCTCGCCTTCCCTGAGCCGCACGGCGCAGCGCACCGGCCCGACATTTTCCTCGATGACGGTGACGAGATCGCGGTTGACGTCGCCATGCGTGCGTTCGGCGAGCGCAATCGCCGTGCCGACCGTCGGATGGCCGGCAAACGGCAATTCGCGCCCCGGCGTGAAAATCCTGATCCTGGCCGCATAGGCGGGATTGCTCGAAGGCTGCACGAAAACCGTCTCCGAGAGATTGATCTCCCGGGTAATCGCCTGCATCGCCTCGTCGCTGAGATCGTCTCCGTCGAAGATCACCGCCAGCGGATTGCCGGCAAGCTTTCGATCGGTGAACACGTCATAGACGCTGTAGCTTCGCGCCACATCGGCCTCCTTGAATCGATCATCGCGCCGTCAACCTGCCCGACCGAGCGGCCGAGTGCAAGGCGCTAAGTCCAGTAACAACAACGCATGTCCGGCGGGAGGCGCCGGCGGTCTTGAATTTGCGCGTGATGCTTAATGAAAATCGATTTTTTGTTTTTCGGGGGCGCTCGAAGAGCGTGTCAGCGGAAGGGGGAGAGAGCGCGCCGTGGGCCCCCCCCTCTGTCCTGCCGGACAGAGGGGGGTGCCGCACGGCATGCCGGTGCTAACCCACCCGCCTCCGATGGCCGCACCCTACATGCCCTTATTCCCGAAATACCAATCAATCACCGGCAGCATCGCCCGGTTATACGGATAGGCCGCATGATCGGCCGAGCGGATCGCCACGGCACCGGCGATTTCCTTGTCTTCGGCGACCAGCATGTGGGCCTCGATCCGTTTCACCATCTCGTCGGCCGTCAGGTCGAAGCGGAAGAGGCGCATCAGCGTCACCGTGCGGTGGGCGTGGCTGGCATAGAGCCCCTGCCCCGCCGCGGCATCGGAAAGATCGAGGCCGGTCTCCTCGTGGACCTCGCGGCGCATGTTGGCCTCGACATCGCAGCGCCCGTCGACGATGTCCTCCGCCTCCAGCGAGCCGGCGGCGAAATAGACCTGGCCGGCATTGGCCGTGTGCGCGCCCATGCGGATCGCCACCAGCGCGCCGTCGGCGCTTTCGAGCACGGGATAGGCGAAGATGTGGATGCCGCCCTGGCGCTGCGGCTGGCGGCGCCAGTACATGAAGGCGGAAAACGGCGTGACGTAACCCTCGCCGGAAATCCCCTCCCGGCCGAGCGACAGCCGCTGCTGAAACACCAGCCGCCCGTCGAACAATGCCGGATTGGCGGCCGTCTCCTTCGCCCAGTTCTCGCGGATGTCAGTCTCCTCGGCGGCAACGAAAGGATGCGTGCCGGGCAGGACGCGGAGATCGACGCCCGCGATCGGGAAGACGGTGCTCTCGGGCGGCCAGCCGGCGAAATCGTCGGAAAAATCGGTATCCGGAATATTCAAGCTCAAATTGGTTTTCATGGTCGCTTTCAGGGGAGATCCAGTGTCATGACGACGGGGCAATGGTCGGAGGCCTTCGGCCGGTCCCAACCGGTGCGGGGATAACGCTCCACCTCCTGCCCCGGCGGGAAGATGGTGCGATAGGGCTGGCCGCTGCGGATGATTTCAGGCAGGCGGCCGGCATTATGGGCGGCGAGTGCCGGCGAAAGCCAGAGATAGTCGAGCTGGCAGAGCCACTGCTCCTGCGGCCCGCGGGAGTGATAGAGCGTCCAGCGGTCGAGGGCCTCGCGCCGGCGCACGACGTTTTCGGCGAAGCCGTCGCGGCTGAAAACGTCAAGCGCGCTTTCGGCCTCTTGCTGATGTTCGAAGCGATAGCCGGCGCCGCGCCGGCCGATGACGTCGACGCGCTCCTGGTAGTCATTCATGTCGCCGCAGATGGCGAAACTCTTCGAGGCTGTGTGGCCGGCCCCGAAGCGATCCTCGATGATGCGGCGCACGGCGCGCGCCTCGGCCCGGCGGATCGGCATGGTCGACTGGCGCCCGTCGAGCCCGTCGCGCGGATTGCCCATCGATTTGAAATGCACGACATAGAGCGAAAGCGGCCGGCCGCCGATCAGAAGATCGAGCTCCAGGCAATCGCGCTTGAAGATCTTGTCGTCGATGCGGCTGGTGAGCGCCAGTTCCTCGTCGAAGAGATCGAAGTCGCGATAGGTCGTCATCGCGTGGCTTCTGATATCCCGAAGCTCGATCTTCTGGCCGTCGCGCGTTTCCTCGCGCATCAGGACGGCGACATCGATGCCGCGGCTGTCATTGCCTTCCACCAGGAATTTCTGCCGGTAGCCGTTTCCGACCATGCGGAAGAGATAGCCGTATTCGAAGGCATGCAGGGCGGCCATATTGTCGATTTCCTGCAGGCAGAGAATATCGGCATCCGCATCTGCAATCGCCAGCGCCGTCATCTGCCTGGTGTCGTCGGTCGCCGCGATCACGCGCGCCTGCTCGAGCTGCTGATAGACACCCTCGTTGTTCACCTCGAAAAGCTTGATCACGCGGTCCTGGCGCAACTGGTTGCGGAAGCCGGTGAAATCGAAACGGGTCAGCAGGTTTTCGACGTTGAAGGTGGCGAGACGAAGCGACATGGAATGAGTCCGGTTGCGGGCAGTACCTTAACCGGCAATCGCCGCAGGGAAAGACCGCAAGCCGAGAAATATGCTACAAGTGCCGTCTGCGCCTAGATATGGCTGGGCGGGCTTGAGGTGGCGTTATCGTGAGGTTGGCTGTGACCGCCATCAGGACTGCTCGACGAGCTCCTGTTGCTTGAACCGCGGTATAAATCATTTGGGCTAAAGGTCTGGGTTCGTTCGCCCCGCTCCAAGGACGGGCATCCCTGGAGAACGCTCGCGGCACCCAAAAGAACCGCCGAAAGCACGAAAACGGATCGAATACGCTTTACTGAAATTGGCATATGAATATGTCCCTCAATGATGGATTAACGCACGAAGAATTATTCAACTTTATGGTGATTCGAAAGAAGATACGGCCAATTTTCAACCTGTATTGCCGAGCTTCAATTGCGATCATTGCAGACGCCGACTCTCGACCCATCAAAGCCGCCAGCCGGCGCGGATGACGACGCGCACCGTCTCGCCGGCCTCGACCGCGACGCGGCTGTAGGCGCGCAGCGTCTGGCCGTTGCCGAGCGTGAGTTTGACGGCGTAGCGCTCGCCCTCGAAAAGCACGGATTCGACGGTCGCGCGGGCGCCCTCGCCGCCGATGGTCACATCCTCCGGCCGCACGAGGATATCGGCGCCATCGGTATTGGCCGCCTGCAGCGCATCCTGCAGCTCGTCCCACTCCAGATGGCGTTCGCCGCCCATGACAGGCAGCGTGACGATCGCGCCGCGCCCGATCAGCCCGCCGACGATGCGGCCTTCCGGCCGGGCATAGATTTCGGCCGGCGGCGCCACCTGCAGCAGGCGCCCTTCGGACATGACGGCGACGTCGGTCGCGAGCGCCATCGCTTCGCTCTGGTCGTGGGTGACGTAGATCATCGTGGCACCCGAGCGCTGGTGGAACTCACGAAAAGTCTCCTCCATCTCCTGCTTCAGGTGCCGGTCGAGATTGGCGAGCGGCTCGTCGAGCAGCACGACGTCGGGCGATGTCACCAGGCAGCGGGCGAGCGCCACGCGCTGGCGCTGGCCACCGGAGAGATCGGCCGGCCGCCGGCCGGCATAGTCGGCGAGCCGGACGGTGGAGAGCGCCTCGCCGACCTTCGCCCGGTAGGCATCGCCCGAAATGCCGCGCACCTTGAGGGGATAGCCGACATTGTCCGCCACGCTCATATGCGGCCAGAGCGCATAGGACTGGAAGACCATCGCCATATTGCGCTTCTCCGGCGGCAGCGACTGCGCGGCATCGGCGAGCAGTCGTTCGCCGAGATGGATCGAGCCGTCGGAGGGCGTCTCGAAACCGGCGATCATGCGCAGAACCGTCGTCTTGCCGCAGCCGGAAGGCCCGAGCAGCGCCAGGAACCCGCCCTCGCGCACGTCGAGCGAGAAGTCACTGACGGCGGCGCGCCCGGTGCCGAAATCCTTGGCCACACGATTGAGGATCAGCTTCGCCATGGGACGACCCCTTTCGGCAGGCGTTTAGCCAGAAGCTCCAGAAGCAGCATCATGACGACGACCATGAGGACGACGAGGACGGAAAGCGCCGAGGCAAGGTCGGAGCTGCCGCTGTCATCGAGATTGTAGATCGCGACGCCGAGCGTCTGGGTGCCGGCCGACCAGAGCAGCGCCGAGATCGTCAGCTCGTTGCAGGCGATCAGGAAGACGAGGATCACGGAGGCGCCGGCGGCGGGTGCGATCAGCGGCACGACGATATCGAAAAGCCGGCGGAAGAAGCCGGCGCCGGAAAGCCGCGCGGCCTCCTCCAGCGCAGGATCGAGCTGGTGGAAGGCGCTGACGACGGGCTTCAGGCTGACGGCGAAGAAGGAGGAGAAATAGGCGATCAGGATGATCCAGATCGTGCCGTAGAGCGAGACATGCAGGAAGGGGATCGGTGCTGCGAAGACCAGGATGAAGGAGACCGCCATGACGATGCCGGGCAGCGAATAGGGTATCTCGATCAGGCTGGAAACGATGCGGGAGACGGCATCTCTCCGTCGCGTCAGCGCATAGGCGGCAAGCACCGTCACCACGAGGAGACCGAGTGCGGTGGCGCTCGCGAGCGACAGTGAATTGATAAAGGCCGTGCGCGTCACCGCCTGCCGGAACAGGATCTCCTGGAAGGCATGCAGCGACATGGTCTTGAAAGTCAGCGGCACGCCATAGGCCGGCACCAGCGCGCCGGCGACGAGCGCAAAGAAGGGTGCGGCGAGCATGAAGAACAGGATGCCCCAGAGGAGCGGCGTGAAGGCGAAGCGCCAGGCGCCGAGCTCGAAGACGGCGCTCGCCCCCGACAGGCCGATGACGCGGTAGTCGCGGCCTCTGAGCGACCGGTCCTGGATCATCAAGCCTGCGACCGAGATCATGGCGATAATGCCTGAAAGCACGGCGACATCGCCGAAGGTGCGGCTGGTGAAGGCTGAGAATTTGGTAAAGATCAAGGTCGGCAGCGTGTAGATCGAGGCGGGAATGCCGAGAATGGCAGGGATGCCGAATTGCCGGTGCAGGAGACGAAGGAGATCGCCGCTCCGGCGATGATGCCGGGCAGCGACAGCGGCAGGATGATATCCCGGAACACGCGCAGGCTGGAGGCGCCGGAAAGCCGCGCCGCTTCGACGCCGTCGCGCGGCAGCGTCATCAGCCCGGCCCGCAGCGCGAGATAGACGAGCGGCGCATGCTGCACGCCATAGAGCAGCGCGATGCCAGCAACCGAATAAAGCGGCTGCGGCGAGCCCAGCGGCGGCGCGATATGCAGCGCCTTTAGCAGCGGGCTCGACGGCCCCGACATCTGCACCCAGGCAAGAGCCGTCACCTGCGGCGGGATCATCATCGGCAGCACGAAGAAGAAGCTGAGCGGGCCTTTTCCCGGAAGATCGGTCAGCGTCAGCAGGAAGGCGAAGAGGCAGCCGATGGCAAGCGAGATGATCGTGCCCAAAACCGCGGTGACGATGGTGTAATAGGTGGCCTGCCAGAGCGACGGCTCGCTCAGCACATCGATGACGCCGCCGCTGGCGAAAGCCGCGATCCCGACCATGGCGAGGCGGGCGAGCGGCAGCACGCTGAGGATAAGAACCACGATGACGATAAAGGGAAACAGCCAGGCGGGCTGGCTGTTTCCCGGTCTCACATATCCTTGCATGAAAGGATCAGTTCGAGCCGTAAATGCCCGAGAAGGTCTTCAGATCCTGGTCGGTATTCTTCAAAGCTTCGGCCGCCTTGATCGGCAGTACCTTGATGGTGTCGCGCGCCGGGAAACCTTCCGGCAGCTTCATGCCGTTGCGGGCCGGGATATAGCCGAGCTTGAGGAAGCCTTCCTGGCCCTTTTCCGAGAGCACATAATCGACGAACTTCTTGGCGGCCTCGGCATTCTTGCTGCTGGCGAGAATGCCGACCGGCTCGGTGACGGCCGACACGCCTTCACTCGGGAAGACGAATTCGACGGGGGCACCCTTGGCCTTCTCGCGGATCGGTAGGTAATCGACGACCATGCCGTAGGCCTTCTCGCCCGAAGCGACCGACTTCAGCACGGCGCCATTGCCGCCGGCCGCGATCGCGCCATTTTCGGCGAGCGCCTTGTAGAAATCCCAGCCGAGGCCGGGAACGGCGGCGAGCGTCTGGGCGTGGATGAGCGCGGCACCCGAAGCGAGCGGGCTCGGCATGGTGACGAGGCCCTTGGCCTCCGGCTTGGTCAGATCCTTCCAGCTCGTCGGCTTCATCGCCGCCGAGGTGTTATACATGATGCCGGTCGTGATCAGCTTGGTCGAGTAATAATAGCCGTCGGCATCATAGAGGCTGGCATCGTATTGCGCAGCTTCCGGCGACTTGTAGGCGAGCAGCTTGCCGTCTTCCTTCAAGCGCTCCAGAGTCACCATGTCGGCGATCAGGAGAACATCGGCGACCGGATTGCCGGCCTGGATCTCGGCCTGCAGCTTGGCAATGATCTTCGGCGTGCCGTCGCGCACCCAGTCGACCTTGATATCGGGATTGGCGGCCATGAAGCCATCGACCGTCGCCTGCGCGTCTTCGTTCGGCTGGCTGGTATAGAGAACGAGGTTTGCGGCCGAAGCCGGAACGGCAAGGAGGCTCGCGGCGAGAAGCGCTGCGGCGGAAACGATCGTTTTCATGAGTGTGACCCTCGGGAATTGCGTCACCCCTCCCTTATTAGGGGTCGTTGACAGGCATGTGACAGGTGGCAGCGGCGGGGTCTTCAGGCTCTTGCCATTCCCCCGCTATGCATTACGTCAATCGCATTTCAATCAAGGAGGAGTTTCAATGGAATATCGTCTGCTCGGCCGCTCCGGCCTGAAGGTTTCGACTTTGACCATGGGCACGATGACCTTCGGCGGCGTCGGCTGGGCGAAGATGGTCGGCGATCTCGGCGTCTCCGAGGCGAAGAAGATGATCGACATCTGCATCGATGCCGGCATCAACCTGATCGACACCGCCAACGTCTATTCCTCAGGCGAATGCGAAAACATCATCGGCGAGGCGCTCGGCGGCAAGCGGCCGCAGGGCGTGCTGCTCGCCACCAAGGCCCGCTTCGGCATGGGCGACGGCCCGAACGACCGCGGCCTTTCGCGCTATCACCTGATCCGCGAATGCGAGGCGAGCCTGAAGCGCCTGAGGACCGATGTCATCGACCTCTACCAGGTGCATGAATGGGACGGCCAGACGCCGCTCGAAGAGACGATGGAAGCGCTCGACACGCTGATCCGGCAGGGCAAGGTGCGCTATGTCGGCTGCTCGAACTATTCCGGCTGGCACATCATGAAGGCGCTTGGGCTTGCCAACGAGCACCGCTACCAGCGCTTCGTCAGCCAGCAGATCCACTATACGCTGGAAGCCCGCGAGGCCGAATACGAACTGCTGCCGATCTCGATCGACCAGGGCCTCGGCGTGCTGGTCTGGAGCCCGCTCGCCGGCGGCCTGCTTTCCGGCAAGCACCGCCGCAACCAGGCAGCACCCGAAGGCACGCGCCAGTTCGCCGGCTGGACCGAGCCGCCGATCCGCGACGAAAACCGCCTCTGGAACATCGTCGAGACGCTGGTGGCGATCGGGCAAGAACGCGGCGTTTCGGCGGCTCGAGTTGCGCTTGCCTGGCTGATCGGCCGCAAGGCAGTCACCTCGGTCATCATCGGCGGGCGCACCGAAGCCCAGTTCCGCGACAACATCGCCGCCGCAGACCTGAAGCTCACGGAAGACGAACGCAACCGCCTCGACGCCGTCAGCCTGCCGCCGGTGATCTATCCCTACTGGCACCAGCTGAACACGGCGAGCGACAGGCTCGGCGAAGCCGACCTCGAGCTTTTCGGCCCGCATGTCCAGCAATAGCGCCGGCCCGCAAGCCGGCCATTGCACGGCGGAAGACAGGCGTCACAAAAGAGCCGGCGGCTTCTGCGCAACACCGACGGCGCCGTCGCCGACCGCGTCGGCTACGGCAAGAGCGAGACAGCGAACGAGGGCTGGACGACGATTCTTTGAAGGGCGTTCCGGCTGTGCACGTCACAGGAATGAAGAATGAGAGGGCGTGCCGTGCGGCCCCCTCATCTGCCTGCCGGCATCTTCTCCCCGCTGGGGAGAAGGGACCTGCGGCGACGTCTCGATTCCCTCTTCTCCCCAGCGGGGGTCCGAAGGACGGGTTGAGACCCGTGGCTCAACCCCGGTCGGTGGCCCGTAGGGTCGGATGAGGGGGCTGCACGGCACGCCGGTCATTGTTGCCCTTCGCTTACGCTCAGCGCATTCGCAGCTTTGCTGCTCACCCCCTCATCTGCCTGCCGGCATCTTCTCCCCGCAGGGGAGAAGCGGAATCGTGGCAACGTCCCCTTTCCCAAAAACGTCTGCAGAAGATCGGCCGAAGGGTATACGCCCTCACCTACCCACCAATCTCCTCAGCAATCAACCCCCCCAACCGACCAATCCCATCCTCGATCATCTGCTCATTCGCGCAGGAGAAGCTGACGCGGAAGGTGTTGGCGCCGGAGCCGTCGGCGAAGAAGGCTTTGCCGGGGACGAAGGCGACCTTGGCGGTTTCGAGGGATTTTGCCAAAAGCTTGGCGCCGTCCATTCCTTCCGGCAAGGTGATCCAGATGAACATGCCGCCTTCCGGCTTCGTCCAGCTCGTGCCCTCAGGCATGTACTTTTCCAGCGCCGCCAGCATGCAGTCGCGGCGGTGGCTGTACACAGCCTTGATCTTGGCGACCTGCTTGTCGAAGCCGCGCACGGCGACATCCGATATCGCCATCTGGTTGATCGTCGAGGAATGCAGGTCGGCCGCCTGCTTCATCAGCACCAGCTTGCGGATGACGGGCGCGTTGGCGACGATGAAGCCGACGCGAAGGCCGGGGGCCAGCGTCTTGGAGAAGCTGCCGCAATAGATCGTGCGCGTATCGTTGATATGGCCCTTCTCGGCGATTTCGAGCGCCAGGATCGGCGGGATCGGCTCGCCGTCGTAACGCAGCGACTGATAGGCCGCATCCTCGATGATGGCAATATCGAGCTCTTCGGCGAGCGCCAGCACCCGCTTGCGGCCGGCGAGATCGACGGTTTCGCCCGTGGGATTGGAGAAATCGGTGGAGAGATAGGCGAACTTCACCTTGCCGCCGGCAGCGGCCGCGGCGGCGCGATAGGATTCCGGCGTCCGGTTGCCGCCAGGCGTCAGCTGGTCATAGGCCGGCTCATAGGCATTGAAAGCCTGCAGCGCGCCGAGATAGGTCGGCCAGGTCACGAGCGCCGTATCACCTGGCGACAGGAAGAGCTTGCCGAGATAATCGAGCCCCTGCTGCGAGCCGGAGACGATGAAGACGTTTTCAAGATCGCAGGGAATGCCGAGGGCCGCCATCTGCCCGGCCAGCCATTCGCGCAGCGGCTTGTAACCTTCGCTCACCGAATATTGCAGCGCCGAATTGACGGCGGCGCCCGAGAAGATATCGGCATAGGCCTGCTTGAATTCCTGATCCGGAAACAGCGCCGGGTCCGGAATGCCGCCGGCAAAGGAGATGATGTCGGGCCGGTCGAGCAGCTTCAGCAGCTCGCGGATTTCCGAAGCGCGCATGCGCGACGAGCGCGTCGCAAACATTGCGTCCCAGTTCAGCATGGATGTTTCCTCGTATTTTCTAATATCCGCAGCTGATCACGCGGGGGAATTTATGTCAACAATGCTGACCTATTTTCCTGTCACTGCGACAAAGTTTGGAGACCCGGCATTCGAAAGCGCGGGCCAATTGGGCAGACGTTGGAGGTTTCACGCAAATGCCCTGCCCGTTGCCTCGCCGCTTCGAGCGATTATTCCTCTCATCAAAAAGCCGAAACCGGCCGATTCAGACCTTTCCAAAACCGGCCCGGGGGAAGTAGTGTGCCGCCCATTATTCAATGGACTATCAAGGTGCCAGCATGACCGCGACGTCGACCTCTCCTGAAATCACAATCGAATTCCACAAGTCTCCCGTCCCCGACGCCGATCGCATCAAGGCACTGGAAACACCCGGCTTCGGCAAGATCTTCACCGATCATATGGTGCTGGCGCGCTGGACGGCCGACAAGGGCTGGCACGATGCGAAGGTGACGCCGCGCCGCCCGCTGGAACTCGATCCGGCAAGCGCCGTGCTGCACTACGCCCAGGAAATCTTCGAAGGCATGAAGGCCTACAAGGCCGACGACGGCCGCATCCTGCTCTTCCGGCCGGAAGAAAACGCCCGCCGCTTCGCTCAGTCGGCTGCCCGCATGGCGATGCCTGAAGTACCGGAAGAGCTTTTCCTGAAGGCCGTCGAAGAGCTGGTCCGGGTCGATAAGAACTGGATACCGTCCGGCGACGCCAGCCTTTACCTCCGCCCCTTCATGTTCGCCAACGAGGCGTTTCTCGGGGTTCGTCCGGCTCAGGAATATATCTTCTGCATCATCGCCTCTCCGGTCGGCGCCTACTTCAAGGGCGGCGCGAAGGCCGTCTCCCTTTGGGTCGAGACCGAATATACCCGTGCGGCCAGCGGCGGCACCGGCGCTGCGAAATGCGGCGGAAACTACGCGGCCAGCCTCGTGGCGCAAGCGGAAGCCGCGAAGAAGGGCTGCGATCAGGTCGTCTTCCTGGATGCCGCGGAGCATCGCTGGGTCGAAGAACTCGGCGGCATGAACGTCTTCTTCGTGATGAACGATGGATCGGTCGTGACCCCGCCCCTCGGCGGCACGATCCTGCCGGGCATCACCCGCGCCTCCGTCATCGTGCTCGCAGAAGAACGGGGCCTGCGCGTGGAGCAGCGTCCCTACTCCTTCACGGAATGGCAGGAGGATGCCGCCAGCGGCAGGCTCGTCGAAGCCTTCGCTTGCGGCACTGCCGCGGTGCTGGCCGGCATCGGCCTGGTTCGGCATGCCGGCGGCGAGTTTCTGGTCGGAGACGGACAGACCGGCAAGCTGACCAGCGACCTGCGCCAGCAGCTCGTCGGCCTGCAGAAGGGCGTGACGAACGATGAGCACGGCTGGACGCGCCTCATCACGGCCTGAACTCCAGACCACGCAAATGGCGGCGCTGACACCGGCATGGTGGGCGCCGCTCCCGGCCTCGCCTGCAAGCCGTCGGGCTGATGCTGGTTCCCGAAAGCGCCACAATGCCGATATCCTGACATGCGATGCCCATTTCAAGGGCCTGGAGCGCGTCGTCTACATCGGCAAAAAAGACTGACCCGCATGTGACCCAAGTGCTCGACGGCGGGCCGCAACGCCTCTATCACAAGATGGGGCATGTGCGGATGGTGCTAAATTCAATGGCGAAAATGACGATCTCGCTACCGGATGATCTGGCGGATTACGTCGCGCGCCGTGTCGCAAGCGGCAGATACGACAGTGCCGACGCATTCCTGGCCGAGCTGATCGTCAAGGACCAGGACCATCGAAAACTCGACGACGAAGAACTGCGCGACATTCTGAGAGAAGCCGAGGAGAGCGGCGTCAGCGACCGGCGCATTCCCGATATCCTGTTGGAAACGAAGGCAAAGCTGCGTGATACCTACCTATAGGCTGACCCAAACGGCGGACGCCGTGCTGTCAGGCATCGACGAATATGCCAATCTGCATTTCGGCGAGGCGCAGGCCGACGCCTATCTTCTCGACTGGGACAGGATCTTCGTGCTTCTCTCGCGCGCGCCTTCGATGGGAGACCGATGCGACGAACTCGGCGCCGGCCTTCGCCGCCTCCTTCACATGCGCCATGTCGCCTTCTACCGCGAAATACCGGACGGCATTCTCGTCCTCGACATTATCGGCGCCGACCGGCTTCCCGATAGACATCTTCAATCCGCCCGACGATCAGGATCGCAGAAGCCGCATGCCCAATGAGACCACCTCCGCCTTCTACAGGGAAAACGCCGAGATTTACGCCAACCGGGCCCGCGACCTGCCGAAAGACGAGCTCGACGCCTTCCTGGCAAGGCTTCCGCCAGGCGCCGCAATCCTCGAACTCGGCTGCGGCGGCGGGCAGGACAGCGCCTATATGCTCTCGCAAGGCTTCGACGTGACGCCGACCGACGGCTCGGCCGAACTCGCAAGGCAGGCCGAGGCACGGATCGGCAGGCCCGTGAAGGTCATGCTGTTCCAGGATCTCGACGCCGAAAACGCCTATGACGGCGCCTGGGCGCATGCCAGCCTCCTCCATGTCCCCCGGCCCGAACTGCCCGACGTCTTCGCCCGCATCCGCCGCGCCCTGAGACCGGGCGGCCTCCTCCACGCGAGCTTCAAGGCCGGAGACGCCGAAGGCCATGACGGCCTCGGGCGCTACTACAACTACCCCTCCGCCGACTGGCTGTCGGACCTGCTGACGAAAGGCGGCTGGCGCGATATCGCCATCGGTGAACGCGACGGTGGCGGCTATGACGGCAAGCCGACCCGTTGGCTGACGGTCAGCGCGAGACGGTGAAGAACAGAAGCGGCAAAATGATCTTATTCGCAGGGGCTGCGATCGCCGCAGTTAACAAAGAACGGCTTGATATCTTGCTTTCCCCCCATCAATCGTGGCGGCTGATGTCTGGGATCCAAACCATGCTTCAGGAAGGCCTGCATCCACAGCAAGCTGCTCCTGAAAGGATCGGAATCGAATGCCTCCGGATAGTAATGTGGGGAATCCACGGCGTAGTAAGTCGTGCGGCAATCGGGCTTGCTGCGAACTTTTCCGTCCGGTCCGACCGGGCACCAGAGCCGTCGGTCTGAATCAGGAACCCACGCAACCCCCTTGTGAAAACACGAGATTGCTTCGTATTTCGGCTCGATGAGAATGTGTCCATCCGGTCCTTCCAGACCCCATAGGCTGTCTCTGGACACGATCGAAACACCATTATCGCATTGGGTGTTTTTCAGCGGTTTAGGAGCTTCGCTCGTCCGGCCCGCACGGGCCAGTTTCTCCTTCAGAACATCGACGGGGACTTCTCCGAGACTTCCGTCGCGACTGATGCCGAACCACTGCCCATCGAGAAGCACTTTAAAGGGATTTTGTTCAAGGTCGCGCTCGACCTTATCGAAGAACCTGCCTCCCAGAAGGCCGCCTCTGATGTCCATGAAGCCCTCCCGCCCGTTGAGCCGCACGACCGAATAGCCCTTAGCCCAGAAGCTCAACCCGTCATATCGAAGAGGAATGACGACTTTTCCCTCGGCGTCGACAGCCCCGCTGAGCAGACGCGACCTCTGGCGCTCCCCGACATTGACGGATACCACGGCCCGGCCGTCCTGCAGGCCCTGGACGGCATCGAATGCCGGCTGCACCAGCCATTTGCCGTCTATCCCCATCACGCCGAAGAGAGGTTTCTCAGCGCTCATATCGCGAGCCCAGAGAGATTTTCCGAAGGGCTTGAATTCATAGCTGTCGGCAGTCAGCCAACCTTTGCCCAGCCGATATAAGCCCCATGTGCCGCGTGACATAGGCAAACCATACAAGCCGAACGCCGTCCCGAGGGTCGCGAATTCGGTGTCCATAGACGAACTGTAGATCCCGCTTTGCACCAGGATAATGTCATCGTTCAGCGGAATTGAGCGCTTGAATTGCGGCTGCAGCACGATATCGCCGTTTCTCGCGATGACACCCGTCTTCTGGCCCACGAGTATTTCTGCAAACCCCTCATGAAAGGGACCGGCCACATCGAAGCGCGGTTCGATGACGACCTTGCCGGTCTTATCGATATAGCCGAAAAGGCCGTCGATGCGCACGGCTGCGAGCCCTTCGGAGAACATCGTGACCCGTTCGTAGCGCTTCGGGATCAACTCATGTTCGTCCTGGCGATGGGCGTAACCGCATAGATCGTAAATTCCGCCGCAACGCGGAACGAACGTATAGTCATCGGGCAAGTCGTCCAACGCACGAGCGGGCGAATGCAACAACACCGGGAGCATGAGCAAAACAAGCAGCCGGGCGCCCGACCGTATTATGCTTTCCGAGCACCACTTCATTCTGCCTCCGGCGAAATCGGGATCGTTCCGGCAGGATGACACCGGACAAGTTATGATTGCAGCAAGATATCCGCTCAAATTGGACGTTTAGATGACGGCAATTCGCCCGCTCAATCGTGCGCCGGCCGGCCTCGCGGTGACGCGGCCCAACCTTACCAATCCGTATGTTGTGGCAGGGGCATGCCCTCGGCTAGGTTTTACCCTCACACATGCGGGAACGATCGGGCTGATGAAAATCCTGCTTATCGAGGACGACGCCAAGACGTCGGACTATGTCTCCAAGGGTTTTTCCGAGGCAGGCCATGTCTGCGACGTGTTCGCCGATGGCCGCGACAGCCTGTTTCAGGCGCAGCGGGAAGCCTATGACGTCATCGTCGTCGATCGCATGCTTCCCGGCCTCGATGGCCTTGCCATCGTCCGCTCGCTTCGCGCCGCCAGGATCGGCACGCCGGCGCTGTTTCTGACGTCGATCGGCGGGGTGGACGACCGCGTCGAGGGGCTGGAAGCGGGCGGGGACGATTATCTCACCAAACCCTTCGCCTTCTCCGAGCTTCTGGCCCGCGTCAATGCGCTCGGCCGCCGGCCGCCGGTGCAGGAGCAGAAGACCGTGCTGAAGGTTGCCGATCTCGAGCTCGATCTCATCCGCCGCGAGGCCCGCCGCGCCGGGCAGATCATCGAGCTGCAGCCGCGCGAATTTACCCTGCTCGAGGTGCTGATGCGCGGCGAAGGCAGGGTCATCACCAAGACCATGCTGCTGGAGCGGGTCTGGGACTTTCACTTCGATCCGAAGACCAGCGTGGTGGAGACCCATGTCAGCCGGCTGCGGGCGAAGATCGACAAGCCGTTCGAGACACCGCTTCTCCACACGGTTCGCAACACCGGATACAGCCTGCATGCGCCTCGCTAAGCTGCGCAGGAGCACGCCGTTCCGGCTTGCCGTCACCTTCGGCGTGCTCTTTGTCGTCACCTTCATCTTCAGCGGCGCGATCATGTATCACATGCTGCGCGTCGGGCTGGAGCGCGACCTGGAACAATCGCTCCACGAGATGAATTCGCTGATCGCCTCCGCCTACCAGCCGCACGACACCGAGGATCTCATCGATACGCTGAACAATTATGCGAGCTTCCAGTCGACCTCCGATGGGCTTTACTCGCTGATGGATGCGGGCGGGCGCAAGCTTGCCGGCAATTTCGCAGCACCCCGCATCCCGAACGGCGTCTATACCGTCACCTCGCGCGACGTCGGGCTGAAAGGGCATGAACGCTACCGCATGCAGGTCTCGACGATCGGGCCCTATACGCTCGTCGTCGCCGAAAACTTCAACGACGTCGACGAGATGCTGCGCATCGTCCTGGTGAGCTTCGAATGGGCCGCCGCAATCGCTGTCGCGACCGCCATCGGCGGCGGCGTCTTCCTGGCGTTTCGCGCCCAGGCGAGGCTCGACAGGGTTGCCAACACCATGAACGACGTCGCCCACGGCGCGCTCCAGGCCCGCATTCCGATCACCGGAAACGGCGACGATCTCGATACGGTGGCGATCCAGATCAACGCCGCCCTGGAACGGCTGCAGACATTGGTCGAGAGCATGCGGCAGGTCAGCACGGATATCGCCCACGATCTGAAGACGCCGCTCAACAGGCTGCGCCTGACGCTCGATGCCGCAGCAGAGCGAAACGACCGGCAGCTCGACATTTCCGCTCTTCTCGACGAAGCCAGAAGCGAGAGCGACCGGATCAACGCCACTTTCGCAGCCCTTCTGCGCATTTCCCAGATCGAGGCCGGCGCCCGCAAGGAGCGTTTCCAGGCGACCGACATCGACGATGTGCTCGCGGTCATCTCCGAGGTCTATGCCGACGTCGCCGAAGATGCCGGCCAGTCTCTGGCGATCGCGGAGCGCTGCTCCGCGCTGGTCTGGGGCGACCGCGATCTGCTGACGCAGATGATCGCCAATCTGGTGGAGAACGCCATCAATCACTGCCCCGCCGGAACGGTCATCACGCTCTCCCTTCAGCGACGGGACAATCGCGCCATCCTGTCGGTCGCCGACAGCGGCCCGGGCATCCCCGCCGAGGAGCGCGACAAGGTTTTCCGGCGCCTCTATCGCCTCGACAAGAGCCGGACGACGACGGGAAGCGGTCTTGGCCTCAGCCTGGTCAAAGCGGTTGCCGACCTGCACGCGGCGGAGATCGCCATGGGCGATAACCGTCCGGGCCTCACCGTTTCGATAGGCTTCCCGCTGCTGCAGGCGCATCTTTCCAGCCTCTCATCCTCCACCCCGCCAGTCGGCTGAAGCGGGCCGCGAACCGGCGCACTTCAGCCGCCGCGCGATACGGCAGGACGCTCCACGGCCGGCGGCGGCCAAGGCGGTAGGTCGAGAGCCCTGCCTGTATCTGTGAATGCGCATCCGCCCGCTGGCTCACCGGAACCGGATCGACGAAACAGGCCTGCAGCCCCTCGTCGAATTCGAGATCGAGCGCGAGATCGTAGGGCAGCCGCATGGGAACGAGCGCATCGGCAATCCAGCCGGCGGCCTTGCGATTGATGAGATAAGCGCCCGATCCTTTCTCGCGGGTGAGCGCGATCGCCAGCGAGCGCGATGCGGTGAGCGGCTCCACCCGATGCTTGCGCCCTGAGTTCACGGTGGAAAGACGCAATACATCCCAGGAACCGCTGTGCTCGACGGCCGCGGCAAGCACCTCGGCGAAGTCGTCGTCGAAATCGAGATCGTCTTCGAGAATGAGAGCGAATTCGCCCTCGCTGGCGAGGAACCTCCTCGCGCACTCGACATGGCTGAGATAGCAGCCGATCTCGAAAGGATTCGGTCTGCGCCCATGCCTGCGCAGATAGGATTGCCCGTCGAAATCACGGCGCGGCAGGGCAATGCCGGCGCCATCGACGGCCGCCACCCGCTCGAAGGCGATACCGCTCTCCGCAAGCAGGCGCTCCATGCGAAACCTGCGGAGCTCTGCCCGGTCGAGATTGATGAGGTAGGTGTTGATCCGCAGGCTGATGGGATGGACTGCCGAAACGATGGCGGCGGCTGTGGCGCGCATGTTCATGAGAGCTGGCCTCGACTTGGTGGCTACGACGGCACCAAACCTGCGCCCGAAAACTCACGGGGACTTCGCCCGAACTATACAATTTCGTAAAGCGCGCCGTCTCCTGCCACGAATGACCGGTTGAGATGGCGTCTCACAACGGCTATCTCAGGCAAACCCAAGCGGGTCCTCCGCAAACGACAAGGCCACAGCTTCCATGATCCCAGAATTCCTCGTCACCCATTCCGGTGGCTTCCATGCCGACGAATTGCTGTCGAGCGTCATCCTGACTCGGCTTTTTCCGCAGGCGCGCATCGTCCGCAGCCGCGCGCCGGAATGGATCGGCCCTGGCAAAGACCGCATCATCTATGATGTCGGCGGCGCCTATGATGCCGAGGCGGGAATCTTCGATCACCATCAGCGCGGCGCGCCGCTCAGGGAAGACGGCCAGCCCTACAGCTCGTTCGGACTGATCTGGAAGCACTACGGCCGCGATTATCTGACGGCGGCAGGCCTTCCCGAAGAGCATATCGAAGCGGTGCATGCCTCCTTCGATGCGAGCTTCGTACTGCCGGTCGACCTGACGGACAACGGCGCGCTCAGCCCCTCCGGGCCGCTCGCCGGCCTCACCCTGCCTGCCCTGCTGGAAACGCTTAAGCCGGTTTTCGACGATCGCCATCCCGAGGCCGACGACCGCGCTTTTCACGCCGCCCTTGCCGTCGCCCGCAGCTTCGTCGAGGCGAAGATCGCCCAGAGTGCCGCAAAATTGCGGGCCGAAGCCATCGTGCATCAGGCGATCCTGAATACGGGCGAAGGACGCGTTCTCGAACTGCCGATGGGCATGCCCTTCCGCCCTGCCATCGTGAAAGCGGGCGCCGATCACCTGCTTTTCGTCGTCCACCCGCGCGAAAGGGATTGGTGCGTGACCGGCATCCGCCGCGCCGACGAAGGCTTCGAGCTGAGAGCGGATCTGCCGGCCGCCTGGGCGGGCCTGACCAATGGCGAGCTGGAAGCGGCCTGCGGCGTCGATGGCGCAAGCTTCTGCCACAACGGCCGCTTCATCGCCGCCGCCAGGACCCGCGAGGCAGCGCTCGCCATGGCCGAGCTTGCGGTCGCGGAGGCCGTCTCCATCGGGAAGGCCTGATCGCGGCCGCCGACGCCAAAGAGAAAGAGGCCGAAGCTTTCGCCCCGGCCTCCTCGTTTTATTTCAAGCGAAACAGCTTAGTTCACGCTCTTGTCGACCAGCTTGTTCTTGCCGATCCAGGGCATCATGCCGCGCAGCTTAGCACCGACTTCCTCGATCTGGTGGCTGTCGTTGACGCGGCGGATGCCCTTGAAGCGGGCGGCGCCCGACTTGTATTCCTGCATCCACTCGGAGGTGAACTTGCCGGTCTGGATGTCCTTGAGGACGCGCTTCATCTCGGCCTTGGTTTCTTCGGTGATGATGCGCGGACCCGTGACGTATTCGCCCCACTCGGCCGTGTTGGAGATCGAGTAGTTCATGTTGGCGATGCCACCTTCATAGATCAGGTCGACGATCAGCTTTACTTCGTGCAGGCATTCGAAATAGGCCATCTCAGGAGCGTAGCCGGCTTCGGTCAGCGTTTCGAAACCGGCGCGGATGAGCTCGACGAGACCGCCGCAGAGAACGACCTGTTCGCCGAAGAGGTCGGTTTCGCACTCTTCGCGGAAGTTGGTTTCGATGATGCCCGAACGGCCGCCGCCCACACCGCAGGCGTAGGAGAGAGCGAGTTCAAGCGCATTGCCGGAAGCGTTCTGGTGAACGGCGACGAGGCAGGGAACGCCGCCGCCCTTCTGGTATTCGCCGCGAACCGTGTGGCCCGGGCCCTTCGGCGCGATCATGACGACGTCGACGCTGGCCTTCGGCTCGATCAGGCCGAAGTGAACGTTGAGGCCGTGGGCGAAGGCGATGGCAGCGCCGTCGCGGATGTTGGCAGCGATATCGGCCTTGTAGATTTCGGCCTGCAGCTCGTCCGGGGTCGCCATCATCATCAGGTCGGCCCAGCCGGCAGCTTCGGCAACGGTCATGACCTTGAAGCCATCGGCTTCGGCCTTCTTGACGGTGGGCGAACCGGCCTTGAGTGCGATGACGAGGTTCTGGGCGCCGCTGTCCTTGAGGTTCAGCGCATGGGCACGGCCCTGCGAACCGTAACCGATGACGGCGACCTTCTTGGCCTTGATGAGGTTGAGATCGGCATCACGATCGTAATAGACGCGCATTTGAAGTTCCTTCCCTTTTGCTTGTCGTGTTGACTGTCATGAAAGCGGATCAGCCGAGAACCGGCATCTCCGCCAGAACCTTGTCCGTGCCGTAAAGCCGGAGGAAGGCGGTGACCGCCCTCTCCGCCTGGCGCGCGGTATCCTTGAGGCCGGGTTCGCCGAGCAGCATGCGCACATGCAGGTCGGAAACGACAAGGCCGTAAAGCGTATGATAGGCTTCGTCCGCATCGGCAAAGCGCAGCAGCCCTGCCCTTTTGCCGGCATCGATCAGCGCCATGGCGCGCCGGTCGATCTGGCGGCGGCCGCGTTCGAGCAAGAGCTTGCCGAGCTTGGAGCCGTCGCGATGAGACTGGCCGATGGCCAGCCGGTTCAGCGCCAGCGAGACGTCGCCGGCCAGAACCTCCAGCAGGTCCCGCGCGAAGATGACGACATGGTCGTGCAGGCTCGTCGCCGTCAGCCGTTCGCCGTTGCGTTCGAAGGTGCGCACCTTGCTCGCCTGATAGGCGATCATCGCAGACAGCAAACCATCGCGGTCGCCGAACCACTTGTAGAGGCTTTCCTTCGAGCAATTGGCGGCGCGCGCCACACCCGAGGTCGTCAGCGCCTTCTCGCCGCCATCGACGAGCAGCCGCAGCGCCTGCTCCAGAACGGCGTTCTGGCGCGGCGAGAATTCGCTCGGCTCTGCGGTATCGACGGACACGGTCACGGCTCCCATATACGTACCGTACGGTACGGTTCGTGAGCTTTATGCGGCAAACCGATCGGGCCGTCAAGCAGGCCCGGCAGATTTTTATACGGGAAAGGTCGGCGCCGCACCAGAATGGGATAGGCGCGCGCCCACCGGGATTGCATAGTGTCAGAGAACGCCATTGCCGGGGAGCCTTCCATGTCGCGCCTTTCCGCTGCCCTTCTGCTCGCCGGAGCAATGCTCCTGGCAACGACGCCGCTTGCCGGCCGCGCCTTCGCGCAATCGGAAAACGAGGTCTATAACCGCATCGAGGAGCTGCATGGCGATGCCGCGGGCTTCGACCGGCCGCTGCGCCAGCTCGTCCAGGCGATGCGCGCGGGCGATGCCGAGACCATCGCCGGCCTTGCCGAATATCCGCTGACCGTCAAGGCGAACGGCGAGACCTACGACATCGAGAATGCCGAGGATTTTGTCGATAATTTCGACGATCTGGTCACATCGGAGACCCGCCGCGCCGTCGGGCGCCAGCAATATCAGGATCTCTTCGTCAGCAGCGAAGGCGTCATGCTGGCGAACGGCGCCGTCTGGATGAGTGCGGTCTGCGACGACAATGCCTGCGAGGAAAGCCATTGGGCGATCATCGCGATCAATAATTGATGGCTGCCGAAGGAAGATGCCATGAAACACCGGATAGCCGCTGCGCTCATGACCGCAGCCCTTGCCGCCGCAGCCGGTGCGCGGGCCGCGGAGACCCGCTGCGGCTGGATCGAAAATCCGACGCCGGCCAACTGGTGGCTGCAGGATGCCGACAACATGTGGACGATCATGACGCAGGGCGAGGACGCCGACGCGGTGGAAGGCATGGAGCTGATCCCCGACATCTCCGAGCGCGATTACGTCAGGACCAACGGCAGCTACGGCTATGCCTGCGCCTGCATGAGCGTGGAGACCGACGGCAAGGAGCGCATCACGAAAATCCTCTCCTTCCGCCAGTTGGCACTCGCCAAATGCCAAAATGACAAGGCGCTGAAATCGCCCGGCTATTGAAACAGGTCGCGAGAAGTACGGCGTTTTCGCTGCAACGCCCTGGCCCTATGACACCACGGCGCAGCCGGCGGGGATGGAAGCAGGCTCCGCCGGCGCTGCCTTATCGATCGCGTAAAGCTTGGCGAAACCGGCATCCTCGATCAGTGTCAGCCCCGCCGGCATGAAGGCACCGAGAGCGCGGTCGGGGATATCGGCATTGACGACGAGGACGAAGTCGAAACGTCTGCGCCAATCCGATAGATAGGGTGCATAGCCTTGATATTCCTGCATCATTAACGGACACGCAAGCACAGCGGTCGGCAACAGATTGCCCTCGGGAACCGCGACCTCAGACCAGGGTGGCAGAACGGACAGCGGCTGCTTACCCTTCGCCGTGAAGAGTGTCGGCACGAAAGCATGCGAGAAGGGTACGGCGAGTGTCGACAGATGCCGAAAAGTATCCTCTCCCACGAAAAAATACCGGTTGGAGTGAACGAGGCTGCTCGCCGTCTCGGGATCATGCCCCAGAGGCAGAACAGCAGCACCTGCCGGCACCTTTTTCAGCACGGTCTCGACGGCGGCAACATCCTTCTGCGCCAGCCACCAGTTCCAGCCGATCCAGCCGGTTCGGCCGAAAACGGCGAGATTGATAACGAGCGCCAGCAACAGCGCCTGGCGGCGCCTGAGATTAGCGAAGGGACAGACCATCGCCATGGCAACGAGCGCCGCCATGATCGGAAAGCGCCAACTGATCCATCCCGTGCCGAGCACGTGGCGAGGCGAAATTATGGAGAAAAGCAGCAGACCGCAGGCGGCGACGGCAAGCCCGGCATGAATGCGGATGTCGCCGGCACGGGCGGCGCGCGTGCAGATGAGGATCAACGGCAGAACCAACAGGATATCCACCACTGGCACATAGGTGGTGATGGCGGAGAGCAGGTTGATGGCGATTAGGACGACGCCATCGTTCCAGATGAGGGAAAGGCCGTTATTATCGGCATCGGGCAAAGCCGGCGCACGGAGATAGAGCGCGAGCAGCGGCAGGATGCAGGCGCCAAGCGCCAGCGCCAGGCGGCCGGCGAGCCTCGCCAACCCCGCCTTCGACCGCAATATGTCGATGCGCCAGGAAAATTCGAGGCCGCAGACAACAGCCATATAAAAGCCGAGCGAGAAAATGTGCATCACCGTCAGCAGCAATGCGGCGGCAAGACGCCAGGCAAAAAGCATGGCGGGATTGCCGCGCTGCAGCCGCAGATCCGCGCAGGCGAAGAACAAGGCCATGCCGAGGCCGATCTGGAAGTTGATGAAGCCGCCGATCATCGTGGCACACCAGGCAAGCGACAGCATGGCGATCTGCCAATAGTGCCGGCCGCCGAACAGCGCGCGGTGGAGGCCGATCGCCCCCATCGGCGGCAGCACGATCGCCAGGAAAAGCAAAGCCCGCGCCAGCCTGTCGGCGCCGACGAGCGGCCCTACCCAGACGGCCAGCAGGTCGATCCCGACATTGGTGAAGGTGCGGTTCCAGTCGACCGCATAGATCTCGGGAAAAGGCTGTTCGCCAATGCCGCCGGAAAGCAGCCAGATGCGGGCGTAATGATTGGCGTAATCAAGGATCGGCGGAAAAGGAAACAGCACGACCAGAGCCGCTGCAAGTGCGACGAATACGGCGATCGCAATGGTGGAATCCTGCCTGACGGCCGATGCATCGGGCATGGCTGCGACCGCGTCGGACGTGGCGATCCGGTCCATCAGCGGATCCGGCTGTTCTTTTGCGGCCGCTGCGGCTTATCGGACGCCAGGAGCGCATCCAGCGCGGCGCGCTTGTCGTCCGCGCTCATCTCCGAAAAGGCGGTTGGCAACTCAGCATGCTCGCTGCCGCGCAGGATGGACTCTATCATGAACATCGGCCGCCTTTTGCTCTCCTGCACCAGACGGCCGAGATATTCGCCGATGATGCCGATGCAGATCAGCTGGATGGCGCTGAAGGCGCTGACGGCAGCCATGATCGACGACCAGCCGGTGACCGTTTCGCCTTCCAGCCAGCGAACGAAGGTATAGATGAGCAAGGCGAGCGCCACACCGGCGCTGATCATGCCGAGCCATGTGGCGATCCGCAGCGGCGTCGTCGAAAAGCTGGTGATCGCATCGAGCGCGAAATTGATCATCTTGCGCAGCGGATATTTCGTCGTGCCGGCAAAACGGGCATCCCGTTCGTAAGGAAGAGCCACCTGCCTGCCGCCGATCCAGCTGACCATGCCGCGGATGAAACGATCGCGCTCCGGCATCGCCAGCAGGATATCGACGACGCGCCGGCGCATCAGCCGGAAATCGCCGGTATCGCGCGGGATGGTCACGGAAGCGAGCCTGGAGAGCGTGCGGTAGAAGAGCGACGCGGAAGCGAGCTTGAACCAGGTTTCGCCCTCGCGGCGCGTGCGCTGGCCATAGACGACATCGGCGCCGCGCTCCATGATCGGCATCATCATCAACAGCAGTTCGGGCGGGTCCTGAAGATCGGCGTCGATCAGAAGCACGCGCTCGCCCCGCGACGCCGAAAGTCCCGCCGTCGACGCCAGCTGGTGGCCATGATTGCGCAGGAGGCGAACCCCGAGCACCTCAGGCACATTAGCAGCCAGATCCGAAATGATTTCCCAGGTGCCGTCCGACGAGCCGTCGTCGACGAGAATGAGTTCGAAGGCGTCGCCCGCGACGCTCCGCGCGGCAGCGGCGGCGCGGCGGCAGAATTCGCGCAGGCCCTCTTCCTCGTTATGACAAGGCGCGACGATGGAAAGTAACGGTGCTTGCGTCATGCGGACGGCGGTGCCTGCTGGATTGTTGGCGCCAGCCTAGCCGGGAAACGTCAAACATCCTTTAATGGCCGGCCGACGCCGGTGCCCTCGGCGCTATTCCGCCGCGATGATCTCGCGCACGCCGTCGACATCGCGGGCCGGCGAAGCGCCGTAGAGGCGGCTGTATTCGCGGCTGAATTGCGACGGGCTCTGATAGCCGACGCGGTGGCCGGCCGTGCCGGCGTCGAGCCGCTCCACCAGCATCAGCCGGCGCGCCTCATGCAGGCGAAGCTGCTTCTGATACTGCACCGGCGTCATTGCCGTCACCGACTTGAAATGGTGATGGAAGGACGACACGCTCATGTTGACCCGCTCGGCAAGGTCTTCGATGCGCAGCGGCCGCGCGAAATTCTCCTTCAGCCAGGCAACGGCGCGCGCGATCCTGTTGCTGTGGCTGTCTGCCGTGGCGATGTTGATCAGCCGGGCGCCGTGCGGCCCGGTCAGCACCCGGTAGAGGATTTCCTGCTCGATCAGCGGCGCCATGGCGGGAATATCGCCTGGACGATCGAGCAAGCGCAGCAGGCGAACGGCGGCATCCATCAGCTCCGGCGGCGCGACGTTCACCACCATCCCGCGCTGCCCGTCGGTATGGGCGGCCGGGCGCGGAACGTCGATGCGGCTGAGCAATTCCAACAGCTTCTCGGAATCGATTGCCAGCCCGAGACAGAGATGCGGCACCTCGGGGCTCGCCTCCGTGACCCGCCAGGCGACCGGCAGGTCGAGCGAGGTCAGGAGATAATCGCCGGTGCCGTAGCTGATCTGCTCCGTGCCGAGCTGCAGGCTTTTGGCCCCTTGCAGCACGAAGGCGAAACAGGGCCGGTAGCTGCTGTGCAGGGGATCGCTCGGCCTGGACCGGCGGCTGACATGAAGATTGCCGATGGCAGTCGAGAACTCACCGTCGCCGGGCGCAAAGCGCATCGCGATGTCGACGATTTCCTGATAGGGGCTGAAGGGCAAGGTCATGCGGCAACTCTTTCTGTCTGACTGCTGAACGGCTCTTATCCGAAGTGGCTTCTATCTAGGTTCGCCCGGGCATTTCGAAAACGGGCCGTCCGCTCATTTTTGCAGGATCGTGCAAGAAGCTTGGAGGATCACTCTACCTCCCTCGCCGCGTTCAGGGCAATAGTGCGTCATCCCGCTCAACCCCACCTCAAAAATCGAAAAAGGAAGGTTCCCATGCCTATCGCAAGAGGCTACGCCGCCACCGACGCTTCCAAGCCGCTGACCCCTTTCACCTTCGAGCGCCGCAACCCGAACCCCGATGACGTCGTCATCGACATCAAGTTCGCCGGCATCTGCCATTCGGACATTCACACTGTCCGCAACGAATGGAAGAACGCCGTCTATCCGATCGTGCCCGGCCATGAGATCGCCGGCATCGTCACGGCCGTCGGTTCGGCCGTCACCAAGTTCAAGGTCGGCGACCGCGTCGGCGTCGGCTGCTTCGTCGATTCCTGCATCGGCTGCGCCGAGCGCGACCTCGACCGCGAACAGTACATGCCGGGTCTCAGCGGCACCTACAATGACTTCGAAGCCGACGGCAAGACGAGGACGCAGGGCGGTTACTCCGACTCGATCGTCGTCAAGGAGGGCTATGTCATGTCCATCCCGGACAACCTGCCGCTCGACGCCTCCGCGCCGCTGCTCTGCGCCGGCATCACGCTCTATTCGCCGCTGCGCCACTGGAATGCCGGCCCCGGCAAGAAGGTCGCGATCGTCGGCATGGGCGGCCTCGGCCACATGGGCGTCAAGCTGGGTTCGGCCATGGGCGCCGATATCACGGTTCTGTCCCAGAGCCTTTCCAAGAAGGAAGACGGTCTGAAGCTCGGCGCCAAGGAATATTACGCCACCAACGACCCGGAAACCTTCACCAAGCTCGCCGGCACCTTCGATCTCATCATCTGCACCGTCAGCGCCGAGATCGACTGGAACGCCTATCTCGGCCTCCTCAAGGTGGACGGCTCCTTCGTGGTCGTCGGCGCGCCTGAGAACCCGATCCCCGTGCACGCCTTCGCGATCATTCCCGGCCGCAAGAGCATCTCCGGCTCGATGATCGGCTCGATCAAGGAAACCCAGGAAATGCTGGATTTCTGCGGCAAGCACAACATCGTCTCCGAAATCGAGAAGATCAACATCGACCAGGTCAACGAAGCCTATGAACGCGTCCTGAAAAGCGACGTCCGCTACCGCTTCGTCATCGACATCGCCTCGCTGGCGGCTTGAGGATAATGAAAGGCGGCTCGAGAGGGTCGCCTTTTTACCTCAAGATTGGCCGCGCCAGAACGGGAAACCTAATATGGGATGACCGTGGTCCGGCTGGCTCCCTCTTCTCCCCAGCGGGGAGAAGGTGGCCCGTAGGGTCGGATGAGGGGGCCGCATGGCAGAACATTTGTTGTTGTGCTGAGTGAAAGCAAAAGGCAATGAAGGCTGTGCCGTGCAGCCCCCTCATCCGCCTGCCGGCACGTTCTCCCCAGCGGGGAGAAGAGATGTGTGGCCCGCCTCCGCTTCCCTTCTCCTGGCCGATGCTGAGGAAAGGGACCTACACACTCCCCCGCAACCGCAGCAGATATTCCGCCCCGTTGAACGGATCAGGCCCCGAGCGCCGACGCACGCGCTGCGGACCGGCCGCCGGGGCATAGTGATCGAAAGCGGTTTCCATCGTCCCCGCCCCGCTCGTCAGCCCCGGCAATTGCTGCTGGACGTTCCGCACCATCTGAGACGCCATGGTGCCTTCCAGCCGGGCGACGCCATCGGCGATCACCGAACCAGACGTCGTCGCGGCCGATTTCGCAAGCAAGGTGAGCACGCCGCTCAAGCTCTCCGCCGGCGCCTCGAGATGGAAGCGGTCGACCGGCTCGCAGAGCACGGTTTGCGCCGCCGATAGCGCCGTTGCCAGCACCCAGGGCGTCAGCTGGCGGAAATCGGCGGCGCTGCTTGCGGGCGAACTGTGCCGGGCGGCCGTCATCGCCACGTGGCAGTCGATGACCTGCCAGCCCGAAATACCTTGCTTCAGTGTGTCGAACACGGTTTCCTCGACCGCCCGGTAGAAGGCGACCGGCATCTGGCCGACATCCACCTCGAGCGCAAAGCTGTTGCCCGCCCCGGGCGGACGCGGCTCGACGCGCAGGCCGATGGTAGCGAGAAAAGGATTGGGCTCCTTGAAGAGGATCTGCAGGCCGGCCCCGATTCCCAGAGGCCTCTCCATCAGAATGACCGTGCTTTCCTCGAACCCGGCTTCAAGGCCGAAATCCGTCAGTAGCGTCGATTGGATCACCTCCTTCTGCACCTCGCCATAGAGCGAGACGAACACTTCGTCCGTCTCCTCGTTCCGCCGCAGATTGATCAACGGGTCCTGTTCGGCCATCTGGTTCAGCGCCAGCCAGAGCGTAGCCTTCTCGGAAGGGCGGCGGGCAAGAACGCGGGTTTCGAGCGTCGGCGGCGCGAAGTGAGCCTGCGGGCCAACGGGACCGCCGCCCACCGCATCGCCGATCCGCGCGCCGGAGAGACCGCTGACACGCGCGATCTGCCCGGCGCGGAGGCTCTCGGCGCCATGGACCCAGCCGGCCTCGAAGACATGGATCGCGGTTACCCGTTCCGGGCCTTTCGGTAGGTCCAGATATTGCCGGAGCCGCACAGTGCCCGAGGTCAGGGAGAGATAGCAGAGTTTTTCCCCGCCCCAGCCGCGCTCGATCTTGAAGATCTTGCCGGCGACCGGACCATCCGGATCGGGACGCCGCTCGGGCAATATCGTCGCAATGGCCGATGCCAGGGCTGATATGCCGGCGCCTGTCATCGCAGCACCCGCGAAGACGGGATGCACGAGGCCCCGCGCCACCTGATCGGCCAGAGCGCGCCCGAGCCTTTCCCCGGTCAGCCGGTCGGGAGCGAGCACATAATCATCGAGCAGCGCCTCGTCTTTTTCGCCGAGCGCCTCGCAGAGCGCCGAAAAGAGCGGCTCGTCTCCCGGAGCGAACGCCTCCACCCGGGCAAGCTTGCTGCCGGCATCGATGACCGAAGACATGGCGACCGGGCGGACCGAAAGCTGCGCGGCAAGCGCCTCCAGTACCTCCTGATAGCGAGCGCCGGGGCGATCGACCTTGTTGACAAAGAAGACGAAGGGAACGCCGAGCCGCCGCAGCGCCCGCACCAGCACGCGCGTCTGCACCTGCACGCCCTCGACCGCCGAAACGACGACGACCGCCGCATCCAGCAATCCCAACACCCGCTCGACCTCGGCGATGAAATCCGGATGGCCGGGCGTGTCGATCAGATTGACGATCCTGTCGCCGATCGCAAACGACACGACCGCGGCCCTGATCGTAATGCCGCGCTGCCGCTCGAGTTCGAGATTGTCCGTCTGTGTATTGCCGGTATCGACGCTGCCGAGCTTGTCGATGACGCCGGCGTTGAAAAGCAGTCTTTCGGTAAGGCTAGTCTTGCCTGCATCCACATGGGCGAGGATGCCCAGATTCAAAGTGCGCATGAACCACCAACTTCTCAGAAATTCGGATGTGATTTTCGTGAGAAGTGACTCGGCGCATTGGAACCTCTGTCCGTTGTTACGGCTGGATGCGGCCCCGGTGGCGGGGAGACGCGGGCGGGATGCTAAGGGCGTGTGGGGAGATGTGTCAAGATTGGGTGTGTCGCTTTCGCGGCGTGGCGCCGGGTTGGTTTCCGGTGACGACGTGCCGTGAGGCACCCCCCTCTCCCACTATCCGCGATCTGCCCCAAGACGCACCCTACCCCTCCTCCCGCATCGTCTCTCGCTGCGTGATCAGCCGGGCGCTGTGCTGGCCGCTCAAGTAGATCCACAGCCAGCTCCAGGCGACGGAGAAGCGCGAGCGGGTGCCGATCAGGAAGTAGATATGGGCAATGCCCCAGATCCACCAGGCGATCCAGCCCTTGAGTTTGATCCGGCCGAAATCGATGATCGCCGCACTCTGGCCGATCGTTGCGAGACTGCCCTGGTGTCGGTAGCGGAAAGGCGCGGGCGCCGGTTTGCCCGAGAGGCGCGCGCGGATGACCTTGGCGACGTAGCCGCCCTGCTGCTTGGCGGCGGGCGCGATGCCCGGCACCGGCTTGCCATCCTCGCGCAGGACCGAGGCGGTGTCGCCGACGACGAAGACATCCGGCAGGCCGGGCGCGCTCAGATCCTTTTCGACGACCACGCGCCCTGCCCTGTCGGCCGGCACGTCAAGCCAGCGGGCGGCCGGCGAAGCGGTGACGCCGGCCGCCCAGACGATGGTGCGGCTCGGGATGAAGGTCTCGCCGATCCTGACGCCGTCAGCGCCGCACTCCGTCACCGGCTTGCCGAGAAGCACCTCGACGCCGAGTTTCTCCAGCGCCTGTTGCGCATAGGCCGAAAGCTCCTCGGCGAAGGTCGGCAGCACGCGCGGGCCGGCCTCGACCAGCACGACGCGGGTCTTGCGCGTATCGATGTTGCGGAACTCCTTCGGCAAGGTGAAATGCGCGAGCTCGGCGATGATGCCGGCAAGCTCGACACCGGTCGGCCCGGCGCCGACGATGGTGAAGGTGAGCAGCGCGTCGCGCACAGCGGGATCGGCCTCCATCTCCGCCTTCTCGAAGGCAAGGAGCACGCGCCGGCGGATCGTCGTCGCATCCTCCAGCGTCTTCAGGCCGGGCGCCACCGGCTCCCATTCGTCATGGCCGAAATAGGCATGCGTCGCCCCGGTCGCCAGCACCAGCGTGTCGTACCCCAGAGTCATGCCGTTGCGTAACGAGACCGTCTTCGCGCCGCTGTCGACATCAGCGACCTCGCCGAGCAGCACGGTCACGTCGGGCCGGTCGGCATAGAGGCGACGGATCGGCCAGGCGATTTCCGAGGTGGAAAGAATGGTCGTCGCCACCTGATAGAGCAGCGGCTGGAAGAGATGATGATTGCGCCGGTCGACGAGCGTGATCCTCACGCCTGCGCCCTTCAACCCGTTGACGAGCTGCAGCCCGCCGAAACCGCCGCCGACAACGACGACATGATGATCGCTCATGACCTGCCCCTTCTGCGCCATTTTGCCAAAAGCCAATTTGGCCTTCGCCGCGAAGGTTGCAACCGCTGTTTCGGCATGCCTCCCCTGCGCCGATCGCAGCCGAAAACGGCCGTCCAACGGCGTGCAAGACGTTGGGCGGCCTGGAACCAGTTCACAGCGCGGATACGTCAGTGCCGATCAATAGGGACCGACGCACTGGCGGCGGGGGCCATGATAGGGCTGGAAGGTATTGTCGTAGGCCCGGTACGAGCGGTAGCGGGCATAGCACCAGCTTTCGTGGCTTCTTCCATAATAGGCAGACGATGCATAGGCCCGATAGGGCCGGCCATAATATCCGCCATAATAGCGATACGGCGAGCCATAGTAGCGGTAGGGCGAGCCGTAATAGCCGTAGGGTGAACCGTAATACGAGCCGTAATAGGGCTGCGCCAGCGCGCCGCCGATGATGGTGCCGACGGCCAGACCGCCGAGAGCCCAGCCCCAGCCAGATCCATTGTGATGATGGCCGTGATATCCGCCTCGGTAATAGCCGCCACCCCAGTGGCCGCCTCGGCCACGCCATTGCACATGCTCTATCTGCTGCTGCGCTTCGATCCTGGGTGGGTTGATCGCCGGAAACGCCTGAGCCGGCGTGATGCCGGGGGCACCCATGATCAAGCATAACGCGACGACGCTCAGCTTTCTCATGACTGTTCTCCTCTTCCTCCAAGAGGAGGAATATCCTCCCCTCCTCCTGAACCAAAGGTGAACATAATATATCGAAAAACGTTCCGTATCGAGATAAATTAATCGCTGTCGATGGCGCTGAGGACGATCGGCTTTCCCGCAATCCAACCTTGTTTTTCCGGCGTGGCACTCTTCACCTGGCGTAACCCACGGGTATCGCCATTCCATGCTTCAATTCTTCCATGGAGATCGACGCCGAGACGTCGAAGAGCTCCAGCTTGCGCACGATCTGCTTGTAGATCACGTCGTAATGCTCGACGCGCGGCAGGACGATCTTCAGGATGTAATCGTGGTTGCCGGTCAGCCGGTGCGCCTCGACGATCTCGGGAATGTCGGCGATGATCCTGCGGAAGCTCTCCGTCCATTCGTCGGAATGATGCGCCGTCTTGACCAGCGCGAAGACCGTCGTCGGCACGCCCATCCTCTCGCGGTCGAGCACGACGATGCGCCGGGCGATATGGCCGCTCTCCTCCAGCCGCTGGATGCGCCGCGAGCAGGCCGAGACGGAAAGCGCCACGCGCTCGGCAAGATCGGTCACGGAGATGCCCGCATCCCTTTGCAGCGTGTCGAGAATCCGTCTATCGCGATCATCAAGCATCGTGTGAAGCCCAGCATGCGCGCTGCATTTGCGCGATTTCATCAAACTGCGCAAATTCATAGCACATACATCACCCAAAGGACAAACAACGCAAACACACCGCGCCGGCATTGCGGCATCATTTTCGAGAGTTGAAACATGGGAGCATGAAGAGATGGAAACGATCGGCCTGATCGGCGGCATGAGTTTCGAAAGTTCGGCGGTCTATTACCGCCTGGTCAACGAGATGGTGCGCGCCCGCAAGGGCGGCCTCGCCTCGGCCGAGCTCATCCTGCATTCGGTCAATTTCGAGGAGATCGTCGCTCTTCAGAAGGCCGGCGACTGGGATGGCGCCGCCCGCCGTCTCGCCGACGTGGCCTTGCGCCTGCAGATCGCCGGTGCCGGCTGCGTCCTCATCTGCACCAACACCATGCACCTGATCGCCGATGAGGTCGCGGCGAAGATTTCCGTACCGCTGATCCACATCATTGACGAGACGGCGAAATCGCTGCATGCAGCCGGCCGCAAGCGGCCGCTGCTGCTTGCCACCCGCTACACGATGGAGCACGGCTTTTACGCCGACCGCATGAAGGGCCATGGCATCGACATCATGGTGCCCGACGCCACCGACCGCACCACCGTGCACGACATCATCTTCAACGAGCTCTGCGCCGGCAGGGTGCACGACAGCTCGCGCGAAAAGCTGATCGACATCATCGACCGCGCCATGGAGCACGGCGCCGACAGCATCATCCTCGGCTGCACCGAGATCTGCCTGATCCTCGACCCCAACCGCCTGCCGCTGCCGGGCTTCGACACCACGACGATCCATGCCCGGGCCGCGGTGGAATTCGCCCTTGGCGCGGAGGAAGACGCGGAAGAGGAAGCTGCCTGACAATTTAGTTGACTCAGTCAACTAAATACATGAGAAAGGTCTCTATCAGGAGATCTTTGTCGGCTTGTCGGCAAGCCTCATCCTTGCTCGACGTCATCCTCGGCCTTGTGCCGAGGATCTGCTGCCCTATCGACCGAAGGCAGATGCTCGGGACAAGCCCGAGCATGACGAAAGAGGAGTTGGCGGGCCTTGTCACCAACCTAGCGAGATCTCCCTTTGGAGATCATCATGTCCGACATCGCCCTCATCGAAACCGCCCGCGATTTCAACCGCTTCTACACGAATTTCCTCGGCCTCTTGAACAAGGCCTATCTCGACTCCCCCTATACGCTGACCGATGCCCGCATCCTTTTCGAGATCGGCTCGCATGACGGCGTCAGCGCCACGGCACTTGCCCGCGACCTGCATCTCGATCCGGCCTATCTCAGCCGCATCCTCAAACGTTTCCGCGCCGAGGAGCTGATCGAAACCAGTCCCGATCCGGCCGATCTGCGCAGCCAGGTCATCGCTGTCACCGACCGGGGACGAAAACAATTCGAGGAACTCGGCCGGCGCGCCAATGCGCAGATCGCCGCTCGTTTCGACACGCTCGCGATCGGTGAGCCGGAGGCGGCGGTACGTGCCATGAGCACGATCCGCGCCCTGCTCGATCCCACGGCAAAACCGGCGCCCGCCATCATCCGCGCCCACCGCGCCGGCGATATCGGCTGGATCGTCCAGAGCCAGAGCCGCTTCTATACCGAGGAATATGGCTGGGACCTGCGCTTCGAGGCGCTGGTCGCCGAGGTCGCCGGAAAGTTCCTCGCCAATTTCGATCCGGCGCTCGAATATTGCTGGATCGCCGAACGCGGCGGCGTCAATGTCGGCTCGATCCTCGTCACCAATGGCGGCGACGGCATCGCCAAGCTGCGCCTGCTCTATGTCGACAAGGCAGCCCGCGGTCTCGGCCTCGGCAAGCTGCTGGTCGACGAATGCATCCGTTTCGCCCGGCAGAAGGGCTATCGCGAGCTTTCGCTCTGGACCAACGACATGCTGGAGACTGCCCGCGCCATCTACCTCAAGGCTGGCTTCCGTCTTGTCTCCGAGGAGAGACATAAGATGTTCGGCCCCGAGGCGAACGGCCAAAACTGGGTTCTCACGCTCTGATTTGCTGCATCGCAGAAATTTCGCTTGATTTGGAAACGAACATTTCCTAATTCTGCGACATGATCATTGCGCCCCCTTCAACCGACGCAAGCCCTCGCGGACGCGGCCGCCCACGCGAATTCGACGTGGAGGCGGCGCTCGACGCCGCCCTTCGCGTCTTTTCCGAGCGCGGCTATCATGCCGCCTCGATCAGCGAACTCACCGAAGCCATGGGCCTTGCCTCCGGCAGCGTCTACAAGGCCTTCGGGGATAAGCGCGGTATCTTCCTCGCCGCCTTCGACCGCTACCGCGCCGTGCGCCGTGGCCTGCTCGATACCGAACTCGCCCGCGCCGAAACCGGCCGCGACAAGCTCGCAGCACTCGTCTCCTTCTTCGCCGCCTCCTCCCACGGTGAGACCGGCAGGCAGGGCTGCCTCGTCGTCGGCAGCGCCGGCGATCTCGCCCTCTTCGACAGCGAGGCGGCCGAACGCGTCGCCACCGCCTTCATGACCGATGAGACGCTGCTCGCCGACCTGATCCGCCTCGGCCAGTCCGACGGCTCGATTTCCGCCGATATCGACAGCGCGGCTGCCGCACTTGCGCTTCTCTGCCTGACCAAGGGCATGCGCGTCATCGGCAAGACGGGGCGCAGCGGCGAGGAAATGGCCGCCGCAGCCGAAGCCGCGATGAAGCTGGTGACGTGACGCCCTCGGGAAACGGGTGGCCGGCAGCAATACGATTTGAAATCATTCCTCCCAATCTTTGAATACCGGAGTTTCCGATGAGCATTTCAGCCGCCGCGACTGACAAGGCCATTCCAAGAGCGTTATCTCCCTGGCTCACCTTCCTTTTCGCCGCCGCCTGCGGGCTGGTGGCCGCCAATCTCTATTACGGCCAGCCTCTTGCCGGCCCGATCAGTGCCGAACTCGGCTTTTCCCCTGCCGCCACCGGCCTGATCGTGACGCTGACGCAGATCGGCTACGGCCTCGGCCTGCTGCTGATCGTGCCGCTCGGCGACCTCACGGAAAACCGCCGTCTCGTGCTGCTGCTGATTTCAGTCTCGGCCGTCGCGCTGATCGGCGCCGCACTGTCTTCGACACCGGCCGCCTTCCTCACCGCCTCGCTCTGCATCGGCCTATCGTCGGTCGCCGTTCAGGTGCTCGTGCCCTTCGCCGCCAACATGGCGCCGGATGCCAAACGCGGCCAGGTCGTCGGCAATGTCATGAGCGGCCTGCTCTGCGGCATCATGCTGGCGCGGCCCTTCGCAAGCTTCGTCGCCGAAGCCTCGTCCTGGCACATGGTCTATTACGTCACGGCGGCGCTGATGCTCGTGCTCGCCGCCGTCCTGCGCGCCAACCTGCCGGTCCGCCTGCCGAAGACGAAGCTCGGTTATGGCGAACTGCTCGCCTCGATGGCGCATCTGGCGCTGACCTCGCGCGTGCTGCAGCGCCGGGCGCTCTACCAGGCCGGCATGTTCGGCGCCTTCAGCCTGTTCTGGACGACGACGCCGCTGCTGCTCGCAAGCCCGGCCTTCGGCCTGACGCAGAACGGCATCGCCCTCTTCGCGCTTGCGGGTGCTGCCGGCGCCATCGCCTCGCCCATTGCCGGCCGGCTTGCCGATCGCGGCATGACCAAGATCGCCTCGACCATCGCCATGCTGCTCGGCATGGCCTCCTTCCTGATCAGCCATTTCGCAAGCGACGGCTCGCTCACCGCCCTGATCCTTCTGACCGTGGCCGCGATCGCGCTCGATTTCGGCGTCACGACCAATCTCGTCTGCGGCCAGCGTGCCATCTATGGCTTGAACCCGGAACACCGCAGCCGGCTGAACGGTCTCTTCATGGCCACCTTCTTTGCCGGCGGCGCGCTCGGCTCGGCGCTCGGCGGCTGGGCCTATGCCACCGGCGGCTGGACGATGACCGCCTGGATCGGCTTCGCCTTCCCGGCGCTCGCCTTCCTGCTGTTCCTGACGGAAGGGCGCGGCAGAAAGCCACTCTAACTGTTGTCGGAATCGAAGCGCAGGCGGGCGTCACGCACCGCTTCGTGATTCATCTCCGCCCAGTTCAGAAGCTGCGACAGCGGCTGGTAGAGCGAGCGGCCGAGATCGGTCATCGAATATTCGACGCTCGGCGGCTTGGTCGGGAACACTTCGCGGTTGACATAACCGTCCCTCTGCAGGTCGCGCAGCGTCTGCGTCAGCATGCGCTGCGAGATATCGGGGAGCAGGCGCCGCAACTCGCCGAACCGGCAAGGCTGCGCCGCCAGCACCTCGAGCAGCAGCGTCGACCATTTGCCGCCGATATGCTGCATCATGTCCCGGACCGGGCAGTTGGAAAAATCGAGGCCGGCGAGATCGATTTCGCGCCGCATTCCCGGCATCCTGTTCTTGAGGCTGAGGACCTCGCCGCTCATCTGCTGGTTCCCTTTTGGTAACTTGCAGCCGAAAAACTGCCTCCTTTACACCGCGAAGTCAATTCCTATTCTAGTGTTAGTCTCTTTTTGAGACCACCATTAAACGCAGAAGGAAATGACGTATGAGCGAAACCATCCTGGTCACCGGCGCCGCCGGACAGCTCGGCCAGCGTGTCATCCATCACCTCATCGAGACCTACAAGGTCGCCCCCGGCAGGATCGTCGCGGCAACGCGCAGCCCCGAGAAGCTCTCCGCTCTCGCAGACAAGGGCGTCGTCACCCGCAAGGCCGATTTCGATGACGCGGCCGGCCTGGAGAAGGCTTTCGCCGGCATCGACCGGCTGCTGATCATCAGCACCGATGCGCTCGACACTCCCGGCAAGCGTCTCGTCCAGCACAAGGCTGCCGTCGCCGCTGCCGCCAAGGCAGGCGTCAAGCACATCGCCTACACCTCGATGCCGGCGCCCGACGATTCGCTCGTCGTCTTCGCGCCCGATCACCTCGGCAGCGAAAACGCCGTCAAGGCAAGCGGCGTCGCCTATACGATCTTCCGCAATGCCTGGTATCACGACAATTACCTGCACGCGATGCCGCACAACCTGCAGGGCGGCAAATGGTACACCGCCACCGGCGACGGCAAGATCGCGACCATCTCGCGTGACGACTGCGCCCTGGCGATCGCCGCGGCCCTTGCCGCCGGCGCCTCCGAAAGCATCACCTATACGCTGACCGGCACCGAGCTGCTGAGCAACCGGCAGATCGCCGCCGCCGTCTCCGAAGCATCAGGCAAGCCGCTCGACGTGGTCGACGTCACGGACGAGCAGCTCGGCCAGGGCATCCGCGGCGCCGGCCTCCCCGGCTTCATCGCCGACATGCTGGTCTCCGCCGACGCCAACACCCGCGCCGGCAAATTCGCGATCGTCACCGGAGACTTCGCCAAGCTGACGGGCAAGCAGCAACAGCCGCTGAAGGATTTCTTCGTGGCGCACAAGGCTGCGCTGACGGCTCCGGGTAATTCTGGCCATTGAGTCCTTTGCTCCTCCCTGCCTTGTTGCATGGAGGAGCAACTCCGATCCTGGGCACTACCCCCGTCACATCAGATGAGTCACTCACGGCGCAGACGCGCCGTGGCTGGATTCCTGTGACGAGCACAGGAATGAGGGAGGAGAGCTAGGACTTCCCATCACCTGTTGCCTCAATGGCAACGGAAAATTCTGCCGAAGGCGCTTAATTTACTCTCCCTCATTCCTGTGCTTGTCACAGGAATCCAGTGCGCCCAAGTCCTTGGGCGCGGAAGACCCGATACGTATACTGCGCCTACGGCCAGAAACGTCATGTCTCGATTCCGGTCAAAAACTGAGGTAACGACCTCTCTCAAACCTTCTGCCCACAAGCCCTGCAGAACCGCCGCACCGTTTCCGCCATGCCGTATTCCAGCGCATCCGCAGTCAGCCCATGGCCGATCGAGACTTCAGCGAGATCCGGAATACGCTTCACCAGATCAGGCAGGTTCGCCACCGTCAGATCATGCCCGGCATTGACGCCAAGGCCGATCGCCAGCGCCACATCCGCCGTCTTCCCCAGCGCTTCGAGGATCGGCGCGGCCCGCTCCGGCGCGTCGTAGCAGCCGCCATAGGGACCGGTGTAAAGTTCGATCCGGTCGGCGCCGACCGCCTTGGCGATCTTGACTGCTTCCGCGTCGCCATCGCCGTCGGCAAAGAGCGAGACCCGGCATCCCATCTTCTTCAGCCGCGCGACGACATCGGTGAGGAACGCCTGGTGTTTGCGGAAATCCCAGCCGTGATCGGAGGTCGCCTGCGAAGGATCGTCCGGCACCAGCGTCACCTGCTCGGGCGCGGCACCCGCGCAGAGTTCGAGGAATTCCTCCGTGGGATAACCCTCGATGTTGAACTCGGCCTTCGGGAATTCGTCGTCGATCAGGTTGCGGATGACGGGAAGGTCGGAAAATCTGATGTGGCGCTGGTCGGGGCGCGGATGCACCGTCAGGCCGCTGGCGCCCGCGACAAGGGCGATCCGCCCGAGCGCTTCGACGCTCGGCCAGGGCAGATCGCGCCGGTTGCGCAGCATGGCGACGGCATTGAGGTTGACGGAGAGCTTGGCTGGCATGGCGGATGATCCATCGGTCTCGGAAAACGGGAGGCCCCGCTTTTAAGCCAAGTGCCCGGCGATGGCCAACGAGAATCGCAGATGGATGCGATACCGATCGCTGATGGATCGGCATTGCAGTACAGCATAGTACCGTAAATAGTAGTTCCGTCGCCTTGGAAGAAGCCCGACGGATGCGCCGGCGCGGCGCGTGCTTTTGCGGCGGCCCGTCACGCAAAGCCTGCAAAACATGCCGTCACGTTGCTATCCCATTTAAAAGAGATTATTTTTAGCACTTATAAAAAAGATCGTTCACGCATAACGTGGACATTGTGTCGCGTAAACGTAGGCCGCGTACTGCTTCTTTTCCCATACCAGAACGCTCAGAGGAAAACCCCACTCGCCGCGACCGGGAAGCAACTGGCAAACCGCATGAGGTGCAACAACATGCCCTAGGAGGGTTCATGCCAGACGGTTCCAAACGCCTGTTTGCTACCGCCGGTATCGCTTCGGAGGCCCGGTCCAGATACCGGTTTCTGCCTTCGGCCGCGCTGCCGCCGGATCTGCCTGATGGTCCCGTGCCAATTGCCGATATGGCAAACGCATTCGGCGTCACGCACAGGACACTGCATTTCTACGAAGAGAAGGGATTGATCTCGGCCAATCGCATCGGCCTGATGCGGGTCTACGGAGAGGACGACGTGATGCGCATGGCCGTCATCACCGTCTGCCGCGAGACGGGCATGCCGATCGCCGTCATCCAGGAATTGATGGACGAGCTTCGCAAGGCCGATTCGCAGGAACGGGCCGAATCGATGTTCCGCGAAGCCCTGCAGGTACGCAAGCGCGAGCTGACGGCCGAAATGTCGACGCTGCACCGCCAGCTCCAGCAGGTCGGCGACCTCCTGGATTTCGACGGCAGCATGGAGATGACGCCGCTCAACGACAATCAGGACAGTTCCAGCCTCACTCCACGGGAGCTTCGCTGTCTGGAACTGATGGCCGAGGGCTATTCCACCCAGCGCATCGCCCGGGCGCTCGACCTGAAGCACGACGAGACCAGGGATCTCGAAGCCGGAATCATCCTGAAATTCCGCGCCAACAACCGCTTCCAGGCAATCGCCAAGGCCGTCCTGCTCGGCATCGTGCAGGCCTGACGCCCCCGACGGCCGCCACCGTCCCCGTCCCCATCCCCAACCGGGATCAACGCACGATCGTCAGCGTCTCCGCCGCGCGCGTGATCGCGGTATAGAGCCATCGCTCCCGCGTGTCGCGAAAAGCCCAGCTCTCGTCGAACAGCACGACGTCGTTCCACTGCGAGCCCTGCGCCTTGTGAACGGTGAGCGCATAACCGTAGTCGAACTCGTCATAACGCTTGCGCGTGTTCCAGGGGATCTCGCCCTCGACATCTTCGAAGGCCTGTTTGAGCAGCTTGATCTTGGCCGCCCCGCGGTCCATGTCGTCGTCTTCGGGACGGACGAGCAGGTTGATGCCGGGCTTCGTCGTTTCCTTGGAAGAGGTCATCACCTGCCAAAGCGAGCCGTTGAGCAGGCCCTTGGCCGGATCGTTGCGGAGGCAGACGAGCTTGTCGCCGGTCTGCGGATAATCGGCGCTGAAACCCTTCAATTCGCGCAGGCGCTGATTGTAGCGCCGCCGCGTCCGGTTGGTGCCGACAAGCACCTGGTCGGCTTTCATCACGAGGTCCTGCGTTACCTCGCTCTTCGAGATCACCTTGGCCGTGCCGTAGTCGCCATACATGATCTCATTGCCTTCACGCACCTGCATGGCGAGCTTGATGATCGGATTGTCGCGCGCCTGCCGGTGGATATCGGTCAGCAGATAATCCGGATCCTGGTTGGTGAAGTAGCCGCCGCCCGAAACCGGCGGCAGCTGACCGGGATCACCGAGCACCAGGATCGGCGTGCCGAAGCTCATCAGGTCCTTGCCGAGCGCCTCGTCCACCATCGAGCATTCGTCGACGATGATCAGCGCGGCTTTCGCGACCGGGCTCTGCCGGTTGATCGAAAACATCGGCGCGATCGAGGTCTTGCCGGTTTCCTCGTCCTCCACCGCTTCCTCGCCGCGCGGGCGGTAGATCAGCGAATGGATCGTCTTGGCGTTGGAGGCGCCGCGCGAGCGCAGCACCTGCGCGGCCTTGCCGGTGAAGGCGGCAAACAGCACGTCGCCGTCGACATTCTCGGCAAAATGCCGGGCAAGCGTGGTCTTGCCCGTTCCGGCATAGCCGAACAGGCGAAAAAGCGGCGAGCGCCCTTCGTTCAGCCATTTCGAAACAGCCTTGAGGGCTTCGTCTTGTTGCGGCGCAAATTGCATGATCAGACGACTTGGCAGGATTCGCCTGACTTAGGCAAGGCGGAAACTGACGCGGCACGGCCGATGGCGGCAGATCCCGGCGCTCAGCCGCTTGCGCACATGGACGGGTCCTGCCCCATCGCATCCATCAGAAAATCCAGAACAGTCTTGACGCGCAGCGGCATGTTGCGTCGCGAGGGATAGACGACGGTGACCGGCAGCCGGCTCGGCTGGAAATCCTTCATCACCGGGATCAGCCGGCCGGCGGCGATATCGGGCATGGCGATGATGTGGGAGAGCACCGCAAGCCCCGCGCCGGCAAGGGCCGCCCTGTGAATGGCGACCGCGTTGCAGGCGGTCAGCCGCGGCGAGATCCGGACGGTCATGTCCTCCGAGCCGTTCGAGAAGGACCATATGTTGGCCTCGCCTGCCCTGCTGTAGCACAGGCATTCATGGTCCTTGATGTCCTTCGGGGCGCACGGCGCCGCCCTGCGTGCGAGATAGGCGGGAGACGCGACGAGGAAGGCCGTCGTCCAGCCGATCCGCCGGCAGACGAGGCTGCTGTCGGCGACCGGGCCAAGGCGCACTTCGAGGTCCAGGCGCTCCTCGATCATGTCCGAGCTCTGCTCCCTGAAGAGCAGCTCGGCCGAGAGCTTCGGATGGGCAGCGAGAAGATCGCCCAGCCGCTCGCTGAGATAGAGGCCGAGCGGTGCGGGAACGCTGAGTCTGACCTTGCCCGAAGCGATCGCTCCATCCGATCCGGCGGCATCGCCGAGCTCCTCCACCGCTTCGAGAATCCTCAGCGCCATCGGCAGCATCCGTTCCCCTTCGGCCGTCAGCGACAGGCCGCTCGTCGTGCGATGCAGGAGGCGCGTGTTGAAATGGCCTTCGAGTGCCGCGACCTGCCGCGAGACCGCCGGCTGGGTCACGTCGAGATCATGCGCGGCGGCTGAAAACGAGCCCGTCTCCACGACGCGCTGAAAGGTCCGCAATGCCGAAACGATATCCATGACAGCCCCCTCATACTTTTGCGCATAGGCTTTATGCCGCCAGACTAAGCGAGAATGGCTTTACAGTCCAGAGATTAAGGATATCTTCTATCCATAAGGATATTAAATATCCTTAATTAGAGGAGAAAGACATGACCCAGCGATTGAACTACGCCCAGCAGTCCCCCGAGCTTTTCAAGAAATTCATGGAATTCAGCATGGCGCTGAGGAGCAGCGTGATCGACGAGAAGCTGCAGGCCCTGGTCGAAATCCGGGCTTCGCAGATCAATGGATGCGGCTTTTGCCTCGACATGCATGTGAAGCAGGCAAAGATCCATGGCGAGAGCGAGCTGCGGATCTATCACGTCGCCATCTGGCGGGAATCGAACCTGTTCATCCCCCGCGAGCGCGCAGCCCTTGCCTGGACCGAAGCCCTGACGAAACTTCCCGAGGGCGGCGTTCCCGACGAGATCTACGAACGGGTTCGCGGCCAGCTTTCGGAGAAGGAAATCTCCGACCTGACCTTCGTCGTCATGGCCATCAATGCCTGGAACCGCGTCAATGTCGGCTTCAAGACCGTGCCCGGCACGGCCGACAAAGCCTATGGCCTCGATAAGGCTGGCCTGAACTAACCCTCGCAATTCATTGAGAAGATTCAATTTTGACGCTGCCGCGCCCCGGCAGCGAAGGGAGATCCGTTATGAAAATCGTCGTCATCGGCGGAACCGGCCTCATCGGTTCGAAGACTGTCGAACGCCTGCGCAAGCGCGGCCATGAGGTGATCGCCGCCTCGCCGAACTCCGGCGTCAACACGATCACCGGAGAAGGGCTGGCGGAAGCGCTTGCCGGCGCAGAGGTCGTGCTCGACCTCGCCAATTCGCCCTCCTTCGAGGACAAGGCCGTGCTCGAATTCTTCGAGACCTCGGGACGCAATCTTCTCGCCGCCGAGAAGGCCGCAGGCGTCAAGCACCATATCGCCCTTTCGGTCGTCGGCACCGAGCGCCTGCAGGAAAGCGGCTATTTCCGCGGCAAGCTCGCCCAGGAAAAGCTGATCGAAGCCTCGGGCATTCCCTATACCATCGTGCATTCGACGCAGTTCATGGAATTCCTGAACGGCATCGCCCAATCCGGCACCGTCGGCCAGACGGTCCGCCTGTCGCCGGCCTATGTTCAGCCGATCGCTTCCAACGATGTTGCCGACGCCATGGCCGACGTGGCGCTTTCCGCCCCCGCCAACACCACGGTCGAGATAGCAGGCCCGGAACGGGCCCGCCTCAGCGAACTCGTCGCCCGCTACCTGAAGGCGACGAAAGACCCGAGGACCGTCGAGGCCGATGCCGAGGCGCGATATTTCGGCGCGAGACTGAACGATCAGTCGCTCGTCTCCGACGACAATCCGCGGCTCGGTACGATCACCTTCGAAGAGTGGTTCGCCAAATCGGCCCAGTCGAAGTGATCGGCTTGCCTGAGGGCGCGGCCGCTCGGGCGCGTCCTCTCCACCTCAGCAACAAAGGAGATTCCCATGATCAGAGCATCGATCATCGCCGCCGCCCTCGCCTTTCTCACAGCCACCGGCGCCGCCGCCCACGACAGCAGCAAATCCGCGAAGGTGACGCTCGTCTATGAGCACGAACTGCCGAACGTGCCGGGCAAGAGCATCAAGGGCGTGCTGGTCGAATACGGCCCGGGCGGCTTCTCGGAAGGCCATACCCACCCGGACTCGGCCTTCATCTACGCCACCGTGCTCGAAGGATCGATCCGCAGCCAGGTCAATGACGGCCCGGTCAAGGTCTATCAGGCCGGAGAGAGCTTTTCCGAAATGCCGGGCGACCGCCACGGCGTCAGCGCCAACGGCAGCGAGACCGAGCCCGCCCGCCTGCTCGCCGTCTTCGTCGTCGACACCGACCAGAAGGAATTGACCTTCCCGCTGCAGAACTGAAAATCCCCCGCGCAAGCATCGGCTTGCGCGGCTCGCCGACATGCTGAATCATGTGCCGCCCGCCCCTTCCGGAGACAGACAGAGATGATCTACGACGCGCTCTTCGGCAAGCCGCTGATATCCCTGATCGTGGTCGGCTTTGCCGGCATCCTCGTCTGGTACTTCCTCTCCAGCCAGCGGCCGACGACGCGGCTGGTGGTGCAGATCCTCTTCTTTGCGGTGATGACCCTGATCCTCGTCGGCAGCGGCATGGAACCGCATCGCTTTCAGGGATATCAGTCCGAAGACCCGCAGGCCCTGCTCGTCATCGTCGCCAAATCGCTCTGGTGGGTTCACCTGGCATGGGCCGTCATCGGTTTCATCAGGCTCTATCTGGTGCTGGAGGGCAGCCCGCGGGAGGCCCGCCTGCTCCAGGATCTCGTCATCGGCGTCGTCTATATCGGCATGGCGCTCTCGATCCTCGCCTTCGTCTTCGGCGTGCCGATCGGAACCCTCGTCGCGACATCGGGCGTGGTCGCCATCATTCTCGGTCTGGCGCTCCAGAACACGCTCGCCGACGTCTTTTCCGGCATCGCGCTGACGCTCGGCCGGCCCTATGTCATCGGCGACTGGATCCTGTTGAGCGACGGCACGGAAGGGCGCGTCATCGAAAGCAACTGGCGCGCGACCCACATCCTGACCAGCGCGAACAATATCGTCGTCCTGCCGAACAGTTTTCTCGCGAAACTCGGCCTGACCAATGTCAGCCGGCCGGACGAGACGCATCTGCTGACCCTCATCATCCGCATCGCCCCGACGCGGATGCCGGCATCGATCCGCCAGGTCATGCTCTCCGCGCTCACGAGCTGCAATTCGATCGTGCGCGACCCGCCGCCGGTCGTCGCCCTGAAGGGGCTGGATGCCACCGCGCTCGAAGTCGAGCTGCAGTTCCGGGTGACGAGCCCCAGCCAGCGCGTGCCGGCGCGAAACGAGGTGCTCGATCTCGTCTATCGCCATTGCAAATCCGCCGGCCTGCTTCTGGCCGTTCCACCCGCGGCCAATGTCGTGACCGCCGCCCTGCCGACGGAAGAAAACGCCAAGCCGCCGAGCGTCACGCCGCTTGCGCTGATCGAAGCCATTCCGGTCTTTGGGACACTGACATCAGATGAAAAACAGAAACTCGCCGAGACCACCACGGTCCGGCAGTTCCGCAAGGGCGATGTGATCGCGCGGGAGGGCGAAATGCTGCCCTCGCTGATGATGGTTCGCGCCGGCATCATCGTGGCGCGGCGCGAAGGCGAAGAGCGCGGGCGCTTCGCGCCGGGCGATTTCTTCGGCGAGACCGGCCTGCTCGCCGGCATGCAGGAGGTCTGTGCCCTGGAGGCCCTGACCCCGGTGACGGTCTATGAAATCGACCAGGAAGCCTTCGCGCCGCTGCTCACCGAACGCCCCGCTTTGGCCGAAGAGATCGCCGAAGCCCTCGCCGGCCGCGCCGAACGCTTCCGCGACGGCGCCGCCCTGCCCCCGGAACAGGCCCGCAACGCCCACGCCATCCTGAAGACCATCAGGACCATTTTCAGGGCGTAGAGATTCGCCGCCTCTCAGCCGGCGCGCTTCAGTACCCATTCGAAGGTGCTCTGCCAGATGTCCGGCCGCACGTCCTCGGACAGGGTATCGACGAGATCGGAGAGGCGGACGCGCCTCAGCGTATCGCGCCAGGCCTCGTCGGCTTGCCACATGATGCGGGCGACGGCGCAAGGCTTGCTGTCGCAATAGCCGGCCGGCCGGCACGGGTTGTTCTCGCGGATGTTCGTGCAGGTGAAGCTGCGCGCCTTTCCCTCGACCGCTTCGACGATGTCGAGGAAGTTGATCTCGGAGGGAGATCTCGCCAGCCTGTAGCCGCCGCTCGGGCCGAGTGTGGTATCGACGAGGGAGGCTTGCGAAAGGCTTTGCAGCGCCTTGGAGAGATACTCCTTCGGCAGACCATGAAGCTCGGCGAGCGCCTTGGTGGAGAGATACCTGCCCTCGGGCAGGCCCGCGAGAATGGCGCAGCAATGCAGCGCCCACTCGACCTGGCTTTTCAGGATCATTCAGCAACTCGTAATGGCTGGTTCCGCGAACCAGATTAAGGATATAGGATATCCGCAAAACGGCGTGATGTAAATGATCTGCCGGGGCAGCCTGTGGCGCTGAACTGTGGGCGCTTCCCTTGCGACGACTATTTTCGCTCTATGGGGAATAAAACCGCCTCGTCCCGTGTCTCATCTCAGGTATCGCAGCATTGCGTGCCCAACCTGAGGAGAGACATCATGACATCCGTGAAATTCCTGTCCGTCGCAGCCGCAGCCGCCCTTGCCGCGACCGCGGCTTTTGCCGCCCCTCCCGTCAAGGAAGTCGAATCCGCCAAGGGCAAGGTGCTTGCCGGCGAAAACGACATGACCCTCTACACCTTCAAGAAGGACGCCAAGGGCGTTTCCAACTGCTACGACGATTGCGCCAAGAACTGGCCCCCGCTGATGGCGGCTTCCGATGCCAAGGCCGATGGTGCATATTCGATCATCGAACGCAAGGACGGCACGAAGCAATGGGCCAAGGACGGCATGCCGCTCTATTACTGGGTCAAGGACAAGAAGGCCGGCGACATCACCGGCGACGGCGTCGGCGGCAATTGGGATCTCGCCAAGCCGTAACGCCAAGAGAACCGGCGTGAAAACACCCGCACCCGAAACATTCGAGGGCCAGATCCTGGCCCTCCTGCCCTCGCTCAGGCGCTATTCGCGCAGCCTGACGCGCTCGGATGCCGATGGCGAGGATTTGCTCCAGGACTGTGTCGAGAAGATTCTGGCGCGCCGCGGCCAATGGCGCGGCCTCAACCTGCGCGGCTGGGTTCTGACCATCATGACCAATCTCTATCGCAACGGCCGGCGCGGCAAGGCGCGCGACGGCCTGGTCGAGCTCGACGCAGCAGAAGATATGGCATCGCCCGAACCGCCGGCCGATCCGCTGGAGCGCGCCCGGCTCAACGATGCGCTGAACAGCCTTTCGGAGGAGCACCGCGCCGTGCTGATGCTCGTGGTCATCGAGGGATACAGCTACAGCGAAGTCGCCGCCGCGCTCGATATTCCGATCGGCACCGTGATGTCGCGCCTGTCGCGCGCCCGCCGGCGCGTCGCCGAGCATCTGAAGGCCGATAACGTCATTACGCTTCGGAGACCGAAATGAACGAAACCAACCCGATCGTCACCGAAGCCGATCTCCACGCCTATGCCGACGGGCAACTGCCGGAAACGGCCCGCGCGCGCATCGAGGCCTACCTCGCCGACAATCCGGACGAAGCGGCGATGGTCGCCGAATGGCAGGCGCAGAACACAGGCATCCGTTCCCTTTTTGCCGGTTACGAAAAGCCCAGGGATAGCGATCCCCTGCTCGTCGCGCCCCCGCGCGTGACTTCATCCGCGCGGAAGAGCTGGGCAGCAGCAGCCGCGGCGCTCATCGTCTTCGCCCTCGGCGCCGTCAGCGGCCATTACGGGCCGGCCCTCCTGGAAAGGCCGGATCTGCAGCTTGCCGGCTCCGAAACCTTCCCGAAACAGGCCGAGACCGCCTTTACCGTCTATGCCGCCGAGGTCCGCCATCCCGTCGAGGTGTTCGCCGACGAAGAGGCCCATCTCGCCACCTGGCTCGGCAAGCGCCTGGCGATCGAAAACCTCAAGATCCCGAACCTGCAGCCGCTCGGCTTCAAGCTGGTCGGCGGCCGCCTGCTGCCGGTCGACGGCAAACCGGGCGCCATGTTCATGTACGAGAACCAGGCCGGCGAGCGCCTGACCGTCATGGTCGGCCGCAATCGGGAAAACCGCACGACGAGCTTCCGCTTCGCCTCCTCTGGCAATCTCGAGACCTTCTACTGGATCGACGGCGAACTCGGCTACGCCGTCACCGGCGAAATCTCGCGCGAAGCGCTGCGCGCGGTGGCCGAGGAGTGCTATAAGCAGTTCCCGTCGTGAGGTCAGCGCAGCGGATCGTTGGCAAGCTCGATCGGCTTGCCATGCGGCGTCGCTTCCGCGGCCCGCTGCCAGCTTTCCTGCGTCTCGAGGATCGCGTCGATATCGACAATGTTGTTGTCGACGATGATGTCGGACAGCGCGCCAACCCAGCAGGTGAAATAATCGCTGCCATCCTCGGCCCGGCCAGCCCTATGCAGCTCCCTTGAGAGCGCCCACGTCCAATCATCCCAGGTGAAGACCCCCTTTTCGTAGAGCTGCACGGTCATGGCGAAGGCATCGGCCGCCCAGGGCTCGGGAAAAACCGGCTCACCCTCCAGTGACTTCGGCAGGCCGGGCGATTGTGTCAACGGCGGTGTTTCATGCTCGTTCAAGATAGCTCTCCCATGCATCGATCGATACGGTCAGCGACGGGCCCGCACCCTCGCCCCAGACCTCCGTGCCGTCGAAGACGACGGTATAGAGCCATTGCGGGTTCTCGCCCTTGCCATGCGCATTGTCGTCGGGGAAGACGAAGGAACCCTGCACCGCTTCGACGATACCGGTCTTGGCCCTGGCATAGCGCGGCAGGCGCGTATGGGTGGCCGGATTGAAATTCCTCGTCCGCACCGCCTCGCCGGCCGCAAAGAGCGGCGCGGCCTCGACAGGACGATCACATGGCCCGCCTTTCGCGAGAACCGCCGGCACCATCTCGGCCTTCAGCACCCGCTTCGGCGCCGTCCCATCCTGCAGCCTGTGCCCGGACAACAGCTCCTCGCGCGTCGCAAAACCGTGCCGTTCGAGCAGGGTCTCGACGCCGCGAATCCAGATCTCGTAATAGCTCGCCGCGAGATAATCGGCAGGCGGAATGTTTTCGCGCGCATGCCGGCTTTCATCGATCGTCCATGCGCCGAAAGCACCGCAGGAAAGCGTGATGCCGAGCGCCCGCTTTTCCCATTCCGCATGGAAATAGGGCTCGTCCTTCTCGGGCGCGACAGGCCCGAAACCCATCTGCCCGCCGAGATCGTGCGGTCCGTTCATGACAGAGCCTCCGGGCTGCCTGCAACAGCCGTGCCGATCATCGCATTGCGGCTGACGAGATCGGCCAATGCGGCCTCATCCATGCCTTCCGTACCCTTGGGCCGCTCGGGGATGACGAGATAGCGCAGTTCCGCCGTCGAATCCCAGACGCGGATCTTCTTCTCCTCGGGCAGCACCAACCCGAACTCGGCCAGCACGCCTCGCGGATCGATGACGGCGCGCGAGCGATAGGCCGGCGCCTTGTACCAGACCGGCGGCAGGCCGAGCACCGACCAGGGATAACAGGAGCAGAGCGTGCAGACGATGAGGTTATGGGTGTCTGATGTATTGAAGACGGCGCGCATGTGCTCGCCCTGCCGGCCGGTAAACCCAAGGCTCGCAATCGCCGCCGTCGCATCGCGCTTCAGCCAGTCCGCGAATTCCGGATCGCTCCAGGCTTTCGCGACGACACGCGCGCCATTGCGCGGCCCCACCTTCGTCTCATAAGTCTCGACAATCGCATCGATCGCCGCCGGATCGATCAACCCCTTCTCCGTCAGCAGCGTCTCCAGCGCTTTGACGCGGGCTTGCATGTCGGAATAGTGGTTGTCGTGATCTTGATGGTGGTCGTGATCATGCAAGGCGATGTCCTCCCGGAACGGCAGATAGCGGCGTCCGTTTCTTCTCTCGGCGGCGGCCCGGACACCCCTTCTACCCAGCGGGGAGAAGGTGCCGGCAGGCGGATGAGGGGGCCACACGGCAGATCCGCCAATGTGTTGAGTCAAACGAAGGGTAATGAACGGCGTGCCTGCCGCCCCCTCATCCGACCCTTCGGGCCACCGACCGGGGCGAGCCACGGGTCTCGCCCGTCCTTCGGACCCCCGCTGGGTAGAAGGGGACTCGCGGCAAGGCCCCGCCCTTCCTCAAAGCATCCTCGTATAAACATCTCTTCTCTTTCTATCACACCCCACGCCCCCGCCAAGCCCTCCTATCCCCCTCAAACTTTTCCGCTAATCTCCTGCCATGAACATCCTGATTCTCGGCGCAACCGGCTTCATAGGCTCCGTCGTCGCTGCCCGGCTTGCGGCCGATGGGCATGCCGTGACCGGGCTTGGCCGCAATCCCGCGCGGGCGAACCTGAAGCAGCCTGCGATAAACTGGCGGCGGGCCGATCTCTCGCGCATGACGAAACCCGAGGATTGGGAAGAGCTCCTCCAAGGCCAGCATGCCGTCATCAATTGCGCCGGCGCGCTGCAGGATGGCCTGTCGGACGATCTGGCGGCCACTCAGGCGGATGCGATGCTGGCGCTCTATGCCGCCGCGAAACGCTCACAGCCTCTGATCGTGCAGATATCGGCAAGGACGGCGGGCGCGGCCGGCGATCTGCCCTTCCTCGCCACCAAGCGGCGGGCCGACGAAGCGCTGGCGGCAAGCGGCCTGCCTCACCTCATCCTGCGCCCTGCCCTCGTTCTCGGCCGCAATGCCCATGGCGGCTCGTCGCTCATCCGGGCGCTGGCCGCCTTTCCCCTGACGCTGCCGCTCACCCATGCGCAAAGCCCGGTCGAAACATTGTCGGTGGACGACGTGGCGGAAGCCGTATCGCAGGCGGTTTCAGGCGATCTGCGCGGAGATATCGTTCTTGCCGCCGACGAGGTGCTGACGCTCGCCGATCTCGTGCGCCTGCACCGGCAATGGCTGGGCCTGCCGCCCGCCCGCGTGATTTCCCTTGGCGCCTGGCTTGCGCGGCCGGTGACCTGGCTCGCCGATGCCGCAGGCCTGCTCGGCTGGCGGTCGCCGCTGCGCTCGACGGCGATGACCGTCATGTCCGAAGGTGTCAAAAGCGCGAAGGCGGAGAGCGGCCTTGCCGCGACATCCGCGGCAGCGACGCTTTCGGCCAATCCCTCCGGCGTGCAGGATCTCTGGTTCGCCAGGCTCTATCTCCTGAAGCCGCTGGTCATAACGGGCCTGTCGGCCTTCTGGCTGCTCTCCGGCCTGATCCCGCTGCTGGCATTGGAGAAGGCATCCGCGCATTTCCTGCCCTTCATGCCCGATGCGGCGGCAATGGCGCTGACGTTTCTCACCTGCCTCATCGACATCGCGCTCGGCGCCGCCGTCCTTGTCCGCCCGCTCGCCGGACACGCCCTTCTCGGCATGCTGGCCGTCTCATTGGCCTATCTCACGGGCGGCACACTTCTCGAACCCGCCCTCTGGCTCGATCCGCTCGGTCCGCTCGTCAAGGTGCTGCCATCGATCCTGCTGACGCTCACGGCCCTTGCCACCCTGGATGAACGCTGATGCTCGAGCAATGGCTGCTGCTTGCCCATGTCATCGGCGCGACCGTGCTCTTCGGAACCGGCGCCGGCATCGCCTTTTTCATGGTGATGGCGCACCGCACGCGTGATCCCGCCCTGATCGCCCATGTCGCCGCAACCGTCGTCATCGCCGACACCGTCTTCACGGCGACCGCCGCCCTTCTCCAGCCCGTCACCGGCTATCTCCTGGCACGGTCGATCGGCTGGGACCTGTCGGAGGGCTGGATTGCGCTGTCGCTGCTGCTTTATGTCGTGACCGGCCTGTTCTGGCTGCCGGTCGTCTGGATTCAGATCCAGCTGCGCAATCTCGCCCGCGCCGCGGCAAGCTCGGGAAGCGCCCTGCCGCCGAGCTATGACAGCCTCTACCACATCTGGTTCGTTTTCGGCTTTCCGGCCTTCGCAGCCGTCCTCGGCATTTTCTGGCTGATGCTGACGAAACCGTCGATCGCTCTATTTTAGCATCGGCCAGAGACTCGCCACCAGAAGCACGGCCATGGTGATATTGAACCATTTCAGCCGCACCGGATCGGAAAGCCATTCCCGCAGAGCCGAGCCGAAGCCCGCCCAGGTCGAAACGCTCGGCACGTTGACCACCGCGAAAGCCAGGCCGACGATCAGCACGCTCAAGAGGTAAAGCTCGGGATTGGTATACGTCGCCATCGCGGTGACGGCCATCACCCAGGCTTTCGGATTGATCCATTGGAAAGCCGCCGCCGAGACGAAGGACATCGGCGCCGCACCGCTCTTGCCTTCGCTGAGCGAGCGCGACGAGGCGATCTTCCAGGCGATCCAGACGAGATAGCCGCCGCCGGTAAACTTCAGCGCCGTATAGACTACGGGCATCGTGTGCAGCAGCGCCCCGAGTCCGAAACCGACGCCGATCAGCAGCGAGAAAAAGCCGGCACCGATGCCGAACATATGCGGGATCGTCCTGCGGAAGCCGAAATTAACGCCCGAGGCGAAGAGCATCATATTGTTCGGCCCCGGCGTGATCGACGTCGTGAAGGCGAAGAGAACGAGGGCGAGAAACGTATCCAGCGGCATGCGGCCTCCCGAAGCGGGCTTTTCCAGCAGCCCGCATTATTTAGGTCAGCATAATTGCCCTAAATCGCCGATGCCATTGCATCATTGTCATGGTGACAGGATTACTTGAAAGATAGCGGCGCAGCCCAATCTCTTGCCGAGAACAGGATGATTTAGGCCCGTTGGCTTAAAATCTGAATCCTGTTCTCAATTAAAGAGTTAGAGCATGATGTCGTCCGAAAACCGCGCACACTTTTCGGCATCATGCTCTAGGATCAAGACCATGCAGGACGACCCTATCCCATCGATCACATTCCCGAACGGCACAGATGTGCCGGCGCTCGGCCAGGGAAGCTGGGCCATGGGCGAGGATGCCGGCCATGCCAGGGCCGAGATCGAAAGCCTCAGGGCCGGCATCGATCTCGGCATGACGCTGATCGACACCGCCGAAATGTATGGCGACGGCGGCGCCGAGGAGATCGTCGGCCAGGCGATCAAGGGACGGCGCGACGAGGTCTTCATCGTCAGCAAGGTCTATCCGTGGAATGCCAGCCTGAAAGGCACGATCGAGGCCTGCGAACACAGCCTCCAGCGCCTCGGCACCGACCGCATCGATCTTTATCTCCTGCACTGGCGCGGCAACTATCCGCTCGCAGAAACCGTCGCCGCCTTTGAGACGCTGAAGTCCTCCGGCAAGATCGGCGCCTGGGGCGTCTCCAACTTCGACACCGACGACATGGTGGAACTGCTCGGCGTGCCCGACGACGCCAATGTCGCCGCCAACCAGGTGCTCTACAACCTCTCCCGCCGCGGCATCGAGTATGATCTGCTGCCCTGGTGCCAAAGCCGCGGCATTCCTGTCATGGCTTATTCCCCGATCGAGCAGGGCCATATCCTCCACAATGCGGAGCTGATCCGCATCGCCAAGGCCTATCAGGCGACGCCGGCGCAACTGGCGCTCGCCTTCCTGCTCGAACGCGACGGCGTCATCGTCATTCCGAAGACCTCGAATGCCGAACGCGTTCGCGAAAACCGCGACTGTGTCTCGCTTGAGATCACCGACGAGGACTGGGAAGCGCTCGACGCCTCCTTCCCGCCGCCGGCAGGGAAAAAGCCGCTGGAGATGCTGTGATCGCCGGCGGCTCAGACTGTTCCACACCTATCCGATTATAGGCCGCAACCTCGCGATTCCCCCTTCTCCCCGGCGGGGGTCCGAAGGACGGGTCGAGACCTGCGGCTCGACCCCGGTCGGTGCCCGTAGGGCGGATGAGGGGGCCGCGCGGCACACCCTCTCCACAGTTCATTCCCTACTGCTTCGTCCAAGGGATTCGTAGGAATGACGAGAAGGAAACGTTTCGCCAAATCACGTGGCCGACGTCGTGCCGTGCAGCCCCCTCATCCGCCTGCCGGCACCTTCTCCCCGCTGGGGAGAAGAAACTTGTGGCAACCTCTCCGTCCCCCGCCCACCGGACAACTCCGGTACAAGGCGAGGATGACGTGGAGTAAAGTTGCGGGCTTACATCCCCTGCGCGCCGCGGTTCATCGCCGCGATGCCCGTCCGGCAGACCTCGATCAGGCCAAGCGGCTTCATGATCGCGATGAACTGGTCGATCTTCGACGACTTGCCTGTGATCTCCAGGATGAAGTGATCGATCGTCGCGTCCACCACCTTGGCGTGGAAGGCATCGGCGAGGCGCAGTGTCTCGGCGCGGGTTTCGCCCTCGCCGATCACCTTGACCAGCGCCACTTCACGCTCGATGGGGCGGTCCTGGCCGAGTTCGCGGGCGCGCACCGTCAGGTCGACGACACGGTGCACGGGCACGATGCGCTCGAGCTGCGCCTTGATCTGCTCCAGAACCTGCGGCGTGCCGCGGGTGACGATGGTGATGCGGGAGAGATGCGCCTGGTGCTCGGTCTCGGAGACGGTGAGGCTCTCGATATTGTAGCCGCGGCCGGAAAACAGGCCGATGACGCGGGCAAGGACGCCGGGCTCGTTGTCGACGAGCACCGAAAGCGTGTGGCTCTCGATTGCCGTCGTTTCCGGAGAGATGAAATAGGCAGAGCCCGTGGGCTGAAGGTGTGCGTTCATGGTCCTGGGTTCCTACCTTATCGTTATACGAGCTGACGGCCCTTGGCGTCGATCGCGTTGGCGACCGCTTCGTCAGTGGCTTCGTCGGGCAGCAGCATTTCGTTATGCGCCTTGCCCGAGGGGATCATCGGGAAGCAGTTGGCGAGATTGGCGACGCGGCAATCGAAGATGACCGGCTTCTTGACCTCGATCATCTCGATAATGGCGTCGTCGAGCTCGTCCGGCTTGTCGCAGCGCAGGCCGACCGCGCCATAGGCTTCCGCCAGCTTGACGAAATCAGGCATCGCCTCGGTATAGGAGTGCGACAGGCGGTTGCCGTGCAGGAGCTGCTGCCATTGGCGCACCATGCCCATGTACTGGTTGTTCATGATGAAGATCTTGATCGGCGCGTCGTACTGGATCGCCGTCGACATTTCCTGGATGCACATCTGGATCGAGGCGTCGCCGGCAATATCGATGACGAGGCTGCCGGGATGGGCGATCTGGACGCCGAGCGCCGCCGGCAGGCCATAGCCCATCGTGCCGAGGCCGCCCGAGGTCATCCAGCGGTTCGGCTGTTCGAAGCCGAAGAACTGTGCTGCCCACATCTGATGCTGGCCGACTTCAGTCGTGATGTAGGTGTCGCGGTCCTTGGTATGCGCATAGAGCCGCTCCAGCGCATATTGCGGCATGATGACGTCGTTGTTCTTCGTATAGGCGAAGGAGTTGCGCGCCCGCCAGCGGGCGATATCGCTCCACCAGTCGGCGAGGCGGTTCTTCTCCGGCTTCTTCGGCAGCGCCCGCCACAGGCGGACCATGTCTTCGAGGACATGGCCGACATCGCCGCGGATGCCGATATCGACGCGAACGTTCTTGTTGATCGACGACGGATCGATATCGATGTGGATCTTCTTCGAGTTCGGCGAGAAGGCGTTGAGGCGGCCGGTGATGCGGTCGTCGAAGCGGGCGCCGATGCAGACCATGACGTCGCAATCATGCATCGCCATGTTCGCTTCGTAGGAGCCGTGCATGCCGAGCATCTTCAGCCAGTTCTTGCCCGAAGCCGGATAGGCGCCGAGGCCCATCAGCGTCGAGGTGATCGGGAAATCGGTGAGATCGACCAGTTCGCGCAGCAGCTTGGAGGCTTCGGGGCCGGAATTGACGACGCCGCCGCCGGAATAGATGATCGGACGGCGCGCATTCGCCATCATCTCGATCGCCGCGTGGATCTGGTTGAGGTCGCCCTGGATCTTCGGCTGATAGCTCTTCTGGATCGCGTAATCGGCGGGCGGCGTATAGGTGCCGGTCGCAAACTGCACGTCCTTCGGAATGTCGACGACGACGGGACCCGGACGGCCGGACTGGGCGATGCGGAAGGCCTCATGAATGATGGCGGCGAGCTGGTTGACGTCCTTGACCAGCCAGTTGTGCTTGGTGCAGGGCCGGGTGATGCCGACCGTGTCGCATTCCTGGAAGGCGTCGGAGCCGATCAGTGGGGTCGGAACCTGGCCGGTCAGGCAGACGAGCGGGATCGAATCCATCAGCGCGTCCTGCAGCGGCGTGACCGCATTGGTGGCGCCAGGACCAGAGGTCACCAGCATGACGCCGACCTTGCCGGTGGAGCGGGCGTAGCCTTCGGCCGCATGGCCTGCCCCCTGCTCATGGCGAACGAGAATGTGCTTGATCTCGTCCTGCTGGAAGATCTCGTCATAGATCGGCAGGACCGCGCCGCCGGGATAGCCGAAGATATGTTCGACGCCGTTGTCCTTCAGCGCCTTGAGAACGATCTCCGCTCCCGTCATCCGATTGCCTGCCGCCTGATTGTCCGTGCTCATCTGTGTCTGTTCCGTTTGATGCTGGGATTTGCGTTTGTGGCCGGGAGCCCGATTTCGGGCACAAAAAAAGGCCCCGGAGGACCTGTCATCTAGCGCATGGGTGGCTATCGCCGGATGGTTACACCATCCTGCCCATGCGCCTTCCCACCACGATAAGAGCCGTTGCGATTTTCATGGCGGGAAGTGATAGACAGAAAATTTCGCAGCGTCAACGCATGCCGCAATAAAAAACTGCCCTGCGCTTGGCACCTCCCGAAATCGTTAGGATGAAGGATTTGTTAAAGGATCGACTTTATCCTTTAACGCTACTGCAAGGAGTAGCCTTTGCCCAACAACGACTTGCGCATGTCTGGCAAGGCAGGCGAGCACGATCGACGCGACGGCCATGCGCCGGGAAATCGCTTTCTCGGCCGCGTCGTTGCATGCAGCGGCTCCAGGGCGACGATTGCCGCCGTCGCCGAACAGGGCGGCACCGATCTCACCGAACTCTGGTCCGTCGGCCGGCTGATTTCGATCAGCGTCGGGCGCAACCGCGTCGTCGCCCTCGTCTACTCCATGAATACCGGCAGCCATGCCTGGGGCGAAGGCGAGGACAATTATTTCAAGATCGAGACGGAGCTTCTCGGCGAAGTCCGCGTCGACGAGGACGGAAGCGAGGAATTCTCGACCGGCATCTCGTGTTATCCCTATCTCGGCGCCATCGCCCACCGCATCCGCTCCGCCGACCTGATGCGCATCTACGATGCCGGAGCCGGCACGACCGCCGTCATCGGCAAGCTGACGCAGGATGAAAGCATCGATGCGGCGATCCACATCCCCTCGATGCTCTCCAAGCATTTCGCCGTCGTCGGCTCGACCGGCGTCGGCAAGTCGACCGCCGTATCGCTGCTCCTGCACAAGGCGATCGCGGCCAATCCGAAGCTGCGCGTGCTGATCCTCGATCCGCACAATGAATTTGCCGCCGCCTTTCCCAAACACGCCGTCACCATCGATACGGACACGCTCGACCTGCCCTTCTGGCTGATGCGGCTGGAAGAATTCGCCGAAGTCGTCTTCCGCGGCCGCCCGCCCGTGCCGGAAGAGCTCGACATGCTGCGCGACATCATGCCGGAGGCCAAGCGCGCCTTCCGCGGCAGCGACAACTCGCTGGTGCGCCGCACGACGGAAAAGAGTTCGATCACCGCCGATACGCCGGTTCCCTATCGCATGGCCGATCTCCTGGCGCTGATCGACGAGCGCATCGGCCGGCTGGAAGGCCGTGCGGAAAAGCCCTTCCTGCGCTCGCTGAAGATGCGCCTCATCGCCGCGATCAACGATCCGCGCTATCACTTCATGTTCTCCAACAACACGATCAGCGACACGATCACCGAGACCATCGCGCAGATCTTCCGCATCCCCGGCGATAACAAGCCGATCTGCACCTTCCAGCTTGCCGGCATTCCGTCCGAGGTCGTCAACTCGGTTGCGTCAGTGCTTTGCCGCATGGCCTTCGAAGTGGCGCTGTGGAGCGACGGCGCCATCCACATGCTCGTCGTCTGCGAGGAAGCCCACCGCTACATCCCCTCCGACCCGACGCTGGGCTTCGTGCCGACACGCCAGGCGATCGCCCGCATCGCCAAGGAAGGCCGCAAATACGGCGTCTCGCTCGGCATCATCACCCAGCGGCCGGGTGAACTCGACCAGACGATCCTCTCGCAGTGCTCGACGCTCTTTGCCATGCGCCTTGCCAATGACCGCGACCAGGAAATCATCCGCTCGGCCATCCCGAATTCGTCGATCTCGACGACGAGCTTCATCTCCTCGATCGGCAATGGCGAGGCGATTGCCTTCGGCGAGGCGATCAGCGTGCCGATGCGCATGCGCTTCTCCCGTGTCGACGAGAGCCTCCTGCCGAAGGCCGCCAGCGCCAACAACAAGCATAGCGAGGAAGATCCCGACACGGTCGATCTGCGCAAGATCGTCACCCGCATGCGGGCGGTGACCGTCGGGCCTGACATTTCGAATTTCCAGCAAAGCGTTGCGGCATCCATGCCGGGTTTCGACGAGATGCAGGAAGCAGAAGAGGCTTTCGACACGAAACCCGTCCCCCCGCCCGCGCCTGCTTCGGCACAGCTCGAATCCTACCGGCGCGAATTGCTGCCGCAGGCGCCGCGGCTGGACCCGGCCGAGCCGGCCCCGATCGATCCGCGGCTGGATGCGCTGCGCCGCGAACTGCGCCGCGAGGAGCCGGTCTTTCCCCGGCCGGCGCCGCCCACCGACCAGCCGCCGATCACCCGCCGGGAGCCAGGCACGTCGCTGCGCGAAAGCATCCTGAAAAAGCCGCTGAGCAGCCTTTACAACAAGGATTGACGTTCGAGCTCGATCAGCGGCCGCGCGGCATCGAGCACGCGCCGCCGGTCCGCCGGCCCAAGCGGCAGGAGGGGACGCGGAAGCTCCGCCCGCACATCCAGATGCTCGGCCAGCACATAGATCACGCGAATGCTTCCATATGCCTTGAACAGGTCCCAGAGCGGCTGCAGCAGGCCATCGAGCCGGCGCGCCTCGCCGTCACTGCCGGCCATCGCGGCTCTGGTCAAAGCAAGCGCCGTGCGCGGAAGCAGGCCGCCGATGACGCTGTACCAGGCGTCCGCGCCTGAAGAGAGCGCTTCGGCAGCACCCCAATCGCCGCTGTAGCCGATCGCGAGATCGGTTTTTTCCCGCAATAGCGCAAGCTCCCCTCGCAGGTCGCCATCAACGGGCAGCGGCATCTTTACCGCCCTGATCGTCTCCATATCGGAGAGGCGCTGCAGAAGCTCGCGGCTGAAGGTGAAGTGCGTCGTGCCGGGATTGTTGTAGATGCAGAGCGGAAGCCTGGTCGCCTTCGCCACGGCGAGGAAGTGCTGGTAGGCCTCCTCCTGCGTCAGCGGCGTATAGGATACAGGCGCAAGCAGAAGCGCACCCGCACCGGCAGCCTCGGCATCCCTGGCGAGATCCACGGCATGGTCCGTCCTCAACGCGCCGGCGCCGACGACGAGCGGAACACGGCCCCTGACGCATTCGACCGCCGCCCTGACGGCCCGCTGCCGCTCCTCACGCGTGAGATAGGCATAGATCCCGGTGCTGCCGAGAAGGCCGATGGAGGAAACACCTGCCTCGCACAACCGTTCCAGCAAGCGGCCGAGCCCCTCGGTATCGACCCGGCCTTCCGGATCGGCAGGCGTTGGCGGAAAGGCCGAGAGGCCATGAAACGGCGAAGGAGACATGATGCAGTCCTCAAAAGGCGGTCAATGCGAGAACAGCAGGCGCGAACCCGCGCCGGCGAAGAAGACGGCAAGACCTGCCTCGATCCAGCGGCGCGCCCGCGCGTAGCCGCGCACCATCGGCGCCGTCGAGAAGAGCACGGCATAGCCTGAAAATATCGAGATCCCGAGCAGCACGCAGCCGCCGAAAGCCATGACGGCCATTTCAGGCGAAGCGCCGGGCTTGAGGCCGAGCGACATGATCGCCACCCAGGCGAGCACCGCCTTCGGGTTTCCGAGATGCATGAGGATTCCACGCCGATACAGCGCGCCGAGCGCAGCGGCAGGCCGGGCGGACTCGCCGGCCGGCACATCCGTGGCAACGGCCGAGCGAGCCGCCTTCCAGGCGAGCCAGAGCAGGTAGAGCCCACCCGCGAGCTTGAGGAGGATGAGGGCATGAGCATAGCCAACCAGCAATGTGGAAATGCCGGTGACCGCGATCAGGCCCCAGCAGGTCGACATGGTGATCACCCCGGCGGCGAGCACAAGCGCCGGCCGGCGCCCCTGGCGCATCGCCACGTTCATGATGGCCATGTTGCTTGGCCCGGGGCTGCCTGCCGCGATGACATAGGCGATATAAACGACGAGAAGATCCTGCATTTCCATTTTCCAGAGGCCGCCACTCGCTTTCTTCTCGCGGAAAATTGGTTCATCATGAAGCGCCATTTTCAAGAATCTTCATGGACCATTTTCAATGTCCAAACGGCGCAGCACCATCGAAATCCCTTCGCTCCATGCGATCGATCGAACGGCCAATATTGGCCGCCAGCTTGCACAGGCTCTCAGGAACGCCATTGCCCGCGGCGAGCTGAGGCCGGGCGAACGCCTTCCCTCGACGCGCACGCTCGCGGCCTCCCTGAGGATCGCCCGCGGCACCGTCGTCGAGGTATTCGACCAACTGACCGCCGAAGGCTATCTCGAAGCAAGAGTCGGGGCCGGAACCCGTATTGCCGCGGCTCTGATGGATGCGGCCCCGGCGTTTGCGCCGCCACCGGCAACGCCGGCTGCGGATAGCCTGGACCTGCCTGCCCCGGCCGCCCGGCTGATATCGGTCGCCCGCGCCCTCGCCCCTCACCCGCCCGTTCCCTTCGCCATCGCCGTCCCGGCCTCCGGCATCGCGCCGGACGACAACTGGCGCCGTCTCGGCAATCGGGTGCGCGCGTCGAGAGAGGCTGCCCCATCGGGCTATCAAGATCCGATGGGCCTGCTCGAACTCAGGGTCGCCATTGCCGAACACGTCCGCCGCGCCCGCGCGGTTCATTGCGAACCGGAACAGGTCGTCGTCACATCGGGCACCCAGCAGGGCCTATACATGGCCGGCCGCGTGCTTCTCTCGCGCGATGATCCTGTCTGGGCCGAAGACCCGGCCTATCCCGGCCTTACCGCCGTACTCGACGATCTCGGCCTGCGCACGCACCGCGTCCCGGTCGATGCGCAGGGAATGAACGTGGAGCGCGGCCTCGAACTCTGCCCGCAGGCGCGCGTCGCCTTCGTGACGGCGTCGCACCAATATCCGATCGGCATGCCGCTCAGCATGGCGCGGCGCAACGCCCTGATCGCCTGGGCCGACCAGGCCCGCGCCTGGATCGTCGAGGACGATTACGACAGCGAATTGCGTTATGCCGGCCACCCCTTCCCCTCGATGCAGGGCCTCTGCCCCTCACGCGTCGTCTATCTCGGCACCTTCAGCAAGGTGCTCTTTCCTTCGCTGCGCTTGGGTTATGTCATCGCCCCTCCTCAGCTCGCGGAAGCCTTCGCCGGTGCGCGCGCCATTCTCGACCGGCATTCGCCGACATCGGAACAGCATGTTCTCGCCGCTTACATGAAGGAGGGCTATTTCGAAGCCCATATCCGCCGCATCCGCGGCCTCTATGCCGAACGCCGGGCCATCCTGCTGTCGGCGCTGGAGCAGACCCTGCCCGAGGGGTGCCGCATCCAGCCGAGCGACCAAGGCATGCACATTCTCCTCTGGCTGCCGGAGGGAACGGACGACGTGCATCTCGCATCGCGGGCGCTTTCGGTGGGCATCGCCGTGCGCGCGATCTCTCCCATGTACGCCGCCCAGCCAGCCCGCCCTGGCCTGATGCTCGGTTTTGGCGGTTTTCTGCCGGAACAGCTGAAGACAGCGGTCGGCGAACTCGTCGCACTGCTGCGCCGGCAGATGCATGATGGAAAAGCGGCAAGCAAAGGCGGCTAGAGCATGTCGCGCAAAAGTGTGCAGCGGTTGTCTAATCGCATTGCCTTAGTCAAGGCTGTTTTGTCATCAGGCATCGACGCCGCTTTTGGGGACGGCGTAGCGAGGGGGATTCGAATGTTTGGGCGATGTTGTCTTCAAAGCTGTCCAGCG
>NZ_LOKX01000019.1 GCF_002211285.1 Rhizobium sp. R635 | reverse complement strand
CTGGTGCGCGCCAATCTCATGCACCGACGCAGGATCGACCGCCTGTTGCGACCCGCCGGCAGCCCACCAGCCAATCCCCAACAGATGAGCCTCCAATGGTGACCAAATTTAAACCGGACACCAGTGGCCTTGTGCCGAGGATCTGCGCCGGCCCGATTAAGGATCTGAAAACGAGTGTTTTCCTGTCAAACAATTGTTGTGGTTAGATGCTCGGCACAAGGCCGAGCATGACGGAGGAGACGCTGTGGACAAACCGTAGGCGCCCTACGGCATCGCGACGCCCCGCGCCTCGGCGCCCCGCATCGCCGCAGGCGCACGCGGCAGGTCGACGTAAAAGGTCGCGCCGCCTTCCCGGTTGGCGAAGCCGAGCGTTCCGCCCATGGCGTCGATCAGGTGTTTGGAGAGCGCCAGCCCGAGGCCGGTTCCCTCCTGGCTGATCCGCTCGGCGCCCAGCCGGTCGAACGGCGTGAACAGCCGCGCAATGCGCGCGGCCGGAATGCCGGGGCCGGTGTCGCTGACCTCGATGCGGACACGGTCTCCATCGATCGTGCGGTGGCTGACGGTCACGCTTCCCTGAGGGCGATTGTATTTCACCGCATTGGAAAGCAGGTTGAGGAATACCTGCAGGAGACGCCGCCGGTCGGCCATGACGTCAAGATCCGGCTCGGCCTCGATGACCTCGATACGAATCTGCTGCTTGCCGCAGAGCGGTCTTGCCAGCGACACGGCTTCGTCGACCACCTCGGCGACGGGCTGGGCTTCGACGGCAAGATCCATGCGGCCGGCCTCGATTCTGGCCATGTCGAGCACCTCGTCGATCAGGCTCAAGAGATGCCGGCCGGCCCGCAGGATCTGTGCGACGCTTTCCCTGGATTCGGCATCGGTGACGTCCATCTCCAGAAGCTGCGCGAAACCGAGCACGGAGTTCAGCGGCGTGCGCAGCTCGTGGCTCATGCGCGACAGGAATTCGCTCTTGGCGTTGCTGGCCCGCACCGCATCCTCGCGGGCGGCAAGCAGGGCCTCCTCGAATTGCTTGCGCTCGGTAATGTCGCGGGTGATCTTGGAAAAGCCGCGCAGCCGGCCCGTTTCGTCATGAAGGGCGGTGACGACGACATGGGACCAGAAGCGCGATCCGTCCTTGCGCAGGCGCCAGCCCTCCGCCTCGGTGCGTCCGTCGCGCGCCGCCTTGGCAAGCTCTTCCGCCGGAAACGTGTCCCTGGTCTGGGCGGGATAGAAGCGGGAAAAATGCTGCCCGATGATCTCCTCGGCGCCATAGCCGGTGATCCGCTCGGCGCCGGCATTCCAGCTCACCACCCGCCCCTCGGCATCGAGCCCGAAGATGCCGTAATCGCTGACGCCTTCGACCAGCTGGCGGAAGCGCTCCTCGCTTTCGGTAAGATCGGCCTCGCGTCTTTTCAGAAGCACGCTCGCATCTTCGAGCGCCCGTCCGAGGCTGCCGAGCTCATCGCAGAAGGGATCGGCCACCGTCACGACCGCGCCCTGCGACAACAGATGCGCTTGGGCTTTCAGCGCATGCACACGGCGCACGATGCTGGCCGAAAACAGGAAGACGGCGACGAGCGCGCCGGCAAAGCCGAGAAAGCCGGCGGCGATCATCAGGCTTCGCGACAGCGTACGGACCCGGTCGGCGGCTTCGGTTCTCGCGTTCAGCAGATCGGCCTCCCGCCGGCTCATCGCGTCGATCTCCCGCCTCAGCGTGTCGAGCACCTGCTTGCCTTCGATCAGCTGGGCCGCGAGATCCTCGCGCCCGCCGGCCCTGAGCGTATCGGCCCGTTTCAGCAGTTCAAGCCGGCCGACTTTCGCATCGACCAGGGCGCGGATGCGTTCGAGCCGGTCCTTCTGCTCCTCATCCCGCAGCCGCCGGCCGACCTCGTCGAGCACGACGGGCAGCCTGTCCTCCGCCCGGTTGAAGGGATCGAGAAAATCGGTCCGGCCGGTCAGGAGATAACCGCGCATGGCCGTCGCCGCTTCGGCGATCAGGGCATGCAGTTCCTGAATGCCCGACTGGATCTCCAGCGTGACGCGCACCTGATCCTCGGCGATGCGGCTCTGCCGGTCGGCGACGAAAACCGAGGCGAGCGCGGAGAGCAGCAGCGCCAGCGGCACCATGATGATGACGATGCCCTTGGCCCGGAGCGGCAGGTCGGCGAAGCGCAGCCTCATGGCTCTTCCTTCGCCGTCTGCACCAGCCCGCCGCGCACGGCCATGACGGCGGCCTGCGTCCGGTCGCCGGCGCCGAGCTTGCCGATGATGCGCTCGACATGGATCTTCACCGTGCCGGGAGAGATCTTCAGCGCCCGGCCGATCTCCTTGTTGGTCAGGCCTTCGGCCACCTTCGCCAGCACCTCGCGCTCGCGCACCGTCAGCGTCTCCAGGGTGCTGGCATTGGTCTGCGGCTTGGTGGCGGCGCGGCGCAAGAGCCTCGCGACCAGCGGGCCGTCGAAGAAGGCATCGCCCGAGAGCACGCGGCGGATCGTGCGCAGAATGTCCTCGCGGCTCGCATCCTTCAGCAGATAGCCGGTGGCGCCGGCCTCGATCGCCGCTTCCAGATAATCGAGGCTGTCATGCATGGTGATGATCATGACGCGGGTGCCGGGCGAGACGCGGCGGATCTCGCGGGTGGCGGCGAGCCCGTCCATGCGCGGCATGCGGATGTCGAGCAGTGCCAGATCCGGTCTGTGGGCGGCGCAGGCCTCGACTGCTTCCATGCCGTCGCGCACATCGAAGGCGACATGGAAATCCTCCTGGCCGCCGATCATGGCGATGAGGCCGGCGCGGGCGATGTCGTGATCGTCGGCAACGAGAATGGAGGCGGTCATTCCGTCGTCTCCTGCGCAAGCGGCGCCGCGGCGCGGACATGGGTGCCGCCGGAAGCGCCTGATACGATCTCGAAACGGCCGCCGAGCAGCGCCAGGCGCTCGCGCATGCCGGCGATGCCGAGCCGGGCTCCCCGCTCGGCCTGGGGATGGCGCACATCGCCGATGCCCTTGCCATCGTCGATCACCTCGAGATGCGCTTCGCCCGCGCCGTCTTCGAAGAGGCGCACGATGAGCCGGCTGGCTCCCGCATGCTTGATCACATTGGTGATCGCCTCCTGGGCGACGCGGTAGAAGATGATCCCCGCCGATGCCGGCCAGCGGTCGGCGCCGGCATCGAGATCGGCGATCACCTCCATGCCGTCGATCGCATCGAGGCGCGTGCGCAGTGCGGCGGCGACACCGAGATCGTCGAGCTCCGGCGGCCGCAGATCGGCGATCGCCGCGCGAAGATCGGCGACGGAATGGCGCGCGAGCGCCGCAAGCTCATCGATCTCGGGTTTGAGCGCATGCGCCTCGCCGATGCGCGCCGCCAGATCCTGCAGGCGGTAGCTGAGGCCGGCGGCAAGCTGGGCCGAGCCGTCATGCAGATCGAGCGCCACCCGCTGGCGCTCCTGCTCCTGCGCCTGGATCAGCTGCGCCACGAGGGCCGCGAGTTCGCTGCGCTGCCGTTCGAGATCGCCGAGCAGCGCCTGCTTTTCCGCTGCCTGCCGTTCGAGATTGCAGGCGTCGGAAAGCTGGCCGGCCACCACCTCTAATGTCTTCAGGTCGTCGGCATCGGCGCCGCGTCCCCGTGATGGGCCCAGCAGCGTGAGGCTGAGACCCGAGCCGTCCTCGGAGGCAAACAGGATGCCGTCGTTTTCCGTGCTCCTGCCGATCGCCAGCCGCGCCGGCGCTGCTCTGTGCAAGGAGGGAAAGACGAGTTCGGCCCGGGAGGCGCCGGCAAAATCGGAAAGCCGGGACAGCACCTCGGGCGCGGCCGCCTCGAAGGCCTGCGCATCGAGCAGGGTTCGTGCCTCGATGATGAAGCGCAGCCGCGCCGCGCGGGCTTCTGCCGCCCGGTAGAGCGCCCGCATTTCCGCGACATCGGGCGAATGGGCGGTATCGGTATTGTGCTCCAGACCCAAAGGGACTGCTCCTCAAATGAATGACGCGGGCACGATAGTCATTCCGGCGCGAATGTCATCTATGCCGTTCGGCAGACCGGATCGAAGCCACCCGGCAGATGGGGCAGCGGCGCCCGGCACCTTAGATCTCGGTCATGCGGTCGACCGATGCGATGTCCGCCGGAACCGCGATAAAGGAAAGTCAAACATGCGTATGATCATTGCCGCCGCCCTCGTCCTCGGTGTCGTTCAGGTCCAGTCGGCCGCGGCCGCCGGCGAAACGGTAAGCTGCGCCCCGGTGAGCGACGAACAGGTCGCCAAGCTCTTCGACCGCTGGAACGGCTCGCTCGCGACGCTGAGCCCGGAGGAAGTCGCCAAGAACTACAGCGAGGACTCCGTGCTGCTCGCCACCCTCTCGAACAAGCCTCGCCTGACCCAGGAAGAGCGGATCGATTATTTCAAGCACTTCCTCGCCAACGAGCCCAAGGGCCACATCGACAGCCGCGACATCAAGACCGGCTGCAACTGGGCCGTCGACACCGGCACCTACACCTTCGCGATGAAGGACGGCTCCAAGGTCCCCGCCCGCTACACCTACACCTATGAATTCAAGGACGGAAACTGGCTGATCACCTCCCACCACTCCTCGATGATGCCGGAAAAAGCCGCGGCTCACTGATCGCTGCGACCCGGCAGGAAGACCCCGTGTCCACCCCACACGGGGTCTTTCGTCGATATGACGGGTGAGAGGGCGTGCCACACGGCAAAAGCCGCATTGCTCCCACTCCAAAGAACACTCACCAAGGAAGGAAGTTTTGACGGCCGAGCGAAATCAGGAGTAGCATCCGCGCGGCAGCGGCAGGTCGCCGAAACGGCCGGCCCGGGAGACGCGATGATGAAGCACAGACCCTTTCGCCTGATGTTCTCGGTGCTGGCATTGGTTTCCGCATGGCCGGTTTCCGATGCCTTCGCTGCGGCCCAGCCGATTTTCTGGAGCGCTTTGCGGCCGGCCGATCAGGCCAAGGCGACAATGCCGTTGTCAGGCAAGACGGTCAGCGGCCCGCAGGGCGAAACGCTTGCCTGGCGTGACGAAGGCCATCCCGTCGAATTGACGGGCTTCGTGCTGCCGGTCGACCAGGACGGCGATCTCGTCTACGAATTCATGCTGGTCCCTTGGGCCGGAGCCTGCAGCCACATGCCCTCCCCTCCGCCCAACCAGCTGGTGCGCGTCGTTCCGCAGGAGCCTCTGCATCTCGAAAGAATGTACGAGACCGTCACCGTGACGGGCAGCCTGCGGCCCGGCCTGGACCAGGCGCAGTTCTTCATGATCGACGGCGTGCGCGTCCTTGCCTACGGCTACAGCATGAGCCACGCCGAGGTGGCGAAAGCGACGGCGACAAATGATCCCGATCTGCTGACGCTCTCGCCTTTCGGCATCCTACCTCGTTAGTGGGACGGCTTGCATGAGTGCCGCCAGGCGCGTATATACATAAGTATATATACAAGCTGTGGAGTGTTCTCTATGCCACAATATGCGCGCGTCTTTCAATCCGGCAATTCGCAGGCCGTCCGGCTGCCGAAGGAGTTTCGCTTCGACGTGGATCAGGTGGAAGTGACGCGGGAAGGCGATGCGATCATTCTCCGGCCGCGGACCGATCATGGCGTGCGGTGGGCCTCGTTGCGTAGTGCGCTCGAACGCGGCCTCAGCGATGATTTCATGGCGGAGGGACGCGAGCAGCCGGAAGAGCAGGAGAGGGCCGGCCTTCGGGACCTGTTCAAGTGATCACCCATCTCATCGACACCAATGCGGTGATCGCTCTGATCGGCCGGAAGTCCGAGATGCTGCTCGCCCGCGTCATGGGCAGCGACGAGGGATCGATCGGACTGTCGAGCATCGTCATGCACGAGCTCTATTACGGCGCCTATAAAAGCGCGAAAATTTCCTACAATCTCGAAACCCTGCGCCTGTTCTTGGCGGATTTCCCGGCCGTCGGCTTCGAGCGCGAGGATGCGCTGGCCGCCGGAGAGATCCGCGCAGCGTTGGCGGCGAAGGGAACACCGATCGGTCCCTACGATGTACTGATCGCCGCGCAGGCGAGGAGCCGTGATCTGGTTCTTATTACGAACAATGTCGGGGAGTTCCGGCGCGTGGATGGCCTGCGCGTCGAGGATTGGACGGTCGGGCGGTAGTCCAGGAGAGCTTCAGCCGGCGTTTCGGCATGCCCTATCCACATCCTCCCGCAGTCAGCTTATGCGGAGAGCCCTTTCTCCCTTCCGCTCACATCAAATGTCGAAGGAGCTCGGCAGGATCACCATGTCGCGGATCGTCACGTTGCGCGGCCGGGTCAGCATGAAGACCACGGCTTCGGCGACGTCGCGCGGTTCGATCAAGGCGCCGGCCTCCCTTGCCTTGCGCAGGTTCTCCTCCGGCCAGTCTTTCAGCAAGGCGCTGATCACCGGGCCGGGCGAGACGGAACCGACGCGGATGCCGTTCTTGAAGAGCTGCCGCCGCATGGTCTGGACGAAGCAGTGCATCGCCCACTTCGAAGGGGAATAGACCGGCTCCCATGGAACGGGGGCGTGGCCCGCGACCGAACTGGTGACGATGATGTCTCCCGTCCCTCTCTCGATCATGTGGGGGATCACCGTCCGGACGTTCTTTATGACCACGTTCACGTTCAGATTGAGCATGCGGTCGATCGCATCGAGGTCTGCGTCCGCCAGATCTCCGCCGATATAGGTGCCGGCATTGGCATGGAAGATGTCCAACTGGCCGGCCTTCGATAGGATGCGGTCGAGCAGGCTTGCGCAATCATTGGGGTCGAGGAGGTCGAGCCGCAGCGCGATCGCCTTCTCTCCGAGCCTGCCGCAGGCCTCGTTCAGCGCCGCCTCGTCCCGATCGATCATCACGACCGAACCGCCCGCCGCGATGATCGCTTCGGTCGATGCCAGTCCAATTCCCGAGGCAGCTCCGGTGATAGCGGCGACCTTGCCCTGCAAAGCGTTCATATCAACTCCTCCAGTGTGTCGATCATCTATCGCATGCGAGGTCGGTCGTGGCTAGGAGTCTGCGATGCCACGTCGACGGCCTCTGCGCAAAGGACTGGTGGATCGAGTAACAGCGCCGAGAGGCTTCGGTTCGGGAGAGTGGCTGGAGGCCAACCCCACACTCCTCATTCCTGTGCCTGTCACAGGAATCCAGCCACCGCGCGTCCGCGCGGTGAATGACTTACCGCGGGGGAAGGAAGTTTCCTGCGCCCAAGGACTTGGGCGCGCTGGATCCCTGTGACGAGCACAGGGATGACGGAGGAGAGGTAGTGCCCGCGCAATCAAGCATCAGGTGCGCCGGGGATCGGAAACTCCTGCGGTCGTAGCCACCCCGAGGAATTCGCCTAAAAAAGCCCGGGCGCAGCCGAAACCGCGCCCGGGCAAATAAGCTAACCTATCAAACGAGGTCGAAGCGGTCGGCGTTCATGACCTTGTTCCAGGCGGCGACGAAGTCCTTGACGAACTTCTGCTTGGCGTCGGCCTGGCCGTAGACTTCGGCGAAGGCGCGAAGCTGCGAGTGCGAGCCGAAGATCAGGTCGACGCGGGTGCCGGTCCATTTGGCAGCGCCCGTCTTGCGGTCGCGGCCTTCATAGACGCCGTCCTTGCCGGCGGCCGGAACCCACTGCGTCGCCATGTCGAGCAGGTTGACGAAGAAATCGTTCGTCAGCGTCTCAGGCGCCGAGGTGAAGACGCCGTGCTCGGGGTTGCCTGCCTTCAGCACGCGCAGGCCGCCGACGAGAACCGTCATTTCAGGACCGGTCAGCGTCAGCAGCTGGGCGCGGTCGACGAGCGCTTCTTCCGGCTTCATGAACTGATGGCGCTTGCCGTTCACATAGTTGCGGAAGCCGTCGATGCGCGGCTCGAGGGCTGCGAAGGAATGCGCGTCGGTCTGGGCGTCGGACGCATCCGCACGGCCCGGCGTGAAGGGCACGCTGACGGCGTTGCCGCCGGCCGCTGCCGCCTTTTCGACGCCGGCGGCACCGGCAAGAACGATCAGGTCGGCGAGCGAGATCTTCTTGCCGCCGGTCTGGGCGGCGTTGAAGTCCTTCTGGATGCCTTCGAGAACGCTAAGCACCTTGGCGAGCTGGGCCGGCTGGTTGGCGTCCCAATCCTTCTGCGGGGCGAGGCGGATGCGCGCACCGTTGGCGCCGCCGCGCTTGTCGGAGCCACGGAAGGTCGAGGCCGACGCCCAGGCGGTCGAGACCAGTTCCTGCACGGAAAGGCCTGTTGCCAGCACCTTTGCCTTGAGGTCGGCAATGTCCTTGTCGTCGACGAGCGGATGGTCGACGGCCGGGATCACGTCCTGCCAGATCAGGTCTTCAGCCGGAACTTCAGGGCCGAGGTAGCGCACCTTCGGGCCCATGTCGCGGTGGGTCAGCTTGAACCAGGCGCGGGCGAAAGCGTCGGCGAACTCGGCGGGATTTTCCAGGAACCGGCGCGAGATCTTCTCGTAGATCGGATCGAAACGCAGCGCCAGGTCGCTCGTCAGCATGGTCGGCAGATGCTTCTTGCCGGCGTCGAAGGCATCCGGAATGGAGGCTTCGGCGTTCTTGGCCTGCCACTGCTTGGCGCCGGCCGGGCTCGTCGTCAGCTCCCATTCGAAGGCGAAGAGGTTTTCGAAGAAGTAGTTGCTCCACTTGGTCGGCGTCTGCGACCAGGTGACTTCGAGGCCGGCGGTGATGGCATCCTTGCCGACGCCGGTGCCGAAGGAGCTCTTCCAGCCGAGGCCCTGGTCCTCGATCGCGCCGCCTTCCGGCTCGGCGCCGATCAGGGACGGGTCGCCGGCGCCGTGCGTCTTGCCGAAGGTGTGGCCGCCGGCGATCAGCGCCACGGTCTCTTCATCGTTCATCGCCATGCGGGCGAAGGTTTCGCGGATGTCGCGGGCCGAAGAGAGCGGATCGGAATTGCCGTTCGGGCCTTCCGGGTTGACGTAGATCAGGCCCATCTGCACGGCGCCGAGCGGTTCTGCGAGCTGGCGTTCGCCGCTGTAGCGCTCGTCGCCGAGCCAGGTGCCTTCAGGGCCCCAGTAGAGTTCTTCCGGCTCCCAGACGTCGGCGCGGCCGCCGGCGAAGCCGAAGGTCTTGAAGCCCATGGATTCGAGCGCGACGTTGCCCGTGAGGATCATGAGGTCGGCCCAGGAGATGCGGTTGCCGTATTTCTGCTTGATCGGCCAGAGCAGGCGGCGGGCCTTGTCGAGGTTGGCATTGTCAGGCCAGGAGTTGAGCGGTGCGAAACGCTGCTGGCCCTGGCCGGCGCCGCCGCGGCCGTCGGTGATGCGGTAGGTGCCGGCGCTGTGCCAGGCCATGCGGATGAAGAGGCCGCCGTAATGGCCGAAGTCGGCCGGCCACCAATCCTGCGAATCGGTCATCAGCGCGTGAAGATCCTTCTTCAGCGCATCGAGATCGAGCTTCTTGAACTCTTCGGCATAGTCGAAATCCTGGCCGAGCGGATCCGCGCGGCCGGCATTGTGATGAAGAATCTGCACGTTCAGCTGGTTCGGCCACCAGTCGCGGTTCGTCCGCGCGGTCGGAGCCTTGTGATGGGCAACAGGACATTTGCCTGCGCTGTCAGTGGGGTTGTCCATGATCGTCTCCTTCATTGCTTGATCTGTCTGCCGTTCAAAAAGATGAGCCGGGCCGGCGCCCCACTCTCTCCCTGCAGTCTTCATATCGGAAGCGTTCAATAATTTTAAGTTGGATTTACTGATTGCTGCGATAAGCTGAGCTTATGAAGAATCTTACCCTGAAACAGCTGCGTTATTTTGAAGCCCTGGCAAGGGACGGCCGTTTTCGCCGCGCCGCCGATGCCTGCGCCATCTCCCAGCCGGCGCTCTCCATGCAGATCAAAGAACTCGAGCAGGAATTGGGCAGCGAGCTCTTCGAGCGCAGTGCGCGTGAAGTGAAGCTCACCCCCTTCGGCCAGACCTTCGCGCTCAGGGCCCGCGACATCCTGCGCGCCGTCGACGAACTGGGCGAATTTGCCCGCGCCTCGCGCGATTCTTTCCTCACGCGGCTGCGCATCGGCATCATCCCGACGATCGCGCCCTATCTGCTGCCGGCCATTATAAACGATCTCAACAAAAGCTTCGCCGGAATTCAGATCGAGGTGCGCGAGACGCAGACCGGCAAGCTGGTTCAGGAACTGGCGCAGGGCCAGCTCGACATGGCGATCGTCGCGCTGCCGGTGTCGGAACCCTCGCTCACCGAACTCGAGCTTTTCAGGGAAGAATTCGTGCTGGTCCGGCGGCAGGAGGATGGAGACAAGCCGGTGCCGGAGCGCGAGGCGCTGCGCGAAATGCGGCTGCTGCTGCTCGAAGAGGGCCACTGCTTCCGCGACCAGGCGCTGTCCTTCTGCAAGGTGGGCCCTGCCCGCCCGCGGGAAATCATGGAAGGCAGCTCGCTCTCCACCCTCGTCCAGATGGTCGGCGCCGGCATCGGCGTGACACTGATCCCGGAAATGGCCGTTCCCATCGAAACGCGCTCGGCCCAAGTCTCGATCTCCCGCTTCCCCTCGCCGCAGCCCTCGCGAACGATCGGCATGGTCTGGCGCAATTCGACGCCGATGGCCAAGCAGCTGCAGGAGGTGGCAGAAGCGGTGCGCCGCTCGGCCGAGACGATGCGCGGGCAGCATGCGGGCGGGTGAGGGAGGATGGTTGTCGGGTTCGGGAGGGGTCTTCGCCCGGACCGGCAAATGTCGCCGCTACTGTGTCAGCCGCAAAGTATCCCCACGGATCGCAGCCGCGATGGTCTCATAGACGGTCTTGATCGTCGCCGGCGAGGCGGTGAAGAAATGCGCGCCGTTGGTGGCGCAGTTGCGGATGTTCACCACGTCGGCATCGGCGCTGTAGGACAGCGTATAGATTTCGATGTCGCTCTTTTTCATCGCGGTGCATGCGGCCTGCATCGCCGAGGTGGCGACGGTGTTGCATGTCGATGATTGCGTTTGAGAGCAGATCCAGTCGAACTTGCCGTTCGGGTCGTATTTGGTATTCATTTCGCCATCGGTCATGAACACCATGACCTTATGGACGGAATCGGAAACCTCCGCGGGCGAGGTTTCGTCTCCCCAGACGCCCTTCCACTTCGGCGACAGCGTGTACCATCCCGCGACCACGCCCGCATCCAGCCGGGTGGAGCCTTCGGAGGTCAGGTTGGTCACGACCTTTTTCAGATAGGCGAAGTCGCCGGTCAGCGGCGTGACCGGTGGCGGACAGAAGCTCGTTCCCGATTTGGGATTGGCGTCCATGGCGACGAAGGCGGAGGTCGCAGGCGGCGCGTCGCTCATGCCGTCGTCGATCGCGCCCGTGTCCTTGACCTCGACGTCGGCGCGCGGCTCGATGCAGCCCATCCAGTAATAATTCTTGGAGGTGGACATGAGCGGCGTGACGCCGTCGATCCAATAAGAGAGCGTGTAGCTGGAGGAGGTGTAGACGGATTTGGGGTCGGTCCAGCGTTTGGGAACCGCAGCCGCTCCATTATAGGACTTGAGCCAGTCCGTATGCGCCATGCCGAAATTGACGCGGCTGGAAAAGGGCACGATCGAGATCTTGGTCTTGTCGACAAGCGAGGCGTTGGACGAGAAGGCCTGGAGGAAGCTGGCGACCGCGGTCTGCATCGGTGTGAAGCGGTTCTCCTCGATCATCGAGCTCGACACGTCGAGAACCAGCGCGATCTCCAGCTGCTTCACCCCCGGCAAAGCCGCGCAGGACCGGATGGAGATCGGGAGGGACTGGATATTGGCCACTTTCATGAAGGTGGTGGGGACGGCGTCCGATACGTTAAGGCACAGTTCCGACTCGTCGCTCGCCACCTCAGGCTCGCCGACGACAGCCGTCTCGAGCTTTCCATTGGCCGACAGGAAGGCGTCGATCGTCTTTGAGATCGTCGCCTCGGGCATTCCGGATTTATATTTCGCGGCTGCGGCCAGCACCGCCGAGTCCGCGGCCGACTGCAGATCCGTGCGGCTGTTATAGGCTCTGATGTAGTCGATGGACGCGCCGACCGCCAGGAGCATGGGCACCGCGACCAGGATGACGACGATCGCCACGGCTCCGTCGCGGTTTTCGATCAGGCGGGACAGGAAAGACGAACGGCGTGTCATGGGCATCGGCTCGAAACTCAGATTTCTCTTCGGTTTCGAACACGGCTATGGCGCCAACCTTAACGACAGGGAAACGCGCTGCCGCCCGGCGGCGACAGGGGAAATTTTCCGACGCGAATCGTATAGTCCGGTCTCATTGTGGATATCCCGCGCGACTGGCCGGCAGGCGTCCCCGCCTCAGCTGCGGCGCTTGAACGTATGTTCGGCTGCCGGAAATTTTCGCGAGCGCACCTCGTCGGCATAGGCTGCGGCGGCGTCGGCGACCTTCTTGCCGAGTTCGTCGTAGCGTTTGACGAAACGCGGGGTGAAATCGTTGAAGAGGCCGAGCATGTCGTCGGAGACCAGGATCTGGCCGTCGCAGGCCGAAGAGGCGCCGATGCCGATCGTGGGGATGTGCATGGCTGATGTCACCTCGCGGGCGAGCGGCTCCACCGTGCCCTCGATGACGACGGCGAAGGCGCCCGAACCGCCGATCGCATGTGCGTCGCGGCGGATCTTCGAGGTCTCGTGTTCGGAATGGCCGACCGAGCGGTAGCCGCCTGATGTATGGACCAGCTGCGGCATCAGGCCGATATGGCCGAGCACGGGAATGCCCCGCTTGGTCAGGAAGGCGATGGTCTCGGCCATCTCCTCGCCGCCTTCGAGCTTGACGGCGTCGCAGCCGGTTTCCTGCATGATGCGCACGGCGTTGCGGAAGGCGGCCTCCTTCGATTCCTGATAGCTGCCGAAGGGCATGTCGACGGCGACGCAGGCATGGGCGACGCCGCGCATCACCGCCTTGCCATGGGCGATCATCATGTCGAGCGTCACGCCGATCGTGGTCTCCATGCCGTAGAGCACCATGCCGAGCGAATCCCCGACCAGCAGCAGGTCGCAATGCTCATCGAGGAGGCGCGCCATCGGCGTCGTATAGGCGGTGAGGGAGACGATCGGCTTGCCGCCCTTCATGGCCGCGATGCGCGTCGGCGTCAGGCGCTTCTGAGATCCGGTGGCGCTCATTTCGTCACTCCCTTTCCCGGTTGGCCGGCGATCCGGTTGTCCCGGATGACTTTGTCGTTCCCGCTCGCCCGGCTGCGGATCACTCGGTTATCAAGCAATCGCGTCGTCCCGATCCGCACGAAGAGCGCCACGACGACCGGGTCTTCGATCGAGGCGACCGGCGCCAGCGTTTCGGCATCCCTGACGGCGACGACCTCGGCCTTCGCCAGAGGCTCGCGGCCGATGAAGGCGGTGAGCTTCGCCTCGAGGTCCTGCGCATCGGTCAGGCCCTCGGCGACGAGGCGCTCGGCCTCGTCGAGGGTCTGCGGCACGATCACCGCCGCGCGCCGCTCATCGGGGTTGAGATAGACATTGCGCGAGGATAGGGCGAGGCCGTCGCTGTCGCGCACCGTCGGTACCGGGATCACCCGCACCGGCATGGCGAGATCCTCCACCATGCGCTTGATGATGACGACCTGCTGGTAGTCCTTCTCGCCGAAATAGGCGGTCTGCGGCTGGATGATGTTGAAAAGTTTGGAGACGACGGTGGCGACGCCGGCAAAATGCCCGGGCCTGACCGCGCCTTCGAGCTCGCGGCCGAGATCGGGAACGTCGACCACCGCCTTCATCGGGCGGGGATACATGTCTTCGACGCCGGGTGCGAAGAGGAAATTGACGCCGGCCTGCTTGAGCATGGCGCCATCGCGTTCGAGATCGCGCGGATATTTGCCGAGGTCTTCGGCCGGGCCGAACTGCAGCGGATTGACGAAGATCGAGACGACGACGATGTCGTTTTCCGCCCGCGCACGCGTGACGAGCTTGAGATGGCCGGCATGGAGATAACCCATCGTCGGAACGAGGCCGATGGTGCGCCCCTGCCGCTTCAGCGCATCGAGCGTGTGGCGCAGCTCTTCAATATTCGAGAAAACCCGCATACATCCTCCCCGCGGCCGGTCACTCATCTTGCGCGCGGATAAGAAGTGTAATCGATGCGGGAGGTCAATGCACTTCCGCGACAAAAAACGATTATATACATGGCAGGCGGATCAGGCCGGCCTGTATCCGCCCGGAAACGGCATCTCGCGCCGGGCTTGCCCCAGGGCTAGCAATGTGCGACCTGCGCCTCTATCTACCCTCTCCGTCAAGATACCATCACAGTCGGCCGTTATGGAGGATGCATGGACAAACCCTGGAAGATCAGCCGCGGGCCGATCGCGGCGACCGAGCTCGACGTGGAGAAGGCAAACGCGATCAACACGCTGTTGATCCGGCCGGTCGGCGTGCTTCCGGCCAAGCCCGGCGATCCGGTCCTCCCCTTCGCCGTCGGCCTGTTCAACGAGCTGCGCCCGCTCCTGAAGCCCGATGCCGGCGTGACGACGCTAAGGCGCGCGACCGCTGCCTATGTCCACTGCCGCCGCTATTATTTCGCCAGCGCCCAGCCCGATTCCATGCGCCATAACCTCGACGGCGAGCCGGTGGAAGCGCTATCGGAGGAAGACCGCCTGGTCGCCCAGAAGCGTTTCCTGAGCCTCAAGCACACCGCCGCCAAGACCGAGGAGCCCGAGCCGGCGCCCGTGGTGCTTCCCCCTCCCGTTATCAGCAAGAGCGAGCAGATCCGCGCCGCCCTTCTGCGCGGCAGGAAGAACGCCGTCAGCTAACCCTGGCGACAGCCGAGCTTTTCGCCCGCAGCAGCGCCATCAGCATCGGACCTAGCGCAAACTCGCCTCGCTCGGCGCGCCGCGTGAGGTCCCGGAGATATCCGCCGGCGGAAGTAATGCTCCCTCCCCTTTGCAGGATGCAGGCCATGACGGTGGCGGCGTTTTCCGGTCCCATCACCGAGCACGCCTGCTCATAGGCCGAGGGGCTGACGTGAAGCATCTTGCGCACGACGATAACAGCCGTCATGAGATCGCGCCAACTGCCGATCGCACCGCCCGGGCCGTAATCGGCAATGTCGGGGCAGGCCTGGAGAACCATGGCGAGCGGGAAGGATTTCGGTTTTCCGGCTCTCGTCCGGATGGCAAAAGGCGGTCCCTCCCCGCCATCGGCTTGCGCTTCCAAGCTGTCCTTGCTCGGCTTCGTTCCCGGCTGATGATTTCGGTCGGCCTGCTCCTCCTGCTCCGTTTCCAGACCCGGTTCAGATTCAGATAGGGATTCTGGGTGAGAATTCTGTATGTGGCGCTCAATCTGGGATTCACTGGTGCTCGGCATCCGCATTTTTTCATGCAGTTCCAACAGGTTGACGATATTTTCGCGGGTTGCCTCGAGTTCTTCCAGGATCGGCGCGAGGTTTTCCAGATTTGCCGCCCTCGGAATGCGCTGCAGGATCGCCTGGAACATCGAAGACATGCGCTCCCAACCGCCGGGAACGGCTTCTTCGATGGCTGCGGAAATCAGCTTGGCGATGTCGCGGCGGCAGATCGTCAGCCGCTCCTTCATGCCGCGCAGCATCTGGCGGTCGGCGGCGATATCAGCCGCCATCGTCTCGATCTCGCCGGCGCGGGCGAGAAGCGGGGCGAGGCTGAAGCCGTAGGCCTCGTCGATCCCGCCTTCCCGGCCGCGGCGCACATATCGCTTGCCGTTCGGGCTGTCCTTGCGGGAGATGAGGCCGGCTTCGACCAGCACGGCGAGATGCCGGCGCAATGTCGCGGCGGCCATTCCGCGGGCTCTGAGGGAAAGCTGCGCGTTGGAGGGAAAGACCACCAGCGGCTTTTCGCTGAAGAGTTCGTCCTCGGGATAAAATGTCAGCAGCGCATCGAGCACCGTCAGCGCCCGGTCCGTCACCTCGAGCCCTGCCCGCGCCTCGCAGACCGCTCGGAACAGTTTCCATTTGTTGCGCGTCGTTCCGGCCGCGATTGCTTCGCCGCGCCGCTGTTTCAGCAGCATGGCAAGCGACATCGGCCGCCGCCCGAAGGGCGTCGTCACATAGTCACTCTCCATTTCCTTCACCTCTCATCAGGCAAAAGAAATCCGCTCACCGAAACGATGCGAGGAAGAAAAGTGCCGCAGCATCACTTACGCGTCTGAAAAGACGCGGAGGCGCTGCTGGACTCTTGACTGGGATTCGTGAAAATGCGATTCTCTGTCTTGCTTAAGGATGTGAGAAGGGCTTCCACGACTCGTTCGTTTGGGGGCCTTTTTCTTTTGCGGTTTCAGTCTCCTTGTTTGCCCTCCTCGGCGAGGAATTGCTCATAGAGCGCATCCAGCCTGCCGGAGAGAAATCCCCCGAAGCGGCCGGCATTTTTCGCCTTCATCGAGAGCGAGAACGCCTTGCCGTCATTCTTCATTTCCGCCTGCACCGCCTTGTCTAGCGGCTGCCATTTCACCTTCCTCACGGCGACGGTTTTCTTGACCGGCCGCGCGCTTTTGTTGAGCGCCGCATGGAGCGCTTCGAAACGTTTGTCGGAAGGTAGCTGATGAAAGTTGTCGTCTTGCAGGACTTTGGCGACACTTGCCGCATTGGCCGATTTGCCGGCGAGCAGCGAAAGCTCCACCCAGCGCTCGCGGCCGACGCCGGGCGCGGGGCCGATCGCCTGGACGACCTCCGGCGAGATGCGGTCCATGACCGACAGCATCTTCGAGACCGAAGCCGCATTGGCGGCGAGCGCCGTCGAGACGACCTCCCTGTCGTAACCGAGTTCTTCGAGCCGCCTGGCAAAGAGCGCCCGCTCGATGAAGGTGAGGTCGGCGCGGGCCGAATTCTCCTGACCCTGGGCGATGACATGGGTCCGGTCGTCGATCGCCTTGACGACGGCGCGGACATTGCGGCCGAGCGCGCGGGCGGCGCGCAGGCGCCGATGGCCGAAGACGACCTGATAACGCCCTTCGATCCTGGCATGAGGACGCACCAGGATCGGCGTGTCCTGGCCGCGCGCCCGGATCGCTTCCACCAGCGCGTGAAAATCCTCGTCATCCTCGGACAGACGATCCTTGACGAAGGAGGCCTCGACGAGATCGGGGTCGAGATCGACCACCGCCTCGCCCTCCAGGAATTTCTCCGCCTGCTTGGCAAGTTCATCCAGCGAGCGGACGAGCGACCGGCCCGCGCCGCGCATCGGATAATTCGCAGTGCCCGCGTTCTCGTCGGGCATATCGGCCAGCCCTTCCAGCAGATTCTTCCGTGCCATCAGCGTTCTCCGATTGCGGTCATTGCATTGATTTGCTTCAAGGAAACGGCAAATTTGTCAGCCGACAAATTCACCGCCCCCATGCCTGGTGGATGAGGCCGGCGATCTCCGCGTTGACCGCGTCCATCGCCTCCAGAGCGCGATCATAGGTTCCCCGGTTCATCGAGGCGCGTTCGACCTCGTAGAGCGTCTGCTTGGTGATGCCGGCATCCGAGATCGCCGTCGATTTGACCATCTGGTTCTTCAGCATGAATTCGTGGAACATCGTCGACATGAAGCCGACCATCTGCGCCTGCGGCACGTCGGTCGGCTCGTAGCGGGTGATGAGATAGCGATACCAGGAGAGGTTCACCTCGGCGCCGGCGGCGCGGATCGGTTTCAGGATGCCGCCGAGCATGAGCAGGAACTGGCCCATCGACATGACGTCGAGCATCTGCGGATGGATGGTGATCAAGACGCTCGTCGCCGCCGTCAGCGCCGTCAGCGTGAGATAGCCGAGTTGCGGCGGGCAATCGATGACGACGACGTCGTAGCGGTCGTCGACCTCCGCGAGCGCGCGCGAGATGCGGGTGAAGAAGGTCTTGCCGTCATTGCTCGATTTGTCTGCCATGGCGAGCGGCGTATCGTATTCATATTCCTGCAGGTCGAGATTGGCCGGCACGATATCGAGGCCGGGAAAATTCGTCTTGTGGATGATCTCGGAAAGCGGCTTCTTCTCGCCGTCGTAGCGGATCGCTTCATAGAGCGAGGCGGCCTGGTCGAATTCCGGCTGGAAGCCGTGCAGGGAAGAGAGCGAGGCCTGCGGATCGAGATCGACGGCCAGCACGCGATGGCCGGTCAGCGCCAGGTGCTGGGCAAGATGGGCCGCTGTCGTCGTCTTGCCCGAGCCGCCCTTGAAGTTGACGACGGCGATCACCTGCAATTTCTCATGGCCGCGGCGATGGGGCACATACATGCGGCTTTCGGAGCGGCCATGCGCATCGAGATAGCGCCTCAGCTCCAGCATCTGCTCGGCGCTGTAGGAGCGGCGGCCGGAGGGCGAGGTCCGGGGGCAGGGGCCTTTGCCTTCGAGATGCAGTTTCTTCAGCGTGCTCTGCGACGCCCCGACGTAATTGGCGACCTCGGCGAGGGAAAAGCTGCGCAACGTCTTCTTCGCGTTCGGCGGAAAGCGCTGCACGCGGAGCAGATGCAGCTTCTTCGAAATCACGTCGCCGTGCTCGAGAATCTGATCCTCGAAATGCAGCGGCGCGGCCTTCAAGGCGTTCGAATTAGCGTTCATCGGCAGCAATCTCTCGGATAACGATTTTCGGGCTCAAAAGCCCCTGTAAACGTTATTATCCGCGATTCTCCGATACCGGCCAAGAAATTTAAGGTTAACGCATATTAACCTTTTCGGTGCTCGTTCAAGCACTTGGCGCTTGCTGCATGATGTCTGGAATGACCGGGAATTTGGGCCGGGGGCGCTGATAACGCGCCCCCGGCGGTGCCCGGCCGAAGGGGAGGGGTCATTCGGCGGGCTTAACTCAGCGGCGTTTCGCCTGTCGTGATGCGCTGCTCGTCGGCGCCGAACAGGTGAACGGTGTCGTGACCGGGCGCGATCCGCAGCACGTCGCCGGGGGCGGCCCTGATCCGCTCGCGGAAGACGCAGGTCAGCGTCTGCCCTCCGAGCCGCACGAGCACGAGCGTTTCCGAGCCGGTGGGCTCGACGACGATTGTCGTCACCTCGATGCCCTCGGGGTCGAGCATGATATGTTCGGGACGGATGCCGTAGGTCACGGCATCTTTCGGCCGGCGCTCGCTCGGCAGCAGCAGGCCGTCCTCGGTGCGGAACCCGTCCTCGGTCATCGTGCCCTGGATGAAATTCATCGCCGGCGAACCGATGAAGCCGGCGACGAACAGATTGCTCGGGCGGTCGTAGAGTTCGAGCGGCGAGCCGGACTGCTCGATCAGCCCGTCCTTCATGACGACGATCTTGTCGGCCATGGTCATGGCCTCGATCTGGTCGTGGGTGACGTAGATCGTCGTCGTCTGTAAGCGCTGGTGCAGCTCCTTGATTTCCGAGCGCATCTGCACGCGGAGCTTGGCGTCGAGGTTCGACAGCGGTTCGTCGAAGAGGAAGACGGCGGGATCGCGCACGATCGCCCGGCCCATGGCGACGCGCTGCCGCTGGCCGCCCGAAAGCTGCTTGGGATAGCGCTCCAGCAGGCTTTCCAGCCCGAGGATCTTTGCCGCATTGCCGACCCGCTGATCGATCTCCGATCTCGGCATGCGCTTCATCCGCAGCGAGAAGCCCATGTTCTTGGCCACCGTCATATGCGGATAGAGCGCGTAGTTCTGGAACACCATGGCGATGTCGCGATCCTTCGGCGCAAGCTCGTTGACGATGTGCCTGCCGATCTGGATCTTGCCCGAAGTGATGCCTTCAAGGCCGGCGATCATCCTGAGAAGCGTCGATTTCCCGCAGCCGGATGGGCCGACCAGCACGACGAATTCGCCGTCGCCGATATCGACCGACACGCCTTTGATGGCTTTGAACGCGCCGTAATCCTTGCGCGCATTGCTGACCGAAACATGGGCCATGAAACTCCTCCCGAATTCGCCGTCAAAGTCCGTTCAAGACACTCTTGAGATAATCGAGGCCGAGACGCTCGCCCTCTTTGCGGGCGGCCAGGTCCTTGCCAGGCCAGCCGTAAGCGGCATCCTCGTGCTCGATCGACAGCGTGCCGTCGAAACCGTAGCCGCGCGCCTGCCTGAGGAAACGCGGCCAATCGAGCAGACCGAGCCCCGGCAGCTTGTATTGCCACCAGCCCTTGCTGTGATAGCCGAGCGCCTGCAGGGCCTCGGCGTCGATCGCCGTATCCTTGGCATGCAGAATGGCGATGCGGTCCTTGAGCGCCTCCAGCGCCCGATAGGGATCGACGCCGATGCGGATGAGGTGCGAGGGATCGAATTCGAGGCCGAAGCGGCGGTCGGTAATCCGGCGGAAAAGCTCCTGCCATCCCCTCGGCGTCGTCCCGATGAAATTATCTCTGGGACCCGGCCAGTTCTCGATGGCGAAGGTGAGGCCGCTTGCCTGCGACTCTGCGATCAGCCCGTTCGCGAAATCAGCAAAGTCGTCGTAGTTGGCTTCCTCGCTCGCCGTGTCGTCCCGGCCGGGGAAGATCACGAAGATCGGAACGCCGGCGCCGGCGATCGCCTTGGCAAATTCCGTAGTTCTCGCCCGAAGCTCCCGGCGCTTGTCGCGGTCGGCATCGAGCTGGTTGCCGAAAAAAGTGATCGAGGAGACGAAGAGGCTGCGGCTTCTTGCCAGCGTAACGGCGTCCTCCACCCGGTCGGGCGTCTTGATATGGCCGCCGACATCGATCTCGATCGCTTCGAAACCGGCCGAGGCGGCGAAATCCACCACTTCCTCCAACGGGCGGTCATTGAATGTCGAGGTATAGAAGCCGATCTTCACCATATCCTCCCGGGCCTTTCGGCCGTTTCAACTGTTCAGTCGATCCATATTCTTGAGTGGCGAGCGGGTGCGTTGGGCCACATCAGCCGACGCGAGCATCAGCGCTGCCGCCATCGGCATAGCGGCCGCGCCCATGGCCGAAGCGTCCTCGCCGATCGAGGCGCGATGCAGCGAGGGCAGGTTCGTGTCCTCGGCGTCGAGATGTTCGTGCACATAGCGCAGCAATTCATCGACGATGCGGATCGGCAGCCGGCCGCCGACGAGCACGGCATCGGGATCGACGATCATGGCGATATGTTTGACCGCGACGGCCAGATGCGCGCTCATTTCCTTCAGCCATTGCGAAACGAGGCGCTTGCCGCGCGCATCGAGCGTCAGCAGATCCTGCGGGAAATGCACCTCGACGCCGTGCTTTGCCAGGAAATCATAGAGGAAGAACAGCGAGAAGATCTCGCCGAGAAGCTGGACCTTCTGCGCCCCTCCGTCACCATCGGCGATCGGAAGCCAGCCGATCTCGCCGCTGAGGCCCATGGCGCCGCGATGGCCGTTGCCGTCGAGAACGAGGCCGCCGCCCGGGCAGGCATTGACGGCTATATAGAAGAAGCTGCTGCTCTCCGCGCCGAGGCCGTAATCCAGTTCGGCAAGGGCTGCGGCATTGGCTTCGTTTTCGATGAAGACGGGATGCTGCGTCAGGTTTTCAAGCGCTGCGCGCACGTCGAATTCCGTCCATTCCTGATAGGCGTCAGGCTTGCCGAGCAGCGAGATTTCGCCCAGCCAATCCGGCATGGCCAGGCCGATGCCGGCAAGGCGCGCATCGTCGATCAGCCGGCTGCGCTGGAAATGCGAGATCGCATCTGATGTCAGCTGCATGAATTCCGCCGGCAGGATGAAGCGTTTCTCGTGGTGCACGCGGGCGCGCACGTTGCCGACGGCGTCGACGGCGAGGATCGTCAGATGATCGCGGTCGATGTTGATGCCGATCGCGAAATAGGCGTCCGGATTGATTTCGAGCTCGATCGCCGGCTGGCCCCTCAGCCCATGCCGCCGGCGGGCTTCCATGATCAGGCCCTCGTCGAGCAGACGATCGACGATGCGGGCGATCGCCGGTTTGGTGAAGCCGGTACGTCTCGCGATCTCGGCCCGCGAAATCGGCGCCTGGCGGTGGATGCAGCGGAGCACGACGGCCCTGTTGTGTTCGCCCGCGTCTTCGACATTGGCGCCCGTCAGATCGGGAGAGAGCCTGGCGCCGAGTGTCTGGTTCATGCGTTCAATCCTTCCGCATACGTGGAGAGTGAAGCAGACCTCTTCATCCCTTCACCGCGCCGCTGGTCATCGCGCCAAGGATCAGCCTCTGGAGCGACAGGAAGGCCACGATCGCCGGAACGACCGAGATCAGGCAGGCGGCGGCAAGCAGCTGGATGGACGAGTCGGTCTGCATGCCGCGGAAGTTAAAGATTCCGACGCCGATCGGCATCAGGTCATTTTTGGTGAGCAGCAGGAAAGGCACGAGGAATTGCGACCAGCCGGCAATGACCGTGATGATGAAGACGGAAGCGATGCCCGGCGCCGACAGGGGAAGGATGATGCGCCAGAAGACCGAGAAGCGGTTGCAGCCGTCGATCATCGCCGCCTCGTCGAGGCTGCGTGGAATGCCGTCGACCGTGCTTTTCAACAGCCAGGTCGCGAGCGGAACGCCGAGCGCGATATAGACCATGACGACGGCGAAATGCGTGTCCAGCAGGCCGAGGCGGTTCATGTAGCGATAGAGCGGCACCATGATGACGAGCGGCGAGATCATCTGGAAGAGCAGGAGCCCCATCATCGACAGGCCCTTGCCGCGGAACTGGAAGCGGGAGAAGGCGTAAGCCGCGGGCAACGCAACGATCAGCACGCCGAGCCCGCTCAAGGCCGCAAGCTTGAGGCCGTTCCAGAGATAGATCGGGAAATAGCTGTTGTTGAGAACGGTGATGAAATTCTGGATGGTGGGATTGTCGGGAATGTAACGCGCCGCGCCGCGATAGACCTCGCGCTTGTCACGCAGCGCCATCGACAGGAGATAGGTGAGGGGGCCGGCGAAGAAGACGAACATCACCAGCATGAAGAGATAGCTCATGGCATCGCCGAGCCGGCTTCCGGTGCGTCCGCTCATTGCTCTTCCTCCTTCGGCAGGAACGACGCATAGACGAAGGCGAGCCCGAGGCTGATGATCAGCATCAGCACGGAGAGCACGCTGCCGCCGGAGAGATCGTAGTTTCGGAACACGATGTTGAAGACGTAGAGCGAGATCACTTCGGTCGCGCGCCCCGGTCCGCCGCCCGTCAGCGTGATGATCGCATCGAAAGTGTTCACCGTCTGGATTGTGATCAGGATCATGTTGACGAGGATGGCGGCGCGCAGCTGCGGCAGCGTGACGAAGAAGAACTGCTGCGAGGCGCTGGCGCCGTCGACCTCCGCCGCTTCGTAGAGCGAGGGGTCTATCGATTTCAGCGCCGCATACATGACGACCATCGAAAAGGCCGTGCCGCGCCAGATGTTCGAGATCAGCGTCGACCAGGGCGCCATTGCCGGGTCCGAAAGCCAGGCGACGGTCGGCATGTGCATCAGCCTCAGAATGCTGTTCAGCGCACCGTAAGGCGCTTCGGAAAACAGCATCTGCCAGATGATGCCGCCTGCTATGCCCGGCACCACCCAGGCGACGAGCGCTGTCGTCCTCAGGATCGTGGTGCCGAACAACCCGCGCTTTTCGCCGCGAATGACGGTGACGGCGACCGCAAGGCCGAGGATCTGCTGGCCGATGACGCTGCCGCCGACGAAGATCAGCGTCGCCCAGAGAATGTCGGGCAGTTGCGGCGAGCTCAGCGCATTGGCGATCGAGCCCAGCGTATAATCCTGGGTGTCGCCGATCAGCGTCGCATTGGTGAAGGACAGCCGGAAAACATCGATGACGGGATAGAGGTAGAATATGCCGATGACGATGATCACGGGCATGATCCAGGGCAGCGGCGCACCGGCGAACCGGCGCATGAACGTTCTGCTTTGAGGCGGGCTGTCAGCCTCGATGGCAATAGGGCTCATTGGCTTCTCTGTCCCCGTTCGTGCGGATGGCTGCCCCTCACCCTAACCCTCTCCCCGCTCGCGGGGAGAGGGGACGTTGCCCCGCGAGAGGTGGATGGGAACGGAGAGCTTGCGGCATGTTCCCTTCTCCCCGCAAGCGGGGAGAAGGTGGCGGCAGCCGGATGAGGGGCAAGCCGCGATCCCTAACGTCACAGACGCTTGTAAGCCTCCATCGCCGCGCTGAATGCGGCGTCCAGGGCTTCTTCGGGTTTCTTCGTTCCCGAAAGCACGTCGCCCATCATGATCTGGATCTGGTTCGAGATCTCCGGATAGATCGGCACGCCCGGGCGTGCCTGGCCGTCGACCAGCGCATTGGCGAAGGTCTTGTTGGCTTCCGTCGAGAAGACCTCGTACTTGTCGAACAGCGACTTGCGGGTCGGCAATTGCTGCTGCAGGGCGTTGGCCGGTCCCATATAGACCTCGCGCGCCAGGTTGGCGCACATCTCCACCTTGTCCTTGTCCTTGCTGAAGGAGGCGATCGTCCAGCCGCCGGTTCCTGTCGATTTCTGGTCGGCGGTCGGGCCGGGGATCGGCGAGAAGGTCCAGTTCTTGAATTCCTCCTCGTCGAGCGTCGACTTCAACTGCGCATATTGCCAGTTGCCGCCGATGAAGAGCGCCGTCGTCGCGGCTGCCGCCGCCGCGTTCATGTCGTCGTAGTTGGCAATGGTGGTGACGCGCTTGGGGGCCGCGCCGGAATCGACGAGATCCTTGAAGTAGTTCAGCGCCTTCAGGAATTTCTCCTTGTTCTCGCCTTCGCCGAAGACCGGCTTGCCGCTGTCGTCGACGAGCTTGCCGCCGAGCGCCCAATAATTGGCGAGCCAGTCGAAGGTCGTGCCTTCCCATCGCCCGCCGTTGAAGAGCACGCCTTCCATGCCTTCCTTGGTGGAGGCGAGCGCAGCCTTCTTCAGGTCGTCCCAGGTGGCGGGCGCATCCGCGACGACAGACTTGTTGCGGTAGAGCACGCGAAGGTCCGTATCCCACCACCAGGCGCGCACCGTCTGGTCCTTGTCGGTGATGCCGCTGCGGATGAAGGGGAAGAGATCGTCCACTTCTTCCTTGGAGAAATAGGGCGTGAAATCGGCCAGCACCTTGTTGACCATGAACTGCGACAGCACGAAGGAATCGACGGCGGCGCAATCCGGCGCATTGCCGGCCTTGGCCTGCTCCAGCATCTTGGCCTGTTCGGTGCCGATGTCGGAGGACATGAATTGCATCTGCAATTTCCAGTCCGGATGCTTCTTGATGAAATCGACGAAGAGCTTCTGGTAGCCCTCGGCGATGGCGGGATCGGAATTGTTCGGGCTGTCGTTCGTCAGGCGGACGACGAGGGTTTTGGCCGCATCGGCAAGGCCGATCCGGTCTTTGGTGGCAAGTTCCTGGGCAAAAATCGTCGATGCTGAAAATAAGATAGTGCTCAGCGCCAATGCGCTGACGGTTGCGCTCTTCATGATGGGTCTCCTCCCCATTTTGAACGAATACAGCCTGGCGGTCGGTTGACCTCTCCTCATTTCCGTGCTGCATTAATTAGATTAAGTTACTTTGATTTGATGTCAAGCCAGAGCTTGGGAGGTTGAGATGCTGGCGACATTCAACAGCAGCTAGCGCGCGTCCCGGTTTTCGGAAGGGATACGCGCCAAATTAAAGTGATGGGACGTCCAGCAGAGACGCGCGGCGCATCGCCCCCGCAATTTTCCTGAAAAGCACGAGCGATCGCGGATGGCCGCGATGGCGAGGTTTGGTTTTGCCCGGCTGCATGCGGCCGGAAACTGTCCATGGAGGAGAAGATGCGTTTACTCATTCTCGGCACCGGCGGCATGGCTAACCAGCACGCCGCGCGCTTCAAGGCGATCGAAGGCGTCAGCGTCGTCGGCGGCGTCGATGTCGTCCCGGAGCGGCTCGCCGCTTTCTGCACCGAACACGGCATCGCCAACCATTTCACCTCGCTCGAGGAGGCGCTTGCCTGGGGCGAATTCGATGCAGTGGCGAACGTCACGCCCGACAGCATCCACCACCCGACGACGCTTCAGGCGATTGCCGCCGGCAAACATGTCTTCTGCGAAAAGCCGCTCGCCACCGATGCGGTCAAGGCGATGGAAATGACCGAGGCGATCGAGCGGGCCGGCAAGGTCGGCATGGTCAATTTCACCTACCGCAATTCGCCGGCGCTGCAGAAGGGCCGGCAGATGGTGCTCGCCGGCGAGATCGGCGCGGTGCGCCATGTCGAGGCATCGCACCTGCAAAGCTGGCTGGTCGGCCGCCACTGGGGCGACTGGAAGAGCGAAAGCAAATGGCTGTGGAGGCTGAGCAAGAAGCACGGTTCGAACGGCGCGCTCGGCGACATCGGCATCCATATCGTCGATTTCGCCTCCTACGGCTCCGGCCTCGACGTCGCCCATGTCTTCGCGCGGCTGAAAACCTTCAGCAAGGCGCCTGACGATAAGATCGGCGACTATGATCTCGACGCCAATGACAGCTTCACGATGAATGTCGATTTCACCAATGGCGCGATCGGCACGATCCAGGCGACGCGCACGGCGGCCGGCCAGATGGATCAGCTGCGCCTCCGGGTCTACGGCGAAACCGGCTCGATCGAGATGATCTACGATACCGGCAAATCGACGCTGCGCGCCTGTCTCGGCGAAGACGTGCACACCGCGACCTGGCGCGACGTGCCCTTCGATCCCGTCGAGACGAACTACCAGCGTTTCGTCCAGGCCGTGCGGGCGGGCAAGACCCAGGAGCCGTCCTTCCGCCGCGCGGCCAACATCCAGAAAGTGCTCGACAAGGCGCTCGCCTCCGATCTCAGCCACGCCGACGAGGTGCTGACTTGATCATCATGCAGAAGCCGGCGGCAGCAGCAGCGTGTTGAGGAAGGGCAGGAGGGCAGCACCCAGCGCCACGCCGCCGCCGCTGAAGCTTGCCGGCCGCATCGGCGAAATCCACGGCGTCAGCAACGGCCGGGTCGAGGTGTCGCGCCGCTCGACGGAGAGCTGGTGGATCAGCGCTTCGATCACGCCCTGCGGCAGGTCGCCGCCGATCATCACGACGCTCGGGGCGATGAAGCCGGCCATGGCGATGATCGGGTCGAGCAGATGGCCGGCCGCCTCGCGTATCCATTGCGACAGCGACGGCGAGGAGAACTCCTCGCCCTTGAGCAGGCGCGCGAAGTCCTCGTCGCCGATGCGTGAGCGCAGGGAGGAAAAACCGACGACGGTGTTGAGCTGGAGATTATCAGGCCCGGTCAGCATTTCGCCGATGCTGCCCGCCCGTCCATGCACGCCGGAATAGGGAATGCCGCGAATGAGGAAACCGGCCTGCACGTCGTCATCGATGATGATCATCGCGAGCCCGCCCTCCGGCGTCGAGCTGCCGATCGTGCGCTCGGCAAGCAGGCTCGCCGTGCACTCGTTCTCGACGTAGAGGCGCGAGATCGCCGACATCGCGGAGAGCTGCTCGCTCAGCGCATCATTCCAATCGTTGGCGGCGATCCCGAGCCCGACAATCGGCAATGTCGCATGGCGATCCGCCATGTCCCTCACCGCCGCGTGCACCGCGCCGACCCCGTCTTCCGGTTCCACGTCGAAATAGACCCGGTCATGCACCTGGCCGCTGAGATCGATCAGCACGATCTCGCCGCGCGTCCGGCGAAGCTTGACGCCGATCGAAAACGCGCCCTCCGGCCGCAGCGCGAATTCCGTGGCCGTCGCCCCGCCGCCAAGCCCGTTGCGCCGGTTCGACGTCACGAGCTTCTCTTCGGCGAGCCGCCGCAGGATATTGGTAATGCCAGGCCCGGTCAGCCCGCTATGCCGCCCCAGCTCGGTGCGCGTCAGCGGCCCATGCCGGCGGATGGCCTCCAGAATGACGCGAATATTCCGGTCGGCGATCTCCCCCGACCTCAGACCCACCGTTTTGGCGCGCGGCGCGCCCATCTCCTGCGTGTGAAGCCGACGCGGCCCTGACCGAAGATACCGCATGACTGTCTTTCCTAGAGCAACATTTCGGCTGTGTAACACGCTTGTCGGTGTTCGTAACGATTTTCCAATAGACGTGAAGCTAACTAATTCCGTTGGCTGCTTCAGGAGGTCAGAATGGCATCCATACCGACTACGGCCGAGTTGATGTCAACGATCGTTCGCTTAGAGCAGCGTTATCGTGGAGACGATAACGCTGCTCTTTTCGCCGTCTATGAAAAGCTATGCGAGCGTTTCGAAGAAGATTTGACGGAGGAGCGCGATGTCCTGCTCAGCAAGGCGGCTGCATTGATGGTGATAAAATACTGGGTCGAGCAGGCGTCATGAAATGGTTTTCTCATCTGAAACGAGACCTAACCTAAAGATCGATTTCAAACATGACCGATGAACATTCTCCCGCCGCCGGCGACCCGAACACCACCCAGCCAATTCTGGTATTGCGAGGAAGCGTCAGAGCGCTCTTCATGGTCCTTGGCGTCATGGCACTCATTTTCGTCTACCTCGCACTGATCGCCCTTGGGCAGATCGAAATGAGCAGACCTACGAGCGGTGTCGGAGAGGGCCTGTTCGCGATCGTGTTCCTCGGCGTCATCGTTTATGTTGCGCTAAAGGCTCGGCAAGTGGACTTCACGAAGCCCACAATGGTGATCGGGCCCGACGGCATCGCTGGTCAAAGGCTGCCGAAGCTCATCCCTTGGTCAATGATCGAACGGGTCGATATCCCAGAGACCGGGCAGGCGGGATTTATCTATCTGACTGTGAGCAAGGAGGCTGAACCGGAGATGCTTGAACAGTTGCGCAAGCGGCAGCCTCTTGAAAGGACCGTCGCGATACCGCACAAATGGGTGTCGGGGTTCAGTTCAAGCGAAGTCAAGGACATCGTGTATCGCTATTTTGAACGCTCACGACAGAGCTGAGGCGGGATGAAATTTCCGCTTCCGACAGATCATCTCCTGAGCTCGCCGTCGAGCAGCCGTTCCCTCTAATAGCTGCAAGGACGATCGTTGCCGAATCCGGAGCGGCAGGCCGGCCGGAGCGAAAAGTCGGCACTGCCATATCCGACCGAACCGGTCTGAACCCGATCGCTTGAGCTCGTCGTGCAGGATGATAACGACACGGCAACCGCGATGACGGTCGCCACGGCTGCCAATGATTTGCGAATCTGAAGCATCCCACCCTCCCCATCGATGCCCGCGTAATTGCTGGGAAATAGGGCCGATGCGGCGATCCGGTAACTGTCGTTGCCGATCAAGATTTCGTTATTCTTTGAAAGGCCAGTCCGTAGTCCAAAGCAATCATATTTGTCAGGGCACATCTCAAGAGAGCGTTGTCTACAAAGAAGTTCAATCCGCAACCGAATTGAGCAGAATGCTGCTTGACTAGATTTTAACCACCAAGCGCTTTCCCCCAATTCTTAAGCCCGAGCAGCAGCGCAAAAAAAATCGCAATACCCAAGGCCACATGGTCGCCCAATTTGCTGATGATCTGGATAGGAACGGTGTCGATAAGTCGTCGGAGCAAACTGTCCCGCACCCCGCTGGCTTTGAATACCTTAAAGCCCAGGCGTTGCAACTCGCAATAGGCGGAAAATGGATCGGAAGGATCGCCGAGCCATCTCCCGCCTGTCAGCTTTTTGATCTCATCCCAGTTCGGATTATTGGGAGCCATGTATGTAGCGCATTCCTCGCAAACATGGCCGATCAGCACGCCGTTTCGGGTGTTCTCCAATATATCATTGTAGTCAAAGATGCATCCTCGCGAAGGCATATGGGAGCGAGGGGCACCAAACGCCTCGGCAATGCCCTGCTTTATGCACATGTCGACGATGAATTCGAGTAGAGATGGCGGCGCGAAGTATCTCCTCCACGAACCGACCATCATGGTCCGTATTTTGTCGCCGGGTTTGAAAAGATATACCCCGCTTTCTAACTCGCAGTTGCAAAGTGCCAAGTATCGGTCGCAGGGAGTCTGGGGTATGTTCTTGAACAATTCTGATGGCCGCTGCACAATTTCTGCCTCGAAAGACATTATGGCTTGCTTGATGTACGAAGTCCGCACGACACCGCCGTAGCGTGTGCGAGCAACAAACTCGTGGTCCTCAGGAACGTCATACACAATTTCGTATTCGACGAATGATTGAGCAGTGTTGAGTTTCAAAATTGCGTATCGCAGCGCCTTACTATCGTATTCTCCAAGGCAAGCGACGATCACTCCAACTCTTGGCTTTTTCCGATTCAAAGGTGGCGACTTCTGTTTGTCACTCGTCACCGAGGATGTCGTCTCAGTCAAATTGCTTTGCTTCTTGGTCACTCCGCAACCTCCTCTTATCTCGGAATAGACTGGAAATGTCCTCAAAGCGTTCATTCGACTGGCTCTTTCCTACGCCAAACGCTTTCGGCGGACCTGTCAAATTCCGTCAGCTGACCTGGACCTTTTCCGGTTTTTTTCCAGCGCCGCGGACGTTCATGAATTTTGACAGTGTGTCGAACCAGAACGGTGCTCCCAGTGACAGCGCCACGGCCGTAAATAGCCAGCCTATAATCTTGCTGAACATGAGCGGCATGTCGTGGAGGATTGCAGTGAGGTTTCGAGACGAGTCCTTGGCACTCTCCACGGGCGCAGCGGTGGTCCAACCAATGGGGAAGGGACGAGCGGCCGACAAAGCATCGTTCATCGTACGGAGTTGGCAATTCAAATCTGACGCCGCCTGTTTCCCGGCATCCTCAGGCGTCGTCTTTCCCCCGCTATCAGAAGCCCCGCTAGCAGCGGGTGTCTGACCTTCGATATCCTGTTTGGGAGAAGTAGATGCGGCATCCTGCTTGCCAGGATCGGCAGGTGATTTTTGCCCATCCCCGACAGGGCAGGAGACTGGTTTGTCGTTTACATAACTCTCAGCCGCGCTGGCGAGCTGCTGGCGAAGCGCTTGGTCTTTCCAGAGCCTCGTTGCTACATCGACGCTATCGACATTTAAAAGGATGGCGATAAATAGTCCGACGCCGAAGGAAATCCATTTGAGTTGACGCTTGTACTCGCCGCTCAATCGATCCATCGCATTATCAAACCAGGACGCCACTTCATCTCGCAATGCGGTCATATCTTTCGCGCCAGCAGTCAACGCAGCTGATAAGACGTCCTTGATTCCACCTGGAAGATTCGCTGATTTCAGGCTTTGCTCAATGTCTGTGACGGCTGGCACCGGCTTGTCCGGATCTAGACTCCCCAGAAGGGCCATCGCGAAACTCCGGCTATCCATATAGGACGAGTGTCCGTATTTCGTCGGAACACCTGCGACCGGGGCTTTTTTCCATTGAGACGCCGAAATAGCGCCTTTGACGAGACCATTTGCGTAGAACCTGTCGATCAAATCCTGGTTTTCAAGGATTTTGGCGACGCTGACGCTGAGGGAACGACTTCTCAATTTGAGAAGCGTTGCGATGGATTCACATAAGGAGGTGCAAACCAAGCTGATTAAGAGGTACAGAAAAATTAGGCTGACTACGATATCCAGGATGCCGTTGAATGATAGTCCCATCGTATCCCCCAGTCATTATGTCGACGTTTGCCAGGATGCCTGCTCAAAGCAGATGCATGAGTCGCGGTCCGGATAGTTTCGGCGAGCTGTGATCTGCTTTGCTCTCGGTCATCGCGCCTGGAATGCTTGCGAACCCCTTCAAACCCTCGATGGCGGCAGCCGTAACGGACGAGCCTCAAGCGATAAGCGTCTGAGCGATCTTAAAACGCTTCTCAGTCTCTCCTGGCTTGTCCGCAGGCTTCTCGAAGTTGAAGACAAAGATCTCGACTGCCTCATGCAGATTGGCAGTAGCCAAGAAGCGGGCACGGCTTTTCTTCAGGTAAGGCTTCTGGATCTCATCCAGCATGATCTCGATATTTCGATCGGGATCCAGAAGCTCTGCGTCGCTATGACCAGTGCCAACGCCGCCGTTCTGATTCAATTGAAAAAGACCGAAGCTCCGCTCTCCGCGCAGGTTGGTGCTTGAAGGATCCAGCTTGGATTCCCGTATAGCATTTGCGATAGCCGCAATCTGCTGCAGGGTTCCGTATCCTCGCACTGCGAACTTCTCCGCGATCTTCCGTGCGATTGGTTCGCGGGACTTCGGGATCTTGGGCGACGAGAAGTTGATGTCACCGACGGCCGTCGGGGCGAGGTCCGTCAGTTGACGCAGCTTCTTCATGAAGAGCTCGATTTGTTCGCTGATGATGACGTCCACCGATGTGAAGCTTTCATTGAGCTTCGCTTCGATGACTGCCAACATATCTTTGACCGTCGAACCTGTGAGAAGTGCTGCGTCTCGGTTCGTGAGGTTCGAAAGGTCGATACGATCGGTCTGGGCCTGGGCAGGCGTAATGGCTTTAACGAGTGCGGCGGCGTTTTGCTCGTCGTTGCCAAGAGCCTGGCGAGCCGCGATGAGGCCAACGGTTTGGGCGAGCAGGAGCTTGACCATCGATATATCAGTCCCCAGCGCATCACTTAGGGCATCTGCCATCTGAGCTGCCATGATCGCAAAGAGGGTACATTGCGCCCGCCAATCGCGGATCTCAGGTAGGCCATAGGCGATCTCATACTCAGGATGGCTGGCGTTCAGGATCCATTCTTGATCGGTGAACGCGAACAGCCCGCTGGTCTGTAGGCCCTGCACGTCGATAATGTTTGTACGCATCTGTGCGATGGTCATCAGGTAATAGGCATTGCCGCCGTAATTTGCGGCCAGTTCCACGCATTCCGCGGCTACGAGAAGCTTGTCGAGAGGGCCGATGGTGTCGCTGGTCTTATCGATGGCCTCGTCTACTACCCATCCTTTCTCGCCTGTCGCGTCGATAAGGATTTCAGTGAACGGAAGCTTTTTGTCGTCCAGAACCGTAACCTTGGTGCCGGCCGGGACCGATCTCAAGACTGTCGCATCGAGCGACGGTTTATCCCTCAGTACACGAGCGACTTTCATCACAGCCATCGGAATGTTCCCTGGTCGGTTTCAAGTTTGGGCTATTGACTAAGTTTGCCAACAGAGTAGGCGTCAGGGACACCCCGTTCCGCGCACGTCTTTCCTGGGCTTAGTTCAGCGGTAGCCTTCAAAAGCCGGATGTCTGATTCATTGATGCCGCCGGCGGCCAGCACGTCGTTTCTATTATCGCCCCGGCCTTTGTAGAAATCCCGAATTGCTTGACGCGTGGTTGGCCCGAGTGCCCCATCGGCGGGAGCAACGCAAAGAAGGGTTTGAATTGTGCTCCAAGTAACCGGGCCAACTAAGTCTTCCGCCGTCGATTTTTTTGCGGCGCGCCCCCCGGGAAGCGGCCCGGTCACGCTGGGAGGTCGTTCAAATGCGGGAGGCGGCGGCAAATTACCCTCGCTGGCGATCCTGAGGTCGACCCCAGAGCCGCTGGTGGTGGGGCTGGCAACAGCGACTGCCGAGCCGACATGCTCGACAAGTTCACCTTCGATCGTCGCCGGAAGGCACAGGTCAAGATATCCGCGGACATAGCCGTAGGCGGCAGGGGCGCTATCAATGCTGCTCTTTTGCTTCGCGGTGCCATCGCGATACGCGCGAGTGAGTTCACCCACGAACTTTTTCGTCGTTGCGGGAGGGAGTTCATAAAGATATGTGCCCGCGACGACGTCAGTAAGGTTTGACGCCAACCCAAAGGCCTGTGCCACGACGGTCATCGAGAGCTGAGTGGCACCCGTGACGCCAAGAATTGCATTTGTCGTCTGTCCAAAAGCGGATATCCCAGACTTCGTAGCTTCGCGTTGGCGGTTCAGCCTGAAGAGCGAGTCAAAATAGGTGGAGCACCGGTCGTCGACGTAGTTGAAGCCTGCCAAGGTTACGTCATACCAATTCGGCGTTCCGCCATAAGCATACTCAGCGTCTGCTCGAAGCGAGTTCATGATGCTTCGGCGGTCCACGGATTTTTTGGCAACATCACCTGCATTGAGGGTAGGCTCGACAGCCACGGGCGCCGTCGCAGTACAGGAAGTAACCAAGCCGGCGACAATCAGAGTTACGACGAGGTGAAGCCGCGTCCTGATGTGTTTACTTCCTGTCTTGAACCCAACTGATATTTCCATAAGCTACCCTCTGAGGCGCAGGTGTTCCGCTTGCGGAGGTAACAATATCCGCGATCTGTAATAGAGACCGTTTGTATAAAATTCCCACGGTAATTTAAGTCGTGCCAATGACAAGCAATGCCTGCACAGCTACGCCACGGTGTACGGCTGTGGATGAAAGCAATATCAGTGTGTATTTCCCTCTTTTTGGACGGTATTACACGATATAGTTGATTGCAAGATCAAAAAAAGCAATAGCGGCGATAATGAGGAAGATATCAAGATTCTGCATTCCGAAAATATTCTATGATGAGATGATTTTTATTTTCGAAAAGGAATCCGTGTTGTGTCGGAGGCAATTGATGCGCCCATAGAGTAAGCCAAATTCGGATCATCGTAATCCTCTTCTCAGGAGGTATCATCATTTGGCGGGCAGTTTCATTGAACTTCTTCTGCGCGACAACCAAGCATCTAAATAGCCAATTTGAGTGATGACCTTGCGAGCTTTTGCTCGAAGAACTCGACTCTGTCGCTTATCTCTAGGCCGAAGCATACGAGGGTTTTCGACGGCTTTCACGCCTGCGGGGAAGAGTCTTGCTGCGTTCAACCCCCTGCGATCCGCCGCGCCTTCGGCCGCGTTCTAGACGTTTGCTGGCCCAACCGTTGAACGGCGATCTTCAGCTTTCTGGACTGCCAGCTCGGCTATGCGACGTGCCATCGACGCCTCAGCCGCGAGCCTGAGGTGCGCCGAGGAATGCGGTAAGCGGCACTTCTGGAACAAAGCAGAGGCAAAATGGAAAACACTTTGGGGCATCGTCGTATCCGCCCCGCGATGACTCTCTTCCGCACTTGACGCCAAATCAAAGTTACTTAATCTAAGCGTCAGCCGGACCCGCTGGGAGGAGGGGTCGGCATTTGCGATCCCTGTCGCACCATCTTCATCTCCCAAAGCCATGATTCCGGATCGCGCGCCGCCGATTTTTGAACAGGATAAGCCATGCCGCTCACCATTGCCCAACGCCTCGACAGCCTGAAGGTCCGTATCGCCGAGCTCGCGCATTGGCGGGACCGGTACAGCAGCCCGATCGACGGCTGGACCTTCGAGGGCGAGCCGATCGCCCATCATCAGGATTGGCCGCATCGCCAGGGCGTGGTGCATTTTGCCGTCAGCGCCGAGGCGCCGGCGAACTGGCCGCTCGAAGATATCCGCCTGCAGCTCGATCTCGGCGGCGAGAGCCTGATCACGCTGAGCTACCCCGGCGGCGAGAGTGAAACATTCGGTCTCGATCCCTATCATCAGGAATTCCCGGTCAAAGGCCGCCGGTTCTCGATTGCGACGGAAAGCGTCGCCCGCTTTCCGTTCGGCGAGCCGAACCGGGCGCCACGGCTGAACAAGGCCCGGTTTATCTGGCTAGACGGCCCTGCTCATCGCCTGCATCTTCTGTTGAAACAGGTTGTCGAGGCGATCGGCGTACTCGGCGAGCATGAGGTCGTGCCGCATCTGATCGATGCCGCCGAGCAGGCCCTGCGCAGCCTGGACTGGCCGTCGGATACGGCGGCTTACATCTCCCGCACATCAGGCGCCGTGATGCAGCAGAAGATCTGGGAGCTGCCAGAGCTCGAGGCCAACCCGGCGGGCCTCTCCGACGAGCAGAGCGCTTCGGCGGCTTCCGCTTTCGAGGCGCTGACGGCGCGGTTGAAGGAGCTGCAGAAGCGCTTCCCCCCGAATGGCGAACTGCTGCTGACCGGTCATGCGCATATCGACCTTGCCTGGCTCTGGCCCTATCGCGAGACGCGGCGGAAGATGCGGCGCACCTTCAATACGGCGCTGTCGCTGATGGAGCGCTCCGACGATTTCCGCTTCAACCAGTCGACCGCCCACTATTACGCGCAGATGGAAGAGGAAGATCCGGAGCTTCTCGACCGCATCAAGGAGAAGGTCGCGGAAGGAAAGTGGGAAACCGTCGGCGGCATGTGGGTGGAGCCCGACACCAATATGCCCACGGGCGAAAGCCTCGTCCGCCAGGTTCTCTACGGCCAGCGTTATTTCGAAAAGACCTTCGGCGCGCGCCATACGGTGTGCTGGCTGCCGGATTGCTTCGGTTTTTCCGGCGCCCTGCCGCAGATCCTGAGACAGGGCGGCATCGACAGCTTCTTCACGATCAAGGTCAACTGGAGCGAGACCAACCACATCCCCTCCGATCTCTTCTGGTGGAAGGGCCTCGATGGCAGCCAGGTGCTGACCCACACCTTCGACAATCCGATGCAGGGATATAACGGCTTCGTGCAGGCCGACTGCTATGTGCCGACATGGAAGAATTTCCGCGGCAAGGTGCAGCACGATACCTCGCTTCTCGCCGTCGGCTATGGCGACGGCGGCGGCGGCGTGACGCCTGAAATGGTGGAGCGGGAAGTGCAGCTGCGCGATTTTCCGGCGATCCCGCAGGCCCGTTGGGGCACCGTCAAAAGCTTCTACGAGCGGGCGCACAAAACCGCTTCGGAGAAGAAGCTTCCCGTCTGGGACGGCGAAATCTATCTCGAACTGCACCGCGCCACGCTGACGACGCAAAGCGGCGTCAAGCGCAAGCACCGCCAGGCCGAACGCGCGCTGATCACCGCCGAGACCCTCGCGTCGCTCGCCCATCTGCTCGGCGCCGAAAAGCCGCAAAGCCTGGAGGCGGACTGGCGCGTGGTGCTGAAGAACGAGTTCCACGACATCCTGCCGGGTTCGAGCATCCGCGAAGTCTATCAGGATGCGGAGCAGGAGCTCGGCGGCGTCATCGACCATGCCAAGGCCGAGCAGGCCAAGGCCTTGCTGGCGCTGTCAGCCAATCTGCCGAAGGGCGGGGTCGCTGACGCCCTCATCGTCGTCAATCCGTCGCTTGCGGCCCGCCCGGTGAACGCCAGGCTGGCAGACGGCACGGCGCTTTCGGCCGCCGAGATCGTCGCTCCCTTGTCGGTCGCCGTCTTCGACAGGCAGGCGCTGAAGCCGGCGGGCGGGCTGAAGGCCGGCGCCGATCGCCTCGAAAACGATTACCTCTCGGTCGTCATCGGCAGGGACGGCGCCGTTGCCAGCCTCATCCACAAGGCGAGCGGCCGCGAAGCGGTCGCCGGCTCCGCCAACCAGCTCTGGGTCTATCCGGCCGACAAGCCGCGCAACTGGGACGCCTGGGACGTCGATGCCGACTATGCAGAAAAGGGCATCCGTCTCGAAGCGCCTGAGAGCATCAGCCTCGTCGAAAGCGGCCCGCACCGCGCGGCGATCCGCGTCGTCCACCGCTACCGGCATTCGAGCGTCACGCAGACCTATGTGCTGACCGCCAATGCCAAGCGGCTCGACATCGAAACGACGATCGACTGGCACGACCGCCGCACCCTGCTGCGCACCGTCAACCCGGTCGACGTGCAGGCGCGCAAGGCAACCTTCGAATGCGCCTACGGCGTGGTCGAGCGGGCGACGCACACGAACACCTCCTGGGAACAGGCGATGTTCGAGGCCGCCGCCCATCGCTTCGTCGATATCAGCGAGCCGGGCTTCGGCGTGGCCCTCCTCAACAATGCCAAATATGGCCATAGCGCCCGCGGCAATGTGATCGGCATGAGCCTGGTGCGCGGGCCGGTCTACCCCGATCCGCTGGCCGATGAGGGCGAGCAGAGCTTCACCTATGCGCTGATGCCGCATGAAGGCGCCTGGCATGACGGCGGCGTGCTCGACGAGGCGCTCGATCTCAACCAGCCGCTGGTGACGGCCGAAGCGAGCGGCCTCTCCGCCGGCAGTTTCGCACCGCTTGAAGTCGCAGGCACCCCCGTCGCCTTCTCGGGCCTGAAGCCCGCGGAAGAGGGCGAAGGCCTCATCCTGCGCCTCTACGAACCGGCCGGCCGCCGCGGCCGCCTGTCCCTTACCCTACCTTCCGGATGGAGCGCGTCGCAGCCGCTCAGCATTCTCGAAGAGCCGATGGAGCGCAAAGGCCCCGCCGATATCATGCCCTTCGAAATCAGGACCTGGAGGCTGCGGAAGGGCTGACATTCCTTTCTTGGGGATCACGCTCCGCCGCTACAGATAAAATGGGACAAACTGGACAAATTGGCCATTTGAGACTATATCAGTTCCAGGTAAGAACGGAGATGGTTTCATGGCTGGTTCCCAGATGCAGCTTGGCCGCGCTCGTCAGGCTGAGGTCGCCGATCGCGTTGCCGCCAAAGTCGCCGACGTGCTGAAAGCCGATGCCACGTTCGAGTCCGGCTCGGTTGCCTTGTCCGCCAGAATTGCGGGAGCGGCGGCTGCGGCCATTGTCGATCTTCCCGTCAGCGCGCGCCGCGAACTCAGCAGGCGCCAGGGCGAATTGGCCCGGCGCATTCGTGGCCTTGTGGAGGCTTTCAGCGATGCGCCGGATGGCGGCAAGATCGCGCTTGAGATTCCCCAAGCCGTAGAACCCTCCAGCGGCGAGGGGCTTGGGAAGATCGTCACTGCGGAGGAGGGCGAGCGATTGCTGGGCGACCTTGCGGTCGCCCGCAGGCTCGAGGATTGGGCCGGGCCGGTTGCCGGCGCAAGCGAACTCCAGCGCGATTTCGGAATTGCCCGCTCCACCCTCAATCGCTGGCAGCATGCCGGCGAGGTCATCGCATTGCTGAAGGGAACGAAGAAGCACGTCTATCCGATCGAACAATTCATCGACGGACGTCCCGCAAAAGGCATAGGAGCGATCGGCTCTCTCGTGCCCAATCAGCGGGTCGCATGGCTGTGGCTCTGCCAGCCGAATCCGATGCTCGGCGGGCGCAGGCCCATAGACCTTCTGAAACAGGATCGTGCGGACGAGGTCATCGACGCGGCTCAGACCTATTTCGCCGCGCAATGACGCTCGACAAATCAGTTCTGCAACGCCTCGCCGTCCGCGCCGATATGACCGGCTATGTCAGGATCATTGCGCGCGCCCATGCGGCGACGCCGTTGGGCATGGGCTTCGGCAAGACGCGTTTTTCAAGCCCCAAGGATAAGTTCCGGCTGCTCTATCTCGCTCAGGATCCCATGACGGCGGTGGCGGAAACGATTATTCGCGACCGGTTTCAGGGCAAGGCCGAGCGATTGATCCTGCGGGAGGAATTCGACCGCTATTCGATCGCGGCTGTGCGAAATCCCAATCCGCTTTTCCTGCTCGACCTGCGCTACGAAGGGGCAAACCTGCTCGGGGTTGCGACGGATGCCGTTCGGGCAAGGGCGCAGACGAGCGGACGCCGGCTCAGCCAGGAAATCTACGATCGCACCGATTTCGACGGCATCCTCTACATGTCCCGGATCACCAACAAGCAATGCGTTGCCGTCTATGACCGTGCCACGGCGAGCCTCGATGCCGATGGTCCCGCATTGGATCTCATCCGTTTGTCCGCACTTGTGCCCATACTGGATACCTTGCATGTTACCGTTGTAGACGGGAATTGATGTCCAATCGATGAGAAGAGGCTTTCGGCAACACGGAAGAGCGACCGCCAGCCATATCCACTTCCAGCAATCACTATCCCAATTGCGCATCCAAGTTGCGGGCGCGGGAAAAGTGAACTTTTTATTAGATTTTTATTGATCTGTTAGCCGGCTCAGGCATGGCAAAACCGTTCTCCCTCAACGGTAAGGTGATCTCGAAAAGCCGGCCGCAGATGTTTCGGTCGAATGATGTCGGCCGCCTATTCGTAGCCAGCCGGGGATATGAAGACTCCTGTTGCCGCCAAGCAGGAACTATACATGCCCGCAAGCATCTTTTCGCGCATCAGCATCAAATTGGCCACGCTTTCCGGCATCGGTATCTTCCTGGTGGCAGTCATGCTCCTGACCACCTGGCAGGGCGGTCAACACGTCCGCGAACGTGCAAAATATCAGGAAGGTCAGTTGATCGTTTCGCGCGATCTGGTCGATGCCAAGGCTTCACTGCGCGGCCTGCAGGTGGGTGTGCGCGATCTGCGTCTCGCCAAATCCACCGATGACATTGCCAAGGCGACTGACTATATCGCCGCGCGCCATCAATCGGCTATGAAGTACCTCGATGATGCCATGGCTGGGCTGCGTATGCAGGTCAACCGGGATCGGATCGTCAAGCTCAAAGCGCTGAGCGATAGTCTCTTTGCAGCGACCGGCGATATGGCCGAAATCATCAAGGGAAAGCTTGCCCTCAAAGCCGGTGACACTTCTCTCGATGCAAAGGAGAACGACGCACAGGCAAAACTGCTGGCAGTTTCGGGTGACGCGTCCAAGCTGATCGATGAAGGCGTGGAAGCAGTAAAGACGATGGCTGCCAAGGCTGAGGAGGAGGCGAATGCCGCAGCGGCTCTCGTTCTCTACCTCAATCTCGGCATCGGCTTGCTCACCATCATCACGCTGATCGCCGCCGCTGTGTTCGGCGCTCGGACGATTGCAAAGCCGATCAGCGAGATCACCGAAAGCATGAGCGACCTTGCAAAAGGCAATCTCGACGCCGGCATCCCCTTCGCCAGGAGGCGCGACGAAATCGGCCAGATGGCCCGTGCCGTTGAGATCTTCAAGCAGAACGGCATCAAGGTTCGCGAACTCGACGCCGCCGGCGCGGGCAAGCGCGCGAAGGTCGTCGAAATGCAAAGGAACGTCGATGCCGTCATCACCGCGGCTGTTGCTGGCGACTTCACGCACCGCGCCGTCGCGGAATATGGCTACGAGGATCTCAATCAATTCGCATCCGGCGTCAATGAACTCGTCGCCGCAGTCGATCGCGGTATTGCCGAGACCTGCCGCGTGATTGCCGCACTCGCCGATGGCGACCTGGGCGAAAACATGAAGGGCGAATTCCAGGGCGCCTTCGGCGCGCTCAAGGAAAACGTCGATACGACGATGAGCAACCTGCGCTCGGTGCTCGGTGAGGTGCGCGCGGCCGTCGACATCATCAATGGCGGCGCCGGCGAGATGCGGACCGCCTCCGGCGATCTGTCGCAGCGCACCGAGCAGCAGGCGGCCTCGCTCGAGGAAACCTCCTCGGCGCTCGAAGAGATTACCGTCGCGGTGAAGCATTCGACCGAGCGCGCATCGGAAGCCAGCCATATGGTGGACGAGGCGAAGAGAAGCACCGGGCAGTCGAGCGCCGTCGTCAGCCAGGCCGTTTCGGCCATGGGGCGGATCGAGCAGGCCTCGGGCGAAATCGGCAAGATCATCAGCGTCATCGACGAGATCGCCTTCCAGACCAATCTTCTGGCGCTCAATGCCGGTGTCGAGGCGGCGCGCGCCGGCGAGGCCGGCAAGGGTTTTGCCGTCGTCGCCCAGGAGGTGCGCGAACTGGCGCAGCGTTCGGCCAATGCGGCCAAGGATATCAAGGTGCTGATCAACCGCTCCAGCGAAGAAGTCCATACCGGCGTGAAGCTGGTGACGGCGACCGGCGAAGCGCTGGGCGACATCCAGGGCCAGGTCGTCAAGATCGACGAGCATGTACGCTCGATCGCCACGGCCGCACGCGAGCAGTCGACCGGGCTTTCCGAAGTCTCGACCGCCGTCAACCAGATGGATCAGATGACGCAGCAGAACGCGGCGATGGTGGAGGAATCGACGGCGGCGGCAAACCGGCTGGCGGAGGAGGCTGCAAATCTCGCCCGCCTGATTGCCCGCTTCAAGCTCGATGCCGCCCAGACGGCGCCGCGCGCCATCACATCGCAAAGCCGCCCGGCACCCTCGCCGGCGCGCGCCCTCGGCCGCAAACTCGCCGGCGCCTTCGGCTCGAAAGCAGCAACGGCGGCTGCCGCATCGTCGTGGGAGGAGTTCTGAGGAGAGGCGGCCGCGAAGACGGATCAGCGCGACAGACTGGCATCCCGGGGAAAAACCTCGGGTTGTCGACTCCCTACTCCGAGGTTCTTGCTTGACGGCTAATATACTCGACATCAGAATCGCGGGTGTCGAAGATGAGTCGAGTGCACCCGCTTTCACATCGTAGCTCGCCTCAGAAGGATGCGCCGCAGGGGGCTGATTGGCCGTGCGCCGACCAATGCCGTTGGTCGCAGGTTTGCGAGGTGACGCCGTGGGTAAAGTGTTGTCAGCAGTCGGCCTTCCTCGTGGCAGCCCACCCTGGAAGTGGAAGTTCTCATTGCAGAACAGCCGTCGCTGGCTGTTTTGGCCGGCGCTTTTCATCTTCGTTCTGCTCTTCGCAGGCATCGCTGTCTTTTATCGTGAGATCCGTCACTCCGATGCTTCGGTTGGAGCCTTTGAGGATCGGGCTGTCGACAAGACTGCCCGATCACCTGACATAGCCGTCCGCGCCGATCCGCCTGCTCCTTTGCCTCTTCCGCCGATATCCATATCGCGGCATCTGATCGAGCTGCCGAAGCTCGATTTGGCAAGTCAGTTTCTGCGGGTGTGGCTGGTCCCCGGCGCCAATATTTGCGGCGCGCTTCGAGAGGCCGGCATCGAGGTGAGCGAGTGGAAGGCCGCATCGATGCGCAATCGCGATTATGAATGTTATTTCCAGCGCATCTACGAACGAGATGAGGTGCGGCCGCTCAGTTCGACATTCCTCAGGGTTCGCGGAAACGAAATGGGCGATATCGTCGAGATCCGCGCCAAGATCGTCGGGCCGAAGGTGGATGCCGAGGGGCGCCTCGCCCCTGATGTCCTGCGCATTTTCGAGATCATCGTGAAGCACGCGTGCTGGCGTGATTTTGAAGATACGCTTGCATCGATCCGAAGCCTTCGCCATGTCGAAACGGAACGGTTCGGCTCTTATCTCAGCTTCACGCGCGAAGCCGGCAGCGAAAACAGCTTTAATTTTGCCCTTGGCCTCAGGGCGGCTCCAGGTTCGCAGGCAAGAACCAGGGCGTATTTTTCGGCAGACCGCTGGCTGGCGCCGGCAGATTCCCGCATCCCGCAAACATCATCCGCTTCGACCGCATCGGCAGGTCCGAGATCAAGCTGGAACTGTGGCTGAGCGTCAACGCCTCCAGCGTTATGAGCAAGATCAGCGCGACAGGCTGGCCGCGGGCCGAAAGGCGTCGGGCCGGGCGGCGCAGTTTTCGACGACGAAATCCACGAAAGCGCGGACCTTCCGCGAAAGCTGGCGGTTCGACGGCCAGACGAGCGAGAGCGAGCCGAAGGGCACCATGAAGGCGGTGAGGACGGGGATGAGCGACCCTGCCCGCAGGGCGGATTGCGCGACATAAACGGGCAGGTGGGCGAGGCCCAAACCATCCTGTGCTGCCCGCAGCCCCGCATCCGTGTTGTTGAATGTCAGGCTTTTCGGCAGAAGCAGCCGCTCGTACGGCGCGCTGAATGCCCAGGGCGCGACGCGGCCGCTGGAGGGGTATTTGAAGTGAATGCAGGCATGCCTGAAGAGATCGCCCGGCGTCTCAGGCCGTCCATGGCGCTCGAAATAATCGGGACTGCCGCACACGACGAAATGCTGGTCGCCGAGAGGACGGGCGATCAGCCGCGCATCGGCAAGCTCGCCGCTCCGCACCACGACGTCCAGACCCTCCGCAATCAGGTCTATGACCCTGTCTTCGAAATCCACATCCAGTTCGACTTCCGGGAAGCGCTCGGCAAAGGCCGGCAGCATCGGCATCAGCAGATGATGCCCGACGATATGCGGGACGCTGACGCGCAGGCGGCCCCTTGGGCTTTCCCGGCTTTTCGACAGGGTTGCCTCCGCGTCCTGCATATCGTCGATGATGCGCTTGTAGCGCTCGTAGAGGACCACCCCTTCCTCGGTCAGGCTGATGCTGCGGGTCGTGCGGTTGAAGAGCCGCACGCCGAGCCGGCTTTCGAGACGCGCCACCGCTTTGCCGATCGCGGACGGCGAAACGCCGGCAATGCGCGCGGCTCCGACGTAACTCTGCTGTTCAGCCGCATGAACGAAGGCGAAGACGCTCGTGAGACTATCCATGGCAAGATCCGATTGGAGACATTTTGTCCTTTATGTAAGTCCATGCACGGCGATTGATCAACATTGCGTAACAAATATCCTTTGTCTCGGAAAGCAGGACCGGGGATGAAGGAGTGGATGGCATGCGGTACTATGCAAGAGAATTGCCGGAGCATACGGCGAGATATGTCGGAGAGAACGACCTGTTCCTGGAAATCTTCCCCGGGAACGGTGGCCCGGATGAAGCCGGCCGACCGCCTCTGCTCTTTGTCCATGGCGCCTTCACCGGCAGCTGGATGTGGAGCAAATATATCCCGCATTTCATGGCGGCGGGATGGGACTCCTACTGCATCAATCTGCGAGGCCACTACAAAAGCCGGTCGGTCGATTTCACGACGGTCGAATTCGAAGACTATCTGGAAGACATTCGTGAGGCGGTCTCCGCAATCGCCGGGGGATGTGCCGCCGCTCCCATCGTGATCGGATTCAGCATGGGCGGAATCCTCAGCCAGAAACTGGCCGAAAGCCTCGGGATTGCCGGACTGGTGCTGATCGATTCCAGCATCTCCAGGCAAGTGCATGACGAAGTGCCCTATCAGGATCTAGCGCCTGAGGCGCCCGGCCTCGTCGTTCCCGCACCGGTGCGCGACGAGCAATGCAGCGCCGATGAAACACCCGACGATATCGCCTTCCAGCGGAAGTACCTGTCCATGGAATCGGGAAAGGCCTTCGGCGCCTTTTCCTTTCACTTCGGAGCCGAGGGGATTTCCATCGACGGCGGCAAGATCACCTGCCCCAGTCTCGTCATTTCAGCCGTCAATGATGAAGCCGGCGACCGGCGAGGGCAGGCGACGGCCCGGCACATCGGCGGCGAGTATCTCGGTCTTGGGGGCACGACGCATACGGGCTTGTTGGTCGGGCAACGATATCACGAGGCCGTCAGCCGCATCATGATCTGGCTCAGGCGCTTCGATGAAGAGCGAATTCAGCCCTCCAGGCCGAGGCTCGCCAGCAGCCGGCCGACATAGGCTTCCAGGCCGCCGACCATGTCGAAACGATCGGGATCGCGCAGCCAGAGCATCTGCAGGCCGTCCATCACGGCGATCAGTTCGGCGGCCATCGCCTTGCTGTCGATCCTCTTGTCGATCGCGCCATCGGCGATCGCCCGCTCGAAGGTCGCGGCGATATCCTTCTGCATCTCGGTGGCGCGATCCAGAAACCACGCCTTGGCAGGGTGGTCCTTCATCAGGCTTTCGGCGTTCAGGATGGCGAAAGCTCTAATAACCTCGATCATTCCGGCGTTGCGGCGGAAGATTTCGACCATGCCCTTCAGCAGGCCGCGGACATCGGAGCGGTAGTGCCCGATGAAATCGGCGCTATCGAGGTCGCGCTTGGCAAGGATGGCGAGCAGCAGATCGACCTTGGTCGGGAAATGGTGCAGCAGGCCGGGCAGGGACAGGCCGACATCCCGGGCGATATCGCCGATCGCGGCATTCTGGTAGCCGTCCTCGGCAAAGCGCCGCATCGCCGCCGCCAGGATTTCCGCGCGGCGCTCCTCTCCCTTGCGGGAACGGCGCGGTCGTTTTTCCTTCTGTTCTGCCATCGTTTCTCCTGTCGGCCTTTTTAGCGGCGATGCACCGGTCCACAATGCTCCGGCCGATATCCCCTCTGCTCTTTCTTACATCAGCTCCGGCAGCTTGACATCTTAAAAATACCGAGTAATCGGTAGGTTTAACAGGCGCGATGCGCGCGATCTTTGAACGGGAGGTTTGCATGATCGATTCCATTCTCGACAGGATGACGCTCGAAGAGCAGGTCTCCTTGCTGTCAGGTGCCGATTTCTGGACGACCGTTCCCGTCGAGCGTCTCGGCGTGCCGAAGATCAAGGTGACGGACGGGCCGAACGGCGCGCGCGGCGCGGGCTCGCTGGTCGCAGGCGTCAAGGCAACCTGCTTTCCCGTCGCCATCGCGCTCGGCGCCAGCTGGAATCCCGATCTCGTCAGGCAGATGGGGATTGCCCTTGCGCGCCAGGCCAAGAGCAAGGGAGCGGCCGTGCTGCTCGCGCCGACGGTGAATATCCACCGCTCCGGCCTCAACGGCCGCAATTTCGAATGTTATTCCGAAGATCCGATGCTGACATCGGAACTCGCCGTTGCCTATATCGAGGGCGTGCAGGGCGAGGGGATCGCCGCGACGATCAAACACTTCGCCGGCAATGAATCCGAGATCGAGCGGCAGACCATGTCGTCCGACATCGACGAGCGGACGCTGCGCGAAATCTATCTCCCGCCCTTCGAGCAGGCGGTGCGTCGCGCCGGCGTCATGGCCGTCATGTCCTCCTATAACCGGCTCAACGGCACCTATACGAGCGAGCATCACTGGCTGCTGACCAAAGTGCTGCGCGAGGAATGGGGCTTCGACGGCATCGTCATGTCGGACTGGTTCGGTTCGCATTCGACGGCCGAAACGATCAATGCCGGCCTCGATCTCGAAATGCCAGGCCCGGCGCGCGACCGCGGCGAGAAGCTGGTTGCGGCCGTGCGCGAAGGCAAGGTGGAGGCTGCGACGGTGAAGGCTGCGGCGCGGCGCATGCTGCTGCTGCTCGAACGGGTCGGCGCATTCGAGAGCAAACCCGATCTCACGGAGCGGGCGATCGACCTGCCGGAAGACCGGGCGCTGATCCGGCGTCTCGGCGCGGAAGGCGCGGTCCTCCTTAGGAATGACGGCATCCTGCCGCTTGCCAAGACCTCGCTCGACCGGATCGCCGTCATCGGGCCGAATGCGGTGAGCGCACGCGTCATGGGCGGCGGCAGCGCGCAGATCGCGGCGCATTATACGGTGAGCCCGCTCGAAGGCATTCGCGCCGCCCTTTCCAATGCCAACAGCATCAGCCACGCCGTCGGCTGCCGCCATAACCGGCTGATCGATGTGTTCAAGGGAAAGATCACCGTCGAATATTTCAAGGGGCGTGGCTGCAAGGGCAATCCCGTTCATGTCGAGATCGTCGACAAGGGCGAATTCTTCTGGTTCGAGCTGCCGTCGGGCGAACTCGATCCCGCCGATTTCTCGGCCCGGATGGTGATGCAGTATGCGCCGGAGAAGAGCGGCGAACATGTCTTCGGCATGACCAATGCCGGGCTGGCGCGGCTCTTCGTCGATGGTGAGCTCATGGTCGACGGCCATGAGGGCTGGACGCGCGGCGAGAATTATTTCGGCACCGCCAATGACGAACAGCGCGGCACCGTGACGCTCGAAGCGGGCCGGCCTTGCGAAATCACCGTCGAATATGAGCCGTCCACGGCGAGCGAGGAGGGGATCAACCTCATCGCCGTCCGTTTCGGCGTCGAAAAGCCGCTCGGCGAGGCCGATATCGAGGCCGCCGTCGAAACGGCCCGCAATGCCGACGTGGCGCTGCTCTTCGTCGGCCGCGACGGCGAGTGGGATACGGAAGGACTTGACCTGCCCGACATGCGGCTGCCTGGCCGGCAGGAGGAGCTGATCGAGAAGGTCGCCGCCGCTAACGCCAACACAGTGGTCGTGCTGCAAACCGGCGGTCCCATCGAAATGCCCTGGCTCGGCAAGGTCCGCGCCGTGCTGCAAATGTGGTATCCCGGCCAGGAACTCGGCAATGCCGTTGCCGACGTATTGTTCGGCGATGCCGAGCCGGGCGGGCGCCTGCCGCAGACCTTCCCGAAGGCGCTTGCCGACAACTCCGCCATCACGGGCGATCCGTTGGTCTATCCCGGTAGGGACGGGCATGTGCGCTACGGCGAAGGCGTCTTCGTCGGCTACCGCCATCACGATACGCGCGGGGTCGAGCCGCTCTTCCCCTTCGGCTTCGGCCTTGGCTACACGAGTTTCCGCTGGAGCGAGCCGCGGCTCTCGGCACGCGAAATGGGTCCTGAAGGCGTGACCGTCAGGGTCGACGTCACCAATACAGGCGACCGGCCCGGCTCGGAACTGGTGCAGCTCTATGTCAGCTCGCCGAAGGCGAAGGTGGAGCGCCCGGACAAGGAACTGCGCGCCTTCGCCAAGCTCTCGCTGCAACCCGGCGAAACCGGCACCGCCACGCTGAAGATCACCCCGCGCGATCTTACCTATTTCGACATAGAGACCGGCGCCTTCCGAGCAGAAGCGGGGAGCTATCAACTGGTCGTGGCGGCCAATGCGGGAGATATCAGGTCCGTGGTCGAGCTGCCATCGGCGGCGGAGTATGTGCTGCCGAGGTAGTGAGCCACCCCCATCTAATCCGGAAAAGCTCTAAAGCGCGTCGCGATCTTTCAGATTCGCTCCTTGCGCTTTAGGTCCTTGTTTTACGCATGTCGTTGCCGCAAACCCGCTGCACACTTTTGCGCGACATGCTTTAGCCGCGCCGGGATTCGGGAACGCTTACGTATTGCTACGGAAGTCCTGAAGCATCGGCGGGTGTATAAGGCTTTTTCCCCTTGTTGAGCGAATGGGCGATGCGTCGCGGGAGGGCTCGATGGTATCGGATGAGGGAGGAGGAAGCCGTGCACCTCACGACCCCGCAGCCGTCCGCGAGCAGCTCGAGCGTATCCTCGCCAGTCCGGAATTTCATGCTCCCGAGCGCGGCCGGCGTTTCCTGCAATATATCGTCGAGGAGATGCTGGAAGGGCGCAGCGAACAGCTCAAGGCCTATACGATTGCACAGGCGGTTTTCGGACGCGATGCCTCGTTCGACGCGCAGAGCGATCCGGTCGTGCGCATCGAGGCCGGGCGTATTCGCCGCGCGCTCGAACGATATTATCTCGTCAGCGGAAGCAGCGACCCGATCGCGATTACCATCCCCAAAGGGGGCTATTCGCCGCATTTTTTGAGCAGGAAAGACGGTGTGAATCCCGGCGAAGCGGCCGATGTGCAGAACAGCGGCAACAAGCGCGGCAGCCTCGACCGGCCGATCGCCTATCGCGATCTTCTGCTGCCGATCGGCGTGCCCGCCCTGTTCGGCCTGATCGCCGTTCTGGCCATCATCCGCCCGCTGGAGGCCTATCTTTCAACGCCGAAAGTGCCGCCGGCGCCTGCCGCATCGACGCTTGCGAGCAAGGCCAGCATCGTCATCGAGCCTTTCACGGCGCTCGGCGGCACCCGTGAGGGAATGGATTTTGCCAAAGGCCTGGCCGACCAGTTGCTGGCGAAGCTGATGAGGACGGAAAATCTCGTGGTGCTCACGCACGACCGGCCCGGCGCTCAAACGATCGTTCCGGTGTTCAATCTCCAGGGAAGCGTGGTTGTCGAAGGCACCGTCCTTCATCTGCATGTCCGCCTGATCAACGGCGCGGACGGCGCGGTCATATGGGCCAATCAATATGATCGCGAGCTGCGCGGCCGGACCATTCTCGATGTCGAGGACGAGATCGCCATGCAGATCGCGCTGGAGATTTCGAACAGCCGCAGGCAGAGCGCCGCATCGCCCGATCGATGACGACCTTACTTCGCCGGGACCGCGCCGATATCGATCCCCGAGGCGCGCAGTCCGTTCAGGAACCGTTCCTGATCTTCCGGTCGTTGCAGGCGCAGGGAAACCTCCTCGCGGATATCGGTCATCAATGCCGGCGCATGGGTATAAAGCCAATGCTTTTCCAGTTCGGCTTCCGCGGTCTTTCCGGCGGCGCCGAGAATGGACAGCAGCACGAGACGATGGACGGGGTTCGAGCCGAGATCGGACTTTCGCGACCACCGTTCCGCCTGTTCGAGATCGCCTTTCATGAGCGCGCACAGCGCCATGCCGGCCTCATAGTATCCGCTCGGGCCGGCGCCTCTGTTGAGGGCGATCGACAGCAGTTCGCAGCCCGATTGCCATTTCCCGGACAGCGCCAGCCGATAGCCATATTCGCCGGCGACTTCCACATCGCCGGGATTGGCGGCATGGGCTGCCGTGCCGGCCTTCAGGGCCTTGTCGATATCTCCGTGGAAGAAGCCCACCATCATCAGCGCCTGCAGCACCCGGGGATCGCCTGGCGCGAGCGATGCCGCCCGCTCCACCGCCGCGGTCGCCAGTTCGAGCGGCTCGACCGAAGAGGGAGCGCCGAGCTTATGGCGAAACCGCAGCTCGTCGAGATAGACCATCGACAGCAATGCCCAAGACGTCACGTTGTCGGGAAAACGCTGTGTCGCCTTCAGCAGGCATTCCAGTGCGGCGCTGTGGCTTTGCGCGGTCATGGCCTGACGGTAGCTGTAATAGGCGCGGGTACAGGCATAGGCATCCTGGTCGCCATTTTGCGCCGGCCGGGCGATCTTATCCGTCTCGGTTTGAAAGATGGCGCCATAGGGATGTGCGATGGCGCTGGAAATCTGCCGGGAGATATTGCCTTGGATGACGAGTTTGTTCTCGGCATCCAGATCGGCATCGAAGTTCTTGGCCCAGATGACGGCACCGTCCGATTGGCGCACCAGCCTGGCCGCGGCGCGCAACCTGCTTTCGTCGAGCTGGACATTGCCCTGGAGCGCGTAGTCGGCACCGGCGGCACGCTCGCCGCGCAGCGGATCGGCAACCACGACGATGTGGTCGAACCGGGCAAGCTGGCCGATCACGTCGTCCCTCAGCCCGCGCGCTATGTCCGAACCGGGGTCGGCGGAGCCGCTCTCGGCAAAGAACTCGACGACGACTTTCGGCTCGGCGGCCGCAGGCGGCGATGACGCGCTCGGCCGCCCCTGACCAGACAATGCAAATGCAAAGGCCAAGGCGAAAAGAGCAAGGGCCGCGGCTATGACGATTCTGGGGACAGGAACGGCCGAAAGCATCGGAGCGGGCGTCTTTCGACGAGAACCGTCCCGGTCGTCGGGCTCCGCAGCCTGCGTTTCCTCCGGGTCTTCTGGGCCTGCCGGCGGGAGCGGCAGCCCCTGGGCATATTCGAAATGCGGCACATATCCGCCTTTGGGCACGGTGATGATGACCTCGTCCGCGCGGCCCGCGACGAGATAATAACGCTCGAGCGCCTTTCTGATCCGGCCGGCCTCGATCCGGACGACGGGATCATTCTGCGGGTCGAAGGAAGCTTCCCGGCCGAAAACCACGTTTGCTATCGTGAAGGCTTTCAGAAATCCCGATCGGCCGGCGAGCGTCTCGTTGACGACGAATTCGAGAAAGTTCCGCCCACGCTTGGGCGCGTGAAACTCCTCGCTTCCGAGAATTCGCTCGACCTGCCGGCAGATTTCATCAGCTGTCGGCCCAAGACTGCTGAAGGCGTTGACGTTTGCGCTTCTCATGATCGCCCCTACGACAAGTCACGCAACTATCTGAGATAGTTCTAATACATCATAGCGCACGAGCCCACGGTTGCAAGTTTTGCTTTGGAATTGGCATCTAAACCGTGCCGGCGCATCAATTTTCCGAATGGCGAGGCGATTCCGATTGTTCGATACCGCACTAAGTTGCAAATGACGGCTCCCCGTCTGATACTGTTATTGTGACCTCGGGAACAATCCGGCACCTTTCTATTTTCGTATCAGGTGCAGACACGCTTCGAATACGGGGCTAACCCATGAGCCAGGAACGCGGCCGCAGAAAACTGATGTTGCGGCTTCCGGACATCCGCCACCTGCTGGCGGGCATAACCAGCGAGACGCTCGGCGAATTGTTCGAGGCCTACGATCTTGCCGTCGATGCGCTGGATCGGTTCCGGACCCAAAGCCCGAGGGAAGACAAGCTCGTCCAGGAATATGAGGAGCTCTGCCTCGAAATAGAGCAGGAGGTCGTCGTCTACTGTACCAACCGGTAGATCGGCGGAGGATTACCCCGCGCGCCCGGCTTCGGCGTTGAAACCGGGCGCGTGATCCTGTTCGCTTCCCTCCGCGATCGCCGGCGGCCAGGCCCAGGCTCTCAGCAGCTCATAAAAGACGCTGAGCACGACCGGCCCCAGGAAGAGGCCGAGGAGCCCGTGGGAAAGCGTGCCGCCGATGACGCCGATCAGGATCACGGCCATGGGAGTCGAGAGGCCTCTCGCCATCAGGATGGGCTTCAGGATGTTGTCGACGATCGAGATCGGCACCGCAAGGCAGGTAAAGACAAGGGCACTGGCGAACGGCCAGGCGAACCAGGCCCAGATGACGAGGGGCAGGAGCACGAGCGCGGGCCCGAGCTGCATGACGCAGAGCATGAAGACCACGAAGGTCAGCGCTCCGCGCGCCGGGACATCGAAGAAGGCAAAGCACAATCCGCAGAGCAGGGTTTGCAGGAAGGCGACGCCGATGACGCCGCGCGAGACGTTCCGCACAGTGGTTCCCGCCAGCCGGGCAAAACCGACGCCCTTTTCACCCGCGACCCGGCTTGCCAGAACCTGTATCGCCGCCGCCAGGCGCGTCGCCTGGGTGAGAAACACGCCGGAGAGCATGATCGAGACGACGAAACTCAATACGCCGCCACCGATCGAGGCCAGCTTCGTCACGACAACGCCCATGACCTCGCGGATCGGCGCCTGAAACTTCATGATGGTGGAAGCGAGATCGCCGGCAATCCGGTTCCAGGTCTCATGGAGCCGCTCGCCGACGACAGGCCAATCCCGGATGGCGTCGGGCGCCGCGGGCAGCGTGAATTCTCCCGTCCGCAACCTGCCGATCAGCGCCTGCACGGCGTCGGCGAAATTAACCGCGACGAGGGCGAGCGGCGCGATGATCAGGACGAGACAACCGACGACGACGACGATGGCGGCAATCACCGGCCTGTTTCCGATCAGCCGCGAGAGCGCCGCAAACATCGGGAAGAGAGCCACGGCGAGAATGGCCGACCAGATGACGATCAGCGCGAAGGGAGCGATGAGCGTCATCGTCCAATAAGCGAAAAGCCCGATGATGCCCAACCGGACAAGATCGCTCACTCTCGCCTCTATCGAAATCTGACCCGCACCGGTGCCTTGCGCTGTCGTATCGGCTGCCTGCTCCATCGTCGCATCCGCCAGGTTCCAGACCATGCTTTAAAGCGTGTCGTGATCGTAAAACCGCGGCACAGTTTTGCGCGACATCTTCTATGACGTCGTGTCGGGCACGACATGGCGGACGCTGCGATCCTCCACGAAGTCGGACGGCCGCTTCTGGCGTTTTCCGAGATCGGGCTCTTCGAACTTCAGCCGTTCATAGGGGATGGATTGCAGGATGTGCGAGATGCAGTTGATCCGCGCGCGTTTCTTGTCGTCGGAAGGCACGATCCACCATGGCGCATGGTTGCTGTCGGTCATCCGCAGCATCTCGTCGTAGACGCGCGTATAATCCCACCAGCGCTGGTAGGATTCGACGTCCATGGGGCTGAGCTTCCATTGCCGCAGCGGATCGTCGATCCGGCGCCGGAAGCGGCGTTCCTGCTCTTCTTCGCTGACCGTCAGGAAATATTTGAGCAGAATGACGCCGCTTTCGACGATCGCCGCTTCGAAGCGGGGTGCGAGCTCGAGAAAACGCTGCGCTTTCTTTTCGCTGGTGAAGCCCATGACGCGATCGACGCCGGCGCGGTTATACCAGCTGCGGTCGAAGATCACGACTTCGCCGGCTGCCGGCAGATGGGCGATATAACGCTGCATGTAGATCTGCGATTTTTCCCGGTCGGTGGGAGCGGGCAGGGCCACGACGCGGAAAACACGCGGGCTGAGCCTTTCCATGATCCGCTTGATCATGCCTCCCTTGCCGGCGGCGTCGCGCCCCTCGAAGATGATGACGATCCTTGCGCCCGACTTTTTCACCCAGGCCTGAAGATGCGCCAGTTCCACCTGCAGGCGGCCGATCTCCTTGTCGTAATCCCATGATTTCTTTTTCTTTTTATCTTTGCTGCTGCGGCTTGCTTCTACTTCGGCCTGTTTCGGCTCGTAGTTTTCGTCCATGGCTCTCCCTCCTTGTGAAACTAGGATGCAGTGCCGGCGGGGAGGGGGCGGTCGGTCTGGTCGATATCGCCGATCAGCGCCCGCAAGGCTTCTTCCCTGCCGTTGAAAAGATTGTCGGCGCCGATCGTCTTGATGACCCCGGCACGATGGAGAATGGCGCGGCTTTCATCGCTGAGGTCGGCGATCGCGAAGGTGATGTTGCGCTTCGCAAGCAGTTCGGCCACGGCCTCGAGTGCGGTCGCCCCGGTGCTGTCGATATAGGTGATGGCGCTTGCATCGAGCACCAGGCATCTGGTTTCGGCGGGAAGCGCCTTCACGACCGAAATCATCCGCAAGCGCACATAATCGGCGTTGTAAAACAGGATGCTGCCCTGGACCGCAAAGACGGCCGCGCCCTCGATGGGACGGGCTTCCGGAAAACGCTGCATGTCGAAGAAGCCGTGCCGCCCCTCGATGCGGCCGAGAAGGCCGTCGCGCGGAAACATCGTCTGACGCAGGAGATAGGCGAAGGTGGCCGCGATGGCGACGATGACGCCGTTGAGAACGCCGAAGCTGATCGCGCCCCACATGGCGATCAGCGCGAAGATGAATTCGATACGGCTGATGCGCCAGATCTTCCTGAGCTCGTCGACATCGATGAGGCTGATCGCCGCCGTTGCCAGGATGGCCGCCAGCGCCGGGATCGGAAGGATGCGCAGCGCATCGTTCAGGAAAACCAGCGCCGCAACCAGCGTCGCGGCCGAAACCAGCCCTGCAAGCTGGGAAACACCGCCCGCCGACAGGTTTATGGCGGTGCGGGAATCCGACACGCTGATCGGAAACGAACCGAAAAGGCCGGGCGCGATATTGGCGGCGCCAAGTCCGATCAGCTCTTGATTTGCATCGACTTCCTCGCCGGTTCGCGACCCGAAGCTGCGCGCGGCCACGATGCCGGCACCGAAGCTGACGAGAAAGATCGCGGCCGAACCGAGCACGATCTTGTCGAGCGGCATTTGATGAAATGCGGGCAGCGAAAGGGCCGGCAAGCCGCTCGGCAGGTCGCCGACGACGGCGATGCCGTGGCCGCGGAAATCGAAGATCGCCGACAGCACGACCGAGACGACCACCACCAGAACCGGGCCGGGAACCTTCAGATGGAAGGCCCGGACGATCCACAGCAGCGCAAACATGGCAAGGCCGAGGATCAGCGAAGGCCAATGGATCAGGCCGCTCTTGGCGAGCATTTCGACGAGCGGAGCGATCAGTCCGTCGGATTCGATTTTCACGCCCGTGAAGCGGCCGATCTGTCCGACCAGGATCGAAAGCGACACCCCGGCGAAGAACCCGACCAGAATGGGCCGGGACAGGAAGCTCGCGAGAACGCCGAGCCGCAACAGTTTCGCAGCGATGCAGAAGACGCCGACACCGATGGCAAGCGCAGAAGCGATCGCAACCCGGTCGACGGGGGTGCCGGCAGGCATGGCCGCGATGATGGCGCCCATGGCAGCGGCAAGCACCGTCATCGTCGCCGCGTCGGGCCCGACGACCAAGAGCCGCGATGGGCCGAAAATCGCGTAGGCGATCGGCGCCAGGATGCTGGCATAGATGCCGGTCTCCGGCGGCAGGCCGGCGATCGCCGGATAGGCGATGGCGCTCGGCAGGCCGACGGCGGCGACCGACAGCCCGGCGGGGATATCGCTGCGAAGCCAATCCCAGCTGAAACCGCTCAGGCCCCGCAACATCGGAATGCTACCTGTCACCGCTGGCTCCTATGCTCTCACCGTTGGTTCCTCTCGGGGCGCGTCTCGCTGCTTGGCCCGATGACCGGGATCGGCGTCGCCAGGCGTTCGGCAGCGTCCTGATGGTGTGGTTCGTGCGTTGGCGACCGCGTCGCAGGCCATGATGACGACAAGGAAGGCCGGGACGCTCAAGACGAGATAGTCGAAGAACACGGCCGCTCCCTTCCGGCCGGTCTGGCCGAGCCGCTCGATCGCTATCAACAGTCGATATTAGGCCCGTTTCGGCGTTGAGGCTCGTAGCATCGCGTAATCTCTATCGGGTTGCCGGGAGCCACAGCTTCGAGGAGATCTTCTCCGCGCAAGGGCGCAGGAACGCGATCGGCTCGTTTCATGCCATTCCGGCGCTGTGCCGCAAATTCTCCCGGCCCTTCGAAAGCCGGCACCCGTAGGATCGCGTATTTTACGTCAGCCGCCAGTGCGTCTGCTGTATAGTTTTTCACATCTGCTGAGCGCAGTTCGACGGCGGGGGCGGAGATGGCGTCGGGAGAAAAAGGTTCGACATATCTGTCCGCCCTCGAGACGGCTGAGACTTACTTCCCCAACCAGACGCGGCTGATACAGCGGCTTTTCTATGTGAACGAGCCCTTTCATAGCATGTGCGAGGATCTCGCGGATGCCGCACACGCTCTGGCGCAGGTCGAGGGTCTGCCCGAGGCGGTTCGGGAGGCGCGGCGGCTGGAATATGCGGGCCTGGTCGAGGCTCTGCTGAAAGAGATGGGTGAGGCGATCGCCCAGTCGAAAATAGTCATGCTCGGCCGGCCGCCCCTGACCGGTCCGAAGTCTCGATGAAGGCATTCGTATTGTTTGATCCAAGGGAGGTCGATGCGATGAGAGCAATTTCCCGCAAAGCGCTTGCTGGCCAACTCATCACCGGATTGGCGGCTGTGGCGATCATTGCTTTTCAGCCGGCCCTGCCCGCGCGCGCCCAGGCGCCTGCGCCTGCGGCTGCGCCGGCAGCCGCACCAGCCCAGACGAGTGCCGGAGAACCGGCGGCCGCACTTCTTTCCGACGATGAACTGGAAGTGCTCGTGGCGCGCATCGCGCTCTATCCGGACGAACTGGTCGCGGCAATTTCCGCCGCCTCGCTCTTTCCTCTCGAGATCATCGAGGCGCAGCGTTTCCTCGAGGCGAAAAAGAAGAATTCCGACCTCAAGCCGAAAAGCGATTGGGACGGCAGCGTCATTTCGCTGCTCAATTATCCCGACATCGTCAAGATGATGAGCGAGGATCTCGACTGGACCCAATCGCTCGCCGATGCGCTCACCAACCAGCAGAAGGACGTCCTGATCGCCATTCAGCAGCTTCGCGACGAAGCGGTGGAAAAGAACATCATCAAGACGGACGACAAGGTCACTGTCGTCACCGAGAACGACAATATCATCATCCGGCCGACCGATCCCGAGAAGATCTATATCCCGCAATATCCGCCGGAAATGCTCTATGAACCGGGGTATGTTTCGGAGCCGATCTCCTATTATCCCGATTATTACGACAACTATTATTATCCCGGGGCGGGGTTCTTTGCCGCCGCGGTCACCGGGCTGACCTGGGCTGCCATCGTCAACTGGGACGATTGGGGTGTGTGGGGCGGCCGCTGGGACGGCGATATCGACATCGACTGCAACAATTGCCTGAACGACCGCAATTTCAATGGAAAGCTCAAGTGGAACGACGTCGACTGGAGCAATGTCGACCGCAGCAAGTTGAGCATCGGCAAGGACCAGCTCTCGAACTTGGACCGGTCGGCGATCAAATCCGGTCTGCAGGCCGACAATCGCAACCAGTTGCGCAATCGGGCCAACGATATCCAGGCGAGCCAGAGGCCCGGCAATCGCGCCAATTCGGCGCGGGCGGACGATATCCGCAAGAACACGGCGCAGGGGCTGAAGGCCAAGCCTGCGGCCAACAGACCGACCGCGGCCAATCGGCCGGCCGCGTCCCGGCCGGAGGCGCGTCCTCAGAAGGCCGCCAATCGCCCTGCCAAACCCGCTCAAAAGGCTGCCAACAGATCCAATAAGCCGCAGATGGCTGCCAGGCCCGACAATCGCGGACGCCAATCGAGCGCTCTCGGCAGCCCGCAGTCTGGTCGCCGGGAGGCCGTCTCCTCGCAGCGAGGGGCGCAGAGCATGAGCCATCGCCCATCAGCCCGTCCGCCTCAGGCCCGGCCGCGCCCGCAGGGCGGCGGCGGTGGCGGCCGTGGCGGCGGTGGCCGCGGTGGTGGACGGCGTTGAGACCTCTTTCCAGATCAGGGAGCTACATCATGAGACGCCAATCGACCGTCATTCCGCTCATGTTCGCGGCAGCGCTCTGCACGATGCCGGCAACGCCGGCATTCTCGCAAGCGCCGACTAATTTCGCCGAATACAAGGCGGCAGCGCCTTCGCCGAAATTCGACAGCCCGTCGCTTGTGGTCGACAGACTGAAAGCGGTTCTGAGTTCCAACAACATCGACGATCTTGCCGCTCTGCTCGGCCTCAAGGCCGACAAGCTTCGATCCAGCAACGAGGCGATGATCGCTTACGGATTGATCCGCGAGGGCGCGGAGCGGAAGGCGGTTCTGCGGGACGACGGAGATCTCAAGGTCGTTGCGATCGGCGACCGGCTCTGGCCGCTGCCGTTTCCGCTGAGCCAGGACAAGGACGGCAAATGGTTCTTCGATACGCAGCGTGGCCTTGAGGAGATTACCAATCGCCGCATCGGCGAGAACGAGCTCGCCACCATCGACACCATGCATGAATATGTCGTGGCCCAGTATCAGTTCGCATCCGCAGACCGCGACGGCGACGGCATCTATGAGTTCGCAAAGAAGTTGATCAGCAGTCCCGGCAAGCTCGATGGCCTGTACTGGGACCCGAGCGTTTATCCCGAGGAGAGCCCGGCAAGCGGCCTGGTCGAAACGGCCGCCTTCGGCGCCGCCAAACGCGGCGAGGGCTATTTCGGCTATCGCTACCGTATCCTGACATCCCAGGGAGACAATGTCCTTGGCGGCAAGCAAAGCTACGTCGTCAACGGCTATATGACCGCCGGCTTTGCGCTGATCGCCTGGCCGGTCAAATATAGGGTCACAGGCGTGCAGACCTTCATGGTCAACGGGATGAGCGTCATCTATCAGCGCGATCTGGGCCCGGCAACGGAAGAGCGCGCCGCGGCGATCAAGGATTTCAATCCGGATGCGAATTGGACCGTGGTGAGGGATTAGAGCATGTCGCGCAAAAGTGTGCGGCGGTTTGCGATAACGACATGCTTAAAAACAAAGACCTAAAGCGCAAGGAGCGAATCTGAAAGATCGCGACGCGCTTTAGGCCGGCCATCTCGCTCGCCGTTTCGATCCCGGCGAGCGTCAATCCTTGCGGGCGTGGCAATACGCCCGCAGCCGGTCAATCATCGACTGGCGGTTCCCAGGTGAGGAAGAAGCCGACGTCGCCGGGCATGCCGTCGGGGAAGTTGATGATCATCGCCTTGAGCCCGTATCCTTGCGGCTTGGCGACCTCCTCAAACAGTTCATAGAGCTCCTTCGCCTTTCCCTGCAGCGTTTTCTGCCATCCGGCGAGGTTGTTGTTGATGGCACGGCCGCTGTCCGTGCAGAAGGTCGATGGAAAACTGTAGATCAGCGCCTCGTATTTGCCGTCCGCCGCCGCTCTCATCACCAGCCGCTTGATGACGGCGCGTTCGGCTTCTCCGATCTGCTTGCGGAAGAAATCTTCGACGAAATCGGCATGTTTCTTTGCCTCACGCGCCTTGATCTTTTCGCTGCGCTCCATTTCCAGGAGCTGGAGTTCCAAAGCGCGTTTGCGCAGGTCCTCGGCGCTCGTCATGGGATGGGATGTGGACGTTTCAGGTGATGTCATCTCGCCGCCTCCTCCAGAATGCTTGGGCGATGATAGAGCGCGCGGCGAGACGAAGGCAGTAAAATACATGTCCGCTGCGGTAGGATACGGTATCCTACGCCGGTGCGGGCCTATGCGGATCTGTATTGGTGTCCGGCAGGCTGTGAATAAGATTTATCTTAATTAGATTATTCTGTTTAATGACATTGCCGACGTGTCGACGGAGGTCTATCGTCCATGACCGTATGCTGCAGGTTGTTCGCAATCGGGGTCTGGGGGAGCCGATGGCAAATGCAGGCGTTGACAGGGCTGGCGGCGACGTTTCTTCACCCGAAGAGGCGCGGCAGCAACTCGACCGCATTCTGTCCAGCCCGGAGTTCCGTCTTCCGGAGCGGGCGCGGAGGTTCCTCGACTTCGTGGTGACCGAAACGCTTGCCGGCCATCGGGACTATCTGAAGGCATTTACCATCGCACAGGCGGTTTTCGGCCGGGATGCGAGCTTCGACGCGCAGCAGGATCCGTGTGTCCGTATCGAAGCGGGACGGCTGCGCAGGGAACTGGAACATTATTACCTGACCGCCGGCGCCGCGGACCGGATCATCATCACAATTCCCAGAGGCGGCTATGCGCCTGTCTTCGAGGTGAGGCAAGGCGCGGAGCCTGCGGAGATGCAGCAAGCCGGCCAGTCCGCTCCGCCGCCCCCGGGAGACGATGGGCCGCAAGCCGCCGCCCCGGCAGGGGATACGGTCAGCCGGGACAAGGCGATCCGGCGCTTGCCGTGGTCCCGGTACTGGCTTCTCGCGGGAGGTGCTGCGGCTGTCTTGGCCGCCGCCGCGATGTTGCAGCATGTGAGGTCGGTCGATACCGGGAATGAGACGCTGCCGGGAAGCGTCGGCCGCCCGACCATCGTCGTCGAGCGCTTCGAAAGCGCCTCCGGCGGCGGAGCCGCATCCGACATCTCCCAGGGCATCACCGACGACATCATCGAAAAGCTCGTTCCCTTCAACGACATCGTCGTCGCCGCCGCTTTACCGGGCAACAGGGATGGCGAGATTTCGTCGCAACCGATCTATGCCCTGCGGGGAAGCATCAGGCTGGAAGGCGGAACGCTGCGCTCTACGGCGAGGCTCGTGCGGCGCGCCGATGGGATCGTCATCTGGGCGAACAATTACGATGCGGACATGGAAGTCCAGGGCATCCTGAAAACGCAGGCAAGTCTTGCCGAGGAGATCGCGACGGCGGTCGCGCGCCCGTTCGGCGTCATTTTCCAGGCGGACACCGCCAGCATCGCCGGGAGCGCGGACGCTTTTTCCTGCATTCTGGCCTACTACAGCTACCGCAGCGAAATGACCGCGCAGGCGCAGGGCGCGGCAAAATCCTGCCTTCAGCAGGCGGCCGAGCAAATGCCTGACGATTCCAACGTCGTGGCCTTTCTTTCGCTCACCCATCTCGACGAATTCCGCTTTCCATATCAGCTGAACACGAAACCGACGGCTGCCACGCTCGCCACCGCCCGGGAGCTTGCCGAACGCGCCGTGCATCTCGATCCGAAGAATGCGCGTGCGCTTCAGGCGCTGATGCTCGCCAATTTCTTCGGCAACGACCCGGCCGAGGCCCTGCGCGCCGGCGAAGCCGCCTATGCCAGCAATTCGAACGATACCGAAGTGGCGGGCGAATACGGCCTGCGTCTGGCGATGTCGGGAAAATGGGACAGGGGCTGCGAGCTGATTTCGGAGGCCGTCGGCAAGAATGCCGGACCGCAGGGATATTACGAGGTGGGGATGGCGCTCTGCGCCTTCATGCGGGGCGATACGCAAGCCGCGGAATTATGGTCCCGCATGTCGGACCTCAACTACAATCCGATGCACCGCCTCGTCCTGCTTTCGATCCTCGGCACCCTTGGAAAAGCGGCGGAGGCAAAGGAGCAGATCGACTGGATCGAGGCCCGGTCGCCAGGCTTGATCCCGAATGTCAGGCGGGAGGTGGTCTGGCGGCTGGCGCGGATCGAGGACCAGGAACGATTTTTCAACGGGCTGGAGGCTGCCGGTCTGCCTGTGCAAAACGACCCGCCGGGGAATTGACGGCGGCGTGGCCGACAGGCTGCGCTCGCCATCGGCCGAACCAAGCGAAGGGTGCCGTTACCTGTAACATACAGGAACATACATGCCTGCGGCTTCGTCTTTGGCTCAATCTCTTCGATGCGGGCAGGGTCCGACCCGGCAGTATGCGTCAGTGTGGGGAGCAGTGTGAACATCAGCAACATGCGCGGCAGGCAGGCCGCTTTTCGCCAGACGCTTCGACGGCTTCTGGTTTGCGTTACGGTGATCTGCCTGTCGGGCTGCGGCGGGCATCCGAAGGGTGTGCTGACCCCGGTCGCCGAGACCTCTCCTCGCGCCGACCGCGTCGACATGCTGGTCGCCACGACGCGCAGCCGCTCTCCCGTCCCCGGAGAGATGTTCAGCGGCGAGCGCGCCCGCGAGCCCACCTTCGCCGATATCACCGTCTCGATCCCGCCGGGGCGCAAGACCGGCGAAGTCGCCTGGCCGAAGAAGCTGCCGTCCAACCCCAAAACCGATTTCGCGACGCTCAAGGCAGCCGAGATGGATATCGACGGGGCAAAGGCCTGGCTGAGCGCGAGCGTGCGCAAGAGCCCCGACAGGAGCGTCTTCGTCTTCATCCATGGCTACAACACGCGCTTCGAGGATTCCGTCTACCGTTTTGCCCAGATCGTCCATGATTCCGGCGTGCACAGCGCGCCGGTGCTGGTGACATGGCCCTCGCGCGGCCGGCTGCTCGCCTACGGATATGATCGGGAGAGCACGAATTATACCCGCAACGCGCTGGAGAAGCTGTTCCAGTATCTCTACCGCGATCCGGAGATCAAGGAAGTCTCGATCCTCGCCCATTCGATGGGCAATTGGCTCGCCATGGAAGGCCTGCGGCAGATGGCGATCCGCAATGGCCGCCTGCCGGCGAAATTCAAGAACGTCATGCTCGCGGCTCCCGACGTCGATGTCGACGTGTTCCGCCAGCAGATCGGCGACATGGGAAAGCAGCACCCCCAGTTCACGCTCTTCGTGTCCCGTGACGACAAGGCGCTCGCCGTCTCGCGAAGGGTCTGGGGCGATGTCGCCCGCCTCGGCTCCATCGATCCCGAGCAGGCGCCCTACAAGCAGGAGCTCGAGGAAAACGAGATCAACGTCATCGACCTGACGAAGGTGAAGACCAGCGACCGGCTCCACCATGCCAAGTTCGCGGCCTCGCCGGAGATCGTCCAGCTGATCGGCGCCCGTATCTCGGAAGGGCAGACGCTGACCGACAGCCGCGTCGGCCTTGGCGAGAGAATCCTCGTGGCGACGACGGAAACGGCAGCGGCGGCGGGCAGTGCCGCGGGCCTGGTGCTGGCAGCACCCGCCGCCGTCGTCGATCAGGATACGCGCGATGCCTACACCGCCGATGCCGGCGCGCGTGGCGGGCCTGGCGGCGGCCCGAAGCCGGCCTGCGGCAATGCTTTCAGAACGGAATGCCGGCCATAGGGCGCAGCGCCCGACACGCGGGGATTGGGAGGGATCATGCGGATGGTGTCATCAAGGAACGTTCTTCGAACGCTGCTGCTGGCGGTGATGGCATCTCTCGCCGCCGCGCTGATGGCCATGCCCGCAATGTCGCAGACGCCGCCGGCGGCACTGCCGGCCGAACGGATCGAGCAGTTCATAGCGCTCTCCACCGATCCGGCGGTGCAGGACTGGCTGAAGCAGCAGGCGGCGGCGAAAGCCGCTGCCGCGCCCAGCGAGGCGAAGCCGACCGATCCCTCTTTCGCCGAATTCGCCACGCGCTTCCGCCGGCATTCGTCCGATCTGACGAACGCCGCGGCCTCGTTTCCAGCGGCGATGATGACGGCCGCGGCCGTGCTCGAGCGTGATATCCAGGCGAACGGCGGCACCCGGCCGGTGGTCCTGCTGATCGCCTTCATGGCGGCAGGCTTCGCCGCCCAATGGGTTTTCCGGCGGATCAGCGGCGGCTGGCGCGGCTGGATGGAGCGGGCGCCCTTTTCGACCGTCCGGGAGCGGCTTGTCCTTCTCGGCGCGAAGCTTCTCTGGGCCGTATGTCACGTGCTCGCCTTCGCGCTCGGCAGCATCGGCTTCTTCCTCGTCTTCGACTGGCCGCCGCTGGTGCGCGAAATCGTCGTCGGCTACCTCTTCGCTTTCGTCGCCTTCCGCCTCGCGGCCGCGCTCCTGCGCGCTTTGCTCGCGCCTCCGGCCGCCACGGCGCAGCCGGGATTTCGCCTGGTGCCGGTCAGCGATGCGGCAGCCACCCACTGGGCGCGCCGTCTCGGCTATCTCTGCGGTTGGTTCGCCTTCGGCTGGGTGACGGTGCGGCTGCTTGGAACGCTCGGCCTTCCCCCCGCCTCGCGGCAACTGGTCGCCTATACGCTGGGTGTCGTGCTCCTTGCGATCGCAATCGAAAGCCTGTGGCGCCGGCCGGTGGACGCGCCGGCCGAGGGGCAGGCGCCGCGCATCGGCCGGGCGATCCGCAACTGGCTGTGGACCGCCTATTTCATCGGTCTCTGGGCTCTCTGGGTCGTCGGCGCGGTGAAGCTCTTCTGGATCGTTGCGGTGTGCGCGGCATTGCCGGCCATCCTTGCGCTCGTCCGCGTCTCCATCGCCAATATTCTGTCCTCTGCCGCCGGCGAGGAAAAGGCCGAGCGGGCAAGCATCGCCTCCGTGCTGGTGGAGCGCGGTGTGCGGGCAATCGTCATCGTCGGCACCATCCTCCTGCTCGCCCGTGCCCTCGATGTCGAGCTGACCCGGATGACGATGCAGGACACGCCGATGCTGCGCATCGTTCGCGGCATGCTCAGCGCCGGCATCATCCTTCTCGTCATCGATCTCGCCTGGAGCCTGGTGCGCGTCGTCATCGACCGCAAGCTCGGCGAGACCGATACGACCTACGAGGCCGGCAGCGAGAAGGAGCGCCGCCGGGCGCGGGTCCGCACACTGCTGCCGATCCTGCGCAACGTGCTGATGATCCTCTTTGCCGCAATCGCGCTGATGATGGCGCTGTCTTCGCTCGGCGTCGAGATCGGGCCGCTGATCGCCGGCGCCGGCGTCGTCGGCGTTGCGATCGGCTTCGGCGCCCAGACCGTCGTCAAGGACATCATCAGCGGCGTATTCTACCTGCTCGACGATGCCTTCCGCGTCGGCGAATACATCCAGAGCGGCAACTACAAGGGAAGCGTCGAATCCTTCAGCCTTCGATCGGTGAAGCTCAGGCATCACCGCGGCGCCGTCTACATCGTGCCGTTCAGTGAACTCGGCGCGATCCAGAACATGAGCCGCGACTGGGTGATCGAGAAGATGACGATCACCGTGGCCTACGACGCCGATGTCGAAAAGGCCCGCAAGATTATCAAGAAGATCGGCCAGGACCTGTTCGCCGACCCCGAGTTCAAGCCCGTCACGATCGAGCCCTTGAAGATGCAGGGTATCGACAGCCTGGGCGACTCCGGATTGCTGCTGCGCATGAAGTTCATGACGCTGCCCGGAGAGCAGTTCACGCTGAAGCGCCGGGCGCTGCGGATGATCTATCAGGCATTCAATGAAAACGGCATCCGGCTCGCCGTGCCGACCGTCCAGGTCGCCGGCGACAAGGCTGCCGATACGGCCGCAGCGGCGCAGCAGGCCCTGACGGCGCACAAACAGGCGCTGGCGGCAGGCGCCGGCTGACATGGCCCATGCGGCCGGCTGGCAAGCCTGACCACCATGGCGTTCAGGAAAGGAGATTTCGATGGAAGACTATCACTCCGCTCTCACCAACCACGTGCCCGGCTTCATCACCGGACCGGGCCAGACGGATTATTTGTTCGTCGGCGTCATCGTGTTTCTGCTCGTGATGATTCTCGTGATCGGCAACCTCTACTTCCAGCTTCACGCCGTTCCCGAACGCATCGCCCACCACACGAACAAGGTGCAGATGGAGATCGTCGCGGTGCTGGCGCTGATCTCGCTCTTCACCCACAATCATCTCTACTGGATCCTCGGCCTACTCCTGGCCTTCATCCGGTTTCCCGATTTTTCGACGCCGCTTTATTCGATCGCCCGGTCGCTCGCCAGGCTTGCCGGCCGTGATCCGGCCGAACTCGAGGAGGAGGCGCCGGCCGCAGCCGGTCATCCGGAACCGGCCCCTGCGCCTGCGCCGGAACCAGTGGCGGAAGCACCAGCCCGGGCTACCGCCAAGACGTTGCACGAAGAGGGGATCTGATCATGCTCGAATTGATGCTTTGCTCAATGCTGACCATCTTCCCCGACTATCTCTACCGGCGCTATGTCCAGGGCAAGCGCATCGGCCAGGAAATCACCCTTTACAGCATGTGGTACGAACTGCGCTGGGGCATCTCCGCCTGCCTGATCCTGACCGTTTCGCTGATCACCATGATCTTCTATTTCCATCCCTCGACGAAAACCGTCACGGCGGTGTTCCGCACCGTCACGATCCTGCCGGAAGCCTCCGGACGGGTCGATGAAGTCTATGTCGGCGTCAACGAAAAGGTCGCCGCCGGCACGCCGCTCTTCCGGCTCGACGATTCACAGCAGAAGGCGGCCCTTGAGACGGCGCGGCGGCAGATTGCCGAGACCGAGGCGGAAGCGAAGGTTGCCCAGACCGAGCTTGCGAGCATGGACGGCCAGATTCAGGAGGCGGAAGGCGCCCTGAAAGTGGCCGAGGACGAGTTGGAGATGAAGACGCAGCTCCTGAAAAACGATGCCGTTGCCCGCCGCGAGGTGGTCCGCCTCACCAATACGGTCGAAGGCCGCAAAGGCTCGCTCAGCGCCGCGCTCGCCAAGAAAGAGACGCTGCAAACCAAGCTCAGCGTTCTCCTGCCGGCGCAGAAGGCGAGCGCGGAGGCGGCCCAGGCCGAGGCTCAGGTGGAACTCGACAAGACGCTCGTCAGGGCGGGCGTATCGGGCACCGTCCAGCAGTTCACGCTGCGGCCCGGCGATGTGCTGAACACCATGCTGCGGCCTGCCGGCATCCTGGTGCCGAGCGAAGCGGGCCGCGGCACGCTGATCGCCGGCTTCGGGCAGATCGAGGCGCAGGTGATGAAACCCGGAATGGTCGCAGAGGCCGTCTGCGTCGGCAAGCCGTTCACCATCATCCCGCTCGTCGTGACCGAGGTGCAGGACGTGATCGCGGCCGGTCAGCTGCGCCCCACCGACCAGCTGGTCGACGTCCAGCAGATGGCGAAACCCGGCACGCTGACGGTGTTCCTGCAGCCGCTCTTCGCCGGCGGCTTGGATGACGTGCCGCCGGGCAGCAGCTGCATCGCCAATGCCTATACCAACAACCACGATGCGCTCGCCGATCCGAATATCAGCACGCCGCGCTGGGTGTTCCTGCATGTCGTCGACACGGTCGGCGTCGTGCATGCGATGATCCTGCGCATACAGGCGATGCTGCTGCCGGTTCAGACCCTTGTTTTCACCGGGCATTGAACGGGCGATCGAAATGGAACGGTTCCGCTTGCTGCGGGTGAACGCCTCAGAATTGCGGGACCGATTGACTTGCAGCCGCGAAGCACTAAACTTTAAGCATCGCTAACATATTCCGGACGCCAATGGCTGCGGAAGGTGCGAGTGGCTGGGAAACCTTGAGGAGGATGAGGTTTGCCGTGGACGATCGTGTTGTTCTGCTGATTGCCATATCCATCATTGCCCTTTCCCCTGCCGGCGCGGGGGCACAGGAGGGCGATGCGACGGCGGGTGCTGCCGTTTTCAAGAAATGCGCGACCTGTCACGTCGCCGATACCGATACGAACAAGGTCGGCCCGTCGCTGAACGGGCTGTTCGGCCGCACGGCCGGAACGCATCCGGGTTTTGCCTATTCGAGCGGGATGAAGGCGGCCGGCGAGGGCGGCCTCGTCTGGGATGAGGCGACGCTGCGCGATTATCTGCACAATCCGAAAGCGAAGGTGAAGGGCACGAAGATGGCCTTCGTCGGCGTGAAGGACGATCAGGAAATCACCAATCTCGTCGCCTACCTCAAGCAATATTCCAAATGAGAAGCAATACTCCAAATGACGGGGTGCGGCGGTTTAGCGATGCCTAAATCGCCGTAATTGCCGATATTTTCTATCTGTGCGATAATAAATACGGACTTTTTACGGAATGCGGTTTCACGGGTCAACCTGCTCGAGGAGGAGCGGAAATGGCTGTCGTGCTGATCCTCGTCCTGATTGTCGTCGGCTCCGTGCTGTTCCATGTGCTGAGCCCCTGGTGGTGGACGCCGATCGCGTCCAACTGGACCTATATCGACAGCACCCTCGTCATCACCTTCTGGATCACCGGCATCGTCTTCGTGGCGGTGGTTTCCTTCATGGCCTATTGCGTCTACCGCTTCCGCCACAAGCCGGGCAACCGGGCGCATTACGAGCCCGAGAACCGCAGGCTGGAGGTGATGCTCGCCTCGGGAACGGCGGTCGGCGTGGCGGCGATGCTGGCCCCCGGCCTCATCGTCTGGAACCAGTTCATATCGGTGCCGGCCGATGCCGCATCGATCGAAGTCGTCAGCCAGCAATGGCTGTGGAGTTTCCGCCTGCCGGGTGCGGACGGAAAGCTCGGCCGCGCCGAAACGCGCGACGTCACCCCGGAAAATCCGCTCGGCCTCGACAAGAACGATGCAAGCGGCCTCGACGATATCATCGTCGAAGGCGGCGAACTGCATCTGCCCGTCGGCAAGCCGGTGCATATCCTGCTGCGCTCCGTCGATGTGCTTCATGATTTCTATGTGCCGGAGTTCCGCGCCAAGATGGACATGATCCCCGGCATGGTCACCTATTTCTGGCTGACGCCGACGCGCACGGGCACTTTCGAGATCCTCTGCGCCGAACTTTGCGGCGTCGGCCATCCGCAGATGCGCGGCACCGTCGTGGTCGACAACGACGCGGACTATCAGACCTGGCTCGGGCAGCAGCAGACATTCACCCAGTTGACGGCGTCATCGGGAGAGCCGCCGCGGGCAAACTGAACCGGCGGGGAAAGGGAGGAGATATCATGGTCGAGATTCCGTCCGGCGGCGCAGATGTCATCCCGCCCGCCGAAGTCGAGGATGTCGAGCTTTATCATCCGCATAGCTGGTGGACGAAATATGTGTTCAGCCAGGATGCCAAGATCATCGCCGTGCAATATTCGGTGACCGCCATCTCGATCGGCATGGTGGCGCTGGTGCTTTCCTGGCTGATGCGGATTCAGCTCGCCTTTCCCGGCACTTTCACCTTCATCGACGCCGATCACTATTATCAGTTCATCACCATGCACGGCATGATCATGGTGATCTATCTGCTGACCGCGCTCTTCCTCGGCGGCTTCGGCAACTATCTCATTCCGCTGATGGTCGGCGCCCGCGACATGGTGTTTCCCTACGCCAACATGCTGAGCTACTGGATCTATCTGCTCGCCGTTTTGATCCTGGTCGCGGGCTTTTTCGCGCCCGGCGGCCCGACGGGGGCCGGCTGGACGCTTTATCCGCCACAGGCGGTTCTATCAGGCACGCCGGGCGGCAAGGACTGGGGCATCCTGCTGATGCTCTCCTCGCTGATCGTCTTCATCATCGGTTTCACCATGGGCGGGCTGAACTATGTGGTAACAGTGCTGCAGGGGCGGGCGCGAGGCATGACGCTGATGCGCATGCCGCTCACCGTCTGGGGCATCTTCACCGCGACCGTCATGGCGCTGCTTGCCTTTCCCGCGCTCTTCGTCGCCTGCGTCATGATGATGTTCGACCGCCTGCTCGGCACCAGCTTCTTCATGCCCGCCATCGTCGAAATGGGCGAGCAGCTCAAGCACGGCGGCGGCAGCCCGATCCTGTTCCAGCACCTGTTCTGGTTCTTCGGGCATCCGGAGGTCTACATCGTCGCGCTGCCCGCCTTCGGCATCGTTTCCGACCTGATCAGCACCCATGCGCGCAAGAACATCTTCGGCTACCGCATGATGGTCTGGGCGATCGTCATCATCGGCGCACTGAGTTTCGTCGTCTGGGCGCACCACATGTATGTCAGCGGCATGAACCCGGCCTTCGGCTTCTTCTTCGCCACCACGACGCTGATCATCGCCATTCCGACGGCGATCAAGGTCTACAACTGGGTGCTGACGCTCTGGCGCGGCGACATCCATCTGACGCTGCCGATGCTGTTTGCGCTCGCCTTCATCGTCACCTTCGTCAATGGCGGCCTGACCGGCCTCTTCCTCGGCAACGTCGTCGTCGACGTGCCGCTGTCGGATACGATGTTCGTGGTCGCGCATTTCCACATGGTCATGGGCGTGGCGCCGATCCTCGTCATCTTCGGGGCGATCTATCACTGGTATCCGAAGGTCACGGGGCGCATGCTGAACGAGGCGCTCGGCCAGATCCATTTCTGGGTCACTTTCCTCGGCACCTATGCGATCTTCTTTCCGATGCATTACCTCGGCCTGCTCGGCGTGCCGCGCCGTTACTTCGAGCTCGGCGAGATAGCCTTCGTCCCGCCGTCGGCCCATAGTTTGAACGTGTTCATAACGGTCATGGCGCTCATCGTCGGAGCGGCCCAGATCGTCTTCCTGTTCAACCTGGTCTGGAGCCTTTCCCGGGGCAGGGAGGCGGGCGGCAATCCATGGCGGGCGACGACGCTCGAATGGCAGACGCCGCAGACGCCGCCCGCGCACGGCAACTGGGGCAAGGATCTGCCCGTCGTCTACCGCTGGGCCTATGACTACAGCGTGCCCGGCGCGGCCGAGGATTTCATTCCGCAGACGGTGCCGGCAAGCGGGAGCGTAACCCGGGAGAGCCCGGCATGAACGTCACGCTGATCTTCCTCGCGGCAATCGGCGCCATCATCGTCTGGTGGCTTGCCGGACAGCGGCTGACCTCGAAGCCCTGGCTCGAAACCGGCTCGGTGCAGCTGCCGGCTCATGACGGCGCCGACCGGCCGCCGGTGCCGGCGGTCAAGATCGGCCTCTTCGTGTTTCTCGGCGTCGTCGGGGCTCTCTTCAGCCTTGCCGTCAGCGCCTATTTCATGCGCATGGCCTCGGCCGATTGGTGGGGGATGCCGGCTCCCCGCCTTCTCTGGGTGAACACCGCGGCCCTGATCCTAAGCAGTGCCGCGCTGGAATGGGCGAAAGGCGAAGCGCGGCATGGCCGCATGGAACGTCTGCGGCCGGCGCTTGCCGCGGCCTTGGCCCTTGCCGTCTTCTTTCTCGTCGGACAGATCCAGGCCTGGCGGGAGCTCGTGGCGGCCGGCTACGTGCTTGCCGACAATCCCGCCAACAGCTTCTTCTATATGCTGACCGGCCTGCACGGACTGCATATTCTCGGCGGGCTTGCCGTGCTTGCGCACACGACCGTGAAGGCATTCGCGAGCGAGGCTGCGACCGACAGGCTCAGCCTCCGCGTCGATCTATCGGCCGTCTATTCGCATTTCATGCTTGCCGTCTGGTTCCTGCTCTTTGCGCTCTTTGCCGGGTGGGCGAACGATTTCGTCGATCTCTGCCGCACATTGTTGAGCTAGCGGGCTCAACGGAGGAGGTTTGGACATGACACGGATTATCCAGACACATGGCGAGGCCGGCCTCGGGTCGGCGGGCCTGCGCGGTGTCGCGGCCGATTTCAGCTCGGATCAGCGCGCCTTCAAGACCTCCTCCTGGGGCAAGGCGATGATGTGGATCTTTCTCTTGAGCGACACCTTCGTCTTCGGCTGTTTCCTGATCGCCTACATGACCGCCCGCATGTCGACGCCCGTCCCGTGGCCCAATCCGAGCGAGGTCTTCGCGCTCCATATCGGCGGCCAGGACGTTCCGCTGATCCTGATCGCCATCATGACCTTCGTGCTGATCTCGAGCAGCGGCACCATGGCGATGGCGGTCAATTTCGGCTATCGTCGCGACCGCGGGAAGACGGCTGTCCTGATGCTGCTGACGGCGCTTCTCGGGGCGACTTTCGTCGGCATGCAGGCTTTCGAATGGACGAAGCTGATCACCGAAGGCGTGCGCCCCTGGGAAAACCCATGGGGGGCGGCGCAGTTCGGATCGACCTTCTTCATGATCACCGGCTTTCACGGCACCCATGTCACGATCGGCGTCATCTTCCTCCTCATCGTCGCCCGCAAGGTCTGGCGCGGCGATTTCGACGTCGAACGGCGCGGCTTCTTCACCAGCCGGAAAGGCCGCTACGAGGCCGTCGAGATCATGGGTCTCTACTGGCACTTCGTCGACCTGGTCTGGGTCTTCATCTTCGCATTTTTCTATCTGTGGTGAGGGTCGTCATGAGCGAGACAACGGCACACGCGCAAACCCAAACGGTGCATGCACAGGCGCATACCGGGCAGCAGCACCCGATCCGGCTCTATCTCCTCGTCTGGGGCCTGCTCTTCGTGCTCAGCGCCTTTTCCTACATGGTCGATTATCTCGGGATTCAGGGCTATCTCAGATGGACGCTGATCCTCGTGTTCATGATGCTGAAGGCCGGCCTGATCGTCGCCGTCTTCATGCACATGGCCTGGGAGCGGCTGGCGCTGGTCTACGCCATCCTGCTGCCGCCGCTGCTGGTGCTGGTCTTCGTGGCGCTGATGGTTTCGGAAGCGGATTATACGATCTTCACCCGGCTCGCCTTCTTCGGCGCTGCGCCCTGAGGCGGGGTTATATTGTGGATGGCGCCGCCAACGCGTGACGTAGTGCCGGCCTCCTAAAATGCGCGCCGCTACTCGCCGCTGGCTGAAAGCAGGTCGGTCAATGCGCTGAAGTGTTGCCGCGCGCGCTTCAAGACATCGGCGCTGGCGATCGGAAGGTCGATGACGGCTTCCAGTGCGCGCACGACCCGGCGGGCAGCGCGGCGGATTTCGCGGGACGACATATCGCATTTTGCGATCTCCGTCGCCAGGGCGAACTTGGCGCGATAGCTGATCGCGTTTCGGGCGGAGATCTGCCACTGGCGGTATAGCTGTTGCATCACGCTTTAACGCGGCAGCGACCGGAAACGGCTGGCATCATATGCGAAGAGGGTGAATCGCATTTTAACCAAAACTTAAGCGTAAATTAGTGAAAACTTATTAAACTTGGACGTCTCGGCTCTGGCGGCCGGATGACATTGCCCTCTGGCGACGCACTACGCCGGGTTCCGGATCATCGTTTGCCCATGGCGTAATCATGATCGACCATCCTTAGAGCATGTCGCGCAAAAGTGTGCGGCGGTTGTCTAATCGCATTGCCTTAGTCAAGGCTGTTTTGTCATCAGGCATCGACGCCGCTTTTGGGGACGGCGTAGCGAGGGGGATTCGAATGTTTGGGC
>NZ_LOKX01000018.1 GCF_002211285.1 Rhizobium sp. R635 | reverse complement strand
ATATTCGGTATTACAACAACGATCGCATCAGGCTAAAACTCAAAGGGCTGAGCCCTGTTCAATACAGGACTCAGCCCTTAAATAATCCCAGCCAATAAACCGTCCAACTTTACGGGGTCAGTTCAGATGGTCGCGGGCTTTATTTTTGTCCTAATGATAGCCGCAACGCTGACGCGCGTTGCGACCTCAAATCGTCTGCCGCGTCAGGCGTGCAGTTCATCCCGCCGGCCGGCGTGGTCTTCCACCCGTTCGCGCCTGTTGTAGCGGATGGACGACCAGAGCGACAGGCCGATCAGGACCGCGCCGCCGAGGCCGGTGATCACCTCGGGAATGTGCACCAGGGTCTGCGCATACATGATCACCGAAAGGATCAGGATGGCGTAGAAGGCGCCATGTTCGAGATAGCGGTATTCGGCGAGCGTTCCCTTCTCCACCAGCATGATCGTCATCGAGCGCACATACATGGCGCCGATGCCAAGGCCGATCGCGATGACGAAGAGGTTCTGGGTGAGCGCAAAGGCGCCGATGACGCCGTCGAAGGAGAAGCTGGCGTCCAGCACCTCCAGATAGATGAAGGCGCCGAGACCGCCCTTGGCGGCAGCGCTCATCGTCTGCTGCGAAGCATCGAGCAGCTCGCCCACGACCTCGACCGCGAGGAAGGTGAGCAGGCCGTAGATGGCGCAATGGACGAAGATGCTGGCTTCCTCGCCGCCGATCAGCCAGGAGAAGACGAGCATCAGCGCCAGCACGAAGGCGATCTCGATGCCCCTGATGGTGGCCGAGCGCGCCATCACCTTTTCCAGGCCGCGAAGCCAATGGATCTTCTTCTCATGGTCGAAGAAATAGCTGAGGCCGACCATCATCAGGAAGGTGCCGCCGAAGGCTGCGATCGGCAGATGCGCATCGTTCATAATGCGGGCATATTCTTCGGGTTCGCGGGCGGCCAACACCAGAGCATCCCAGGGGCCGATCCGTGCTGCGATGGCGACGATCGCCAGCGGAAAGACGATGCGCATGCCGAAGACGGCGATGATGATGCCCCAGGTAAGGAAGCGTTTCTGCCAGACCGGCGTCATCTCCTTTAGCTTGTTGGCGTTGACGATGGCATTGTCGAAGGAGAGCGAGATCTCCAGCACCGCAAGCACGGTGCAGATGAAGAAGACGGTCGCCATGCCGCCGATCGTGCCGGTCGTCTGCCAGCCAAGCACGGCGCCGAGAACAAGGCCGACGGCCGTGACGATGAAAGCCCAGCGGAAATAGCCGAGCGAGGATTTACTGGTCTGGGGCTGGTTCATGGCCGCACCTCGCGGCCGCAAAGCGTGTTGGAGAGGGTGGAGATATTATAAAAACGCGGCATGCCACAACGGGCATGCTGACGAGGCATGGTGAGTTTTTTCATCGATGAAAAATCCGCCGGCTTGAGCTGCAGGCGGTACCGACATCACGAGAGCGCCGTAAAAACTCTCGCCAGAGGGACCCGGCACCAATGTTCCCCGCAGCCGATGTCTGGAAGGCTGCGGGATAGGCCCTAGGTAATCTACTTCCCAAACCAGTCAAGGCCAAACGCGCCATAGAGATCGGCAATTTTTTGGGAACCATCCGGCACGCCGCTCGTTAAATCCTGGTTGAGCTTAAAGGAGGCCGATGATGCACACTTCGACCCATATCCCCGACAAACGCACGAAAGCGTCCGACCGCATGAAGCGGGCAAGACCGAACCGCATGCAGAAGGCGCAGGTGCTGCCGCCGCATCATGTCGACCTGACTCTCACGCCTGGCGTCATCCACGACATTCATGTGCCGGCCCATGTGAGCGGCGCCGACCTCTCCAAGGGCGGTCCCGACATCAAGGGCAGGAAATAACCGCTTTCCGGAAACCCTCTTGGCATTTCGACGGCAATTCGAAACAGGATGTGAAGCATATGACCGAGAACTTTGTGCCCCGCGACATCTTCATCCGGCACGAAAACGAATGGAAGGCAGTCCGTGAGACGGCCGACGAACGCATCGATATCGGCAAGCGTCAGAAGCCGCTCGCCGCGCCGATCATTCACCCGGCATCGGTCGGGAAAAGCGATCCTTCGGCCGCACCATCCGAATGACCTGAAGACAATGGTGTCAGCCTGAGCGCCCGGCATGATGCCGGGCGTTTGCTGTCTATTGACGCTCGTCCCGATCGACACGCTGTCCGGAATTATAGCCGAGCCACCGTTCCAACTTGCCGAAAGCGAAGAGGACGCAAATCGCGGCAAGCGTCGCGAAGAAGGCAACGGGCCAATAGCCGAAGCCCATGGCGAGGCCGATGGCGCCGGAGAGCCACATGCCGGCGCCCGTCGTCAGCCCGTGGATCCGACCTCTGGCAAAGACGATCATGCCCGCCGCCAGGAATGCGACGCCTGCGGTCACGGCTTCGATGACGCGCAGCGGATCGATTCGAACCTGCTCGACATCGGCAAAGCCCGGCATATGCACGGCCTCGATCGAAATGATGGCGAAGAGGGCGGCGGCAAGGCTGATCAGAATATGCGTGCGGAAGCCGGCAGGGCGGTCACGCGCCTCGCGCTCGAAGCCGATGAGGCCGCCGAAGACGATGGCGCCGAGCAGGCGGGCAAAGATGACGGGATAGTGGATGCGCGATGCCGGTATCATGTCGGCGAAGATGAGATCCATGAAAATTTCCTCGGGCTGCGGCATTTTTCGCTGGCTAACGTCTGGGCGCTGGATTTGTTCGGTTTTCGCCGGCATGGACTTCGACTTTCGCACTGGTTTTCGCGATCCGGCGCGGCCGTTCGGGGAAGGATCGGTGGAGGATGCATCATCCTTTCGCCGCGCCAACCTTTCGGAAAGGATTGGGCGGCGATAATCCCGGCCTCACGGGAATCGGACAGATGGCCAAGACAGCGACACGCGGCCGCCGCAAGGCGCCGGCCAGAGGAAAGAGCAAGGCGCGCAGCGGCGGTGGCGGACTGCTGCCCTGGACGGTGATCGGCATTGCCGCAATCGCCGGCATCGCCGCCTATGACAATTGGAAGAGCATCAAGCCGATGCTCGGCAAGGAGCCGACTGCGACGATGCGGGAGATGACGGAGGCGAAGCCGGCGGTCAGGAAGGATACGCCGCCGAAGCAGGTGGCGCTCGCCGCACCGACGCCGAAAGTGGCGCCGTCGCCCGCGCAGCCGTTGCCGCCGGCAGCGATCCCCACGCCGACCGCTCAGCCGGTAAAGGCAACGCCGTCCGCTTCTTCTCCAGCGACCCCGGAAACCGGGACGGCCGCCTTCGGCTATTGCGGGCAGGGCGCGCACATCAACTGCGTCGGCGACGGCGGCGTCTTCTGGTACAAGGGTGAAAAGATCGTGATCGCCGACATGACAAGCCCGGTCGCCGACCGGGCGCGCTGCGATGACGAGCGCAGGGTAGCCTTTACCGCCAAGGCGCGTCTGCTGGCGCTTCTGAACGCCGGACCCTTCACGATGAACGCGGCTGGTAAGACCGAAACTTCCGGCTCGCCGCGCGTCGTCTCGCGCGACGGGCGCTCTTTCGGTACGCAGCTGATCAACGAGGGATTGGCGCGCAAGCCGGGGACTGCAGGCGGCCCCTGGTGTGCCGCCTGATGGGAGTTACTTGCCCTTCTTCACCAGCTTGCCGCCGGTGCGGAAGCTGCCGGTGAAAGAGGAATCCTTGCTTTCGGCCGCGCATTCGATCGCGATCGGCTTGCCGGCATAGGGATTGCCGAAGGTGCAGAAGCCGGCGACCTTGACCTGACCGGTCATCTTGTTGCCGACACCTGTCGTCACGAGGCTGAGCGGCAGGCGGGCATTGCCGTTGGAGGCGGGCTTGATGCCGCCGCCGTCGCCCTGGAAGCCGAGCGCCTTGCCATCCGAGGTGAAGATGAAGGTCACGGTGCCGTTGGCGAGCGTGACGCTGGCAAGCTCGTTCTTGCAGCCTTTCGTGGCGTCGAACTTGGCGACGACGAGCTTGGCGCATTTACCGGAAAGCGTAATGACGCCGGGCGCCCCGGGAAAGGTCTCGGGGGCGGGAGCCGGCGCGGCAGAGGCCGGCAAGGCGAGGGCGGTGGAAAAAAGAGCTGCGACTGCCGATGCGAAAAATCTCATTCTCTGTTTCAACCTCATCTGTCTGCGGCGGCGAATCGGCGGCACGCTGAAGGCAGAATTCGCACGGTTCTATGACGAAATTTGGCCTGTGCCTTCAGTCGAGCGTGCATCCTGTATGGCACGAAGAAGGTCAACCAGCCTTGCCCGGCAAATCACTCCAGAGTGGCTTCCTTGCGCGCCACGTTGCCGCTTACATCGATGTCGCTGCCCAACATCGCGCTGCCTGTGAGATCGACGCCATAGTCCAGGAGGTTCTGCCGCGTCAGGTGAAGCATCACCCGGCCGGCCTGCTCGACCGGCCTGCCGCGCATATGCGATACGACATATTCGGCAGTGACGGGGTAGCGCCCCTGCGGAAGGCTGATGCCCTTTGCGAGGGAAATCTTGTCGCTGGAAACCACAAGAGTTTTGCGTCGTTTAATTACCTGCGCCACGCTGAGAACTCCTATTGGCAGGTTTATCGAACCTGCGGGGCCATTATGTAAAAAGGCCTCTCGATTTCTCGAAAGGCCTTTGCTTTTCAGCGAATTAGGATGGTGGGCGTGACAGGGATTGAACCTGTGACCCCTACGATGTCAACGTAGTGCTCTCCCGCTGAGCTACACGCCCATCCGATGGCGGCGCATAGATCACAAAACCTTCGGAGCCGTCAATAGGCTTTTTTCAGTTTTGTGACGCGCCGCCCGATAAGCCTTACGCGGCAAGCATTTTGTTGACCTCGTCGACGAGGTCGCGCAGGTGGAAAGGCTTGGAAAGGACCTTCGCATCCTTCGGCGCCTTCGAATCGGGGTTCAGCGCCACGGCGGCAAAACCGGTGATGAACATCACCTTCAGGTCGGGATCGAGTTCGGTGGCGCGGCGCGCCAGCTCGATGCCGTCCATTTCGGGCATGACGATATCGGTCAGGAGCAGGGAAAACGGCTCCTCGCGCAGCCGGTCATAGGCGCTCGCGCCATTGTCGTAAGAAAGGACCTTGTAGCCGGCCTTTTCGAGCGCTTTCACCAGGAAACGGCGCATATCATTGTCGTCTTCGGCGAGAAGTATCTTCTGAGTCATCAATCCAGACCGCTAATCAATAGGTTTTGGGTGGGCTGCCAGCCGTTTACACTAGTCTTTGCCCGGTAAACAACCGGTGAATTGCCTATGCGCGACCGCCATCCCTTCTACATAGTATGGACTTGAGGCCGGGCAACTGGCAACATGGGTGAAGCAGTCAGTTCATGACATGGTAAAGAGGGCCAGAAGTGCCGGAAATAGGCGAATACGAGCTTTTTGAAGTTCTTGAGCCCGTGTCGCAGACCATTCCTTTCGTCTACAACTCCCCCCATAGCGGCCGGGTTTATCCACCGGAATTCATCGCCCAGTCGAGGCTGGAAGGCATCGCCATCCGCCGCTCGGAGGATCATTACGTCGACGAGCTCTTCGCTTCGGCCGTCGCCCTCGGCGCGCCGCTGCTCGTCGCCAACTTTCCGCGCGCCTATCTCGACGTCAATCGTGAGCCCTACGAACTCGATCCGCGCATGTTCGACGGGCTGCTGCCGCCCTATGCAAACGTCAATTCGCTGCGTGTCGCCGGCGGGCTCGGCACCATCCCGCGCATCGTCGCCGAAAATATGGAGATCTATGCGCGGCGTCTGCCGGTGCAGGAAGGGCTCGATCGGGTCGAGGCGGTCTACAAGCCCTATCATGCGGCGCTGCGCCGGCTGATTGCCCGAACCCACGTGCAGTTCGGCTTCGGCGTGCTGATCGACTGCCACTCGATGCCGGGCAATGTGCGGGTGGCGGGCTGCACCGGGCGGCCCGATTTCATCATCGGCGATCGCTACGGCACCAGCGCCTCGGCCGAGCTTTCGCGTGCGGCGATCGCGATCCTCGAAGAGATGGGTTTTGCGGCGATCCGCAACAAGCCCTATGCCGGCGGCTTCATCACCGAACATTACGGCCGGCCGTCACGCGGGCTGCATGCGCTGCAGATCGAAGTGAACCGGGCGATCTATGTCGACGAGGTGACGCTGGAGAAACGCGAGGATTTTGCCGCGGTGGCCGACGCCGTAGAGGCGTTCATGCGGCAGATGGCGGATTACGTCGAGAAATTCGCCGGCGACCGGGCTCTGGCCGCCGAATAAACTTTTGTCGATTTCAGGGATCTTCAGGAGCTTGGTCTTTTGTCAAAGGCCAAAAAAGAACCGCGCTCGTGAGCGCGGCTAAGTCTAGGGAGGAAACACCCAAGGAGGGTATTTACAGTCAGAAGACTGTACTGAAGACACTACTTTTGCATTGCACAAATGTCAAGCAATATATTGCATTGCGATATCTTTGGGCAATCAAACGGAAATTGCCTGCCGCGTTTGCATTCCCGTTGCTTTTCGCTATGAAAAGCGCCAATCCCGCCAGCCAAACGGTGCCATCATGCTTCCTGACCGCTCGTTCTTCAATCGCCTGGCGGAGGCCGCCAAGGCCGAGACGCTGCCGCGTTTCCGCTCCGGCCTCGATGTCACGAACAAGCTTTCCTCCGGTTTCGATCCGGTGACGGAGGGAGATCGGGCGGCCGAACTCGCCATCCGGGCGCTGATCGAGGAGAGTTTTCCCGATCATGGCATCCTCGGCGAGGAGCACGGCAATGTCGGGCTCGACCGCGACTATGTCTGGGTGATCGACCCGATCGACGGCACGCGCGCTTTCATCTCCGGCCTGCCGGTATGGGGGACGCTGATCGGCCTGCAGAAACAAGGCCGGGCGATCATGGGCATGATCGAACAGCCGTTTACCGGCGAGCGCTATTTCGCCGACCAGAACGGCTCGATCTATATCGGCCCGGAAGGCGAGCGGCGGCTGGCGACGCGCCGGTGCGAGGCGCTTTCGAATGCCATCCTGTTCACCACCTCGCCGCATCTCTTCGCCGGCGAGGAGATGGAGAAATACCGGGAGATCGAGAGCCAGGTCCGGCTCTTCCGCTATGGGTGCGATTGTTATGCCTATGCGCTGCTTGCTGCCGGCCATATCGATCTCGTCGTCGAAAACAGTTTGAAGCCTTATGACGTCGGCGGCATCATTCCCGTCATCGAGGGGGCGGGCGGCATCATCACCACCTGGGACGGCGGACGGCCGGAAAACGGCGGCTCGATCATCGCCGCCGGCAGCCGTGCCGTCTACGAGCAGGCAATCGCCATCCTGCAGCGTTAATCCGGGCTCGGCGAAGCCGATGCCCCGGGCTCGGCGAAGCCAATGCCCTCACGTGCCGAGGGCGGCGACGTCCTCGTTCTCCTCGGCATCGCTGCCGGGGATGAAGGCGTGGAAGGCGGCGAGTGCGGCGGCGCGGTAGATATCCCTTTCCTGGAAGATCTCGTGGCGGGCGCCGTTGATCGGCACCAACTGGCCGGCGCGGAAGTAGCGCGAGAGCCGCTCCTGCGCCGTGTAGGGCACGACGCCATCGCGCGTCGGGGCAATGACGATGGTGGGGATGGTGATCGAGAAAAGATGATTGGGCGAGGTGACCCGATCCATGGTGCGGAAGGCTTCGGTCAGCCAGCGGGCCGTCGGCGGCCCGAGCGTCAATTCCGGATGCGCCTTCATCATCGCGACGTTGCGCTCGAAGCGGGTTTCGTCCGAGGTCAGGGGATTGTCGCGGAAATCCGGCTCCTTCAGTTTCGAGGTCAGCGGCATGAAGCCGAGGCCGACGGACGTCAGCGCGCCGGCAAGGGTGCGGATGACTCGGGGCGAGGCGGATTGGCCGGTCAGCCCGATGAAGGGAGCCGACAGCACCATGCGATCGATACGGGTGTTGAGATAGGGGGCAGCCGACAGCGCGATCAGCCCGCCGGTGGAATGGCCGAGCAGGTAGAAGGGCAGGCGCGTATCCGGCAGCACGACTTTTTCGAGGAAGGTATCGAGATCGCGCTCGTAATCGGCGAAGCGGCGGATATGGCCGTGATTGCGGCGTTTCAAGAGCCGCGACGAACCACCCTGGCCGCGCAGATCGAAGGTCGCGACCCAGAGACCCTTAGCCGTGAGGTCGCGGATCGTCTCGAAATATTTTTCGATATATTCGTTGCGGCCATGCATGATGACGACCGTGCCCTTGGCGACCTGGGCGCTGGCGCGAAAAACGGCGTAACGCAGCCGGTGGCCGTCATGGGTTTCGAAGAACCCTTCGGTCCGGTTTTCCGGGGCGGGATTGTCGGGCGTCGAATAGAGAACCTGATCCATGACCTTGCCAATGCGCCGCTGCTGACTGCTTCGCCTATCAGGGATAGCGCATGGCATGCGGCTTGGAAAGCGGTGCGCCGGCAAGGCAGGCGGGGGTAAAAGGGCCGGCAGGAACATGAGGGTGCTCGCAGCCGGCCGAAGTTGAGGCCGAAGAAGAAGGGACGATGCACTTCAGCCATCGGGACCAGATTTACCCGACGCTGCGATTCCTAGGCGGTGGTGCCTGAACGCGTTCCGAACCAGTCGTTCATGCCAGGTTCACGGCCGATCGAGGTGATTTTAGAAAGGTCTTGAACTCCGTAAATCCCATCACCATCTCCATCCTGCGGGCGCCGGACAGGGCCCGCGCAACCGTCCCGAGGCCGCCAAAGATGGGGTTTCAGGGGCATTTTATCGCAACACGTCGCTTCCGCAGGAGGACATCATGCGTCACGTAGACTTCTCTCCCCTCTATCGCTCGACCGTCGGTTTCGACCGGCTTTTCACCATGCTCGACAGCCTTGCCCAGCCGGAGCAGGCGCAGACCTATCCGCCCTACAATATCGAGCGCACCGGTGAAAACACCTATCGCATCACCATGGCCGTCGCCGGTTTCGACGAAACCGAGCTTTCGATCGAGGCCCATGCCCATGTGCTGTCGGTGAAGGGCGAAAAGAAAGAGGAAACCGCCGAAGGCGGCGAATTCCTCTATCGCGGCATTGCCAAGCGCGCCTTCGAGCGCCGCTTCCAGCTTGCCGATCACGTCGAGGTGTCAGCCGCTTCGCTGAAGAACGGCCTGCTGCACATCGACCTTCTGCGCAACATTCCCGAGGCCATGAAGCCCCGCAAGATCGCGATTGCCGCCGAGCCGGTCGAGGCTCCGAAGGCCATCGAGGCGCAGGTCATCAACGGCTGATCATTCTTCCCTTGTGAGGAAACGGACGGCGCTCCCACGGGGCGCCGTTTTTATTTGCCGCTCAGGCAGGGCTGGCGGCATCCTTGATCTGCTGTTCCGTTGCGCGGCGGGCCGCAGCGGCGGCGTATTTCTGGGCGATGACGGCGCAGGCCATGAGCTGGATCTGATGGAACAGCATCAAGGGCAGAACGATCGCGCCGATCGACTGGCCAGCGAAGATGACGTTTGCCATCGGCACGCCGCTGGCCAGGCTCTTCTTCGAGCCGCAGAAGGTGATGGTGATTTCGTCGGCCTTGTTGAAGCCCAGCCGGCGGCTGCCGAACATCGTCAAAACCAGGACAAACGCCAGAAGCACGATGTCGGCGACGATGACGACCGCGATGTCGGCGATCGAGAAGGTGCGCCACAGTCCTTCGACGACCGCCGTCGAGAAGGCGAGATAGACGACCATCAGGATCGAGCCGCGGTCGACGGGCATCAGGATCTTCTTCTTGGCGCGGATCCAGTCACCGATCCAGGGCTGCAGGATCTGGCCGACGATGAAGGGCGCAAGCAGCTGCAGCAGGATCTGCTGAAGCGCGTCGAAGGAGAAGCCGCCATGGCCGCCCACGGAAAAGAGCAGGCCGACGAGCAGCGGCGTCAGGAACATGCCGAAAATGTTGGAAGCAGAAGCCGAGCAGATCGCGGCGGGCACGTTGCCGCCGGCCATCGAGGTGAAGGCGATCGACGACTGCACCGTCGACGGCAGCACGCACAGGAAGAGGATGCCGAGATAAAGCGGCTGCGGCAGGATCGTATCGGGGATGAAGCCGAGCGCCAGGCCGAGCAGCGGGAAGACGCCGAAGGTCGTCAGCAGGATGACGAGATGCAGGCGCCAGTGCAGGAGGCCCGATATGACGACATCACGGGAAAGGCGGGCGCCATGCAGGAAAAACAGCGCCGCGATGGCGAGATCGGTCGCGATGCCGAAATAATGCGCGAAGCTGCCGCTCGCCGGAAACAGGGAGGCGAGGATGACGGTGCAGACGAGCAGGATCGTGAACGTATCGGGCAGAAAACGGCGCATGGCGGTCTCGCAGCAATAAGAATAGTCATTGTTCTGTCGTCCATTATGATCCAGGATGCAAGGAATAACAGTTATCGAGGATCAGGATTTGCTCGACCTCTCGCAATTGCGCAGTTTCGTTGCCGTCGAACAGATGGGCAGCTTCACGCTTGCCGCGGAAAGGCTGGGTCTCGGCCAATCCACGGTCAGCCAGCACATACAGCGGCTGGAAGCCACGCTCGGGCGCAAGCTGCTGGCGCGCGACACGCACAAGGTAATGCTGACCGGCGATGGCGAGGCGCTGCTTTCGCATGCGCGCGCCATGCTCTCGATCGAGGGGCAGGTGCAGTCGCTGTTTAGGAGCAACAGCCTGCGCGGCAGCCTGCGGCTCGGGGTTTCGGAGGATTTCGTCACCAGCCAGCTGCCGGCGGTGCTGGAGGATTTCGTTCGCTCGCATCCATCCGTCGACCTGGAGCTGACCGTGGCGCTATCGGGCGTCCTTTACGAGATGCAGGACAATGGCGAGATCGATCTGGTGCTCGCCAAGCGCCGGCTCGGCGACGCGCGGGGGAAACTGGTCTATCGCGAACCGCTCGTCTGGCTGGCGCGCGATCCCGAGCATGTGCTCGCCTCCGGTCTCCTGCCGCTGATCGCCTTTCCGCCGCCGAGCGTCACGCGGGCGATCGCGCTGGAGGCGCTTGGACGAAACGGCGTGGCATGGCGGATCGTCTGCACCTGCGGCAGCCTCAGCGGCCTGACGGCGGCGGCGCGGGCCGGAATGGGTGTCTTGGTGCAGCCGCGCAGCATGGCGCCTTCAGGGCTGAAGGAAATTGCCGCGGGACGGCTGCCGGTGCTGGAGGATGTGGAGTTCGTGCTGGTGCCGCGCAAGGGAGCGGATCAGGCGCTGGTCGCGGCACTTTCGGACGATATTCTGCAAAAGGTGAGAAGGCTGAAGTCGGCGTAAGACATCGCCGTCCGGGCGATCAGGCCGCCAGACACTTGAGGAAGCCATCGACGTCGGCCTCGGTCGTCGCGAAGCTGGTGACGAGGCGGATCAGGGTCTCGCTTTCGGAAACGAGATCGGGCGTTGTCGTGGGGACGGGCCATTCGTAGAATTTCGCGCCCTTTTCCTCGGCGGTTTTGGCCGCTCGTTTGCTGATGACGGCAAAGACTTCGTTGGATGCGGTCGGCCAGGCCAGGCGTGCGGCGCTGCTGGCGCCGATGCCGGCGCGCAAGCGGTCGGCCATGGTGTTCGAATGGCGGGCGAGATCGAGCCAGAGGCCGTTTTCGAAATAGGCATCGAACTGGGCCGCGATGAAGCGCGACTTGGAGAAATGCTGGGCGGCGCGTTTGCGGATGAAAGGCATTTCCTTTGCCTGGTCCGGGTTGAAGAAGACGATCGCTTCCGCGCACCAGCAGCCGTTCTTGGTGCCGCCGAAGGACAGCATGTCGACGCCACGCTTCCAGGTCATTTCGGCTGGGGTGGCGCCGAGGGCCACCAGTGCATTGGCGAAGCGGGCGCCATCCATGTGGAGCGGCAGGTTCCGTTTCCTCGATATGGCGGCGATCTCGCCGATCTCCGGCAGCGAATAGACGGTGCCGATCTCGGTCGCCTGGGTGATGGTGACAGCGCTGGCGCGGCCATGACGGAGGGCATCCTCGGGGAAGTGCGCGATCTTCGACGAGAGACTGGCCGGATCGATCTTGCCCGCTTCGCCGTCGACGGCGATCAGGCGGGCGGAGCCGGAGAAGAATTCCGGCGCGCCGCATTCATCTTCGATCACATGGGCTTCCGAATGGCAGAAGGTAATCCCGCCGGGCCGCTGGACGCTCGCCAGCGCCAGCGAGTTGGCGGCCGTGCCGGTGGCGACGAAGAAGACGGAAACCTCACGCTCGAAGATCTCTGAGAAGCGGGCCTCGACCTTTTTGTCGAGATCGCCGGCGCCATAGGCAGGAGCGAAGCCGGCCGATTCCGCGAGCAGGCGTTCGGCAATGGATCGGTGGGCGCCAGCCCAATTATCGGAAGCAAAGAACATGGCGGAGACCGTGGGGAGTGGAAGGAGCTGGGAGGTTCGCAGCGGACCTTACGCCAAAGCTTCACGGGATCAAGGTTGTCGCCCCCGACACATCACGAAAATTGAATTACGCAATCAATAAAAAGAATAGGGATTGAATGCGTAATTTTATTTCGCCATCGTGGATTATCTGGCAATCTTCCGTCGCAAAATCACGATTTTTGACGTGACGCTCTTGCGGACCGAGATCGTTTCTGGCATGGAACTGATGAATTAGGGCAGTGTTGCTGTCCTATTTTGGCCCTTGCGGCCGAAGAGGCGCCGAAAACCCTGGCAGCGACGGGCTTTCACGCTATAGTTCTTCCGAGCGTCAAGCCCCAGGCGGCGCGCGGAGGCGAATGGCGGGCGCGGAACGCGACGGTTTGCTTTCCTCGAGAAGCAGATGTCTGCGGCCGATCTTCACAATGCAACAGCGCTGTCATGCGACGGACCTATTTTCGGGTTGCGGCGCAAGACGAAAAGCCGCCCGCAGCCCCGCGGGCTTCGACAGGAGGAAAGACGATGACGAAGACGCCATCCATGGAACTTGACCGGTTTGCCGCTGCAGAGGCGCGCGCGACGGCCAAGACGTCCAAATCCGCTTCCGGCCTGCCGAAGAAACAGGGGCTCTACGATCCCGCCAATGAACACGATGCCTGTGGCGTCGGCTTCGTCGCGCACCTGAAGGGCGAGAAGTCGCACCAGATCGTCAAGGACGGCCTCTTCATCCTCGAAAACCTGACGCATCGCGGCGCCGTCGGCGCCGACCCGCTGATGGGCGACGGCGCCGGCATTCTGGTGCAGATCCCAGACCGCTTCTTCCGCGAGGAGATGGCCGCGCAGGGCATCACCCTGCCGCCGGCCGGCGAATATGGCGTCGGCCATATCTTCATGCCGCGCGACGAAAAGCAGATCGAGCACTTCAAGAAGGTGATCAAGGACGTCATCGTCGAAGAGGGGCAGGTCTTCATCGGTTTCCGCGACGTGCCGGTCGACAATTCCTCGCTTTCCAAGGCGCCTGATATCGCCGCGACCGAGCCGCATCACGTGCAGGTGTTCATCGGAGCAGGCGAGGATGCCGAAAACAACGACGAGTTCGAGCGCCGGCTGTTCACGCTGCGCAAGGTGATCTCCAACCGTATCTATGACGAGTTCGATGGCGAGGAGAGCAATTTCTATCCGGTGTCGCTGTCCTCGGCGACGGTGGTCTACAAGGGCATGTTCCTGGCCTATCAGGTCGGCGCCTATTATAAGGACCTGGCGGACCCGCGTTTCGAAAGTGCGGTCGCCCTCGTGCACCAGCGTTTCTCGACCAACACCTTCCCGTCGTGGAAGCTTGCCCATCCCTATCGCATGGTCGCCCATAACGGCGAGATCAACACGCTGCGCGGCAACGTCAACTGGATGGCGGCGCGCCAGGCTTCGGTTTCTTCGCCGCTGTTCGGCGAGGATATATCCAAGCTCTGGCCGATCTCCTACGAGGGACAGTCGGACACGGCCTGCTTCGACAACGCGCTGGAATTCCTGGTTCGCGGCGGCTACTCGATGGCGCATGCTGTCATGATGCTGATCCCGGAGGCCTGGGCCGGCAACCAGTCCATGGCGGCCGAACGCAAGGCTTTCTACGAATATCATGCCGCGCTGATGGAGCCGTGGGACGGGCCGGCGGCCGTCGCCTTCACCGACGGCAAGCAGATCGGCGCGACGCTCGACCGCAACGGCCTCAGGCCGGCACGTTATCTCGTGACCGACGATGACCGCGTCATCATGGCCTCCGAGGCCGGTGTTCTGCCGGTCCCGGAAGAGAAGATCATTCAGAAGTGGCGCCTGCAGCCGGGCAAGATGCTGCTGATCGATATGGTAGAAGGCCGCATCATCTCCGACGACGAGGTGAAGTCGCAGCTTGCGACGGCGCATCCCTATCGCAACTGGCTCGACCGCACCCAGCTCATCCTTGAAGAGTTGAAGCCGGTGGAGCCGCGGGCGCTGCGCCGCGACGTGTCGCTGCTCGACCGTCAGCAGGCCTTCGGCTACACGACCGAGGACACCCGTATCCTGATGTCGCCGATGGCCACGACCGGCCAAGAGGCGATCGGCTCGATGGGCACGGATACGCCGATCTCGGCGATGTCGGAAAAGCCGAAGCTGCTTTATACCTATTTCAAGCAGAACTTCGCGCAGGTGACGAACCCGCCGATCGATCCGATCCGCGAAGAGCTCGTCATGAGCCTCGTCTCCTTCATCGGCCCGCGCCCGAACATCCTCGATCACGAAGGCATGGCGAACGCCAAGCGCCTTGAAGTGCGCCAGCCGATCCTGACCAATGGCGATCTCGAAAAGATCCGCTCGATCGGCCATACGGAAGACCGTTTCGACACCAAGACGCTCGATTTCACCTATGATATCGAACGCGGTGCTGCCGGTATGCCTGAGATGCTCGACCGGCTCTGCGAGCGCGCGGAAGCGGCCGTCAAGGGCGGCTACAACATCATCGTGCTCTCCGACCGTCAGATCGGGCCTGATAGAATCGCCATTCCGGCGCTGCTCGCCACGGCGGCGGTGCACCATCACCTGATCCGCAAGGGGCTTCGCACCTCGGTCGGCCTCGTCGTCGAGACCGGTGAACCGCGCGAAGTGCATCATTTCTGCCTGCTCGCCGGCTACGGCGCCGAGGCGATCAACCCCTATCTCGCCTTCGACACGCTGCTCGACATGCATGCCAAGGGCGAATTCCCGAAGGAGGTCGATGCTTCCGAAATCGTCTACCGCTACATCAAGGCGGTCGGCAAAGGCATCCTCAAGGTCATGTCGAAGATGGGCATCTCGACCTATCAGTCCTATTGCGGCGCGCAGATCTTCGATGCGATCGGCCTGTCGTCGGAACTGGTCGACAAGTATTTCTTCGGAACCGCGACGATGATCGAAGGCATCGGCCTCGAAGCGATCGCCGAAGAGACCGTCGCCCGCCACACAGCGGCCTTCGGCAAGGACCCGCTGCTGGCCACCACGCTCGATATCGGCGGCGAATATGCCTACCGCATGCGCGGCGAAAGCCATGCCTGGACGCCGGACGCGGTTGCAGCCCTCCAGCATGCCGTGCGCGGCAATGCCGAGGATCGTTACCGCGAATTCGCCGAGATGGTGAACAATTCGGCGTTGCGCATGAACACCATCCGCGGGCTTTTCACCATCAAGAGCGCCGAGGCGCTCGGCCGCAAGCCGGTGTCGGTCGACGAGGTCGAGCCGGCGGCTGATATCGTCAAGCGTTTCTCGACGGGGGCGATGTCCTTCGGCTCGATTTCCCGCGAGGCGCATACGACGCTGGCGATCGCCATGAACCGGATCGGCGGCAAGTCGAACACCGGTGAGGGCGGCGAGGAGTCCGACCGCTACATGCCGCTCTCTGACGGTTCGATGAACCCGGAACGGTCGGCGATCAAGCAGATCGCCTCGGGCCGCTTCGGCGTCACCACCGAATATCTCGTCAATGCCGACGTGCTGCAGATCAAGGTGGCGCAGGGCGCCAAGCCCGGCGAAGGCGGACAGCTGCCCGGACACAAGGTCGATGCGACCGTTGCCAAGACCCGTCACTCGACGCCGGGTGTCGGCCTGATCTCGCCGCCGCCGCATCACGACATCTATTCGATCGAGGATCTGGCGCAGCTGATCTACGACCTGAAGAACGTCAACCCGACCTCCGACGTTTCGGTCAAGCTCGTCTCCGAAGTCGGCGTCGGCACGGTTGCCGCCGGTGTCGCCAAGGCGCGCGCCGACCACATCACGGTCGCCGGTTTCGACGGCGGCACGGGTGCGTCGCCGCTGACCTCGCTCAAGCATGCCGGCAGCCCCTGGGAGATCGGCCTTGCCGAAACCCAGCAGACGCTGGTGCTGAACGGGTTGCGTTCGCGCATCGCGCTGCAGGTGGACGGCGGTCTCAAGACCGGCCGCGACGTCATCATCGGGGCGCTGCTCGGAGCAGACGAGTTCGGCTTCGCCACCGCGCCGCTGATCGCGGCCGGCTGCATCATGATGCGCAAGTGCCATCTCAACACCTGTCCGGTGGGCGTGGCGACGCAGGACCCGGTGCTGCGCAAGCGCTTCAAGGGCACGCCTGAGCACGTCATCAACTACTTCTTCTTCGTCGCCAACGAAGTGCGCGAGATCCTCGCCTCGCTGGGGTTCACCCGGCTCGACGATATCATCGGCGCCTCGGAACTGCTGGAGAAGGACGAGATGCTGGCGCACTGGAAGGCGAAGGGCCTCGATTTCAGCCGCATCTTCCACAAGGTCGAGGCTGCGAAGGAACAGACCTTCTGGACGAGCCGGCAGCAGCACCCGATCGACGATATTCTCGATCGCGCGCTGATCGAGCAGGCACAACAGGCGCTGACCGCCAAGACGCCCGTCGCCTTCGAAGTCGGCATCAAGAACGTCGACCGTTCGGCCGGCGCGATGCTCTCCGGCGAGGTCGCCAAGCGTTTCGGCCATCGCGGGCTGAAGGAAGACACGATCAACGTGACGCTTCGCGGCACGGCGGGCCAAAGCTTCGGCGCATTCCTCGCGCGCGGCGTCACCTTCAACCTGATCGGCGACGGCAACGACTATGTCGGCAAGGGGCTTTCGGGCGGCAAGATCATCATCCGGCCGCCGGAGAATTCCAGGATCGTGGCCGAGAATTCGATCATTGTCGGGAACACCGTGCTTTACGGCGCGACCGAGGGCGAATGCTATTTCCGCGGCGTGGCCGGCGAACGTTTCGCCGTGCGCAACTCGGGTGCGATCGCCATCGTCGAGGGTGTCGGCGACCATGGCTGCGAATACATGACCGGCGGCGTCGTCGTCGTGCTCGGCGCCACGGGCCGTAACTTCGCGGCCGGCATGTCCGGCGGCGTTGCTTACGTGCTCGATGAAACCGGCGATTTCGCCAGCCGCTGCAACATGGCGATGGTCGAGCTCGAGCCGGTGCCGGAAGAGGACGACATGCTGGAGAAGCTGCATCATCATGGTGGCGATCTCATGCACAAGGGACGCGTCGACGTCTCCGGTGACATGACCCGTCACGACGAGGAGCGCCTCTACCAGCTGATCTCCAACCATCTGCATTATACGGGCTCGGTCCGCGCCAAGCAGATCCTCGACAACTGGGCCGACTACCGTCCGAAATTCCGCAAGGTCATGCCTGTGGAATACCGACGTGCCCTTGAGGAAATGGAGCGCAGCCGGATGGGCATCGCTGCGGAATGATTTGAACCGGAGCATCCGCCACTTGCCGAGTGTGGGTGGCGGATGACGGAAACATCTCGATGACTCGAACGATCATGACGACGGCGATGGGCCGTCCGGATCGCCCGGTGTCCTTCAGGAGATCCGTTCCAATGACGGTCAAGACAAGCAACCCGCCCGGAACACCGGGGACTGACGACAGACAACTGGCCGCGGTGAGGCGGTCATGAGGGTAAGGGACGAAGAAATGGGTAAGGTTACAGGATTTCTGGAAATCGACCGGCAGGTGGCGAAGTACCAGCCGGCGTCGGATCGCATCCGGCATTTCCGCGAGTTCACGATCCCGATGTCGGACCCGGAAGTGCAGAAACAGGCCGCGCGCTGCATGGACTGTGGCATCCCCTATTGTCACGGCCCCACCGGCTGCCCGGTTCACAACCAGATTCCGGATTGGAACGACCTCGTCTACAACAACAACTGGGAAGCGGCGATCCAGAACCTGCATTCGACCAACAACTTCCCGGAGTTCACCGGCCGCGTCTGCCCCGCGCCTTGCGAGGAAGCCTGCACGCTGAATCTCGAGGATGCGCCGGTCGCGATCAAGACGGTCGAGCAGGCGATTGCCGACAAGGCTTATGAGCTCGGCTTCATCAGGCCGCAGCCGGCCACCGTTCATACGGGCAAGAAGGTCGCCGTCATCGGCTCCGGTCCCGCCGGCATGGCGGCTGCCCAGCAGCTCGGCCGCGCCGGCCATGAGGTGCATGTCTACGAGCGCGAGACCAAGCCGGGCGGGCTGCTGCGCTACGGTATCCCCGATTTCAAGATGGAGAAGAACTTCATCGATCGCCGCGTCGAGCAGATGAAGGGCGAGGGCGTCACCTTCCATTGCGGCGTCAATGTCGGCGTCGACGTCAAGGTCGAGCAGCTGCTCGCCGATCACGACGCCGTCCTCTATTGCGGCGGCTCCGAGACACCGCGCGAGGCGGGCATCCCGGGCACGGATCTTGCCGGCGTGCATGATGCGATGCCTTATCTCGTGCAGCAGAACCGCCGCGTCGGGCGCGAAAACATCGACAGCGTCGGCTGGCCGTCTGATCCGATCCTGGCCGGAGCCAAGCATGTCGTCGTCGTCGGCGGCGGCGATACGGCTTCGGACTGCGTCGGCACGGCGTTCCGCCAGGGGGCCGTCAAGGTTACTCAGCTCGACATCCGGCCGCAGCCGCCTGAGAAGGAAGACAAGCTCGCCGTCTGGCCCTTCTGGGCGACGAAAATGCGCACCTCCTCCTCGCAGGCCGAGGGCGCCGTGCGTGAATTCCAGGTGGCGACGCTCGAATTCGTCGGCGAAGACGGCGTGCTGACGGGTGTCAAATGCTGCGAGGTCGACGAGCGCCGGCGGCCGGTTGCCGGCACGGAATTCGTCATCCGCGCCGATCTCGCCTTCATCGCCATCGGTTTCCGCGGCCCGTTCACGACAAGCGTATTGAAGGAGCTCGAAGGCAAGCTGACGCTCAACACCGACAAGCGCGGCTCGACCAACGTCGTCGCCAACGACCGCGACTACAAGACCTCGGTCGACAAGTTCTGGACGGCGGGCGACGTGCGCCGCGGCCAGTCGCTGGTGGTCTGGGCGATCCGCGAAGGCCGCCAGGCGGCACGCGCCATCGACGAGGCATTGATGGGCTCGAGCGTCCTGCCGAACTGATCTCGGCTCATACAGGCTGGCAAAGACACGAACTCCGCCCTTCCGGCGGAGTTTTTTTACGTCCGGTAAGGCGCTCTTTTGCCGGTGCGACCGCTTGACGCGCCGAGGTGGGACGCAAGCCTCAAGCAATGCCGGGCGGTGACGCTGATGCCTGACGCGGGCTCAGGAGGAGCCGGCGGCGACCGGAGCGGATGTGCCCCGCCGTGCCGGCCAAGGCATTTCACCATCGGCCGCGGCGCCAGGCAATATGACCGCCGCGAATGATCGACAAGGATTATTCACATGGTTTCTGCACTCGACAATACCAGGATGGTTTCGGCCCAATACGCCCTGAAGAATCTTCGCAGCGCCGATGAAAGCGCGGAGGATACGCAGAGTTCGTCGGCGGCAAGCATTCTGAGCAGCTACGGGCTCGATTCGAGCTCCGCGTCGCTTCTTTCCAATCAGGCGCTGTCTGGGCTGCTCGACACGCTTTCGTCGAAGGACGAGACGTCCGATGAGAGTGATACGACCGGCGACAGCGCCGATGTGACCAGCGCCTCCTTCATGTCGATGCTGAAGCAGCAGCTGCAAGAAGCGGCCGCGGCCGAAGGCGAAAGCGGCAAGGCTCACGACATGCTGGCGGCACTCGAAGCGGGCACGCTCACCATCTCTGATCCGACGCAGGGCGTCTCGATCGCCGCCTGGGACGTTGACGATCCCGATGAGGCAGGGGAAAGCAAAGCTGGCGAGGCGATCGATGTCAGCGGCTGGAGCGACTTCCTCGATGCGCATCTGGAGCGCGGCTCCGACGGCGCCTTCGTCAAGGAGAACGGCAGCTATGTCGATCAGACGAACGACAGCAACGCCTTCTTCGGTCTGATCGGTTCGAACTATTATTATCTGAGCTGGCCGCAGGCGGCGTAAACGAAAAGAAGGCGCGTCTCGCGCGGCCTTGTTATTTCACCGAGACTTCGGCCGGCGTCTTGGCCGCCGGCATGCGGTAGTCGTCGACGCGCCCGACGGGTGCCGGCGTCATCTCACCCTGCTCGACCAGGAGATCGCGCGGCGACTTCGTCAGCGTCACAGGGGGCGGTCTTGCGCCGAGAAGCTCGGCGCCGCCGTCGAGATTGGGATCGGAGAGGCTGATCGGTACGGTGTGCTCGACCGGGTTGGTGGGAAGGCCGAGACCCGGCAGGTTGCTTTCGTCCAGGCGCACCAGATCCGGGCTTGCCTGGGTGCCGAGAATGCGGCGGGCGGGCTTTTCCACGTAGAAGGCGAGCTTGCGTCGGCCGGCCTGGGTCAGGTTGATGCCGTCGGACGTGCGCAGGCGTACCTGCTGGCCGTTCACATCCGATCCGGTGACGATGAAGTTGCCGTTTTCGTCGACGAAACCATCCCAGATATCGATGAATTCGCCGCCGATGCTCTCGACCTGGTTGCGGTAGAGCTGGTTCATCTGGACGGCATCGGCCGTCATCTGATCGGATTCGAAGGCGGGAAGGCCGACCCAGAGCAGCGGGATCTTGCGATCGGCGACTTCCTTGCCGAAGGAGAGCACACGCCGACGATATTCGGCAAACCAGCCGTCGGTGCGGAATTTTTCCTTGGCGGTGTCGGTCACCATCTGCTGACGGTCGTTGGCGCCGATCATGACGACGACCATGGCCGGCTTCAGCTCGTCGATCATCTTCGGCAATTGTTCCGGCCAGTCGTAATAATCGTCGCGGACGAGACCCGAGGAAACATTGCCGCGAGCCTCGACGATGACGCCGGGCGACGTCTCGAAGGCAGCGGTCAGGCCGTCGCCGAGGCCGCTGGCAAGGAAATCGCCGACGATCAGGATCTTGCGGGCGTCGGCGAGTTTCTGCACGACCGGCTCCTCCTGTACGGGAGCGCGGATCGGCGGCGCGGTGCGGGGGCTGACCACGGCTTTCTGCGCCGGCGGGCGCTTGCGCTGCTGGCGTCTCGGCTGCTGGACGTCAGGGGCCTGCGGCCCGTCGTCGAGATAGCGCCGGCCGAGGAAGAAATCGAGAATCGACCGGCGCTGGTAGCGCTGCTCCTGGGCTTGCGCGACAGCCACCGGCGCAAGCGCGCCGAGACCCAGCGAAGCCGCCATCAAGGCGAGCATGAGCCAGCGGCTTTGAGGGGTCCGGTCAGTTTTCTTGGTCATGGGCAGTTCCGCATCTGCCGGCATCTTGCACTGAGGGCAGGCCAGCGTCTACTCCCGCTTTATGTAGGTCACGGTTACACCGGTTCTAGCGGCGAAGCGCGTTCAGAAGCGGCAGCGACGGCTCGCCGTCCGGCTGCATGCCGATGCGCTCCTGCACGGCCGATATCGCCGCCTTCGAACCCGATCCGAAATTGCCGTCGACCTCGCCATTGTAATAGCCGAGCGTCTTGAGACGCGTCTGCAGCTCGAATTTCTCGGTGATGTCGAGCGCGCCGTCCGGGCGCGGCCAGCGCTGTTGCATGCCGCCGTAACCGGCGATCTGGTCGGCCAGCAGGCCGACGGCAAGGGCGTAGCTGTCCGACGCATTGTAGTTCTTGATGGTGAAGAAGTTGGCCGTCATCAGGAAGCCGGGGCCACCGGGCCCGGCCGGCATCTTCAGCACGGCCTTGGTGCCGCCTTCGCGAAAGGCCTTGCCGTTCGGGCGTTTCAGGCCGAGCTCGGCCCATTGGGCCAGCGTATGGGTCTTGCCGGCCTGCTTGGCCGCGGCCGCGGGAACGACGACTTCGTAGCCCCAGGTCTTGCCGGTATCCCAGCCGTTCTTCATCAGCAGGTTGGCCGAGGTCGCCAGCGCATCCGGCACCGAGTTCCAGATGTCGCGGTGACCATTGCCGTCGGCGTCGACGGCATAGAGCAGATAGCTCGTCGGGATGAACTGGGTGTGGCCCATGGCGCCGGCCCAGGAGCCGGTCATCTCCCGCGCGGGCACGTCACCGTTCTGCAGGATCTTCAGCGCGGCAATCAACTGCTTCTTGGCGAACTTGGCGCGGCTCGGATCGGCATAGCCAAGCGTTGCCAAAGCGCGGGGCACGTAATGCAGCCGGTCGTCCTTGTCGAGGATCGCGCCGTAATTCGATTCCATCGACCAGATGGCGAGAAGAATGGTCTTGTCGACGCCGAATCGCTGTTCGATCGCAGCGAGCGTCCTTGCGTGCTTGACCGCCATCTCGCGGCCGATCTTGACGGTGTAGGGATTGACGCGCGAATCGACGTAGTCCCAGATCTTAGAGGTGAATTCCGGCTGATAGGCCGCCTTTTCGAGCACGGTGGGATCGGGCTCGCTCACCCCGGAAAAGGCCTTTTGATAGGTTGCCTTACTGATGCCACTCTGAGCGGCTGTTTGGTAAAAATCCGCGATCCATTTCTGGAACCGGGAATCAGCTTTCGCGTTGTCGGGGACCAGCCCAACCTGGGCGGCGACAACGAAGGCGAGAGCAAGACCACGAAGGGAGTTTTTGTGATTCTGGGTCATCGACAGTCGTATCCCACATCTTCAGTTTCCGGTGCAGCGGGGCATCATGTCCGCCCAAACCCGAGACTACAGGAACGGAGTCAACAAATTCTTTACCATGACGGCCCGCGACGGTCATCAGTTGCAAAACAGTAGCAATTCTATACTAGTTGAAGCTAAAAAGCTCTATTTCCAAAGCGATATGATCGAAGCAGGAGGCCGGTGTGGCTCAGCACAGCAAAGTTCGTAAAGCAGTATTTCCGGTTGCCGGATTGGGGACGCGATTCCTACCGGCAACGAAGGCTGTTCCCAAGGAAATGTTGACGGTCGTCGACAAGCCAATCATTCAATATGTCGTCGACGAGGCGATCGAAGCAGGGATCGAGCATCTGGTCTTCGTCACCGGACGCAACAAGCACGTCATCGAAGATTATTTCGATATTCATTTCGAGCTGGAACAGACGCTGCGCGAACGCGCCAAGAAGGCGGAAATCACCCTTCTCGCCCAGCAGCTGCCGAAAGCCGGCACGGTGAGCTTCACCCGCCAGCAGGAGCCGCTCGGCCTCGGCCATGCCGTCTGGTGCGCCCGCGAGATCGTCGGCGACGAGCCCTTCGCACTGCTGCTGCCCGATATGATCATGAAGGGCGACAAGGGCTGCATGAAGGGCATGATCGACCTTTACGGCCAGAGCGGCGGCAATATCATCGCCGTCGAGGAATGCGCGCCCGACCAGGCGCATAAATACGGCATCGTCGGCGTCGGCGAAGCGATCGGCGAGGGCTTCCGCATCACCGGCATGGTGGAAAAGCCCGCCAAGGGAACGGCGCCTTCCAACTTCTTCATCAACGGCCGCTACATCCTGCAGCCGGAGATCTTCAAGATCCTCGAAACCCAGGAGCGCGGCGCCGGCAACGAGATCCAGCTCACCGACGGCATGCTGAAGCTGCTGAAGGAACAGGATTTCGCCGGTTACCATTTCCGCGGCACGACCTACGACTGCGGCGCCAAGGACGGCTTCATCCTGGCGAACGTCGCCTATGCCCTCGAACGTGCCGACATCCGTCCGTCCGTCGAAGGCGGCTTCAAGGAATTGCTTGCAGGGCTGAAGTAAGATTTCCGCCCAAGCCTATCAGTGATAGAACGCCGCGCCTCCCATCGGAGGCGCGGCGTTTATCTTTTCAGCTTGAGGCCGACGCCGGCGCGCCATTGCTGGGAGTCGTCGCCGTCCTTGCGCGTGGTCAGCTCGTAGCCGAGCGTGCTGGTCAGATCGAGATAGCGGTTGATGTTCCAGGTCAGGCCGGTCGCCGTGGTATAAACGAGCTCGTCGTTGATGGTGCTGTCCGTGGGATAATCGCGCCATATGACGCCGCCGATCATCGTCCCGACGAGATTGTCGCGCAGCTGGTGGGTGACCGTCGTCGTCAGCGCGTGCGAGACGTAGCCGCTCTCGCCTGCCGTCGTCGAGGGCTGGATGCTCGTCTGCAGGTCGAGATTGACATCGGTGCCGCGGATCGGCGACCAGAGCAGGCTCGCATCGAGCGTGGCCGTATCGATCGAGGACAGCCGGCTGTCTTCGAAATCCGCCATCGCGTAGCCGATGCCGACTTCACCCTTCAGCTTTTCGCCGAGATCGACCTCGACGCCCGCCTTGGCGCCATAGCTGTGGCCCGAACGTTCGTAACCGGCGGAGTCGCGCGTTTCGTCATAGATCGTGCGGCCAACCGTGGCTTCGATGAAGGGGATGAGTGCGGGCGACAGCTCATAGCCGACGCGCCCGCGCAGCGTGCCGGTCGTCTGGTTGCGGTCGCTCAGGGTCACGGTCGTGCCGTTTGCAAGCGTGGCGTCGGAATAGATCGAACGGCTGAGCCCCAGCGCCGTCGTGCCGCGCAGGATGCCGAAATCGCGCTGGACCGAAGCGCCGGCGGTGAACTCCTGCACGTCGGACTGCTGCGTGGCATCGGCGATGGCGTCGGGATCGTCCGTATCCTCGCGGTAGAAATTGTACCCGGCCGTCAGGTGCGCGACCGTATCGTCGGGAAGATCCAGCCGGAGATCGCCGTTGACCTTGAAGGACGGCTGCTCTTCGCCCTCGCCGCTGATATTCTTCTGCCAGGCGCCTTCCGAGGTGACGGTCAGCTGGTGACGTCCCCAGTCGGATGTGAGTGTCGCGGCCGCATCGGTTTCGAGGAAGGCGCGATGCTGCCTGGTATCGCCGTCCTTGGTGGTCTCGGTGTTGATGCTTTGGGTCACGCTCGGGCGGAGTACGAACGTGCCGATCGGAATGCCCGGCGTTTCCGCCGTCGAGGCGCTTTCGGTGGCCTTGCGGCGCGGCAGCGTCTCATCGACCAAGGCCTCGCGGGTGTTCAGCCGGCGCATGTCCTCATCAAGAATGGAGCCGGTGATGTCGTCGCCGTATTGCGCGTCCGGTATGGCGGGCCTCTGGGCATCGTCCGTGTTTGCGGCAGCGCCGTTTGCCGCCGGCGTGGCCAAGCCGTCGCTCTCGTCATCGAAGCCGGCTTCGGATGCCGCGCCCGTCGTCGCGCGATTGTTCTCGGAGGACGCTGCGCGGCTGGTCGCCGACTGCAATGAGGCGGACTGCGCGAAAGCCGGCGTCTGGCCGAGAAGCAGGCCGCCGAACGCAGTAAAGCAGACGACACGGCTCATGGCGCGGAGCGGCGTCACACTGCTCGTCTGTTTTGGCTGGCCCATCAATTCGTGCCTGACATGCTTTCGGTTCTTACCCAAAGGTAAAGCCTTGTGGTTAATCATTCGTTGCCGCGGGCAGGCGCCGTTCACATTTCGGAAATGGTGCGGGGTGGACTTGGAAAGTGAAAAGGTCTAACGCATCTCCATGAACAAGAGAGCGATCAAACTCGTTGAAAACAGCGTGCTCGAATCGGCAAAACGCACGATAGAGACCGAAAAACGCGGTCTCGAGGCACTCGAACGAGCCTTTGACGATGGGTTGGCCGGTCCTTTCACAAAGGCGGTGGAGACCATCGGCGACATCTCCGGGCGCGTGATCGTCACCGGCGTCGGCAAGAGCGGGCATATCGGCGCGAAGATCGCGGCGACGTTCGCTTCGACGGGAACGCCCGCCTTTTTCGTGCATGCGGCCGAAGCCAATCACGGCGATCTCGGCATGATCGCGCGCGATGACGTCGTCCTGGCGATTTCCAAGGGCGGCGAGAGCGCCGAGCTCAAGAGCATCATCTCCTACACGCGGCGCTTCTCCATTCCGCTGATCGCGATCACCTGCAGCGAACGTTCCTCGCTTGCGAGTGCAGCCGATATCATCCTTCTGGTGCCGAACGAGCAGGAGGCCTGCCCCAACGGCCTGGCCCCGACGACCTCGACGCTGATGCAGCTTGCGCTCGGCGACGCTCTGGCGGTGGCGCTCCTGGAGGCGCGGGGCTTTACCGCCACAGATTTTCACGTCTTCCATCCCGGCGGCAAGCTCGGCGCGAGCCTGATGCATGTCGCCGATATCATGCATACCGGCGAGAAGCTGCCGCTGGTTGCCAAGGGCACGCCGATGCCGGAGGCGATCACCGTGTTGTCGCGCAAGCATTTCGGCTGCGTCGGCGTGCTTGACGGGGATGGCCGGCTCTGCGGCATCGTCACCGAAGGCGACATGGCGCGCAACCTGACGCGCAACCTTGCCGATCTTGCCGTCGACGACATCATGACGAAGACGCCGAAGACGGTGAAGCCGACGATGCTGGCGACCGCCGCACTGGCACTGCTCAACCAGCATCACATCGGCGCGCTGATCGTCATCGACGAGGACAACCGTCCGGTCGGGCTGGTGCATTTCCACGACCTGCTGCGGATCGGGGTTGCCTGATCAGACGGGTTCGACCCGCAGGTCGCGGCCGTGACACGAAATCACCTTCACCTGTGTTCCCGCGGGCAAATCAGGCCCCATGACCTGCCATAGCGTATCGTCGAGGCGGATGCGGCCGCGGCCTTCGCGGATCGGTTCCTGCAGCGTCGCCGTGCGCCCGACGAGGCTCGCGCCGCGCTGATTGAGGAAGGGCTCGTCGGTCGCGGCATTGCGCAGCGTCAGCCGGCGGCCGGCAAAGGTGGTGGCGACGGTGAGAAGCGCAAAAAGGATCGCCTGCAGCTCCCAGACCCAGAAGGCACTGTCCCAGAAGAGCAGCGACAGCGCGCCGACGATCAAGGCGGCAAGGCCGATCCACACCAGGAAGAAGCCAGGCACGATCATTTCGGCGGCGAGCAGCACCAGGCCTGCGACCCACCAGCTCCACGGACCGAGTTCGGCGATGATCTTCGCCAGCATGGCTCATCGCTCCTGATCGGGATTGAAGGGATTGTTGGGAAGCGGTGGATTGATCGACGGCGTCGAGCGGGCCGGGGCGGGGCGCGGACGCGGCGGGGGAGGCGGCGGCGGATTGCCGGCGTCACCGAAGACTTCGCGGGCGATGGCGCCGATGCCGCCGAGCGAACTCAGGATGGAAGAGGCTTCCATCGGCATCAGCACGATCTTGGAATTGGGCGCCGAACCGACCGAGGCGAGCGCTTCGGTGTATTTTTGCGCAACGAAATAGTTGATCGCCTGGACGTCGCCGGCGGCGATCGCTTCGGAAACCATCTTCGTCGCCTTGGCCTCGGCCTCGGCCAGTCGCTCGCGGGCTTCGGCGTTGCGGAAGGCAGCTTCGCGCTGGCCTTCGGCCTGCAGGATGGCGGATTGCTTGGCGCCCTCGGCTCTCAGGATCTGGGCATTGCGCGAGCCTTCCGCCTCCAGCACCTGGGCGCGCTTTTCGCGCTCGGCCTTCATCTGGCGGGCCATCGCGTCGACGAGGTCGCGCGGCGGCTGGATGTCCTTGATCTCGACGCGGGTGACCTTGATGCCCCAGGGCTGCACGGCCTCGTCGACGACGCGCAGCAGCCGGTCATTGATCGCATCGCGGTTGGAAAGCAGTTCGTCGAGATCCATCGATCCCATGACCGAGCGGATATTGGTCATGGTGAGATTGAGGATGGCATTTTCGAGGTGGGACACCTGATAGGCGGCCTGGGCGGCATTCAGAACCTGAAAGAAGGCGACGGCATCGGCTGAAACCGAAGCATTGTCCTTGGTGATCACTTCCTGCGTCGGCACATTCAGCACCTGCTCCATCACGTTCATCCGCGCGCCGACACGCTCGATGAAAGGGGTGATGAGGTTGAGGCCCGGCTCCAGCGTGCGGGTATAGCGGCCGAAGCGCTCGATGGTGTAGCGATAGCCCTGCGGCACGGTCTTGATCCCGGCAAAAAGCACGAGGATGACGAAGATGACGAGCACGATCACGACGATGTCGAAGCCGCCGAACAGCATGAAAAATTCCTCCCATCGGCGCATGCGCAAGCGCCTCACAACTGATGTGGTGAGTTAGCATGTTCTTTGCGAGGAAGAAATGACACGCGAATGCACGGCCTCCCGGTGAAAGGAGGCTCGTCACGGCAAGGTCCTTGGACCTATTCTCAGGCCCAGCCCTGCAATTCGCGGCGAACGACCTTTTCCAGCACCTTCATGCCGTCCTCGCCGTCGTTGAGGCAGGGAATATGCGTGAACTTGTCGCCGCCATTCTCATGGAAGGAGTGGGCGGCCTGTTCGGCGATCTCTTCCAGCGTTTCCAGACAGTCGGAGACGAAGCCGGGATTGATGACGGCGATGCGCTTGACGCCGTCCTGGGCGAGCTTCTCCACCGTCTTGTCGGTATAGGGCTGCAACCATTCCTCCGGCCCGAAGCGGGACTGGAAGGTGACCATGAAATTTTCCTTGGTCAGCCCGAGCCGTTCGCGCAGCAGCCGGCCGGTCTTCTGGCATTGGCAGTAATAGGGATCGCCCTTTTTGAAATAGGACATCGGAATGCCGTGGAAGGAGGCAAGCAGCATCTCCGGCTTCCAGTCCAGCGTCGAAAGGTGCTTTTCGACGGATTGGGCGAGCGCCTCGATATAGGTCTCGTCGTCATGATAGTCGGGCACGGTGCGCAGCGCCGGCTGCCAGCGCATGGTGAGCAGTTTCTGGAAGGCCTTGTCGTTGACGGTCGCAGTCGTCGCCGCCGCATATTGCGGGTAGAGCGGGAAGAGCACGATGCGGTCGCAGCCGTCTTCCTTCAGCGCCTCGATGCGCGAAGCGATCGACGGCGTGCCGTAGCGCATCGCCCAGTCGACCTTGACATTGGCAAGATCCTTGAGCCGCTCGGCCATCAGTTCCGACTGGTTGCGCGTATAGGTACGGAGATAACTTTCGTTCCTCTCCTTGTTCCAGATCAGCTCATAAGCCTTGCCGACCTTCTGCGGGCGCCTGTTGAGTACCACGCCGAAGAGGATCGGATACCACTTCCAGGGCGACCATTCGATGACACGGCGATCGGTCAGGAATTCCCTGAGATAGCGGCGCATCGAGATGTAGTCGGTGCCGTCGGGCGTGCCGAGATTAACCAGCAGGACGCCGACCTTGCCTGACTTGACGGCCGGATGGTCCGCCGGGCGGAGTGAAATATCTGCGGTCATTCTGGCCCCAACGCTCTTTTTCATCTCGTTGGCTCATACGCAGCCGCGAGATCACGGTTCACCCTATAGAAAGAAAAGCCGGCCCGGGAAAGCCCGGACCGGCCACGACAATCGGGACAAATCGTCTTACTTGGCAGGAACCTCGATCTCCTTGCCGACCGTCAGGTGACGTGGGTTCGGCTTGCCGTTGGCCTCCGAAAGCTTCCGCCACAACGTACCATCGCCATAGAAGGTGACGGCGAGATCCCAGAAGGTGTCGCCCGCCGCGATGACGTGGGTGGAGGGCGTCGTTGCGGCGGGTGCGGAGGCTGCCGGAGCCGGTTCCGTAGCAGGCGCGGGAGTTGCCGGGGCCGGCTCGGTGGCCGGGGCGGGTGCAGCCGGCGCCGCAGGGGCGGGAGCGGGCTCGGTGGCCGGCGCAGGTGCTGCCGGCGCGGGAGCGGGAGCCGCCGGTTCGGCAGCGGGCGCCTGTGCCACAGTCGCGCCGGTTTCGGTGACGCGGCCATCGGTGTAGGGCTTATAAGGCGAATGAGCTGCCAGATATCCGGCGGTCACGTCGGCAAGATCCGGGCCGTAATCATAGGCGTTCTTGCCGTCCTTGAAGATCGAATAGCCATCGCCGCCTGATCGCATGAAGTTGTTGGTGGCGACTTTGTAGGACTTGGCCGGGTCGATCGGCGCGAAGTTGTCGCCCTCCTTCACCTGGACATCGCTGACGCGGCTGCCGACAGGCTTCGATTGGTCGAACGAGAACTTCAGGCCGGCGACCTGCGGGAAGCGTCCGGCGCCCTGATCGATCTGGCTCACGCCGTTTTCGAGCGCCTTGACGACATCGGCACCGGTCGTTTCAAAAGTGGCGAGGGTGTTCTGGAAAGGCAGGACGGTGATGACCTCGCCCTGGGTGACGTCGCCGCCGTCGATCGAGGCGCGCAGGCCGCCGCCGTTCTGGAAGGCGATGGTGACGCCCTGGTTCTTCGTGCGGTCGAGCATGGCGTCGGCCACCAGATTGCCCATCGAGCATTCCTTGACGCGGCAGACCTTGCGGTCGCCCTCGATCGGGCCTTCGGAGGAGCCGATCACCTTCTTGCGCAGTTCCTCGATCGGCTTTGCCAGTTCGGCAACGCGGGTGATGACGGCAGGATCGGGTGTGAAGGAAGAGTCGACCAGGATCGGATCGCCCTTGGCGTCCTTGACGACGCCGTTATCGTCGAAATTGACGACGAGATCGCCGAGATATTTGCTGTAGGAGGCGGCCTGGACGACCGGCACCTTGTAGCCGCCGGGGTTGTCGACCATCGTCGGATACGGGCCTTCGGCCTTCGGATCGGTATTCGAGAGCAGGCTATGCGAATGGCCGCCCACGACGACATCGACGTCTGGGATCTTGGCGATCACGGCGAGGTCGCGGGGGTAGCCGACATGGGTCAGCGCGATGATCTTGTTGACACCCTGGCCCTTCAGCTCCTGAACGGCTGATGTAATGGTCTCAACGTCGTCGGCGATCGTGACGTTCGGGCCGGGTGAGGAAAGCTCGGGCGTATCGTTGGTGACAGCGCCGACGATGCCGATCTTCTGGCCGCCGACATCGAGCACCAGCGAGGGCTTGATGCGGTCGCCGAGCTTGGAGGCGGCTGCCGCCTTGACGTTCGCCGTCACGACAGGGAATTGCACCTTGTCGAGGAAGGTCGCGAGCCCGTCCTCGCTGTCGTCGAATTCATGGTTGCCGACGGTCATGGCGTCGAACTTCATCATGTTCAGGAATTCAGCTTCGGCTGCGCCCTTGTAGGTCGTGTAAAACAGCGAGCCTTGAAAATTGTCGCCGGCATTCAGCAGGAGAACGTTCTTGCCCGACAGCGCCTGGCGGCGCTGGTCGATCGCGGTCTTCAGGCGGGCCGCGCCGCCGAAGCATTCCTTCTTGCCTTCCTCTTCGGCCGAGCAGGTGGAGTCGAACTTGTTGATCGATTCGATGCGTGAATGGAAATCGTTGATATGAAGAATATTGAGTTCGTAATCCGCAAAGGCGGCACCCGCGCTCAGCGCCAGCATGGACGCGGTCAAAAGACCGAAGCTGAAAGACTTCGTCATCCCTGTTCTCCTGATTGAGGCGAGAGATTCCCCGATCCTCGCCGATCCCTTCCATAGTCCGCCGGGGCGGTTTCCCGGCGCGCAGATGTTCCACGAGACGATGCGCGACCGCAAGGGAAAGCTGGATCAGAAGGGATTCTTTCCAAGAGGCGGCAGACAAAAAAGCCGGGTGACTAAAGCGCGTCGCGATCTTTCAGATTCGCTCTTCGCGCTTTAGGTCTTTGTTTTACGCATGTCGTTAACGCAAAACCACTGCACACTTTTGCGCGACATGCTCTAGCCCAAGCATTCGCCGTCGACGGCGTTTCGGTAGAGTTCGCGCGCAGCTTCCGCAATGTTGGGAAGAGTGGCCAGTGCGACGAGCAGGCAGAGAAGGGAAAGGATGCGGTGAAAGCGTCTACCGCTCCGGTAGGCAAGGAATGCGCCGGCGCCATAGATCAAGAGGGCCGGCAGAGCGAAGATCAAAACCTGCAGCGGCCCGTCGCAATCGGGGGCGGCGATGCCCTGGGCGCGGTAGACATTGGCCGGCAGGACGACGGCAAGTGCCGCAAGCGGCAGTGCGAGCAGCAGGACGAGGTAACCGGCGAAGGCTCGCACGGTGCTTATCCCCGCAAGCCTATCGCCCATCCGTCCTTGTCAGCCGCGGCGGGAAAGCGTGAACTGTGCGCCGGAATCCGAGGTGCAATTCAGCTGGCTCGGATTTACGAGGGCGCAATTGACCTTGGACTGGGTCTTGCGCACCAGCGAGGTCATGTTGATCTCGACCAGCGTCGGCGAGGTGTTGATATAGGTGCCGGAGGCGAGCAACTGGTTGCTGTCGGTAGTGCGGGTGGTGAACGTGCCGCCCTGGAAGGTGGAAACGATACCGTTCGGATCGCTCCAGCTGCCTTCGACGCCGGTGGGCGCGGGCGTGTTTGCAACCGGCAGGGGGCGCGGTCCTGATGAAACGCAGGCGGCAAGCGCGGCTGCTGCACCGACAAGAACGAGACCAGTTTTGATATTCATAAGGCTTCTCCCGGCGAATCGGCGCGGCGGACCCCGCTGCAGTTCGGGCAAAACATGGCGTGCACCCGCCAGGATGGCAAGCCTTGGAAGGCGGCGGGCAGAATTTATACAGCCGGCGTTACAAAAATGCCCGCCTCGCGGCGGGCATCTTCAAGTTGCACTGACGATCTCAGCGAACGAGAATGTTCCTGAACTGCCAGGGATCCTTGGTGTCGATATCCTCGGGGAAGAGACCGGGACGGCCGTCGAGCGGGGTCCAGTCGGTATAGTGGCCTTCGACCGGGCCGAGATAGGGCATCTGCACTTCGAGGCAGCGCTTGTAATCGATCTCGTCGGCTTCGACGATGCCGGCCTTCGGGTTCTCGAGCGCCCAGACCATGCCGGCGAGAACGGCTGACGTGACCTGCAGGCCGGTGGCGTTCTGATAAGGCGCGATGCGGCGGGTTTCCTCCAGCGACAGGCGCGAACCATACCAATAGGCATTCTTCTCGTGGCCGTAGAGCAGCACGCCGAGTTCGTCGATGCCGTCCTCCAGCTCGTCCTCGTCGAGAACGTGATGAACCGGCTGCGGCGTGCCGCCGTTGCCGAACATCTCATGCAGCGAGAGCACGGCGTCGTTGGCCGGATGATAGGCATAATGGCAGGTCGGGCGGAAGGTTACTTCGCCGTCCTTGTCGCGGACCGTGAAGTAGTCGGCGATCGAGATCGACTCGTTGTGGGTGACGAGGAAGCCGTATTGCGGGCCAGGGGTCGGGCACCAGGTACGCACGCGAGTGTTGGCGCCGGGCTGCTCCAGATAGATGGCGGCCTTGTTGCCCTTCTTGTGCTTCTTGGCGTTCTTCGGCATCCACTGCTCATGCGTGCCCCAGCCGAGTTCGGCCGGCTGCATGCCTTCGGAGATGAAGCCTTCGACGGACCAGGTGTTCCAGAAGACGTTGAGCGGCTTCGGGTGCTTGGTGCGCTGGGTGTCGCGCTCGGCGATGTGGACGCCCTTGACGCCGAGCTTCTTCATGAGCTTGGCCCAGCCTTCACGATCATGCTGGTCAGGTTCGTCGAACTTCAGGCCGGTGTCGTTGGCGAGGTTGACGAGCGCCTGCTTGACGAACCAGGAAACCATGCCCGGATTGGCGCCGCAGGTGGAAACGGCCGTGGCGCCGCCCGGATTCTTCGCCTTTTCCTTGCGCACGGTTTCGCGCAGCGCATAGTTGGTGCGGTCGGCATTGCTCATGCCCTTGTCGAAATAGAAGCCGAGCCAGGGCTCGACGACGGTGTCGACATAGAGCACGTCATGCTTGCGGCAGAGCTTGATGAGGTCGAGCGAGGAGGTGTCGACCGAGAGGTTGACGCAGAAACCCTGGCCTTCGCCTTCCGTCAGCAGTGGCTTCAGCAGTTCCTTGTAATTGTCCTTGGTGACATATTCCTTGATATGGCGGACGCCGTGCTTCTTCAGGATCTCCATGTCGGAGGGCTCTTCGCGCGGGTCGATAACGACCATCCGGCTCTTGTCGAATTTGAAGTGGCGCTCGATCAGGGGCAGGGTGCCGCGGCCGATGGAGCCAAAGCCGATCATCACGATCGGACCGGTAATTTCGGCGTATACCGGATAGTTCTGTTCCGTCATTCTTTTCTCCTGTGGAAGGCGACGAAGGCGGGAAGCCCGAAGAATTCTTGTGAGATTGCCGCAGAAATTGCGAAGTGACCGGCTCTAACCACAAAACGGCGTCACAATAAAGAGCGTTGACGGGGAAAGGGCAAATATCGGGTGGGCGGAAGGTCGGCTACCCGATGTGTCGTGTTTTGGAATATGCCTATTACGATCCCTTGCTCGAATGAGCTACCAAGTCCTCTCTAAGCCTTACCGGCAAATCCATCCGCTCGTGAAGAATGCTCATCACGCCAATATCGCCGTTATCGAGTTCGCGAAAGAAAATGTAGTGATGTTCATAACGGCTGAAATAAGCATGGTGCTTGATATCTGCGGGAATGGCCAATCGCTGTGGAAGCTGGCGCCAGATAAGTCGCTCCTCGCATAGGCGCTGCAACCGACCATGCAGCCCGAGGATATAGGCATCCGCCTGCTTTTCTCCCCACGTTTCATACGTATCGCGCCAAATCTTGTCCTGTGCAGCGTCTGCACGCGGATAAAACCGATAAGCCATCACAGTCAGCGGCGTTTGTTGCGGCGAATGACATCCTCGGCGCTGACAGCGACAAACTCACCATCGGCGGCCCGCATCGCGGGTGCGAGTTCCTTTTGAAGGGCATCCCATGCTTCATCACGCGTTTGCAAATCGCGCCGGATCAAAGCACGGATGTATTCGCTCGCGTTTTCGTAGAGGCCATCATCGCCGATCTGCTGCTGGATATGATCCTGAAGCGCACCGCTGACCTTTACGTGAATGCTGCCTGACGCCATTGGTTTACCCTTATTTTCTCGTGATTGTGGGTGGCGTAGCACATATTGTCAATATTCTTCACGTGATCGTCGTGAATGCCATAGCTGAAGAGCAGGCGCCAGATGGTTAGCGCTTCAGGATTTCCAGTCCTTCAACCGTCGTCGTTATCGCAAGTTCGGTGATTTCGTATTCGGCAACGCCGTGGATGGTGAAGGGATCGGCGGCGACATAGGCTTCGATCGCGGCGCGGTCGCCGATGGCGAGGATCGCGCCGCCGGTGCGCGGCACCTTGCGGCCGGAGGCGAGGAACCAGCCTTTGGCGTAACCCTCCTTCACCCAGGCCATGTGCGGCTCCATGTGCCTATCGGCTTCATCGTTGGATTTTACGTAGGTGAGGGAGAGAATGAACATGGTCAATTCCTGAGGAGGTTTGCGCGGATCAGTCCGCGCAGCGAGTTACCGACATAGAGCGTGCCGGCATCGAGATCGGCAAGTGTCAGACGGCCGACGCGGGCCTTGCGCCCGCAGATGAGTTCGGTGCGCAGCACACCGGCGAGCAGGCCGCATGAAATCGGCGGGGTGCGCAGGATGCCGGTTCCGTCGTCCAGGAAGACGGAGGTGATGGTGCCTTCGCAGACTTCGCCGCGCTCGTTCAAAAGGATGACTTCATCCGCCTCCGCAGGCGCATATTCGGCACGGGCGGTCTCGTAGACGGCGCGGCGCGTGGTCTTGACGTGCAGCAGCCTGTCGGCGGAGTCGAGACGGATCTTGGCGATGCGAACGCTCCAGACGGTCTCCGGGGGCAGCGGGACAAAGGGCGCGCTCGTTACTTCGATTTTGCCTTGCGGATCGAAGGTCAGGCGGATGCGCAATGGGCCTGTGGCCTCGGCGACGGCTTCATCGAGCTTTGCCGCCGCGCCGACCGGTTGCGGAAAACCGAGGCGACGGGCGGAGCGGGAAAGCCGGGCGAGATGCAGGCGCCAGCGGATGAAGCCATCGCCGGGCTGCCAGCGCAGCGTCTCGATCAGCGAGAAATCGGTCATCGCGCGATCCATTGGTCGCCGATGGCGAAGCGGGCCTTGAGCAGGCATTCCTCATATTCGGCCTCGGCAGTGGAATCGAAGACGATGCCGCCGCCGACATTGAAGACTGCTTTCCCATCATCGAAAAGCGTGACGGTGCGGATGGCGACGGAAAAACGCATGGCGCCGCTGGGCGAGATCATGCCGATCGCGCCGCAATAGGCGTCGCGCGGGGTATCTTCGAGCGCGTGGAGAATTTCCATCGCCCGGATCTTCGGGGCGCCGGTGATCGACCCGCAGGGGAAGAGGGCTGCAAAGATATCGCGGATCGAAAGGCCGGGACGCAGCCTTGCCTGCACATGGCTCACCATCTGGTGGACGGTCGGATAGGTCTCGACGTCGAAGAGTTTCGGCACGTCGAGCGTGCCGACCTCGGTGATGCGGGAGATGTCGTTGCGCAGCAGATCGACAATCATGCGGTTTTCGGCCTGCGTCTTGATATCGGCCCGCATGGCCGCGATGATTTCGGCATCTTCGGCGGGGCTGGCGCCGCGTTTTGCCGTACCCTTCATCGGATGGGTCTCGATCCAGCCCTCTTCATCGGTGCGGAAGAAGAGTTCAGGCGAACGCGACAGGATGATCGGGCCGCCGAGATCGACCAGTGCGCCGTATTTGACCGGTTGGCGTTCGATCAGCGACCAGAAGGCGGCACGGGGATCGCCGGTCCAGCGGGCTTCGACCGGCATGGTGAGGTTCGCCTGATAGGCGTCGCCGAGCCGCAGGTGCTCGTGAAGGCGGTCGAAACGCTCTTTATATATAGGGAAATCCCATCCGGCTTTCGGGGCGGTCAGGAACTCTTCGTTTTCGAGACGCTGTTTCGGCTGGGCGAGCGGGTGCGTGTCCGGCTGCGGCGCGTCGAAGACGCCGAAACAAAGGAGCGGCGTTTCGCGGCCCTCTCCGGCAAAGGACGCGAGTTTTTCCTCGAAGAGATATCCGGCCTCGTAGGCCATGTAGCCGGCAAGCCATTTGCCCTCGGCCCTGGCTTCTTCCAAGCGGGCGAGGCCGGCGAAGAATTCGCTGCGCGTCCTGGCAATGATGATCTCAGCCGGCTCGGCGAAAAGCATCACCTGGCCTGAAGTGTCGTCGCGGAAGAGAATATAGGGTTTGTCAGTCACGCAACGCTTTCGGTTTGTTCTGCTCCTCATCACTCAAGATGCGATTGGGAGGGCGAGGTATTTTTCCCTTCTCCCCACGGGGGAGAAGATGCCCGAAGGGCAGATGAGGGGGAGGAGCGAAGCGACGTCCTGAGCATATGCGAAGGACAGGTTCTGCTATGTCGCCCCCTCATCCGCCTGCCGGCACCTCTCCCCTATGGAGAGAAGGGACTCGTTGCCGCCTCCCCGCTCCTGGCGACGAGAATTCACGCTTTATCTAACGCTTCCAGCTCATCGATCAGCCCTTCGATCATCGACAGGCCCTGGCTCCAGAACGACGGATTGGTGGCGTCGAGGCCGAAAGGCTTCAGGAGTTCCGAGTGATGCTTGGTGCCGCCGGCCTTCAAGAGCTCGAAATACTTCTCCTGAAAGCCCTTCTCGGCCTTCTGGTAGACGGCGTAGAGCGAATTCACCAGGCAATCGCCGAAGGCATAGGCGTAGACATAGAAGGGTGAATGGATGAAGTGGGGGATATAGGCCCAATAGGTCTCGTAGCCCTCGGAAATGTTGATCGCAGGCCCGAGGCTTTCCGACTGGACGGAGAGCCAGAGCTCGCCGATATCGTCGGCGGTGAGTTCGCCTGCCTTGCGGGCGGTGTGCAGCTTGCGCTCGAATTCGTAGAAGGCGATCTGGCGCACGACCGTATTGATCATGTCCTCGACCTTCTGGGCGAGCATCGCCTTGCGCTCGCGTTTGTCGGTGGTCTTTTCCAGGAGCGCGCGGAAGGTCAGCATCTCGCCGAAGACCGATGCGGTTTCGGCAAGCGTCAGCGGCGTCTGGCACATCAGCGCACCCTGCGCGCCGGCGAGAACCTGGTGCACGCCATGGCCGAGCTCGTGGGCAAGCGTCATCACGTCGCGCGGCTTGCCCATATAATTGACGAGCACATAGGGATGGGCCGAGGGAACCGTCGGATGGGCGAAGGCGCCGGGCGCCTTGCCGGGACGGACCGGAGCGTCGATCCATTGTTCGTCGAAGAAGCGCCTGGCGATATCGGCCATCTCGGGGGCGAAGTTGCCGTAGGCCGAAAGCACCGTTTCTCTTGCTTCGGGCCAGGAGATGATGGCGCTCGAGGTTTCCGGAAGCGGCGCGTTGCGGTCCCAGAAATTCATCTGCTCCATGCCGAGCCATTTCGCCTTCATTTTATAATAGCGGTGCGACAGGCGGGGATAGGCTTCGCGCACGGCCGCAGCCAGCGCATCGACAACCTCGCGCTCGACGCGGTTGGCCAGATGCCTGGAGTCGGCGATGTCCTCGAACCCGCGCCAGCGGTCGGCGATATCCTTGTCCTTGGCAAGCGTGTTGGTGATCAGCGTGAAGATGCGGATATTCGCCTTGAAGGTTTCGGCAAGCGCCATGGCCGCCTTGCGCCGCGCTTCCGGATCCTTCTCCTGCAGCATGTTCAACGCCACTTCGAGCGGCACTTTGTTGCCGTCGATCTCATAGCGCAGTTCCGCCATGGTTTCGTCGAACAGGCGGTTGAAGGCGGCGGCCGACGTCATCGACTTTTCGAGGAAGAGCTGTTCCAGCCTGTCGTCGAGCTGGTAGGGCTTGTCTTTCCTAAGGTCGATGAGCCAGGGACGGTAATGGCCGGCATCGGGATCGTTCGCCATGCTGGCGTCGATCACCGCATCGTCGATGCGGTTCAGTTCCAGCGCGAAGAACAGCAGATGACCTGAGAATTCGGTAATCTTGGCCTGCACGTCGCCGTAAAGCTTGCCATTGGCCGGATTGGTGGTGTCGGAGAAATAGGTGAGGCCGGCAAAGGAGCCGAGGCGGCCCATGAGATCGTCGAGCGCCTCATATTCCTGCAGCGCCGCGCCGATGCCTTCGCCGCCGGTCTTGGCCGCCGCTTCGGCAAGTTTGCTCTTCCACTTCTCTTCAAAGGCGATCGCGGCCTTGCCGGCTTTTTCCATGTCGGCGACGAAAGCGGTTGACGTGGCGGAGGGATAGAGATCCTGCAGCTTCCAGACCGGCAGATCGCCGAGCGCGGGATCGGCGGCCCCACTCGGCGCTGCTGCCGACAAGAGAAGGCGTGCGTGCGGGAGCTTGATTTTCATGGGCGCAATTCCTCTCCACTTTATAACAGGTTTGCTTGTCTAGCGCATCGGCCCGAAAATCGGAATCGATTTTCAGAAAGCGCGACGCGAAGGTTCAAACTGCTACAGCGACCCATGCCCGTCTGAAGGGAGCTGCGGTGCAGCAAGCGCGACAAGGCCCGGTATCAAGGGCTTTTCAGCGGATGAAAGGCCTCGCTTCGGCACGAAAAACGGTCGTCACAATCGTTAAAATGCAATTGTTTCTCAAAACTGGATGTTCAAGCCTTTCTGCCAGAGTGCGCTCCAGGGTTTCGCATGAAGTGGAGCGACAATGACCGGTTACAATGAGCTCAAGGGAGCAGGGCAAATCCTCGTGGTCGAAGACGACCCGGTGCAGCGCCGCCTGCTCAAGAACGCAATCGAGCGTCACGGCCATGTCGTGCACCAGGCGGAAAACGGCCGTATCGGCCTTGAAATGGTCAAGCGCGACAGCGGCCTTTTCAATGTCATCGTGCTCGACCTGATGATGCCGGAGATGACCGGCCTCGAATTTCTCGACGCGCTTCACGAATTCGGCACGCAGATCCCCGTCATCGTGCAGACGGGGCAGGGCGGCATCGAGACCGTGGTGCAGGCGATGCGCGCCGGCGCCTTCGATTTCGTCGTCAAGCCGGTTTCGCCCGAGCGGATCGCCACCTCGATTTCGAATGCGATGAAGCTCGACCAGCGTGAGGTGAAGGCGCGGGCCGGACGCCGGTCGCGCTCAGGCTCCGTCGGTTTCGACGACATCGTTTCGGCAAGCCCGGCGATGATCCGCGTCATCGACCTCGCCCAGCGGGCGGCACAATCCAACATCCCCGTCGTGCTCGAAGGCGAATCCGGCGTCGGCAAGGAGCTGGTGGCGCGCGCCATACAGTCCGGCGGCGAGCGCTCGAACAAGCCGTTCGTCACCGTCAATTGCGGGGCGATCCCGCACAACCTGGTCGAAAGCATTCTCTTCGGCCATGAAAAGGGCGCTTTCACCGGCGCGACCGAACGTCACATCGGCAAGTTCATGGAAGCCGACGGCGGCACGATCTTCCTCGATGAAATCGGCGACCTGCCGCTCGAGGTGCAGGTGAAGCTGCTGCGCGCCGTGCAGCAGGGCGAGATCGAGACCGTTGGTGCACGCACCGCGCACAAGGTCAATGTCCGGCTGATTTCGGCGACCAACAAGGACTTGATCGAAGAGGTCAAGAACGGCCATTTCCGCGAGGACCTCTATTACCGCCTCAATGTCTTCCCGATCACCATTCCGGCGCTGCGCAAGCGCAAGGAAGACATTCCGCATCTGGTGCGCGTCTTTGCCGACCGCTTCTCCAGCGAGCAGAAGAACGGCCGCCGCATGACAGTGAACTCAGGCGCGCTGGCGCTGCTGACTGCCTATGACTGGCCGGGCAATATCCGCCAGCTCGAAAACGCGATCTTCCGCGCGGTCGTTCTGGCCGAGGGGCCGGAGCTGACCGAGGCGGACTTCCCGCAGATTGCCGCCCAGCTTCCGGAATATGAAGTGGTGGATCATCTGGCGCTCGTTGCCGACAACACCGGGATCGACCCGGATGAGGCATATGGCGAGGATTACCGGGCGCCGACGCCGGGGGATGTGCATCACCGCCTGTCGGAGACTTCCGACAATGCGATCGCCAGCGTCAACCCCTCAGGCGATGTGCGCAAGCTTGCCGACGTCGAGGAGGAACTCATCCGATTCGCACTCAAATTCTATCGCGGGCAGATGAGTCAAGTGGCGCGCAAGCTCGGGATCGGGCGATCCACACTTTATCGCAAGCTCAAAGATTACGGCATAGATCCGGATAATCCCCAGAAAGATGCGGCTTAAGCACCATTTGTTAAGACTCGGGCAACCACGATTTGTTACTGATCATAAACCACTTGTTAGTGGCTCTTTCACTATGTAAAGAAAAGGTTGATCATGTGTGGCATTTTTGCCATCGTGTGACCGCATTTGACAGTCATCTGAGACAGTACGGGACATTGTCTGTCTGACGGGGATCGAGTTGCCGAATCTGAATGGGAATTCCAAGCCTTCGCGCTTGAGCTGGCGTTCGTTGTGCGCCGACATCTGCGGAAAGGCAGTGAGGACGGTAGCGGCCGCCCTTCTTGCGCTTGCGGTTTCCTCGCCGGTATTCGTCAGTACGCCTTCCCAGGCAGCGGGCGAAACCCGCAGCCTCAAGCTCTATTTCATCCACACCGGTGAAAAGGCCGTCATCACCTATAAGCGCAACGGCAAGTTCGATCCCAAGGGTCTGGAGCAGCTGAACCGCTTCCTGCGCGACTGGCGCAAGAACCAGCCGACGAAGATGGACCCGCGCCTGTTCGACCTGATCTGGGAAGTCTACCGCCAGAGCGGATCGAGGGACTATATCAACGTCGTCTGCGGCTTCCGCTCGCCGGCGACCAATGAAATGCTGCGCGGCCGCTCGCGCCAATCCGGCGTCGCCGAAAAGAGCCAGCATATGCTCGGCAAGGCGATGGACTTCTTCATTCCCGACGTCAAGCTCGCGACGCTGCGCGGCATCGGCATGAAGATGCAGGTCGGCGGCGTCGGCTTCTATCCGAAGTCGGGCTCGCCCTTCGTGCACATGGATGTCGGCGGTGTTCGTGCCTGGCCGCGCATGAGCCGCGATGAGCTCGTCCGGCTTTTCCCTAACGGCAACACCATCCATATTCCGGCCGATGGCAAGCCGCTGCCGGGCTACCAGCAGGCAATGGCCGACTACAAGCGCCGCGCCAGCGGCACGCAGATCGAGATCGCCAGCGCTTCCGAATCGGCGCCGAAGCACAAGACGCTGTTTGCCGCGCTCTTCGGCGGCGGGGCGGACGAGCAGGAAGACGATACGGATGATTCGGCTCCGGCCGCCGTCGCCAAGGCGACGCCGCCGAAGGCCGAGCCCGCTGCTCCTGCCGAGCCGCAGCAGACTGAAGTCGCCGACCTGAACGCGCCGGTGCCGCAGGTTCGCCCGGCATTCAGCAACCAGCCGGCCGGCAGCGAAATGGCGAGTGCGCTGGTGGCGCCGTCTTCGGGTAATGCCGCACAGCAGGCCCTTGCCGCAGCGCTTCCGACCGATCAGGCCCAGCCGCAGCAGTTCGCCGATCTCAGCGCCTACAGCATTCCGGTTCCCTCGCTTCTCGGCCAGCGCCGCGCGCCTGGTGACGCCGAAGTGGCGTCGGTCGATCCGAACATGCAGAACGGAATGCCGGTTCCGACACCGGTCGAACGGCCGGCCGTTGCGGAAAACCTGCTTGCCGCGGCCGATGCCGATCCGGAAGCAGAGGCCGACGAGGCCGATCAGGATACGCTCTCGCCTGCCGTCGCAGCGGCGCTGGAGCAGCAGAACGACAAGGCTGCCGAAAGCGACGTTGCTTCGCATCAGCCTGAGATGAGCGTGGAGCAAGCAATCGCCGCCGCGATGCCGCAACAGGCGCCTGCCGCAAAGCCGACGCTGCAGCTTGCCGCATTGGCGCCGGTGACGAAGTCGGCAAGCTTCGGCGACGGTTTCGACGCGCCGGCCGCCGAAGGCGCCGTAGCGCCGGGCCTCCCCACCAAGGGCGGCCGCCCGACGCAGAAGCAAGCCGCCGCAGCCGACGCCAGCCGCGCGACCGTTCGAACCGAGCCGAAGCTGACGCAGAAGATGATTTCGCAGTGGGCGCTGACCAATGCGCGGCTCGAAATGGCTTCCAAGCAGGTCAAGGCGCCGCGCTTCGTCAGCCAGTCGATGCGTGCCCAGCCGACATCAGTCTATGCCGAGGGCTTCAACGTGAAGACCGCCTCGGTCGATCCAGCCCGCTTCAGCGGCACGGCCGTCAACTTCATGGAAGTGCGCAAGTTCAACACGAACTGAGCCTGCCGATCGTCGAAATACCCAAACCGCTGGAGCGATCCGGCGGTTTTTCTTTTGGCTGTTCGAGCGGCCGAATGGTGCTTGGCCAGCAATATCCCGCGCAAAAAGAAAAGCCGCCGGGAGGCCCGACGGCTTTATCGAGATCGGCGATGCGAAGGATCAGCCTTCCGGCGGAGACTCGATCATGCCGAGCGCGTGCAGGTAGGTGTCGAGGATCGCTTCCTCTTCCATGCGTTCCTGCTCGTCCTTCTTGCGCAGCGCCACGACCTTCTTCAGGATCTTGGTGTCGAAGCCCATTCCCTTGGCTTCGCCGTAGACGTCCTTGATGTCGTCGGCGATGGTCTTCTTTTCTTCTTCCAGCCGTTCAATGCGCTCGATGAAAGCGCGAAGCTGGTCGCGGGCGACGCCATGAGCATCAGACATCGTGTTCTCCTGATTGGTGATCGATTTTGGATGCCAGTGACTGCCGCGAAAGCGGCGTCACGGTCAAGCCTGTTCGCGGCCGCCCGAGCTATTTGTGCGGGTTGTTCAGTTCAAAAGCAGCCTTTTGCACAGGCGAGGCCTCGTTCTGGTGGAGTTTCTTCCAATCCTCGTAAGGCATGCCATAGACGATCTCGCGTGATTCGTCCCTGGTGACCGCGACGCCTTCGGCCTCGGCGGCTTCGCGATACCAGTTCGACAGGCAGTTGCGGCAGAAGCCGGCCAGATTCATCAGATCGATATTCTGGACGTCGCTGCGTTCGCGAAGATGCGCGACGAGGCGGCGGAAGGCGGCGGCCTCGAATTCGGTCTGCTGTTCCTTGCTGAGCGTGGTCATCTCGCTCTCCTTTCCGTCAATGGGGGCCTATCGTTCAATAAGGACCGGTGCGCGAGACGTGGACATCGTATTCGTGCATGGCGGGATCGGCATTCATTGCCGCAAAGATCGGCGCAAGGCGCTCGGCCCATGCCGATATGCCGGCCTCGTCCGCGATCAGGTCCTGGCGCACCTCAAGCAGCGCGTGAGGAATGCCGGTCACCATGCAGTGGCGGTACATGGTATCGCCCTTGAGCGCGCCGTCATAGGGTTCGTTGTCGCCGACGACGAGATCGGGATCGGCGCGCAGCATGTCGAGCAGCGGGCCGACGGCGCGGCGGTCGCTGTCCCAGAGGACCGCGGCCTGCCAGGGGCGCGGAATGCCTTTCCAGGCGGGCGTATAGGAATGCAGCGACAGCACCAGCGGCGCTTTGCCGGTGGCGTTCTCCACGGCGTTTATCGTTTCGGCCACCGCGGCGTGATAGGGGCGATGGAAGGTTTCGATGCGGTAGTCCCATTCTTCCTGCGCGATCGGATGATTGCCCGATATGACGGCGCCGTCCGATATTTTCATGATCAGCGTCGGATCGTCCTCGCCGCGGTTCGGGTCGATCAGCAGGCGCGAGAAGCCGCCGAGAACGGCGGGCACGCCGAGCCTTGCCGAAAGCTGCCGCGTCAGGCCCTCGATGCCGATGTCATAGGCGATGTGGCGGGCAAAGGCAGACTCGGGCAGTCCGAGCCTCTCATATCGGGCGGGAAGGCGGTTCATCGCGTGGTCCGCGAGGATCACCATGCCTTTGTCATGTTTTCCGGGTAGGATTTCGAAGGATTGGAAGTCGTCCATGAAGGAATTGCCGTTCGTCATTGCGCAGTCGGGCTCAGTGATCGCATGTGCCTGCGACCGGTTCAAGCGCAGCAGGCGGGGACGGGCGGATATGAACCTCGATGAACAGCTTATGAAAGGAAATATAATCGATTAGCATTGCGTTGACTTTCGCATGATGGCGGCGCAAGAAGACACGGACAACGAATAACCGTGGAGCTATTTGGGAGCCGTGTTGATCCAAGCCGCGCCAAGTTTCCTCACGCGGTCCGGGCCGCTGGTCCGTCTCGCATTGTTCGCTCTTGCAGCCGCCATGCCGTTCTTCATCGCAGATGCCGCACGCGCGGATTTCCGTGTCTGCAACGGAACGCAGAATCTCGTCGGCGTGGCCATCGGCTACCGGGCCAAGGACGGCTGGATCACGGAAGGCTGGTGGCAGGTGCCGGCAACGACCTGCGCCACGCTGATCGAGGGAGAGTTGCAGTCGCGCTATTATTACCTTTACGCAGAGGACGCCGCCCGGGGAGGACGATGGACGGGTGACGTGCAGATGTGCGTGGCGGAAAACGAATTCAAGATCACGGGTGTGCAGGATTGTTATGCCCGGGGTTATCAGAAGATGGGATTCAAGGAATACGACACGGGCCGCCAGGGCAGCTGGATGGTTCAACTCTCCGACACCCCAGGGACGCAAGAAAGCCAGAATTGATGAAGCGTAATCGCAAAATTAAAATCCTCGCCACCCTCGGGCCCGCCTCCGCCGAGGAATCGATGATCGAGAAGCTGCACCAGGCCGGTGCCGACGTCTTCCGCATCAATATGAGCCATGCGAGCCACGATCTGATGCGCACGCTCGTCCAGCGCATCCGCACGGTGGAAGCGCGTTCCGGCCGGCCGATCGGCATTCTCGCCGACCTGCAGGGACCGAAACTGCGCGTCGGCAAGTTCGTCGACAGCAAGGTCGACCTGAAACCCGGCCAGACCTTCACGCTCGACAACAATGAAGCGCTCGGCGACGCCACGCGCGTCTATCTGCCGCATCCGGAGATCCTGGAATCGGTGCAGCCCGGCCATCGCCTGCTGATCGACGACGGCAAGCTCGCTCTGCGCGCCGAAAAGTGCGACGGCAAGAGCATCGTCACGACGGTGATTTCGGGCACGCGCATTTCCGACCGCAAGGGCGTCAGCCTTCCCGATACACTGCTCGGCGTCGGCGTGCTAACGGACAAGGACCGCGCCGACCTCGACGCCGTGCTTGCCACCGATGATGTCGACTGGGTGGCGCTTTCCTTCGTCCAGCGGCCCGACGACCTTGCCGAAGTGCGCAAGATCGCCCGCGGCCGCGTCGGCCTGATGTCGAAAATCGAAAAGCCGCAGGCTATCGAGCGCATCGAGGAAATCATCGAGCTCTCCGACGCCCTGATGGTCGCCCGCGGCGATCTGGGCGTCGAAATGCCGCTCGAATCGGTTCCGGGCATCCAGAAGCAGCTGATCCGCGCCTGCCGCCGTTCCGGCAAGCCGGTGGTCGTCGCCACACAGATGCTGGAATCGATGATCTCCGCGCCGGTGCCGACGCGCGCCGAAGTTTCCGACGTCGCGACCGCCGTCTTCGAAGGCGCCGATGCCGTCATGCTCTCGGCCGAATCGGCCTCTGGCGATTACCCGGTCGAAGCCGTTTCGACCATGGCGTCGATCGCCAGCGCCATCGAGCGCGAGCCGCATTATCCCGGGATCATCTACGCCCAGCGCGCCCAGCCGGAAGCGACCGGCGCCGATGCGATCTCGCTCGCCGCCCGCCAGATCGCCGAGACGCTGAAGCTGTCGGCGATCGTCTGTTACACCTCGTCGGGCACCACAGGCCTTCGCGCCTCGCGCGAGCGTCCGCAGGTGCCGATCCTGGCGCTGTCGCCGATCATCAAGACCGCTCGCCGCCTTGCCATCGTCTGGGGCCTGCATTGCGTCGTCACTCATGACGCGACCGATCTCGACGACATGGTCAACCGCGCCTGCCGCATCGTCGCGGACGAAGGCTTCGGCAAGCCGGGCGACCGCATCATCATTTCGGCCGGCGTGCCGCTCGGCACACCCGGCGCCACCAACATGATCCGCATCGCCTATATCGGCTCCGACGGTCAGAGCGGCGTCTGATCCGACCGCATCCTTGATCGAGCCCGCTGCCTGAAGAGGCGGCGGGCTTTTTCTTGGCGGGATCGGCATTGCCAAGGGTTTCGGCGCGTGCAAGTCTCGATCCGGGTTTGGAGGGATCATCATGGACGTCGTCACGCTTATCGCATTTGCAGCGGTTTCCTTCGTCGGCATCGCGACGCCGGGACCAACGGTGCTGCTGGCGCTGACCAACGGTTCACGGCATGGCCTGCGCCGCGCGGTCTCCGGCATGATCGGCGCGGTGCTCTCCGATTTCGTGCTGATCGGCGCCGTGGCGGTTGGGCTCGGTGCGCTGCTTGCGGCATCGGAATTCTGGTTCTCGATGCTGAAATGGGCGGGTGCAGCCTATCTCGCCTTTCTCGGCATCATGCTGCTGCGCTCGAAGGGCACGATCGATGCGGCGCTGAAATCGGGCGAGGCGGCGGGCGCGAAGTCGGCTTTTTCGATCGGGCTGAAGAGCTTCATGGTCGCGGCGACCAATCCGAAAGGCTATCTGTTCTTCTCGGCCTTCCTGCCGCAGTTCATTAACCCGAGCGAGCCGCAGGCGGCGCAATACGCGCTGCTCGCACTCGTCTTTGCCGCGCTCGATTTCATCATCATGTTCGGCTACGCCTTCTTTGGCTCGCAGGCGGTGCGTTTCCTGAAGACGTCGGGCGCCATGTGGCTGGAGCGGGCCTGCGGCGGGGCGCTGCTGGCTCTTGCGGGATCGCTTGCCTTTTACCGCCGGGCAACGACCTGAGATCAGGGCTGGGCGAGGGATAGGTGGCCGACGCGATAGGCCTGCGTGTGGCGGCCGATCTCAGGCATGTCTTTCCATAATCTAAAGCGAACGCGTGTCCATGTCGTCGGTTCGAAGCCGGAGACGGAAGCAAGCACGCCTGCTGCCAGATCGGCTTCGGCCTCTGCGCTTTCCGCCCGGCGGAGATCGGCGAGCGGCGCATAGGGTTCCGTCTGCAGGATGTCGCGGGTCGCAAAGGCGGCCGCGGCGATCTCGGGCGAGATGGCTGCCTGCCATACGATCCAAGTGTTCACCCGCGGCCAGCCGAAGGCGCCGGTGAGCGCTTGGAAACCCGGGCCGCAGAGGAAGTCGCTTGCCCCTTCCGGCTTCTGCCAGAGATAGAAGGGTGCATAGAGATTGTCGCGGCTGCCGAAGTCGCCTTTGCGGGCGCTGAGGTAGGCCTTGAAGCCGAGATTGGGGAAGCCGTCGAGCAGCGGTCCCTTGTCGCGGATGCGGCGGTCGATGATCGACATGTCGTAATCGGCGGGCAGGGTGAAGCCGTATTGCATGGCGATCATGAGCGTCTCTCCACATGATCCAGCCATTCGACAACGCTGCCGTTTTCGCTCGGCTGGATGCTGATATAGCTGAAGGGGCTATCATCGGTCGCGCCATGCCAGTGGCGCTCGCCGGGTGCAAACCAGATCGCGTCGCCAGCACGCAGTTCTTCGACCGCGCCACTCTCGTTCTGCGCCAGCCCCTGTCCCGAAAGCACATAGAGCAACTGGCCCTGCGGGTGGGTGTGCCAGCGGGTGATGGTGCCGGGATCGAGCGTGGCGCGCATCGCAGTGTTCTCGCCGTCGGCGCCGTCGAGCAGCATCTCTACCCAGAAGGGGGCGGTGGCTACGTCCTCCGGCGAGCGAACCACCTTGCCCGGTCGCCTGACGGTCATCGTTTTTGGGTTCGAAGCGCTCATTGCCGGCCTCCGAGCGCCCGCAGCCGCCAGTCGGGATCGGTCATCTGGGCGATGCCGGCGCCGAAGGACCAGTCCTCGGGCGCGCTGGTGCTGATGACGATCATCAGGTCCTCGGGCCGAAGGCCCGGCGACTGCGCCAGGAGATCGGCGAGGCGGCGATAGAGTGCCGCTTTCATCTCCGCGGAGCGTGGCCTGCCTATGGTGATGGAGATGTAGACGAAATCGTCGGAGCGCGGGCCGGCGAGATAGCTGCGGTCGAAGATCAACTCGTTCTCATCGTGCTGGTGGATGGCCTGGAAGCGATCGTTTGCGGGCACGTCGAAGGTCTCGACGAGGGCGCGCTGGATGGTGTCGGCAAGCGTTGCGAGATAATCTTCAGATTTGCCTTTGCGAAGAGAGATGCGAACGAAGGGCATTGGGATCTCCATGGTTGGACCGTCCGGCGGCCTTGACAACAGCATCATCGCAGCACAGGATGATGCTGAAAACCAGAATTTTATGGACTAACGATCCCGAAAATAAGGACTATGGGATGCGGCGGACGATCTTCGATCTCGATGTGCTTCGGACTTTTTCGACCGGTATGGAGCTCGGCAATTTTGCCAAGGCGGCGGAAAAGCTCGGGCGTTCGACCTCGGCCGTCAGCGCGCAGTTGAAGAAGCTGGAGGAGCAGGCGGGCACGCCGATCTTCCGCAAGGCGGGGCGCGGGCTGGCGCTGACCGATGCCGGCGAGACGATGCTCGGTTATGCCAGGCGATTGCTGGAACTCAACGACGAGGCGGCGGCGGCTGTCCACAGCGTCGAACTGGAAGGCTGGGTGCGGCTCGGCCTGCAGGAGGATTTCGGAGAAACCCTGTTGCCCGAGGTGCTTGGCCGTTTCGCCCGGGCTCACCCGAAGGTGCGTATCGAGGCGCGGGTGGTGCGCAACGCCGAATTGCTGGAGCGCGTGACGTCGGGCAAACTCGATCTGGCGCTCGCGTGGAGCGACGGCACGCTGACGGCGCATTGCGAGGTGATCGGCGAGGCGCCGATGCGCTGGATCGGCCCTGCCGAGGGATTACCCGGCTGGCATGCGGTAAGCGGCGAACCGATGCCGCTCGCCTCGCTGGAAGCGCCTTGCCTGCTGCGAACGGCGGCGACGCGGGCACTCGATGAGGCGGGCATCTCCTGGCGGCTCGCCTTCGTCAGCCCCAGTCTCGGCGGCCTCTGGGCCGCGACAGCGGCAGGTCTCGGTCTGACCATCCGTACCCCGGTAGGCCTGCCGGCGAAGGTCCGCGCACTCGAGCCCGAGGCGATCGGCCTGCCTGAGTTGCCGAAGCTCGGCCTGGTCCTGCACCGGGCGGAAGCCGAATTGCAGCCGGCGGGAGCGCGGCTTGCCGAACTCGTGCTTCAGTCCGTGCATGACACCCTGCGCGCGTAAGCTGATATCACTGTTGACCGCTCCGGCGCGTGCACTGGCCGCGAACAACAGGAAGATCATGTTGTCGGCTTCGTCTCGGCCTTCCCAAGGCCGCGCCGACCCAGGTCTCAGCCGAAGCGTTCGAGCGCCATGGCGAAGATATGGGAATCGACGTTGCCGCCTGAGGTGACGGCGACGACCGTGTCGCTTTCCAGTGCGTCGCCGTGGAAGAGGGCGGCGGCGAGCGCTACTGCGCCGCCGGGCTCGACGACGATTTTCAGCCTGACGAAGGCGAGCGCCATGGCGCGCAATGCCTCCTCGTCGGTGACGACGATGCCGGCGCCGACGAGGCGCTTGAGGATAGGGAAGGTGATGTTGCCGGGCTGCGGCGTGACGATCGCATCGCAGATCGAACCCGACATCGAAGCATTGCGTTCGATCCTGCCGGAGGCGAGCGAACGGGTGGTGTCGTCGAAATTCTCGGGCTCGCAGGGACGCACGCGAAAGCCCGGAGCGCTGGCTTCGAGGGCGAGCGCGATACCGGATGTCAAGCCGCCGCCGCCGCAGGGAACGAGGACTTCGGCTGATGCGATGCCTTCATCTGCAGCCTGCTCGGAGATTTCGAGGCCGGTCGTGCCTTGGCCGGCGATCACAAACGGCTCGTCGAAAGGCTTGATCAACGTCAGGCCGCGCTCGGCCGAGAGCTTCGCGCCGATCTCGTCGCGATCCTCATTGGCGCGGTCATAGAGCACGACGTCCGCGCCGAAGGCGCGGGTATTGTCGATCTTCAGCTTCGGCGCATCGCTCGGCATGATGATGACGGAGGGTACGCCGTGCAGCTTGGCGGCAAGGGCGACGCCCTGGGCATGGTTGCCGGAGGAGAAGGCGATGACGCCGTTTGCACGCACAGACGGATCGAGGCCGGAGACGGCAGACCAGCCACCGCGGAACTTGAACGAGCCGGTATGCTGGAGGCATTCCGCCTTGACGAACAGGCGCCGGCCGGCGATCTCGTTCAGGAAGGGGGAGGAGAGAAGCGGCGTGCGTCTGATATGGCCGCGCAGACGGGCGCGGGCGGCGACAATCATTTCAATGCTGGCCATTCGGAAATCGTCCTGCTTGCGGGCTACGCTCATGCATAGGATGCGGCAGACGGTTTGTGAACGGCGACTTTGTCACCGTGACATGAATGGAACATCGCGCCTGCCGCCGGCCATCAATAGCCGTTGGCCGAGCCTTCCACCGCGCGGCTGTCCATGGCGCCGTTGTAGCGGGCGCCGCCCCCCTTTTCGATGGCCGCGAGGCTTTTGCCGCCGACGAGGATGCCGGCGGCCTGGCCCCAGACCGGCCCGTCATTGCCGCCGTCGAAGCTGTAGCCCATGGCGGCGAGCGCCTTTTCCGTATCCGGCGAAAGCGCATAGGGTTCGAGATAAATCTTGTCGGGCTGCCATTGGTGGTGGAAGCGCGGGGCGTTGACCGCCTGGCTGATATCCATGCCGAAATCGACGACATTGAGGATCGCCTCCAGCGTGATGGTGATGATGCGCGAGCCGCCGGGGCTGCCGATCACCATGAAGGGTTTGCCGTCGCGGGTGACGATCGTCGGGCTCATCGAGGAGAGCGGCGTCTTCTTCGGCGCGATGGCGTTCGCCTCGCCCTGCACGAGGCCGTAGAGGTTCGGCACGCCGGGTTTGGAGGTGAAGTCGTCCATCTCGTTGTTGAGGAGCACGCCGGTGCCGGGCGCCACGACGGCAGCGCCGAAGGAGCCGTTCAGTGTATAGGTGACGGCAACCGCATTTCCCTCATCGTCGATGATCGAATAATGCGTCGTCTCGGTGCTTTCCTTGCCGCCGAGCGGTTTCAGGTTCGCGGACACGCCGGCCTTGTAGGGATCGATCTTCGCGGCAATCTCCTTGGCATAGGTCTTGTCCAAAAGCTTTTCGACCGGGTTCTCGACGAAATCGGGGTCGCCGAGCGCCGCGTTTCGGTCGACATAGGCGTAGCGCATCGCCTCGGTCATCACGTGGACCGTTTCGGCCGAGTTGTAGCCGAGATAGGAGAGCGGGTATCCCTCCAGAACATTGAGGATTTCGCAGATGATGACGCCGCCGGAGGAGGGCGGCGGCGAGGAGATGATGTCGTAGCCGCGATAGTTGCACTCGATCGGCTTCAATTCGCGTACGGCATATTGTTCGAAATCCTCCTTGGCGAGGATGCCGCCCTTGGCCTGGCTCGCCTTGACGATCGCCTCGGCGGGCGCGGCCTTATAGAAGGCGTCGGGGCCTTTTTCGGAAATGGCCGCGAGCACAGCGGCGAGATCCGGCTGCTGCAGTTTTTCGCCCGAAGCATAGGGCTTGCCGTCCGGTTTCAGGAAGATCTTTGCGGCCGTTTCATCCTTGGCGAGGCGCTTGGCGCTGCCGGCGAGAATTGCCGCGTCACCCTGTTCCAGCGTGAAACCTTCCCTGGCGAAGCGGAGCGCCGGCGCGATCAGATCCTCGCGGGGCCGGGTGCCGTATTTCTCGCGCGCGGTCTCCAGGCCCATGACGGAGCCGGGAACGCCGATGGCGAGATAGCCGTCGAGGCTGGCGCGGGGCACGATATCGCCCTTGGCATCGAGATACATGGTCTTCGTCGCGGCGAGCGGCGCGCGTTCGCGGAAATCGAGGAAGGTCTTCGTGCCGTCTTTCAGCCGGATGGTCATGAAGCCGCCACCGCCGAGATTGCCGGCCGAGGGATAGACCACCGCCAGCGCATAACCGACGGCAACCGCAGCATCGACGGCATTGCCGCCGCTCTTCAGCACCTCGACGCCGACATCGGTCGCCAGATGCTGGGCGGTGACGACCATGCCGTGCTCGGCTTCAACCGGCGCCGGTGACGCGGCGAAAGCCGTGGTCAGGCTCAGCGACAGTGCTGTAAAGACGGAGATCGCCCCGATATGCAGACGGCCCATGATTTCCCCTCCTATGGACAATACCGCAAAGACATATGGGGCTGCCGCGGCTCGCGGCAATGCGGGAAATTGGCTTTGTGTGAGGAGGGTGCAGCCGGAAGGATCAAATGCCGTGCAGGGCGCCCGGCATCAGCGGCGGCTGGATTGCGATCGTTTGATCGCCGAGAGAGGAGGCGAGCCTTTCCTCGGCCCGGCGGGCGGCAGCCTGGAGGTCGCGCGACGCGCCGGCGATCTTTTCCATGGCGGCGATGGCGACATCGGTGGCGAGATAATCCGGCTTATGGCCGACGCCGCTGATGGTGACGAGTTCGGAGCCTTCTATGTCGCGGGCAAGGCCGCGCGAATGCAGGTGTTCCCAGACGATCTCGTCCTTGTCGCCTGTTATGATGACGGTCGGAGCGGTGATACGCGAATAAAGCGGCGACTGCTCCTTCACGTAAGCGAGCAGCCTTTTGAAGTCGACGGCATTGTTGCGGAAGGTCCGCGGCCTCAGCACCAGCGAGGGACCGGTTTTCTCGATGTAATCGGATGGCCGCGAATTGGGGCGGAAGACGTTCAGCGTGCCGCGCTCCACGCGGCTGAGCCCGAGCGGCACGACGACTACGTGGTTGAAGAGCCAGCCGACGAGTGGCGCCGTCGCGACGTGATAATACCAGTCGATGCCGCCCGGCCAGGGATGGGTGGCGGGTGCGAGGAAGAGCAGCCCGGCCGTCTTCTCCGGGTGGCGCACGCCGAAGGCGGCGGCGATCGCGCCGCCGAAGGAATGGCCGACGATGATCGCCCTCTCAATCCCTCGCTTCTCCATCAGCGTGGCGATCGCATCGGCCTGGCCGGAAGGAATTGCGTTTTCCGGCCCGCCACGCTCGGAATAGCCATGGCCGGGGCGATCGACGAAGAGCATTTCCGCCCGTCCTTCGAGTGCGGCGCGGAAGGCGCCGGCTTGATCGAGCAGATTGCCGCTCGCGCCATGAATGAAGACCAGCGCCGGCAGATCCGCATTTTCAGGGCGTTTGATGTGGAGAGCATTCATGCGGAAGCCGCCGACATCAGTCAACTCGCCGATGTTGGGATAGGTCTGTTCGAATTGCCGCGCCTTGTAGGAGGAGTAGCCGATGGCGGCGGCGAGCGGGGCGAGAAGAGCGGAAATTTCTGCAAGCATGATCTTAACGGATGAGCAACGGTGGTACCTGCGCGGCCCGACCCGAGGTCAAGCGCGGTGAGCCGGAATCAGGTGCGGTTGCCGGCGAGTTTTTCTGACAGCGTGTTGACCTGTTCCTGCGCCGTGCGTTCGGCGGGATAGACATTGAGGAATTGCTGCCAGGCCTTCAATGCCAGCTGGTCGTTGCCGGCATTGCTGAGAATCGCCGCGAGGCCGGCGAGCGCTCCGAAATGGCGAGGCTCGAGATCCAAGACCCGCTCGATGTCGGACATCGACTTGCGATAGTTACCCATGGCGTAATTCAGCGTGGCGCGGCGATTCCAGCTCTCGGCGTAATCGGGCTTCAGCGCAATCGCCTCGTCGAGGAAATCGAGGGCGGCGGGATTGCGTTTTTCCTCGATCGCCTTGTCGGCCCACTGCATCAAGAGATTGATGGTGGCGCTGCCGGAATCGCTCCATTCCAGACGGATCTCGTTGGCGATGCCGCTGGCCTTTTCAGGGTCGCGTTCGCGCTTCAGCTGGCTGAAGAGCTGGTCGAGGCGTTGTTTCGGCGAGCTGTTGACATTCGTCTGCTCGACAATGACGTCCTTTTCCGCGGCTGCGGCCGGAAAGACGGAGGTGAGCAGAATGAGGGCGAGCGGCAGCGCCGCTGATGTCAAAGCAAAAAAGCGCATGGCGGACATATTAGTCCGCCAACGCCGAAGATCAAACAAATTTGACGTGATCACCGTAGCGACCCACCGGATATGGTTGCAGGCGCGGTTTGCGCGGCAAGGCGATCCGGACGCGCGAACTCAGCCCTGGCGAGCCTTGTAACGCGGGTTCAGCTTGTTGATGATGTAGATGCGGCCCTTGCGGCGAACCAGACGGTTGTCACGGTGACGCGCCTTGAGCGACTTGAGCGAATTCTTGATCTTCATTTTTGTGATCCGCGATGTTGATCTTTAACAATGAAAAGCGCGCCGTCGGGGCGCGCTCTTAGGTGGGGGAGCAGATACCCCGTCACCTCCACCATGTCAACCGCGTGACGGTGTTTTTCCCGGGACTTGGCCGCGTTTTCTCACCGGGAAATCGGCGATTTAGGCGTCAAGGTGGTGACATGCCCCATCTTGCGGCCGGTGCGCCACTCCGTCTTTCCGTAGAGATGAACCAGCGTATCGGGGCGGCGCAGCCAGTCGGGAACGGCAAGGATATCGTCGCCGATCAGGTTCTGCATGACGCAGTCGGAATGGCGGTCGGCATTGCCGAGCGGCAGGCCGGCGACGGCGCGGATATGCTGCTCGAACTGGCTGACGACGCAGGCGGCTTCCGTCCAGTGGCCGGAATTGTGCACGCGCGGGGCCATCTCGTTGGCGATCAGGCCGCCATCGGCGAGCACGAAGAATTCGATGCCGATGACGCCGACATAGTTCAAGGCGGCAAGGATCTTTTCGGCCGCCTGGCGGGCGGCGTCCGCCGTTTGTGCAGAGAGCGTTGCGGGAACCGTCGAGGTGTGGAGGATGCCGTTGCGGTGGACATTCTCGGCAGGATCGAAGCAGACGACCGTCCCATCGGCAGCGCGCGCGGCGATGATCGAGACCTCGCGCTCGAAGGCGACGAAGCTTTCGAGGATCAGCGGCACGGAGCCGAGAGCGGCATAGGCGCCGTCGGAACTATCGGCCGGCGAGCGAAAAACCTTCTGACCCTTGCCGTCATAACCGAGGCGGCGCGTCTTCAAGACACCCTGGCCGCCGAAATCTTTCAGCGCGGCTTGGAGATCGGCCTGGCTGTCGACCGCATGAAAGCGGGCGGTCGATATGCCGCAGCCGTTGAGGAAGCGCTTTTCGACGAGCCGATCCTGGGCGGCTTCCAGCGCTTTCGCAGGCGGATAGACAGCAATGCTTGCCGAGAGCGCTTCGGCGGCCGCGACGGGCACGTTCTCGAATTCGTAGGTGACGACATCGCAGGCTTCCGCCAGTTCGGCGAGCGCCGCCGGGTCGTCATAGGCGGCGACGATCTGCCGGTTGGCGAGCTGGGCGGCCGGGCAATCGGCCTGCGGCTCGAGGATGATCGTGCGGAAATTCAGTCTCGCGGCGGCAATCGCCAGCATGCGGCCGAGCTGGCCGCCGCCGATAATGCCGATCGTTGCTATGGTCATTGGTCGTCCATTGGATATTCGGCGACGGCGGCACTCTGGCGCTCGCGCCATTCGTCGAGACGCTCGGCGATTTCCTCGTCGGAGAGGGCAAGCACTGCAGCGGCGAGAAGGGCGGCGTTGACCGCGCCCGCCCTGCCGATCGCGAGCGTTCCCACAGGAATGCCGGCCGGCATCTGCACGATGGAAAGAAGACTGTCCTGGCCGGACATGGTTTTCGACTGGACCGGCACGCCGAAGACCGGCAGCGGCGTCATCGATGCCGTCATGCCCGGCAGGTGTGCCGCGCCGCCGGCGCCGGCGATGATGACCTTGAAGCCCTCCGCGCGCGCGCCCTTGGCGAAATTCATCATGCGCTCGGGCGTGCGGTGCGCTGACATGATGCGCGCATCATAAGGGATCTCTAGGGCTTCCAGCGTGTCGGCCGCATTCTTCATGGTCTCCCAATCCGATTGGCTGCCCATGATAATGGCGACGGGCGGTCTGTCTGTCATCTCTAGGCCGTTCCTCTCAGGCGATGATGTCAGGGACGATCTGGTCTTCCAGTTTCGAGAGCTTGTCCTTGATGACCAGCTTCTTCTTTTTCATGCGTTGGATTCGCAGAGCGTCGCATCCGGTTTCGATCATGGCATTGATCGCGGCGTCGAAATCCTCGTGCTCCTGACGCAGACGCGCCACCATGAGCCTGATTTCCGCCTGTTCCTGATCGGCCATATGCATTCCCCGTTATCGTCCTCGGATCTTGTCCGATCTGCCGATGATTTCCGCAAGCTCCTATCATCAAATACGGGTAACGGCTAGTTAGTCTTGATCATGAATTTGCCATCTCATCTCCATCTTTTGGCCTTCGACAAGCCTTCAAAAATGTGTCACAGTCCGGCGGTTGACACCTTGGTCCCCAACGAAGATGGTCGGGGAAAGGTAAGAGGAAGGAAGGGTCAAATGACAGTTGAAGCTCATCTTGAATCACTCCAGAAGAAGCATGTAGCACTCGAGGAGGAGTTGCACGCGCTCAGGACAGCTCCCTCTATTTCTGATACCGAAATTGCCGAATGCAAGCGCCGTAAGCTGCGCATCAAGGACGAGATTCAGCGTCTCAAGTCATCCGTCCATTAATCTTCCCAAGAGTCGCCGGGCGATCATCTTGCGTTAGAAGAGGTAAAAACCAATCCATTCCGCCTAAAATCTGCAAGACCCGGTGATTTGACACCAGAATTGCGCCAGTCCGATGCTTGGGGTATCGCGGCTGGCGCTTTTGCGAGGTGCGCCTCACAATGGTTCACGTGATTCGCATCGTGCCCACAGGTTGCGGGGTGCGCATCAGGCCCAGAACTGATCCAGCCATAAATTGAGCTTGTCGAAGCCGCGGTTGTTGACCGTGTAGATGCGCTTCGTGCCTTCCGACGTCACCGAGACGAGGTTGCTGTCGAGCAGCGCCTTCAGATGCTGCGACACGGCCGGCCGGCTGATCGGCAGGCCTTCGGCGAGCTCGTTGACCGTGCGTGGCGCACGGCGCAATTCCTCCAGCAGAAACCGCCGGTTCGGATCGGCAATCGCAGAGAAAGGGTCCGTGTTCGACATGCCGGGAAAGCTACGTCAAACCGGCCGTTCCAGCAAGGAAATTGTGCATTGCAGCGAGCTGCGGCCTTTACCAGCCGGCAAGGCCTTCACGCACGATCAGGAAAGCGGAGATCAAGGCCATCGCATACATGAAGGGATAGAAGATCTCCGGCTTCATGCGCCGCACGCACCAGGCGCCGGCAAGGGTGGCGAGCGGAGCAAAGGGCAGAAGGGTCGCCGAGGTCGCAAGGTTCTGCGTGCCGAGCTGGCCGAGCGCGAAATAGGGAATGAGCTTGATGGCATTGAGGATCGCGAAGAAGCGGACGCTGGTGCCGGTATATTCGCGCGGCTGCAGTTTGAGCGGCAGGGCATAGATCTGGAAGGGCGGGCCGCCGGCATGGGCGACGAAGCTGCCGTAACCTGAAAACGCGCCCCAGAAGCCGGCCGCGACCGGCCGCTGGCCGCGCGGCGGGATCACCTTGCCGACGCCGGGCCCGAAATTGTTCCAGAAATAGCGCAGGCAGAAGAGGATGGTCACCGCGCCGATGACGATGCGCAGAATATTGCCCGGAACGAGCGCCGATGTCGCCCAGCCGAGGCCGATGCCGAAGATGGCCCCGGGCAGCATGATTTTCAGCGTCGCCCAGTCGCCGTGCTTGCGCCAGATGACGAGCGAGATCATGTCCATGAAGACCAGGATCGGCAGCAGGATCGCCGCTGCCTCGACCGGCGAGACGACGAGGGCGAGAAAAGGCAGGCCGATCAGCGACAAAGCGTCGCCCATGCCGCCTTTCGCGAGCCCTACCAGCAGAACGGCGGGCACGGCGGCGTAGTAGAATGACAGATCCTGCGGCATGCTTTCGACGTCCTCCTCTTGCAAGCCTCCTCTAACGGAACTACTCACACAAAACGAGTGCGGATCCGCCCTTTCAAAGGGAATTCGCAGGAAACGGGAAGACCTCATGACCGAACCGGAAAATCGCTGCCGCCTTGTGCTCATCGTGCCTGATATCGCCGATGCCGATGAACAGGCAAAGATCGTCGCCGACGCGCTGAAGGGCGGCGACGTCGCTTCCGTGATCGTGCCGCAATACGGGCTCGACGACGGGACCTTCCAGAAACATGCCGAGAAGCTGGTGCCGGTGATCCAGGATGCAGGTGCTGCGGCGCTGATTGCTGGCGACAGCCGTGTGGCGGGGCGGGCAAAGGCGGACGGCCTGCACCTTTCTGCCAATGCGGAGGCGCTTTCGGAGGCGATCGACAAGCATGCGCCGAAGCTGATCGTCGGCGGCGGCAATGCGGCCGACCGGCATACGGCGCTGGAGATCGGCGAGGCCAGGCCGGACTATATCTTTTTCGGCAAGCTCGACGGGGATATCAAGCCGGAAGCGCATCCGAAAAACCTCGCGCTCGGCGAATGGTGGGCCTCGATGATCGAGATCCCCTGCATCGTCATGGGCGGCACCGATCCCGCATCGGCGCTCGCGGTCGCCGAAACCGGGGCGGAGTTCGTGGCGCTGCGGCTGGCGGTTTTCGGCGAAGCCGGCCGGGCGCCGTCCATCGTTGCCGAGATCAACGCCCTGCTTGACGAAAAAGCGCCACGGTTTGAGGATTGAAATCCCGCTCATGCCGATCCCGCCCGCCCGCCTTTTGAAATATTCCCTCGCCAGCATGGTCGCCTTCACGGCGGCCGGGCCGGATATCGTCCTGGCGCAGGCGCCCGACAGCGTCATCAGCCAGCCGGGCACGGCACCGGCGTCGACCTTCCGCACCGACCGGCTCGACGGCGGGGAGGTAAAGCCTTCCGATGGCGTCGGCGTATTCGACCGCATGGGGGCAAAGCTGCCCGATCTGCCGCCCGAGAAGGATTACAAGGGGCCGGTCGACGAGGCTTACGGTGCCTATCAGCGCGGCTATTACCTGACCGCGATGGATAAGGCGCTGCCGCGCGCCCAGCTCGGCGATCCGGCGGCGCAGACGCTGATCGGCGAGATCCTGTCGCAAGGCCTCGGCGTCAAGAAGGACGTGAAGAACGCCGCCTTCTGGTATGGCAAGGCGGCCGAGGGCGGCGATGCGGCGGCCATGTTCAAATATGCGTTGATGCTGATGGAAGGCCAGGGTGTGCCGCGTGACAAGGCCAAGGCGGACGGCTACATGCACAAGGCGGCCGAGGCCGGCAATCCATCGGCGGAATTCAACTGGGCGCAGCTTCTCGTCGCCGACAATCCCGGTGAAAAAGGCCTGAAGCTCGCGCTGCCCTTCTACGAGAAATCGGCCGAGCAGGGCATTGCCGATTCGCAATATGCCGTGGCGCAGATCTATGCGACGCTAAAAGACCTGCCGGAGGAAAAGAAGCAACTCGCCCGCGAGTGGATGGTGCGCGCCGCGCGTGCCGGCTTCGACACGGCCCAGCTCGATCTCGGCATCTGGCTGGTTAACGGCGTCGGCGGGCCGAAGGATTACGTCAAGGGTTTCGAATGGCTGAAGCTTGCCGCCAATGGCGGTAACGTCGTCGCGCAGAACAAGCTCGCCCATCTCTACATCAACGCCATCGGCACGCCGCCCAATCCGATCGAGGCGGCGAAATGGTACGTGCTGTCGCGCCGTGCCGGGCTTTCCGATCCCTCGCTCGAGGACTTCTATCTCGGCATCGAGGACGATCAGCAGAAGGCGGCGATCGACGCGGCCAACAAGTTCCGGCGGCGATAGCGATCGTTCTTCGCCTCTGACGACAGGCAAGCGGCCTCGCCTGTCAGTTTAAAGCGCTTGCCGCTCCCAGGCGGCGTGAATCAGAAAAGCGCGTCGGCGAAAAGGTCCTCGTCGTCTTCGGTTTTGGCGGTCTCGACGGGAGCCGGGGTATCGTCGTTGCCCGCCGGGATGATGCCGCGATGGGTGTTGCGCTCCTGGACCATCGTGTAGAGCTTGAAGATCTTGCGGTCGAGCGGCGCGATCGTCTCCGCGAGATCGGAGATATCGGCGACCTCCGCACCGGCGACGTTTTCGAGCAGATTGGCAGAGCGGGCAAGGACGTCGCCGAGATCATGCTGGAAATCGAGCTTGCCGATCAGCAGGCTGATCTTGGTGGCGACCTCGCGGCCGTTCTCGGCAAGCGCCTTCAGCTCATTTTCCATCACGTTGGCGGCTGAGCGGATGTTGTCGACGGCCGCCGTCAGGCTCTCGTCCAGGCCGCCGGCTCCGGCATCGGTGGCGGGGGCGACGCGGCCGGCCGCGGCTTCGAGCGCCGGCAGGCCGTTGACGATGGCGTCGGCGGAATCGTCGAGCTTGCCGGCGAAGATGCGCAGTTCGGCGGTGACGACGTTGATCGACTTGCCTTCCTCGCCCAAGCGGCTGCAACGCAGGTTGGTGTTCAAAGCCATATAGTGGATATCGGTCTTGACGGCGCGGATGTTGCCGATCGCTTCGAAGAGCTTGGCGGCCGTGCCGATCGTCGACTGGCTCACCGTGTCGGCCTGCCGGCTCGCCGTGTCGACCTGCTTGACGATCTCATGGGCGGCGGAAACGCTCGATTCGAGCGCACGCATGAAGTTGCCGTCGGCCTCGCCGCCCGCGCCGCTCATCTGATCGCGCAGCTTGAGAATTTCCCGCATGTCGTGGTCGAAGCTTGCGATCGTCTTCACGACGTTTTCCGAATCCCGCTGGAAATCGGCGCACATCTCGCTCATCTGCGCCGCGGTCAGATGATGAATGACGTTCTGGAGGCGCCGGCGCGCGCCGGCGTCGAGCCTGGAGCCCTCCTCGCCGGCAAAGAAATCCTCGAGCAGCGAAAACGTCGCCTGTACATGCTCGATGCGCTGGCGGGTGATGTCGCCGATCTGCAGGGCGGATAATGTCGAGGCGACCTTGGCCTGGACGCCGCGGGCAATCGCACCGACTTCGCGGGCAACGACGCCCAGATCCTTGCGGTGCCCGGCGATCTTGGCGGCATCGTCGCGCAGCGCCGCGGCGACAGCCGGAACGGTATCGGCATAACCTCGGGAAACGCTGGCGCCGAGCGAGGCGGCGAGCTTGACCTCTTTCTCGAGGCTGTCGAGATGGGTGGCGAAACGGTTGACCTCATCGGTGCCGGAATAGATGCGCTCCAGAATTTCCTGGGCGAAGCCGGCGAATTCGGGAAGGCCCGCGCCCGTTATCTTTACGGTCACGGCGAAGGTTCTGAGATAACGCATCGTCTCCTGCATGTCGGCGACGTGCTTGCGCAGATCCCTGCCGGTCTGCGCAAGCGAGACGAGCGCCTGCTGGCGGTTTTCCTCGGTGACCGGCAGTGCCGTCAGGCTTTCCACCGTTGCGCGGAGATCGGCACCGGTATCGCTCGACTCCTTGTTGTCGAGCGCCGTGGTGACGCTTTCGAGAGAATTCAATAGCCGGTTGAGAACATCCATCACCGACAGCAGCACCGTTCCGCCTTCAAGAAAACGTTCCTCGACCTGACTGCGGGCGGATTCAAGGCTCTGGCTGACGTCCCGTCCCGGTGTGTAGGCTGCAGCGTGCGGTGATACCTGAGCGTGTGCCAACTTTATACCTTTTCTTAAAACACAGGCAATTTGACTCTATTTTTACGGGCAGGATGGAAACGACCGGTAAACGCGCCAGACTCGCCTGCGTTGTGATTAACGAAAGATGTGGACGACGCTCCGTGCGAGACCACATAGCCGGCAATTATTGTCCAACTTGCTGTTTTTCTTTGCTTAATTCCCATTGCTGAGGGGGAAATACAACTTATCCCCGATGAGAATTGGGAGTCATGGGACTCGTTATACGACAGTTTCATACAACCGCTGTTTACCCGCCATTAACGCTGCCGTGAGAGTCCTCTTAGGGTCATCAAGTATTTCTCTGGCCGAGGGGGCTGCGTTGGGTACTCCAAAACAATATTACGAATCTATAAATTTGCCGGAGGCGCTGAGTATTCGCAATTCGTCCGAATTATATTCCAAGATTACTGATGAATTTCGCAGTCGAGATGCAGTTACTCTCAGCATTCCCGAAGGCGCGGAAGCGGATCTGAGTTTCGTTCAACTCCTCGAATCCTCGCGTCGTCAAGCAAAGGCCAAGGGAAAGACGTTCAAACTTTCTTCGCCGGCCAGCGGCTCGGTCCTGAAGGTACTTGAGCGCGCAGGTTTTATAGAATCCTTCGATCAAGAAGACTTAAATTTCTGGTTGCATAAAGAGGTGACGTTATGAGTGCAAATATCCTGACCGTAGATGATTCCGCCAGCATCCGCCTGACCACCAAGGTCACGCTGACGAATGCCGGCTACAGCGTCACCGAGGCGGTCAACGGGGCAGAGGGCCTTGCCGCGGCCAAGGGCGGCAGCTTCGATCTGATCGTGACTGATCTCAACATGCCCGTCATGGACGGGCTGACGATGATCGAGGAGCTGCGCAAGCTGCCGGGCCAGGCAGGCGTCCCGATCATCTTCCTGACGACGGAATCGGATGCCGATCTCAAGGCCCGCGCCAAGGCGGCCGGCGCGACCGGCTGGCTGACCAAGCCGTTCGATCCGGAAAGCCTCGTCAAGATCGTCAAGAAGGTCTTAGGAAGATGAGCACGCTCGATCCCGTCGCCGTCTTCCGCATGGAAGCTGCCGAATGCCTCGAAGCGATCGAGACCGGCCTTCTCGACCTCACTCACGATCTCGACAACAAGGATCTCGTCGACGCCGTGTTCCGTGGGCTTCACACGCTCAAGGGCTCGGGCGCGATGTTCGGCTTCGAGGCGCTCGCCGCCTTCACCCATCATTGCGAAACAGCCTTCGACCGCGTCCGCAAGGGCGAGGTCGGGGCGACCAGTGAACTCGTCGCCGCGGTTCTTGCCGCCCAGGACCACATGCGAGCCCTCGTCGATCAGCCGGACGCCGATCACGGGGATATCGGGCATAAGCTTCTGGCGCAGCTGCAGGCTGCCGTCGGCGGCAAGGCTGCGGCACCCGCAGCAGCGGCTGCTGCCGCTCCCGCATCGGTGCGCGAAGTTCCGGCAAAGAAGAGGAACAGCTGGCGCATTCGCTTCAGCCTGCCGGCCAATTCGATGGCCAACGGCACCAATCCTCTCGGCCTTCTGGACGAGCTGCGTGATCTCGGCGAATGCACCGTGTGCGCCGACACTTCGGCCATTCCGCCTCTCGACGGGCTCACTCCGACGGAACTCTACGTTTCCTGGGATGTGACGCTGACCAGCGAGCAGGACCGGTCGGCGATCGACGACGTCTTCATCTTCGTGCTCGACGACATGGAACTCAGCGTCGAGGAGATCGACGGCGCGGCAACGGCAACCGCCGCTGCTGTCGAAGCAAAGCCGGCGGCTGCTCCTGTCGCTGCAGCAATGACGATCCCGGTTCCGCCGGCTGTGGTGCCGGAGTTCCGCCCGGTCGAGGCGGTTCCGGTCAGGCGCGAGGCGCCCGCTGCCGCAAGCCAGGCGAAGGCCGCCGAGAACGTACGCGTTCCGGCCGAACGCCTGGACGAACTGATGGACCGCGTCGGCGAGCTCGTCATCGCGCAATCGCGCCTCAGCCAGCTTGCGAGCGCCAGCACCGATATCGCGCTGCGCTCCGTCTCGGAAGAAATCGAACGCCTTTCCGGCGAACTGCGCGACACGATGATGGTGCTGCGCATGGTGCCGGTCGCAACCCTCTTCTCGCGCTTCCGCCGCCTCGTCCACGATCTCGCCCGCGAGACCGGCAAGGTGATCGAACTGGTGACGGAGGGCGAAACGACCGAGGTCGACAAGACGGTCATCGAGCGCCTGGCCGATCCCCTGGTGCATCTGGTGCGCAACTCGATCGATCATGGCTTGGAAATGCCTGCCGATCGCCTGGCTGCCGGCAAGGCCAAAGCCGGCACCGTGACGCTTTCGGCCCGCCAGGCCGGCGGCGAGGTAATCATTTCGATCAAGGACGACGGCCGGGGCATCAATCGTGAACGGGTCCGCGCCAAGGCCGAATCCTCAGGGCTGATCCATCCCGGCCAGCCGCTTTCGGACTCGGAGCTGCTGCAACTGATCTTCGCTCCCGGCTTCTCGACGGCCGCCGCGATCACCAATCTGTCCGGGCGCGGCGTCGGCATGGACGTGGTCAAGAAGACGGTCGAAGCGCTGCGCGGCGCAATCGATATCGTCAGCGTGCCGGGTCAGGGTTCGGAAGTGTCGCTGCGCATACCGCTGACGCTTGCCATCATCGACGGCCTGCTGGTGCGTGTCGGTTCCGGCCGCTACGTCATTCCGCTCTCGGCGGTCGAGGAATGCCTCGAACTGTCGCTTGAGGAAGATCTTCGTTCGCGCGGCCGCAGCTTCATCTCGCTGCGTGACAGCCTGGTGCCGTTCCTGCGCCTGCGCGATCTCTTCCGCACCGGCACGAAACCCGACGTGCATCAGAAGGTCGTGGTGATCTCGACCGGCACGGAGCGCGTCGGCCTCGTCGTCGACCAGATCATCGGCGACCACCAGACGGTCATCAAGTCGATGTCGAAACTGCACGACAACGTGGCGACCTTCTCGGGCGCGACCATTCTCGGCGACGGCAGCGTCGCCCTCATTCTCGACGTCGGGCACCTGGTTGCCGCGGGTCAGCAACAGGAGGCGCAATTGCGGGTAGCAGGATGAGCGCAGCAGCAACAGTCGAACGATTTGACAATCACTGGAGCTATGCCGAGGAAGTCGAGGTCCTGACCTTCGATCTCAACGGCGAGACCTTCGCGCTGGAAGCGGTCATCGTCCAGGAAATCCTGGACCTGCTTCCGGAAACCGCGGTGCCGGGCAGCCAGCCCTTCGTCGCGAGCGTCATCAACTTTCGCGGCAAGGTCATTCCGCTCGCCGACCTGCGCCTCGCCTTCGGAATGGAGGCGGCGGAGGCCACGATCGACAGCCGTTTCATCGTCATCGAGATCGATCTGCAGGGCGAGCCGACGCTCGTCGGCCTCAGAACCGACAAGGTGAACGAGGTGACGACGCTTGCCAAGACGGCCAGCGAGGCTCCGCCGAGCGTCGGCATGCGCTGGCGCGCCGACTACATCAACTGCCTGGTGAAGAGGGGCGGGGAGTTCATCATTCTCCCGAACCTGCAGGCGATTTTTTCATCCAGGCATGACGCGGCGGGGGCCGTCAATTGACGCCGGATGAATTCAACGGGGGTTTTGGACCATGCGACTGACAATCAAGACGAAACTGGTGACTGCGTTCACCTTCATCATCCTCATGCTTTTGGGCACCGCCGCTTACGGTATCTTTAGCCTGGGATCGCTGAACGATACGATCGGCAATCTTCTTGCCGGCCCGGCGGCCCGCCTCGACCTTGCGCAGCAGATCAACATCGCGCAGCTCGAAGCCATCCGCCAGCAGAAGAACCTGCTGACCGCCCGCACTCCTGAAGAAAGCGCCGGCGCGATCGACAAGGGCAACCAGGCTCGCAAGGATTTTAGCGAGGCCTTCAACCATGTGCTGGGGCTCGCGACGGAAGAAGGCAAGGCCCGCTGGGCGCGCATCGCCGAGCTTTCCAAGGCTTTCAATGCAGCCGACGACCAGATCCGCGACTATCTGAAGGCCGGCAATGCCGAGGGGGCAAACACCGTCTCCATCACGGCAGCGCGTGCCGCGGCCAACGATATCGACTCGACCCTCGCCGAAATTCTGGCTCTTGAAAAGCAGCGCATGAAGAGTGCCGACGCCGAGGCCGACCAGCAGTATGCGACGACACGCACGACGATGATCGCCGTCGCGGCCGTTGCGCTGCTGATTGCCGCGATTACGGCCTTCTGGATTGCCAGCACGATCAGCAAGGGCCTCAGCCGCGCCAACACCGTGGTTCGCGAAGTGGCGGAAGGCGATCTGACGAAGATGGCCGACATCACCAGCCATGACGAAATCGGCGAACTTCTGGGCAACGTCAACATCATGATCGAACGCCTGCGTGGCGTCGTCGCCGACGCGCTTTCGGCCGCCGAAAACGTCTCGTCCGGCAGCCAGCAGCTCTCGGCAAGCTCCGAGCAGGTATCGCAGGGCGCCACGGAACAGGCGGCTTCCGCCGAGGAGGCTTCCGCTTCAATGGAGCAGATGGCCGCCAACATCAAGCAGAACGCCGACAACGCCGCGCAGACCGAAAAGATCGCCCGCCAGTCCGCCAAGGATGCGGAAGCCAGTGGCGAAGCCGTCACGCGCGCTGTCGATGCCATGCGTACGATCGCCCAGAAGATCAGCATCGTCCAGGAAATCGCTCGCCAGACCGACCTTCTCGCACTCAACGCGGCTGTGGAAGCAGCACGCGCCGGCGAGCACGGCAAGGGTTTTGCGGTCGTGGCCTCGGAAGTGCGCAAGCTTGCCGAACGCAGCCAGTCGGCCGCCGCCGAAATCAGCTCGATGTCGGGTGATACCGTAAAGGCCGCCGCCGATGCCGGTGAGATGCTCGGCCGTCTGGTGCCCGACATCCGCAAGACGGCGGAACTCGTCTCCGAGATCAGCGCCGCCTGCCGCGAGCAGGATATCGGCGCCTCCCAGATCAACGAGGCGATCCAGCAACTCGACAAGGTGACGCAGCAGAATGCCGGTGCTTCCGAGCAGATGTCCGCTACCTCGGAAGAACTCGCGAGCCAGGCCGAAGAACTGCAGACGTCGATCGCCTTCTTCAAGGTCGATACGGCAGGCAGCGCACGGCCCGGTGCCCAGAAGACGCAGCCGAAAGGCCCGGCCAAGGTGATCAAGGCTCCGGCCGTTGCCCGCAAGCCTGCTCCGCACGCCCAAAGCCAGGGCCGCGGCCAGACGGTTTCGGCCCAGCAGCAGCGCCTCAAGGGCTTCGCTCTCGACATGTCGATGGGCGGTCCTGACGACGGCGACGACGATTTCAGAGAGAGCGCATAAATGCGCCTCTTGGAGGAGAGTGCCGAGCATTCTCCCGGGTGAAGCGCCTCAGCCTTCGCCTTCATGTGATCCCTCGGGCTGCCCTGGTGGCCCGAGGCGGGAAATATCCCAACGCGTGTAGGCGTTGGCGCTGCGACCGATAGATGTCCGGCCGCCGGGAAGTGAATGTAGTCGCTTTCCCCCTTTCAGACACATCACTCTGAAGTTCGGCGTTCCTTGGACCGGAACGTCTCTCTATCCAATCGTTTTGCGCATAGAACGGGGTATCACATGCGTTTCACCATTAAGCTCAAACTCGGCCTTGCCTTCTCAGTCATGACGCTGCTTCTGATCGGCATCGCAGTTTACGGAAGCCTGAGCCTCGGCACCTTGAACGAGGCGAGCGGCGATATGATCGATGGGCCGGTGCGCCGCCTGGAGCTGGCGCTGAATGCCAATATTGCCGAAGTCAACGCGATCCGCGCGCAGAAGAACGCGCTGCTCTCCACCGATCCCGAGACCGCCGCCGGCTTTTACAAGGAAGCCGACCAGAACCTGCAGGCCATGTTCGACACCGTCGATGCCGGCCTTGCCATCGCCACGACAGAAGGCAAGGTCCATTGGGAGAAGCTGCGGGCGATCGGCGGAAAATTCCGCGAAAAATCCGCCGAACTGCAGCAGCTCGACGCCAGAGGCGACAAGGCAGGCGCGCTTGCGCTTTCGCTCGGCGATCTCAGGGTGATGACCGACGATATGGCTGGCGCGATCACTTCCCTGATCGAGATCCAGCGCAAGAGCATGCAGGCGACCGACCATGCCAATACCGAGCTTTACGATTCGACCAAGCTCATCCTCACCACGGCATCGGGTATCGCCGTGCTCGTGGCTCTCGGCGCCGCCTTGTGGATCACGCTCGGAATCAACAATGGCCTGCGGAAGATCACGAGCGTCGCAAACGCCGTGGCTATCGGCGATCTCAATCAGAAGGTCGACGTCAGGACCAATGACGAGATCAAGGATCTCATCGATACCGTCAACACCATGACCGCCAACCTGCGCGCGACGGCGGCCCTTGCCGACCAGATCGCCATGGGCGACCTGACGACCGATGCCAAGCCGCTCTCGGACAAGGATACGCTCGGCATCGCGATGCAGAGCATGATCGCCAACCTCAGGACCACGGCAGGGATCGCCGACCAGATCGCCAACGGCGACTTGACGGTGTCGCCGAAGCCGCTCTCCGACAAGGATGCGCTGGGCCTTGCCCTGGAGCAGATGGTCGAGCGCTTGCGCGGCGTCGTCGCCGACGCGATCTCGGCCGCCGAAAATGTTTCGGCCGGCAGCCAGGAGCTTTCGGCAAGCTCCGAGCAGGTATCGCAGGGCGCCACGGAGCAGGCGGCTTCCGCCGAAGAAGCTTCCGCCTCGATGGAAGAGATGGCCTCGAACATCAAGCAGAATGCCGACAATGCGGCCCAGACGGAAAAGATCGCCCGCCAGTCCGCCAAGGATGCGGAAGCGAGCGGCGAGGCCGTCTCCCGCGCGGTCGATGCCATGCGCACGATCGCCCAGAAGATCGGCATCGTCCAGGAAATCGCCCGCCAAACCGACCTGCTCGCCCTCAACGCGGCCGTCGAAGCGGCCCGCGCCGGCGAGCACGGCAAGGGCTTTGCGGTTGTCGCCTCGGAAGTGCGCAAGCTTGCCGAACGCAGCCAGTCGGCGGCGGCCGAAATCAGCTCGATGTCGAGCGACACCGTGACGGCAGCCCAGGAAGCCGGCGAAATGCTCGGCCGCCTGGTGCCCGACATCCGCAAGACGGCCGAGCTGGTCTCGGAGATCAGTGCGGCCTGCCGCGAGCAGGATATCGGCGCGGCGCAGATCAACGAGGCGATCCAGCAGCTCGACAAGGTGACGCAGCAGAATGCCGGCGCCTCCGAGCAGATGTCCGCTACCTCGGAAGAGCTCGCGAGCCAGGCTGAAGAACTGCAGACGTCGATCGCCTTCTTCAAGGTCGATACGGCAGGCAGCCGCCGTGATCGCGCGCCGGCGGCCAGGACGACGGTGCGGAGCCCCGCTCCCGCCGCCCGCAAGCCTGCGGCCAGGAAACCGGCCGCCGGCAGCGTCGCTGCTCAACAGGCGCGAGTGAAAGGGTTTGCCCTCGACATGTCGATGGGCGGTCCCGACACCGTTGACGACGAGTTTAGGGAGAGCGCCTAGCGCGCTCCTTGGGGAGAATGCTCCTCTGGAGACGTGCATGAGCGCTATCTCCGTTCGAAACTGTCGTGGGCCAGCCACATGGCCCATGACACACGCTTCCGGCGCTTGGGGGTGCCGGTACTTCTCCCTGTAACAGGTTTTCGCCTGACGGAATTTCTTTGCTGCATGATGCCGCGCCGCCTGGACCATATTTATTGCCTCGCTCTCAGAGAGGAATATTGAGATGCGTATTACGATCAAACTTAAACTCGCAGCCGCCTTCGGCTTTGTCATAGTCTTGCTGGCCGGCAGCGCGGTCTATGGAATCTTGAGCCTTAGTTCACTGAACGACGCCGTCAGCAACCTTGTTGCAGGTCCCGCGAAAAGACTGGAACTGGCAATGGAAGCGAAGACCGCCGAGCTCGATGCCGTTCGTTGGCAGAAAAACGCCCTTCTGGAGATGGATCCTGAAATGGTCAGGAAGCACTATCAGAATGCCGCAAAGAGTGTGGATGAAATGATCGCTTTGGTGACAACCGGCCAACAGCTCGCAACTCCCGAGGGCAAGCCCAGTTGGGACAGGCTGCTCGATCTCGCCAAACGCTTCGACGAAGGCTCCAACAGAGTCGCCTCTACCCAGGAAGGCGGCGACAGGGCAGGGGCCGTGGCGCTTTCCTCAGGGGAGGTTCGCGGCCTCGTCCTGGAGTTGGAAGATGTTTTCGAGACGCTCGTCACGCTTCAGCAAAAAGCGATGGCTCAAGCCGATAACGACACAGACATCCTTTACAGCTCGACGAAGAATACGCTGATCGGTGTAGCGATCGGGGCTTCCGTCATTGCTTTCGCCGCTGCCCTTTGGATTGCGCTCGGCGTCAACAGCGGCTTGCGCAAGATCATGAACGTTGCCAGCGCTGTCGCGATCGGTGACCTGAACCAGAAGGTCGAGATCAGAAGCAATGACGAGATCAAGGATCTGGTCAACATGATCAACACCATGACGGAGAACCTTCGCATCACCGCGAACATTGCGGCGCAGATCGCCGACGGCGATCTGACTGTCGCACCGAAGCCGCTTTCGGAGAAGGATACGCTCGGCATTGCGCTCGAGCAGATGGTCGAGCGCCTGCGTGGCGTCGTCGCCGATGCGGCTGCTGCCGCAGAAAATGTTTCGGCCGGCAGCCAGGAACTGTCCTCGAGCTCCGAGCAGGTGTCACAGGGCGCCAGCGAACAGGCGGCTTCCGCCGAAGAGGCGTCCGCCTCGATGGAGGAGATGGCCGCCAACATCAAGCAGAATGCCGACAACGCGGCGCAGACCGAAAAGATCGCCCGCCAGTCGGCCAAGGATGCCGAGATGAGCGGCGAAGCGGTGTCGCGCGCCGTCCAGGCGATGCGGACCATCGCCGAGAAGATCAGCATCGTTCAGGAAATCGCCCGCCAGACCGATCTTCTGGCGCTCAACGCCGCCGTCGAAGCGGCGCGTGCCGGCGAACACGGCAAGGGGTTTGCGGTTGTCGCCTCCGAGGTGCGCAAGCTTGCCGAACGCAGCCAGTCGGCCGCTGCCGAAATCAGCTCGATGTCGGGCGATACGGTCAAGGCTGCCCAGGACGCCGGCGACATGCTCGGCCGGCTGGTGCCCGACATCCGCAAGACGGCCGAACTGGTTTCCGAAATCAGCGCCGCTTGCCGCGAGCAGGATATCGGCGCGTCGCAGATCAATGAAGCGATCCAGCAGCTCGACCGGGTGACGCAGCAGAATGCAGGCGCTTCCGAGGAGATGTCTGCAACTTCCGAGGAACTCGCCTCCCAAGCCGAAGAACTGCAGGCGTCGATCGCCTTCTTCAAGATCGATGCGGCAGGCGACCGCCAATCCCGGACGCCGGCTGCGAAGGTCACTGTCCGCAGTTCGGCTCCCCTCACCGGCCGCAAGCTCGGTGTCAGGACCCCCGCCGCCAACAGCGTCGCCGGCCAGCAAGCGCGGGCGAAGGGTTTCGCTCTCGATCTCTCCATGGGCGGTCCCGATGATGGAGACGCCGAATTCAAGGAAAGCGCGTGATCATGGCTCCGACATCTCTGGAAGCGCAATTCGTGACCTTCAGCCTCGGCGAGGAGATCTTCGCCGTGCCGGTCGAGGTCGTGCGGGAAATCCTCGACTATGCGGAAGCGTTCAAGATTCCGAACGGTCCCGACTATCTGCTCGGCCTGCGTGACGTGCGCGGGCAGGGCGTGCCGACGATCGATCTTCGATTGAAGCTCGGCATGACGAAGACCGTGCCGACGCCGCATACGCGGGTGCTCGTCCTCGACGTGCCGATGGAAAGCCGGCTGCTGACGCTGGGCCTCGTCGCCGACCGCGTCTTCGAAGTCACGCCGTTCCGGCACGACCAGATCGAGACGGCGCCCGACATCGGCGTGCGCTGGCGCTCGGACTATATTGCAGGCGTCGTTCGCCGTGAAAACGGCTTCGTCGTCATCATCGATCTCGCGCGGCTCTTGTCGCGCGAGGATACCTCGGCACTGCAATCGGCCGCCTGAGCGCGCATCAACCCGGAGTACTGCTTTCTATGAGTATGGCAGCGGTGGAAACCCAATTGCCGGGTGATCGGATCAGCAAGCGCAATTTCGAAAAGCTTGCCCGGTTCATCTACGACTACAGCGGCATCAAGATGCCGCCGACCAAGCTGACGATGCTCGAAGGGCGGCTGCGGCGCCGCCTTCGCGCAACCAACCATTCGACCTTCGACGATTATTGCGACTTCCTGTTCAATCACGACGGGCTTGCCCAGGAAACCGTCTATCTGATCGACGTGGTGACGACCAACAAGACCGACTTCTTTCGGGAAGCCAAGCATTTCGAATATATGCAGACCGTGGCGCTGCCGACGATCGCCAATAGCGGCGTGCGCACCATCCGCACCTGGAGTTCGGCCTGCTCGACAGGGGCCGAACCCTATACGATGGCGATGGTGCTGGCGGAATTCGCGGAAGGTCGCAACGACGTTTCCTACAGCGTGCTTGCCACCGATCTTTCCACCGACGTCTTGCAGACGGCGCGCCGGGGCATCTATCCGGAAGACCTGATCGCGCCCGTGCCGCGCGATCTGCAGCGCAAATATGTGCTGGTCGCCAAGCAGCAAGGCCGCAAGGAGGTGCGCATAAACCCGAAGCTGCGCAGCAGGGTGGGGTTTGCCCGGATGAACCTGATGGACGACAAATATCCGGTCGGCGACTTGATGAATATCATCTTCTGCCGCAACGTGCTGATCTACTTCGACAAGCAGACTCAGGCCGGCGTGCTCAACCGCCTCTGCGATTGCCTGGCGAAGGGTGGCTACATGTTCATCGGCCACTCCGAGTCGATCACCGGTTTCGACCTGCCGCTGAAACAGGTCTCGAACACGGTGTTCCAGCGTATCTAGAGGCGTTCATGCGCAAGAAAATCCGCGTTCTCATCATCGACGATTCCGCCAGCGTCCGGCAGACGCTGGCCCACGTGCTGGAGCAGGATCCCGATATCGAGATCATGGCGGTGGCGTCCGATCCCTTCGTGGCGGCGCGCAGGCTGCTGGACGAGGTCCCCGATGTCATCACGCTCGACGTGGAGATGCCGCGCATGGATGGCATCACCTTCCTGCGCAAGCTGATGGCGCAGCGGCCGATCCCGGTCGTGATGTGCTCGTCGCTGACCGAGGCGGGCTCGGAAACGCTGATTCAGGCTTTGGAGGCGGGTGCCGTCGACGTCATCCTGAAGTCGAAGATCGGCGCCGCCGACAGCCTTGCCGATGACGCCATGCGCATTCGCGAAGTCGTCAAGAGCGCCTCGCAGGCGCGGCTTTCCACAGTCCGCCGCGCGGCCGGGACCATTCGCTCGGCTTCCGCCGAGGGGCCGGCCAAGAAGCTGACGGCCGATGCCATGCTGCCGCCGCCGACGGGGCAGGCCATGGCGAAGACGACGGAGATGGTCGTCTGCGTCGGCGCCTCCACCGGCGGAACCGAAGCACTGCGCGAGTTCCTGGAGGAACTGCCGGCCAATGCGCCCGGCATGGTCATCGTCCAGCATATGCCGGAGAAATTCACCGCCGCCTTCGCCAAGCGGCTGAACGGGCTCTGCGAGGTCGAGGTCAAGGAGGCCGCTGACGGCGATCCGGTGCTGCGCGGCCATGTCTTGATCGCGCCCGGCGACAGGCACACGCTGCTCGAACGCCAGGGCGCGCGCTATCATGTGAGCGTGAAGACAGGGCCGCTGGTCTCCCGCCACCGGCCGTCCGTCGACGTGCTCTTCCGTTCGGCGGCGCGTTCGGCCGGCTCGAACGCCATGGGAATCATCATGACGGGCATGGGCGACGACGGCGCGCGCGGCATGCTGGAAATGCATCAGGCCGGCGCCTACACGGTGGCGCAGGACGAGGCGAGTTCCGTCGTTTTCGGCATGCCGAAGGAGGCGATCGCCAAGGGCGGCGTCGACCGCGTCCTGCCGCTCGATCAGATCGCCCGCGAAGTGCTGATAACGCAGCAGAAATTCTGAGATCGGCGCCAACCGGCCGGCAAAGGGAGCGATTTGCGATGCTGCAGGGCAGCCATGCGCAGGGGAATCGCTTCAGGTTAATTTATTGCTTGGGTGATGAGCTTTTCGAGATAGTCGTCGTTGAGGTTTGCCTTTTTTCGCCGGACTTTGAGGCTGTGCTTGTCGTTTGGATTTCTGACGAGGTTC
>NZ_LOKX01000017.1 GCF_002211285.1 Rhizobium sp. R635 | reverse complement strand
CAAGAATGGCGCGTGACGATGTGTGAGAGGCTGACATGAACGGCTCCGTCGATTCGAAGCTCCTCATGAATCACACCCGCACCTCTCTGCGCCACAACGAAATGCAAAGCTGAAGCGATTGCCCTGGCGGAATTGGCCGCAGACCTTGCAATTTCGTAAAAACCCGACTATATGGCTCTCAAATTCTTGATCGCTTGATGAAGAGTGGGCCGCAAGGACCCGCTCTTTTTTATTAGCTCGATCGCCTGAACAGCTTGAAATTGCGAGGAGCGCACCGCTTGTCGGACATGACGAACGCAGACAACGAACTTGAGCCGCGGCTGATTACCGAAACCGGGCTTGACCAGCGTCTTGCCGATATCATCGAACCCGTTCTCATCGGATTGGGCTTCCGGCTCATCCGTGTGCGCATGCTGAACCAGAACGGCGCAACGATGCAGGTCATGGCAGAGCGCAACGACGGCACGATGACGGTCGAGGATTGCGAAGAGATCTCGATGGCGATTTCTCCGGTCCTCGATGTGGAAGATCCGATCGATAAAGAGTATCATCTCGAAGTGTCTTCGCCCGGCATCGACCGCCCGATGGTGCGGAAATCCGATTTCGTTCGCTGGCAAGGTCACCTGGTAAAATGCGAGACGTCGATCATGATCGACAACCGCAAGCGCTTCCGCGGCAAGATCGTCGAAGCAGACGCAGATGGTTTCACGCTCGAGCGTGACCAGGTTGCCTATGGGGAAGAGCAGAAGGTCACCATTCCCTTCACGGCGCTCAGCGATGCGAAGCTCATTCTGACCGACGATCTGATCCGCGATGCGCTGCGCGCCGACAAGCTGGCGAAAGCGCAGGCCGCCAACCAGAACGAAGCGGACGAGCAGGAATAACCGATCAACAGACCGCTCCAGGGACGGGAACCCCGGGGTAAAGACGGAGAAACAAGACAATGGCAGTCAGTGCGAACCGGCTCGAACTTCTGCAGATCGCAGATGCAGTGGCGCGCGAAAAGGTCATCGACCGCGAGATCGTGCTTGCCGCAATGGCCGATGCCATTCAGAAGGCGGCACGCTCGCGTTACGGCACCGAATCCAACATCCGGGCCGACATCAATCCGAAGACCGGCGAAATCCGGCTGCAGCGCCTGCTCGAAGTCGTCGACAAGGCCGAGGATTATTCGACGCAGATCCCGCTGGAACTCGCCCGTGACCGCAACCCGGATGCCGCTCTCGGCGATTTCATCGCCGATCCGCTGCCGCCGATGGATTTCGGCCGCATCGCCGCACAGTCCGCCAAGCAGGTGATCGTGCAGAAGGTGCGTGAAGCCGAGCGCGACCGCCAGTTCGACGAATTCAAGGACCGCGTCGGCGAAATCGTCAACGGCACCGTCAAGCGCGTCGAATACGGCAACGTCATCGTCGATCTCGGCCGCGGCGAAGGCATCATCCGCCGCGACGAAATGATCCCGCGCGAGAACGTGCGCTACGGCGATCGCGTCCGCGCATATGTCTATGACGTCCGCCGCGAGCAGCGCGGCCCGCAGATCTTCCTGTCGCGCACGCATCCGCAGTTCATGGTGAAGCTCTTCACCATGGAAGTGCCGGAAATCTACGACGGCATCATCCAGGTGAAGTCGGTCGCCCGCGATCCGGGCTCGCGCGCCAAGATCGCGGTGATCTCGAACGATAGCTCGATCGATCCGGTCGGCGCCTGCGTCGGTATGCGCGGTTCGCGCGTCCAGGCCGTCGTCGGCGAACTCCAGGGCGAGAAGATCGACATCATTCCCTGGAGCCAGGACCCGGCGACCTTCGTCGTCAACGCCCTGCAGCCGGCTGAAGTTGCCAAGGTCGTTCTCGACGAGGATGCCGAGCGCATCGAAGTCGTCGTCCCCGACGAGCAGCTGTCGCTTGCCATCGGCCGCCGCGGCCAGAACGTCCGCCTCGCCTCGCAGCTGACCGGCTGGGACATCGACATCATGACGGAAGCCGAGGAATCGGAGCGCCGTCAGAAGGAATTCAACGAGCGCACCAACCTGTTCATGGACTCGCTCGACGTCGACGAGATGGTCGGCCAGGTTCTGGCTTCGGAAGGCTTTGCCGCCGTCGAGGAACTCGCCTATGTCGACCTCGACGAAATCTCCTCGATCGACGGTTTCGACGAAGAGACGGCGCAGGAAATCCAGCAGCGCGCCCGCGAATTCCTCGAGCGTCTCGAAGCCGAGATGGACGAGAAGCGCAAGGCGCTCGGCGTCGAGGACGAACTGCGCGGGATCGACGGCATGACCGCCCAGATGATGGTGGCGCTCGGCGAAGACGGCATCAAGACGATCGAAGACTTCGCGGGTTGCGCCGCCGATGATCTCGTCGGCTGGACGGAACGCAAGAACGGCGAAACGAAGAAGTTCGAAGGCCTGTTCTCGAAGTTCGACGTCTCGCGCGTCGAGGCCGAACAGATGATCGTCCAGGCCCGCCTTGCAGCCGGCTGGATCACGGAAGAGGACCTGGCGAAGGGGACCGAAGAAGAGGTCACCGAAGCCGAACAAGAAGCATGATGACCGCGCATGAGCCGGACGCTCTCCCTGAGGACGACGATCTTGCAGGTTATGACGTGAACGGACGCATGTGCATCGTGACGCGGGAAAGCGGATCGCCGGAAGAGCTGATCCGCTTCGTCGCGGCTCCCGATGGAACCGTCGTCGCCGACCTGAAGCGCGAGCTTCCGGGACGCGGATGCTGGGTGAAAGCCGACCGGTCCCTGGTCGACAAGGCGGTGGCGAAGAAGCTCTTCGCCCGCGCCCTGAAAGCGGACGTGAAGGCGGCGGAAGACCTCGGCGCGAGCGTCGACCGGCTGCTTTCGGTGCAATTGATGCAGATGATGAACATGGCGCGCAAAGCTGGCCAGTTCATCAGCGGCTCCTCGAAAGTGGATGCCGCGGTGAGAAGCGGAGCAGCCCTTGCGGTGTTCCACGCGACTGAAGCAGCGGACGACGGCGTCCGGAAAATCGACCAGGCCCGCAAGGCCTGGCACCTCGGAATGGAGACCGAGGAGGAGATACCTTCCTTCCGTCTCTTCTCGGAGAGCGAAATGGAAGGCCTGATGGGCCAGAATGCTTTTATCCATGCCGCAGTGCTTGCAGGGCAGGCGGGTGAAGGTGTAGTGAAGCGCGCAAAGATGCTCGAACAGTACCGTATTGGCGGTCAGTCCCGGGCAGCGGGCGGCGCTGGCCGGCAAAAGCAATGAGAGCGTCACCGGCATCGGCCGGTCCAATTCTCATTGATCGACAGTATTTGAACGACAGGGTCTGATCTAGTCATCGCTCCCTGTCCGAAGGAACGGGAACGAATGACCGATAGCAATGACGACAAGACACTCAGCGTAACGGGCAAGAAGACGCTTACCCTGAAACCATCGGGGATGAGCCAGGGCACCGTTCGCCAGGATATGGGTCGCGGTCGCACCAAGGCGGTCGTCGTCGAGACCCGCAAACGGCGCCCGATGCGCCCGGAAGACGAAAAGCCGATCACGCCTGCCGCCCCCGTGGCCCCGGTCCGCGCCGCCGAACCGGCGCCCGCGCCCGTACAGGCACGTCCGCAGCAGCCGGCGCCGGCGCCGCGGGTTCATCAGCCTGGCAGCAACCAGACCAACCAACGTCCGCAGCAGCAGTCCTATCAGCAGCCGCGCTCGAACGATCGTCCGCGCCCTGTCGTGCTGAACCACCTGTCGCCGGAAGAGATGGACGCCCGCCGCCGCGCGCTCGCCGAATCCCAGGCGCGTGACGCCCAGGATGCGATCCGCCGCGCCGAGGAAGAAAAGCGCCGCGCCGCCGAAGAGGCTATCCGCAAGGCGGCTGAAGCAGAAGAAGCCGCCCGCAGGGCCGCCGAAGAGGCTGCCCGCCAGGCGGAGGCACCCGCTGTCGCCGAACCGGCAGCCGCCGCGGCCGCACCGGCCCCAGCAGTGGCCGAAGCCCGTCCGAACACACCGCGTCCGGCATCATCGGCTCCGGCTGCCCGCCGGCCTGATGGCGCAGCGCCTGCCAGCGCCCGTCCGGCCCCCGGTGCTGCCGCACCGGCCGGCGTCCGTGGCCGCCGCGATGACGATGGCGACGACGATCGGGGTGCCGCACGCGGCGGTCCGGCCCGTGGCCGCGTCGTCCGTCCGGAACCGGCAAAGCCGGTAACGACGCGTCCGAAGACGGATGACGAGCGCCGCCGCGGCAAGTTGACGATCACCACCGCCGACGTCGACGGTGAGGACGCCGGCCGCAGCCGTTCGCTTTCGGCGATGCGCCGCCGGCAGGAGAAGTTCCGCCGCAGCCAGATGCAGGAAACCCGCGAGAAGATCTCCCGCGAAGTCGTTCTGCCTGAGACCATCACCATTCAGGAACTGTCGCAGCGCATGTCCGAACGCGCCGTCGACGTCATCAAGTACCTGATGAAGGAAGGCCAGATGATGAAGCCGGGCGACGTCATCGACGCCGACCTTGCCGAACTCATCGCCGGCGAATTCGGCCATACGGTCAAGCGCGTGTCGGAATCCGACGTCGAACTCGGCATCTTCAATGTGTCCGACGAAGAGGGCGAACTGGTTTCGCGCCCGCCCGTCGTCACCATCATGGGCCACGTCGACCACGGCAAGACCTCGCTGCTCGACGCTATCCGCCATGCCAACGTGGTCGCCGGCGAAGCCGGTGGCATCACGCAGCATATCGGCGCCTATCAGGTGGAGCAGAACGGCCAGAAGATCACCTTCATCGACACCCCCGGCCACGCCGCCTTCACGGCGATGCGTGCCCGCGGCGCACAGGCGACCGACATCGCGATCCTCGTGGTCGCGGCCGACGACAGCGTGATGCCGCAGACGATCGAATCGATCAACCACGCCAAGGCGGCCGGTGTTCCGATCATCGTGGCGATCAACAAGATCGACAAGCACGAGGCGGATGCGCAGAAGGTCCGCAACCAGCTGCTGCAGCACGAAGTCTTCGTGGAATCCATGGGCGGTGAAGTGCTCGACGTCGAGGTTTCGGCCAAGACAGGCAAAAACATCGACAAGCTGCTCGAGGCGATCCTGCTGCAGGCGGAAATTCTCGACCTCAAGGCCAACCCGAACCGGACGGCAGAGGGCACGGTCATCGAAGCCCAGCTCGACCGCGGCCGCGGCTCGGTCGCGACCGTACTCGTCCAGAAGGGCACGCTACGTCCCGGCCAGATCATCGTCGCCGGCGACGTCTGGGGCCGCGTGCGCGCGCTCGTGACCGACAAGGGCGATCATGTGAAGGAAGCCGGTCCCGCGACCCCGGTCGAGCTTCTCGGTCTTTCCGGAACGCCGCAGGCCGGCGACAAGTTCGCCGTCGTCGAAAGCGAAAGCCGCGCCCGCGAAATCTCGGAATACCGTCAGCGGCTTGCCCGCGACAAGGCGGCTGCCCGTCAGTCGGGACAGCGCGGCTCGCTGGAACAGATGATGACGCAGATGCAGAGCAACGGCATCAAGGAGTTCCCGCTCGTCATCAAGGGCGACGTGCAGGGCTCGATCGAAGCCATTGCCGGCGCGCTGGAAAAGCTCGGCACCGACGAGGTTCGTGCCCGCATCGTCCATTCGGGCGCCGGCGGCATCACCGAGACGGATATTTCGCTTGCCGAAGCTTCGAACGCGGCCATCATCGGCTTCAACGTTCGTGCGAATGCGCAGGCACGTCAGTTCGCCGAGCGCCAGGGCCTCGATATCCGCTACTACAACATCATCTACGACCTCGTGGATGACGTGAAGGCAGCGATGTCCGGCCTCCTGTCTCCGGAACGCCGCGAAACCTTCATCGGCAATGCCGAGATCCTGGAAGTGTTCAACATCACCAAGGTCGGCAAGGTCGCCGGTTGCCGCGTCGTCGAAGGCAAGGTCGAGCGTGGAGCGGGCGTCCGCCTCATCCGCAACGACGTCGTCGTTCACGAAGGCAAGCTCAAGACGCTCAAGCGCTTCAAGGACGAAGTCTCCGAAGTGCCGATGGGCCAGGAATGCGGCATGGCCTTCGAGAACTACGAAGACATGCGCGTCGGCGACGTCATCGAGTGCTTCCGCGTCGAACATATCACGCGTACGCTCTGATCCCAGGCGTCACAGCAGCTTTGCAAAAGCCATCCGCCACCCGGCGGATGGCTTTTGCACTTGCCGGCTTGACCTTTTCGGCCAAAAGAGTCATGGACGCTCTCCTTTGACGGGTTCGATTCCCAGCCGCATCGGCAAATAGAGATAACAATGACCAGACCAACTTCTTCCGCGCCTTCGCAGCGCATGCTGCGCGTTGGCGAACAGGTTCGCGCTGCGATCACCCAGGTGCTGCAGCGCGGCGAGGTGCGCGACGACGTCATCGAGGCGACCGTGATCTCGATCTCGGAAGTGCGCATGTCGCCCGATCTGAAGATCGCCACGGCTTACGTGACGCCGCTCGGCGTTTCCGACCACAGCATCGTCATCGACGCGTTGAACCGCCATGCCAAGTTCATCCGCGGCAGACTCGGGCCGCAGCTTCGGCAGATGAAATACATGCCGGAAGTGCGCTTCCGCGATGATACCAGCTTCGACAACTACAAGAAGATCGACGAGCTGCTGCGTTCGCCCGAGGTGAGCCGCGACCTCGACGGCGATGATGAAGAGAAATAACAGAAGAGACTGATGTCCAAACCACGCAAACCCAAGGGCCGGCCGATTTCCGGCTGGCTGATCCTCGACAAGCCGGTGGATTTCGGCTCGACCGAAGCCGTTTCCAAGATCAAGTGGCTCTACAAGGCGCAGAAGGCCGGTCATGCCGGCACGCTCGATCCGCTCGCCTCCGGCATGCTGCCGATCGCGCTCGGCGATGCGACGAAGACCGTTCCCTATGTGATGGACGGCCGCAAGATCTATGAGTTCACGGTGAGCTGGGGCGAAGAGCGCGCGACGGACGACCTCGAAGGCGAGGTCACTGAAAGTTCGGACGAGCGCCCGAGCGAACAGCAGATCCGCGATATCCTGCCCAAATATATCGGCACCATCAGCCAGGTTCCGCCGCAGTTTTCCGCCATCAAGATAGCGGGTGAACGCGCCTACGACCTGGCGCGCGAAGGCGAAGCCGTCGAGATCCCCTCGCGCGAAGTCGAGATTTTCCGCTTGACCCTGCTTGCCTGCCCGGACGCCAATACCGCGCATTTCGAAGTGGAATGCGGCAAGGGAACCTATGTCCGGGCGCTGGCCCGTGATTTTGGCCGCGAACTCGGCTGCTACGGCCATATTTCGGGGCTGCGGCGCACCTTCGTCGCGCCCTTCGCGGAAGAAGCCATGGTGCCGCTCGCGCACCTCGTGGCGCTGGAAGCGATCGAGGATATGGATGAGCGGCTCGCTGCCCTCGACGCGCTGCTGATCGACACCTGCGAAGCGTTGTCCGCCCTGCCCCATCTCGTCATCAACGACGACCAGGCGCACCGGCTGAAGATGGGCAATCCGATCCTGGTGCGCGGCCGCGATGCGCCGATTGCCGAAAGCGAAGCCTATGCGACGGCACGCGGCAGGCTGATCGCGATCGGCGAAATCGGCCAGGGCGAATTTCGCCCGAAGCGGGTTTTCGCCTGAGTCCGTTGCCACTGACGATTGTCAGGCGGTAGTGATGCGATATCTTCCTTTCGGGCCATAACGGCCCGAGGGGCCATGGCGGCCCGACAAGGGGATGACCATGCGCGCAACCGCTTTCGCAATGCTGACGTTCTTTTCGATGATCCTGACCGCTGCCGGCGCTCGATCCGCCGAGCGCTGGGCCGAGCTTCCGGCCTTTCCTTCGATGCCCGCGCCGAAGGTGAGCGGCGTGGCCGATGTGAACGACATCAAGATGTACTACGCCGAATATGGTGAGGGCGAGCCGATCCTCTTCATCCATGGCGGCCTTGGAAATGCCGACGTCTGGGGTCACCAGATCGCCGATTTCGCCAGGGATCATCTGGTCATCGTCGCCGACAGCCGCGGTCATGGCCGCTCGACGCGCAGCCAGCAGCCTTTCGGCTACGATCTGATGACCTCGGATTACGCGGCCCTTCTCGACCATCTGAAGATCAGCAAGGTGACGCTTGTGGGATGGTCGGACGGCGGCATCATCGGCATCGACATGGCGATGAAACATCCGGAAAAGCTGACCCGCGTCATTGCCCAGGCGGCAAACGTCACAACCGACGGCGTCAAGGCCGACGTCATGGAAAACAAGACCTTCAAAGCCTACATCGATGTCGCCGGCGATCAGTACCGGAAGCTTTCGCCGACCCCGAACGAGTACGACGCCTTCGTCACCCAGATCTCCCACATGTGGGAGACCCAGCCGGCCTGGACGGCCGCCGATCTTGGAAGGATCACGGTTCCCGTCACGCTTGCGATCGGCGATCACGACGAAGCCGTCAAACTCGACCATACGGAAATGATGGCAAAACAGATTCCGGGCGCCAAACTCGTGATCCTTAGGAATACCAGCCATTTCGCCATGCTGCAGGATCCGGAGGGCTATGACGGAATGATTCGGGATGCCATGGCGGACCGTTGAACCGCCAGGAACGACTCCCTCTTTCCATCGGTGCTTATTTGGTTTATAGGCAGCGCCAGCGTCAGGTCCGCCTGCTCGCATTCACGGCCAAAGCTGGACGGCATCCCGGCTTTTGGCGACTTCATCTCCTCTCATAGAAAGGATCATCCGATGTCGATTACTGCTGAGCGCAAGGCTGCGCTGATCAAGGAATACGCAACCGCCGAAGGCGACACCGGTTCTCCTGAGGTTCAGGTCGCGATCCTGACCGAACGCATCAACAACCTGACCGAACACTTCAAGGACCACAAGAAGGATAACCATTCCCGCCGTGGCCTGCTGACGATGGTTTCGAGCCGCCGCTCGCTTCTTGATTACCTCAAGAAGAAGGATGAAGGCCGTTATTCCAAGCTGATCAACAGCCTGGGTATCCGCCGCTAAGATTGTCCGGCGGGCGCTTTCGAGCGTCCGCCGGATCTGTTTCGGGACGATGTTCCGATGAAATGTTCCGGCCGCGCCCTATCTCAAGCGGTGGAACGACCGGCGGACCCGGATGGGCCGGTTCTGCCAAACCAACCGCTGACCTGTCATGGGGCAGGATTGCCGGATGCTTTCGGCCAGAGCTTCTCGAGGCTTTGGCCCGGTTTTCCCAAGGAAACGCCAGTTTTTCCCGGGAAACTGCAGGTCCTGAGAGACCTGGAACGAAAAGCCTCCCGTTGTCTTGCCCGTGATACGTCACATTGATTGCGGTCGACTGTGCGCTGCGCCTCGATATCGGCGACGGCGCGTGCTCCCGCATTAAAGGACAAGACATGTTCGATACACATACAGTGGAAATCGAGTGGGCCGGCCGCCCGCTGAAGCTCGAAACCGGCAAGATCGCCCGTCAGGCCGACGGCGCGGTTCTCGCCACCTACGGCGAGACCGTCGTTCTCGCCACCGTCGTCTCGGCCAAGGCGCCGAAGCCCGGCCAGGACTTCTTTCCGCTCACCGTCAACTACCAGGAAAAGACCTACGCAGCCGGCAAAATCCCCGGCGGCTATTTCAAGCGTGAAGGCCGTCCGAGCGAAAACGAGACCCTCGTTTCCCGCCTGATCGACCGCCCGATCCGCCCGCTCTTCCCGGAAGGCTACAAGAACGACACGCAGGTCGTCGTCACCGTCGTCCAGCACGACCTCGAGAACAATCCCGATATCCTGTCCATGATCGCCTCTTCGGCGGCGCTGACGCTTTCCGGCGTTCCCTTCATGGGCCCGGTCGGCGGCGCACGCGTCGGCTACATCAACGGCGAATATGTTCTCAACCCGCATCTCGACGAGATGGACGAGTCGAGCCTCGACCTCGTCGTCGCCGGCACCTACGACGCCGTGCTGATGGTCGAGTCCGAAGCCAAGGAACTGCCCGAAGACGTCATGCTCGGCGCCGTCATGTTCGGCCACAAGGGCTTCCAACCGGTGCTCGACGCGATCATCAAGCTCGCCGAAGTCGCCGCCAAGGAGCCGCGCGACTTCCAGCCGGAAGACTATTCCGAGCTCGAAGGCGAGATGCTGAAGCATTTCGAAGCCGAACTCCGCGAAGCCTACAAGATCACCCAGAAGGCCGACCGCTACGCCGCCGTCGACGCCGTCAAGGCAAAGGTCAAGGCGCATTTCCTCCCCGAGGAAGGCGAAGCCAAGTATACGGCCGAAGAAGTCGGCGCGATCTTCAAGCACCTGCAGGCCAAGATCGTCCGCTGGAACATCCTCGACACCAAGAGCCGCATCGACGGCCGCGACCTCGAAACCGTTCGTCCGATCGTTTCGGAAGTCGGTCTTCTGCCGCGCACGCACGGTTCGGCGCTCTTCACGCGCGGCGAAACGCAGGCGATCGTCGTTGCCACGCTCGGCACCGGCGAAGACGAGCAGTATGTCGACAGCCTGACCGGCATGTACAAGGAGCGCTTCCTGCTCCATTACAACTTCCCTCCCTTCTCGGTTGGTGAAACCGGCCGCATGGGCTCCCCGGGCCGCCGCGAGATCGGCCACGGCAAGCTCGCATGGCGTGCGATCCGTCCGATGCTGCCGTCGGCCGAGCAGTTCCCCTACACGCTGCGCGTCGTTTCCGAGATCACCGAATCCAACGGCTCGTCCTCGATGGCAACCGTCTGCGGCACGTCGCTGGCGCTGATGGATGCAGGTGTCCCGCTCGCAAAGCCGGTTGCCGGTATCGCCATGGGCCTGATCCTCGAAGGCGATCGCTTCGCCGTCCTCTCCGACATTCTCGGTGACGAAGATCATCTCGGCGACATGGACTTCAAGGTCGCAGGCACCGCCGACGGCATCACCTCGCTGCAGATGGACATCAAGATCGCCGGTATCACCGAAGAGATCATGAAGGTCGCTCTCGGCCAGGCCAAGGGCGGTCGCGCCCACATCCTCGGCGAAATGGCCAAGGCCATCACCGAAAGCCGCGGCCAGCTCGGCGAATTCGCTCCGCGCATCGAAGTCATGAACATCCCGGTCGACAAGATCCGCGAAGTCATCGGCTCCGGCGGCAAGGTCATCCGCGAAATCGTCGAAAAGACCGGCGCGAAGATCAACATCGAAGACGACGGCACCGTCAAGATCGCCTCCTCTTCCGGCAAGGAGATCGAAGCGGCCCGCAAGTGGATCCACTCGATCGTCGCCGAGCCTGAAATCGGCCAGATCTACGAAGGCACTGTCGTCAAGACCGCCGACTTCGGCGCCTTCGTCAACTTCTTCGGCGCCCGCGACGGCCTCGTCCATATCTCGCAGCTCGCTTCCGAGCGCGTTGCCAAGACGCAGGACGTCGTCAAGGAAGGCGACAAGGTCTGGGTCAAGCTGCTCGGCTTCGACGAACGCGGCAAGGTTCGCCTGTCGATGAAGGTCGTCGACCAGGCCACCGGCCAGGAGATCCCGAACGAGAAGAAGAAGGAAGAAGCGGCCGAATAAGCCGCCTCTTCCCGCGCATAACCTCGACAATCGCAATCGATTTTCGGAAAGGATTATGCGCGGCTTAATTCCGGGCGCGGGAATCTTCCGCGCCCTTTTTCTATTCTAAATGAGACGAGATCCATGAGCCGCGAGACGCTGAAGACCCTGTTCCATCCCTTTGCCAGCGGCACAGTCCAGGCGCCCGGCGAGGGCGAGCGCGTGCTCTTCCTCGGCGCCGAGGCAGGATTTGCGCTGCCGGAGGGCTTCGCCGCCTCGCTCAGCGCCGTCCAGGGCTTCCGTCCTCTCTATCGGCAGCTGTTGGCGCAGCGGATCGAAGCGACACCTGAGATCGATGGCGAGGACTATGACGCCGCCCTGGTGCTCTGCACCAAACACAAGGGCGAGAACGAGGCTAACATCGCCGCCGCGATAACCCGCACGCGGGCCGGCGGCCTGATCGTCGTCGCCGGCGCCAAGGAAGACGGCATCCAGCCGCTGCGCAAGCGTATGGAAGGTTTCGGCCTCGCCATCGATCACATGCCGAAATATCACGGCGTCGCCTTCTGGTTCGGCCGGCCGGCAGAAGCTGGAGACATCGCCTCCAAGCTGGTGAAGGCGCCGGTGCGCGTCGACGAGCGCTTCCATGCGAGCGCCGGCATGTTCTCGCATGACCGGATCGATGCCGGATCGGAACTGCTCGCGTCGCGCCTGCCGCAGGATTTCACCGGCGACGTCGCCGATTTCGGCGCGGGCTGGGGCTATCTCTCCGTCGAGATGGCGCAGAGATCGCGCGGACTGGCCCGCCTTGACCTCTATGAGGCCAACCACGCGGCCCTGGAGGCCGCCAGGGACAATCTGGCGGAGAACTGCCCGAACGCGCCTGCGCGCTTCTTCTGGCACGATCTGGCGGGCGAGTCGGTCAAGGACAAATACGACCTCGTCATCATGAACCCGCCCTTCCACGAGGGTCATGCGGCCGAACCTTCGCTCGGCCAGGCGATGATCAAAGCCGCCGCATCCGCCCTTCGCGGCGGCGGCCGCCTGATGCTCGTCGCCAATCGCGGGCTGCCCTACGAGCCGGTTCTGACGGCAAATTTCCGAGAAAGCGGCGAAACCTGCCGCAATGCACGCTTCAAGGTGCTCTGGGCGAAAAAATAAGGCTCAAGCCTTGCACCGATTTCTCATCGATGGAAATAAAAAGGCCGTGCGCATCATCTGCGCACGGCCTTCGAGTTTCAACTGGACAGCCTTTACTCCACGTCCGCCTTGCGCAGCGTATCCAGCGTCGGCATGGAAGTGATGTTGAAGCCGGCATCGACGAAGTGGATTTCGCCGGTGACACCGGCGGAGAGGTCCGAGAGCAGATAGAGCGCCGAACCGCCGACCTGGTCGATGGTCACGGTCTTGCGCAGCGGCGCGTTGCGCTGGTTCCAGGAGAGGATGGCGCGCGCATCCGAAATGCCGGCGCCGGCAAGCGTGCGGATCGGGCCGGCGGAAATGCCGTTGACGCGGATACCACGCGGGCCGTAGTCGGCGGCGAGATAGCGCACGGAAGCCTCGAGCGCCGCCTTGGCGACGCCCATGACGTTGTAATTCGGGATGACGCGCGTCGAGCCGTTATAGGTCAGGGTCAGCATCGCGCCGCCGTCTTCCATCAGCGGAGCGCAGCGCTTGGCGATCTCCGTGAAGGAGAAACAGGAAATGACCATGGTGCGGCTGAAATTCTCGCGCGTCGTATCGGCGTAGAGGCCTTTCAGTTCGTTCTTGTCGGAGAAGCCGATGGCATGGACGATGAAATCGAGCTTGCCCCAGCGCTCGCCGAGCGCATCGACAACGGCATCGACGGAGGCGATGTCCTCGACGTCGCAAGGCAGCACGAAATCCGAGCCGACCTCGGCGGCAAGCGGCTTGACGCGCTTGCCGAGCGCATCGCCCTGATAGGTGAAGGCGAGTTCCGCGCCCTGTGCGGCGAGAGCTTTCGAAATCCCCCAGGCAATCGAATGGTTGTTGGCGACGCCCATGATGAGGCCGCGCTTACCCTGCATGATTCCAGTCATGTTATTATCCGTTATAGCGCTGGAAGACGAGCGTGGCGTTCGTCCCGCCGAAGCCGAAGGAGTTGGAAAGAGCGATATCGATCTTCGCATCGTCGATACGCTTGCGCACGATCGGCACGCCTTCGAATTCCGGATCGAGTTCGGTGATATGGGCGCTTTCGCCGATGAAGCCTTGCTGCATCATCAGCAGGGAATAGATCGATTCCTGCACGCCGGCAGCGCCGAGCGAATGGCCCGTCAGCGACTTGGTCGACTGGATATGCGGGATCTTCGATCCGAAGACCTCGCGGATGGCACCGATTTCCTTGCTGTCGCCGACCGGCGTCGAGGTGCCGTGGGTGTTGATGTAATCGACGTCACCCTTCACGGTAGCAAGAGCCTGACGCATGCAGCGGATGGCGCCTTCGCCCGAGGGCGCGACCATGTCGTAGCCATCCGAGGTTGCGCCGTAGCCGACGATTTCGGCATAGATCTTGGCGCCGCGCGCCTTGGCGCGCTCCAGCTCCTCGAGCACCAGCACGCCGGCGCCGCCGGCGATGACGAAGCCGTCACGGTTGGCGTCATAAGCGCGCGAAGCGCTGTCGGGCGTGTCGTTGTACTTGGAGGACATGGCGCCCATGGCGTCGAAGAGATTGGACATGGTCCAGTCGAGATCCTCGTGGCCGCCGGCAAACATCAGGTCCTGCTTGCCCCACTGGATCATCTCGGCGGCATTGCCGATGCAATGGGCCGAGGTCGAGCAGGCCGACGAGATCGAATAGTTGACGCCGTGGATCTTGAACCAGGTGGCGAGTGTGGCGGATGCGGTGGAGGACATCGCCTTCGGCACGGCAAAGGGGCCGATGCGCTTCGGGCTGTTGTTCTTCACGGTGATATCGGCAGCCTCGATGAGCGTGCGGGTGGAGGGTCCCCCCGAGCCCATGATGATGCCGGCGCGCTCGTTCTGAGCGTAATCCTTCTCTTCCAGGCCGGAATCGGCAAGCGCCTGTTTCATGGCCACATGGTTCCAGGCGCCGCCCTGCGACAGGAAGCGCATGGCGCGGCGGTCGACCAGTTCGGCCAGTTCCGCAGCACCCAGCTTGGGGCTGCCCCAAACCTGGCACTTGAAGCCGTGTTCGGCGAAATCGCTGGAGAAGGAAATACCCGACTTTGCCTGCCGCAAGGATTCGGTGACCTCGGCCGCGTCGTTTCCGATCGAGGACACGATACCCAGACCCGTAACAACTACCCGTCTCATCTGATCAAACCTTTGTTGTTTTCGTCAGCCGCTTGAAAATGCGGTTCAGGCCGTCTTTTCTTTCGATAGGCCGACGCGAAGGTCGGCCGCCTGATAAATGGTTTCGCCGTCCGCCTTCAGCCAGCCGTCGGCGGTGCCGAGCACCAGGCGGCCGCGCATGACGCGCTTGAAGTCGATGCCGTATTCGATCAGCTTCGTGTGCGGGCGCACCATGCCCTTGAATTTCACTTCGCCTGTCGAAAGCGCCATGCCGCGGCCTTGCTCGCCGAGCCAGCCCAGGAAGAAGCCGGTCAACTGCCACATGCCGTCAAGGCCGAGGCAGCCCGGCATGATCGGGTTACCTTCGAAATGGCAGGGGAAATACCAGTCGTCGGGACGTACGTCGTATTCGGCTCTGAGATAACCCTTGTCGAAGGCACCGCCCGTTTCGGAAATCTCCGTGATGCGGTGAACCATCAGCATGGGCGGCAGGGGCAGCTGCGCATTGCCGGGGCCGAACAGCTCGCCATGTGCGCAGGCGATGAGTTCTTCGTACGAGAAGCTGGACTGTCTGGTGGTCATAAAGTTTCTTTTCCCCCCGCGTGAAGCCGATGGATGTGAACGTGTAGTCCAAGTTCTTCAGAAAATGAAGCACGAGCAAGGCAGCTTCATTCATGGCACCGGACCAGGCTCTCGCCTATATTTGGTGGTCGCATACAGGAAGGCTAGGGCCGCGACCAGACCTATTTGCGTCAGAAGCCCGTTTTTGCCGCGTTTATCAGGCTCTTGTCCCCATTGAACTATTGAAAGGCCGCGGTTCAAAAGTTATACCGCTAAGAGAAACCTGATTGCTTTATGCAGGAATAACCGGAGTTGGTCTTGATGACGGGTGCACCCCCGATCGCAATAGAGGTAAGGCTGCGCGGCGCGGGCCTGCGCCCCACCCGCCAGCGTGTCGCGCTCGGCGACCTCCTGTTTGCCAAGGGCGACCGGCATTTGACCGTCGAGGAACTGCATGAGGAGGCGGTTGCCGCCGGCGTGCCGGTTTCACTGGCGACCGTCTACAACACGCTGCACCAGTTCACGGAAGCCGGCCTCATCCGCGTTCTCGCGGTCGAGAGCGCCAAGACCTATTTCGACACCAATGTTTCCGACCATCACCATTTCTTCATCGAGGGTCATAACGAGGTCCTCGATATTCCCGTCAGCAACCTGACGATCGGCAATCTGCCGGAACCGCCCGACGGCATGGAGATCGCCCATGTCGACGTGGTGATCCGCCTGCGGGCGAAGCAAGGCTGACGCACAGCCGCCTCACATGACATCATCAGGATGCCGGCCGGGCTTGTGCTTGTAGGTCGGGAAGGTCCAGCCGAACCACAGGGCTCCGCCGCGCACGGCAAAGGCCGCCGCGACGCCGCAGGCGGATGCCAGATAGAGCTGCATTTCCAGCGCATTGGCGAGCGTGAAGACGCTGGCGCCGATCAGCGCCGCCGTCACATAGATTTCCGGCCTCAGCAGCACCGAGGGCTCGTTCGCCATCAGATCGCGCAGGATGCCGCCGAAAGTCGCCGTCAGCGTGCCGGTGACGATCGCGATGGTCGGCGAGCCGGTGGCGGCGAGGCCCTTTGCGGCGCCGAGCACGCAATAGGCGGCAAGGCCGATCGCATCCAGCCAGATCAGCAGGCGGTAGCGCGATTCCAGCAGATGGGCAGTGAAGAAAACGATGACGCCCATGACGCAGCAGACAAGGATATAGGCCGGGTTCAGCACCCAGAAGACCGGCACACGGCCGAGCACGATATCGCGCACGGTGCCGCCGCCCGTTCCCGTCACCATGGCGAAAAACAGAAAACCGATCAGGTCCAGCTGCTTGCGCGAGGCGGCGAGCGCACCCGTTGCGGCAAATAGCGCAATGCCGGCATAATCGAGATAGACGAGCAGAGACATGCGGTCCCCCGAACCGGCAGAGATTTTAGCGAAAGAACCACGGCGGCAAGGGCGGCGCAAGGCGGCTGCTCCATAAAGCTGAAGTCTTTGTTTGATGCATGTCGTTGTCCCGAAACCGCTGTACAATTTTGGGCGACATGCATTGGGAGCCTTATCCAAAAGAGGAAAGCCGTGAAAACGCTGCTGCTCGCCGTCCTGAACATCGTCCTGCTGCTCGTCATGCCCGCTGCCGCCTTCGGCCAGCAATCGCTGATCTCCGACCCGGAGATCTACGAGAAGAAGCATTTCCAGGAGCAATGCAAGACGGCCGAATTCGCCGACGGCTTCATCACCCGCCAGGACATCAACAATGACGGGCTGATCGACGCCGTGGTCAACGAAGGCCAGCTGACCTGCGACGGGCAGAAAGGGCCGCAATGCAACGACGACGGCTGCACCTATAATTTCTATCTGCAGGTCGCCGAAGGCGGCTATTTCATGATCGCGACGGCGCAGATCTACAGCTACGACTTCGTCCAGCGCTTCGGCAACATGGTGCTGGCAATGAAGATGCATCCGCGTTTCTGCGACCGTACCGAGGGCGATCCCTGCATCGTGACGGCGCGCGTCCGTGGCACGAAATTCGTTACGATTTCAAAGAAGTAGCTCAGCGGGGATAGAGCTCCGAAGTCCGGCCGGCGAGGTAATAGCCGACCAAGCCGTACCATTCGCGGATCGCCGTCGCCACGTTCTGCGCGTTGAGGTTCGGCTGGGTGAAATCGAAGCCCAGCTTCACCTGACCGTCGGTGCGATAATCGGTCGGCCAGGGCACGATATCGATGCCGAGCTTGCGGAAAATACCGACGGAGCGCGGCATGTGGAACCCCGAGGTGATCAGCAGGCAATTGGAAAGCCCCTGGCTCGCCAGGAATTCCTTGGTGTTGACGGCGTTTTCGAAGGTGGTGCGCGATTGCCGCTCCTCGATCAGGCGATCCTTTCCGACACCGAAGAGCGGGAAGAAGCGCTCGGATGCCGCCGCATCGCCTTCGTAGATACCCGAGAGAGAGCCGTCGCCTCCCGAGATCAGGATGCGCGACTGCGGAAATTTCTGCGCGAGCCGCAGGGCTTCGACGAAGCGGTCGGCGGCGGCGTTGAACTCTATGCCATGGCGCGCCGTGTTGACCTCGTTTTCGAAAGCGCCGCCGAGCACGATCATGCATTGCAGGCTATCCGGATCGACGGTGGGCCTCGGAAACCGTTCCTCGAGACCCTGCATCATAAGGTTGCCGGCCGTGGTGTAGAGCGTGACGAAGAGGATGAGGGCCGAAGCCATCGCACCGAGGATGCTTAGTCTGCGCCAGCGCAGAAGGCCGGCGACGAAGGCCAAGAAGACGAGAAAGAAGGCCAGTGACAGCGGCTGGGCAAAAATCCAGACAAGCTTCGAAATGACGAACAAGACCTACTCCTTAAAGCATGTCGCGCAAAAGCGTGCAGCGGATGGGCAGCGGCCCTTCCTATCCGATTCGACGGTAACAGGAATGCGACGGTTCTATTTCGCATGCGGGGCGGCCGAGCGATGCGGCGCGATCTTATGGTTGAAGCGCCGCTGCAGCGGCCGCGGGATCAGCATGGCGGCAAGCGCCAGCGCCATGGCGAAGAGGGAAACCAGCCACAGCGCATGCGCGCCCACCAGCCTGGTCAGGACGGCGCCGCTGACCGCGCCGAGGACCATGCCGCCCCAGGGCACGATCTGGATCGTCCATTCGAGGCGGCGGTCGCCGATGATCCAGCGGCCGATGCCGCGGCCGAACCGCGACAGCGCGCCGGTCACATAGGTCAGGCCGATCGGCAGGCCTTCGATATGCTCGACGGCGGCATTCACCATGCCCATGGCGAAAACGATCATGTAGAACCGCACCATCAGCATGTCCCGCATGGTCAGCATCGAAGCGAACGCCAGAACGAGGCCGACGCAGCCGAGCACCACGAAAATACGGCGCTGCGAGACATGGGAGACGACGATGCCCGCCGCATTGCCGAGCACGAAAACGAGGATGGCCGAGACCAGCACCGCCGCGTGATGGAGATTACCGTCGCTCAAGGCCAGCGCTGCCCGCGTCGTATTGCCCGTCATGAAGGAGACGAAATCGCCGGTCAGCAGAAGACCGGTCGCATCCGTCATGCCGGCAAGAAAGGAGATCGCTCCGACGAGGGCGACCCCGGTTACGGTTCGTCGGGTACGGATGATGCGGCGGCGTCTTGCTCTGGTCATTGGCTGATGGTCCTGAAGCCGAATCGCTGAGATTCGCCGACAAGGATAAATCCTCTCATTGAGGAATTGGCAAAGGTGAGCGGACTGACAGGAAAGATTCTACACGGATCGCCGGAACAACCCTTGTGGTCTTCGCCATCTTGGCTTCGGTCTCGCGATCTGGCAGACGGAGCTTATGAGCCATCATCGTATCGCGGGGGAAAGCATGGAGCAGGATTTTCCCATTCCAACCGGAGCCTTAATCCGACAGGGCGGACGGGCCTGTTTCTATCGCCTCGTCAATACGAGCCCCTTGCTGATACAGGTGCAATCGGGAACGAAGCTCGTCGCCGCGAACGACGAGCCTTTGCGGCTCGAGGCGGGCGCCTATGGGCTGCTGCCGGATTATCAGCCTCTGACGATGGACAACATTCCGAAGGCGCCGCAGCAGTATCAGACCGTCGCCCTTCCCGTTCCCCGGCAAGTGTTCGAGGATGCCTATGCCCGCATGGGCACGATTGCCGTGCCATCGATACCTCTTCCCGCGCGCGCTTCCGGCATGCCTGCGGAAGCGGCTGATTTGTTCGACTATTGCTGTCAGCCCGGCAATCTGGACAGGCTTCCTGTCGCCATCGCCAAGGCCCGCCTGATGGAGCTCGTCACCTGGTTTGCGCTGTCAGGCGCGGTGCTCGGCCAAAGCCGGAGCCCCCGGCTCGAGGACCGGCTGAGGCAGATGATCGAAACAGATCCGGCCTTCGGCTGGACGCTCCGGCATGCGGCGCACGCGTTCAACATGAGCGAAGCGACGCTCAGGCGCAGGCTGTCGGCCGAGAATAGCGGCTTCAGCGAAATCCTGAGCGATACGAGGATGAACCGGGCGCTTGCCCTCGTTCAAACGACCACGCTGTCCATGGCGCAGGTTGCGCTCGAAGTCGGATACGACTCGCCATCCCAGTTCGCTGCGCGGTTCAAGGAGCGGTTTGGCGTCAGTCCGCGCCATGTGCGCAACGGATCGGAGCCGTTTGAGCGGATCGGGACAGAAGTTGAGCATAGCGGGGCAGACGTGCTTTCCCGGTGACGATAGCTCTGCGGCGTCATCAACCGCAGGAAAGCAAAATGCGTTTCGTAACAGCACTTCTCGCCACGTCCCTTCTCGGCGCCACCGCCGCACAGGCCGAAATGAAGCTCACCTCCGCCGATTTGACCCAGGGCAAGCCGATGGCCGACGCGCAGGTCTTCAACGGCTTCGGCTGCTCGGGCAAGAACGTTTCGCCCGATCTCGCCTGGTCCGGCGCTCCCGAGGGCACCGAGAGCTTCGCCATCATGGCCTACGATCCGGATGCTCCCACAGGCTCGGGCTGGTGGCACTGGTCAGTGTTCAACATTCCGGCAAACGCCTCGAAGATCGCCACCGGCGCAAGCGGCGACAAGAAGCTTCCGGACGGCGCCGTGGAAGGCCGCACCGACTTCGGCACCTCGGGCTATGGCGGCGCATGCCCGCCGGCCGGCGATGCGCCGCACCATTATCAGTTCACCGTCTATGCCTTGTCGGTGGACAAGCTTCCCCTGCCGGATACGGCGCCTGGCGCCATGGTCGGCTTCTATGTCAGGGCCAATACGCTCGCTAAAGCGTCGCTCGAGGTCACCTACGGCCGCTGAGACTGGCCCCGCCTATTATTGGCCGCGGCGGCTCGCCTCGGCCAGATGCGCCCGCAGAGCCGTCGGCAGTTCCGGATCACGGATGTTTTTCCTTGACTATCTCGTCGCCCCACTGAACCTGCCCCTCCGAAACCTCTCAATCCAGGAGAATAACGTGGCTGAAAACGAGCTTTTCGAAAAGGGTTTGGAAATGCGCCGCGCCGTGCTCGGCGCCGAATATGTCGACAGAAGCATGGAGAGGGCCGACGACTTCATGATGGCCTTCCAGCGACTGACGACGGAATGGTGCTGGGGCTCCACCTGGACCCGCGAGGGCTTGGACCGAAAGACCCGCTCCATGCTCAATCTCGCGATGCTGACGGCGCTCTCGAAACCTTCGGAACTGAAGCTGCACGTCAAGGGAGCACTCCAAAACGGCGTGAGCGTCGAGGAGATAAAGGAAATCCTTCTCCACGCCACCGTCTATTCCGGAATCCCGGCCGGATTGGAGGCCTTCAAGGCCGCCCATGAGGTTCTTATTGCCGAAGGGGCGATCACCGCCGAGCGGTGAGCACCACCGCCTCGCTACAAAACGGTCTCGAACAAGGGGATCAGGGCCGCGCCGATCGCACCGGGCGCATCGATGACCTCCGCCACGGCCAGCCGCGGGACATCGCGCAACGCGCCGTGGCGAGGCAGGTTGTTGAATTCGGTCCTTTCGATGAGCATCCTTGCCAGCGAATGCGGAAGCTCGCCGCCAAGAACGATCAATGCCGGGTCGAAGACCGCGCAGATCGCGTTGATGGTGCGGTTGTGCGCAGGCGTGACGCGGTCGACCCACTCGGCAACGCCGTCCCACTCCACCAGATTTTCGTTTTTCAGATCCTTCAGCGTCAAATCGGGACGGCCCCTGGCATGGAGGTCGCGAAGCAAGACGCTGAGCGCGGGACGGTCGTCATAGTCCTGACGCCCGAACAGAACGGAATATTCGCCGGCATTGCCGAAGCTGCCGCGAAACGGCATGCCGCCGGAAACGAGGCCGCCGCCATATCCGTGAAGATGAGCGATATAGGCGAAATCCGCGACATCGCGGCCGACACCGAAAATCGCCTCCGCCAAAGCCGCGGTCCTGGCCACATTGTCTGCCCAGACCGGCAAGCCGAGCTGCTCTCCGAGCAGAGGCGCGAGATCGATCAATGACCAATGCGCGAGCGGCAGCGGGCAATTGAAGGCCGTTTCCAGCATGCGGTGGCCGGCGACCGCGAGACCGACGCCGAGAATGTCGCGCCGTTTGGCGCCGCGGCGGGCGAGAAGGTCTTCGACCGCCGCTTCGATCCGCTCCATCTCCAGGGCCAGCGACGATCCCGACTGGGCAATTTCCATATTCTCCAGAGGTTCTCCGAACCCCATGAGGCAGAGGCCGATCGAACCGACGTTCACGGAGATGCCGAGCGTCAGGCACCAATCCCTGCAGAGCGAGAGCTCCGGGCTCGGCGGCCCGGGGCGCCGGCTTTCCGATGGCGACAAGACGAGCATTCCCCGATCATGGAGCCGTCCGACGATCCTGTGCAGCGATTGCTGGGTGAGATCGAGCGGCTCGGTCAGGTCGGAGCGTTCGATGCCGGGCGATTTCCAGATCAGTCGCAAAAGATCCCGCTCATTGCGGGAGGCCACCCGCAAAGGCTGAGCGTCCCGCAGGAAATGCGGTGCGACATGGTCTAGAGGGACGTACTTCATTTTCGGATCATTTTGATTTACACTGGGGGTGTGAAACTCGTCGGAAGTGCTTTGCTTCTGCCAAACCGAGGTCCTGCCTGTCGCATCAAGATTGGCCGAGCCAGCCGGGATGAGCATTTGGGGAAGAGAAAGGGAGACTGATTCTGAGCGTTGGAAGGGAAGGATATAACCATGCCGCCCGAGATAGAAGAGGGCGTTTGGACCGGCGGGTTGTGGAAAACGGAAAGAGCCGAGCTGTATGGTATGGTTAAGATCTGATAGTTCGCGGCGCGAGCGTGACTACGGCTTCGTGCCGACCCATGAAGGCAGCGACTTCGAATCGATGGTGCAGGCCTTCACGTCGAGTTACGGAGTCTTCGGTGCGAAGCCGCTGGGTGACGAGCGAGCCTTCAACTGGGCGGGGGACTTGAGAGCCGGCGGGCCGCTGACATCGCTTCACTCGGTCTATCCGACATCCTGGAAAATCCGGACGCTCGACGAGAGCCCGCAGCATCTTGCATTTTTCATTCCCCACGCGGGATCCATTGAACTGACCGTTGGCAAGAAGAGCGTCAACGGCGGACCGGGGCGGCTTCTCATGGCCAACAATCATGAGGCCGACGATCGGGTGGTCCATGGTCCGCATTGCTCGGACGTGCTTTTCCTGGATTGGAAGGTGATGAGGCGGACGCTGTTTTCGCTCCTGGAAACGCCGACCCTCGAATCGCTCGACCTCGAGCCCGTCGTGGACCTCACAACCCCGGCAGGCCGGCTCATCGGCAACCTGACGCAGACGATCATACAGGGCATGCGCAATGGCGGGCCGCTCCTTTCCTCCCCGCTTGCCTTGTCGACGATGAGCGAGGCGCTGGCCGATCTGGTGATCCGCTTCGCCCAGCACCGTCTTTCCGGTCATTTCGAGAGGAAGAAAGTATCCGCGGTTGCCCCATGGCATGTCCGACGCGCGATCGATTACATGCACGCCAACATCGCCGAGCCTTTCACCATGTCGATGGTGGCCGACGACGTCGGAATTTCACTGCGCGCGCTGCAAACCGGCTTCAAGACCTTCCGGGGAACCTCGCCAGGCGCCTACCTGCGCACGATCCGGCTGAAAGCCGTTCACGACCAGCTGCGCGATCCCCTGAACCAGCAAACCCTGCGTGACATCTGTACGACCTGGGGCTTCTTTCATCCGGGTCGGTTTTCAGCGATCTACCGCAGCGCTTTTGGGGAAAGCCCCAGAGATACGCGTCTGCGGGCTGCCGTGAGCTTTGGCGCGACGGCATGAATTCCAGCGCGTCGCAACGAACGTGATTCCTGCGACGCGCCTGTTTCATGCCACTCCTGAGGTTGCGCCGAGCGAGCCCCTCTATTTCTTGAAGGCTTTCTCCAGGAAGGCTATCAGCGACGGCCGCCAGACATCCATTTCGTGCTGGAGGTCGGGATAGTCCTGGTAGTCGTGGGCGATCTTCCTTTCGTCCAGTATCGCCTTGAGGCCGGCTATATCAGTGCCGGTGACCTGATCCTTCGTTCCCACCGTCACGGTAAAGCCGCGCAGCGCCTTGTTGATCCTGTCGGGATCGTTCAGCGCAGCCTCGACCGCCTCGTTCGGCACCGTGGTCGTGCTGACCCCGCTGAATGTCGCGATCCATCCGAAGGTGCCGAGGTGTGAAAGACCGGAAACGAGCGCCTGATATCCGCCCTGCGACAGTCCCGCGACCGCGCGCCCGTCCGCATCGTTGCGCACCCGATAATGTTTTTCTATGTAGGGAATGAGGTCTTCGACAAGCTCGCGATCCGCGGCTTCAGCGTTTTTGGGATAGAAGTTCTTCCGACGGTCGGCGCCGGGGAAATCCTCGGGAATCGCACCGGGCACATCGGTTTCGGTGTCCGGAATGACGACGATCATCGGCTCGATTTTCTGCTCCGCCAGAAGATTGTCGAGGATCTGCGGCGCCCGGCCCTGCTCGACCCAGGAGCCGACCGTGTCGCCGAAGCCGTGATAGAGATAGACGACCGGCAGAGGCTTGGAAGCGTCGCTGTAACCGGGCGGCGTATAAACATACATCTGCCGCTCCGCATTGAGCGCCTCCGAATGCAGCGTCACCAGCCGCAGGTCGCCGTGCGGAACATTGCGAATGTCGAGGATGCCGCCGGGCACCAGGACGAGGCTGGTGTTCACCTGCCGTTGCGGCTTGGGTGCGTTGGTGCCGGTATCGATGCTGCGAAACCCATCGATATTGAAATAATACTCATAGAGATTGGGCTTCAGCGGTTCGGTCCTGACGCTCCATACGCCGTCCTCGCCGCGCTTGAGCGCAAGCGGATCGCGCGCGCCGAGAACCACGGCAACAGCTTTTGCCGCGGGAGCATAGAGGCGGAAGGTGATCGACCCGTCGGTTTCGACCGACGTGACGAATTCCTTCAGCGGCCGATCCGCAGGCGGCGTAGCGGGAAGATCAAGGGCTGAGGCGGGCTGGCTCAAAATGCCACCGGCAAGAAGCAATACGGGCAGGAACACGCGCATGATAACATCTCCTCCAAAAATTTTTCAATTGCTTGGTCCATGGAAGATAGGCCTGCGGCCTGTCCGGCATGGCGCTCGGACAGGTGGTGACGTTAAACAGATTGCGCCTTTGGCGCTAGTACGTGAAGGGGCCTGGTGTAGTGTGACCAGCCATAGGTACCCCCAGGGTCTCACACAGATTGCGACCAACAACCTCGAAATTCAGGGGCACTTATGTGGAGCTGTTTAAAGAGAGCCGCGCGAGTGCTCACAAAAGCTTGCCCTATTGAGATTAATGCCCGCGAACTAATCCACGTTCGTCATTGTCGTGGGGTCAACCAAACGAGCAAGATCTGCGAGCCACGGGCTCGGGACGTAGAGGATGCCGTCCCATGCACTGACGGGTACCAGTAGTCCGTATCTGCTCACGGAAGCTCCTAGCGCAGAAAGTTCCTCTTTGCTGTACCCCCCGGTAATCATCTTCTCTGTTATCAGATTCCAGAAGTCCTTATTAAGGTCCTGAACATTTGACCCAGATGTCTGCTCTATGATTATCCCTTGGCCGATTAGCATAAGTTCGTCGCGGGTCATATGCTCAAGAATGCCAGCCCACCTCTGGAATAAGTCGCCGCTCAATGCCTTGTTCTTTTTCAGACCAGCAATAATCTGGGCAAGTATCCGAAGATTTTTCATGCTTGCGCCATCGGCCACGGCTTTCGAGTAGCGTAGCAATATGACGACGAAAGGCTCCATATCTGCCTCGACGTATTCCTCCTTTCCGCGAGACAACTCCTCAAGACATACCTCGATTGCCTCTTGTCGACGCTTTGCCACGTATCCATCAGCTAGCTTGCTAAAGAGACCTCCTCCGGGCACTAGCAGCGAAATGAGATCGCCAGCGAAAGCTGCTCCATAGCTGATAAGTTGACCGCTGGCTTCGTCCGTCATGGTGTTCGTTACCCCTCTCTCGGCACAATCAAGATTAGCCATGGGAGTCCATGATCCGCAACCTACCAATGCCATTGCGCTGATCTCAGGTGCGGCCGAAGCGGCATTTCGCAGCGGAAATGCCCATCAAGGGGTACCGAGGGAATCGCGCGGTCTGGCACGTAGGTGACCTCTGAGGTGCGCGACCCATAAATCTATTGAAGTTTGCCAAAGCGCTCCCACAATCACCCCACGTATGTCGAGTACAGCACAAATGGACCGGCCTAAAAATTAAAATAAATGGCCATAGGCGCGGATTCTCGTCCGCACGGAGTCAACGCCATTTCCATCTCGAAACCGCCGCCAGCGGTCCCGTATGAGCGAATAGCGCGACATCCATAGGGGGCGCCTTGCAGAATCGTCAAATTTGATCTAATAAAGAGTCGGGACAACTCTTCCGGAGCTTTGCTATACGCAAGTACCTTGGGAGGCGTTGAGCTTCGGCGGAGCACCTGTCGAAGAGGCGAGCTGGCCTATCCGCTTTCTTACGGGAAGGAGGATGCTATGCGCATCGCATGTCCCCTACACCGGCCAGTGTCCGTAAGGAACTACTGGCGGTTCCGCCTGGGGCAGTGGGAGCATGTTGCTTCACACTGCAGGCGCTGGCCGCGTTAGGCGCGCAGTCAGAGCCATTAGAACCCAGAACGGATATTCACCCCAATTGGCTCCGCTTAGGCGGGGCCTTTTTTGTTCGCAAGGTATCCCTCGGAACAGCATTTTCTTACTACTTTCTATGCCCCTTGACAAGAAGCGAGTTTGTTAACTTTAATTTGCATCGGGTCATAGGATAAAATATATCTTTCTTTTCAATTAGTTACAGCCTACAGATTCGGCATAGGCACATATAGGTCAATTTAGCAAGCTGTTTTTGTCCTCGGATCAGCTGCCGCGCGGCACCTGAAATGGTGCTTGCCGAATAAAAGCCTACGATTCCAAGTGCTTGAAAAGATTGAGATCGAATCATTTGGCATCTTGAGCGATGCTTGCATTCGAGATCTTGATTCCTTCCAAATGGGAACATAATAAGAACATTTCAGGGGGGGGGGGAATGGGCCGGATGGCTGCCTCCTTGTCTGCACACCAAAGACCGCTGCGCGGCCTCGACTTCACCTCTGGAAGGACATCACCACTCGAAACGGAGGAAGGCGGCGGTCGCTGCAAGATGCGCTCTGCCCGAAATTTTGTCACCTCCGAAGAGACCCTGCCATTCCTGTGGCGGCTGGTAGCCTATAGATTAGCGCTCCTAATCAACCAAAAGCCTCTTGAGGTCTTTATGGCAATTGGGGGTGTGAAGTGCTCTGTGGAGCTTTTAGGAAATTGTGTCGGCGCGGGGCCTCATTGAGCTTCAAAGCTGCAACTCAACGGCACCACATCCATAGAATCACACTTTGGGTATTTATTCGGGATGATGCGATGTTCACGAACGGTCGCTTTTAGTGTGTCGGATGGCTTAGCGCGTACAGTGACCGGCGTTTGGCAGTTGGTACCGAAACCCTCTGGGTGCACGTTATGGGTACTTTCTTGGGCACTCGAAAGTGAGAATGGCGAACGCAACGATTTGTATTTATTGCATAACTTTGAATATCGGGAAATTTGGTGGAGCTAAGCGGGATCGAACCGCTGACCTCTTGCATGCCATGCAAGCGCTCTCCCAGCTGAGCTATAGCCCCATCAAGGGTGGTCCGGCGTGGGCCGGTCCTGGGATATTCCGGAGGGCGTTTCCTCTGGAGTGGCGGCTTATTACTTGCGGTTTTCGCAGATGGCAAGCCTAAAAAATCGGCCCGGGATAATTTTTATCGTCCGGGCCGAAATGCAGCCGTCAGACTTCGTCTTCGTCGCCGGTCACGCCGATGATGTCGCTCATGTCGTCGTCATCGTCGTCTTCGTCGGCCTCGAGGAAGGTGTCGTCGTCATCGCCTTCGATTTCGACGTCGTCATCGCCCATGTCGGGGATGTCGTCGCCGCTCGCGCCGTCCTCGGCGTCCTCGAGCGAAACCAGTTCGACTTCCGTGTTTTCGGTATCGACTTCCGCAACCTCGTCTTCCTCGGCAACGTCGGCGATCGCCGAGGTTTCCTCGAAGAAGGAGAGAGGATAGGACTTGCCGGTATAAGGGGAGACGATCGGATCCCGGTTCAGATCGTAGAATTTCTTGCCGGTTTCCGGATCGGTACGCTTGGTTCCAAGTTCCGCTTTCGCCACTATAAGCCTCGTGAGAATGGCCGAACCCAAGATTCGGCAAATGCCGTTCAAGCCGGCTTTCCATCGGAATTTATAAGCCGGTCCCCTTAATCGCTGCGGCTTCCCATGTCAAAGCCAAACTTTATGATCGGCGCCGCTGGTTTTTCACATGCCGGCGGATGACCGGCCGACACGTTCATGTTAACGAGCCGAGGCAGCGGTAGAATCCGCGCCGAGATTGCCGCCGACCAGGTCACGGTTGCCGGGAAATGCGCCGCATTTACAGAGGATTGCTGGAATGTCGCTCGGTTCCCGGCCCAAGCCGCCACCGCCCGGACCAGCCGCCGCAGGGATTGATCGCATGACACTGAAGACTTTCACCATCGCCATCGACGGGCCGGCAGCCGCCGGCAAGGGCACGCTGTCGCGCCGCATCGCCGAGCAGTACGGCTTCCATCATCTCGATACCGGCCTGACCTATCGCGCCACGGCCAAGGCGCTGCTCGATGCCGGCCTGCCGTTCGACGACGAGGCTGTGGCGGAAAAGATCGCGCGGGAGGTTGAATTGGCGGGGCTGGATCGCGATATGCTGTCCAAGCACGAGATCGGCGAAGCCGCCTCGAAGATCGCGGTGATGCCGCCGGTGCGCCGGGCGCTGGTCGAAGCGCAGCGCCGTTTTGCGGCAAAGACGCCGGGAACGGTGCTCGACGGACGCGATATCGGCACGGTCGTCTGCCCCGATGCGCCGGTGAAGCTCTATGTGACGGCGTCGCCGGAGGTGCGTGCCAGACGCCGCTACGACGAGATCCTCGGCAAGGGGGGGACGGCGGATTTCGATGCGATCTTCGAAGACGTCAAGCGACGCGACGAACGGGACATGGGGCGGGCCGACAGCCCTTTGAAACCAGCCGATGATGCGCACTTGCTTGATACGTCGGAAATGAGTATAGAGGCCGCGTTTCAAGCCGCTAAGTCGATCATCGACGCCGCCTTGAGCCGAAATGCCTAAATAAGCGGTTTTCCGCGCTTCGTGCGCGGGACGCTCATGCAAAGCAAGCCTGAAATTCCGTCCAAGCGCCGGATTGCCTTCGTGAAAGAGGGCGGACTGGGTTCAGGCCCATTCAACACGAACCAACCGGCGCATACGTGGGCCTTGAAGCTATCGAAGGCCACGCAGGAGATTTTATGTCAGTAGCAACTCCCTCTCGCGAGGATTTCGCGGCCCTTCTCGAAGAGTCCTTTGCCAAGAACGATCTGGCTGAAGGCTATGTCACCAAGGGTATCGTCACGGGCATCGAAAAGGATGTCGCCGTTGTCGACGTCGGCCTGAAGGTCGAAGGCCGCATCGCGCTCAAGGAATTCGGCGCACGCGCCAAGGACGGTTCGCTGAAGGTCGGCGACGAAGTCGAAGTCTATGTCGAGCGCATCGAAAACGCGCTTGGTGAAGCCGTTCTGTCGCGCGAGAAGGCTCGCCGCGAAGAAAGCTGGATCAAGCTCGAAGCCAAGTTCGAAGCCGGCGAGCGCGTCGAAGGCGTGATCTTCAACCAGGTCAAGGGCGGCTTCACGGTCGACCTCGACGGTGCGATCGCCTTCCTGCCGCGTTCGCAGGTCGACATCCGCCCGATCCGCGACGTCACTCCGCTGATGCACAACCCGCAGCCCTTCGAAATCCTCAAGATGGACAAGCGCCGCGGCAACATCGTGGTTTCGCGCCGTACGGTTCTGGAAGAATCCCGTGCCGAGCAGCGTTCTGAAATCGTTCAGAACCTCGAAGAAGGCCAGGTTGTCGACGGCGTCGTCAAGAACATCACCGATTACGGTGCGTTCGTCGACCTCGGCGGCATCGACGGCCTGCTGCACGTCACCGACATGGCATGGCGCCGTGTGAACCATCCGTCGGAAATCCTGAACATCGGCCAGCAGGTCAAGGTTCAGATCATCCGCATCAACCAGGAAACCCACCGCATCTCGCTCGGCATGAAGCAGCTCGAGTCCGATCCGTGGGATGGCATCCAGGCCAAGTATCCGGAAGGCAAGAAGATTTCCGGTACCGTCACCAACATCACCGACTACGGTGCGTTCGTCGAGCTGGAGCCGGGCATCGAAGGCCTGATCCACATCTCGGAAATGTCCTGGACCAAGAAGAACGTTCACCCCGGCAAGATCCTGTCCACGAGCCAGGAAGTCGAAGTCGTCGTTCTCGAAGTCGATCCGTCCAAGCGCCGTATCTCGCTCGGCCTCAAGCAGACGCTGGAAAACCCGTGGGCAGCATTCGCCCGCAGCCATCCGGCCGGCACTGAAGTCGAAGGCGAAGTCAAGAACAAGACCGAATTCGGCCTGTTCATCGGCCTCGACGGCGATGTCGACGGCATGGTGCACCTCTCCGACCTCGACTGGAATCGTCCGGGCGAACAGGTCATCGAGGAGTACAACAAGGGTGACGTCGTCAAGGCCGTCGTTCTCGACGTCGATGTCGAGAAGGAACGCATCTCGCTCGGCATCAAGCAGCTCGGCAAGGATGCTGTCGGCGAAGCCGCTGCCTCCGGCGACCTGCGCAAGAACGCAGTCGTTTCGTGCGAAGTTATCGCCATCAACGACGGCGGCATCGAAGTGAAGCTCGTCAGCCACGAGGACATCACTTCCTTCATCCGTCGCGCCGACCTCGCCCGCGACCGCGACGAGCAGCGTCCTGAGCGCTTCTCGGTCGGCCAGGTCGTCGACGCCCGCGTCACCAACTTCTCCAAGAAGGACCGCAAGATCATGCTGTCCATCAAGGCTCTGGAGATCGCGGAAGAGAAGGAAGCCGTCGCTCAGTTCGGTTCGTCCGACTCGGGCGCCTCGCTCGGCGACATCCTGGGCGCAGCGCTCAAGAACCGCGGCGGCGAATAAGCCTCGTAACCGTCTCTGAATTGAAGAACCCGCCGGAGCAATCCGGCGGGTTCTTCATTTTCAGACGATAAAACCTGCTACTCCCAGCCGACCATGCGCTGATAGAGCGCGTAGACAGGATCGGCGACCGCGCTTGCCTGATGCGGCGTCGGCTCGGCGTCGATCATCCTTGGCGTCCTGCGTGCCGGCTGAGCCTCGGTCTCTTCCCCATCGGGCTCGGCATCCTCGCCGCCGGACTGCGCCTGCTGCTCATCCTCCGGAGCATCATCACGATGATGCTGATGCTGGTGGTGCGTTTCGCCGGCCGTCTCATTCGCCGGCATATCCTTGGCGAATTGATAGGGCAGCGGGGCATAGGGAAGTCCCTCGGGCATTCTTGCCTGCAGCGGCAGGTAGGGAGCCTCGGCCGGAGCGGGCATCGGCATCGGATCTGGCTGCGCGGCGATGTCTTTCGGCTGGCGGGCGGCCGCAGCCGCTATGTCCATATCCATCTGCGGCGGGCGAGGTGCTGCGGGTTGGCGCGCATCGGGCATTGCAAGCTCCGCCGGCTGCCGCGTCAAGGTTTCGGTCGCGTCGCTGATGACGGCTTCATCGAGGATCGCATCGATCTCCACCGCCGCCTCGACGGGACCATCCTCCACCACGGCTTCGATATCCTGCTCGCGGATGATGGTCGCGATCATCTCCGAGACTTCTTCGGTCATCGAGGCGACAATTCCCGCCCAGTTCCTGGGAATGACGGGATCAAGCTTTTCCGACGTCGTGCGCGGCTGGGCGACGGGCGCTTCCGTCATCTCCTCGGCCGCGGTCGTCTCCGTCGGCAGAGCTTCGCGGGTTTCGATCTCCCGGGTCGCGGATTTCTCCGGGGCCGCTTCCCTTACCGTTACCGGAGCGGACTGAGCCCGGTTTTCCGGCCGCGGCGTTTCCGGATCAGCGGCTTCCACGGCTTCGGCGACGACTGCTTCTTCGGCAGCCGCGTTCATTTCGGCCTCGATCAGCGGATCGGCTGGCGCAGGCGCCTTCTCTGCCGGCTGACGCGTGGCGGCCGGCAGGCTGCCCTCGTGCAGCTGTATTTCCGGACGTGCTTCGGGGCGCATCGGCGAAGCATCGTTCTGGCCATAGGAGCGCATGACGGCGCGGGCGGCGAGATCGCGATCCTTGTAGCGGACGATCTCGAGATAGGCGACGATGCGGGCGGCTTCCGGCCCTGTCGGGTTCTTCAGCGCTTCGGCGATCATCCGGAGCGGCAGGCTGTGGCCCTGCGCGGTCAGCTGGCGCTCGACCGCGTCGATCCTGGCGGCCGGCAGCTGCCGTATCGCATCGGCAAGCCGGGAGGCAAAGGCAAGATTGGTCTCGTCCTCGCCGCGATCCAGCGAAATCGAGCGGCCGGCCGCATCGATGACATCGAACAGGGCATCGACCATGCGCTCGCGCGCGGCAAGCAACAGAATGTTGAGCTTGCCGGCGATGGCGGAATTCAAGTCAGCCGCCTCGACCGCGTTGACGGGCGCCGGCGCGATCACCGACCGGCCGAGACCGCCCGCGGCGATCGCCGCAGTCTGACCCTGGGACGAAAAGCTTGCATTGGACGCTGCACGAACGGGAGACAACATGGCATGCCCTTTCGTAAAGTGACGATGAAAGCAGGCTCTATAAAAGGACCGCGCTCATCCGGTCCCTTGCATCCCCGCAGATCCTCCTGTCCGCATGACGCAATTCCGGCGTCAACGAATGCATAAAAATTAAAATGAATTTTAATAAAGACACCTTAACGAAACGCTAACAGCCGCGGACGGGCACATCCACGGCGATCGTCAGCAGGCAGAAAGGCAATTCGCTCAGCTGTGGGCGAAGATATCGGCCTCTTCCCAGCCGAGCAGGTCGAGCTTGGCGCGGGTCGGCAGGAACTCGAAGCAGGCCGTGGCATGCTCGAACCGGCCGTCGCGGATCAGCCGTGCCGTCAGCTTGTCGCGCAGGGCGTGCAGATAAAGCACGTCGGAAGCGGCATATTCGAGCTGCGCCGGAGACAGCGTCTCGGCCGCCCAGTCGGAGGATTGCTGCGCCTTGGAAATATCGACGTCGAGCATCTCCTTGAGATTGTCCTTGAGGCCGTGCCGATCCGTATAGGTCCGGCTGAGCCGCGAGGCGATCTTGGTGCAGAAGACCGGCGTCGTCGTGACGCCGAAAGTATGGAAGAGCACGGCGATATCGAAGCGGCCGTAATGGAAGATCTTCTGATGGGTGGGATCTTCGAGCAGGGCGACGAGATTGGGGGCCTCTTTCTGGCCGGCAGCGATGCGGATGACATCGGCGGTGCCGTCACCCGGCGACAGCTGGACGACGCAGAGCCGGTCACGCCGCGGCACCAGGCCGAGCGTTTCGGTGTCGATCGCGACCGCGCCGGTATAACGGGCGGCATCGGCCGCGGAGATATCGCCTTCGTGATAACGTATGGTGGCCGCCATGAGACTGTCTTTCGTTCGAATGCTTCCCCTGGCGCTATAGCGCAAAGGCGCAAAATGCGAAACCGCTTTCCGGCCGCTCGAACGCCGCGAGCCCTCACGGGACGCACGCTCCAGCATTTTAACAGGCGGCATTCCTGCGCGTGTCAATAATGCGGCGGGCGGGTGATCGCCGGGGCTTCCAGCGACTGCTCCTCGAGCGACAGGAAGCGTTCGGTCAAGCGATCGAGCTTGGTGCGCATCTGCTCCACGATTTTCCATTGCTCGGCGAGCTGATCGGAAAGCTCCTCGATCGTCTTTGCCTGGTGGGCCAGCATTTCCTCCAGCCGGGTGATGCGGTGCGTCTCCTCGGACATCGATCCTCCTTCGTCGGAACGGCAGAACAGATGGTTCTCCCAAACCGGAAATAGGTCGCCGCGTCAATGCTTTCGAGGCCCGCGCAAAATGCACCATCTGGTTACTGAAAGACCTTGCCGCGCCTGATGTTGTGGGATAGGCCCTTATCCATCAGGGAGGAATACTGATGGATCTAGGGAACGGCTTTCTTCATCCGGACCGGCTCTTTCCGGCCGACCCGGCAATACGGACCATCGCGCGAGACCTCTACGAGACGGTGCGCGGTCTTCCGATCGTCAGCCCGCATGGGCATACCGAACCCTCATGGTTCGCCGACGATAAGCCCTTCGAAGATGCGGCTTCCCTGCTGGTCATTCCCGATCACTATCTCTTCCGCATGCTGCACAGCGTCGGCGTGACATTGGACGAGCTCGGCGTTCCCAGGCTCGACGGTAAGCCGGTGGCTGAGGGGCGGGCGATCTGGCGGGCCTTTGCCGCGCATTATCACCTCTTCCGTGGAACGCCTTCGAGCCTCTGGGTCGACCACGCGATGTCGGCCGTGCTCGGCTGCACCGAGCCGCTGACATCGGACAATGCCGACGCGCTCTACGACCACATCAACGCCCAGCTCGCCCTTCCCGAATTCCGCCCGCGGGCGCTGCATCAGCGATTCGGCATCGAAACGATCGCGACCACCGAAGGCGCGCTCGACCCGCTCGTCCATCACCAGAAGATGGCTGCCGATGGCTGGATCGGCAAGGTGCGCACGACCTACCGGCCGGACAGCGTCACCGATCCCGATGCCGTCGGCTTCCGCGACAATCTCGTCAAGTTCGGAGAGATCACCGGCGCTGACGTGACCCGCTGGGACGGCCTGATCGAGGCGCATCGGCGCCGGCGCGCCTATTTCCGCCAGTTCGGCGCGACCGCGACCGATCACGGCGTACCCACGGCCTTTACCGCAGACCTGCCGCTTGCCGAAAAGCAGGCATTGCTCGACAAGGCGCTGAAAGGACCGCTTTCGACTGCCGACGCAGAGCTTTTCCGCGGCCAGATGATGACCGAAATGGCCGGCCTTTCGGCAGAGGACGGCATGGTGATGCAGATCCATGCCGGATCGAGGCGCAATACCGACAGCGGGCTCTTTGCGACCCGCGGCCCCAATATGGGCGCCGATATCCCGACACGCACGGACTGGGTCGGCGGCCTGAATGCGCTGCTTTCCAGATACGGCCATGCGCCGGGCCTGCGCATCCTGCTCTTCACGCTCGACGAGACGACCTATGCCCGGGAACTCGCGCCGATGGCCGGCCACTGGCCCTGCCTGATGGTCGGACCGCCCTGGTGGTTCCATGACAGCCCGCTCGGCATCCGCCGCTATCTCGACCAGGTGGTGGAGACGGCCGGTTTTGCCAATCTCGCCGGGTTCAACGACGATACGCGCGCGTTGCTGTCCATTCCTGCCCGCCACGACGTCTGGCGGCGCGAAGTCTGCCGCTTCCTGGCGCAGCTCGCCGCCGAGCACCGGATTTCCCTAGAGGAAGCCGAGATCGTCGCGCGCGAACTCTCCTATGACAATGCAAAGAAGGCCTACAAGCTGTGAGCGACAGACTGCAGAACGTGACCGGCCTTGCGCCGACGGCGAAGCTTCCCGCCTATGATCGGAATGCGCTGAAGGCCGGCATCCTGCATCTCGGCCCGGGCGCCTTCTTCCGCGCCCATTTCGCGCCCTTCACGGATGCTGCGCTCGCAGCCGCGGGCGGCGACTGGGGCATCGAGGTGGCGAGCCTGCGCACGCCCGATGTCGCGGACAATCTCTCCGCCCAGAACGGGCTCTACACGATGCTGATCCGCGACAGCGCGGGCACGGCGGCCGAGGTGGTCGGCTCGATCCTGAAGGCGCATGTGGCGCCGCGCGATCCGGCCGGCCTGCTGGCGCGGCTCGAAGACCCTGCTATCCGCATCGTCAGCATGACGGTGACGGAAAAGGCCTATGGTTTCGATCCCGCAACGGGCGGCCTCGACCTCAAACATCCCGATATCGTCGCCGACCTCGCCAACCGGCATGCGCCGCGCGGTGTCATCGGCTATCTCGTCGAGGGCCTCGCACGCCGCCGGCAGAAGGGTGTCGCGCCCTTCACGCCGCTCAGTTGCGACAACCTGCCGAGCAACGGCGCGGTGCTGAAGCGCCTCGTGCTGGAATTCACCTCCCGCATCGATGCCGACCTGCATCGCTGGATCGAGACGAATGTGCCCTTCCCGTCGACGATGGTCGACCGCATCACGCCCGCAAGCACCGAAGCGACCTATGCCGACGCCGAACGGCTGACCGGACGCAGCGACATGGCGGCGATCGAGACGGAGCCCTTTACGCAATGGGTCATCGAAGATCATTTCGTCAATGGCCGGCCGGCCTGGGAAAAAGTGCGCGGCGCGCTGATGGTCGAGGACGTCTCGGCTTACGAAAAGATGAAGCTCAGGATGCTGAACGGAGCCCATTCGCTGCTTGCCTATCTCGGTTATATCGGCGGCTATGAATTCATCCGTGACGTGATGGACGATGCGGCCCTTGCCGCCCTGGCCTACCGCCACATGCACGCGGCCGCGAGAACGCTCGATGCCGTGCCGGGCATCGATCTCGATGAATACGCCAATGAATTGATAGCACGCTTTGCAAATAAGGCGATCGCGCACCGCACCTACCAGATCGCCATGGACGGCACGCAAAAGCTGCCGCAGCGGCTGCTGGAGCCGGCATGCGAAGCGCTGGCCCATGGCGACCGGGCGGAGACCTATGCGATCGCCGTCGCGGCATGGATGCGCTATGCGATCGGCGAACACGGCAATGGCGAACGCTACGAACTGCGCGATCCCCGCGCTCAGGAAATCGCCGCCCTCATCGCCGATGTACCCCGCACCGGCCCGGCGCTCTCGGCCGCGCTTTTCACCCTTCCGGGACTTTTCCCGTCAGCTTTGACAGGACATCGGGCGTGGACGCAGGATGTATCGGACAAGCTGGAGATTCTGATCCAGGACGATCGGTTGCCGCTGTTTTGAGAGCTTGATCTTTTCTTCAGCAGAAGAGAGGGGGGTGCCACACGGTACGCCCTCTCTTTTCGTCACTTTGCGTCATCAGCCCTTCACCCGCAACATGTCGGGATCGTAGAGCGGCGCCAGCGAGACCTTGCAAGGGATACGCTCCCTGGCGACGTCGAGCTCATAGGCGCCGGAGAGAACAAAATCCTCCGTGACGCCATCGGCGTTGCGGATGTAGCCGTAACCGATCGCCTTGCCCGCCGTATAACCGAAGCCGCCGCTCGAGAGCCAGCCGACACGTTTGCCGTCGCGATAGATCGTTTCGCGGCCGAGCAGCACGGTATCGGGATCATCGGGAACGAAGCAGGCAAGGCGCTTCTTCACGCCGCCCGCAAGCTGCCGCTCGATCGCCTCGCGGCCGCGGAAGGGAATTTTCTTGCGCGTCTTCACCGCCCAGCCGAGACCGGCCTCGACAGGCGTATGGTCGGGGCCGATATCGGAGCCCCAGGCGCGATAGCCCTTTTCCAGGCGGCAGCTCTCGATGGCGCGGTAGCCGGCATTGATGAGGCCGAACTCGCCGCCGGCGGCCATCAGCACGTCATAGACCGTGGTCGCATATTCGATGGGGACGTGCAGTTCGTAGCCGAGTTCGCCGACATAGGTGATGCGCAGCGCCCGCACCGGGCAGCCCGATATGCCGATGGTTCTCACCTGGCCGAAGGGGAATGCCGCGTTCGAAACATCGCTGCCCGTCACCCTTTCCAGCACGGCGCGGGAGTTCGGTCCCATCAGCGACAACACGCAATAGGCTGAGGTGACGTCGACCAGTTCGGCATGCATGTCCGCCGGAATATTGCGTGCGATCCAATTGAAATCATGGGTGGCGAAACCGGTGCCGGTGACGATGTAATATTCGTCCTCGGCGATGCGGGCGACGGTCAGATCGCATTCGATGCCGCCCTTGTCGTTCAGCATCTGGGTGTAGATGAGCGAGCCCACCGGTTTTGCGACGTCGTTGGAAGCGATCCAGGAGAGCGCCGCCTCGGCATCCCTGCCCTTCAGCACGAATTTGGCGAACGAGGTCTGGTCGAAGATGACCGCCGCCTCACGCACCGCCTTGTGCTCGCGGCCGACCGCCTCGAACCAGTTCTGTCTGGCGTAGCTGTAAATATCCTTCGGCTCCTCATTGGCGAAGAGATCGGCGAACCAGTTCGGCCGCTCCCAGCCGAGCTTTTCACCGAAACAGGCGCCCTGCGCCTTCAGCCGGTCATAGAGCGGCGACTTGCGGCAGGGGCGGCCGCTCGCATATTCCTCGAAGGGAAAGGCCAGCGTGTAATGTTTGCCATAGGCTTCGAGCGTGCGGGTGCGCACCCAGTCGGTATCGAAATGCGGACGTCCGAAGCGGCGAATGTCGACCGGCCAGAGATCGTAGGGCGGCTCTCCCTTCGTCACCCATTCGGCAAGCGCCATGCCTGCGCCGCCGGCGGACGCGATGCCGAAGGCGTTGAAGCCGGCGCCGACGAAGAAATTCTTGAGTTCCGGCGCCTCGCCGAGAATGAAATTGCCATCGGGCGTGAAGCTTTCCGGGCCGTTCAAGAGCTGCTTGACGCCGACATTCTCCAGCGCCGGAACGCGCCCGAGCGCCTGTTCCATGATCTGCTCGAAATGGTCGAAATTGCTGTCCAGCAGCGTGTAGTGAAAACCTTCGGGAATGCCTTTCTCCGCCCAGGCAATCGGGTTCGGCTCGTAACCGCCCATGACGATGCCGCCGACCTCCTCCTTGTAATAGGTCAGGCGATCGGGATCGCGCAGCGTCGGCAAGTTAGAGGGCACACCGAAGGATTCGGTGATGATGTATTGATGCTCGACGGAGACCAGCGGCACGTTGACACCGAAACGGGCGGCGAAGGCGCGCGTCCACTGGCCGGCACAGACGATGACGCGCTCGCATTCGATGCGCCCCTCAGCGGTGATGACGGCGCGGATCTTTCCCTTGTCGATTTCGAGATCGAGGACTTCGGTATCCTCGAAGATCGAAACACCGGACATTCGCGCGCCTTTCGCCAGCGCCTGGGTGATGTCGGAAGGGTTGGCCTGACCGTCCGTGGGAAGGAAGGCGGCGCCGACGAGATCGTCAATCGTCATCAGCGGCCAGAGATCGAAAGCCTCCTGCGGCGTCAGCAACTGCATTTCGAGGCCGAAGGATTGGGCCGTGGTCGCCTGGCGTTTGACTTCCGTCCAGCGCTCCTCGTTGCAGGCAAGCCGCAGGCCGCCATTCATCTTCCAGCCGGTGCCGAGGCCGGTTTCCTCTTCCAGCCGCTTGTAGAGATCGACGGAGTAACCGAGCAGCTGGGTGATGTTGGCGCTGGTGCGCAGCTGGCCGACCAGGCCGGCGGCATGGAAGGTCGTGCCTGAGGTCAGCTTCTTGCGTTCGAGCAGCACGGTATTGGTCCAGCCGAGCTTGCCGAGATGATAGGCTGTCGAGCAGCCGATGATGCCGCCGCCGATGACCACGGCTTTTGCCGTCTTCGGTAATTGTCTCGTCATTTATCGATCCTGTTCAAAGGCTTGATAGGCGCGCTCGAAGCGCGCGAGATTTTCGGCCGTATAGGCGGCATAATCGAAATCGATGGTGGAATGGATTTCCGAAATCATGCTCCAGAGCGCCTCGCGCAGCAGCGAAGCGCATTTCATCGCGTCGTAACGCCTGACAAGATCTGATGTCAGCGGCCGCTCGAAATAGGTTTCCAGCATGGCGCGCTCGGCCGCTTGCGAAAACTCGTTGTTGGAGGCCAGTCCGCCGAGATCGAACAGCGGCGTGTTGAAGCCGGCATAGTCCCAGTCGATCAGCCAAAGCCGCTTGCCGTCGTCGAGAAAATTGGCGGCGAGCAGGTCGTTGTGGCCGAAGGCGATCTCGAAAGGTCCTGCCGCCTGTTCCAGCATCTCGGCCCTATCGATCAGTTCCGGCAGCAGGGAAAGATAGGCGCTTCCGGATGCCTTCAGGCTGGCGGCATAATCGCGGATGACGTGGAAGACCCAGAAGATCATCGCCGGGCCGCGGAAATACCGGGCGATATCGCGATGGCAGGCGCGCACCAGCGGGATGACGCGGGAAAGCATCTCCGGCGCCCTGATGTCGTCCGGCGAAAGCGCCCTCGCCTCGATATATTCGAGCACCAGTACGCCGGGCGAATGATGGATGACGGCGGGCGATATGCCCGCCGCATGGGCGGCATAACTTGCGGCAAGCTCGTTCTGCCGGCTGATGTGGTGGATCGGAATATCGGTGCCGAGCCTGACCACGCAGCGCGCGACCGCATCGCTGACCAGATAATTCCTGTTGGTGATGCCGCCTGTTATCGGCGAAATGTCGATCGGGCCCTGCCAGATGCCAAGCGCATGAATCCTATCCTCAGGCGTCATGCTTATCCCCCTCGCCCATCACCGAAATGATGGGACAGAGGAGGATCGGCTGTCAAGCAGGGCTGTCAGATCGTCTTGCCCGAGGCATCGAAGACGTGGCAGCGGACCGGATCGAAAAAGGTCGTGACGTTGGTGCCGCGCTCGACCTTCTGCTGGCCGTCGAGCGCCACGGTCAGGAGCTGGCCGTCCGGCGTCGTGGTGTAGAGCATGGTGGCGCCGCCGAGATTTTCGACGAGATCGACATTGACGGTCGAAAGCGCGATGGCGCCGCCGGCTAGCGAAAGATGCTCGGGGCGGATACCGAAAGTGACGTCCTGGCCGGCCTCGCCCTGCAGCCGGCGCGGCAGGTGAACGGAATTGCCGCAGACATTGATGCTGGTTTCAGCCTCGCCCAACCGCTCGATGCGGGCCTTGAGGAAATTCATCTTGGGGCTGCCGATGAAGCCGGCGACGAAGCGGTTGGCGGGATTGTTGTAGAGATCGAGGGGCGCGCCGACCTGCTCGATGCGGCCGGAATTCAGCACCACGATCTTGTCCGCCATCGTCATGGCTTCGACCTGGTCATGGGTGACGTAGATCATGGTGTTGCCGAGCTGCCGGTGCAGGCGGGAAATCTCGACGCGCATCTGCACGCGCAGTTCGGCATCGAGGTTGGACAGCGGCTCGTCGAACAGGAAGATGCGCGGCTCGCGCACGATGGCGCGGCCGATCGCGACGCGCTGGCGCTGGCCGCCGGAGAGCGCCTTCGGCTTGCGTTCGAGAAGCTTCTCGATCTGCAGGATTTCGGCGGCGCGCTTCACCTTCGGCTGGATCTCGGCCTTCTTGTAACCCGCCGTCTCCAGCCCGAAGGCGAGGTTCTTGTAAACGGACATATGGGGATAGAGCGCATATGACTGGAAGACCATGGCGATGCCGCGCTTGGCCGGCGCCACCTCGTTCATGCGCTCGCTGTCGAGCAGCAGCGCGCCGCCTGATATTTCCTCAAGACCGGCGATCATGCGCAGAAGGGTCGATTTTCCGCAGCCGGAGGGACCGACGAAAACGACGAATTCGCCGGGATCGATCGCCAGGTCGATGCCATGGATCACATCCAGCGAGCCGTAGCGCTTCTCGACCTTCTGAAGAACGACACTGGTTGCCATCTTCTCAAAACCCTCTCTTTTACAGGTTACTTCGTTCTTGCGCGCCAATCGGCGTATTTCGGACTGTCGGGACCGACCGGCAGCGGCACTTCGGCGCCGCTGTCGGAAGACTGGTAGATGGCGGTGACGAGTTCCAGCGCGCGGCGCGCATCCCTCGTCGTCACCGGCAGCGGCCCCTCACCGCTGAGGAAGGCATGGAACTCGCCCATCTGAGTGGTGAAGCGCGGCGCGACCGGCCGCCAGTCGCCGACCACCCGGTCGATCTTTTCCCGCACGTCGTCATTGGCGGCGATGATCTTCCAGGGGTCCTTGCCCGGCGTATAGGGCTCATGCGTGCTTTCGAAGGTGACGTTTTCGAAATGCAGCCTCAGCCGGCTGATCTGCTCCTGCGAACCGAGCGTGCAGGACAGCGAGACGAAGGCGCCGTTTTCCATCAGCAGGCTGGCGGAAGCGCAGTCCTCGACCTCGATATCGTTGACGCGGGTTGCGACGCGGCCGAAGACCCTTGCCGCCGGGCCCATCAGATGCATCAGCATGTCGTGCAGATGCAGCGCATGCGTGACGAGCACGCCGCCGAGCTCCGTCGCCCATTTGCCGCGCCAGGGCACGGCGTAATATTCGGGCTTGCGCAGCCAGAAGGTTTCGACAGTCGCCGTATAGGGCTTGCCGGCGATGCCGGCATCGATGATGCGCTTGGCCTTCTGGATGCCGTCGCCGTAGCGGTACTGGAAGATCGGCATCAGCACGCCTTTGGCGCCCTTTTCCGCTTCCATGATCGTATCGACGCCGGCAAGCGAGCCCGTCAGCGGCTTTTCGCAGACGACGTGCTTGCCGGCGGCAAGGGCTGCGACCACCTGCTCCAGATGGATGCCGGGAGGGGTGCAGATATCGATGATGTCGATCGTGTCGTCGGCCAAGAGCTCCGCAAAAGAGGTGGTGCGGCGTTCGATGCCGAACTCGTCTCCAACCGCAGCCAGGCGCTGTTCGTTGAGGTCACAGATCGCCGCGACCTTGAACTTGTCGGAATGCGGCAAGTAGCCTTCGACGATGTGGGAGCGTCCGATGCCGCAGCCGACGATCGCGACCGTCTTGATGCTCATGTCACTCTTTCCCATTGCCGCCATCAGCGTTTCATGCCCGTCGTGGCGATGCCTTCGATCAGCAGGCGCTGGAAGAACAGGAAGAAGAAGAACACCGGCACGAGCGTCAAGGTCGACATGGCGAAGAGGCCGCCCCAGTCCGATGCGCTGGTGGAATCCACGAAGGTGCGCAGGCCGAGCTGGATCGTGTAGGTATTCATGTCGTTCAGATAGATCAGCGGACCGAAGAAATCGTCCCAGGTCCAGATGAAGGAGAAGATAGCGGCGGTCGCCAGCACCGGCAGCGACAGCGGCAGCATGATCTTCCAATAGATGCGCCAGGCGCTGCAACCATCCATCATCGCCGCCTCGTCGAGTTCACGCGGGATGCCGCGGAAGAACTGCACCATCAAGAAGATGAAGAAGGCGTCGCTTGCCAGGAACTTCGGCACGACGAGCGGCAGGATCGTGTTTACCCAGCCGAGATCGAGGAAGAGCACATATTGCGGGATCAGCGTCACGTGATAGGGGATCATCAACGTGCCGAGCATGATCGCGAACCAGAAGCTCCGGCCGGCGAAACGCAGCCGCGCGAAGGCATAGGCCGTCAGCGAGCAGGCGACGACATTGCCCGTCACCACCAGCAGCGAAATGACGAGCGAATTCCAGAAGAACCGGCCGAAACTGACGTCGAGCCCGGTCCAGCCGCGCAGATAGGAAGAAAAGTCGATCGACGATGGAATGATCGACGTCGACGAGAAGATCTCGTTTTCCGGCCTGACCGATGCCGACACCATCCACAAAAGCGGATAGAGCATGAGAAGCGAGGCGGCGATCAGCAGTGCGTGGATGAGGAGCGAAGCCGGCAGGCTGCGTTTGGTAATGTCCGATGGCGGCCGGGCCGCGGTGACGGAAGCGGTCATCTCAGTCATCGTAGTGCACCCAGTAACGCGAGGTCAGGAAGGAGAAGGCGGTGAAGATCGCGATGATCACCACCAGGATCCAGGCGAGCGCCGAGGCGTAGCCCATGCGGAAATTGCCGAAGGCCTCCTGATAGAGATAGAGCGTGTAGAAGAGCGTCGAATTGATCGGGCCGCCGGTGCCGCCTGATATGATGAAGGCCGGCGTGAAGGCTTTGAAGGCTTCGATCGTCTGCACGACAGCGTTGAAGAAGATCACCGGTGTCAGAAGCGGCAGCGTGATCTTGTAGAACTGCCGGAATTTCGAGGCGCCGTCGAGGCTCGCGGCCTCATACATATCCTGCGGGATCTGGCGCAGGCCGGCGAGGAAGATGATCATCGGCGAGCCGAACTGCCAGACGGACAGCGCCACCAGCGTGTAGATCGAATAATTCGGATGCGAGATCCAGCTCGGGCCTTCGATGCCGAAATGCGAGAGCGCGGCATTGACGAGGCCGTCGCTGGCGAAAAGCTGACGCCAGAGCACGGCGATCGCAACGCTGCCGCCGAGGAGCGACGGCAGATAGAAGATAGCGCGATAGACGGTCAAGCCGCGCAGGCCGCGGTTCAGCGCCATGGCGACCAGCAGGGCGAAGGTCAGCTTGAACGGCACCGAGAAGACGACATAGGTCAGGGTGACGTGCATGGCGGCCGAGAATTTCGCATCCGCCGTGGCGATGCGCACGTAATTCGCCATTCCTATCCACCGCGGCGACTGGAGCATGTCGTAGTCGGTGAAGGAGAGGTAGAGCGAAATCAGGGCCGGCCCGAGCGTCAGCCCGAAAAAGCCGACGAGCCATGGCAGCAGGAAGAGATAGCCGGGAGCATTGGCATTCCAGAGACGCCGGAAGCGTCCTTCGGCCACGGCCCCCTGATATCTTTCCACGGTGATGGCCCCTGCGGGCGTGCGCATCGCATTGCTCATACGGGATCAGCCTCGTGCGAGAACTTGCGTAATTTCGTCGACAAGCTGTTTGCCGCCATCGGAAGGAGATATCTGTCCGAAGGCGACCTGCTCGGCGATGTTACGCAGAATGAGAGTGCCTTCGCCTGCGCCGGTCGGTGGCGGGGGCGGCAGCGGGCCTGCGAGATCACCGAGACCGGCAACATAGTCAAGCGGCACCTTGCCGGTTTCGTCGAGCTTGGTGGCGACGACGTCGCGCATTGCCTTTGATTCAGGAATACCGCGCTCGACGTCGAGGATCACCGCGGCATCCGGATTCTTGACGAAGAAGTTGACGTAGTCGACCGCCTGATCCATCACCTTCGACTGTGCCGAGACGGAGAAGAACATCGACGGCTTGCGGTAATGGCCGCCCTTCGAGTCCGGGGCGATGCGCATGTAGTTGGTCAGGGCCAGCTTGTCCTTGACCATGGCCTGATAGCCGACGAATTGGTTGCTGTGTGCATAATCGCAGGCAGCCTTGCCGACCGTGAGCGGGCTGGTATCGATCGTATCCTTATACAGAGCTTGGATATCAGGAGTGACGCAAGCTCCAGCTTCGCGGAACTTAGCCCACATATCGAACCATTCGATAGCTTCCTCAGGACCGAAAGCGATCTTGGAGTCCGCTGTGTAGAGCGCCTTGCCGCGTTGGCGGAGGTAGTTTTCAAGGGCCGGTTCGACACCGCTGCCGTCGGCAAAGCCGAAATAACCCTTGCGCTTACCGGCCTTGGTCATCTCGGCACCGATCTTGCCGAATTCTTCCCACGTCGTCTTCTGCGTCGGCATATCGATGCCGGCTTCCTGGAAGGCCACGGTATTCAAAACGGTTGCGGCCGAGTTGGCGCCGAGGCTGACACCATAGAGATGGCCATCGACCTTGCCGCCTTCGATCTGCGCTGGATCGAAATCCTCGAGCTGCAGCTTCGACGGAATATAGGATTCCAACGGAGCGAGGGCGCCGCGCCGGGCATATTCGACGATATAACGGTAGTCCATCTGGATGATATCCGGCGCGTTGCGGCCGGCGACCTGGGTTGCAAGTCGCGGCCAGTAATCGGCCCATCCGAGAAACTCGCCGGTGATGGCGGTGCCGGCATTCTTCGTCTTGTAAAGTTCCGACACCTTGTTGGTGCGGTCGGCGCGCGGCTGCGAACCCCACCACAGGAGACGCAGGCGCGTTTCCTGTGCCAAGGCGCTGGTTCCGAGCGCAGAGAGCGACAGAAGTGCCGCGCTTCCCGCAACGAAATTACGTCTGCTTACACGTAGAGTCATTTTTTCCTCCTCCAAAGGGAAGCGCCTCCACACGCTTCCAAACTAGTTTTGCTTGCGCAAATAACTAATTGGTTACAAGCTACGAGCAAAGCGGCAAGCGTGTCAAGCGGTGTATCGGCTCGCGAGCCGGCCTTCAAATTCGGTTTTTACAATTTCGCACCGAAGGCTTATGAGCGCAACACGTGAAGACGGAGGGTGGAGCGATGAACGACAGCGGGGGGAATGCGGAAAGGAAACGGCCTCGGCGCCCATCTCAGGAGCGGACGAGCCAACGCGATCCGGAGCGGACACGCGCCGCGATCCTGGAAGCGGCGACCCGGGAGTTTGCCGAAAACGGCATGGGCGGGGCTCGTGTCGACGCCATCGCCGAGCGCGCCGGCACCAACAAGCGCATGCTCTACCACTATTTCGGCGACAAGGAGCAGCTTTACCTCAAGGTGCTCGAAGAGGCCTATGTCGGCATCCGTACGGCCGAGCGGGCGCTGCATATCGGCGATCACAGCCCGGAGGAAGGCATCGGGGAACTGGCGCTCTTCACTTGGCGTTATTTCCTCCAGCATCCGGAGTTCCTGAGCCTGCTCGGAACGGAAAACCTGCACCGCGCCCGCTGGCTGCGCCAGTCCATCCGGCTCAAGGAGTTGCATTCGCATCTGATCGGCGAGCTTTCCGAAGTGCTGGAGCAGGGAAAGAAACAGGGTGTTTTCATCGAGACCGCCGATCCCCTGCAGGTCTATCTGACAATCGCCTCGCTCGGCTATTTCTATCTTTCCAACCAGTACACGCTCTCGACGATCTTCGGCCGCGACCTGATCGAGCCGGCCCATCTCAATGCCTGGGAAAGGCATATCGTCCACGTCACGCTCGCCTCGATCAAGCGCTGAACAGAGAAAGCAGGATTTGACTATTGACAGGCTCGCCGCTCTTCTGCCATCAAGTAACTGTTTAGTTACCGGCTTGGGAGGGCCGGGCCTGGATGCCCACTCCCGCCGCAAAAGATTGCAGGGAGGAAAAAATGGCACGCTTGGGGATCATCTTGCACGGCGTCACCGGCCGCATGGGTTACAACCAGCATCTGGTGCGCTCCATCCTGGCCTTCCGCGACCAGGGCGGCATCACGCTGAAATCGGGCGAGAAACTCGAGATCGACCCGATCATCGTCGGCCGGAACGGCGCCAAGATGGAAGAGCTGGCGAAGAAGCATGACATCAAGCGCTGGTCGACCGATCTCGACGCCGCTCTCGCCAATCCCGACGATACGATTTTCTTCGACGCCGGCACGACGCTGATGCGCGCCGAGCTTCTGTCCAAGGCGCTCGACGCCGGCAAGCACGTCTATTGCGAGAAGCCGATTTCCGACGACCTGCAGGTGGCGATCGATCTCGCCCGCAAGGCGCGCCGCTCCGGGCTGAAGCACGGCGTCGTGCAGGACAAGCTCTTCCTGCCCGGCCTGCGCAAGCTGGCGCTGCTCAGGGATTCCGGCTTCTTCGGCAAGATCCTCTCGGTGCGCGGCGAATTCGGCTACTGGGTCTTCGAAGGCGATTGGGGCGTACCGGCCCAGCGCCCCTCCTGGAACTACCGCAAGGGCGACGGCGGCGGCATCATCCTCGATATGCTGTGCCACTGGCGCTACGTGCTCGACAACCTGTTCGGCGAAGTAAAGTCCGTTTCCTGCCTGGGCGCCACGCATATTCCGCGCCGCATCGACGAGCAGGGCAAGCCTTATGACTGTGACACCGACGATGCGGCCTATGCGACTTTCGAGTTGGAAGGCGGCGCGATCGCGCAGATCAATTCCTCCTGGGCGGTGCGCGTGCGCCGCGACGACCTCGTCACCTTCCAGGTCGACGGCACGCATGGCTCGGCCGTCGCCGGCCTGACGAAATGCTGGAGCCAGCACCGCGTCAACACGCCGAAGCCGGTCTGGAACCCCGACCAGCCGCAGACCATCGACTTCTACAAGACCTGGGACGAGGTGCCGGATACGCAAGCCTTCGACAACGGCTTCAAGGCGCAGTGGGAAATGTTCATCCGTCATGTCGTCGAAGATGCGCCGTGGCCCTATGGGCTGGAAGCCGGCGCCAAGGGCGTGCAGCTTGCCGAACTCGGGTTGAAATCCTGGGCCGAGCGCCGCTGGCTCGACGTTCCCACGTTGGAGTTTTAAGCCGTGACGACGATCAATCTTCCCCTCGACGGCAAGATCGTTCCCTACACGCTTGCCGGCACGCCGATCGAACTGAAGAAACGCGACGCCAAGAGTTTTCCGCGCATCGCCTTTGCCGCCGCCCATGTGGTCGCCGATCCGCTCGCCGACAACGATCCCTGGCTGACGCCGGCGATCGACTGGGAGCGAACGCTCGCCTTCCGGCACCGGCTCTGGGATCTCGGCCTCGGCGTCGCCGAAGCGATGGATACGGCGCAGCGCGGCATGGGCCTCGGCTGGCCGGAGGCGCGCGACCTGATCCGCCGGGCACTTGCAGAGGCGGCCGGGCGCAAGGACGCGCTGATCGCCTGCGGCGCCGGCACCGATCATCTGTCGCCTGGTCCCGACGTGACCGTCGACACGATCATCAGGGCCTATGAAGAGCAGATCGAAACGGTGGAGGCGGCCGGCGGCCGCATCATCCTGATGGCAAGCCGGGCGCTTGCCGTCGCGGCCAAGGGGCCGGACGACTATATCAGGGTCTATGACCGCATCCTTCGCCAGGTCAGGGAACCCGTCATCATCCACTGGCTGGGAGAAATGTTCGACCCGGCGCTCGAGGGATACTGGGGCAACGGCGACCACCTCAAGGCCATGGAAACGTGTCTGCAGGTGATCGAAGCGAATAGCACGAAGGTCGACGGCATCAAGATTTCGCTGCTTTCCAAGGAGAAGGAAGTGACCATGCGCCGGCAACTGCCGAAAGCGGTGCGCATGTATACCGGCGACGACTTCAACTATGCCGAACTGATCGCCGGCGACGAAGAGGGCCATTCGGACGCGCTGCTCGGCATCTTCGACGCCATCGCGCCGGCAGCTTCGGCCGCGCTCGACGCGCTCGGACGCAAGAGCAATCACGAATTCTTCGACCTGCTCGAGCCGACCGTTCCCTTGTCCCGCCACATCTTCAAAGCGCCGACCCGCTTCTACAAGACCGGCGTCGTCTTCCTCGCCTATCTCAACGGGTTGCAGGACCATTTCACCATGGTCGGCGGCCAGCAGAGCACCCGCTCGCTGTCCCATCTGGCCGAACTCTTCCGGCTGGCCGACAAGGCCCGCGTTCTGGCCGATCCGGAACTCGCGACCGATCGCATGAAACAGGTGCTTGCCGTCCACGGCGTTCACTGAGCACCGGCGGACACGGGAGGAAATGACATGCAGGTCGAAGGACTTTCGATCAATCTGGCGACGATCCGCGAGCAATGCGGCTTTGCCGAGGCCGTCGATATCTGCCTGAAGCATGGCATCACATCGATCGCGCCCTGGCGCGACCAGGTCGCCAAGGCCGGTCTCGACGAGGCGGTGCGCATCGTCAAGTCGAACGGCATCAAGCTGACAGGGCTTTGCCGCGGCGGCTTCTTTCCGGCGGCAACCGAAAGCGACTGGCAGAAGAACCTCGACGACAACAGACGCGCGATCGACGAGGCAGCGGCGTTTTCCGCCGATTGCCTCGTGCTCGTCGTCGGCGGTTTGCCGGGTGCTTCGAAGGATATCGTCGCGGCCCGCCAGATGGTGTTCGACGGCATTGCCGCCGTGCTGCCGCATGCGCAGGCTGCCGGCGTGAAACTCGCGATCGAGCCGCTGCATCCGATGTATGCCGCCGACCGGGCCTGCGTGAACACGCTCGGCCAGGCGCTGGATATGTGCGAACCGCTCGGCGAGGATGTCGGCGTTGCGATCGACGTCTATCATGTCTGGTGGGATCCCGATCTTGCCGGGCAGATCGCCCGCGCCGGCCGGATGAAACGCATCTTCGCCCATCACATCTGCGACTGGCTGGCACCGACCAAGGACATGCTGCTCGACCGCGGCATGATGGGCGATGGCGTCATCGACCTCAAAGGCATAAGACGGATGATCGAGGCTGCCGGGTTCCACGGCGCGCAGGAGGTGGAGATCTTTTCGGCCGAAAACTGGTGGAAGCGTCCGGCCGACGAGGTAATCGCCACCTGCGTCGAGCGCTTCCGAAGCTGCTGCCAGATCTGATTTTCAGTATTTGTTTCATCACGTGTGAAGGAGATCATCCGATGGAGAAACGCCGTTTTGCCCTGATCGGCACCGGAAACCGCGGCACTACCATGTGGGGCAAGGACCTGCTTGCCGGCTGGCGCGAACATGTCGACCTCACCGCCATCGTCGAAAAGAACGCGCTGCGCGGCGAGCGCGCCCGCAACATGATCGGCAGCAATGCGCCGCTTTACGACAATATCGACTCCATGCTCGCCGAGCAGAAGCCGGATCTCGCCATCGTCTGTACGCCCGACCATACGCATGACGATATCATCGTGCGGGCGCTGGAATCCGGCATCGACGTCATCACCGAAAAGCCGATGACCACCTCGATCGAGAAAATTCGCCGGATTCTCGACGCCGAAAAGCGCACCGGCCGCCGGGTCGACGTCTCCTTCAACTATCGCTACGCGCCGACGGCCGCCAAGATCAAGGAACTGCTGAACGCCGGCGAGATCGGCCGCGTGACCTCGGTCGATTTCCACTGGTATCTCAACACCAAACACGGCGCCGACTATTTCCGCCGTTGGCATGCCTATACCGAAAATTCCGGCAGCCTGTTCGTTCACAAGGCCACCCATCATTTCGATCTGCTGAACTGGTATCTCGACAGCGATCCCGAGGCCGTCACCTCTTTCGCCGATCTGCAGAACTACGGCCGCAAGGGCCCATTCCGCGGCCCCCGCTGCAAGCTCTGTCCGCATACGCATGAATGCGACTATTATCTCGATCTCGAAAAAGATCCCTTCCTCGATCAGCTCTACGAAGACCCCTCTGAAATCGACGGCTATTTCCGCGACGGCTGCGTTTTCCGCGAAGACATCGACATTCCCGATACGATGGTCGTTTCCATCCGCTACCGGAACAACGTCCATGTCTCCTATTCGTTGAATACCTTCCAGCCGATCGAAGGCCATCATCTCGCCTTCAACGGAACGAAAGGCCGTATCGAAATCCGCCAGTACGAGGCTCAGCCCTGGGAAGAGCCGAAGCAGGATACGATCCTGCTCATCCGCAATTTCCCGAACGGCAGGGAGGCCGTGGAGCGCATCGTCGTGCCGCATTTCACAGGCGGCCATTACGGCGGCGACGACCGGATGCGCAACATGATCTTCAAGCCCGATATGGAAGATAGGCTCGGCCAGCGCGCCGGCACGCGGGCGGGCGCCATGTCCGTGCTCTGCGGCATCGCCGCGCTGACGAGTTCGCGCACCGGCAAGGTGGTCGATATCGCCGATCTGATGCCCGAGCTTGCCAATGACGGTTCGCCCAATTCGTTGCGGGCGCCACGCTGACCGCAGCGCCGGCGCGACGCCTCAGGCGATGTTTTCGAGATTTTCGCGGCTGATCTGGTAGAGCAGCGGCCGGCCGGTCACAAAACGCTCGACCTCATCCGCCGCCATCGCGCCGAGACGCGCCCGTTCCAGGCCGATGGCGCCGGCAATGTGCGGCGTCAGGAAAACATTGGGCAGATCGTAGAAGGCCGAACCCGCGTCTGGAATCTCCGGATCGGTCACATCGATGACCGCGTCGATGCGGCCGGTCTTCAGCTCCGAAAGCAGGGCGGCTTCATCGATGAGGATGCCGCGCGCGGTGTTGATGAGCGTTGCCCCGCCCTTCATCAGCGACAGTTTTCGCGCATCGATCATATGCTGCGTCGACGGCAGTGACGGCGCGTGCAGGGAAACGATATCGGCTCGGCCCATCAATTCGTCGAGATCGACCTTTTCCGCTCCCAATCCGGCGGCCTCGGCGGCATCGAGCATGGGATCGAACAGCAGCAGCCTGTAGTCGAAGGGCTTCAGGAGTTCGATCACCCGCCTGCCGATGCGCGAGGCGCCGACGATGCCGAGGGTACGGCCATAGTTGCCGATCGCTTCGCGCTGCATCGGATAGGTCCGGTCGCGGTTGCGGTCGGCGACATAGAGATCGCGGAAACGGAAGGCGCGTTTGCCGGCGAAGAGGATAGCGGCAAGCGTGAATTCGGCAACGGGCACGGCGTTGGCCTCGGCCGCGTGGCTGACCGCTATGCCGGCTTCGAAGATGGCGTCGTCGATGATGCCCTTGACCGTGCCGGCCGCATGGACGACGAGCCGAAGCCGTGGCGCGGCAACCGGAATCTCAGGCCCGACATAGGGCGCGCCCCAGCCGGTGATCAGGATCTCCGCTTCTGAAAGCAGGCGTCTTGCCCGCGCGTCGTCCAACCGCTGCAGCGGCTCTGGATCGAGCAGGCGGCCGATAGCATCGAGCCGGCGCAGGATCTCATCGGGCAGGACATGCTCCGTGCGCGACGGCTCCATGGCAAGGACGATTGCCGGACGGCTCATGGCATCTGACCCGGCGCTTCGATGGCGCTGACGGTCACGCCCTTTTCCCGCACCAGGGCCTCCAGCGCCGCAATATCAGGCGCTTTCGGCGGCCGCGTCCAGGCGGATGAAACGGCGGCGGGATCGTCGAGCGCCAACACCGCCGTCACCAGGATGGTTTCACCGGCCGGAATCTGACCGCGCAGTTGCGGCACGATGGTCTTGGCGACGATCACATTGGTGTTGGGCTGGGCCTTTTGGGCAAGTCCGGCACGTTTGACCGAGGAGCCGAGGTCGAGAATGCCGGTGAAATCAGCTTCGCCGATCGCATAGGCTGCCCCCTCCGAGGCCGACAGCCTATCCTGCTCGAAGTCGCGGCGGCCGATGGCAAAGCCGCCTTCGGCAATCCGCAACGGCCGGCCCGACCTGATCCGGTGGAGGCGGATATGCCAGGGGGCAGCGGGTACGAGCCAGGTTTCGACTTCGGTATCGGGGAAGGGCGACCATTTCGAATGAAGCACATCACCCGCGAGCCGGGCCTCCTCATTCGTTTCACGCACGCGGTAGTGCAGGCCGTCATCGCTGAAGGCCAGCATGGAATCGAAGGCGGCCAGCGCAAAGCCGCGTTCATCGGACTCCACACTGAAGCCGTACCGGGCCGAATATGCGAATTTTGCGTATTTCTCGGTGCCGAAACGCATCTGCAGGTTTTCCTGGCCTGATGACAGCGCCACGACATCGCCGCCCGCCCGCATCAGAACCATGCCGGGATGACGCTGGGGAACGACCTCGGGCGCCGGCTCCGGCGCCTTCTCGCTGGCGGTCCAGAAGGGATGATCCCCAGCGATTGCGAGCGGCAGAAAGGCCTTGAGAGCCCAATAGGGCGAGCCGGCGGAATTGTAGCTCTCCGACATCAACAGGTTCGGGTAGCCGAAACCGATCGACAGAACGCCATCGCGATCGGCAATCGGCTTGTCCCTCCACCAGCGCAGATGCTGCAGGCAGAGATGCTTGACCTCGCCCCAGGGCAGAGCCTCGACATCGGCAAAGGCGAGTGCCGACCAGAAGCCGGCGCAGGCGAAGCGATAGGTCAGGCTGCGGCCGAAAGGGATCGTCGCGCCGTCGGCGGCAAACCAGTGGCGGAAATCCCGGGCGAAGAGGATCGCGCGCTCGCGGTAGCGTTTCGCATAATCGTCGTCGACGAGCTTTGAATAGATCAGCCCGTAGAAATGCATGGCGAAGGGAATGTAGTGATCGACGCGGCGCACGTTTCCGTCGCGATACCAGCCGTCGCCGATATAGAAGCCTTCGAGCTCCTGCAGATATCGCCGCGTCAGGCTGCGGTCGAAATCGGCGCCGAGGCGATCCAGAGCGATATCGACGAAGATGCGGAAGAATTTCCAGTTGTTGTCGGCATAGTCGAACTGCCTGGCATGCTTGAGATAGGCGACGACATTGCCGCGAGCGCGTGCATCGAGCGGTTCCCAGATCTTTTCCGGCACCAGCGCCAGGGCAAACCCGAGAGCGGCGAGCTCGACCATCCGCTGGTCGCGGCCATTGACCGTTCCCCAATATTCGGGATGGGCGGGATCGGTGCCGTTTGCGAGGCCTTCGGCGAAACGATGCCAATGGGCAAATTCTCCGCCGCCAGCGCCGAACGGCGCCAATCCCCAGAGCGGACGGGCAAAACCTTCGAGATCGGCCGCCGCACGGTCGAAATGGGCGGCGGCGCCATTGAGCCTGACGCGGGCATTTCCCTCGGAGAAACTGGCAAGCAGCGGGTCGAAGAGCGAAAGCAGGGCCCGGCTCATATCGGCGCGGGTTTCCAGCGGATTGCCGGCAAGCGGGTTGGCGCTGGCGGGATCATAGGTCATCGGCATCTCTCACGGGTTCGGCATTCGGAACGGTTCCCCCTGGAACGGGAACGACCGCCTGGCAGATGTGGCGCGCCGCGGCCGTCCTGCTGCGGAATCGGGACAGCATCAGTGAGACAGCCTCGCGCCCAAGAGCGGCGCGGTCGACGCGCATGGTGGAAAGCCGCGGATTGGTCATCAATGCGCAGGGCAGATCGTCGAAGCCGACGATCGCGAAGTCCTCCGGCACGCGCAGGCCGGCCTCGGTGGCGGCCTCGAGCACGCCGACGGCGATGAAATCATTCATGCAGAAGGCGGCGGTGAAGCCGGCATCCTCGGCAAGGATCGCAGCCGTGCGCTCATGCGCCTCGCGGCTCGGGCTCCCCTGAAGAACCAGGGGCACGAGCCGGCCCTCAGCGCCCGGCACGGCGGCGATCGCCGCTTCGAAACCACGGATACGCTCACGGATCGTATGTCGGTGGGAGGCGGTCAGATGCAGTATCCGGCGATGGCCGGCTTTCGTCAGCCGGCCGGTCGCCTCATAGGCGCCGAAGAAGTTAGCCGGAGAAACGCCGTCGAACTGCATTTGGGGATCGGTGCCGTTGACGAGAACGGTCGGCGTCACGCTGGTTTTCAGCCAGTCGCGCAGCCTTTCGTTCGGATCGATGCCGACGAGAAACAGGCCTTCGGCGCCAGCGGACAGCATGGCTTCGCGCACGGCGTCCGGCGTTGTGCGATCCTCACGGACCAGCCGGATTTCAAAGGGCATGCCCGCCTCGGCAGCCCCGGCGCGCAAGCCCTCGACGATCGCTTCGTAAAAGACGCTGAGCCCGCCCGTGACGCCGTCGCTGGCAATCAGCGCCAGCCCGCCGGCAACGGCGTCAGTGGCGGATTTGATCGGATAGCCGTGCTCGGCCGCCACCTGCAGGATGTGGCGGCGGACCGCTTCGCTGATGCCGGGTTCATTGGCAAGCACGCGTGATACCGTGGAAACGGAGACGCCGGCGAGCGTGGCGATATCGGCCTGACGCGGCCGTCTGATTTTCTGATCGTTCATGGGGCAAGCATTATGCAAATAATGCAAATTTGCAAGATATTCATTATTTCTTGCATTAGAAATATTTTTGCGTACTCTATCCGCCGAAATGCCCCGGCACGCCGTTGGAGGATGGCAGAGGGCATATTGGGAACAAGGAGGATATCATGCAGGTCACTCGCCGTTCATTCCTGATGGGTTCAGCCGGTGCGGCCGCCGGCCTTGCCTTCGGCGCGGGAAGCGCCGTTCCGGCCTTTGCCGAGGACGCCCAGCTGCGCGCCATGTGGTGGGGATCCAACGACCGCGCCAAGCGCACGCTCGATGTCGCCAAGCTCTATCAATCGAAGACATCAGGCGTCACGATCGTCGGTGAATCGCTTTCGGGCGACGGCTACTGGACGAAGCTCGCAACACAGATGGCCGGCCGCGCGATCCCGGATATTTTGCAGCTCGAGCCAGGGACGATCTCCGACTATTCGAAGCGCGGCGCCTGCCTGCCGCTCGATGAATTCGTCCCTTCCACGCTGAAGGTCGACAGCTTCGGCGCCGACATGCTGAAACTGACCACGATCGACGGCAAACTCTATGGGGTCGGCCTCGGTCTCAACTCGTTTTCAATGTTCTTCGACACGGTCGAATTCGAAAAGGCAGGCATTCCTCTGCCGACACCCGACCTGACGTGGGACGAATATGCCAAGCTTGCGGTAGAACTCGCCAAGTCCTCCGGCAAGGGCGGCGGCCCCTATGCGGCGCGCTACGCCTATGTGTTCGACGCCTGGCTGCGCCAGCGCGGCAAAAGCCTCTTCGCCAGGGAAAGCGTCGGTCTCGGCTTCACGGCTGACGATGCGACGGAATGGTTCGACTATTGGGAGAAGCTGCGCAAGGCGGGCGGCACGGTTGCCGCCGACGTGCAGACGCTCGATCAGAACACCATCGACACCAATTGCCTCGGTCTCGGCAAATCGGTGATCGGCATGGCCTATTCCAACCAAATGGTCGGCTATCAGCTGATCATCAAGAACAAACTCGGCATCACCATGCTGCCGCGCGAGAAGAAGGGCGGCCCCTCCGGCCACTATTATCGTCCGGCGCTGATCTGGAGCGTCGGCGCCACGACGAAGAACGGTGAAGCGGCCGCGAAATTCATCGATTTCTTCGTCAACGATGTCGAGGCCGGCAAGATTCTCGGCGTCGAGCGCGGCGTTCCGATGTCGCCGACGGTGCGTGAAGCCATCCTGCCGCAGCTCAACCCGACGGAGCAGGAAACGGTCAAATACGTCAACCTGCTCAAGGATCAGGTCGGCGAATATCCGCCGCCGGTGCCGATGGGCGCGACCCAGTTCGACCAGCGGGTGCTGCGCCCGATCTGCGACGAACTCGCCTTCGAACGGACCTCGCCCGCCGAGGCGGCGACCCGGCTCGTCGAAGAGGGTAAGGCAACGATCAAAGGATGATCGGTTACCTGATATGAGAGGAGAGGCCCGCAAAACCCCGGCGGGCCTTTCCGTTTTGAGCGATGATCAGTTGGCCGCCAGGCTTTCGACCACACGCCAGTCGGGCCGGCCGAGATCGAACGGCCAGGCATGCACGTCGCGGTCGTTGAAATAGACGACTTCCTGCAGGTTCGGGAAGGCGCTCTGCTTCAGCGTCGCGGTTTCCATCCAGGGCTTCATATAGGCGTCGCCGCCCTGGTAGCCGAGTTCCGCCACCCAGATCGGCTTTCCGTAGCCGGCGACGAGATCATAGCCCTGCTTCAGCGCTTCGGAGAATGTCCGATGCTTGCTGTAAGCGAGCTCATCGTAGCGCTCCAGCCCGAAGACCGAGAGTCCGACGAGATCCACATAATCGTCGCCGGGATAGTAGTCCTGCAGGCCAGGCTCACCCTTCGGCGACCACATGACCTGGGTACCGGGCGCTTCCTCGCGGACGATGTCCATCATCCGCCTGTAGGCCGCGATGTAGTCCTGCGGGCTCCAGCCGGCCCAGGAAAACCGGCCGGATTTGTCTTCCATCTCCTGCCCCCAGCGGACGATCACCGGGCTTTTCAGCTGGGATATCATCTGCGCGATCGCCCGCATGTTGACATCGTAGTCGCCGCGCAGAACCTTTGCGCGAAGCTGGGCGGAGCTCAACCGCCACTCGACGTCCCAGGACCACGGCTCCACCGTGATCAGCAGGTTGCGGCCCCTGGCCAGCGCATAGGCGTCGGCGACACGCAGCGTCTCCAGGTCGACGTCCTCCCACGGCAGGAACAGGGCTTCGGTCGAGACATTCGACTGCCCGCCGAAATCGCCGTGCGGATCGTAGGCGCCGAACTTGATGCCGTCGCCATGAAGGACGGGGCGTTTGTCGAGGATCGTGCGCACGTTCGCCGCCGGGTTCGGGGCAATGCCCGCATATTGCACCTCGCTTCGGCCCGGCAGATCCGCAACGCATAAGAAAAGCAGCGCGATCGCGGCGGTCGAGAGGTTTTTGTTCATCAGCTTCTTCATGGCTCACCCTCCTTTTCGGGCTACTTCCTGGTTCGCCAGGACCTGCTTCAGGTCACGCGCTTTCGCGCTGACGGTATCGATGGGAACGAGCTTGCGGAACTCGTCGTCCTGCTGGACCGATGCATGACGGAAAATGTACCAGTTGCCGTCCGGCTGGCGCCGCTGATAGATCGTGTTGCCGACCTTGCGGTGGCCGAAACATGTGCTGGCGCGGGCCGCACCCTCGGCATTGGTCCAGGTGGCGCGCATGCAGAGCTGGCCGAGATCGTCGACCACCCACTTGCCTTCGGCGAAGGACTGTTTGCCCTTGTCGTCGGTCCAGGCGACGAACCGCCGGCCATCGTCGAAAAAGCGGCCGCCGCCGGTGTTCCAGACCCAGGTCCTGTCGCCATAGATCCGATAGAGCTCAAAGGCGCTGAGCGGCGTCGGCGCCGGCGTCTTCTTCCCGGCTGCCTCGGCGCCATGTGCCGCCAGCGGCAGGCACAGGCTGAGCGCAAGAGCTGCGCCATATAGTCTCGATCCGATACTCATTACATTCTCCTTCTCGACACCCGCCGGTTCCGCCGGCTCACACACCCTGTTCGGCCCGTCCCGTGTTTCCGAACCCATTCCATTTGAGCCGGAACTTCACGATCCTGGTCTTGCCGCCGCCGAGGCCGGCGCCGGCCACGGCAAATTGCGTTTGACTGAAACTGACGATCGTCTGGCCGTGGGAAAGCGCCTCGAGGCTGCGCAGGCCATGATTGCCGACCTGCATGCCGCCGGTAACGCAGATCGAAAGTCCCATGGCGGTGGCGAGCCACAGGCCGCGCGATTGCGGCAGCATCGACAGATCGTTTTCGATCGCATGGCGCACGACGATCAGCACCGTCAGCGCCAGATAGATCGAAAGGTTCATCGCGGCGAAAACGTAAAAGCCCTGGGCGGCTGCGGCCTCGCCGGCGAGCGACATGGCGACGGCGCATAGGCCGGCGAGCCCGATATAGGGCGCGATGACGCGCAGCGGCAGGCAACGCTGCTGCTGCTTTCCCTTCGGCGTGATGCGAAAATCGACGAAGGAACCGGAGATATGATCGCGAACGGCGGCAAGGCTGCCGGCGAGCGACCAAGGCCAGCGCAGGAAGATGAAGGCCAAGCCCTCCCAGCCGAACAGTTTCGCATTGTTCGGCCTGAAGGTTCCCGTCGCGCGCCAGAAGAAGGCAAACAGTGTCAGCACGACCGATATCGGCACGAAATGCAGCAGGAAATCCGGATAGGTCACGTCGACGAAACCATGGCCCGTCAGCAAGGCGGCGACAGGCAGCAGGAACATCACGGCCATGAAGGCTGAGAAGAGCGGATACCAGAGCTGCGAGAACACGAACTGGAATCTCAACCGCCAGGGCAGACGTGGGACATAGTGGCGGGAATATTGCAGCAGGATGGTGACCAAGCTGCGCGACCACTGGAATTCCTGGACGACCAGATCGGCGAAATTGGCCGGGCCGTCGCCATGGGCGACCGCATCGACGGCATGCACGCCGCGCCAGCCGCCGGCATTCATCATGAGCGTCGTCGAATGATCTTCCGCAAGCTCGGGGCCGAGGCCGCCGATCTGGCGAAGGGCCGACGTGCGAACCGCATAATGAGAGCCGATGCAGAGGGGCGCCCAGCCATTATTATACCCCGTCTGCAGCGACCCGTGCAGGCTCGCCTCTGCATAGAGCCTGCCGCGCGCCGCCCAGCTTGTCCCCGCATTGGCGTCGCAGATGCTGGGCGCGGAGACATAACCGATCTCAGGATCGGCGAAGGGGCGCAGTATTTCCCGGAGATAGGTCGGAGTCGGCACGTGATCGGCATCGAACTGAGCGACGAAATCGTAGCGCGCATAGCCAAAATGGTCGTAGAAATAGGCGAGGTTGCCTTCCTTGCAGCGCGTCCGGCGCGGCCAGCTCGTGCGGTGGTATTCCGCCACCCCCTTCCGGGTGGAGATGAGCACACCATGCTCCCCGCACCAGCGCCGGGTTTCCTCCGATGGGTCCTCGTCGGCCAGCCAGACATCGAAATCGACGCCGACCTGATTGAGCATCGCCTGAAGCGTCGTGCGGACGACGGCGAAGGGTTCGGACGGCGCCTTGGTGACCACCATCGCTACCCGCCCCTGCGGCAGCCGCGCCAGCGGGCTGACCGTCCTCGCATCGACGAAGATCAGGATGAAATAAGCCGGCACGAGCGTGATCCAGGCAAGAACTGATGTGATGAGCACGAAGGCCGTCCAGGAAATGATATGGGCGGACTGGCACCACCAGATCCAGAAATAGCCAAGCGAGGCCAGCCAGCAGAGAATGCCGAAGCCATAAGCGGCGCGTTTCCAGCCCGTGAAGACGGGATCGAACATATCCGGGGCGGCGGCCTTGGCGGTTTTGATGCCATGGCCGATGTGCAAGATATCGCTCATGCCCTCACCTCCAGCCCGAAGGTCGGCCCGGCCGTGCGGATGATCGTATCGATGTCCGAAAGAGCCGGCACGAAGCCGAGTTCCGCCTGCGCTCTTGCGGTATTGGCAAAGAGGATCGGCGGATCGCCGACGCGGCGGGAGCGATAGCGGACGGGAACTTCACGGCCGGTCGTGCGATGGATCGCTTCGAGAATCTCCCGGACCGAAGTGCCGCGGCCGGAGCCGAGATTGACGCTGAGCGAGCTGCCGCCCGCCATCAGATGATTGACGGCGGCCAGATGCGCCTGCGCGAGATCACTGACATGGACATAGTCGCGGACACAGGTCCCGTCCTCGGTCGCGTAGTCGGTGCCGAAGATATCGAGCCTCTCCAGCTTGCCGGCGGCAGCGAGAAGGGCGCGAGGGATGAGATGAGTTTCCGGGAAATGACGCTCGGAAAGCTCCCCGTCCGGATCGGCACCGGCCGCGTTGAAATAACGCAGCGCGGCGAAACGGATGCCATAGGCGGCAGCGAAATCCTCGAGCGCCATCTCGAAGATCAGCTTGGTGCGGCCATAGGGGTTCACCGGCTGCTGCAGGCTTTCCTCGCGGATCGGCAGCGTGGCCGGAACGCCATAGGTGGCGCAGCTGCTCGAAAAGACGATCCTCTCGATATCCTGGTCGAGGCAGGCTTCGAGCAGCGTCAGGCTGCCGACGACATTGTTGCGGTAATATTTCCTGGGCATGTCGACGGATTCGCCGACATAGGCATTGGCGCCGCAATGGATGACGCAATCCGGAGAAAACTCCGCCATCGTCCGGCGCAGCGCGGCGGCATCGGCGAGTTCGGCGCGAATGAGCGGCCCCCAGCGGACGCTGTCGGCATGCCCCGTCGAGAGATTGTCGTAGGTCACGGGGACCATGCCGGCGCGCGACAGCGCCTTGCAGATATGACTGCCTATGAAACCGGCGCCGCCGGTGACGAGAATGTAGCGGGGCATCTCATATCGCCTCCGCCTTCTCTTCACTGGCAAGCAACCCGTCGAAATAGTCGACGGTGCGCGCCAGGCCGATTTCGAGACCGACGCGGGGCTGCCAGTCCAGCTCGGTCATGGCTCGGGAAATATCCGGCCGCCGCTGGCGAGGGTCGTCGATGACCCTGGGCAGGTGGACGATCCTGGAGCGCGAGTTCGTCAGATCCAGGATGATTTCCGCCAACCGGCGAACGGTGATCTCGAGCGGGTTTCCGAGGTTGATCGGGCCGATGCATGCGCTGCCGGCGGCCGAAAACCGGAGGAAACCCTCGATGAGGTCGTCGACATAGCAGAAAGAACGGGTCTGCTCGCCATCGCCATAGATCGTCAGGTCGGCATTGCGCAGGGCCTGGACGATGAAGTTGGAGACCACCCGGCCGTCGTCCTGACGCATGCGCGGCCCATAGGTGTTGAAGATGCGGCCGACCTTGATGTCGACGCCGTAAGTCCTGTGATAATCGAAGAACAGGGTTTCGGCGCTGCGCTTGCCTTCGTCGTAGCAGCCGCGCGGCCCGATCTGGTTGACATTGCCGCAATAGGATTCGCGCTGGGGACTCTGGTTCGGGTCGCCGTAGACCTCGGAGGTCGACGACTGAACGACGGTCGCGCCGGACTTTCGTGCGCAATCCAAGGTGTTGACGGCGCCGAGCACATTGGTCAGCAGCGTTCCCACGGGATCCCGCTGATAATCGGGTGGAGAAGCAGGAGAAGCGAAGTTGAAGATGAGCGATGCTTCGATATCGAAGGGCTGGCGAACATCGTGATCGACGATGTGGAAGCGAGCGTTCGACAGAAGGTGATCGACATTCGAACGGCGGCCAGTGGAAAAATTGTCGAGGCATATGACGCGGTGACCGCGCTGCAGGAGCCTCTCGCAGAGATGGGAACCGAGGAAGCCGGCCCCGCCATTCACGAGCACCGTACGTACCCCCTGACGCACCGGTACTCTCGATATTTCAGAATGACCCTCGCTGGGAACGAAACTACGCATTACAAACCCCTTCCCATATATTAGTCTTTTTGATTTAGTTATGCGCTCAATTCCCCTTTATCCGCCCTGGATATTCATTTTACCGACCATCCAAAGCATGAATAACTTTTGAGTTATTCTTCGCACAACTGATTTACTATTAAAATGATAAGACGTTTGTTACCGCGGTCAACTTTAAAAATTACAAATACCCGAAGTAATTACGTAACTATTCTTTAAAGTAACAAATGATTAATCATTCCGAACGATCTTCTGCTATAAGACCTTCCGTCCTCATCTCCAGCTTCACTCAACGAAGCTAATATACGAAGGTGAGGAGAGGGTCGGCCGCGCTGGACGGGGCGCCCCGGTCTTGCATCCGGAAATGCCATGTGCGAGGGGTTCTGTATGTTGAAAAATCAAGATGACACGCGACTGAAGGGCGGGCGCCTCCGCTTGGCCGTGTGCGTATGGGGAACAGTGCTTCTCGCGCTCGGGCCGATGTCATGCTCGGCCGTTGACGACGATGTCGCCGTGATCGCGAAAAAGAAGATCGTGGCGGCCGAAGCGCCGCGCGTTACGAAGGCATACGCCTATCCCGCCAGCCGCGCCGATCGTCCGGCTGCGGCAACGGTCGGCGTCGTAAGCTATCACGGCTCTGCGCCCTATATCTGTTCTCCGAGCGGCTTTGGACAAAAGTCGCGCTGCTTTGCGCGTCCCTCGACCTGAGCCTGCTACAGGATTCCTCAAATCGACTTCGATCTAAGGAATCATTCCTTTGCGCCTCTGAAGAAGGCGCGCCGCCGCAGGGCATTGCGTCAGTTGCGCCAGCGAGCGCCCGACATGTCGTCTTCGCCGACGGGATGCTCGTTGAAAAAGCGGGAAGCCGCTTCCGTGCGGTTGCGGACGTTCATCTTCTTATAGATGTTGCGGACGTGAACCTTCACGGTGTTTTCGGAAAGATGCAGCTTGTCGGCGATGATCTTGTTCTGCGTCCCCTTGCAGATGAGGTCCAGGATCTGAACCTCCCTGGTCGTCAATGAGGAGATGCTGTCGCGTCGCAGCTTGAGCGCGTTGTTGCGCGCCGCATCGACCGACTTCGTCTGATACAGAGAAGGCTCGAGCTGGGCGTTCTTGTTGGCAAGGCGATTGAGAAGCGCCGATGGAAAATGCTCGCCACCCTTCATCAGCAGATCCACCGCGGCCATGAACACGTCGAGCCGCAGGTTGAGCGGCAGAACGCCGTCGATGATCCTTGCTTCAACCAGCCGGCTGACATAGGGTTCCAGCATATCGATTGCTTCGACGACGAGACCGATCGATGTTTCCGGGTGATTTTCGCGGACGGCCTGCAGCGCTTCATGGAGCTCCGGACCGGGTATATGATAGAATAAAACGAGCTTCATATCGCTGGTATCTTTCTCCAGCATCGGCCTTGTGCTCGTTATACTTGCTACTTCACAGTTTGCAAATTTCTTTGCAAGTGCTTCCACCATGCATTCTGAAAACAGATCTGCTCTGGCCACCACCATGATAGTATTTGCGGAGGTTCCCAACTTTCGGCCCTGGTCCGCATTCTCCATTCCTGAGCCTGTCATGAACATATACGCCTCCCCTAGCGTTACACTTTACTAAGACGTTCAGCGATGGCGGGTACTGGATATTGTGAAATGCCGGCCCCTGATGTCACCGCGTTATTTTTTAGACATTTCTTAATTATGTTAATACGGATTTAGAAGGAAGGAAATGGCCCAAAGTAATTAGTTTTAGGGAGTGAAAACCACGATTTACAACATCTTGGTTGTATTTTTACTGGAGTGAGTACTTCAACGGTACTGCCTGTCCCACTATAGGCAACTCACGAAGCGTAATATTTCATTACAGTTTGTCATGAATCGGTCATGCGCGGAGATACTTGGATTCATCACAGAAAAGCCGTCGAGATAGTTGCACGTCCCGATAGCGACAGAGGTAACCCGCAGTTTCCTTCACCGCACAAGTCTGAAGACCTCTGCGGAATCTACTTGTCGGTGGGATTATTTTGCTGCTGCAACCCAGCTTCACCCGAATTGATATCTATCGGCTCAAAAATTTTTACAGCAATCTGTGATCGTCAGCCAAATGGCGGCATGGGAAAGCCAGGTATCGTCATGTCTTTCGTGATACAGGGCCTCCTCTGAGGGAAGTCAAGAAAAAGTAAGCATGAAAATTCCATATCCACTCTTGGATATGGGACTGGATATGTGCGGCCTTGTACTGTGTGCGTACGTTCCCAATGCCGATTTGAGCGGCAAATCGCGATGAAACCGCAGATGATTAGTATCGAATCCATCTGCCGATTTTAACCGTATCGGAGCAAGCGCGAGTAAAATCCCATTTGAGATGAGAGGGATTTCGAAAAGCTGCTCCGGTTTTTCTGGAGAAGTGCAATGTCTGACGACATCGAAATCAAGAAGGTCGGGGCGCTTGCCGACGGCTTTGCAAACAGCGCAGTCAATTCAACGGAAGTCGACGACGGCTCCACCGGCTATGTCGGCGTTGCCAATGGCGATAACCGCGACAACCAGGACAACAGCGTCGACGTGGACGTCAACGCCGACCTCGATGTCTCCGCCAACAACGGCGACAACCGCGACAACGATTACGACTGGAGCTATGACAGCAAGTCGTACAGCGACAACGACACCAAGACGATTACCGACACCGACACGAAGACCATCACCGATACCGACACGAAGACGATCACGGACACCGATACCAAGACCATTACGGACACCGATACCAAGACCATCACGGATACGGACACCAAGACGGTCACCGACAGCTACAACACGTCCGACAGCTTCAACAAGACGGACACGGACTTCGCCGTCATCGAAGACGTCAAGGACTTCGACAACCTCGGCGTTGCCGGGCATGACCTCACCTTCAACCTCGGCGACGATTTCTCCTTCACCCTTGATGTCGACAGCATCCTCAACAATTCGCTGGGCGGCGAAGGCAACGACAGCGGCTTCAGCGCCGTGCAGGCAAACCATCTGGCTGACCAGGACAGCGCCTGGAACATCAAGATGGAGAACGAAGGAGCCCAGAACCACCTGAATTCCAATGGCGGCACCGCCGACAGCGCAGAAGGCATGGAGATGGACGGCAGGGGCTGGGATCTCAAGGCCGGCGACGATGCCTCCGGCTCGAGCACGGCCGACGCTTCGGCGATCCTTGCCAATTCCGGCTTCCATCTCGAACTCGTTCAGGGCGCGAACCTGCTCAGCAACACGGTCGACTCCAGCGTCATCGGCGGCAATTCTCATGTCTCCGACGTCGGCGAGGATACCGGCACCTGACACCGACCTCCAATGACCAAGACCAGCTGCACCGGCTCCGGCCGGTGCAGCTTGACTGCTTGAAAACGTTTTGACGACCACACCGCAGCTCCCGCGAGGAGGCGCTCAAGGCCGATCGTCATTTCGAGTGGGAGGGCCGAACCATGCATGTCGAGAAGATTTCGGAAATTGTCGCACACTTCATCGGTCTCTTCGAGATGACCTTCGATGAGATGAGGGCGCGCACCAAATATGCCGACGGACAAGGCCCGCTCGACGATGGACCCGTGCTGCCTGATCAGGAGGGCTTCAGCACCGCCTTCTCTTCCGTTCTGCAGCTCAAGGACTACGATCCCGGTATTATATACAAAAGCGGCAGCTACGATATGGACTTTGGTCCGGCGCGCCATTTGGGCCGCGTTTTCGAAGAGAGCCTGGAGAAGCTGGCGGCGATTGCGGCAAAGGACATTCCGCTACCGCATTTCGGCTCGTTTACGGATGTCGAGCTGTCGGATGAGCCGGAGCTGACGGTCTATGCCGGGCCTGGTTCGTCGATCAGTCACGTCCTGCAGGTCAACGTTCTCTATGACGACGACTATCTCGACATGACGGACGGCCTCCATGCCGCGCGGGACACGAGTTTCGTCATCGAGCGGCTCGCGGATTTCAGCAGCAAGGCCGAGATTTTCACGCCTTTTTCCAGCCTCCACCGGACCGATACCTATGACGGCGCCCTGAAGATCGCCGAAGATCTTCAGAATTACATCCAGAATGCCAGGGATAGCGGGGCGACCTCGCTCGGCACCGACGCCACGCATGATTTCGTCACCGTCGATCCCATCGTCAACGGCGGCCCCTACGTCAACGGCAAGATCGAGGCCGAAATACCTATCCTCGACGACTTCCTGCCCGACCGCGGCCTTGCCAAGCTCCCGGAGGAGCCCGGCGACAGCAATTCATCGGTCGAACGGGACGAGCCCGCCGGCAACAGCCTCGATGTGACTGCGGGCGCGAATGTCGTCGTCAATGTCGCCGCGGTGATCCATACCGGCGTCATCGCTTCGGTCTCCGCCGTGATGGGCAACTACCACCAGATCGACGCGGTCTCCCAAGCCTTCGTCTACAGCGACAATGACGAAATCGACGCGGCTCTGCGCTCATCCAGCCATTCGGCCGAGGAAGCGGGAACGATCGCCAAGAATATCGCCGTCTTCGAGCAAAGCACCTTCGAACCATCGAGCCATGCCGAGCCCGATCCTGCCGATCCGACCTTCCCGAACAGCTGGCGCGTCAACGTCATCGACGGCGACGTCTCCTTCGTGCAGTGGATCGAGCAATATCAGTTCATCACAGACAACGATACGATGACGGTGACCACCTCCGGGTCCGAAGCCACGGTTCTGACGGGCGGCAATACCGCGATCAACTTCTCCTCCTTTTTCCAGATGGGCTTGCAATATGATCTGGTGATCATCGGCGGCAATGTGCTCGATATCAACAGCATCACGCAGATCTCGCTGCTCTACGACAATGACTGGGTGCGGGCTGAGGACGATCTCGATCCCGGCGCCGACATACAGACCGGCAACAACCTGATCTGGAATTTCGCCTCGATCCACAATGTCGGGACCGGGGCGCCGTTCGAGGTCATGCCCGACTACATGTTCGAGACGCAGAAGGCGATCGAGGATCGCGATCCGAATATGCCGGAAGGCTTGTCGTTCAACGCCAATTTCCAGGGATATGCCGGTCTCAACGTGCTCTACATCACCGGCAATCTCTATGACATGACCATCATCAAGCAGGTCAGCATCCTCGGCGATTCCGACGATGTGATCCAGGCCGCCTCGACACTCCTCGACAGCAATCCCGGTGCAACGGTTACGATCGACACAGGCAGCAACGCGCTCGTCAACATCGCCGAGATCATCGACTACGACAGTTTCGGCCAGACGACTTATCTCGCCGGCCAGCTGTACTCAGACGCCATCCTCATTCAGGGCGGGCTGGTGGAGCATGACACGACACAGCCGGAGCCGCTCAACGACAGGCTCGCCAACGAAGTCATCGCCTTCCTCGACGACGACGATCCGTCGAGCTCCGACGATGCCGTGATCAATGCGGGGAATGATCTCTCATGGTCGTCGGCGCACCCGGCCGACGTCATGCAGGCCATGGTCGCCTGACCTTAAAGTATTGAGGAATGACTATGAATCAGATTTCGAAACAAATCTTTGCGGCGGGCAGCGCGCTGGATCTTAGGTCCGGCACTATTCCCTCCGCTGCCCCGTCGGACAAGGCGACGGTTAATCTTTGCATTTCCGCGATCGACGAGGCGGTCGAGAATCTCCGCAGGATGAGCGGCGCCGGCACGTCGCAGGCTGGGCGCACCAAGGGAACGGTCGAAATTGCGGCACGCGAGAGCGATCCCGAAGACGCAGTCACGATAGAGGTCCCACTCCCGCAAAAGACGGTGGCGCCGGCAGCCTCGAATGTGGAAACGGCGCGTCCTGCCCCGGCAATGGAGAGCCCGGCGACTACAAAGCCGGCGGAAGCGCCTGTCCGGCCACAGACCGAGGCGAGGGCGGCCCCCGAAGGGCCGAAGGAAAGGACCGAGCTCAAATCGAGCCCGACGATGCCGTTCGGCAAGACCATAGACGGCGAGAGCGGCCCGGTCATCGAGAACGACCGGCGCGCCCGGGCGGGGGGCGGCGGAAACGGTAGGGATACCGATCTTGGCGGGGGCGGAGGCGGGGGCGGCAGTGGCGGCGGTTTTCACAAGCGCAGCGAGCCTGTGAATTTCGCCGCCAGCCTCGCCCGCGGGATTGCGGCGGTACGAAGGAACATGGTGATCGTGATGGTGTTCACGATCGCGATCAACGTCCTCCTCCTGGCGATCCCGCTTTATCTCTTCCAGATATCCGACCGGGTGCTGACCAGCCGGTCGATCGACACGCTCGTCATGCTCTCGGTCGCCGTGCTCGGCGCCGTGCTGCTGCAGGCTTTCATGGATTCGGTGCGGCGCTTCATTCTGATGCGCACCGCGGTTGAGCTCGAAGTGCAGCTCGGCGCGCCGATCCTCAGCGCCGCGGCGAGGGCATCGCTCCATGGCAGCGGCAAGGATTATCAGACGCTGCAGGACCTGCAGCTCCTACGCGGTTTCCTGACGTCGGGCACGCTGATCGCATTTCTCGACGCGCCGCTGATGCCGTTCTTCGTGGTGGTCGTCTATTTCGTCCATCCGCATCTCGGCATCATCATCATGGCCTGCTGCGCGGTGCTTTTCCTCATCGCTTACCTGAACCAGAAATTCACGGCCCGGCAATTCGCAGAATCCAACGGCTATCTCAGCCGCGCGAATTTCCATCTCGACTCCATGTCGCGCAATTCGCAGATCATCAATGCCATGGCGATGATCCCCGAGGCCGTGAAGATGTGGGGCAGGGAAACGGCGGGATCGCTGAAGTCGCAAGTCGAAGCGCAGGACCGCAACATCATCTTTTCAGGCATCTCGAAGGCCTGCCGCATGATCACGCAGGTGACGCTCCTGGGCTGGGGCGCCCACCTGTCGCTCGCGGGCGACCTGACGGGCGGCATGGTGATCGCGGCTTCGATCATTTCGGGACGGGCGCTGGCGCCGATCGAAGGCGCCATCGAAGGCTGGCACCAGTTCAACAAATCGGCAGCCGCCTATGCCAGGATCAAGAGCCTGCTCCTGAACTCGCCGTTGAACTTCCCGCGCCTGCGCCTTCCCAATCCCGAAGGCCGGCTCGACGTCGAACGCATTCTGTTCGTGCCGCCGCCGCAGAAGAAGGTCATTCTCAACGGCATCTCCTTCTCGCTCAAAAAGGGAGAATCGCTTGCGATCATCGGCAATTCCGGTTCGGGCAAGACGACGCTCGGCAAGATGCTCGTCGGCTCCATCGTTCCGACATCGGGAAATGTGCGCCTCGACCTGATGGATCTGCGCAACTGGGACCAGCGCCAGTTCGGCGAAAGCATCGGCTATCTGCCGCAGGACGTGCAGCTCTTTCCCGGTACGATCAAGGCCAATATCTGCCGCATGCGCGACGACGTCGAGGATCACCAGATCTATGACGCTGCCGTGCTCGCCGATGTGCATGAGCTCATCGCCGGCTTCCCGCAAGGGTACGAAACCGTCGTGGCGGCCGACGGCGCTCCGCTTTCCGGCGGCCAGAAGCAGCGCATCGCGCTGGCGCGCGCTTTTTTCGGCAATCCCAAATTCGTGGTGCTCGACGAGCCGAATTCGAACCTCGATACGCAGGGCGAGGCGGCGCTCGCCAAGGCGCTGATCCACGCCAAGAAGCAGAGCATCACCACCGTCACGATCACCCAGCGCCCCGCTCTGCTCCAATGCGTCGACAAGATCCTCGTGCTCAAGGATGGCACGGTCGCCATGTTCGGCGAGCGGATCGAGGTGCTGCAGGCGCTTTCCAAGAACAACGCCAATGGCGGCCAACAACCGCCTCGCATCGAGGGATGAACGACATGGGGAAAAAACAGGAGGCATCCGGCTCCTCGCAGATCGAATGGTATAGCGAGGTGCCGCGCTCGATCCGTCTGCACAGCATCGTCGGCCTGACGGTGCTCTTCGTCTCCTTCGGAGGGTTCGGCTTCTGGGCCGCAACCGCGCCGCTCGCCTCGGCGATCATCGCGCAGGGAAGCTTCGTCGCGACCGGCAACAACAAGATCGTCCAGCATCTGGAAGGCGGCATCATCAAGGAGATGCGCGTCAGCGAAGGTGACACGGTTAGGGAGGGCGATATCCTGCTGACCCTCGATCCCACGGCATCACGCTCGAACGAACGGATGCTGCAGCTTCGCCGCCTGCGCCTCGAGGCCGTCGTCGCGCGGCTTCGCGCCGAAGCGCAGGGCCTCAAGCAATTCCACATTCCCGACATCGTCACCAAGGAAGTGAGCGATCCCGATATCTACGCGATCATCCAGAGCCAGAACGTCGTCTTCCACAGCAAGCAGATCAAGCTCGAAGAGCAGCTGAACCTGATCGAGAAGAACATCAAGTCGCTGGAATATCGCTTCGACGGCTATAAGGGCCAGCGGGAATCCTTTGAAAGGCAGCTGGCGCTGCTGACCGAGGAACGCGATTCCAAGGCCCGGCTGGTCAAGGTCGGCTATATGCGCAAGACGGATCTGCTGGCGATCGAGCGGGCGATCGCCGATGCGATGGGCGACATTTCGCGGCTGAACGGCGAGATCAACGAGAGCGAAGCCGAAATCGCCAAATTCCGCCAGGAAGCCGTCATCGCCGTCAATTCGAACAAGCAGGCGGCGCTCGATGCGCTCGAGACCGCCGAATCCGACCTGGACAGCGTGCGGGAGCAAATGCGCGAGGCCGCCGGTGTGCTTGAACGCACCGTCATCCGCTCGCCGGTATCGGGCACGGTGGTGCGCTCCTATTTCCACACGGCCGGCGGCGTCATTATGACGGGCAAGCCGATCATGGAAATCTTGCCGGCGCATGTGCCGCTGATCCTGGAAGCACAGGTGCTGCGCACTTCCATCGATCAATTGCGCGAGGGGGAAACGGCTTCGATCCGTCTGACGGCGCTCAACCGGCGCACGACCCCGGTTCTCGAGGGTAGGGTCTTCTACGTCTCGGCCGATTCGATCGAGGAGAATGCCGGCCTCTCGGTCAAGGACGTCTATATCGTGCGCGTCGAAATACCGGATTCCGAAATTGCGCGCGTGCATAATTTCCATCCCGTTCCCGGCATGCCGGCGGAAGTGCTGATCCAGACGTCGGAGCGCACCTTCTTCGAATATTTGAGCAAACCGATCACCGACAGCATGTCCCGTGCCTTCAAGGAGCGCTGATCGCTCTTCATCCGAGCGGTCCGCCGATATGACGGATCATCCGCGGTTCTGCTATAATGACGGCCTGCATCCCTTGGGATGGGTCGCACCCTTCGGGGAGAAAGAGGTCTGGCATGGCGGCGATGTCCGATGTCCTGTTGCGGGTCGGCCGCCTGAACTATGTCTGGACGAATACCGAAAGCCTGCTGATCTATATCATCGCCCATCTTCTCCGGGTGGAGAAGGAGGCGGCCATCGTCGTGTTCCTGACCCTCAACACGACGCGCGCTCGGATCGATCTCGTCGAAAGGCTTGCCAAGCTCGCCTCGACCTCTCCTGCCGACCGCAAGGCAATCCTTTCAGCCATGTCGCGGCTGAAGAAGGAATCCAAGACGCGCAACAAATACAATCACTGCATCTATTCCTTCGACGAGAGAGGAGAGATATCGAGCACCCAGCTGATGCGGCTCGTCGAGGACGACAAGGAGATCCGCTACGGCAAGATCGAGCAGATGGACGAGCGCGAGCTCGATCTTCTGGAAAAGTCGATCGCCGAAATCGTCGCGATCAGCCGGACGCTCTGGGCCTTCATTCATGCGAGCACGCGGATAGCGGGAGAGCTCTGAAGGGCAGCAGGCGCGACTGCGGGCCTCCGATTTATGTGCCGGCTAATGAATAGCCCTATTTAAGCGCTGCAAATCATCCGGACGGTTTATTTGAAGATCGATGTTTCCCACTAGAATGAAATTTCCCGAGTGGCGTTTGGGGTATTGGGGGCAGCATGCGCATAGATATCATCGATACCATTGCCGGGTTGGAGGCGGTACACGACAACTGGGATCAGGTCTTCATGGCAGATCCCGATGCGCAGCATTTCCTCTCCTGGACCTGGCTCAGGAATTATCTCTCGCGCCGGCGCCGCTGGTTCATCCTCGCGTTGCGCGAGCGCGATCCCGAAGCACCCTATGTCGCTTTCTTTCCGCTGCGGCTCATCACTCATCTCAACGAGAAGACGGGGCTGTTCTACGACGAGATCATGATGGCAGGGAATTTCTCGGCCGATTATACCGGCTTCATCGTCCAGCCGGACTACGAACACCATGCCATTGCCGGCTTTGCCTCGTTTCTCAGACATCAGAACTGGACGGAGCTGAAACTCGAATATTTCAGCGGCCCTGCCGGCCGGCGCGAGAAGATGATCCGGGCGCTGCAGGGGCCGGAGGTGATGTTTCACGACAGTTCGCCCAAGAACAGCGAGAATATCGACAATACGATCTGCCCTATCGTTTCACTGCCGGCGAGCTTCGACGACTATCTCGAACAGCGCATGAGCAGCCAGACGCGCCAGAAACTCCGCCGTTTCCTGCGCAAAGTCGAAGGCGACGACATCTACCGGATCACGATGGCGACCGCTGAGACCATCGACCGCGATCTCGACATCCTTTTCAATCTCTGGCGTATCAAATGGAGCGAGCGAAAGGGGGCGGAACGAACCGAACGGCTGATCGTCACCACGCGCGAAATGCTGATGGACTGTTTCAACAGCGGCAATCTCGACGTGCCGGTCCTCTGGCATGGCGACCAGCCGCTCGGGGCGCTGGCGAATATCGTCGACCGGCAGAAGAAGGCCATCCTCTTTTACATCACCGGCCGCGACGAAAGCTGGAAGACGCCGTCGCCCGGCCTCATCCTGCATGGCTACTGCATCCGGCGGGCGATCGAGGACGGCTTCAAGACCTATGATTTCCTGCGCGGAAACGAACCTTACAAATATATGTTCGGCGTCGAGGAAAGACGGATCAGTTGCACCCTCTTCCGCACCCGCAGCGGCGTCAATCTGCATGGGGCGCTCAACCCGCGCAGCATTCGTTTCGTCTACGAACAGGCGCTCGACATGTATCGCAACGGCGCCAAGGGCAAAGCCGAGATCGCTTTCAATCAAGTGCTGCAATCGGCTCCGGGCCATACCGGCGCGGAATTCGGGCTCGCCAACCTGCTGTTCGACCGAGGTAAGCTGACGGAGGCCTTGACCGCCTATAAGACGCTGGTCGAGCGGGCTTCCGATCCGAGCCCGATCCAGATGCGGCTTGGCGACACGCAGCTTGCCCTGCATCAATACGACCAGGCGGCGGAGACTTTCCGGCAGATCGGCCAGATCGGACCGCATCTCGTCCAGGCGCATTACAAGCGCGGCATCGCGCTTGCTGCCAGCAAACGTCTGACTGAGGCGGAAGCGGTCTTCGCGGCGATCTGCGAGGTGCATTCAGACGATCCCACCGCACTCGACTATGCCGCCAAGGCGGGTATCGCCCTCGAACGTATCCGCTCAGTCACCGAACCGGCCCCGCACAAGACGGACATCCCGCCGGAAACCATCGAGCGCTGGAACCGGGGGCGCTATCTCGGCGAAAAGCGCCGGCCGCGCCTGCATTGACGCGGTTTGCCATTCGGGGAATGCGTTCGGACGGTTTCACGCAGAACCGCATGCTCTTTGATTTTGAGCTGGGATCGTTGTTAAAAGAGGCAAGAGCCTATTTGCAACTCCTCAGTGAGAAGTCATGCAGACCAATGCAGATGACGCCGAAAGGAAACGGCTTCTTGCCGTTCTCGATTTCTGGCACAAGATCGAGTTCTTCATTCCTTACGATCTCTCCAGCCGCGTCGTTCCTGATGAAGGACGAAGCGTTTTCTGGCTGCATGCCAAAACATTGGAGGATGACGGCGTAGCACTCAGCCATCCCGTCATACCCGAGGAAAAGCAGATCACGGGCTTTACGCTGTTTCTCGGCGTTTTCGACAAATCCGAAATTGCAGATATCCGCCGGTATTTCGACGGCGCCGCGGCTGATATCAACGAGTATGAGGATGCCGAACGCAGCGATCTCGACGGCGATACCTGCTTTGCCAGCCTGCAGCTCAACCCGCTGGGACAGCCGATCTTCGAGACCTTCTCGGTTTCAACGCTTCCCTGGGCTCTCGGACGCGTGCGGAAATCCGGCCTCTCCTCTTTGAGTTCCGAAGCTTTTGCCGACAGCAAGCGGCGGCTCGCTGAATTGCTGCAAAACTTTCGCACACAACGGCATCTGAGCTCTTCATCTTCCGAAGATACGGCCGATCAACCGATCAATGCCGCCGAAATCCAGACGCTCTATGAATTGCTCCGCGATTGGGCCGGCTTTGCCTCGCAACAGGAAAAGCCCATCGCCGCCGTTGAAATACGCTATCGCGACAAGCGGGAGAAAGCCGATCTCATCCCCTTGCCGGCGCCGCAGGAAAACCATGCGCTGAACGGCGAAGACGAGGAGGACGAAAGCGAAAACGCTAAAGACGAGATCGGCATCCTGAACAGCTTCTTCATCGAGGATATCGAGCGGGCGATGACCTCGATCAAGCAGGGCGAGATCCCGGAGCCGCTCAGACGATACCTCAGCCCACTCGCGCATGAGAAGCGGATCGACCTCTATTCGGAGAATGGACGCCGGGCGATCGTTCGGGCCTTACATCCCGGCAATCTCAACCGCGGGCGCTGGCTCAGCGAACCCCACCATGCGATGAGCCTGATGCAGCAATTCGCCATCAATTCGGCGATCGGAGATCTCAGAGAAACGGGGCTGTTCTCCGTCAACGGCCCGCCGGGCACGGGAAAGACCACGCTGCTGCGCGACCTGTTCGCAGACAATATCGTTCGGCGCGCCCGTGTTCTCGCCTCGTTGAAGACGGCGCGCGACGCCTTTGACGGGCCGCCGCGCCGTGCGATCTTCACGGATCGGAGCACGGTTTCGCTATCAGCGCTGATCCCGGCCCTTTCAGGATTCGAAATGGTCGTTGCCTCCTCGAATAATGCGGCGGTGGAGAATATCTCGCGAGACCTGCCCAAGCGGAGCTCGATCGCGGAAACCTCTTCATTCCAATATCTCCAGACGGTCGCCCACAAGATCGCCTGCCAGAAGAACAATGGGGCCGTTATCAAGCTCTCCGAGGAGGACCGGCCATGGGGGCTGATCGCCTGCGCGCTCGGCAACTCCCGCAACCGCAGGGCCTTCAAGGAACGTTTCGCCTTCATGGAAATCGCCGACAGGCCGAAGCCCGGCTGGTCCGGCGCGGCCAAACCGCAGACCATCTGGGAATGGCTGAAGGGCTATGAAGGACCGACCTTCGCCGAAGCGTCGGTGGCATTTCACGCCGCCGACGGGGCGGTGAGGGATAAGATCGGCCAATATGTGCGTTATGCCGATCTCTACGGCAAAATCGCCTTCGTTTCCCAGGATGCATTCTGCCGCGAGGCGCTTGAAGCAGTCGAGGCAGCATCGGCCGATCTCCGGCATGCTCAGGAGCGATGTGACGTGGCCACGGGCGAAATGCTCGGTTTCAAGGAAGAACTGTCTCATCATAAAGAGGAAGAACAGCTGCTAGACCGTAGCGCTCCCTCATGGTGGGAAAGAGCGCTGCCGACCAAAGCGGTACGGCAGCATCGGCAGAATGTCGTCGCCAATGCGCGCAAACAGCTGCAACTGCGCAAGGCATTGGCGGAATGCGAACATCGGCTCGCCAGCACGCATCGCCCTGCGATGGAAAAAGCTTTGCGGGAACGGAAGCGGGCCGAACAGGCACTGCGGTCGCAACGGGAAACCTGGTCCAAGAACAGAAACGAATTCGACCGGCTCGGGGAGATCCTCGGCCATCCCGTTTTACCCGAACGTCTTGCCGACCTCGAAACGGACCGCTTCCAGATCGACGGACTATGGCATCAGGACGAAATGGCTGGTCTGCGCTCGTCCTTGCTGGAAGCGGCGTTGACGCTGCATGAGGCGTGGCTGGCCGATGTCGGCAGGAAGGGCGGAGGTTTTGGCGGAAACATCGTCGCCATCACCAAATTGCTGTCCAACAACAGTCCTGCCGACGGCGAGCACGTCGCGCTGATCTGGCAGAGCCTTTTCATGATCGTCCCGATCGTCTCGACGACCTTCGCGTCCTTCGCCCGGCAGTTCCATGGTCTCGGAACCGCCTCGATCGGCTGGGTTTTCATCGATGAAGCCGGCCAGGCCGTGCCGCAGGCGACAGTCGGGGCAATGTTACGGGCGCGCCGGGTCATGGTGATCGGCGATCCCCAGCAGATCGAACCGGTCTTCACGCTTCCGAGCGCATTGATCAACGCCGCCTCGGCCCTTTCGCCGCACACCGCGGAGGGAGAATATTCACCGAACAAGACGTCGGTGCAGATGCTGGCCGATGCCGCCAACCGCTATGGGACGACCATCCCAAGCGAAGAGGCGGGCGGGCTCTGGGTCGGCAGCCCTCTCAGGGTGCACCGGCGCTGCATCGATCCGATGTTCAGCCTCGCCAATCGGATCGCCTATCAGGACAAGATGGTATTCGGGCTCAGAGAGCGCCGGCCGGCCGGCGACGCGCCGCCGTTTTACGGCGACAGCACCTGGATCGACATCAAGGGCAGGGTATCGGGCAAACAAGCCGTTGCGGAACAGACCGACTTCATCGTCGATCTCCTCACCGCCACTTATGCCCGGGACGGCACGCTGCCCGATCTCTACATCATCTCGCCGTTCAAGGAAGTCAAAAACAGGCTGAAGCAGGCTCTCGCCCACGCGGAATGGGTCGATCCGGGCGGACATACCTACTCCCCGCCGAAGCTGTCGAAATGGCTGCAGGAACGCATCGGCACGGTGCATACCTTCCAGGGCAAGGAGGAGAGCATCGTTTTCATGGTGCTCGGCGCCGATGCCGACCACAGGGGAGCCGCCAGCTGGGCTGCATCGAAGCCGAATCTGTTGAACGTAGCCCTGACGCGCGCCAAGCGTCGTTTTTATGTGGTTGGGGATCGAGCTGTTTGGGAAGGATTGCCCTATTTCAGGGAGACAGTCGCCGCTTTGGCGACGGTTTCAGCCTCGACGTTTCTGAGGCAAGCGGACTTGTTTGTGTGATGTCTTTTAGAATCAAACAACCCGCTTTTCAGCGGGCTATTTGTGATGAGGGAATTGAGAAGAGATTTGGTTGTGGGTGCAGGATTTGTAGTTTTTCTGTCCCTCTGCGTCGGCTTTGCCTCCTTGGGGGCCCCTGATGAGGCGTTAAATCCTCGACCCGTTACCAAACAAAAAGCCCGCCTTGATGGCGGGCAATTTGTTTGGTTGCGGGGGCAGGATTTGAACCTGCGGCCTTCAGGTTATGAGCCTGACGAGCTACCGGGCTGCTCCACCCCGCGATATTTCATTCCGGACGTGCTGCCCGGGAGCGCTGTCAGGCGTAGCCTGACGAGGTGAGGCCGTTAGAGATCGATCCAGTGGATCGATCTTAGGCCGAACGGGCTGCTCCACCCCGCGTCCAGCGCAAATCCTTTGGATTTGTCGCGGCTGCGTAAAGCGCCTTTGGCGATTTACGCGTACTGCCCGAACAAATTGCTTGCAATTTGTCTCGTGTTTCCTTGGCAGCTTATTTCATCATAACACGAAAGGCCGCTTTGCGGGCGGCCCTTTTTTCGGCTTTGGGCCGTTGGTTTGTTTTGAGAAGATTATTTAGTTGCGTTTTGCAGACCTGGCAGCGACCTACTCTCCCGC
>NZ_LOKX01000016.1 GCF_002211285.1 Rhizobium sp. R635 | reverse complement strand
TATATTCGGTATTACAACAACGATCGCATCAGGCTAAAACTCAAAGGGCTGAGCCCTGTTCAATACAGGACTCAGCCCTTAAATAATCCCAGCCAATAAACCGTCCAACTTTACGGGGTCAGTTCAGTCCTGCCCGGCGGGGTTTTTTGTTGAGAATTGCTGTTTCGGGTCAGCTCCGGAACAGGGTGAGGATGTTCTGCGCCGAGTTATTGGCGATCGAAAGTGACTGGATGCCAAGCTGCTGCTGAGTCTGCAACGCGGAGAGCTTGCTCGATTCCTCTTCCATATCGGCATCGACCAGGCGACCGATGCCCGAGTCGATGGAATCGTGAAGGCCGCTGACGAAAGTCTCCTGCAGCTGGATGCGGGTCGAGATCGAACCGAGAGCCGAGCCGGCGGCGGTCATGGCGCCGAGCACCAGTTCGATGCCGGTCAGGGCTGAATCGAGCTGACCCTGCGTGAAATTGGAAATGTCGAGCGCATAGATCGACGGCATGACGATGACCGTGCCGCCATAGGTCCCGTTGAAAGCGGTTCCGATAATGCCGCTGGTGGTCTCGATCGCACCGGTGGACGTCATGCCGAAGAGCACGTTCCCGAGTGTGCCGGAATTCAGCACATAATCCGTCATCTTCACCGAAACGGCATTGCTGCCGTCACGAACGAAGGAGGAGACGACGCTCTTCGTGCCGGAAGCGCCGGCAACCCAGTTTTCACCGGAGAAGGAGGCCGATTGGGCGATGCTGAGCAGTTGCTCCTGCAGCTGGTCGAGTTCCTGCTGGATCTTCGTTTTGTCGACGCCTTTTTCCGTGGCGGCAACGATCTTCGCCTTGATTTCGCTGACGACGTCGAGCGCGCTGTCCATGGCCGAATAGGCGGTATCGACCTTGGCGGCGCCGAGCCCGAGCGCGTCGGAGACGGCCGAAAGCGCCTTGTTGTCAGAACGCATGGTCGTTGCGATCGACCAGTAGGCGGCGTTGTCTGCCGCTTTTTCCACACGATAACCCGAGGAAACGCGACCCTGGGTGTCCTTGAGGCTATCGTTTACACCGCGCAAAGTCTGCAGCGCTGCCATGGCAGCGTTGTTGGTGAGGATGCTTGTCATGATCCGTTCCACAATCTTAGAGAAAGGGCATTCCGGACTAAGCCGGTAACGGCGACCGCGTCATGCAAAGCCTGCTATGCAAGCCATTGCCGTTAACAAATCCTTGCGCGATATGGTTAACAATTTCTCAATTAGGCTTTCGGAAAGTTTAATTTCACATCGGCAGGGAGCCGAAACCCCGCTTGCGCAGCGCCTCGGCGATCTCCTCCAAAATCGCCGGATCGTCAATGGTAGCAGGCATTCTCCAGGGTATGCCGTCGGCAATTTTCTGCATCGTTCCACGCAGGATCTTGCCCGAGCGCGTCTTCGGCAATCGGTTAACGGTGATGGCCGTTTTGAAGGCCGCGACAGGCCCGATCGATTCGCGAATCATCGCCACCACCTCTGATTCGATCACAGCCGTTTCACGGGAAACATCCCGTTTCAGCACCAGGAAACCACAGGGGGCCTGGCCCTTCAGCGCATCGATCACGCCGATGACCGCGCATTCCGCGACGTCGGGATGGCGCGCGCAGACCTCTTCCATGGCCCCTGTCGAAAGCCGATGACCGGCGCAATTGATGATGTCGTCGGTGCGCGACATGATGAAGAGGTAGCCATCCTCGTCGACATAGCCGGCATCGGCGGTCTTGTAGTAGCCGGGAAACTCATCGAGATAGGCCGACCGGAAACGATCATCCGCGTTCCAGAGGGTCGGCAGGCAGCCCGGCGGCAAGGGAAGCTTTATGACGATATTGCCGAGTATACCCGCTTCGGTCGGGTGGCCGGCATCGTCGAGCACCGCGATGTCGTAACCGGGCATCGGCAGCGTCGGCGAACCGTGCTTGACGGGAAGGGCGCCGAGACCGAGCGGGTTTGCGGCGATCGGCCAGCCAGTCTCCGTCTGCCACCAGTGATCGATCACGGGCACGCCAAGCATGCGCTCCGCCCATTTCAGCGTCTCCGGATCAGCCCTCTCGCCGGCGAGAAACAGCGCCCGGAAATCCGGCATCGGATATCGGCGCAGCAACTCGCCCTCTCCATCCTCCCGCCGGATGGCGCGGAATGCGGTCGGCGCCGTGAAGAGCACCCGCACCTTGTATTCCGAAACGATCCGCCAGAACGCGCCGGCATCCGGGGTGCCGACCGGCTTTCCCTCGAAGATCAGCGTCGTCACGCCGGTGATCAGCGGGGCATAGACGATATAGGAATGGCCGACGACCCAGCCGATATCGGAAGCCGTCCAGAAAACCTCGCCCGGCTTCAGGCCATAGATATTCCGCATCGACCAGCTGAGCGCGACCATATGGCCGCCATTGTCGCGCACGACGCCCTTCGGCTGGCCCGTCGTGCCTGATGTGTAGAGGATGTAGAGCGGATCGGTCGCCTTGACGGAAACGCAGGCGACCTCGACGCCGCGATGGCGCGCGACAGCAACCTCGAAATCCTGATCGCGGCCGCTGGCGAGATCTGCCCGAAGCTCGGGCCGCTGCAGCACCAGGCAGTGCTCCGGCTTTACCCGCGCGATCTCGATCGCCTGGTCGACCAATGGCTTGTAGGCAACGATGCGGCCGGGCTCGAGCCCGCAGCTCGCGGTGATCATCAGCCTCGCCCCGCTGTCGTCGATGCGCGCCGCAAGCTCGCTGGCGGCAAACCCGCCGAAAACGACGGAATGCACCGCACCGATACGGGCGCAGGCAAGCATGGAAAACACCGCCTGGGGCACCATCGGCATGTAGAGGATCACACGGTCGCCCTGGCCGACGCCGAACTCGAGCAGTGTCGCGGCGATGGCCTTCACCTCGCCAAGCGCCTCCTCATAGGTGAAACGGCGTTTCTCGCCGGTCATCGCGCTGTCGAAGAGGATCGCCGTCTCGCCGCCGCGTCCGGCCGCCACATGCCGGTCCAGGCAATTGTGACAGCTATTGGTCTCGGCCCCCGGAAACCAGCGGCCATAGACGCCGTCATCGGTCGAAAATATCCGCTCCGGCGGCTTGAACCAGTCGATATCGGCGGCGGCTTCTCGCCAGAAGGCTTCCGGATCATGTTTCCAGGCGGCATAGGCCTGATGATAGCCATTCTGCATCTGCTCCTCCCCGGGACATCGCAAACCTGCCTATCAATTTAGGCGGGGTAGGGGAGGACGGGAAGCCCGACCAAAGCAGTGTCAGCGCGCGCCGAAAATTGCCGATCCGACACGCACGCTGGTGGCGCCGAAGGCGATCGCCGTCTCGTAATCGCCCGACATGCCCATGGAGAGTTTTTCAACGCCGCATTTCAGTGCGAGCCTAGCCAAAAGCGCGAAATGCGGCCCCGGATTTTCCTCGGCCGGCGGAATGCACATCAAGCCGTCGATGGACAGACCGAGCTCATCACGGCAGAGTGCGACGAAACTAGGCGTATCCTCGGGAGCGATGCCCGCCTTCTGCGGTTCCAGCCCGGTATTGACCTGGACGTAGAGCTGCGGGGTCTTGCCTTGCCGCTTCATCTCGTCGGCAAGGGCGCGGGCGATCTTTTCGCGGTCCACCGTCTCGATGACATCGAAAAGCGCCACCGCATCCGCCGCCTTGTTCGATTGCAGCGGCCCGATCAGATGCAGTTCGATATCGGGATGCGCAGCCTTCAGATCAGGCCATTTGCCCTGGCTTTCCTGCACCCGGTTCTCGCCGAAGACCCGCTGCCCGGCGTCGATGGCCGGGCGGATCGCATCCGCCTCGAACGTCTTCGACACGGCAACGAGCTGAACGGAACCAGCGGGGCGGCCTGCCTGGCGTTCTCCGGCCGCGATCCGCGAGCGCACGTCGTTCAACCGCTCTTGAAGTTCCATCGTTCTGCCTCGACATATCTCAGTGAAAAGAATGGCAATGAACTAGCCAGCCATTCTGTGCTTGCCAAGACCCGCTCTGGCGAAATCGCTTCGGCCTGATGAAGATCGGACGCTTGCAGCGCCTGCAAAACTTGACGCTACGGTGGTTTCATGGTGAAGGTCTCGGCCAACTCCCCTGATTTTCCGGAATTTCGAATACCATGGCCACCGAACGTTATAATCCGCGCGACGCCGAGCCCCGCTGGCAGCAGAAATGGAACGAAGACAAGGTCTTCGAGACCGACAATTCAGATCCGCGCGAAAAATATTACGTCCTCGAGATGTTCCCCTATCCATCGGGGCGCATTCACATGGGCCATGTCCGCAACTACGCCATGGGCGACGTCGTCGCCCGCTACAAGCGTGCCCGCGGCTATAACGTCCTGCATCCGATGGGCTGGGACGCCTTCGGCATGCCGGCGGAAAACGCCGCCATGGAGCGCGGTGTCCATCCCGCTTCCTGGACCTATCAGAACATCGCCTCGATGAAAGCGCAGCTGAAGGCCATGGGGCTTTCCCTGGATTGGAGCCGCGAATTCGCCACCTGCGACGTCGAATATTACCAGCACCAGCAGCATCTCTTCCTGGATTTCCTGGAGAAGGGTCTGGTCTACCGCAAGCAGTCGAAGGTCAATTGGGACCCTGTCGACAACACCGTGCTTGCCAACGAACAGGTGATCGACGGCCGCGGCTGGCGTTCCGGCGCGCTGGTCGAACAGCGTGAACTGACGCAATGGTTCTTCAAGATCACCGACTTCAGCCAGGACCTGCTGGACGCGCTGGATACGCTCGACCAGTGGCCGGAAAAAGTTCGCCTGATGCAGAAGAACTGGATCGGCCGCTCGGAAGGCCTGACGATCCGCTGGGAGATCGTGCCGGAAACGGCACCGGCCGGCGAGACCGAAATCACCGTCTATACGACCCGGCCGGACACACTTTTCGGCGCCTCCTTCCTGGCGATCGCCGCCGATCATCCGCTGGCGAAGGATGCCGCCGCCAAGAATCCCGAGATCGAGGCCTTCTGCGAGGAATGCCGGCGCGCCGGCACTTCGCTCGCCGCGCTCGAGACCGCCGAAAAGAAGGGCCTGGATACCGGCATCCGCGTCCGCCATCCGCTCGATCCTTCCTGGGAGCTGCCCGTCTATATCGCCAATTTCGTGCTGATGGATTACGGCACGGGCGCCATCTTCGGCTGCCCGTCCGGTGATCAGCGCGACCTGGATTTCGCACGGAAATACGGCCTGCCGGTCGTGGCTGTGGTCATGCCTAGGGATGGCGATGCCGCAAGCTTCTCCGTCGGCGACACCGCCTATGACGGCGACGGCGTCATGATCAATTCGCGCTTTCTCGACGGCAAGACGACGGAAGAGGCTTTCAATGTCGTCGCCGACCAGCTGTCAGCCGCCTCGCTCGGCAATGCGCCACAGGGCGAGCGGAAGGTCAATTTCCGTCTGCGCGACTGGGGCATTTCGCGTCAGCGCTATTGGGGCTGCCCGATCCCGGTCATCCATTGCGAGACCTGCGGCGTCGTGCCGGTGCCGAAGAAGGATCTGCCGGTCAAGCTGCCTGACGATGTGACCTTCGATCAGCCCGGAAACCCGCTCGACCGCCATCCCACCTGGCGTCATGTCTCCTGCCCGAACTGCGGTAAGGACGCACGCCGGGAAACGGATACGATGGATACTTTCGTCGATTCGAGCTGGTATTTCACGCGGTTCACGGCACCCTGGGAGGGCAAGCCCACCGATCCTGAGGCGGCTAACCGTTGGCTGCCGGTCGACCAGTATATCGGCGGCATCGAGCATGCGATCCTGCATCTGCTCTATTCCCGTTTCTTCACCCGCGCCATGCGCGAGACCGGTCACGTCGCAGCCACGGAGCCCTTCAAGGGCCTCTTCACCCAAGGCATGGTCGTCCATGAAACCTATAGCCGTGGTGCTGGCGCCGGCCGGGAATGGGTGGCGCCAGCCGATATCCGCATCGAGGAACTCGACGGCAAACGGCGCGCTTTCCTGCTGACATCAGGCGAGGAAATCGCCATCGGCTCGATCGAGAAGATGTCGAAATCGAAGAAGAACGTCGTCGATCCAGACGATATCATCGCCTCCTACGGCGCCGATACCGCCCGTTTCTTCGTTCTGTCGGACTCTCCGCCGGAGCGCGACGTCATCTGGTCGGAAGCCGGCGTCGAAGGCGCCCATCGCTTCACCCAGCGCCTGTGGCGGCTGATTTCCGAGGCCGCTGACGCGCTCGCAGCCGTAACGCCTGCTGCCGCCACCGACGGCGAAGCACTGCCGATCTCGCAGGCGGCACACAAGACGCTGAAGGCCGTGCAGAACGACTATGACAAGCTCTGGTTCAACAAGGCCGTCGCGCGTATCTATGAACTCGTCAACGCGCTCGCCGCGCCGCTGACAAGGGTTGCGGCAGGCGAGGGCGATGCCGGCTATCGCGCGGCCGTGCGTGACGCTGCCGAAATCCTCGTCCAGCTCGTCGCGCCGATGACGCCGCATCTTGCCGAAGAATGCTGGGCCGTGCTCGGCAATACCGACCTGCTGGCCCGCACGAGCTGGCCGCGTTACGACGAAACGCTGGTCATGGAGAACGACGTCATTCTGCCCGTGCAGATCAACGGCAAGAAACGCGCTGAATTGACAATTTCTCGCGACGCAGATCAGAATGCCGTCACCAACGCCGTGCTGGATCTCGAGGCGGTGAAGAGCGCGCTGAACGGGCAGGCACCGAAGAAGATCATCGTGGTTCCCCAAAGGATTGTGAACATTGTCGTCTGATATCGCTTGCAAGCTGGCGCGCCACGCCGGCATCGCCATGATCCTTGCCTCCGCGGCTTTCCTCTCAGCCTGCCAGGTCCGGCCGCTTTATTCGGAGCAGTCCGGTGTGGTGGAAAAGCTTTCCTCTGTCGGTTTTTCCGAGGCAAGCAGCCGGGTCGAACAGCAGGTTCGCAATCGCCTGATCTTCCTGGCGTCACGCGGCGCCGGCGAAGCGGTAAACCCGCAATATCTGGTCGAAATGCGCGCCACGTCGGGGGTTGCCGATACGCTGCTCCAAGAATCTGGCGATACGTCGCGAGCCGGTCGTGTGACCGTCAACATCACCTATACGCTGCGCGCGACGTCCGACAATCATGTCATCAAGGCCGGTAGCCGCCAGGCGACGGCGCTAGTGGATTTCTCCGAACAGGAATTTGCCAAGCAAAGGGCAATTCGTGATGCCGAAAACCGCGCGGCGGATCAGGCAGCGGAATTCGTAGGAGCCGATATCGCCGCCGCCCTCAGCCGTTGAGGGCGGAGATGTGGCGGAGATAAAGTCCCACGAATTCGAAAGCTTTCTGCAGAAATCGGCGCAGAACTATCGGATTTTCGTCATTTACGGACCGGACCGCGGCCTCGTCTCCGAGCGCGCGGGCCTGCTTGCCGGCAAGACGGGTGTCGCGCTCGATGATCCTTTCTCGCTGACGAAACTCGATATCGGCGACCTGCAGAAGGACCCCGGAAGGCTGGTCGACGAGGCCCAGTCGATCGGCCTGTTCGGCGGTGAAAAACTGATCTGGATCCGCGGTGCCGCCAACGAAAAATATCTTGTCGATTCGTTGGCGCTGCTGTCCGAAAAGCCGCTCGAAGCGGCCCATTTGATCGTGGAGGCCGGTGACCTCAAAAAGGGATCCCTGCTTCGCAAGACCGCGGAAAGCGCGCGGTCTGTAATGACCATCCCCTCTTACGCCGATGACAGCCGCGCCCTGAACGGATTGATCGATGCCGAACTCGGCGCAGAGAAGCTCGGCATTACGCCAGCCGCACGCCAGGCGCTGGTCGCATTGATAGGCGGCGATCGCATCGCTTCACGCAACGAAGTCCGCAAGCTCGCGCTTTATTGCCGTGGTCTGAATACCATAGAAGAACATCACGTTACCGAAATAATCGGCGATGCCAGTGCGATTTCGGTTGACGATGCCGTCGACGCCATTCTGAGTGGTGATTTGAATGCCTTTCTCCATGCCATGCAGAAGATCAGCAGCTCGAAAACCGCGATTTTTCTGGTGCTGCAGGCTTGCTTGAAGCAATTCCAGCTTCTGGACATGATGCGCGCCGAGATGGAAGAAAAGCGCCTGCAGGCCCCGCAAATCATGCAGACGATGGGCCGGCATTTGCATTTTCGCCGCAAGCCGATCATCGAGCAGGCTTTACGCCAATGGAGCGCCGAAAGCATCGCCCGTGAATCCAATCGCCTGCAGGCCGCGATCCTGCAAAGCAGACGACGGCAGGTGTTGGAGGACAGCGTTGCGATGCAAACGCTTCTGTCGACCACCCTTCAGTCCGGTCGTAAATCGGCTTGACCGATCCATATCACCCGGAAGGTGCGGAAGTTCCGGGATGGCGGAATCGCATAAAACAACAACTCAAGCGCGTCGCAGGAATTGAGTTTTATGCGACGCCTTTAGCGTCGTTCGAGCAAGCGGCAGATCTCTTCGAGCTGCTCCAGAGATTTGTAGGAAATCTTGATCTGCCCGCCGCTTGTCTTGTGGTTGATCGAAACCTCAAGGCCAAGCGCATCGGAAAGCGTGCGCTCCAGAGCCACGGTGTCGGAATCCTTCTGCTCGCGCCTTGAAGCCGGCTGTTGCGGTTCCGATTGAGCTTTGATGTTGTTTTGCGCGAGCTTTTCTGCATCGCGCACCGACATGCCCTTGGCAACGATGGTGCGGGCGAGGCTGGCCGGGTCGGGTGTCGAGACCAGAGCGCGTGCATGCCCCGCCGACAGGCTTCCGGCCGCGAGCAGATCGCGAACCGGATCGGGCAATTTCAGCAGTCGCAGCGAATTGGCGACATGGCTGCGGCTTTTGCCGATGATTTCGCCGAGATCGTTCTGGGTATAGCCATATTCGGCAATCAGTTGCTCATATCCCAGCGCCTCTTCGAGCGGATTGAGATCGGCTCGCTGTACGTTCTCGACGATGGCGATTTCGAGTGCTGTCTTGTCGTCGACGTCGCGGATGATGACCGGAATCTCGATCAGTCCGGCAAGCTGGGCGGCGCGCCAGCGCCGTTCGCCGGCGATGATTTCATACTGATCCCGCGACATCGTCCGCACCACGATCGGCTGAACGATGCCGTGCTGACGAATGGAGCTGGCAAGATCGTGCAACTCTGTATCATCGAAGAACCGGCGCGGGTTGCGAGGGTTACGGCTGACGAACTCGATCGGGATCATCCTGTCGGCACTGACAGTCCGCTCGGCTTCCACTGGGACCGGCTGATCCATTTCGCCGATCAGCGCCGCAAGGCCTCGACCCAGGCGTCTTTTCGATACATCGTCATTCATGACCCAAACACCTCATGCAATGATATCAAGCAGCCAGTCTCTGGCGTTCCCGCTGGATGACCTCGGAAGCCAATTGCAGATAAGCCTGACTGCCCGCGCATTTCAGATCGTAGAGGATAGCAGGCTTGCCATAGGACGGCGCTTCGGAGACGCGGACGTTGCGCGGAATTAACGTATGATAAACTTTCTCACCGAGATGCGTACGCACATCGTTGACGACCTGCTGGGCGAGATTGTTGCGGGCATCAAACATCGTCAACACGATGCCCTGAATATCCAGCCGCGGATTGACGGTTCGGCGAACCTGGCTGACGGTTTCCAGCAGCTGACTCAATCCTTCCAGCGCAAAGAATTCGCACTGCAGCGGCACCAGCACCGAATGGGCGGCAGCCATAGCATTCATCGTCAGCAGATTGAACGACGGCGGGCAATCCAGAAGAATATAGGAAAAACCCATTGCTTCCGGCGACGAAAGGGCTTTGCGCAATTTGAAGACTCGATCGCTCTCTTGCGCAATCTCCATCTCGACACCGAGCAGATCCATCGTCGAAGGAACGATGAAGAGATTGGGCACCGCGGTTTCGAGCGTTACGTCGCTGATACCGTGATCGCCAACCATCAAGTCATAGGAAGAACGCTTGCGATTGCGGCGATCGATACCGAGACCGGTGCTGGCATTGCCCTGCGGATCGAGATCCACGATCAGGACACGTTCGCCAATAGCAGCCAATGCCGTTGCCAAGTTGATTGCGGTGGTCGTTTTGCCAACGCCACCTTTCTGATTTGCGATGGTGATTATCCGATGTCGTTCGCCAGCCATAGCCGCAATATCCGATTTGTTAAACCAAGCGCCGGAGATTCGATATTTCCAGAATAACGGATTCCTGCTCAACGGCGCTCTTATGTTCTAGCAGATCGAATTCCCAGCGACCACGTGCTTTGTCGATTTCCCTCAGGTAATCCCGGCCTTTATGAAAAAAGCCGCGACAATCTTCCTGGTCAAGCATCCATGGGGCTGAATATTCCATGAGACCTTCCAGATCGGCGAGAGCGCGAGCGGAGATCGCTTTGCATTCGCTGATCTCCGCGGGGGCATCTTCGATCCGAACGGTATGGACACTTCCGCGTGCGTCCGTTTCCCGAAGGGCGGTTCGGAGAAAAGCCGCTTTCTTGTGGTTGCTTTCAACCAGATGTACCCATCCGTCCTGCAACTCCGACAAAAAAATCGCTGTAATCACGCCGGGAAAACCGCCCCCACTTCCCAGGTCGACCCAAGTGACCGGCTTGGGGCGGATCTGGAAGATCTGGCTGCTGTCGGCGATGTGCCGGTTCCACAAATCATCCAGTGTCGACGGCGCCACCAGATTGATGGTTTTCGCCCACTTCTGAAACAACGCCGCGAAGTGTCGAAGCCGCTCCTGTGTTTCACGTGAAACACGCAAACCGTTTAATTCCATTGTGAGGGACTCTCAGATCTTGTGTCAGGCGCTATGACGCTCGGATGAATTCAGTCGACGGAGGTGGACCAGCAACAGTGCGATGGCCGCGGGCGTCATTCCTTCAACGACAGCGGCCTGGGCAATATTGACGGGGCGAGCAGCGCCGAGCTTGGCCTTCAGTTCATTGGAGAGGCCGGAAAGGGCAGCGTAGTTGAAATCATACGGTATCTGCCGCTGCTCGTCGCGCTGCTGATCGGCAATCGCCGTGGCTTGCCGATCGAGATAAACCGAATACCCCGCTTCAATCTCCAACGCCTCCGCGACCTTGGGCGCAATCGCTCCCATCGACTCGGGCCAGACCCGTTGGAGTTCGGCGAAATCATAATCGGGATAAGATAACAGGTCGTAAGCGCTGCGGCGTTGTCCATCGAGATTGATATTCAAACCCGCGCGCCGTGCTTCATTCGGTGTCACCGCCAGCGACATCAACAATGCCCGACCACTCTCGATTTCCGCCTGATAGGATGTGAACCGATGGCAGCGCTCCGCGCTTGCGCAGCCAAGCTGCATGGCCAGCGGCGTCAATCGCATATCCGCGTTGTCAGCGCGCAATGTCAGCCTATATTCCGCTCGCGACGTGAACATTCGATACGGCTCCGTAACGCCGCGAGAGGTGAGATCGTCGATCATCACTCCGATATACGAATTCGTGCGGCTAAAATGGAACGGATCCGAATCGCTGCTGAGCAATGCGGCATTCAGACCGGCAGCCAAGCCTTGAGCTCCCGCCTCTTCATATCCAGTCGTGCCATTGATCTGGCCGGCCAGGAACAAGCCTTTCAGGCGCTTGACCTCAAGGGATGGAGACAGTTCTCTCGGATCGACATGGTCATATTCGATCGCATACCCCGGCTGGATAATTTTTGCCGCCTCGAGGCCGGGGATAGTTCTGATGAAATCGGCCTGGACCTCCGCCGGCAGCGACGTCGAAATCCCGTTCGGGTAGACGGTATCATCATCCAGCCCTTCGGGCTCCAGAAAGACCTGGTGTCCATCCCGCTCGCCGAATTTCACGAGCTTGTCTTCGATAGAGGGGCAATAACGGGGACCGACGCCCTCAATCTGTCCCGAATACATCGCTGACCGCATGATGTTGTCGACAATAATCCGGTGAGTCGCCTCGGTCGTCCTCGTCACTCCGCAATCGATCTGCGGCGTGGTGATTCGATCAGTCATGAAAGAAAACGGCACAAGCTCGTCGTCAGCGCCCTGCCTGCCCACGGATTGCCAATCGATCGTCTTTCCATCCAGCCGCGCCGGCGTTCCCGTCTTCAAACGTCCCAACCGCAGGCCCAGTCGGGCCAACGTGGCGGACAGGCCAGTCGATGGCGCTTCCCCGACACGCCCCGCCGGTGTCTTTTCCGAACCGATATGAATAAGGCCGCGAAGAAATGTACCTGTCGTCAGAACAACGGCCGGCGTCTTGAACCTTCGCCCGTCCTTCATGACCACGCCCGCCACGCGGCCGTCGGCGACATCAAGGTCAAACGCATCACCCTCGATGATATCGAGACCTGGCGTCGCCTCGATGGCCGCCAGCATCGCCAGGCGGTAGAGCTTTCGATCAGCCTGCGTCCGCGGTCCCCGGACCGCCGCACCCTTCTTCTTGTTCAGCATTCTGAACTGAATGCCTGATGCGTCGGCGATACGGCCCATCAGGCCGTCCATTGCGTCGATCTCCCGGACGAGATGGCCCTTTCCGAGTCCACCGATGGCAGGATTGCAGGACATGACGCCGATCGTGTCGCGCCTGTGCGTCACAAGCGCGGTCCTTGCACCGAGCCGCGCAGCCGCACTGGCCGCCTCAGACCCCGCATGGCCGCCGCCGATTACAATCACATCATAGACACCATCGGTCATCCAAGACTCCATTTCAGCAGCGGTTTCAGGTGGAACCTGACGAGCAACGGCGCCCGAAAGGTTTCACGTGAATCATTTGCCGATACAAAACTCCGAGAAGATCACGCCGAGCAACTGCTCGACATCCACCCTTCCGGTAATCCTACCCAAATAATCAGCAGCAATCCGAAGCTGCTCAGTGCGCAATTCCAGATCCACGTCGATCTGCGAAATTGCCATATCGAGCGCCGCTAAACATTTCGCAAGCGAATCCTTATGGCGTTGCCGGCTGGGAATCGCCATCGACAAACCACCGAAACGCTCCGCGACGATAGCGCCGATCAGTCGGCGCAGTTCCGGCAGGCCATCTCCCGTTGCCGTCGAAATCTGTAGATCATACTGATCAGGCGGAATATCGATCAGGTCTTTCTTCGTACCGACACTAACATGAGGGGAAGTGGGCTCCAAGTCGGCAGGTATCTGCGGGTTCGTCATGTCGATCAGCAGCAAAACGAGATCGGCATCGCGAAGCGCGACACGCGCACGCCGCACACCTTCCATCTCCACCCGATCATCCGCGTCGCGGAGGCCGGCAGTATCATAGAGCTTGACCAGGTAACCATTGATGTCGAGCTCTACCTGGAGCACATCGCGCGTCGTCCCGGCGATATCGGTAACGATCGCGACATCTCGGCGCGCCAAAGCATTCAACAGGCTCGATTTACCCGCGTTCGGCGCGCCGGCAATGACCACCCTGAAACCATCTCTAATGATCTCGCCCGCCGAAGCTGCGCTCAAATGCTGTTCAATATCCCCTCGAAGCTTCTCCATCTCGGCCCAGACGATATCCGATACTGAACCTGGAACATCGTCTTCATCGGGAAAATCCAATTCCGCTTCAATCAGTGCCCGCGCGCGCGTTAATCGTTCCGCCCACGAATCGTAAATGGCTGAAAGTCCGCCGGCACTGTGTTCGACAGCAAGACGTCGCTGCATCTCCGTTTCGGCGCCGATCAGATCGGCCAGCCCTTCGACTTCGATAAGATCAAGTTTGCCGTTTTCGAAGGCCCGCCGCGAGAACTCGCCTTCGACTGCCAGCCGAACGCCGGGAATACCCTCTAGCGCCTGAAACAACGCCGCAAGAACAGCTTTGCTGCCGTGGATCTGTAGCTCGGCGACATCCTCCCCGGTAAATGAGTTGGGCGCCGGAAAAAATAGCACCAGACCGCGATCGATCGGTTCTTTGTTACGAGTCCGAATCGTTCGGTAGGATGCAGTACGGTCGACGGGAACGGATCCGACGAGAGCCATCAATACGTCCCTGGTCGCCGGCCCGCTGATGCGAACGACAGAAACACCCGCAGGCGGTGACCCGCTCGAAAGGGCATATATGGTGTCGTTAAAAATGGCCATGTCGCCTAGGTCGTTTAACGGTCGGAGTCCGAATTGATCTCTCTTAAACAGAAAAGCTGGCGGCATCACGACGATGCCGACCAGCTTCTGAAACGTGAATCCGGCTAAGGATCAGGTATTCATCGAATCGAAGAAATCCGAATTGTTCTTCGTCTGCTTCAGCTTGTCGATGAGGAACTCGATCGCATCGGTCGTGCCCATCGGCGCCAGGATGCGGCGGAGCACGAAGATCTTCTGCAGATCCTGGCGCGGAACGAGAAGATCTTCCTTACGCGTGCCGGACTTCAGAATATCCATTGCCGGGAAGATACGCTTATCTGCAACCTTGCGGTCGAGGACGATTTCAGAGTTGCCGGTACCCTTGAACTCTTCGAAGATGACTTCGTCCATGCGGCTGCCGGTATCGATCAGGGCGGTCGCGATGATCGTCAGAGAGCCGCCTTCCTCGATATTGCGGGCGGCGCCGAAGAAACGCTTCGGGCGCTGCAACGCGTTGGCGTCGACGCCGCCGGTCAGAACCTTGCCAGAAGAGGGAACGACCGTGTTGTAGGCGCGGCCGAGGCGGGTGATCGAATCGAGCAGAATGACGACGTCGCGCCCGTGCTCGACGAGGCGCTTCGCCTTTTCGATGACCATCTCGGCAACCTGAACGTGGCGCACGGCCGGCTCGTCGAAGGTCGAGGAGATGACTTCGCCGCGCACCGAGCGCTGCATGTCGGTCACTTCTTCAGGGCGTTCATCGATCAGCAGGACGATCAGATAGCATTCCGGATGGTTTGCCGTGATCGAATGCGCGATGTTCTGCAAGAGCACGGTCTTACCGGTGCGTGGCGGCGCCACGATCAATCCGCGCTGGCCCTTGCCGAGCGGCGCGACGAGATCGATCACACGCGGCGACAGATCCTTGGATGTCGGAATATCCAGTTCCATCTTGAAGCGCTCATTCGGGTAGAGCGGCGTCAGATTGTCGAAATGAACCTTGTGACGGATCTTTTCCGGATCGTCGAAATTGATGGTGTTGACCTTGAGCAGCGCGAAATAGCGCTCGCCTTCCTTCGGTCCGCGGATCGGCCCTTCCACAGTATCGCCTGTCTTCAGCGAGAAACGGCGGATCTGCGACGGAGAAATATAAATGTCGTCAGGACCCGGCAGATAGTTGGCATTGGCGGAACGCAGGAAGCCGAAACCGTCCTGCAGCACTTCGACGACCCCTTCGCCGATGATTTCCACATCCTGGCTGGCAAGCATCTTGAGAATTGCAAACATCAGCTCCTGTTTGCGCATCGTGCTTGCATTCTCGACCTCGAGAGACTCGGCAAAAGCCAGAAGATCCGTCGGGGATTTACTCTTAAGTTCCTGAAGCTTCATTTCAGCCATGAAGTGACCAATGCTCTTTTCAATTTTGGAGGGGAAAGGCGATGTTGGGTCGTATTCGGTACTGCGAAAGGGGCTCGCAGACGACTGAACTCTACACACATGCCACGTAGATGAGATGCGCGGAAAATAGCGACTCGTTATCGCCGCCGCAAGGGGGCTGCTTAAAATGAAGCAAATTTAACCTGAGGCACGATTCGCCTCAGAACGGCTTCACCACGACGAGGATCACGATCAGGATCATCAGCAGTGTCGGCGCCTCGTTCATGAACCGCCAATAGCGTGCCGAGCGACGGTTTTCATCCCGCTCGAACGCACTGACGGCACGGCTGAAGAACATATGGACAGCCGTCAACAGCACGACGAGGCCGATCTTGGCATGCAGCCAGCCGCCCTGAAATCCATAGATCGACCAGGCGAGATAGAGGCCGAAAATCCAGGTCAGCATCATCGCCGGCGTCATGATGATCCGAAGCAGCCGGCGCTCCATCACCTTGAAGGTCTCCGATTGCACCGAGCCCGGTTCGGCATCGGTGTGGTAGATGAACAGCCGCGGCATATAAAACAATCCGGCCATCCAGGAGATGACCGCGATAATATGAAGCGCCTTGATCCAGAGATAGAGATTGTCGGGGTTCCAGGCGAACAGCCCGACCGCCATCAACGCGAAGAAGGCCAGCGCAAGATACGCGCGGCGCCGGGCATAGGCGCCGGTCCGGCGGTCCGTCTGCTTTTCCATCGTCACGTCAGGCCTCGCACGCGGTCAACCAGCAGACGCACGTGCTCGGGGTCCGCCTGCGGCGTGATGCCGTGACCGAGATTGAAGATGAGCGGCCCATTGCCGAGATGCTGAAGAATATCGTCGATGCCTTCCTCGAGCGCTTTGCCGCCGGCAACGACGCGCATCGGATCGAGATTGCCCTGAACCGGCCCGTCTTTCTGAAGCTCGGCAGCAAAGGCCAATGGCACCGACCAGTCGAGGCCGATCGCATCCGCACCCGTCTTCTGGCGATAGGTCTTCAGCTGGTAGCCTGCACCCTTGGCAAAAGCGATGATACGCGCGTGCGGCCGCTGCGACTTGATCGAAGCGATCATTCGCGCGACAGGCCTGATCGCAAAAGCCTCGAATTCCCTCTCGCCGAGAACGCCGGCCCAGGAATCGAAGATCTGCACAGCATCAGCGCCGGCATCGATCTGGGCGACGAGGTAATCCGCCGACACATCCGCCAGCAGCATCAAGAGACGCTCGAAAGCACGTGGATGCTTATAGGCGAAGAGACGGGCAGGAGCCTGATCGGGCGTGCCGTGACCGGCGATCATGTAGGTCGCAACCGTCCAGGGCGCACCGCAAAAGCCGAGCAGCGTCGTCTCATCAGGCAATGCATCTCGCAGCCGCCGTACGGTCTCCAAAACCGGATGGAGATAATCGACGACGCCTTCCCCATCCAACCTGCCGATACCGGCTTCATCGATCGGATCCATTTCAGGGCCATGGCCTTCGGTGAAGCGGACGTTTCGTTTCATCGCATCGGGAATGACGAGGATATCGGAGAACAGGATAGCCGCATCGAAGCCATAGCGGCGGATCGGCTGCAATGTCACCTCGACGGCATGATCGGGTGTGTAGCAGAGATCGAGAAAACTCCCGGCCTTTGCCCGCGTCTCTCTATATTCCGGGAGATAACGTCCTGCCTGTCTCATCAGCCAGAGAGGAGGAGGGGAGAGGCTTTCGCCATCGAGAACCCTCATGATCTTTCGGCGCGTTTCGCTCAAGCGCTTCTTCCCTATAAAAAATCAAAGATATTTTAAAAGGTTTCTATTTCTTAGAGTCGGTGTCTATCAAGGATTAAAATCCGTCCACTGCCGATGCCATTTGTCGCGCACCGTCGAAAAATGTCAGAAGGATTCGCCCGTTGCGCCCGAAATTCAGGGAGAAGCCGAATCCGAAAATGATTCCAGTCGCTTCCGGATCGATGATTTTCTTCGCGCTTGTGGATAAGCTGTGGACCTGCTCTAAAGACATCGAGCTCTTCCCCATCTTCCACAGGGCTCGATGAAACCGATTTGCAAAATTCGAAATGTGGATAAGGCGGCATGTTTTCCCTTGCCCGAGACCGCCTCGGCGCCTTAGCTCCCCATCATCCAGTCTTTTCAACAGGCAGCGGAAAATAGCGTGGAGAACAGAACGAACTTCTTTCATCTGCATCTGATTTCTGACTCGACGGGAGAGACTCTCATCTCCGCCGGCCGCGCCGCATCGGCCCAGTTCAGATCGGCTCAGCCGATCGAACACGTCTATCCGCTGATCCGCAATCGCAAGCAGCTGCTGCCGGTTCTCCAGGCGATCGATGACGCACCCGGCATCGTGCTCTATACGATCGTCGACCGGGAGCTTGCGAACCTCATCGATGAGCGCTGCGCCGAAATGGGCGTTGCCTCGGTCAATGTGCTGGAGCCTGTCATGGGCGCATTCCAGATCTATCTCGGCGCGCCGTCGCGCCGTCGGGTTGGCGCGCAGCATGTGATGAATGCCGGTTACTTCGCGCGCATCGAAGCGTTGAATTTCACCATGGACCATGATGACGGCCAGATGCCGGATGATTATAATGACGCCGACGTGGTCATTATCGGCATCAGCCGCACCTCGAAAACACCGACCAGCATCTACCTCGCCAACCGCGGCATCAAGACGGCGAACATTCCGATCGTCTATGGCGTGCCCCTGCCGGAGAGCCTTTTTGTCACAACGAAGCCGCTGATCGTCTGCCTCATCGCCACAACCGACCGCATTTCCCAGGTGCGGGAAAACCGCATCCTCGGGACGACGCAAGGCTTCGACCGCGAACATTATACGGATCGCGCCGCGATCTCCGAGGAATTGAAATATGCCCGTTCGCTCTGCGCCCGTCACGGCTGGCCGCTGATCGATGTCACCCGCCGCTCGATCGAGGAAACGGCGGCGGCCATTGTTGCCCTGCGCCCGAAGCTGCGCTAAGCGCTGGCGAAACGCCGACACATCGAGGAGCCCATGACAGCAAAACTCATCCTTGCATCGTCGAGCCCCTTTCGACGGGCACTGATGGAAAATGCCGGACTGTCTTTCGAGGCGCATGCCGCCCGGATTGATGAACGGGCAGTGGAGGCTCCGATGGAAAGAGCCGGGGCCAAGCCGGATGCGGTCGCACTCGTCCTGGCCAAGGCTAAGGCCGAAGAGGTCAGCAGCCGTTTTCCCGACAGCATGGTCATCGGTTCGGACCAGACGATGTCTCTCGGTGAGCGCGTCTTCCATAAGCCGAAGGATATGGCCGACGCGGTGAACCACCTTCAAACTCTGTCCGGCGTGACCCATCGATTGAACAGTGCCGTTGCCATCGCCAGTGGCGGTGTGGTCCTGTGGGAACATGTCGCTCATGCGGAGCTGACGATGCGGTCGCTGACGGTGGATTTCATCACCCGGCATCTGGCGCGGGTCGGCGAACGGGCGCTTTCCAGTGTCGGCGCCTATCAATTGGAGGGGGAGGGCATCCAGCTGTTCGAGAAAATCGAAGGTGACTATTTCACCATTCTCGGCCTGCCGATGCTGCCGCTTCTGAAAAAATTGCGGGAACTCGGAGCGATCGATGGATGATTCACGTGAAACATTCGGGCCGAAGGCGTTTGTCACCGGCTTTCCCATCAAGCATTCACGCTCGCCGCTGATCCATGGATACTGGCTGAAGACGCTCGGCCTGCCCGGCAGTTACCGCGCCCATGAAGTGGCGCCTGATGTCTTTGCGGATTTCATTGACTCGTTGAAGGACGGCAGTTCCGGTTTTGTCGGCGGCAACGTCACTATCCCTCACAAGGAACTCGCGTTCCGGCTTGCCGACAGACCGGACCAGCTGTCGCAGGAACTCGGCGCTTCGAACACGCTCTGGCTGGAAGAGGGCGTCCTGCATGCGACGAACACCGATGGCCGCGGCTTCACCGCCAATCTCGATGAACGTCATCCCGGATGGGACCGTCATGAGACGGCCGTTGTCTTCGGCGCCGGCGGCGCAAGTCGGGCCATCATCCAGGCGGTTCGCGACCGCGGTTTCAAGGAGATCCACGTCGTTAACCGCACCGTCGAACGCGCGCGCGAGCTCGCCGATCGCTTCGGCCCGCGCGTGCACGCCCATCCCGCAGGCGCGCTTGCCGAAGTCATGAACGGGGCAGGCCTCTTCATCAACACGACCTCGCTCGGCATGGACGGAGAAGCGGCGCCGCAACTCGATTTCACGGCTCTTGCGGCCAATGCCGTCGTCACCGATATCGTCTATATTCCCTTGAAGACGCCGATCCTGGCACAGGCGGAAGAGCAGGGCTTTTCGATCGTCGATGGTCTCGGCATGCTGCTGCATCAGGCCGTCCCCGGCTTCGAGAAATGGTTCGGCAAGCGTCCCGTCGTCGATGCGGCGCTGCGAGGGCTGATCGTCGCGGACATGGAATCACATTGATGCTGAAGATCGGTCTCACCGGCTCCATCGGAATGGGCAAATCGACGGTCGGCAAGCTGTTCGCCGAGGCCGGGATCCCGTTGAACGACTCCGATGCGGTGGTCCATGATCTCTATGCCGGCGAGGCAGCGCCGCTCGTGGATGCCGCCTTTCCCGGCGCGATGAAGGATGGCGCGGTCGACCGGCAGGAGCTCGGCCGCCAGCTCGCGCTCGACCCGGCCGGTTTCAAGCGCCTGGAGGCCATCGTCCATCCGCTGGTCCGCAAACGCGAGAGCGAATTTCTGGCGCGCCAGCAGGCGACCGGCGCCGAGATGGTCCTGCTCGATATTCCCCTGCTTTTCGAAACCAGCGCTTGGGAAAGGGTGGATGTCATCGTCGTCGTCAGCACCGATCCACAGATTCAGCGCCAGAGGGTGCTTGCGCGGGAAGACATGAGCGAGGAAAAATTCGACATGATTCTCTCGCGTCAGACGCCGGACGCGGAAAAACGTCGCCGCGCCGATTATCTGGTCGACACCAGTCACAGCATTGAGCAGACGAGGGAACGGGTGCTCGAGATCGTCGCCGATCTGAAAATGCGAATTGCCAAGGGAGATTTCCGGAATGCGTGAAATCATTTTCGATACGGAAACCACCGGTCTCGACAACCGGACGGACCGCATCATCGAAATCGGCGGCATCGAACTTTTCAATCATTTCCCGACCGGCAACACGATCCATATCTTCATCAACCCCGGAGACCAGAAGGTCCATCCGGATGCGCTTGCCGTGCACGGCATCACCGACGAGTTCCTGAAGGACAAGCAGCCATTCGCTGAGGTGGCCGAACAGATCCTTGCCTTCTTCGGCGATGCCAAGTGGATCGCCCACAACGCCACCTTCGACATGGGCTTCATCAATGCCGAACTCGCGCGGCTCGGTCTGCCGCCGATCCTGCCGGAACGGGTGCTCGATACTCTGTCGATGGCGCGGCGCAAGCACCCGATGGGGCCGAATTCGCTCGACGCGCTTTGCCGGCGGTACGGCATCGACAATTCACACCGCACCAAACACGGCGCGTTGCTCGACTCCGAACTGCTCGCCGAAGTCTATATCGAGATGATCGGCGGCAGGCAGGCTGCCCTTGGTCTCGGCATGTCAGGTCAATCCGGCCAGGCGGCGCGGGGCGAAACGGCGATGGAGGACGATGCGTCGATATCAGCGGTGCTTCAGCGGCCTCGTCCGCTCGGCTCCCGCCTCAGCCAAGCCGAGGCGCAGGCGCATGAGGCGCTGGTCGCCAAGCTCGGCGAAAAAGGCATCTGGGCGAAATACGGCAGCCCCAATTGAAAATGCCCGGGACTTGCCCGGGCATCCGCATTTTCAAACCTGAAAGATCCGATCAGTTCGGAACGGCCTGAACCTTGGCGCGAGCCTGCTCTTCGGCAACGCGCTGAGCAAACATCTGCGTGAAGTCGATCGGGTCGATCATCAGCGGCGGGAAGCCGCCGTTGCGGGTGACGTCGGCGATGATCTGACGGGCGAAGGGGAAGAGCATGCGCGGGCACTCGATGAAGAGAACCGGCAGCATGTGTTCCTGCGGGAAGCCGGCAACGCGGAAGACGCCGCCATAGACGAGCTCGGTATGGAACACCGTCTTGTCGCCGTCTTTGGCTTCGGCATTCAGCGACAGCACGACGTCGAAATCCGTATCGGAAAGCGGATTGGCGTTGACGTTCACATTGATGTTGATCGTCGGGGCCTTGTCGCGGGCCTGCAGCGAACGCGGCGCGCCCGGATTTTCGAAGGAGAGGTCCTTGGTGTACTGCGCAAGGATCGAAAGGGTGGGGCTGGTCGCACCGTTGTTGTTATCGTCTGCCATTGGCTTTTCCTCGAAGGGCATGGAATGGTGCCGCCATCTAACATTTCAGGCAAGGGCTTACAACCCTGGGCGCTGGGCGTGGTTGATCGGCCGCAGGGCTTCAATCGCCAAGATGTTTGCCGGACCACGGCGAATTCGGCTTCGGTTCCCTATGATAATCCTCCTCGTCGAGATCGACCACCTTCGAATTCGGTTTGCGGTCGCGGAAGTCCGGCTGCGGGCCGCCGGAATAGCCCGTGGCATTGACGACGACGAAGCGTCTGGCGACCGCCCGCCAGACGAGATCGCGCACCGGCGGAATGAGAATGAGGATCGCGATGATGTCGGAGAGGAAGCCGGGAATGATCAGCAGCAGCGAAGCAATGACATTCATTGCCGGCTGCAACAGGTCGCGGCCCGGCATCACGCCATTTCGTCCTTCGCTCGACATGCGGCGCAGAATTCCGATGCCCTGCCGGCGCAGCAGGATCACGCCGGCAACGAAGCTCAGCATGACGAGCGCAAGTGTCAGCGCCAATCCGAGCGCCCGGCCGACGACGACGAAACCGGCAATTTCGGCGAGCGGCAGCAACAGAATGAAAGCTGGCAGGATCGAAAAACGCATGGTCGTCATTTCCCGGCCTTTGCCGGTCTCCTCTGGACGCTGGCGAAGATGCCAGCCATCATTTGAATCATCTGTATAGGCGGACTATATGGGAGTACAAATCAGAGATGTTAACGGCGGTTGCGATACGATATGAGTTCGAACGACTTCATCACATTATTCTTCCTGGTGGCGGCGGTGCTGATTTTCTTTCAGCTCCGTTCCGTGCTCGGCCGTCGCACCGGAAATGAGAAGCCGCCGCGCGATCTCTATACGCCGCGGGATGCCGCTCCGGCCGAAGCCGCTGATGGCGGCAAGGTCGTGACGCTGCCCCGGCGCGACGCGACGAATGAGGATGAGGATCGCTTCTCCGCCATCGATGCCGTCGCTGCGCCGGGAACGCCGCTCAACGAATCGCTGCGCGCCTTGAATAGGGCCGATCCTTCCTTCACTCCGAAGGAGTTTCTGAACGGCGCCCGCATGGCCTATGAGATGATCGTCATGGCCTATGCTGATGGCGACCGGAAAACGTTGAGAAACCTTCTGTCCCGCGAAGTCTATGACGGCTTCGACGCCGCGATCGGCGAACGCGAATCCAGGGACGAGAAGGTGAAATCCACCTTCGTCGGCATCGACAAGGCCGAAATCACCCATGCCGAGACGAAGGGCAGCGAAGCGCAGATCACCGTTCGCATCGTCAGCCAGCTGATATCGGCCACCTTCGACAAGGCGGATGCGCTGATCGAGGGTGACGCCGAAAACGTCGCCGAGGTCAACGATCTCTGGACTTTCGCCCGCGATACCCGCTCGCGCGATCCGAACTGGAAACTTGTGGCGACCGAATCGGAACATGAGTGACCAGGCATCGGACTTCGTCCTGCAGGCTGTCAGCTTCGACACTTTGGAAGGCTGGAAGGATGACGATCCTTCCGGCCTTTTTGAAGTCATGCGGAGCTGCCGACGGCAAATCACCGACGTCAAACCCTACCGCACCGGATCGCTCGGCCTGAGTTCGGAAGATCTGCTTCCGCTGCTGCTGGCCGCCGAAGACTTCACACCCTCGTCTCCGGCATCGGCGCGCGCCTTTTTCGAGAGACACTGCCGGCCCTTTCTGATCCGGCGCACGGATGGCAATCCCGGCTTCGTCACCGCTTTCTACGAACCCGAGATCGAGGTGTCGGAGAACCGGGACGAAATATTCCGGTTTCCCTTCTACCGCCGCCCGGACGATCTGATCGATCTCGATGACGCCAATCGCCCCGCCGATTTGGACGGAGCTTATGTTTTCGGCCGTCTGCATGACGGCCGCATTAGCGCCTATCCGGACCGCCGCGAGATCGATTGCGGTTTCCTCGAAGGCCGCGGCCTCGAAATCGCCTGGGCGAAGTCGAAGGTCGATGTCTTCTTCGTGCATGTGCAGGGCGCCGCCCGCCTGCGTTACAGCGACGGCCGTATCGGCCGCATCACCTATGCGGCAAAGGCCGGCCATCCTTTCTCGGCGATTGGCAAGCTCTTGATCGACCGCGGTGAAATCGACCGCGCCGAGATTTCGATGCAGTCGATCCGCGCCTGGCTGGCGCGCAATCCCGAGCGGGTGGACGAGGTGCTGTGGCACAATCGCTCCTATATTTTCTTCCGGGAGGCTCCGGTTGCCGATCCCGAGGCGGGCCCGGTCGCCGCCGCCAAGGTGCCGCTTCTTGCCGGGCGCTCGCTCGCGGTCGACCGGATGATCCATACCTTCGGCTTCCCCTTTTTCATCGGGGCCGAAAGCCTCACCCATCTCGATCAGGATCGGCCCTTCCGCCGGCTGATGTTGGCGCTCGACACCGGCTCGGCGATCGTCGGGCCGGCGCGCGGCGATATCTTCACCGGCTCGGGGGATATGGCGGGAGAAAACGCGGGCACCGTCCGCAACGACGCCGATTTTACCATCCTCATTCCCAATGCCGCCGCCGGACGATTCGACTGATGGCCAGGGATCGAAAGCTCAGCGCCGATGAGAGGATCCTTTGGGGCAAGGTCGCGCGCAGCACGCGGCCGATGCCGGGCAAGGCGAATGAGTTGACCGAACTCGATGCTTTTCTTGAAGAGGCCGAAGCGGCGGCCGAGCGAGAGAAACTCGGAAAACAGCCAACCGCGTCGCCCATGCCGGCGCAGCCGGCATCGCCTTCACCGCCGAAAGCGCCGGCGGGGGTGCATCATCCGCTGGAAAGGCCGGTCAAGCGCAAGATTGCCAAGGGCCGGCTGGCGCTCGAGGCGCGCATCGACCTGCACGGGCTGGTGCAGAGCGAGGCCCATGCCATCCTTCTCGATTTCCTGATCCGCGCCCATGAGCGTGGCATGCGTCATGTGCTCGTCATCACAGGCAAGGGCAGCTCGATGGGCAGCGACGGGGCGCTGAAGCGGGCCGTGCCGCTCTGGTTTTCGAAGCCGGAATTCCGCTACCTGATTTCTTCCTATGAATCCGCCGCACAGCATCACGGCGGCGAGGGCGCTCTCTATATCCGCCTGTCGCGGCGGTACGGGGAAAGGCCATGACGCCCTTCGGAGAGGCGGTCCGTCGGCTGAGAGCGCGCAAGGGCGTCTCGCAGAAGGAGATGGCGGATGCGCTGAACGTCTCCCCCGCCTATCTCTCGGCGCTCGAACACGGAAAACGCGGTCTGCCGACATTCGATCTGCTCCAGCGCATCGCCGGCTATTTCAACATCATCTGGGACGAAGCCGAGGAACTGTTCCTGCTTGCCCGCTCGTCCGACCCCCGCGTCGTCATCGACACGTCGGGTCTGCCTCCGGAGTATACCGAATTTGCCAACCGGCTGGCGCGGCGGATTCGCGAGCTTGACAGCGCGGAGATCGCCCGGCTATCGGCTCTTCTCGAAAATGCCGGCAAAGGCGACGGAAAAGCGTCGTAATCCCCTGTTTTATGCCTTGTTCAGGGGACTTGCCATTGGGAACTGGGCTCAAAAAACCTATATACGAGAGTAAAGAAAGCCGGTGATTCGCAAGGCCCGCCGCCGCTTTACGACAACAGGGAAAATCTCGACAGAATGAGCGATACATCCGCGACGGAAAACGGCGTAAGCAGCGAATATGGCGCAGATTCCATCAAGGTCCTGAAGGGCCTTGACGCCGTGCGCAAGCGCCCCGGCATGTATATCGGCGACACTGACGATGGCTCAGGCCTCCACCACATGGTCTATGAAGTCGTCGACAACGCGATCGACGAAGCGCTTGCCGGTCATGCCGACATCGTCACCGTCACTCTCAATCCGGATGGTTCTGTCACGGTCACCGACAACGGCCGCGGCATCCCGACCGACATCCATACCGGTGAAGGCGTATCGGCGGCCGAAGTCATCATGACGCAGCTTCATGCCGGCGGTAAGTTCGACCAGAATTCCTACAAGGTCTCGGGCGGTCTGCACGGCGTCGGCGTTTCCGTCGTCAACGCTCTTTCGGTCTGGCTCAAGCTGAAGATCCGCCGCCACGGCAAGATCCATGAAATGCGCTTCACCCATGGCGTCGCCGACGCTCCGCTGAAGGTCACGGGCGATGCCCCTGATATGACCGGCACCGAAGTCAGCTTCATGCCGAGCAGCGAAACCTTCACCATGACGGAATTCGATTACGGCACGCTGGAGCATCGCCTGCGCGAACTCGCCTTCCTGAATTCGGGCGTGCGCATCCTTTTGAGCGACAAGCGCCATTCCGATATCAAGCAGGAAGAGATGCGTTATGACGGCGGCCTCGAAGCCTTCGTCGCCTATCTCGACCGCGCCAAGAAACCGCTCGTCGACAAGCCGGTCGCCATCCGCGGCGAAAAGGACGGTATCACCGTCGAAGTGGCGATGTGGTGGAACGACAGCTACCACGAGAACGTGCTCTGCTTCACCAACAACATTCCTCAGCGCGATGGCGGCACCCATATGGCCGGCTTCCGCGCGGCGCTGACGCGCCAGGTGGTTTCCTATGCCGACAATTCCGGCATCACCAAGAAGGAAAAGGTGACGCTGCAGGGCGAGGACTGCCGCGAAGGACTGACGGCGGTCCTCTCGGTCAAGGTGCCAGATCCGAAATTCTCGTCGCAGACGAAGGACAAGCTCGTTTCCTCGGAAGTCCGTCCCGTCGTCGAAAGCCTCGTCAACGAGGCGCTGAGCACCTGGTTCGAAGAACATCCGAGCGAAGCCAAGATCCTGGTCGGCAAGGTCGTCGAAGCCGCCGCCGCGCGTGAGGCGGCCCGCAAGGCCCGCGAATTGACCCGCCGCAAGGGCGCGCTCGATATCGCCTCGCTTCCCGGCAAGCTCGCCGACTGTTCGGAACGCGATCCGGCAAAATCCGAAGTCTTCCTCGTCGAGGGTGATTCCGCCGGCGGCTCGGCCAAGCAGGGCCGTTCGCGCGAAAACCAGGCGATCCTGCCGCTCCGCGGCAAGATTCTGAACGTCGAACGCGCTCGTTTCGACAAGATGCTGTCCAGCCAGGAAATCGGCACGCTGATCACCGCACTCGGCACCGGCATCGGCAAGGACGAGTTCAACGCCGAAAAGCTGCGTTACCACAAGATCATCATCATGACGGATGCCGACGTTGACGGCGCCCATATCCGCACCCTGCTGCTCACTTTCTTCTTCCGGCAGATGCCTGAGCTGATCGAGCGCGGTCATCTCTATATCGCCCAGCCGCCGCTCTATAAGGTCGCGCGCGGCAAGTCGGTGCAATATCTGAAGGATGAGAAGGCGCTTGAGGAATATCTCATCGCCCAGGGCCTGGAAGATGCCTCGTTGAGGCTCGGCAGCGGCGAGGTTCGCATCGGTCAGGATCTGCGCGAGGTCATTCTCGATGCGATGCGCATGCGCGCTTTGCTCGATAATCTCCACTCGCGCTACAATCGCGCCGTCGTCGAACAGGCGGCAATCGCCGGCGCCCTGAATGCCGAATTGGTCAGTGATTCCGCAAGAGCGCTGACCCTGGCGAACGAAGTGGCAGGCCGCCTCGACATCATCGCCGAGGAGACCGAACGCGGCTGGCAGGGCGATTTGACCAGCGATGGCGGTTTGCGCCTTGAGCGCATGGTCCGCGGTGTCAAGGAGGTGGTGGTGCTCGACATGGCGCTGATCGGTTCCTCGGATGCCCGGCATATCGACCAGCTGACATCGCGCCTTAAGGAAATCTATCAGACGCCGCCGTCGCTGCACCGCCGTGAAGGCGATATCGAAATTTCAGGACCGCGCGCCCTGCTCGACGCGATCTTCGCCAGCGGCCGCAAGGGCCTCAGCATGCAGCGCTACAAGGGCCTTGGCGAAATGAATGCCGAGCAGCTCTGGGAAACGACACTTGATCCGAACGTGCGCTCGCTGCTGCAGGTCAAGGTCGCCGACGCCACCGATGCCGACGGCCTCTTCGCCCGCCTGATGGGTGACGAAGTCGAGCCGCGGCGCGAATTCATCCAGGACAATGCGCTGAGCGTCGCCAATCTCGACATCTGATCGAGATTTCTTCAATAAAAGCCCCGCCGTTCCTCGAACGGCGGGGTTTTCTTTTGTCTGGCTTTCTCAGTTTGCGACGAAACGGCCGTTGAAGGCGAGTTCAGCGAGCGGCTTACGCTGGCTTGGGATTTCACGTGCCTGGTTGCGTTCGGAAAGAACGCTCTTATCGGCCAGGCGGCCGACGGCAACGCCCGCCTCGACCCGGTAACCCTCTGGGATATCGAACGTCTTTCTGATGTCTTCATGTTTGATGCCGCCCATGCCATGGGCATAGAAGCCGGAGAGGCGCGCTTGCAGCGCCAGATATCCCCAGGCCGCACCGGCATCGAAGGAATGGGTATAGCTCGGCTTTTCCTCGCCGGAGCCGGCAGCACCGGTGAAGCTGCGCGACACGACGAAGATCAGCGCCGACGCGTTCTTCGCCCATTCCTGATTGGCATCGACGAGCAGTGCGACGAATTTCTCCCAATGCTCCGAGCCCTTGAGGGCATAGATGAAGCGCCAGGGCTGCTGGTTGGACGAAGACGGCGCCCAATGGGCGGCGTCGAGCAGGCTGAGCAGCTGTGCCTCCTCGATGATTTCGCCGGTAAAGGCGCGGGGCGACCAGCGGTCGAGAAACATCGGATCGATCGGATATTGGGATTCGCGGCTATTGCTCTTGGTCATGCTTGTTCCGGGGTTGGGGGCATAAAATCGTTGCGATTAGTCGGTCCAGACGATGTCGAGCTCCTCGCGGAAGGCAAAACGCTTCAGATGATCGTCGACGACGCCCTGCATCCTTGCCTGCTGAGCGGGATCGGCGACGGAAAGCGCCATGGTCAGCGCCGCATCGTCGGCGGTAAACGTTACCTCGGCCGTATCGCTGAACGGCACTCGGCCCTTATGCGGATCGAACTCGACGCTGAACTTGTGGCTCCAGTGTTTGCAGAGCTGCTGGAGATAGCGGCTCGCATGTTCGGTGCGAACGACGGCCTTGGAGAGGTGCATTTCGAACTCCATCTTATCTTGGACTGCAGCGCAGTCATATTTCCTGCTTCGCCGGCTTGGCAAGCGCAGCGTCGTCGCAGCTGGGTGGACGCACTGTCTCCATAAAAGCGGCCTTACGCACGCGCGGAAGCGGGGTATGAACCGCTTCAGTCAATCGGTTGGAGAGTTGCGCATGCTGGTGAACGGAAAATGGATGGAAGACTGGCAGCCCGTTCAGGCAAAAGATGAAAAGGGCGGCTTTGTCAGGCAAATCTCCAGCTTCCGCAACTGGGTGACGCCGGATGGCAGCGCCGGGCCGACGGGCGAGGGCGGCTTCGAAGCCGGCGCCAGCCGTTACCATCTCTATGTCGCCTATATCTGTCCCTGGGCGTCGCGCACTTTGATCGGCCGCAAGCTCAAGGGCCTGGAAGACGTGATCTCGGTTTCCGTCGTCGAGCCGCAATTGAGCAAGCAGGGCTGGCGCTTCGGCGACTATCCCGGCGCCACGCAGGATCACCTCAACGGCGCCACCTATATGCACGAAATCTATACCAGGGCGGCGCCGGATTTTACCGGCCGCGCCACCGTGCCGGTTCTCTGGGACAAGCGGAGGCAGACGATCGTCAACAATGAATCCTCTGACATCCTGCGCATGCTGAACAGCGGCTTCGGCGCGCTCGCGAAAAATCCGATCGATCTTTATCCCATCGAGAGACGCGCCGAGATCGATGCTTTCAACGACCGCATCTATCCCGCCCTCAACAACGGGGTCTATCGCGCCGGTTTTGCCATCACGCAGATCGCCTATGAGGAAGCCTTCGCCGATGTCTTCTCGTGCCTCGATTGGGTCGAACCGCAATTCGAAGGCCGGCCCTTCCTTTTTGCCGATCATCCCACGGAAAGCGATATCCGGCTTTTCGTGACGCTGGTGCGCTTCGATGTTGCCTATCATGGCATCTTCAAATGCAATCTGCGCCGGCTTTCGGATTATGCCAATCTGCGCGCTTTCTGTCGGCGCATGCTGGATTGGCCGGGCGTTGCCGAAACCGTGAATCTCGATCACATCAAGCGTGGCTATTATTCGGTTGAAAGCCTCAACCCGACGAAAATCGTGCCCGCCGGCCCGGATCTCTCCGAAATTTTCTAGAAGGCCGTACCGCTTCTCGTCAAAGCCGTAATGACACCGATGAATAATTCGTTCATAGGTGGTTGCAAATCCGTTTTCGATGAGGAGGAATTCCATGAAGCTGATGCGTGTTGGCGAAGCAGGTCGCGAAAAACCCGCGCTTCTCGATGCCGATGGCAAGATCCGCGATCTCTCCGGTCACGTCGCCGATATCGGCGGTGAGGCGATTTCGCCGGCGGGCCTGGCAAAGATAGCGGCGATCGATCCGAAGAGCCTTCCGGAGCTTGCCCCCGAGCGCATCGGCGCATGCGTCACCGGCACGGGCAAATTCATCTGCATCGGCCTGAATTTCTCCGACCACGCCGCCGAAACCGGCGCCACCGTGCCGCCCGAGCCTGTCATCTTCATGAAGGCGACCTCAGCGATCGTTGGTCCGAACGACACCGTTCTCATTCCGCGCGGCTCGGAAAAGACCGATTGGGAAGTCGAGCTTGGCGTCGTCATCGGCAAGACGGCGAAATATGTCAGCGAAGCCGATGCGCTCGACTATGTCGCCGGCTACTGCGTGTCGCATGACGTGTCCGAGCGCGCTTTCCAGACGGAACGCGCCGGCCAGTGGACCAAGGGCAAGTCCTGCGACACCTTCGGGCCGATCGGCCCCTGGCTGGTCACCAAGGACGAGATCGCCGATCCGCAAAACCTCGGCATGTGGCTGAAGGTCAACGGTCAGACGATGCAGAACGGCTCCTCCAAGACCATGGTCTATGGCGTCGCTCACATCGTTTCCTATCTCAGCCAGTTCATGTCGCTGCATCCCGGCGATGTCATCTCGACAGGAACGCCCCCCGGCGTCGGCATGGGCATGAAGCCGCCGCGTTATCTCAAGGATGGCGATGTCGTCGAACTCGGCATCGAAGGCCTCGGCAGCCAGAAGCAGACCTTCGTCGCGGATCGTTAAGGACGCCTTTTGCGCTGAACCTTAAGTTTTCAGTCGTATGGTATGCCAGAGATCAACTCTCTGGCATTTCTTGTGCAGGTCCGACTCGTTCATGTTGCTGTGCAACAAAAACCTGTTAGTCTGCGTTTTGGGCCAGCGTGCGGAAAGATTCGACGTCTACCAATCGACGTCATCTTTTCGATAGAGAAAGGTGGCGCCGTTTATGTTCTATCAGCTTTATGAATTGAATCATGCCGCTATGGCGCCTTTTCGTGCCGCAGCGGACATTATGCGATTTGCCTATGCCAATCCGCTGAATCCGTTCTCCCATACACCCTTCGGCCGGACGATGGCGGCAAGCCTCGAAATGTTCGAGCGCACGACACGCCGCTATGGAAAGCCGGAATTCGGGTTGAAGCAGACGACGATCGGCGACCAGACGGTTTCCGTCCGCGAAGAGGTCGTCTGGTCGAGATCCTTCTGCAATCTCCTCCATTTCGCGCGGAACGTTCCGCCCGGCCGGGCCAGCGATCCCCGTATCCTGATCGTCGCGCCGATGTCCGGCCACTATGCGACGCTCTTGCGCGGCACGGTCGAAGCGCTGCTGCCGAGCGCTGATGTCTACATCACCGATTGGATCGACGCCCGCATGGTGCCGATGACGGAAGGCAGGTTCGATTTCGATGATTATGTTGACTACGTCATCGAGATGCTGCATTTCCTCGGTCATGACACCCATGTCATCGCCGTCTGTCAGCCGTCCGTTCCGGTGCTGGCCGCCGCTGCCGTGATGGAAGAAGCCAACGATCCGCTGTCTCCCTCGTCGATGACGCTGATGGGCGGCCCGATCGACACGCGCATCAATCCGACGGCGGTCAACAAGCTTGCCCAGGAGCGCTCGCTGCAGTGGTTCTCCGACAATGTCATCATGAACGTGCCCTGGCCGCAGCCGGGCTTCATGCGTCCCGTCTATCCTGGCTTCCTGCAGCTTTCCGGGTTCATGTCGATGAATCTCGATCGCCATCTGGTCGCCCACAAGGAATTCTTCATGCATCTCGTGAAGAACGACGGCGAGCCGGAAAAACACCGCGATTTCTACGACGAATATCTCGCCGTCATGGATCTGACCGCCGAATTCTACCTGCAGACGGTGGAGGAGGTCTTCATCAAGCACTCCCTGCCGAAGGGTGAATTGATGCATCGCGGTAAACGCGTCGATCCCGCAGCGATCCGCAAGGTGGCGCTTCTGACCGTCGAAGGCGAGAACGACGACATTTCGGGCGTCGGCCAGACCAAGGCGGCGCAGACCATCTGCGTCAACATTCCCGAAGATATGCGCATGCATTATCTTCAGCCGGATGTCGGTCACTACGGCGTTTTCAACGGTTCCCGGTTCCGCCGTGAGATCGCGCCGCGCATCGTCAGCTTCGTCCGCCAGCATTCCCGTTCCGCCGTCAAAAACCCGGTTCAGCGGGTTATCAAGGGCGGTCGCACGGCCTGATTCAGCGATAGCTGAATTAGAAAAGGCGATTCAAGGCCTTGTCCGATTTCGTGGGCAATCGCCTTGAAGGCGGTTCTTGCGGTAACCACATCGATTTCAGCGTTCGGCATCTTGCCGGGCGCGGAAAGCAAGGATACCGCACGATGAACCAGTCAGCATTGCTTCGACCGGATTGGACTCCGGCTACCATTGCCCTGATGATTCTCGGCTTCATGGTTTTCTGGCCTCTGGGTCTAGCCATGCTTGCCTATATCATCTTCGGCGATCGTCTGCGCGGCTTCAAGCGCGACGTCAATCAGGCGACCGATGGCTTCTTCGCCTCCTGCCGCCGTTCGCATGGCCGTCATCGCCCGCATTTCTCGACCGGCAACGTCGCCTTCGACGACTGGCGCAAGGCCGAGCTCGACCGGATCGAGGAAGAGCGCCGCAAGCTTGACGAAATGCGCGAGGAATTCGACGAATATCTCAGTGAACTCCGCCGCGCCAAGGACCAGGAAGAGTTCGACCGCTTCATGCGTGACCGCAAGAGCGCCAAGCGCGACGACAATGGCCCGGTCGCGGAGTTCCAGACGCCGTGAAGGCTCAAGCAATGAAGTGATGACCGGCATCTCACCGATGCCGGTTTTTCCATGCCTGCCTACCCGGCAATCGTTTAGATTCCCCGGCGAATCGTATAGAAAACTCCCATGTTTCCGCTTCTGAAGACACGGCCAAAGGCGCGAAAGCCGGCTCCGCCCGAAACGCGGACGCTTGACGTCGCCGGCCGGCTCATGCCCCTGACCATCAAGCAGCATGACCAGGCGACGCGCATCACGCTGCGCATCGAGCCGGGCGGGCGAGCCCTCAAGATGACGGTGCCGAGAGGCCTTGCTGCGCGTGAGGTCAATGCCTTCCTCGATCGGCACCAGGGATGGCTGCTCACCAGGCTTGCGAAGTTTTCGACCGATACGGGCTTAAGCGACGGCGGCAAGATCCTCCTGCGCGGCGTTTCTCATCGCATCGAGCACACCGGCAGCCTGCGCGGCTTGACGGAGGTGGTCTCTGTGGACGGCAGCCCCGTGCTGCGCGTCAGCGGCATGCCCGAACATGTCGGGCGGCGCATCGCGGCCTTTCTCAAGAAGGAGGCGCGGGCCGATCTCGAACGACTGGCGACGATGCATGCCGCAACGATCCGGGCGCCGATACGGTCGATCTCGATGAAGGATACCCGCAGCCGGTGGGGCTCCTGCTCGTCGGAAGGAAACTTGAGCTTTTCCTGGCGCATCGTCATGGCGCCGCCTTCGGTGATCGATTATCTCGCCGCCCACGAAGTTGCCCATCTCAAGGAGATGAACCACGGGCCTCGTTTCTGGGCGCTTTGCAAAAAGCTTTGCCCCGGCATGGAGGACGCGAAATCCTGGCTGAAGCGGCACGGTAGCCAATTGCACGCCATTGATTTCGATTAGCTGAGCGTCCGCTAAATGCAGCGTTCCACGCAAATTGGCTCGACTCTTGCCGCATTTCGTGTCACTTCGCTGCCATGAAACCCGATATCAAGATCTGTGGCTTGAAGACGCCCGAAGCGATCGATCGTGCGCTGAAACGCGGCGCGACCCATATCGGTTTTATCTTCTTCGAAAAGAGCCCGCGTTACGTCGAACCGGATATTGCGGCCAAACTTGCCGAACCCGCCCGCGGCAAGGCGAAGATCGTCGCCGTCGTCGTCGATCCCACCAATGACGAGCTGGACGAGATCGTATCGCTGTTGAAGCCGGATATTCTGCAGCTTCATGGCAACGAGAGCCCCGAACATGTGCTGACGATCAAGGCGCTCTATGGCCTGCCGGTCATGAAAGTCTTTTCCGTGCGCACGGCCGATGATCTGAAACGCGTCGAAGCCTATATCGGCATCGCCGACCGTTTCCTCTTCGACGCGAAAGCGCCGAAAGGTTCGGAACTGCCCGGCGGCAACGGGATTTCCTTCGACTGGAGCCTTTTGAGCTGGCTCGACGGCAGCATCGACTACATGCTTTCCGGCGGGCTGAACAAGGACAATGTCGCGGACGCGCTATCGGCCACCAAGACACGTGGTATCGACGTTTCCTCGGGCGTCGAAAGCGCGCCCGGCGTGAAGAGCGTCGCGATGATCGATGAATTTTTCGATGCGGTCGAAAAGGCGGATACGCCTGTCATGGCCTCAGGGAGTTGAGAGTGAACGAAACGCTTAAACCGAATTCCTTCCGTTCCGGCCCCGATGAAGATGGCCGTTTCGGCATCTATGGCGGTCGTTTCGTTGCCGAAACGTTGATGCCTTTGATCCTCGATCTGCAGGATGAATGGAACAAGGCAAAGAGCGATCCGGCATTCCAGGCGGAATTGAAGCATCTCGGTGCCCATTATATCGGCCGCCCGAGCCCGCTTTATTTCGCCGAACGGCTGACGGCCGAGCTTGGCGGCGCGAAGATCTATTTCAAGCGCGAAGAGCTGAACCACACCGGTTCCCACAAGATCAACAACTGCATCGGCCAGATCCTGCTTGCCAAGCGCATGGGCAAGACGCGGATCATCGCCGAAACCGGCGCTGGTCAGCATGGCGTAGCCTCGGCGACCGTTGCCGCCCGCTTCGGTCTTCCCTGCGTCGTCTACATGGGCGCGACCGATGTCGAACGCCAGGCGCCGAACGTTTTCCGCATGAAGCTGCTCGGCGCGGAAGTGAAGCCGGTGACGGCAGGCAGCGGCACGCTGAAGGACGCCATGAACGAGGCGCTTCGCGACTGGGTCACCAATGTCGAGGATACCTATTACCTGATCGGAACGGCGGCCGGCCCGCATCCCTATCCGGAGATGGTCCGCGACTTCCAGTCGGTGATCGGCACGGAAGCGAAAGAGCAGATGCTGGCGGCGGAAGGCCGCCTGCCGGATCTCGTCGTCGCTGCCGTTGGCGGTGGCTCGAATGCGATCGGCATCTTCCACCCCTTCCTCGACGATTCCTCCGTGAAGATCGTCGGCGTCGAAGCCGGCGGCAAGGGCCTGCAGGGCGACGAACATTGCGCTTCGATCACCGCCGGTTCGCCTGGCGTGCTGCACGGCAACCGTACCTATCTGCTGCAGGATGGCGACGGCCAGATCAAGGAAGGCCACTCGATTTCAGCCGGTCTCGATTATCCCGGCATCGGCCCCGAACATTCCTGGCTGAGCGATATCGGCCGCGTCGATTACGTGCCGATCATGGACCATGAAGCGCTCGAGGCGTTCCAGACTCTGACCCGTCTCGAAGGCATCATCCCGGCGCTCGAGGCCGCGCATGCGATTGCCGAGGTCATCAAGCGCGCGCCGAAAATGGGCAAGGACGAGATCATCCTGATGAACCTCTCCGGCCGCGGCGACAAGGATATCTTCACCGTCGGCAAGATTCTGGGAATGGGACTGTAAGACATGACCGCACGCATGGACAAACGCTTTGCCGAGCTGAAGGCCGAGGGCCGTCCGGCGCTTGTGACCTATTTCATGGGCGGCGATCCTGATTACGATACGTCTCTCGGCATCATGAAGGCGCTGCCGGAAGCGGGCTCCGACATTATCGAGCTCGGCATGCCCTTTTCCGATCCGATGGCCGATGGACCGGCGATCCAGCTGGCCGGCCAGCGCGCGCTGAAAGGCGGCCAGACGCTGAAGAAGACGCTGCAGCTGGCGGCCGATTTCCGCAAGACCAACGATGCGACGCCGATCGTCATGATGGGCTATTACAATCCGATCTACATCTACGGCGTCGAAAAATTCCTCGATGACGCGATCGCTGCCGGTATCGACGGCCTGATCGTCGTCGACCTGCCGCCGGAGATGGATGACGAACTCTGCATTCCGGCAATCCGCAAAGGCATCAATTTCATTCGCCTGGCGACGCCGACCACCGACGAGAAGCGCCTGCCGGCCGTGTTGAAGAACACCTCCGGCTTCGTCTACTACGTCTCGATGAACGGCATCACCGGCTCGGCGCTGCCCGATCCGTCGCTGGTGTCGGGCGCCGTCCAGCGCATCAAGCAGCATACGGAGCTGCCTGTCTGCGTCGGCTTCGGCGTCAAGACGGCGGAGCATGCGAAGGTCATCGGCGGTTCGGCCGATGGTGTCGTCGTCGGCACCGCCATCGTCAATCAGGTCGCGACCAGCTTGACGAAAGACGGGAAGGCCACGGCAGATACGGTTCAGGCAGTCGCAACGCTAGTGCGCGGCCTTTCCTCCGGAACACGTTCGGCGCGCCTTGTTGCTGCCGAATAGTTTCCCCACATTGGTATTAGAGCATGTCGCGCAAAAGTGTGCAGCGGTTTTGCGGCAACGACTGCGGGAAAACAAAGATCTAAAGCGTGGAAACCGATCTGAAAGATCGTGACGCGCTTTAGTCAATCAGGAGAATTCGAGTTGAACTGGATCACCAACTACGTTCGCCCGCGGATCAATTCCATGCTGGGCCGTCGCGAAGTGCCGGAGAACCTCTGGATCAAGTGCCCGGAAACGGGCGAGATGGTCTTCCATAAGGACCTGGAATCCAACAAATGGGTGATTCCGGCATCTGGTTATCACATGAAGATGCCGGCCAAGGCTCGCCTTGCCGATCTTTTCGACAACGGTGAATACGAAGCGCTGCCGCAGCCGAAGGTCGTCCAGGACCCGCTGAAGTTCCGCGATTCGAAGAAATACAGCGATCGTCTCCGCGACAGCCGCCTGAAGACCGAGCAGGAGGACACGATCCTCGCCGGCCTCGGAAAGGTGCAGGGCCTGAAACTCGTTGCCGTCGTGCACGAGTTCAACTTCATCGGCGGTTCGCTCGGCATTGCTGCCGGCGAGGCGATCGTCAAGGCTTTCGAACGTGCGACGTCGGAAAAATGCCCGCTGGTTATGTTCCCCGCTTCCGGCGGCGCGCGCATGCAGGAAGGCATTCTCTCGCTGATGCAGTTGCCGCGCACGACCGTTGCCGTCGATCTGCTCAAGGAATCCGGCCAGCCTTATGTCGTCGTACTGACCAATCCGACGACGGGCGGCGTCACGGCCTCCTATGCCATGCTCGGCGATATCCATCTGGCCGAGCCCGGCGCAGAAATCGGCTTTGCCGGCAAGCGCGTGATCGAGCAGACGCTGCGTGAAAAACTGCCCGAGGGCTTCCAGACCTCCGAATATCTGCTGGAACATGGTATGGTCGACATGGTCGTTAAGCGTCACGACATTCCGGAAACGCTGGCGCGTCTTCTGAAGATCCTGACGAAGAAGCCCGTCTCGGCAGCCAACGACGTGACTCGCGGAGCGATCGCCCTGGCGGCGAGCGCCTGATATCAGGCAAACGGGCGGGGTGCCGAAATGATACCCAGAGGCCAAACCGCGGTGAGTGAGGCAGCGCAAGAGATCGAAAAACTCATGGGATTGCATCCCAAGGGGTTCGATCTGTCTCTTGATCGCATCATCCGTCTTCTCGATGTGCTCGGCAATCCGCACAAGAAATTGCCGCCGGTGATTCATGTCGCCGGCACCAACGGCAAAGGGTCGGTCACCGCCTTCTGCCGCGCCCTGCTCGAAGCCGGCGGCTATAGCGCTCACGTCCACACCTCACCGCATCTCGTCAATTGGCACGAGCGTTATCGCATCGGCGTGGCGGGCGGACGCGGGCAGCTTGTCGATGACGCCGTCTTTGCCGAGGCCCTGCGACGCGTGGCCGATGCCAATGCCGGGCAGCACATCACCGTCTTCGAAATTCTGACGGCAGTCACCTTCATCCTATTTTCCGAACATCCGGCCGATGCCGCGATCATCGAAGTCGGCCTCGGCGGCCGTTTCGACGCCACCAATGTCATTTCCGATCCGGCCGTCTCGGTCATCATGCCGATCTCGCTGGATCACCAGCCCTATCTCGGCGACAGGGTCGAACTGATCGCCGCCGAAAAGGCCGGCATCATGAAGCCGGGATTGCCCGTCGTCATCGGCCATCAGGAATATGACGCCGCCCTCGACGTGCTGATGTCGACGGCCGAGCGGCTGCATTGCCCGAGTGCGGTCTTCGGGCAGGATTTCATGGCGCACGAGGAATATGGCCGGCTCGTCTATCAGGACGAGTATGGGCTTGCCGATCTGCCGCTACCGCGCCTTCCCGGCCGCCATCAATATGCCAATGCTGCCGCCGCCATCCGCGCCGTCAAGGCCGCTGGCTTCACCGTCACCGAGACGATGATGGAAAAGGCGATGAATTTGGTGGAATGGCCGGGCCGGCTGCAGCGCCTGAGCGAAGGCCGGCTGATGCAGCATGCGCCCGCCGGCGCCGAGATCTGGGTCGATGGCGGGCACAATCCCGGCGCCGGCGAGGTGATCGCCGAAGCCATGGCCAATTTCGAAGAGCGCCAGCCACGGCCGCTGTTCCTGATCACCGGCATGATCAACACCAAGGATCCGATCGGTTATTTCAAGGCCTTCGCAGGCCTGGTCGAGAAGGTTTTCTGCGTGCCGATCCGCGGCAGCGATGCGGTGATCGACCCGGTGATCCTGTCGAATGCCGCCTATGATGCCGGCCTGGTCGCCGAACCGATGTCGACGGTCGGTGATGCGCTGGAAGCGATAAAATCCGCCCTCGACCCAGAGGCGCTGCCGCCGCGTATCCTGATCGGCGGCTCCCTCTATCTCGTCGGCGATGTGCTTGCCGACAACGGCACGCCTCCGAAGTGAAGCGGGCGAAACGAAGGAATGTGAAATGAAAAAAGCCCGGTCGAAGCCGGGCTTTTTTCATGTAGGCGATACCAATCAGGCGGCGTTCGAAATCCAGTTCGAAAGAGCCGTCTTCGGCTTGGCGCCGACCGAGATATCGGCCACTTCGCCGCCCTTGAAGATCGCAAGCGTCGGAATGGAGCGCACGCCGAACTGGGCGGCGAGTTCCGGATTCTCGTCGATGTTGAGCTTGGCGACCTTGACCTTGCCTTCCATCTCGACGGCGATTTCTTCGAGGCTCGGAGCAATCATCTTGCACGGGCCGCACCATTCAGCCCAGAAATCGACGACGACGGGTTCTGCGGATTCCAGAACTTCCGACTGGAAGTTATTGATATCGACTTTCACGGTAGCCATGGGCTGCTCCTTTAACTCAAGTGTTGAACCACATGTGATGGTGCGGTGCCGAAATTTCAATGTCCGGTATTTCACTTTGTCTTGAGTCCTGCAAGCGCCAAACCGAGCGCCTTTTCGCTCAGCGTGTAGAGCGACGCATTCTCGGTATAGACGAGCATGCAGTCGATGCGCTTGCCGGGATAGAGCGGCGCCAGGATCTCGCGATAGATCGCGAGCTGGGCCTTATGCGCGGAAGGGATCGCCTCCTCGGTCGCCGGCGGCACCCGGTTGGTCTTGTAGTCGAGAATGACGACACGATCGGCAAGCACGGCGAGCCGGTCGATACGGCCGGAAACGGCATAGCGTCTGCCGTCGAGCGTCAACGTGCCCATGATCGAGACCTCGGGCCGCGCCTCCCGGCCGAGGACCGGCTGCAGGCCCTCCTCGTTTAATAGTTTCAGAACCGAATCGATGAGCTTGCGCCGCTCGGCCTCCGGCCAGAACCGCGCCGCCCGTTCGCCATAGCGCTGCGCGGCATCGGGCCGTTCGCCGGCCGGAATATCGGGAAGCGCCTGCAGCATACGGTGGATCAGCCTGCCTTTCTCCAGCGAACGATCGCTGCGCTCCTTCTCGCCGAACAGCGGCGAAGTGATGAGCAGGCCGCCTTCATCTTCGTCGACGATCGTCCCCGCGCCGGAAGGGCTGAGTGGCCGGGGCAGCTCGGCCTGCGGCGGCAACGGACGCAACAGGCCGTCCGGCAGGGCTTCCTGGCTTTCGTGGTGTTGGCTGCGGTCGAGACGTTCGAAGCTGCGGTCCACCCGCGGCACGCGCCATCTGGTGCCCTGCCATTCGCCATCGGGGCCGGAGAACGTCGCCACCTCGACATAGGGATGATCTTCACGCAGCGCCGTCGAGATCATCTTGTGCCAGGTGTCGTTGTTCTCCCGCACCCCGCGATAGCCGCAGACGACCAAGCGGTCGGCGGCGCGCGTCATGGCGACATAGAGCAGCCGGCGGTATTCCTCTTCCGCCAGTCTCTGGACACGCGCCGCGTCGCTCTGCGTCAGCGAATTGGCAAGGTCGGAAACGGGAACCCAGACAGGCATCGGCGGCTCGCCGGACGGCGATTCGATCAGCCGAAGTTTCGGCATATGGGTATGCGTGAAGGCCTTGGAACCGCCGTCGACGAGGAAAACGATCGGCGCTTCGAGGCCCTTCGAGGCATGCACGGTCATGATCCGCACCTCGTTGCGCCCCTTGTCCTGCTCGCGCTTCACCTCGGGCGCCTCGAGCTCCAGGGTAGAGATGAAGGATTGCAGCCCGGGAAGGCCGGAACTCTCGTGGTCGAGGGTAAAGGTCAGGAATTCATCGAGAATATCGCTGACCTCGGTGCCGAGGCGCGCCAGAAATTGCCGCCGCCCGCCATGGCTGCCCAGCACCCGCGCGTAGAAATCATGAACCGACAGGCTCCTGGATTGCCGCAGGAACAGCTCAAGCTTTTCGACTGCGGCCCGGAAACGTTCGGTGCCGTCTGCGGCGAATTTCCTGAGATGGCTCCAGACGCTCTCATTGTCCCCACGCAGCGCGGCGATCGAAAAGACGTCCTCCTCGGAAAGATCGAAAAGCGGGCTCTTGAGCACGGCGGCGAGCGAGAGATCGTCCTCCGGCAGAAGCAGAAAACGGCCGAGCGCCAGCAGATCCTGTACGGCGATGTGGCTGGTCAGCACCAGCCTGTCGGCGCCGGCGACGGGGATGTCGCCGCGGCGCTTCAGTGCGCGCGTCAAGGCGTTGACGAAAGCGTCGCGCTTGCGCACCAGCACGAGGATGTCACCGGCTTCGATCAGCCGTTCCTTGCCCTTTTCGACGATCGTCTCACGGCCGACGAGCGTTCCGATCGAATGCGCGATCCGCCGCGCCAGGATGGCGGCCGGTGCGCTTTCCGGCGTCGCGTCGAAGGGCGCGGTCCAGTCCTCCTCCTTCACCACCGCTTCCGGCGCCACCATCTCCCAGAAATCGACGGCGCCGGGATGCCCGATGCGGCTCGAACGATGCACGACCGGTTCGCCGAGCGCGCTGAGGCCGCGTGCATTGTCCGGCTCTTTGAAGATGTGGTCGACGGCTTCGAGCACGTCGGCCGTCGAGCGGAAGGAGAGCGGCAGCCGGACAGAGGAAAAGCTCTGCCCGCTGTCGGAAACACGCCGCCGGGTCCGGTCGCTCTCTTCGGAGAAACGCTCGGGCCGCGCGCCCTGGAAAGAATAGATCGACTGCTTTTCGTCACCGACGGCAAAGAGCGTGCGCACGATCGGCCGGGCGCTTTCGCCGGAGAAGAAATCTTCGGCGAGCGACTGAATGACGCTCCACTGGATCGGGCTGGTGTCCTGCGCCTCGTCGACCAGGATATGGTCGATGCCGCGGTCGAGCTTGTAGTGAATCCAGGGCCCGACGCCGCTTTTCGTCAGGAGATCGGCGGTGCGGGTGATCAGGTCCTCGAAATCGAGCTGGCTGCGCTGCTTCTTCAGCTCCTCGTAGTCCTTGTTCAGCCGGTCGGCGAGCACGAGTGCTGCATGCGTGGCGCCGTACATCCGCATGAGCTTCAACCGGTCGCGGCTTGCCGCAACATGCGCGCGGGCAGCGGCGATGGCGTCAGCCAATTCAGGCGCTTCGGCGAGCATGGCTTTGACGAGGAATTGCGAATCCGCCTTCGGCTCGCCCTTTGCCGCCGTCAGGAAGATCTTTTCGAGCATTTCGGCGCGTCTTGCATCATCGCGCTCCCGTCCGGCGAGCCGGAGGCCGTAGGCAACTTCCTGTGCCTTTGCGCCCCCCTTGTGGTCGGCAAGCGAGAGGTAAAGTTCCAGCGTGCTGCCGGAAAGCCCGGGCAGCGGCCAATATTGCGCCGCGATCCCTCTTTCCGTGTCGTCTGATGCAAGGCCGAGCCTTTTGCGCAGCACCAGCTCAACGCCGCCATGCTGGTCGGCCGCCGCGGTGAAACGGCGAATGGCATTACGATTGGCCACGATGTCGCCGAGCAGGTTCTCGAGACCGGATTCGTCGCCGAGATTGAGCACATAGGCAAATGCCTCGGCAAGCGCGCGGTCTTGCGCCGGCGCGGTTGCCGTCAGCAGTGCCCGGCGCGCATCGGAAAGCAGTGCGGCGGCCGCGCGATCGTCGAGAACCGAGAAGTGTCCGGCGACGTTGGCCTCCAGCGGGAACTGATGCAGCAGCGCCTCGCAAAAGGCGTGGATCGTCTGGATCTTCAACCCGCCCGGCGTCTCCAGCGCCTTGGCAAACAGCCGCCGGGCCTCGGCAAGTTTGATCCTGTCGGGCGCCGTGCCCTCGATCTGGCCGATCCGCCGGCTGAGATCTTCATCGTCGAGCACCACCCATTCGGCCAGCCGTTCGAAGACGCGGTTCGACATTTCGGAAGCTGCAGCCTTGGTATAGGTAAGGCAGAGAATGGCCGAAGGCCGCGCCCCGGCGAGCAGAAGCCGAATGACGCGCTGTGTCAGAACATGCGTTTTGCCGGAACCGGCATTGGCCGAAACCCATGCCGAGCGCACCGGATCGGATGCGATGGCCTGCTGGATCGTCGTCCAGCCGATCCAGGCGCCCGGATCGTCGTCGTCGGGAAGGTCGGTCACATCATTCATCGCCGCCGCCTTCCTCGGTCTCGGCCGTCGACCATTCGGAAACACGGGCGAGATGATCGTAGTCGCCGCCGAAATCGAATTGCTGCGCCGGAATGAGCCGCGAGGTGAAGCCCTTCTCGCCGGATTGCAGCAATCCCACGAATTTGACCAGCTGATCGATCGATTCCTCGGCGAGATCCATCGCCGATTTTGCCTTGTCGCTACGCGCCGAGCTCTCGTTATTGACGGTATCGACCTGAAAGCGCCGTCCCGGGCGCAGCCGGACATAGAGCAGGTCCTGCGGCACGAGGCTGCCGGCATCGCGGAAGGCGCCGGCGCTCAGCGCCGCCGCTTCGAGCGCAAGCTGCGGATCGAGAAGCGCGCGCGCCTGAGCCGGCGAGGGATTGTAGCCGGTCTTGTAGTCGATGATATCGGCGGCGTTCGGTCCGGTGACGTCGATGCGGTCCGCGACACCGTTGAGCCGGATATTGATCGCCTCCAACTCGACGCCGCCCCGCACTTCCGTCAGCGTCTTGCGGATGCCGGGTCGCCGTCCGGCCTCCCATTCGAGGAAGGCGCGGGCCACTTCGCGGAAGCGCGGCCGCCACACCGCATCGATATGTGGCGGCAGCTGCTCCATGTCGAAGAGCTCGGAAAGGATGCGCTCCATCGCCGCTGCCGCATCCGGCGTGCCGGCGATATGGGCCTCCCGGATGAAGCGGTCGATGATCTTGTGGTAGAGCGTGCCGCGTTCGGCCGCTCCCGGATCACGATTGAACGGATCGACCGGGTCGAGCCGCAGAACACGGCGGGCATAGATGGAATAGGGATCGCGGCGCAGCCGGCCGACTTCGCTGAAGGAATAGGATTTCGGCTGTAGCGCGAGCGGCGGCTTTGGTGAGGGGCGCTGTGCCGGTGCCTGAGCCTCTCCGCGGTCGATGAGGCCGGCCCATTGCAGGTATCGGTTGCCGCGTCCCTTCAACTCCGCTTCGAAAGCCTCTCCGCCGAGCGCCAGGAGCCGCTGCAACCAGCGTGAGCCGACAGTCGGCGTCGAGCCCTGGCGCAGTGCGCGCGAGTAGATCAGATGGCGCGTGCCGTTCGCCATCTCGAAATCGTGCGCCAGCTGGCCGATGCGCCGTTCCGGCGGCTCCAGCCCGATTTCGGTCTTCATCATCCTGGGAATGAAGGGATTGTTGGCGGTCTGTCCCGGCCAGGAACCCTCGTTCAGGCCGCCGAGGATCAGCGTGTCGACGCTCTGCAGGCGGGCTTCCAGCGTCCCGAAGATGAAGAGCCTGGGATGGCTGAGTGCCCGCGGCTTCACCGCATGGCCGGCGGCAAGCGCCGCCATGATGTCGATCCATTGCGGCCCGTCGGCCTCCATCTGGCCGTCCGTATCGATCACTTCGCTAAGCAGCGCGGCGAGCGCGTCTCCCGCCTCGCTCGACCAGAGATCGGCGAGATTGCCTTGCGGATCGGCGGCGACGGCTTCGAGGGAGCGGCCGGTGCGCTCCGCCCATTCGGACAAGGGAAAACTCGCCGTCCCGCCGCGATCTTCCGGCCGGTGCCGCAGCAGCGCCGAAGCGAGCGGCGCGGTCGCCTGTTGAACCCGGCGCGCAAGCCCGTATGCGGCATCGGCTGCTTCGGGGCCAAGCGTCTTTCGCCATTGCGGCGCGTGCCTGTCCAGGGCCTGTTCGGCAAGCTGATGGGTGAGCAGCGGCTCGAGTGTGCTGATGTCGACCTCCGCCACGCCGCCGCGCAGCGCCAGCAGCTCGAGCGCCTCGGTGGCCGAAATCAACGCGTCGCGTTCGAGCCCGAAACGGGCGAGGGGATGTTTGAGCAGCGAGACGATCGCCACCGGATCGCCCGGCCGCAGCGACGCCTCCAAGAGCAATTGCAGCAGGGTGCCTTGCGGCGTGGCCGCGAGCGGCGTGCCGGCCGAATCGTCGGCCAGGATGCCGAAGCGGGAAAGCTCCGCCATTACCCGGCGGGCGAGATTGCGGTCCGGCGTGATGAGTGCCGCCCGGCTTTCACCGTCCTGCCCGGGCCTTTCCAGCGCCAGCCGGAGCGCAATGGCAATCGCGGTCGCTTCCTCGCGCTCGTTGGCGGCTTCGATCAGCGACACATCGGCGAAGGCCGAAGACAGGGCGCCGTCAGGCAGATCGTTTTTCCATGCCCCCCAGTCGCTGGTCGCCTCGGCTGGGCTGAGCGCACGTGACAGGATTTCTGCGCGCCGGTCGAGATCGGCTTCCGGCCTGTCGAGAAGCGCGATGTCGGCGCACGTGAGCTTCAGGCGCTTGAGCAGGAACGACAGGCCATATTGCGGATGGCTGCGGCTTGCTGGGTTTACGTGTTGGCCGGGCTCCGGTTCCGGCGCGACCATCGGCCAGTGCTTGTCCGGCATGGAGAGATCAAGGCCCGGCAGTACGATCACGCCTTCGGGCAGATTGGCGACGGCGGCGATGAGATCGGCCGTGGCGGGAACGGAGCCCGTCGAACCGGCAATGATGATCGGCCCTGTGGGCGTCATCGTCGAAATCCTGTTTGCCTCGGCCCGGAGGATGGCGTTCCTGTGCCGCGCCGGCGAGGACTTGCCGAGCTCGGAAAGCCGCTCCGGCCAGAATGCGCTGGCGATCTGCAGGAATTCCGCCGTCAGCTGCCACCAGGCGGCATAGTCGCCGGTGTCGAGTTTCGACAGCTCCGACCAGTCGAGATCTTCGGTTTCGATGGAATCGATCAGCTCCGCAAGGTTGCGGGCAAGCCAGATCGCATCGGCCGGGCTTGCAGGCGCAACGAGCGGCGAATCCGAATGAATGTGGCGGACGATTTCCGGCAGCTTGTTGCGCCAGGCGAGGATAAGGCGCGCAAGCTCCAGCAGGCGGGCGGTATTCGACAGCGGCTGGGCGAGATCGATCGTCGCCGGCAGCGCCTCGTCGAAATAGCCGCTGTCGTCATCGGTTTCGCCGAGGGGACGGATGACGGGGAGGATGGCCGAGCGGCCGCCGAGCAAATCAACGAATTCCGATCGCAGCACGCGTACCGCGCGCCGGGTCGGCAGATAGATCGTCACCCCGGCGAGAGACAGCGGATCGTCGGGCTCGTGCCGGAAGAGCGGCGTCAGCCGGCCGTCGCAAAGTGTCGTCGCCAGCGTTTTCAGGAAGGGAAGGCCCGCCGGGATCGTCAGGATGCGTGGCTGGTGCCGCTCCGCCATGAGCTCACGCGAACGCCCGCAATCGGCGGATCGTTTCCTCCGCTTCGCCGATCGCCTCCGGCGTTCCCACGGTCAGCCAATGGCCTTCGAGCACGATGCCGAACAGCCGCCCGCGCGCGATCGCCTTGTCGAAATAGATATTGAGGTTGAAGGCATCCTTCGGCGCATCGTCGAATAGCGCCGGGTTCATGACGATCGCCCCGGCATAGACGACGGGATTGGTGGGATCGTCGCGATAACGCGTCAGCCGGCCGTCAGCGGCAAGGCCGAAATCGTTCTTGCCGTTATGGCCCGTCGTGTCCTCGATGCGGACGCAGAGCAGCGCCATGTCCATGCGCTCGGCATCGAAGAATCCGGCTAAGCGCTGCAGGTTCGTCGGTCGTCCCGGCTGTTCGCCGATCCAGAAGAGATCTGCATTCATGACGAAGAGGCTGTCGCGCGTCAGCAGTGTCAGGCCCTTCGCCAGCCCACCGCCGGAATTCATTAGCGCCTCCCGCTCGTCTGATATGACGATGTCGAGGCCGCGATAGTTTCCGAGATGATCGAGCATCTGGCCGGCGTGATGGTGAATGTTGACGACGGCTCGTTCGACGCCGGCCGCAACAAGCGAATCCAGCGCGTAATCGATCATCGGCTTGCCGTCGATCTTCACCAGCGGCTTCGGGATCGTATCGGTGATCGGGCGCATGCGGGTCCCGAGACCCGCGGCCAATACCATGGCTTGTCTGATCGTCATGCTGATCCGGAACTTATGATTCGCTTTGGCCTATTCCAGCCCTTGAGCACCAATCGCGCAAGGGGGCAAGCGTTTCGTGCTCGAGCGCGACCTGGAGATAGGAGAGCGTTCGCGGCATGTGCTTGAGGTAGCCGGGCTTGCCGTCCCGCTGCAGCAGCCGCACCCAGAGACCGGCAAGCTTGCAGTTGCGCTGCGCCGACATGATGGCCCAGGCCTTCATGAATCCGGCTTCGTCAAAGCCGCCCTGCGCGCGGCGGATGGTGAGGTAGTCGTCCATCAGTTGCCGGAAAAGATCCGGCTCGATGGTGACGCGCGCATCCTGGACGATGGAGGCAAGGTCATAGGCGGCCGGCCCTATCATCGAATCCTGAAAGTCGATGATACCGATCCTGCGGACGCCGCTCTCATGTTCACGCCAGATGATGTTGGGTGAATGGAAGTCACGCAGAAGCAGATTGGTTTCGGCCGATTGCAACTCGTCGATCAGGTCGTCCCAGATTGCCAGATATTCCTCGCGCTCGGTATCCGTCGGCGCCGTGCCGCGCTTCCAGGCAATATGCCAGTCGAGCACCAGCCGCACTTCCATCTTCATCGCCGTGCGGTCGAAGTCGGGAATGTGATGCGTATGGTCTGCTGTAACCGGGATATCTTGAGGAATCTGCATGGAATGAAGGTGTGCGAGACAGGCGACACTTTGCCGGTAACGTTCGGGGATCGGCCGCCCATCGTCATCGAGCACGCCTTCGCTGCCGAGATCCTCGATCAGCAGGATGCCCTTGTTATAGTCGACCTTGTAGATCTCCGGCGCCGCAAAGCCGCGTTCGCGCAAGGCGTTGGCGATCGCCACAAAGGGATAGGCGTTTTCTGCGAGATGGGCGACCTTGGGATAAGGTTTGCCGTCCAGAACCGGTGGGCCGTCCGGCAACGGCGGCCAGTCCATCAGGATCTTGCGTTCGCCCTTCTTCGGATAGACGGATTCATAGGCGCGCAGCGACGCATCCCCGATAAGGAAACGCCGCTTGGCGTCTCCACAACCGGCATCGGCAAGAAAGTCGCGGATATCAAGCACACGCCGGATACGGGCCGCGGTCTTCTCAGCCGCCGTGATCGTGGCGCGGCGGCCGGCGCCTTCATGTTCGAGCCGCAAGGAGATGCGAGACGCCGGCAACTCGCCTTCGGCCATCTCGGGCCATTCGACGAGGCAGATGCCGTTCTGCAAGGCCTCGTCGAAGCCGAGTTCAGTCAGCTCGGCAGGATCGCCCAGCCGGTAGAGATCGAAGTGCGAAACCGGGATGCGCAGATCGTAGGATTGTACCAGCGTGAAGGTCGGGCTCGGGACTTCCAGACCCTCGTCATCGGCCGCGGCCCGCAGGATGGCGCGCGCCAGCGAGGATTTTCCGGCGCCGAGATCGCCCGAAAGGGCAAGGCAATCGCCGGCTTTCAGGGCGAGAGCCAGGTCTTCGCCGAAGCGAATGGTGGCCGCCTCGTCCTTCAGGAAAAGCGAGATCGTGTCACTCGTCGTCATTCGGCAGCGGCGGAATGCGGGATATCGACCGAGGGGATGCGGCAGACGACGGTCGTGCCCTTGCCCGGCTCGCTATCGATCGTCACGTCGCCATGATGCAGGCTGACGAAGCTGTCGACGATCGAGAGACCGAGGCCGGCGCCGCCGCGTTTGCCGCTTTTTGCACCCGTCGCAAAGCGGTCGAAAACGGTGGTGATCATCTCAGGCGAGATGCCGGGGCCGCGATCACTGACGGCGAAGACGAAATCCGAGCCCTCGCGATGGCATTCCAGCGAGATCGAGGTGCCCTCGGGCGAGAAATTCGCCGCATTGGACAGGAGCTTCAGCAGGATCTGCTTCAGCCGCTGCGGATCGGCGACGATCGAGCCGAGATAGGCGGGCGCGGTGATTTCGAGCGCCACGCCGCTTTCGTGGAGGCGATCTGCGATCTGCATCGAGACGTCGTCGAGCAGGTCGTTGAGATCGATCTCCGCATAGTTCAGCCGCATGATGCCGGCATCGACGGTCGCAAGATCGAGAATATCGTTGACGAGCGTCAGCAGAACCGAGGACGAGGTCGAGATGTGGTCGATATATTCGGCCTGCCGGTCGTTCAGCGGTCCCACGCCCTGCGTGCGCAGGAGATCGGTGAAGCCGATGATATTCGTCAGCGGCGAGCGCAGCTCATAGGAAACGTGCTGAACGAAGTCGTTCTTCAGCTCGTCGGCCTTGCGCAGCGCCTCGTTCTTCTCGGTCAGCGCGCGTTCGGCGCGCACGCTGTCGGTCATGTTGACGAAGGTCAGCATGGTCTGGGCGTTCGGCAGCGGGATGACGGCGTAGTCGAGCACGAGGCCGGAGAAGAGTTCCAGCGTGCCTTGGCCCGAGCGGCGTTCGTCGTCGAAGCTGGTGATCAGTTCGGCGAAGGTCTTCCAGCCGTCCGGCCGGTCGTAGGAGGGCGCGCAGGCCTCGCCGAGGGCACGGATATGGGTGCCGGGCTTGGCCTCGGCTTCGGTGATCCCCCAGAGCGCGCGGAACGCCGGGTTGGACAGGCGGATGCGTCCATCGGGGCCGAACACCGCCACACCTTCGGAAAGATGGTCGATCGTTTCGCCCTGCACCTTGACCAGCGTATTGTAGCGCGTTTCGAGGTCGACCTGCTCGGTCAGGTTTTCGAACACCCAGGTGGCGCCGCCCTGCGGATGGGCTGTCGCGAAGACGCGCAGCGTCTGCCCGTTCGGCAGGTGCCAGAGATCCGATTGCGTATCGAGCGCGCGATAGACCGAAAGCGCCGCTTCCTTCCAGCTTTTCCAGTTGAGCTGGTCCGGCAGCTTCTTGGCTGCCCGCAGCCGTTCGAGCAGCTCGCTATTGTCGGGCCGGCTTTCGAGGAAGGCGATATCCAACTCCCAAAGGGCGACGAAGGCCTGGTTGTAGAATTGCAGCCTGCGGTCGCCGTCGAAGATGGCGACGGGTGTCGCGAGATGGTCGAGTGTTTCGGCGTGGCTCTTCAGCGTCCGTTCCAGCTCGGCGCGAACCGCCTCTATGTCGGACACGTCGACCGCAATGCCGGCCGAGCCGCCGGGAACCTTGACGTCGACGACGTCGAAGAATGTGCGGTTGCCGCGCACGACTGTCGAGATCGTGTCGTGGAAGGGCGATTCCGGCGTCGCCGTCGCGCGGATGCGTTCGCGCGCCACGGTCGTCAGCATCTCGCGGCCTTCATTGATCGCCTGCTGCGGCGATCGTGCTTCGACCGCCTCGCCGTAAGCAAGGTTGACCCAGGTCAGGCGGCCCGCCGGGTCGCGCTGCCAGGCCGGCATGTCGATCGCGTCGAGCATGGTCTGGAAGGCCGAGATCGAGGTCATCAGCCGGTCGCGCTCGATCCTGATCTCTGCGAGCTCGGCGCGCAGATTGTTGAGCGCCACGAAGCGGACGAAGGCGCGCCCGCCGGAAACCCGGCCCTGCGCCTCGAGCACTTCGTCACGGATGGTTTCGACCACCATGTCAAAGCTTTGCGCGCCGTCGCGCAGCCGGTCGATCGCCTTTTCCAGATCGGAGGCGGAGCGTGATTTCAGCCAGAGGCCGAAGGCCAGGAATTCTCCGTCCTGCGGCGCGCCGGTTTCGGGCGGAAGCTGGCCGAGAAGCTCAGGGCGGGTATTGCCGTCCCAGATGACGATCCGCCGGTTCTTGTCAGCGATCAGAGCCTGGTATTGCGAAATGCGCTGTTGGGCATCGGAAAGCGCCGAGCGGATTTCCCGGCTTTCGTTTTCCAGGTTGCCGCGCTGGCGCACGAGCCACAGTGTCGACAGCAGCGCCGCCGAGATGACGCCGATGACGACGGAAACGCCGACGACCTGCGAGGAGGTGAAGAGATGAGCCGAGGCCGCCGCCTGCTGCTCGGTCTGTGCCAGAACCGGCCGCGCCAGCGCGGCAAACGCCGTGCCGGCTGCGCAGGTTTTCAGGAAGCGCGCCAATGATCCATGCTCTTGCTTTGCGGCCTCGTGTGCCGTTGCAGATTGATATCCTTGGCCTGCCGTGAACGGGCGGCGACCGGCGCGAACGCCGTCATCCGCCTGACCGGACAGGCTGTTTTTCATTTCCGACATCCGCGGTATGTCTCCGTCTTTCAATGTGCCGCATTACGACAAGACATCCCATTTCGAGACGGTCGGACGGTGTCCGGCGTCCCGAATCAAGTCTTAAAACAATACTTCGGAAGGGAATCGGCGGGAAGGGAGCGTCCAAAAAATAAGCCGCGGCATTTGTCAATGCCGCGGCTTCTACATCTTGTGGATATTGATGATCCTATCAATATCTGTAGTGGTCGGACTTGAACGGGCCCTGCGGCTTCACGCCGATATAGGCAGCCTGCTCTTCGCTGAGCTGGGTAAGCTTCACGCCGAGCTTATCGAGATGAAGGCGCGCGACCTTCTCGTCGAGGTGCTTCGGCAGGATGTACACCTTGTTCTCGTACTGGCCGGGCTTGGTGAAGAGCTCGATCTGCGCCAGCGTCTGGTTGGTGAAGGAAGCCGACATGACGAAGGACGGATGGCCCGTCGCATTGCCGAGGTTCAGCAGACGGCCTTCGGAGAGAAGGATGATGCGGTTGCCCTTGGGGAACTCGATCAGGTCGACCTGCGGCTTGACGTTGGTCCACTTGAGGTTCCGCAGCGCGGCGACTTCGATTTCGTTGTCGAAATGGCCGATGTTGCCGACGATCGCCATGTCCTTCATCTGCCGCATGTGGTCGATGCGGATGACGTCCTTGTTGCCGGTCGTTGTGATGAAGATATCGGCCGAGGAAACGACGTCCTCGAGCAGAACCACTTCGTAACCGTCCATGGCGGCCTGCAGGGCGCAGATCGGATCGGCTTCGGTCACCTTGACGCGGGCGCCGGCGCCGGAAAGCGAAGCGGCAGAACCCTTGCCGACGTCACCGTAACCGCAGACGACGGCAACCTTGCCGGCCATCATCACGTCGGTGCCGCGGCGGATGCCGTCGACCAGCGATTCCTTGCAGCCGTACTTGTTGTCGAACTTCGACTTGGTGACGGAGTCGTTGACGTTGATCGCCGGGAAGGGCAGCAGGCCCTTCTGGCTGAGCTGGTAGAGGCGGTTGACGCCCGTGGTGGTTTCTTCCGTGACGCCCTTGATGGCGTCGCGCTGCTTGGTGAACCAGCCCGGAGAAGCGGCGAGGCGCTTCTTGATCTGTGCGAAGAGGATTTCTTCTTCTTCGGAATGCGGGTTGGAGAGCACGTCCTCGCCGGCTTCGGCGCGGGCGCCGAGCAGGATGTACATGGTGGCGTCGCCGCCGTCATCGAGGATCATGTTGGAAAGACCGCCATCGGCCCACTGGAAGATCTTGTCCGTATAGACCCAGTAATCTTCGAGCGATTCACCCTTGATGGCGAATACCGGAACGCCGGCAGCGGCGATCGCGGCGGCGGCATGGTCCTGCGTCGAGAAGATGTTGCACGAAGCCCAGCGGACTTCGGCGCCGAGCGCCACCAGCGTCTCGATCAGCACGGCCGTCTGGATGGTCATATGCAGCGAACCGGTGATGCGCGCGCCCTTCAGCGGCTTTGCCTGGCCGAATTCGGCGCGGCAGGACATCAGCCCCGGCATTTCGGTTTCGGCGATCGTAATTTCCTTGCGGCCGAAATCCGCAAGCCCGATATCGGCGACGACATAATCTTTTTCAGTGCTCATAGAGGTCTCCAGGCTGAAAAACGTCTCAAAAATTGGCGCAGGCGCAAGCAAGCGCACGGCATGCCAGCCGTTTAGCAGGCTTCGCCTGGGATGGCAATAAGGATATAAAGAAGTCTTTATATGTTTATATGAGCTCGGCCGAGGTCACATTTCTTCGCCGAACTTGTTCTGGATCAGCTGATCCAGCGCCTCCAGCGCTTCGGCGGCCTGGATGCCGCTCGCCGAGACGACCACGCTCGAGCCAGGACTTGCCGCCAGCATCATGAGGCCCATGATCGAGGTGCCGCCGACCGTCATTCCATCTTTGGAAACGGTGATGGCTGCATCGAAATTCTCGACCATCTGCACGAATTTGGCGGAGGCGCGCGCGTGAAGACCGCGCTTGTTGATGATGAGGAGTTCCCGGGAAAGCGACGTCATGAAGGCCCGTTATTTTCCGCTGAGCACGCGGCTCGCGACATTGATATATTTCCGCCCGGCTTCGGAAGCCTCCACCAGCGCCTTCTCCATGTTGTTCTCGCCGCGCACGCCAGCGAGCTTGATCAGCATCGGCAGGTTGACGCCGGCAATGACCTCGGTATGGCCGCTGCTCATGACCGATATGGCAAGATTGGACGGCGTGCCGCCAAACATGTCGGTCAGGATGACGACGCCATGGCCGTCGTCGGCACCGGAAACGGCTTGCAGAATGTCCTGCCGTCTTTGGTCCATATCGTCTTCGGGGCCAATACAGACCGTCTCGATGAATTTCTGAGGACCGACGACGTGCTCGACAGCATGACGAAACTCTTCAGCCAGCTTGCCATGAGTGACAAGCACAAGTCCGATCATGATATTACTGCTCCCATATCCGCAAACGGTGGCTGAGATATCGCAATGCAGCAATTTCGTCCACCGGTGGCGGCACATCTTGGCTATGAAAAGCCGAAGTGCAAGATAAAAATGCAAATATATAAGGCGGATTGATCAATCCGGAAGCCTTCAGCATCCGATGTCAGGCGCTTTCGCCATGAGGATCGCCAGCGGTGAGGCAACATTTGTGAGCAGCCGCAATGCGGGAAGCGAAAAACCCGGGGCGAGACTGACGATTTCGCCCTCCGCGGGGACGCGGTTTTCACCGGAAGCGCTGCCGGGAAGCACGGCATAGTGCATGATTGCCTGGGGCACGTGATCCTGCCGGACGATGCCGGTGCCGCGAAGCTCGATCAACCCGGCGATCGACGGCGGGCATGCGGCAATCACCGAGCCGGCATCTTCCGACAGGAGGACCTGGTCGTCAGCGACGAGCGCCGTAAAGAGACCCAGCCGGCGGGCCTCGGTCATGCAGGTGAAGGCCAGCATCGACTTTCCCCAGCCGGACGGCCCGCTGAACAGGAGCCCCGTCCTGCCGACGACGATCGCCGTCGCATGGATGTTGGGAGCCGGCCCGCTCATGCGGCGGCGTCAAGCGGAAGGGCGAGGATGAAGCGCGCGCCGAGCACGCGCCCGTTCTCGCCATCGGTGATGTTCTCCGCCCTCAGCGAACCGCCATGGGCTTCGGCGATCTGGCGGCTGATCGAAAGGCCGAGGCCGGAATTCTGGCCGAAACCTTCCGATTCCGGCCGGTCCGTATAGAAACGCTCGAAGATGCGGTCGATATTTTCCGCCTGGATGCCGGGGCCGTTGTCTTCGATGGTCGTGACGCAGCGCGAGCGCGTGCGCACCAGCCTCACGGTGATCTTGCCGCCCTTCTCGGGAACGAAGGAGCGGGCGTTTTCGATCAGGTTCGTGACGATCTGACCGATGCGCAGATCGTGGCCGTTGACGACGAAACGCGTCTTGATGTTCGGCTTGCGTTCGATCGTATATTCGATTTCCACCTGCTTCTTGCTGCCCCGGATCTGGCGGGACACGTCGATCAGGTCGCGCAGCAGCACTTCCATGTCGACGGAGCCGGCATCGACGCGTGCAAGTTCGGCATCGAGGCGCGAGGCGTCCGATATGTCGCTGATCAGGCGGTCGAGGCGGCGCACATCATGCTGGATGACGTCAAGCAGCCGTTTCTTGGATTCGTCGGATTTGGCGAGCGGCAGCGTTTCGACGGCGCTGCGCAGCGAGGTCAGCGGGTTCTTGAGTTCGTGGCTGACATCGGCCGCAAAGCTCTCGATCGCATCGATGCGGTCGTAAAGCGCCGTCGTCATCTCGCGCAAGGCGATGGAAAGATTGCCGATTTCGTCCTGGCGGGCGGAGAAGTCGGGGATCTCCTCGCGCGTCTTGGCGCCACGGCGCACGCGGATCGCCGCTGCCGAAAGCCGGCGCAGCGGATTGGCGATGGTCGACGACAGCACCAGGGACAGCAGCACGTTGACGAGCGTCGCCACGCCGAAGACCCGCATGATGGCAAGCCGTTCGGCATGGACGATATTGTCGATGTCGCCCGCCTGCGTCGACAACAGCAGCACGCCGAGCACGGCGCGGAAGCGCTGGATCGGCACGGCGACGGAAACGATCAGCTCGCCTTTCTCCGTAGTGCGTACCACAGCGCCGCGCACGCCGGTCAGCGCGTTCATGACTTCGGGATAGATCGAGCCGTCGCCGCCCGGCGCTTCCTTGTAGAGCGGCAGATTGCCGGGCTGCAGCGCCTTGTTGAACAGGGTCGCGAACCAATCGCTCCAGGTCTGCTTCTCTTCTTCGACCGGCGGCAGGTCGAAGCGCAGCACCTGCCCGCGCGAATAGAGGTGACGCGAATCGAGCAGCAGATTGGCGTCGGCATCGAAGATGCGCGCGCGCGTGCGCGTCGGCGAGATCAGCCGGCGCAGGACCGGGGCGACCTTCTCCGGATCGATCGGGAATTCCAGGTCCTCGTCGTTCGGCACCGGCGTAATGCTCTGGCCGGCCTGCAGCTCGAGCAGCTTCTGCGGATCGATGGTGATCGAGTTCGTATCGACCGACGCGGAGGCCGAAACGGCGCCGGCGATGATTTCACCCTGCGTCAGCAGGCTTTCGGCGCGGGCGTCGATCAAGCCTTCGCGAAACTGGTTGAGATAAAGGATGCCGCCGACGAGCACGACCAGCGCGACGAGGTTGAAGAACAGGATGCGCCGCGTCAGGCTCGAAAACACCGCATTGCCGAAGATGCGGCGGATCAGCGTGAAGGGATGTGACCAACGGCGGCCTCGGACGCGACGGGTGCTCACGCCCTCCGCGTCGTCCAGATCCCTTTCCTGAACCAATTGTGCCAATGACAGGCCCTTTCGAAGGGTGGGGCCGGATCGACCGGCCCGCAACCCTCAACAATTCCTCGCGCTGCGCCGTTCGGGCTCAGGCTGCTTCGCGGAAGCGGTATCCCACTCCGTAGAGCGTTTCAATCATATCAAAGTCGGTATCGACCATCTTGAATTTCTTGCGCAGCCGCTTGATGTGGCTGTCGATGGTCCGGTCGTCGACATAGACCTGTTCATCATAGGCCGCATCCATCAGCGCGTCGCGGCTTTTCACGACGCCGGGGCGCTGCGCCAGCGAATGCAGGATCAGGAACTCCGTCACCGTCAGCGTCACGGCCTCGCCCTTCCAGGTGCAGGTGTGGCGCTCCTGGTCCATGACCAGCTGTCCGCGTTCCAGCGAACGGGCCTGCTGCACCGCGCCGGCTTTCGGCGCGCCGCTGGGGCTCGTGCCGCCGGCGGCCGCGGCTTCGCGGCTCGAGGCGCGGCGCAGGACGGCGCGCACGCGCTCCACCAGCAGACGCTGCGAGAAAGGCTTGGTGATGAAATCGTCCGCGCCCATCTTCAGGCCGAACAGTTCGTCGATCTCCTCATCCTTGGAGGTGAGGAAGATGACCGGAATATCCGATTTCTGCCGCAGGCGGCGCAGAAGTTCCATGCCGTCCATGCGCGGCATCTTGATATCGAAGATCGCAAGCTGCGGCGGTCGCGCCAGAAGGCCGTCGAGCGCCGAGGCACCGTCCGTATAGGTCTCGACCTTATATCCTTCGGCCTCCAGTGCGATCGACACCGAGGTCAGGATGTTGCGGTCGTCGTCAACGAGCGCGATTGTCGGCATGGTGTTGGTCTCCGTCATCAGTGCGCAATCTCCCGGATTTTAGTCGTCCCCAGGCGGTCTCAGTGACCGGATGCGCTTATGGAGGATAAAGGTGGAACAAATTGTGGCAAAGATAAAGGGGAGGATTGTCGTAAAATTCCACCGCAACCCGAAGTGGTGCGCCAAAATGTTTCAACGCGGCGCCTTCAAACGATTTAAAAAGAACGACAGAAATTTAAATCGATTAATTATTTGATATTACTGCATTTTCTCAATTTTTGTCTCTTGTCTTTTAAAATTTCTCCCCGTATTTTCCCGCTTAGTTTTAACGGCAACGAGCCTGAGCAAAGGGAACTAGCCATGGAAAAGTTCGGAGTTCATAACCCGGCAACGGAGCTTGCAACGGTTGGATTGGGCGGCGCAGCCAGCGTTCGCTATAACTTTTCCGCCGCAGCGCTCTATGAGGAATCGATCCGCCGGGGTGAAGCCGAACTGACCGCTCAGGGCGCTCTTCGGGCCCTTACCGGTCAGCACACCGGTCGTTCGCCGCGTGACAAGTTCGTCGTCCGTGACGCCAATACGGATGGTCAAATCTGGTGGGACAACAACAAGCCGCTCTCGCCGGAGCACTTCGCCCTGCTGCGCGATGACATGCTGGCGCATGCTGCCGGCAAGGACCTTTTCGTCCAGGACCTCGTCGGCGGCGCCGAAGAAGGCCATGCTCTGCCGACCCGCGTCGTAACCGAGTTCGCCTGGCATTCGCTGTTTATCCGCAATCTGCTGATCCGTCCTGACGCCGCAGCACTGCCAACTTTCCTGCCCAAGCTGACGATCATCGATCTGCCGAGCTTCAAGGCCGATCCGGCGCGCCACGGCTGCCGTTCGGAAACGGTGATCGCCTGCGATCTCACCAACGGCCTCGTTCTCATCGGCGGCACATCTTACGCCGGCGAAATGAAGAAATCGGTCTTCACCGTCCTCAACTACTTGCTGCCGGCCAAGGGCGTGATGCCGATGCACTGCTCGGCCAATGTCGGCCCGGATGGCGATGCGGCAGTCTTCTTCGGCCTTTCCGGCACCGGCAAGACGACCCTTTCGGCCGATCCGGCCCGCACGCTGATCGGCGATGACGAACATGGCTGGAGCGAAAACGGCATCTTCAACTTCGAAGGCGGCTGCTACGCCAAGACCATCCGCCTTTCGGCCGAGGCCGAGCCGGAGATCTACGCGACGACCCAGCGCTTCGGCACCGTGCTCGAAAACGTCGTCCTCAACGAACGTCGCGAGCCCGATTTCGATGACGGTTCGCTGACGGAAAACACCCGTTGCGCCTACCCGATGCATTTCATCCCGAACGCTTCGGAAACCGGCCGCGCCGGGCATCCGAAGACGATCATCATGCTGACGGCCGATGCCTTCGGCGTCATGCCGCCGATCGCGCGCCTGACGCCCGATCAGGCCATGTATCACTTCCTCTCCGGCTACACCGCCAAGGTGGCCGGCACCGAAAAGGGTGTCGTCGAGCCGGAAGCGACCTTCTCCACCTGCTTTGGCGCACCCTTCATGCCGCGCCACCCGGCCGAATACGGCAATCTGCTCAAGGAGCTGATCGGCCGTCACGGCGTCGAGTGCTGGCTCGTCAACACCGGCTGGACCGGCGGTGCCTACGGCACCGGCAAGCGCATGCCGATCAAGGCGACACGCGCGCTGCTGGCCGCGGCTCTGAGCGGCAAGCTCGGCCAGGTCGAGTTCCGCACGGACGCCAACTTCGGCTTCGCCGTGCCGGTCTCCGTCGATGGTGTCGATGGCGGCATTCTCGATCCGCGCTCGACCTGGGCCGATAAGGCCGCCTATGACGCGCAGGCCGAAAAGCTGGTCTCGATGTTCATCGCCAACTTCGCCAAGTTCGAAAATCATGTCGATGGCGGCGTCCGCGACGCGGCCCCGGGCGTGAAGGTCGCAGCCGAATAAAGCGGATAAACTTTCTGATTCACGTGAAACCCGGCGTCGCAGGATTGCCGGGTTTTCTCGTTGCCGGCCGATATTTCCAATTGGCCGGCGATATGAGATAGAACGCCGCATGGCCAGCGACGCTCTCTACATCGATGACAGGATCACCATCGCGGGATGGGAACTGACGGAACAGTTCGTTCTGGCGGGCGGTCCCGGCGGGCAGAATGTCAACAAGGTCTCGACCGCGGTCCAGCTGTTCTTCAACATCCCGAATTCACCTTCCCTCAATGATCGCGTCAAGGCCAATGCGGTCAAGCTCGCCGGCCGGCGTATGTCGAAGGAGGGCGTGCTGATGATCGAGGCTAGCCGCTTTCGCAGCCAGGACCGCAACCGGGAGGATGCGCGCGAGCGGCTGAAGGAGCTGATCCTGGAAGCGGCCAAGCCGCCACCGCCGCCGCGCAAGAAGACCAAGCCGACCAAGGGTTCTGTCGAGCGTCGGCTGAAAGAAAAATCCGGCCGCTCTGAAGTCAAGAAAATGCGTGGCCGCCCGGGCGGCGGCGAGTGATATGCCGGGTCTCCTGAACGGCATCCGCCATCTCCCCGGCTACCTCGACCGGGCGCGCCAGGAAGAATTGGTCGAGCTCATCCGTACCGTCGTCACCGAAGCGCCGCTCTATGTGCCCGTCATGCCCGGCACCGGTAAGCCGATGTCGGTCAGGATGACCAATTGCGGGCCGCTCGGCTGGGTAACGGACAAGGAGCGCGGCTATCGTTATCAGCCGACGCATCCGGCAACCGGCAGGCCTTGGCCTGAGATGCCGAACCTCTTGCTCGATATTTGGAATGACGTTTACGGTTATGAGAAGCCGCCGGAGGCCTGCCTCGTCAATTTCTATTCCGACGACGCCCGCATGGGCCTGCATCAGGATAAGGACGAGAGGGATTTGCAGGCGCCGGTCGTCTCGATCTCGCTCGGCAACAGCTGCCTCTTTCGGGTCGGCGGCCTCAACCGCAATGATCGCACGCTATCCTTCAAGCTTGCGAGCGGCGATCTGGTCGTGCTGGGCGGCGAGGGGAGGCTTTGTTTCCATGGCGTTGACCGCATTCATCCCGGGACGTCGACGCTGCTGAAGAACGGCGGCCGCATCAATCTGACGCTGCGACGCGTCCATTCGTGAAAATTGATCGCCTGCTATAGTTTCCTGAGCGCAACCTGCTCGATCAGGTGGTCCTTGCCTTTTTTCAGGATGAGATCGGCGCGCGGCCGCGTCGGCAGGATGTTCTGGCGCAGGTTCTTCAGGTTGATGTTCGTCCAGAGATCCTCGGCGATTTCAAGCGCTTCCGCATCGGTGATCGACGCGTAGCGATGGAAATAAGAGTTGGGATCGCGGAAGGCGGTTTCACGCAGCCGCATGAAGCGCGTCACATACCAGTTATGGATCTTGTTTTCCGCCGCATCGATATAGATCGAAAAGTCGAAGAAGTCGGACACCATGGGCACGATCTTGCCGTCGGCCGGCAAGTCGCGCGATTGCAGCACGTTGATGCCTTCGAAGATCAGGATGTCGGGCCGGTCGATGATCTTGTATTCGTCCGGCAGCACGTCGTAGACGAGGTGCGAATAGCAGGGCGCCTTCACGTCAGGCTGTCCCGCCTTGATCGCCGAGAGGAAGCGTAGGATCGCGGCCGTATCGTAGCTCTCCGGAAAACCCTTGCGCTGCATCAGCTTTTCCCGCTGCAGCACGGCGTTCGGGTGGAGGAAGCCGTCGGTGGTGATGAGATCGACTTTCGGGCTCGAGGGCCAGCGTCCCAAAAGCTCCTTGAGGATACGGGCAGTGGTCGATTTGCCGACGGCGACCGAACCGGCGATGCCGATGACGAAAGGCGTCTTCGTCACATCCGACATGCTGAGGAAGCGGTTGCGCTGGTTGAACAGCATCTGCGAGGATTCGACATGCGACGAAAGCAGGCGCGACAGCGAGAGATAGATGCGCCGGACCTCGTCGAGATCGATCGGATCGCCCATCGAGCGCAGCCGCTTGACCTCGTCGCTGGTCAGCGTCAGCGGCGTGTCGGCCCGGAATTTCGCCCATTGTTCGGAAGAAAAGAAATGGTAGGGCGAATAGGATTCCGACTGGAAGTGATCCAACGTTTCCGGCACCCCGATAATCTCAGTCGCGATACTCATGAACCCTGCCGGCTGGCCTTTTCCTTGAGGCCGGACTGCGCGGTTCTGCGCTCGAGTTCGGCCATGACATTCTCTAACGGTATTTCAGCAATCCGCAATACGACCAAGAGATGATAGAGCACATCGGCGGCTTCATAGGTCAGATTGTCGCGGTCATCAGTCACCGCCGCCATCACGGCTTCAATCGCCTCTTCACCGAGCTTTTTTGCCGCTTTCGGCTGGCCGGCGGCCACGAGCTTTGCCGTCCAGGATTGCTCCGGCGAGGCGTTCGATCGCTCTGCGACGATCCTTTCGAGGTCGGAAAGGGAAAATCCGCTCATATGTCCGCTTTCAAGGTTCAGTCGAGACGCATGTCGATGCCGCACTTCGACATATAGTGCTTGGCCTCGCCGACGGTATAGGTGCCGAAATGGAAGATCGAGGCGGCAAGTACCGCGTTGGCATGGCCTTCCTTCACCCCGGCGACGAGATCGTCGAGATCGCCGACGCCGCCCGACGCGATGACCGGCACCCGCACCGCATCGGCGATCGCCCGCGTCAGTTCCAGGTCGTAGCCGACCTTGGTGCCGTCGCGGTCCATCGAGGTAACGAGCAGTTCGCCTGCGCCGCGGGCCACCATCTTCTGGGCGAATTCGATGGCGTCGATGCCGGTCGCATTGCGGCCGCCATGCGTATAGATCTCCCAGGCGCTGAGATTGTAGCCGCCGACCGCCTGCGTGCGCCTGCGCTTGGCGTCGATCGAGACGACGATGCACTGATCGCCGAACTTGTCGGCCGCCTCGGCGACGAAATCGGGATTGCTGACGGCTGCCGAATTGATCGAGACCTTATCGGCGCCGCACAGCAGGAGCTTGCGGATATCGGCGATGGTTCTGACCCCGCCGCCGACCGTCAGCGGCATGAAGCACTGGTCGGCTGTGCGCGACACGACATCGAAGATCGTCTCGCGATTGTCCGAAGAAGCGGTGATATCGAGGAAGCAGAGTTCGTCGGCGCCGGCCGCATCATAGGCCTTCGCCGCTTCGACGGGATCGCCGGCATCGACGAGATTGAGGAAATTGACGCCCTTGACGACACGGCCGTCCTTGACGTCGAGGCAGGGGATGACACGAGCCTTGAGGGTCATTTACGCAGTCTCCCTGGCCCTGCTGGCCTTGATCAGCGCCAGCGCTTCCGCCGGATCGATCCGGCCGTCGTAAAGCGCACGGCCCGAGATCGCCCCTTCGAGCTTCCGCGCATCGGGCTGCAGCATGCGCTCGATGTCTTCGATGGAGGCAAGGCCGCCCGAAGCGATGACGGGGATGGAGACGGCGTCGGCAAGCTCCAGCGTCGACGCCCAGTTGATACCGGTCAGGATCCCGTCGCGGTCGATATCGGTGTAGATGATCGCGGCAACGCCGGCGCCCTCGAATTTCCTGGCGAGCTCGATGATGCCGAGTTCGGAAGCTTCAGCCCAACCCTCGACGGCCACCTTGCCGCCCTTGGCATCGATGCCGACGGCGACGCGGCCGGGAAATTTCCGGCAGGCCTCGATGACCAGCTGAGGATTTCTGACCGCGACAGTGCCGAGAATGACGCGGCGCAGGCCGCGCGACAGCCAGGCTTCGATATGATCGAGCGTGCGGATGCCGCCACCGAGCTGCACCGGATTCTTGGTCGCCTTCAGGATCGCCTCGACGGCATCGCCATTGGCCGAATGTCCCGCAAAGGCGCCGTCGAGATCGACCACGTGCAGCCATTCGAAACCCTGGTCTTCGAAGGATTTCGCCTGGGCGGCCGGATCGGTGTTGTAGACCGTCGCCTGCTGCATGTCGCCGAGTTTCAAGCGGACGCACTGGCCGCCCTTCAGGTCGATCGCGGGAAAAAGGATCATGTCGTCTTACGTCCGTAAAGTGGTCGGTACCATCAGCGCATTCCACGCATCTACGATATCCGAGCGGAAAAAGACAGCGGCAATGGTGGCCGCGCCGAAAAGCAGTAGGATCAGCAGGGTAACGGTGAAGCCGGCGCGCACCTGGCGCCAGAAGCCCAGGCGCTTTTTCACCGATTTCTCGATCTCGCGCACCCGGCGCAGCGCATCGTTGTTGACGGCCGCAAGCCGGATCTCGGGCTCCATCGCCTCCACATAGGTCTCGGCATAACTCGAAAGGATCTGCGAGGCGCGGTCGCGCAGCGTGTTGCGCAGGTCTGTGGAGAGATAGTTGCTGTTGACGGCAGCAAGCTCCGCCTCATTGGGCGAACGGCCGGCGTTGCGCTTGCGATGGCTGAGGACGAAATCGCGCTTTTGCCGTTCATAAAGGGCATAGGCGAGCAGACCGATCAGGTCGTCTTCGCCCTCGATATAGAATTCCAGCACCGCCTCGGCGATATCGCCGGCGCTGATGCCATTGGCGCGCAGCTGGGAATTCTCGTTGCCGGCAAGAAACTCATGGATCATCGGTCCAGCCTTTCTTTCAACGCCTTGGCTGCATTGGAAAGCGCCCTCCTATGGATGGCTTCGTCAACGCGGCGGATGATCGTTCCGCCGGGAAGCCTGATATCCGAGAAGGGAGGAAGGCCTTCCCGGGAGGGCCTGAGCGTATAGAGCACCTTGCCTGATTTCCGCGAAGCCGGCATCGAGCACACTCCTGTTCCGCCGTTTCCATAAAGGAAAAATAAGGCGGCCGTATTACGGGTTCCAGCGCAGGAAATTGGCGATCAGCGCAAGCCCGAGTTTCTGGCTCTTTTCCGGATGGAACTGTGCCCCGACCATGTTGTCGCGCCCGACGAGAGCGGTCATCGGGCCGCCATAGTCGACGGTCGCGATGACATCGCCCGCATTTTCGGCGGCAAGATGGTAGGAATGGACGAAATAGGCGTGCAGCCCCTGCGATCCTGTGGGAATGCCGTCGAAGAGCGGGTGTTCGCGCTGGAGATCGAGGGTGTTCCAGCCGATTTGCGGGATCTTCAGCGTGGGATCTCCAGGCGTCATCTCGATGACGTCGCCGGGAATCCAGCCGAAACCATGGGTGACGGTCTTTTCGAGGCCGCGCGAGGACATGAGCTGCATGCCGACGCAGATGCCGAGGAATGGCCGCGCTTTCTTCTCGACAGCCTCGATCAGCACTTCGGTCATCCCAGGCACGGCATCGAGGCCACGCCGGCAATCGGCATAGGCGCCGACGCCGGGAAGTACGATACGGTCAGCCGCAGCGACATTCTCTGCCTTGTCGGTGAGGTCGATATGCGCATCGATGCCCGCCTCGCGGGCAGCCCGTTCGAAAGCCTTGGTCGCCGAGCGCAGGTTGCCGGAACCGTAGTCGATAATCGCGACGCGCATGATCAGCGTCCTCCATCAAAACCGAAAAGACCGAGCGAGGTGGCATGGCCGTGGCGGCCGTCCGGGCGGGTCTTGTTCTCCCAGTCCGGTGCGGCGGCGCCGTCGCTCTCTGTAATGTTTGCCTTGTCCGAGAAATAGACGTCCTCGGCAATGCCGATCGTATCGGCTGTAACGAGCCCGTCTTCGTTCCAGCCTGTGGCGGCAAGGCTGCGAATGCGCAAATTCTGGCCTTCGAGGCCGACCAGCACATTCACACCAAGCGCGATCGCCGCTCCCGCCAGCCCGAGACCCGGCTCGTCCATCAGCGCGCCGCCGACTGCCTGCGCCAGAAAGGCCACGCCCGCCGGCAGCCACAGCCGATGTGCCAGTAGCCAAATCCACGGGAACAGGAAGCCGAGCCACGTGAAGCCGTCGCGGATGGCTCGCGTTTCGTCAAGGCGTGTACCTGCGCTGCCGGGCGGCGTCAGGAAAATATAGCTTGAAGTCATTCTCGCCGCTCCCTTAAGGGGCTCAGACGAGCGTGCCCTTGGTCGAGGGAACACGGCCCGCCTGTCTCGGATCGATCTCTGTCGCCGTGCGCAATGCGCGGGCAACGGCCTTGAAGCATGTCTCGGCAATATGGTGGTTGTTGGCGCCATAATGGTTGAGAATATGCAAGGTGATGCCGGCATTCTGGGCGAGCGCCTGGAAGAATTCGCGGACGAGCTCGGTGTCGAAGGTTCCGATCTTCGGCGCGCTGAAGGCGACGTTCCAGACGAGGAAGGGCCGGCCGGAAAGATCGACCGCGGCCTTGGTCATCGTCTCGTCCATGGCAAGGTCTATCGAAGCGTAGCGCGTGATGCCGCGCCGGTCGCCGAGCGCCTTGGAGATCGCCTGGCCGATCGCGATACCCGTATCCTCGACGGTATGGTGATCGTCGATATGCAGGTCGCCCTTGGCGTCGATCTCCATGTCGATCAGGGAATGCCGCGAAAGCTGGTCGAGCATATGATCGAAGAAGCCGACGCCCGTCGAAATCTTCGATTTGCCGGTACCGTCGAGATTGACGGAAACGGAAATCGAGGTCTCGTTGGTCTTGCGGGAAACGCTGCCCGTGCGGCTTGCTGCGGTCTCGGCCATCTGGCCCTCCATCGGAATAAGGCCGTTCCTTATCAGGCGCATGGGGAAATATCCAGAAGCCGGGGAAGAGAAAAGCCGGCCCATTTGCAATCGGCTCCGGCCCACTTACATAGGGTTCAACAAGGCCGGTGAGCGGCTTGGCAGAGTAGCCCTCGTCATGGGCAGACAGGTGTTTTATGACAACGATCATTACAGTTCGAAAAGGCGGCAAGGTGGTGATGGCGGGCGACGGCCAGGTGAGCCTCGGCCAGACCGTCATGAAGGGCAATGCCCGCAAGGTGCGCCGCATCGGCAAGGGCGAGGTCATCGCCGGTTTCGCCGGCGCCACCGCCGATGCCTTCACCCTGCTCGAAAGGCTTGAAAAGAAGCTGGAGCAATATCCCGGCCAGCTGATGCGAGCCGCCGTCGAACTCGCCAAGGACTGGCGTACCGACAAATACCTGCGTAATCTCGAAGCCATGATGCTCGTCGCCGACAAGTCGATCACGCTCGCGATCACCGGCAACGGCGATGTTCTGGAGCCTGAGCATGGCACGACGGCGATCGGCTCGGGCGGCAACTACGCCTTCGCGGCCGCCCGCGCGCTCATGGATACCGACAAATCGGCCGAAGAGATCGCGCGCCGCGCCCTCGATATCGCCGCCGACATCTGCGTCTACACAAACCATAATATCGTGGTGGAATCGCTTGAGGTCGAAGGCTGAGGTGCGGCCGGACCAACCATGCTTTCAAGGCTTGGCGAAATAACGATGAATTACGGCCGGGTGCCGCTGATCGCCCCGGACCGCCAGGAGAATGATACGCAATGACGACCTTTTCCCCCCGCGAGATCGTTTCCGAACTCGACCGCTACATCATCGGCCAGCATGAGGCCAAGCGCGCCGTCGCGATCGCGCTGCGCAACCGCTGGCGCCGCCAGCAGCTCGATCCGAGCCTGCGCGACGAAGTCATGCCCAAGAACATCCTGATGATCGGCCCGACCGGCGTCGGCAAGACGGAAATTTCCCGCCGCCTGGCAAAGCTCGCCGGCGCGCCCTTCATCAAGGTGGAAGCCACCAAATTCACCGAGGTCGGCTATGTCGGCCGCGATGTCGAGCAGATCGTCCGCGATCTTGTCGAAGTCGGCATCGGCCTGGTGCGCGAGAAGAAGCGGGCCGAAGTGCAGGCCAAGGCGCATGTCAGCGCCGAAGAGCGTGTTCTCGATGCCTTGGTCGGCACCACCGCTTCGCCTGCCACCCGCGAGAACTTCCGTAAGAAGCTGAGGGACGGCGAACTCGACGACAAGGAAATCGATATCGAGGTGGCCGATACCGGTTCCGGCATGGGCGGCTTCGAAATTCCCGGCATGCCGGGCGCCAATATCGGCGTGCTGAACCTGTCGGAAATGTTCGGCAAGGCGATGGGCGGCCGTACCAAGAAGGTGCGCACGACGGTCAAGGCTTCCTATACCGATCTGATCCGCGACGAGTCCGACAAGCTGATCGACAATGAGGTGATCCAGCGCGAGGCCGTCCGCTCGGTCGAGAATGACGGCATCGTCTTCCTCGATGAAATCGACAAGATCGCCGCCCGCGACGGCGGCATGGGGGCGGGCGTTTCCCGTGAAGGCGTGCAGCGCGACCTCCTGCCGCTCGTCGAAGGCACGACGGTCTCGACCAAATACGGACCTGTCAAAACCGACCACGTGCTCTTCATCGCGTCGGGCGCCTTCCATGTCGCCAAGCCTTCGGATCTTCTTCCCGAGCTGCAGGGCCGCCTGCCGATCCGTGTCGAGCTGCGCCCGCTGAACAAGGAGGATTTCCGCCGGATCCTGACCGAGACGGAAGCGAGCCTCATCCGCCAGTATCGCGCGCTGATGGAGACCGAAAACCTGAACCTCGATTTCACCGAGGACGCGATCGACGCGCTTGCCGACGTCGCCGTGCATCTGAACTCCTCCGTCGAGAATATCGGCGCGCGCCGCCTGCAGACGGTGATGGAGCGGGTCCTGGACGATATTTCCTACAACGCCCCGGATCGCGGCGGCACGGCGATTACGATCGATGCCGCATATGTGCGCGAACATGTCGGCGATCTCGCGCAGAATACCGACCTGTCGCGCTTCATTCTGTGATATCGGCGCACCGGTTCACCTCTTTACCGGTGTGAATGCCGAGTTGTGACGAATTCCACTCTCGACAGCGGGCCTTTTACTTTTTAGTGAAGGCCCGTTTTGTTTTCCGCTCCGGCTTTATTCGGCCAAGATTCTGGTCCAGTCAGCCGCATCGCGAACAGGACGATGAACGGACGGGATAGCGGATCGTGCGACGCCTTTTGACAAGCCTTATGATTGCCGTTGCCCTGGTGAATTCAGCGCCGGCCTTCGCAATGCAGACGGTGCCGGCAGGCAATCGTCATGCCGAGCAGCCCGATATTCCGGGCGCATCCGTCCGCCGCACCAAAGGCACCAAGAGCAGCTTCGATCTGAAATACGAGAAGGTCCACGAGCTTCTGGCGACCGATCGCGAGCTGATGGCCAAGATCCGCAAGGTCTCCAGCGCCTACGGCATCAATCCCATCCATGTCATCGGCGCGATCGTCGGCGAACATACCTATAATGTCGACGCCTACGACCGGTTGCAGGCCTATTATGTAAAAGCCGCCTCCTATGCCGGAGAAAGCTTCCGTTTCGCCTATGACGGCGAAAACATCGACGATTTCGTCGCGCGGCCGCAATTTGCCGAATGCAAGGGCAAGAGCGATTCCTATACACTCTGGTCCTGCCGCGAAGACGTTTGGGAAAGCGATTTCCGTGGTAAGACCGTCGGCGGTCAAAGCTTCCCCAACAACCGCTTCAGCGCCGTCTTCTTCCAGCCCTTCTATGCCGGCCAGACCTTCGGTCTCGGCCAGGTCAACCCGCTGACGGCATTGATGCTCTCCGATCTCGTCAGCCGCGTGTCGGGTTATCCGAAGCTGAACGAGAAGAATGCCGGCGCGGTCTACAAGGCCATCATGGATCCCGATATCTCGCTCGCCTTCGTCGCCGCTTCGATCCGCAGGTCGATCGACGATTACAAGGAGATTGCCGGCATGGATATCTCGGGCAATCCCGGCTTGACCGCGACGCTTTATAATGTCGGCAATTCGCGCCAGCGTGCCGCGGCCCTTGCCGCGAAGAACCGTTCTGGCGGCACGACGGTCTGGCCGGAGGAGAATTATTACGGCTGGCTGATCAACGACAAGCTGGACGAACTCAAGGGCCTGCTCTAGCTTCAAGCTTGCCGGGAAGGCGCCGATCTTCCCCGAAAGGCTTTGACGATGGACATGCGTCCTGATCCCTTCGTTCCGCCGGCACCGCTGCCGCGCACCGTGCCGCCGAGCCGGCTGGAAATCATCCGCATCATACTGCGCAACCCGCTCGAACTCTGGGGCGAGCCCTCCTATACGCTGCCCTGGATCAGAACGAGCTTCTTCGGCCAGAGGACGCTGATCGTCAACGATCCCGGCCTCATCAAGCATGTGCTGGTCGACAATGCCAATAATTACCGCATGTCGGATGTTCGCCAGCTTGTCCTGCGACCGATCCTCCGTGACGGCCTTCTGACCGCCGAAGGTCCGGTCTGGAAGAGATCACGCAAGGCGGTGGCGCCTGTCTTCACGCCCCGCCATGCCCAGGGCTTTGCCGGACAGATGCTGCGCCAATCGGAAGATTATGTCCGTAAATATGAGAGCGCGGGCGAGGCAGGCGCGATTTTCGATATCAGCACCGATATGACCGAGCTGACCTTCGCGATTCTCGCTGACACGTTATTCTCCGGTGAAATCGTCACCTCGAGCGGCCATTTCGCTGATGACGTCAATGAACTTCTGCATCGCATGGGTCGCGTCGACCCGATGGATCTGATGCGCGCTCCATCCTGGGTTCCACGTGTGACACGCATCGGTGGCCAGAAAGTGCTGGAGAAATTCCGCGCCATCGTGCGTGACACGATGGATATGCGGCTTGCCAAGATGAAGGCGGATCGCCGTGCCGCGCCCGAGGATTTCCTGACGCTGCTCCTGGAACAGGCAGGCCCTGACGGACTGACGAAGGAAGAGATCGAAGACAATATCCTGACCTTCATCGGCGCAGGGCATGAGACCACAGCCCGGGCATTGGCCTGGACGCTCTATTGCGTATCGAACAGCCCACATATCCGCGCGGCGATGGAAGAGGAAATCGACGCGGTGCTCGCCACCGGCGCCGAACCTGTGAAATGGCTGGATATGATGCCGCAGACGCGCGCCGCCTTCGAGGAGGCCCTGCGCCTTTATCCCCCTGCGCCATCCATCAACCGTGCCGCTATAGCGGATGATTCCTGGACGAGCGCCAAGGGCGAGAGGGTCGAGATCGAGGCCGGCGTCACGGTGCTCATCATGCCCTGGACGCTGCATCGCCACGAACGTCACTGGGACAGACCGCGCGCCTATATGCCGGAGCGCTTCCTGCCGGAAAATCGCGGCTCTATCGGACGCTTCCAGTTCCTGCCTTTCGGCGCCGGTCCGCGCGTCTGCATCGGAGCGACCTTCGCGCTTCAGGAGGCGGTGATCGCCCTTGCCGTCCTGATGCACCGTTATCGCTTCGATTCCACCGATCAGACCAACCCCTGGCCGGTGCAGAAGCTGACGACTCAGCCACAGAACGGACTGCCGATGCGCGTGACGCCGCGCATAATTTCCGAAAGAGCATAAATCTTTCGAATTATTGCTGAATTGACTGTGAATGAAAGCCGGGCAAAGTGTCAGCTTCCGAAAGCTGCTGCAGGGAGAATGTCGCATGAGCCGCATAGACAAGAACGGTCTTGCCATCGAAACCGTCCTTCACGATTTCCTAGTCAAGGACGTATTGCCGGGTCTGGCGGTCGATGCGGAGAAGTTTTTCGCTGATTTTTCGGCGATCGTTCACGATCTCGGCCCGAGGAATCGCGCATTGCTCGCCAAACGCGACGAACTGCAGGCAAAGATTGACGATTGGTATCGCCGTCATGGTGCGCCGGCGGATATGGATGAATACCAATCATTCCTCCGCGAAATCGGTTATCTCCTGCCCGAGGGCTCGGATTTTCAGGTCTCGACAGAAAATGTCGATCCTGAAATCGCTTCGATCGCCGGTCCGCAACTTGTCGTTCCCGTCATGAATGCGCGTTATGCGCTCAACGCCGCCAATGCCCGCTGGGGTTCGCTCTATGATGCGCTCTATGGCACGGATGCCATTCCCGAGAGCGACGGCGTCGAGAAGGGCAAGGGCTACAATCCGAAGCGCGGCGAGAAGGTCATCGCCTGGGTGCGCGACTTCCTCGATGCATCGGTGCCGCTGCAGGATTGGAGCTGGAAGGACATCGGAAGCTTCGCCGTCAAGGATGGAGCGCTTGTCGTCAGATCGGTCGACGGCGAGCAGGTAACGCTCGGGGATAGCGGGCATTTTGCCGGCTATCGCGGTGACGCCGCCGCTCCCTCCCATATTCTCCTCAAGAATAACGGTATTCACATCGATATAGTCATCGACGCGTCGACGGCGATCGGCAAGTCCGACCCGGCGCATATTTCCGACGTCTGGCTGGAATCGGCGATCACGACGATCATGGACTGCGAGGATTCGATTGCCGCCGTCGATGCCGAAGACAAAGTCGTCGTCTACGGTAACTGGCTCGGCCTGATGAAGGGCGATCTGCAGGAAGAGGTGGCGAAGGGTGGAACGAGCTTCATCCGCAAGCTCAACCCGGATCTGGACTATACCGGCCCCGATGGCGTTTCCTTCGAGGTGCATCGCCGCTCGCTGATGCTGGTGCGCAATGTCGGCCACCTCATGACCAATCCTGCGATCCTCGACCGGGACGGCAATGAAGTGCCCGAGGGCATCATGGATGCCGTCATCACCGGCCTGATTGCGCTCTATGATATCGGTACGGCCGGCCGGAAGAAGAATTCCCGCACCGGCTCCATGTATGTGGTCAAGCCGAAGATGCATGGCCCTGAAGAAGTCGCTTTCGCCGTCGAGATCTTTTCGCGGGTCGAAGATATGCTCGGCATGGCGCGCAACACCATCAAGATGGGCATCATGGATGAGGAACGCCGGACCACCGTCAACCTCAAGGAATGTATCCGCGCCGCCCGCGAGCGCGTCGTCTTCATCAATACCGGCTTCCTCGACCGCACCGGCGACGAAATCCACACCTCGATGGAAGCCGGCCCGATGATTCGCAAGGGCGACATGCGCCAGGCGGCCTGGATTTCGGCCTATGAGAATTGGAACGTCGATATCGGTCTCGAATGCGGCCTGTCGGGCCATGCCCAGATCGGCAAGGGCATGTGGGCGATGCCGGATCTGATGGCGGCGATGCTGGAACAGAAGATTGCCCATCCCAAAGCCGGCGCCAACACCGCCTGGGTGCCGTCGCCGACGGCGGCGACCCTGCACGCCACCCACTATCACCGCGTCAACGTCGCCAAGGTCCAGCAAGGGCTGAAGGACCGCGCCCGCGCCAAGCTGTCAGATATTCTCTCCGTGCCGGTCGCGGTGCGGCCGAACTGGACGCCGGAGGAAATCCAGCGCGAGCTCGACAACAATGCCCAAGGCATTCTCGGCTATGTCGTGCGCTGGATCGATCACGGCGTCGGCTGCTCGAAGGTGCCCGACATCAACAATGTCGGCCTGATGGAAGACCGCGCGACATTGCGCATCTCGGCCCAGCACATGGCGAACTGGCTGCATCACAAGGTCGTCGGTGAGGCTCAGATCGTCGAGACGATGAAGCGTATGGCCGCCGTCGTCGACCGGCAGAACGCATCCGATCCCGCCTACCAGCCGATGGCAGGCAATTTCGACGGTTCGATCGCCTTCCAGGCGGCTCTTGTTCTCGTCCTGAAGGGCAGGGAGCAGCCGAACGGCTACACCGAGCCGGTGCTTCACCGCCGTCGCCTCGAATTGAAAGCGAAGCAGGCCGTGTGAATATGAAAAGGCCGCCGGAACGAGGTTCCGGCGGCCTTTTTTATACCGAATTCGGTATCTAGCTTACTGAATGACGACGACCTTGGACGTGCCCTTGCCGGGACGGACGCGGCTGTAAAGGTCGATGACGTCCTGGTTCATCAGGCGAATGCAGCCCGAGGAAGCGGCGGTGCCGATCGAGGCCCATTCCGGCGTGCCGTGCAGGCGGAAGAGCGTGTCCTTGCCGTCCTCGTTGAAGAGATACATGGCGCGCGCGCCGAGCGGATTGCTGAGACCCGGGCCCATGCCGTCTTCGACATACTTGGCGACGTCGGGGCGGCGAACGGCCATTTCCTTCGGCGGGTGCCAGGTCGGCCATTCCTGCTTCCAGGCGACGTAGGCGGTGCCGGCCCATGCGAAGCCCTGCTTGCCGACGCCGATGCCGTAGCGCATCGCCTTGCCGTTGGCGAGGATGTAATAGAGGAAGCGCTCGCGCGTGTTGACGATGATCGTTCCGGGACGCTCGGTGGTCTGGTAGCTGACGACCTGGCGGCGGAACTGCGGCTTGACCCTGTCGATCGGGATCGCCGGCAGGGAGTATCCGGCATCCTTCGTCACGCCGTAGGCGTCGTTGAAGATCTGTGCCGTCTGTACCGTCGGGCCTGCGCCCTTGTCGTCGACGGAGGCGCTGTCGGAACTCGTGGAGCAACCGGCCAGAGCGAGCGTCGTCAGCAGGCCAAATACAGGGAATGCATTGCGGAAGCGCATAGATGACTCTTGAAGTTTTGGGGCAAGGAGAAGGTCTTTCGACCATCGTTGATTATGGTTTATTTTCGATTAACTTGCGCTTTGCAAGACTGCTGCAGCACGACAAATCCGTCTCGCGCGCAAATTAAAAGCGCATGGTTTTTTTGCAACAACACACCCGACACCGCGATGGTTATCCATGACGATTTTGAGCGTTTACAATAACAATCCGTTAATCGATGGCCGGCAATCGGACAGAGCCATGATGGTGCGGCGGGGAACGCAGATATTGCTGCATGAAATGCGTCACGCCGTACTGCCGGAACTGCCGCTGGCGAGCGGCCGCCGCGCCGATCTGATCACGCTTTCGGAAAAGGGCGAGGTCTGGATCATCGAAATCAAGACCTCGATCGAGGATTTCAGGGTCGATCGCAAATGGCCGGAATACCGGCTGCATTGCGACCGGCTGTTCTTTGCGACTCACGAGGGCGTGCCGCTCGACATTTTTCCCGAAGAATGCGGGCTTTTCCTCTCGGACGGTTATGGCGCCCACATGATTCGCGAGGCGCCGGAACACCGTTTGGCGCCCGCCACGCGCAAATCGGTCACGCTCAATTTTTCGCGGGCCGCCGCCCAAAGGCTGATGATGGCCGAATGGGCGAACGGAAAGCCGTTCAATGTGGACGATGTCTGATACTGAGAACGTATTCGTCTATTTCGGCGCGCGTTTGGCAAGGATGCGCTGCAGCGTCCGCCGATGCATGTTGAGCCGGCGCGCCGTCTCGGAAACATTGCGCTCGCACATTTCATAGACCCGCTGGATATGCTCCCAGCGCACGCGGTCGGCCGACATCGGATTTTCGGGAAGCTCCGCCTTTTCGCCCGGCCGCTGCGTCAGCGCCGAAAAGACGTCGTCGGCATCGGCAGGCTTTGCGAGATAATCGACGGCGCCGAGTTTGACGGCGGTCACCGCCGTGGCGATATTGCCATAGCCGGTCAATACGATGATTCGGGTGTCGTCGCGTCGCTGGCGGATCGCTTCGATGACGTCGAGCCCGTTGCCGTCGCCGAGGCGAAGGTCGACCACCGCATATTTTGGCGGCCTGCCTTTCGATTTCGCAACGCCTTCCGCCACTGATTCGGCCGTTTCCACCTGAAAACCGCGCGTCTCCATCGCCCGCGCCAGCCGGCGCAGGAACGGCCCGTCGTCGTCGACGATCAGCAGGCTGGCGTCGGGACCGATATGGTCTTCATCAGATGCTGCGAAATTTTCATGATTCTGTTCTGTCATCGTCTCGGGTCCTGGCGGCTGAGCGCCGATCTCAATTCCTACTTATGCCGATAAACTCATTTTGTCGAATTTGCGTCGATCAGCATGCGCGGCCATTCGATTCGGATGCGCGCACCCGCGCTTTCCGGGTCGCGATTCTCGAAAATCAGCGATGCGCCGGAGCGTTCCAGCAGCGTCTTGGCGATGAAAAGCCCGAGCCCGAGCCCGCCGGCCGTATCCTCCTTCTGCCGCTTGGTCACATAGGGTTCGCCGATCCGCGTCAGAATGTCGGGCGAATAACCATTGCCGTCGTCCTCGATGATGATCCGCACTTTGTCGTGATTGTGCTCGACCGTCACGGTCACCTTCTCCCTGGCATAATCGACGGCATTTTCGATGAGGTTGCCGAGCCCGTACATGATGCCGGCATTGCGGTCGGTGACCGGTTCGCCCTTGCGCGGGCTCTTTTCGATGAGCTCGAGCGTGATGCCGAATTCCCGGTGGGGTGCCACGATCTCCTCGATCATCGAGGATAATGGTAGCCGCCGCATATGCGCCTCGCCTTCCGAGGAAAGCGTCGTCAGCCGCCGCAGGATATCGCGGCAGCGTTCGCTCTGGCTGCGCAGCAGCATCACGTCTTCGCGAAACCGGTCGTCGTCCTTGAGCTCCCGTTCCATTTCCTTGGCGACGACGCTGATCGTCGCCAGCGGCGTGCCGAGTTCATGCGCGGCGGCGGCAGCCAGCCCGTCGAGCTGCGAAAGATGCTTTTCCCGCTGCAGCACCAGTTCGGTTGCCGCCAGCGCGTCGGCAAGCTGGCCCGCCTCCATCGAGACGCGATAGGCATAGAAAGCGGCAAAGGCCATCGTCGAGGCGATCGAGCACCAGACGCCGAACTGCATGACATTGTGCACATTGATCTCGACCCCGTCGAACCAGGGCAGCGGGAAGGGCGAAAAGGCAAGCACCGTGATGCAGACCATCGCAAAACCGATCAGCGCGGTGCTGTAGCGGATCGGCTGCGAGGCAAAGGAGATGATGACGGGCACGCAGACGAGAGCGGCGAAGGGATTGGCAAGGCCGCCGGTGATGAAGAGCAGCGCGCAGAGTTGCAGAAGATCGAAGCCGAGCAGCGCGAAGGCGGCAGGCGGCCCCAGCCGATGCGTCGGCGGATAGCGGATCGTCAGGTAGAAATTCACCCAGGCAAGGGCGGCGATCAGTGAGCAGCTGGCGATCAGCGGCAGGGGAAATTTCAGCCAGAAGGCAACGATGAACACGGTCGCCGCTTGCCCGCCGACAGCAAGCCAGCGCAACCGCACCAGCGTCTGCAGGCGTAGCCTGCGGCTGCTGTGCCGATCTTCCAGCGTGTGGCTTTCCGTCTTGTCGATCATGCCAGGCTCCTTGGGAATGGCCCTCATGTACCACGCGGTTTTGCCCGTGTCGTCGGGGGCGCTTCTTCCGGCCGTTCAGGCCAGGGATGCCGGGGATAGCGCCCGCGCATCTCGGCGCGCACATCCTTCCAAGAGCCGGCCCAGAAGCCCGGCAGGTCGCGAGTCGTCTGGATCGGCCGGTGCGCCGGCGAGGTCAGTTCCAGAAGCAGCGGCAGGCGGCCTCCGGCGATGGCCGGGTGTTGCTTCAGCCCGAACAGCTCCTGCACGCGGATCGTCAGCACGGGCTCCTCGCCCTCATATTGGATCGGATGCCGCTGGCCGGTCGGGGCCTCGAAATGCGTCGGCGCAAGCCGGCTAAGATCGCGCTGCAGCTCGTGCGGCACCAGCGACATCAACCCGCTCGAAAGACCGCCCGCGGAAACTTCCGAAAGGCCGCGCGCTTCCGTCTGGAAGGGGGCGAACCATTCGTCCAGCCGGGAAAGCATTGCATCGTCGCTGACGTCGGGCCACGGATCGCCGATCGTCCGGTGAAGGAACCCGATCCGTTCGCGAAGCTGGAGTGCCTCCTTCGAGAAGGCGAGCTGATCGAGCCCCAATTCGCGCACACCTTCCATCAGCGCCGCTGTGACGGCGGTTCCGGAAGGGCGCGGCAAGGGCGTCTCCTCGAAGACGATCGCGCCGAGCCGGGTTGCCCGCCGCGCCCGCACCTGTCGGCTCTGCCGGTCGAAGAAGGTCTGGTCGTCCGTTTTGATCTCGCCCGGCAGCTCTACTTCGATGTCGGCGCGCGTCACTTCGGCGGCCGCGAGAATCCGCCCCTGCGCTGCCCGCCCGGTGAGATCGGCGATGACGAGCATCTGGCTGCCGGCAAGCCTTTCGGTTTCCGGCAGCTCCGCTCCCCGCCCGTTCGCCATCACGAATCGTCCGCGTCCGCCGCGCTGAAGCGCTATTCTGTCAGGGAATGCATGCAGCAGAAGCTGGCCCGCGAGCGCCGGCGCCGTTGCGGCAACGATGTCGAGGCCGGCCGCCAGCCGCCCTGCCAGCCGCCGCGAGGCGTCGGCTCTTTCGCCGCGCTCGACCTTGAAACGCCGCAGCCGTTCCTCGATGTCAATGCTCGGTCCGCCAAGCCCCTGTTCGGTCAGAAGCACTGATATCATCGCCGCCTCCCGGGCATGGCCCGATTCGCCAGATGAAACGACCATAGCGGCAAGCCGCGGGGGCAAAGCGAGATCGCGCATGATCTTGCCGCGCGCCGTCAGAGCGCCGTCCTTGTCGAGCGCGCCGAGTTGGCCGAGCAGTGCCCGCGCTTCCCTGAGCGTCGTTTCCGGCGGCTGATCGACGAAGGCGAGCGACGTTGGGTCCTGAACGCCCCAATGGGCGAGATCGAGCACCAGTCCGGAAAGATCGCTGGAAAGAATCTGCGGCGGCGTGAAAGCCGGCAAAGCCGTCGTCTGTCCCTGATGCCACAGCCTTATTGCGATGCCGGGTTCCGTTCGTCCGGCGCGGCCGGCCCGCTGATCGGCGGAGGCCCTGGAGACGCGCACCGTCTCGAGCCGCGTAATCCCGGTCGAGGCCTCGAAAACCGGCAGACGCTGCAACCCGCTGTCGATCACGATCCTGACGCCGTCGATGGTGATCGAGGTTTCGGCAATCGAGGTGGCAAGGACGATCTTGCGCGTTCCCTTGGCCGCCGGCCGGATCGCGGCATCCTGCTCCTTCTGGCTGAGATTGCCATAAAGGGGAGCAATCAGCGTTTCAGGCCCGAAGCGCCCCTGCAGGCGCTCCACGGTGCGCGTGATTTCCGCCTGTCCGGGCAGGAAGGCCAGAATCGAGCCGTCTTCTTCGGCATGTGCATTGATAATCGCTCGTGTAACGGCATCCTCGATGCGCTCGCCGCCCGGCCGGTCCTGATAGCGGATATCGATCGGAAAACTGCGCCCCAGGCTTTCGATGACGGGCGGGTGATCGAGCAGGGCGGCCACGCGTTCCACGTCGAGCGTCGCCGACATGACCAGAATACGCAGATCGTCACGTAGCGCCGACTGGACGTCGAGCGCCAGCGCCAGCCCGAAATCGGCATCGAGCGACCGCTCATGGAATTCGTCGAAGAGCACGGCCGAGACGCCTGACAGCTCCGGATCGTCGAGGATCATCCGGGCGAAAACCCCTTCGGTCACCACTTCGACCCTGGTCGCCGCCGATATCCTGTTGTCGAGGCGCATGCGGTAGCCGATCGTCTCGCCCACCTGTTCGCCGATCAGCGATGCCATCCGGCTTGCCGCGGCCCGCGCCGCGAGCCGCCGCGGCTCGAGCAGGATGATCTTGCCGTCGCCGCGCCAGGCTTGGTCGAGCAAGTAGAGCGGCACCAAGGTCGTCTTGCCGGCGCCGGGCGGGGCGGAAAGGATGGCGCGCCCTCGTTCGGCCAGCGCCGCGCCGACGGCCGGCAGGACATGCGAAACCGGAAGCTCCGGCAAGGATGCACTGTTCGTCACTTGCGGCCCGCCACCGTCTCATAGGCAAGGATGGCGCCGGCGAGATCCTCAAGTGCTGCGCCGACCGACTTGAACAGGGTGATTTCCCCGTCATGGCGTCGCCCGCTATGCGCGCCGCTGATAAGCTCGGCAAGCTCCGATTTGATGTCGCTCATCTCAAGTATGCCGCTTTTCAACGGCTGGACGATGTCGCCGGCCTCGCTACAGGCGCCGGCACGGGTATCGACATGGACAGAAGCACGGCGGATGGCCTCGTCGTCGCTTTCGCGCATGCTCGGCTTGAAGGCGCCGACGAGATCGAGGTGCGCGCCAGGTTTCAGCCATTCGCCCGATATCAACGGCTCGCTCGAAAGCGTGGCGCAGGAAATGATGTCGGCCGTTCGAGCGGCTGCTTCCCTGTCCGAGGTCGCCTCCGCATCCAGACCGAGCGTCCGTGCCTCTGCTGCGGTTTTCTCTGCCGCGTCCGTGTTGCGTCCCCAGATCCTATATTTCTTGATAGGCCGGGTCGCGCCATGGGCGAACATCAGGTTGAGCGACAGCCGACCGGTTCCGCAGACGAGCAGCTCCTGCGCATCCGGGCGGGCGAGATAACGGGCGGCCAGCGCCGATGCCGCCGCCGTCCGCCGTGCCGTCAATTCGCCGCCGTCGATGACGGCGAGCATTTCGCCGGTGGCGCCGGAGGAAAGAAGATAGGTCCCTGAGATTGCCGGCAGGCTGCGCCGCGCATTGCCGGGAAAAACGGAAACCGCCTTCACCCCGGCATAGCGCCCGGGAACCCAGGCCGGCATCAGAAGCAGCGTCGCACTTTCCTCGCCGGGCACGTCCATGTCGTGGTGATGGCGCACCGGCATCACGCATTCGCTCGTAAACATGGCGGCGATCGCCTCGATCAGCTCCGGCCAGGGCAGGGCCGCACGCGTCTGTTCTTCATCGAGGACAAGCATTATTCTTCACTCCGCCGGATCGTTCTTCCCCAAACTAGCGAGTGAGGCGTGTGAGAGGCAAGCACGCTGGAATTCGATCTCGGGCTTCCCATATAAGCCTTGTCTTCATCGGCGAAGCCATTCTGCGGGATTCGGCGAAAATGAATCCCAAAAACCGCTTCATCAGGCGGCAATTTTGCACGCTTTCGAAAATTCTTGCTAAAAGCCCTTGATTTTCAACCTGTTACAAAAATGTCAAAAAACTTTTGGAATGAGTGTTGACTGTTTGGGAGGGTTAGTTCTATAAGCCCACTCACTGACGAGGGCGGCGGCGCTGCTGGCGACGAAGTTACTCGTTCTAGTGAAACTCAAGCGGATTGGCTGATGCTGGTTTGTGTTCTGG
>NZ_LOKX01000015.1 GCF_002211285.1 Rhizobium sp. R635 | reverse complement strand
CCCGGTTCAATCGTGAGCCCGTTTTGCCATCTTACCGGGGGCAACCACCCCAGACAGCCATCATCTGATAAATATGACATGGGGTGATCGCGCCGCGATTACCCCATGTTTTGCGATAACGACATGCTTAAAAACAAAGAGCTAAAGCGCAAGGAGCGAATCTAAAAGATCGCGACGCGCTTTAGCGCTCGGTGGCTTCCTCGGCGCTTGCCTCGATCCGCTCCATGTCCTCGTCGCTCAGCCCGAAATGGTGGCCGATCTCATGGATCAGGACATGGGTGATGATATCGCCGAGCGTCTCGTCGTTTTCGGCCCAGTAGTCGAGGATGGGACGGCGATAGAGGCGGATGCGGTTCGGCATCTCGCCGGTTTCCACCGTGAAGCGTTCGGAAATGCCCCTGCCCTCGAAAAGACCGAGCAGATCGAAAGGGGTTTCCAGCGCCATGTCCTCGAAAACGTCGTCATCGGGAAAATCCTCGATCTCGATCGTGAGGTTGGTCGTCAGCCGCCGGAATTCATCCGGCAAATGGCTGTAAGCCTCCATGGCCAGCGACTCGAAAGTGCTGATCGTCGGCGCATGGCGGTCTCGCCAATCATCGCTCTGGTCTATGCGGGCCATGAATATTCCTTCCTTTGCGGGCCCATATAGAACCTTTATCGCCGTTTTTCGAGTGTGGAATCAAAGGCAGGAATAAATTCATATAAAATGGTTGTTGACTCTTCTCCGGCTCTCTGGAATCCATAAGAACATAACAGGAACAAGACGGATCGGAGTAACGCCATGGCGCAGAACGCCCTGGCGCGCGAGCGGCTTTTTGCGCTCCGCGAAACCATCGCCAAACTGGAAGGAAAACCCGCGCCGGCGCTTGCGGCAGCGGAGCGGGAAGCCTTGGCATCGGGCAAGGAGACGAGGCAGGCTGCGCAGTGCAATGGCCGCGGACTTCGGCTGCCGTTCGGCGTGACCTCGCTCGACGAAGCGATGGAAGGCGGTCTGCCGCTCGATGCGATCACGGAAATCCGTTCCAGCCTTCTTCGGAATGCAGGAGCCGCCTGCGGCTTCGCGCTCGCCGCCGCGGCTCTGTTGCAGCGGCTGGAGGAGAATGACGGCGATCGTTCGCCGATACTCTGGATCGGCGATACGATCTCGACGATGGAGGCCGGTCTTCCCTATGCGGTGGGCCTGCAGGATTTCGGCCTGCGGCCGGACTGTTTCCTGTTTGCTTTGCCGCGCAAGCTCGAAGAGGCGCTCTGGCTTGCGGAAAGCGCGGTGGAAAGTGGCGCCTTTTCGGTGGTCATCCTGGAGATCAGGGGCAATCCTGCGCATTTCGGCCTGACCGAGAGCCGGCGGCTCGGTCTGCGCGCCAAGGCGGCCGGCCGGCCACTCTTCCTGCTTCGGCAGGCGGGGGAGGAGGAGGCAAGCAGCGCCGTCTTCCGCCTGCTGGCCGAACCCGCGCCATCCGGCATGCGGTCCCTGCCGAATGGATCGCGGCTTGCCGGCAGCATCGGCAATCCGGTTTTTCGTCTCAGCCTGGAGAAGAGCCGCAACCCGGCTCCGCTCTCCCTTCTTCTGGAGTGGAACCCCCATGAACGTCAGTTTTTCCCCGTCGGCGAACCAAGGCACGCTCTTACTCCAGACGAGCGGTCAGCGTATCCTGGCGCTCAGTTTTCCGCATCTACCGACAGACAGGATCGCCCGCAAAAAATGGGGACTTTCCTGGCGTTCGAAAGGGCGTCCTGAAGCCGCGCCGATCGTCTGTGCCGGAAAGCACGAGAATGCCATGCGGCTGACGGCGCTTGATGAGGCCGCGGAAGCCTTCGGCCTGAAGAAGGGCCAGGGTGTCGCGGAAGCCCGCGCCATGCATCCGAAGCTCGATATCGTCGAGGAAGATCCGGCCGCCGACGCACGGCTGCTCGAAGCCATCGCCGACTGGTGCGACCGCTATACGCCTTTGGTGGCGATCGACGGACGGGATGGGCTCTTCCTCGACATCAGCGGCTGCACCCATCTTTTCGGCGGCGAGAGAGCGCTGCTGAGGGATATTCTCATGCGGCTTTTCCATATGGGGCTGGATGTGCGCGGCTCGATCTCCTCTTCCCCAGGTCTTTCCTCGGCCGTCGCCCGGTTCGGCAATGGCGGCGTCGTCGAAGACGAGGAGATGGAGGATGTGCTGGCGCCGTTGCCGGTTGCCGCACTTCGGCTGAACGAAGAGATCGTGGCATCGCTGAAGAAACTCGGGCTGAAATATATCGGCGATGTCATGAACGCGCCGCGGGCGCCGCTGACCCGTCGTTTCGGGGCAAGCCTGCTTCTGCGGCTCGACCAGGCGCTCGGGCATGACGAGGAACCGGTTTCGCCGCGGCTGCCCGTCGCCAGCCTGTCGGCCGAGCGGCGCCTGGCCGAGCCGATCGGCACCGAGGAGGATATTCTCGCCCTTGCCGGCCAGGTCGCCATGTCGTTGAAACCATCCCTGGAAGCGCGCGGCGCCGGCGGCCGCGCCTTCGAACTCGTGCTCTTTCGGGTCGACGGCAGGGTTTTCCGGATTGCCGTCGGCGCTTCGCGGCCGCTCAGGGAGCCGAAGCGGATCGCGGATCTCTTTTCCCAGCGTCTGCAGGCTATTCATGACGATCTCGATGCCGGCTACGGTTTCGAGATCCTGCGGCTGAATGTCGTGCGTCATGAGCCCTTCGAAGCGACGCAGGGAGATTTCGACGGCGGCCGGCAAAGGGAAATTTCGCTTGCAGTCTTCGTCGACCGTGTCTCGGCCCGCCTCGGCGCGGACTGTCTGCAGGGTTTTCAGCTTCGCGAGAGCCATGTGCCGGAACGCGCGGTCGTCGCAAGTCCCTTGATGGAGGGTTTCCCCACGCATCGCAAAAGCGGAGAAAGCCGTCTCTCCCCCTCCCGCAGCGAGCGGCCCTTGCGGCTTTTCGCCAGGCCGGAACCGGTGGAGGCTTCGCTTGCCGAAGTTCCGGAAGGGCCGCCGCAAAGCTTCCGTTGGCGGCGCATGCAGCATCAGGTCTTGCGCAGCGAAGGTCCGGAACGCCTTGCCATGGAGTGGTGGATCGATGGCGCCGATGCCAGGACCCGTGACTACTTCCGGGTCGAGGACAATGCCGGTCATCGCTTCTGGATCTATCGAGAAGGCTTTTATGGCGAGGAGCCGCCGCCGCGCTGGTTCATGCACGGGGTTTTCGCATGAACAGGGCGCCTGCATTCTTCGAGATCGGTGCACGCACCAATTTCTCCTTTCTGGAAGGTGCTTCGAAGCCTGAGGAAATGGTGATGCAGGCTGCCATGCTGAAACTTTCCGGTCTTGGGATTGCGGACCGAAACTCGGTTGCCGGCGTCGTCAGGGCGTATGCGCAGGCGCAGGAGATCGAAGAGAAATTCAAGCGAAGGCATGAGAAGAACCTCGATGGGAAAGAGGAGAAAATTCTCGATCCGATCCGGATTCAACCGGGCGCCCGGCTCGTCTTTTCGGACGGGACCCCCGAAATCCTTGCCTATCCCCGGAACAGGCGGGGATGGGCGCATCTCTGCCGTTTGCTGAGCGCGGGAAACCTGCGGGCGGAAAAAGGCTCCTGCCTGCTTTACGAGGCGGATATCATGGAATGGGGAGACGAGATGATGCTCGCCCTCGTCCCCGATCCGTCGGTTGCCGGCAAAATTGCCGGTGAGCAGGAATTGGCGGCCTGTCTCGAACGGTTCCGGGAACGCTTCGGCGAGGCATTTCATATGGCGCTGGCGCCTGCCTATGACGGCCGCGACCGTCAGGTTTTCGCAGCACTTTCCATGATCGCCGCCCGCAACGCTATTCCTGTCGTCGCGACCAATCAGCCGCTCTATCACCATACCGCCCGGCGCCCGCTTTCCGATATCGTCATCTCGATCCGGGAGCATGTGCCGATTGCCGAGGCAGGTTTTCTTCTTGCCTCGAATGCCGAGCGCTATCTCAAGGATTCACGTGAAATGGCCCGCGTCTTCCGGGATTATCCGGAGGCGATCGCCAATACTCAGGTGTTTTTCGGCAGGCTTTCGTTTTCGCTGGATGAACTCAAACACAATTATCCGCCGGAAAACGACCCCGGCGAAACGCCCTATGAAACCCTCGAACGATTGACGAGGACAGGGGCTGCGAAGCGTTATCCGGATGGCGTCCCTTCCGAGATCCAGGCTCAGATCGACTATGAACTCAATCTCATCCGGGAGAAGCAATACGAGCCGTATTTCCTGACGGTCCACAAGCTCATTCAGCATGCGCGTTATGAATTGAAGATCCTGTGCCAGGGTCGCGGTTCCGCGGCCAATTCGGTCATCTGCTACTGCCTTGAGATCACGGAAGTCGATCCGACCAAAAGCACATTGCTCTTCGACCGTTTCATCTCGATGGACCGGGACGAGCCGCCTGACATCGATGTGGATTTCGAGCATGACCGGCGCGAAGAGGTCATCCAGCACATTTACGGGAGATATGGCAGGGAGCATGCCGGGCTGACGGCTGGCGTCACCACCTATCGCACCCGTTCGGCCGGCCGCGAAGTCTCCAAGGCTTTCGGGCTCTCGGAGGATGTCCAGTCGGCGATCAGCAGCCTGGTCTGGGGCTGGTCGGAGGATAATCTGTCGGAGCGCGATGCCAAAGCGGCCGGGCTCGATATTGCAGACCCGGTGACCCTGAACGTTCTGCGCTATGCCTCCGAGCTTCTCGGCTTCCCGCGTCATCTCACCCAGCATGTCGGCGGTTTCGTCATCACGCGGGACCGGCTCGACGAGGTCGTGCCGATCATGAAGACGGCGATGCCGGATCGCTACATGATCGAGTGGGACAAGGACGACCTCGACAATGTCAAGATCCTCAAGGTCGATGTGCTGGCGCTCGGAATGCTGACCTGCTTGAGGAAGGCTTTTTCACTGCTCGAACTGCATTACGAGGTGAAGAAAACCCTTGCCGATCTCGGCAACAGGGAACATGGGGACGAGGGCGTGCCGGTTTACGACATGATGTGCCGGGCCGATACGCTGGGCGTCTTTCAGATCGAAAGCAGGGCGCAGATGAGCATGCTGCCCCGACTGAAGCCGAGGCGCTTCTACGATCTCGTGATCGAGGTGGCGATCGTCCGTCCCGGCCCTATCCAGGGCAACATGGTTCATCCCTATCTCACTCGCCGGGAGCAGTCGCATTCGCCCGATTTCAAGATCGAATATCCGAAAGACGAGATGATCCCGATCCTCAAGCGGACGCTCGGCGTCCCGCTCTTTCAGGAACAGGCCATGCAGATCGCGATCACCGCGGCAGGATTCTCACCTGCCAAGGCCGACCGTCTGCGCCGCTCGATGGCGACCTTCAAGCGGTTGGGAAAGGTGAACGAGTTCAAGGACGATCTGATCAACGGCATGACCGGGAGAGGTTATCCGAAGGAGTTCGCCGAACGCTGCTTCAGCCAGATCGAAGGCTTCGGCGAATACGGCTTTCCGGAAAGCCATGCGGCTTCCTTCGCCCTCCTGGTCTATGCCTCGTCCTGGATCAAGGCCTATTATCCCGACGTCTTCTGCGCTGCCATGCTCAATTCGCAGCCGATGGGTTTTTATGCGCCGGCCCAACTTGTCCGCGACGCCAGGGAGCATGGGGTCGAGATCCTGCCGGTCGACATCAACAGATCCGATTGGGATTGCCATCTCGAAGAGGCGGTGTTCGACAGGAATGCCGTCGACAGCCGGCATGCCGATATGCGCGGCATCATCAAGACGAAGCGAGCCGTCCGCCTCGGTTTCCGGCAGGTCAAGGGCCTGTCGGAGAAAGCGCTGGAAGGCCTTCTCGCCAACAGGGGCAATGGCTATGGCTCGGTTCGTGATCTCTGGCTGCGATCCGGTCTCGACAGGGCCGATATCGAGCGGCTGGCGGATGCCGATGCCTTCGGTTCGATCGGCCTGTCGAGGCGCGAGGCGCTCTGGGCCGCAAGGGCGCTGGATGCGAAATATGCGCCCGAGACATTGCCGCTGTTCGATCAGGTGAACCATATCGACCTTCAGGTCGAACCGAAGGCCCGTCTTCCTGACATGCTGGCGGGCGAGCAGGTGATCGAGGACTATCGCTATCTCTCATTGTCGCTGAAAGCGCATCCGGTCTCCTTCCTCAGAGAGGAATTCCGCAAGATCGGCATCACGCGCAATGTCGATCTTCTCAGAGTGCCGAACGGAAAGAGGGTGACGATCGCGGGGCTTGTCTTGGTGCGCCAGCGGCCGGGATCGGCCAAGGGTGTGATCTTCATGACGCTGGAGGACGAGACGGGGGTCGCCAATGCCATCGTCTGGAGCAAGATATTCGACAAGTACCGGGCGGTCGTCATGGGCGCCCGGCTCGTGAAAATCCGCGGCAGGCTGCAAAGCCATAGCGGCGTGATCCATACCGTCGTCGAGCATATCGAGGACATGACGCCGGCGCTCGGCATCCTGCAACGCGAGGCCCGCCGTTTCGGCGCCTGCGAACGGTCGGACGAGGTGTTGAGACCAGGCGGCGACCAGCGGCAGGTCGTGGATGCGCGCAAAGGAGCGACATTGGAAAAACGAATGATTGCCGCAGGCCGCCAAACGGGCGTGGCGGAAACCGCCGAAGTCATGCCGCGCGGGCGGAATTTTCATTGAGGGGCATGCAGATCGGAATCGTGCGGGCGCGCCTTCATCATGTGCTGGTGTCTCCGTCCGGGAATCGCCGCCAATTTTAGAGAATCTGCAACAAGCCCGGCCTATCGCTGCTTCTCGATGGTGCCGGACTCGAATTTTTTCTTGACAGCCACCATCTTCTTTAGCAGAAAACACGATAGTCAGTGTCATGTTTGGAATGAAGACGTGCTTGTCTGCAGCTGCAATTATATAACCGACAAGGAAATCCGGGAGGTCATCACCGACCTTCTCGATCAGGATTGTTGGCAGCTTATCGTGCCTGCGAAGGTCTATCACGCCATGGAAAAACGCGGCCGTTGCTGCGGCTGTTTCCCCAATGTGGTCGACATCATTATCCAGACGACCGAGGAATATCACGCCCGTCGCCACTCGACGGAAGCCGAAATATTTGATTTCATGTCACGCTTGAAACAATTCCATGAGGAAAACAGGAGAGCGGACATTGAAAGGCGACAAAAAGGTCATCGAGCGGCTTAACGAGGCGTTGTTCCTCGAACTCGGTGCGGTCAACCAATATTGGGTTCACTACCGTCTTCTTGAGGACTGGGGCTACACCAAGCTCGCCAAGAAGGAACGCGCCGAATCCATCGAAGAGATGCACCATGCCGACCGGCTTGTTGCACGCATCATCTTCCTCGAAGGCCATCCCAATCTGCAGACCCTCGCGCCGCTACGCATCGGCCAGAACGTCAAGGAAGTTCTGGAAGCCGATCTGGCTGGCGAATACGACGCCCGCACGGCCTACAAGAAGTCGCGCGATATCTGTCATGAGGCCGGCGATTACGTTTCCATGAAGCTTTTCGAAGAGCTGCTGATGGATGAGGAAGGCCATATCGACTTCCTCGAGACCCAGCTCGATCTGCTCGAGAAAATCGGCGAAAGCAAATACGGCCAGCTCAACGCCGATTCCGCCAACGAAGCCGAATAAATTGCTAAAGCGCGTCGCGATCTTTCGGATTCGCTCCTTGCGCTTTAGGTCTTTGTTTTTAAGCATGTCGTTATCGCAAAACCGCCGCACACTTTTGCGCGACATGCTCTAGAAGATACCGGCCGTCCCGAACGGCCGGTATTGCCTATCTGACATCGCCGGACGCGGTCTGGTTTGCCGTAATCAGTCTTCCGATTGAAGCGTTGCCAGGTGCTGGAATTCGGCGATCACCTGGTCGTAGACGGCGCGCTTGAAGGGAACGATCAGCCCCGGCAATTCCCGCATCGGCTTCCACTCCCAGGCATCGAATTCCGGCTCGTGGCCGCCAGGCGGCGGATTGATGGCAATCTCGCTTTCGTTCCCGTCAAAGCGGAAGGCGAACCAGCGCTGCGTCTGGCCACGGAATTTTCCCTTCAATCCGATGCCGATCAGCTGCGGCGGCAGATCGTAGTTGATCCAGTCGCTCGCTTCGGCAAGCAGCGTCACCGTCCTGATGCCGGTCTCTTCGTAAAGCTCGCGGTAAGCGGCATCCAGCGGGTCTTCACCCTTGTCGATGCCGCCCTGAGGCATCTGCCAGAGCTGCGGCGAGCCGTCGAATTCCGAATTGCCGTCGGGGATGCGCCGTCCGGCCCAGACCAGGCCGTCACGGTTCAGGATCATCACGCCGACACAGGGGCGGTAGGGCAGATCTTCTGCTTTGACGGTCGCCTGGCTCATTGTCTTCTCCGTTCACGGATTCTGGGTTCAAGGATTCCGGGGATCACTGGTGAGGGCGGCGACACCGACGATCTCGATGCCGCGCATCGCCGCCTCCTGAGTCCATTTGGCAATGGCGTCGACGCTTTCATCGAAAGCCGAGGCGACGCCGATCGCCTGGCCGTTCTTGCGGGCGATGCGTTCGAGTTCATCGAGCTTCTGCAGGACGGCGTTGATATCGAGCTGGCCGTCGAGCTGCAGGTCGGCAAAGGCATAGGGCAGCTCGGTTCCCTTGGCGACATCAGCCGTCTTCGACTGCGCCGAGGTGCCGTCGTCGAGGAACAGCAGGCCGCGTTTGCCGATATCGCGCATCACGGGTTCCATGGCAGTGGGATTGGACAGGAAACGGCCGCCCTGATAGTTCATGACGCCGGTATAGTTGGTGATTTCGCCCATCGCCTTGTGCAGGTTTTCGATGTTTCGCGCCACCGGCTTCGACGTCAGCAGCGTTTCCGGACCGGGATCATTGGCCGGGTAATCAAAAGGTTCGAGCGGCACCTGCAGAAGAATTTCGTGGCCGCCGCGCCGCGCCTCCTGCATCCAGCGCTGCAGGCTGTTGCCGCTTGCGGCAAAGGCGAGCGTGATCTCCTCGGGCAGTTCGGCGATGGCGCGCTGCGTTCCGGTCTGGCTCAGCCCGAGGCCGCTGACGACGATGGCGATGCGAACACCGCGCGCGCCGGATGAGGGACGGGCATATTGGTCCATCGGCCGCCGGCCATCGGGACCGACGATCGGCAGCCTGCCAAAGGGTGTCTCTTCAAGCAGCGCTTCGTTGGGCTGGGCCGCCATGCGCGGATCCTGGCCGATCTGCATGGCGTCGACCAGGACCGGTCCGCTGCCGTCGCGCGGACGGGGACTGTATTTGGTGACGACCGAGCCATCGCCGGTGACCATCTGCTCGACATTGGCGCCCGAACGCGGCTCGGCGTGGGGCATGCCGTTCGCGGCCTGGCCGGCCGGGGCCTCAGATGGCGGTTGGGACGTTTGGGAAGGCGGCGTTGCCGCTTGTTCGGCCGGCGGCGGCGTGCGCTCGAGCCCGTCGCCAAGAAACGCCGTATAGAGGGAAAAGCCGCCTATCGCGAAAAGGCAAAGACTGGCGGCGATACGGCCCAGGCGCAAGATGCCCGGGCGCCGATTGCCGGTTTTGCGGTTGCGGCCGAGAGGCGCATGCAGGTCCGTTCCCAATTTTTTCGCCCGCTCCAAAACCGGGAAACAGCAGAAAGGTCCAAGGCCGGACGAGGTGCCCGGCCTTGGCGCGATGAATTACTTGGCGACGACGGCCTTGTCAGGGTTCGGCGGGAAGGCCGGATCGGTCTTCTTGCCGCGCAGGAGATCAAGCGCGTAGTTCAGCTGAACGTCATCCTTCGGGTCCGGCGGCACATAGGCGACGGAGCCCGAACCTTCGTCGGTCTCGCTCTGGCCCTTGATGTGGCCGCGCAGGCTGGATTCGCCCTCGGTCACCATCTTGCCCTGCAGTTCCTGCGGCAGCGGCTCTTCGACCTTGATGTCGGGCGTGATGCCCGTCCCCTGGATCGAGCGGCCGGACGGCGTGTAATAGAGCGCCGTGGTCAGGCGCAACGCGCCGTTTTCGCCGAGCGGGATGATCGTCTGGACCGAACCCTTGCCGAAGGAGCGCGTGCCGAGAATGGTGGCGCGGCGCAGATCCTGAAGGGCGCCGGCGACGATTTCCGATGCGGAAGCCGAGCCGCCGTTGATCAGCACGATAACCGGCTTGCCATCCGTCAGGTCGCCCGGGCCGGCATTGAAGCGGCGGGTTTCGTCAGGATTGCGGCCGCGGGTCGAAACGACCTCGCCACGCTGCAGCAGGGCATCGGAGACATTGATCGCCTGGTCGAGCAGGCCGCCCGGATTGAGGCGCAGGTCGAGGACATAACCCTTCAGCTTGTCGGCCGGAACGGTGTCCTTGATCTTCTTGATCGCCTTTTCCATGTCCGGATAGGTCTTTTCGGTGAAGGAGATGATGCGGAGATAACCGACATCGTCCTCGACGCGCGACTTGACGGCCTGGACGGCGACGACGTCACGGACGATCGTCAGCTCGATCGGCTTGTCGGCGCCCTTGCGGATCAGCGTCAGCTTGATCGGCGTATTGACGGCGCCGCGCATCTTCTCGACCGCGTCTTCCAACTTCAGGCCGCGCACGGACTGGCCGTCGATCTCGGAGATGTAGTCGCCGGCGAGAACACCGGCCTTGGCGGCGGGCGTATCGTCGATCGGGGTGATGACCTTGACGAGTTCGTCTTCCATGGTGACTTCGATACCGAGGCCGCCGAACTCACCCTTGGTCTGGGTGCGCATATCCTCGGCGTCCTTCGCATTCATGTAGCTGGAATGCGGGTCGAGCGAGGAAAGCATGCCGTTGATGGCGTTCTCGATCAGCTTGTCCTCGGCCGGCGGCGTCACGTACTGGGCACGCACACGCTCGAAGACGTCGCCGAAAATCGAGAGTTCCTTGTATGTGGAGGATCCGGCCGCTTCTGCCGGCACACCTGCCGAGTAAATGACGCTCATTGCGGTCGCACCCATCAATGCGCCGACCAGAACAAGAGAAGCCCTACGAATCATTGCGTGCCTTTCCAGTGTCTTTGGCGGTCCACCAAGGTCGGGAATCGACCGGTTTACCGTCTTTTCGAAATTCAATGTAAAGCGTTGGCCGGTCCGTTTCCAGCGCCAATGCAGTTGCGCTTGCCACTCTTTTCGCTCCCATCACGGCGAGCGGCTCGCCGGAGAAAACGAATTTTCCCTGACGGGTGTTGATCGTATCCATTCCCGAGAGAACCAGGTGATATCCGTCGCCCGTGTCGAGGATGATCATCTGGCCGTAACTGCGGAAAGCGCCGGCGAAAACCACCAGACCATCCGCAGGGGCGGTTACCACCGTCTCCGCATTGGTGGCGACGGTCATCCCCATGGCCTCGTGCCCGGTGCCGTCGGCGTCGCCGAACTGGCGCAGGATATCGCCGGCTACGGGCAGTTCCAATTTCGCCTTCAATTCTCCGAAGGGATATGCGGGCGCAATGCGGTTTTTATCGGGCACACCGCTGTCGGCCAGCGCCTTCGCCTGGGCCCGCTGCTCGTCCGTCAAGAGCCTGCGGTTCTCTTCCGCCTGGCGTGCGGCGGCGGCCGCATCGCGCACCGAGGCGATCTCGGATTCCATCGAGGCGACAAGGCCTTCGAGGCTGGTCGCTTTGCCCGCCAGCTCCTCCGAACGCTTCCTTTCAGCCTCGAGTTGGGCAGCGTTGCTGCGGCTGAGCTTGTCGTTTTCGGCCAGCAGCATATCCATGCGCCGCTCTTCCTCGATACCGTCCGTCATCGTCGAGGTCAGGGAGGCCTTTTCGGCTGTACTTGCGCTCTGCAATGCGGCGAGGCTTGCAAGGTCTGCGGCAAGCTTGTCGGTTTCCTTGCGGATGCCTGGCACGACGGCGCCGAGCAGGATGGCGCTGCGCACCGAAGCAAGCGCGTCGTCGGGGGTGACGAGCAAGGCTGGCGGCGGGTTGCGGCCCATGCGCTGGAGTGCTGCCAGCACCTCGGCCAGAAGGCCGCGGCGCTCATGCAGGGAGCGGCGGATGCCATCCTCCTTGACGCCGAGATCGGCAAGCTTCTTCTCGCTTTCGAGGATCTGTTTTTCGAGCCCCTTGCGGCGGGCGGCGGAATCGATCAGCGCCTGGCGGATGCTTTGCGTGCTCTTTTCCAGATTGGCGATGCTTTGCTGAAGCTCGCTCACCTTATCCGAGGAAAGGCTGATGGATTTCGACAGGGTTTCGAGCTCGGCGCGGGTCTGGTCGCGTTTGGCGGCGAGTTCGGCGGCCGGATCGGGCGGCGGCGGCGCGGCTGCCGGCGGGGCAGGGGATTGGACCGCTTCAGATGCGGCATCCTGCGCCTGAACGGAAAAGGGATTTCCCGAGATGACGACCAGCGCTGCACCAAAACCGGCCGCAATAGCCGGCAGGATCATGCGGTGTCGCCTGGTTGATGTTCTCGTCATGCGGGTCTGGGCACTCTTTCAAATCGCGCGGAGACTAAGCTGATTTGACGCGCATTGCCAGGAAGTTTGACGGAGAACGAACGGCCAGGCAAAACAAGCCTGCGTGACAATCCGACGCATCGGCCCCATGGCGCGGCCGGCGTGATCTCAGACGCGGTGATAGGGGTGGCCGGACAGGATGGTCACGGCGCGATAGAGCTGTTCGGCGATCAGCGTGCGGACGATCTGGTGCGGCCAGGTCATCTTGCCCAGGCAAAGCGTGGCGTCGGCGCGGTCGTACAGCGCCGGATCAAGACCGTCGGCGCCGCCGATCGCAATCGTCAGATCGCGTTTGCCCTGGTCGCGATAGTTGCCGAGCAGGTTGGCGAAGGCTTCGCTGTCGAGCGCCTTGCCGCGTTCGTCGAGAAGAATGAGGATGCTGCCCTCGGCAAGCGATTTCAAAAGCATCGCCCCCTCCTCACGCTTGCGGGTGTCCGCATTGGAGGCGCGGCTTTCGGCAACTTCGGCGACACGGCTGAATTCGAGGCCGACAGCGGCGCCGGCCTTGGCGAAACGGTCGAGGTAACGGGCCACAAGATCCTTTTCGGGGCCGGACTTCAGCCGTCCCACCGCAAAAAGACCAATTCGCATTCGCCCCGCTCCCGCTCATGTCGGCATTTGGACGCGCAATGCGCCTCGGGCCGGTTTAGATGTCCCGGCCGATCAATGCCATGTCTCAAGCGCCGGACGAAAGGCCGGTCCGCCTTTCAGTGCCGTGTTTCTTCGTCCATATCCGGAGCTGCCCACATCTTTTCGATGTTGTAGAACTCGCGGGTTTCGGGGCGGAACACATGCACGATGATGTCACCGGTGTCGATCAGGATCCAATCTCCGCCTTCCTGACCTTCGACGCGGGCCGGTCCGAAGCCGTCGTCCTTGAGGTCGGTGAGCAGATGATCCGAGATCGCCATGACATGCCTGTTCGAGCGGCCGGAGACCACGACCATGTAGTCTCCAAGCGCCGATTTTCCGGCAATGTCTATGGTGACGATATCTTCAGCTTTGGAGTCCTCGAGGCTGGTGAGGACGGCTTCTAAGGCGCGGGCGGCGGCATCGGCGCCACGTTCCGCACTCTTCGGGACAACGGCGAGCGTTTTTCCCTTGGCGTGTACTGTTGTCAGTGCTTTCCCTTTCCTGGAATGACAAACTATGCACAACACGAGATCCGATTACGACCGGATCATGGTTAAGATAGGCATCAAACCATTAATGTTTCAAGACGCGCTAACGTACGGAACAGCGGAAAACCCGATCTTACGTTAGAATTAAAGAATATTGCCGCCGGAGCTGCTTTTTCCGGGCGGTGTACAGTTTCCATGCCGCAGCGTAAAGTGCGGCAAATTCCACGATCTTTGGCTTCGATGACCGACTCGGCTGCAAAACTAATCGTTCCCGTCCTGCGAATCAGCTTTCCGGATGAGGATCGTCTCGGTCACGGCAAGATGGAACTCCTGGAGCATATCCGCGAGACCGGGTCGATTTCGGCAGCGGGGCGGGCGATGGACATGTCCTATCGGCGCGCATGGCTGCTCGTCAGCGAGATGAACCGGATGTTCTCGGAACAGGTGGTGGAATCGCAGCGCGGCGGGCAGAAGGGCGGCGGCGCGGCGCTGACGCCGTTCGGCGAGGAATTGCTCCAGCGCTTCCGCCGGATGGAAAAGACGGTCCGGGAGAGCCTTGCCGAGGATCTCGCCTGGCTCGAAGGCAAGCGCAACCTGCAGCCGGTCAGGCGCAGCTGATCAGCCTTCCAGGGCAACTGTCTTGATGATGGCGAAGACGGGTTTGCCAGGCTGGAGATCGAGGCGCTCGCAGGAGAGCGCGGTGATGCGCGAGAGAACGGTATCGCCGCCGCAATCGAGCCGGATTTCGACCGTTCCGTCTTCGTCCGGCGACATGTCTTCGATCCTGCCCTCAAGAATGTTGAGCGCGCTGAGGCCCTCCGGCCTTGCGGTCGCCAGCATGACGTCGCGGGACGGAATGCGGATACGGACCTGTCTGCCTGATAAAAGAGCGGCACCGGGAACATGCAGCCGGCTGGATTTCAGGGCGACGATCGACAGGCGGTGGCGCGCGTCGAAGCTCTCGACGGTGCCTTCCAGCAGCGCGCCCGCCTCTTTCCGGTCGGAGGCCGCAGAGGGACGGCTTAATATGTCGATGGCTGGGCCGGTCGCTTCCACCTTGCCGTCGTGCATGACGACGACCTGGTTTGCCAGCCGCGCCACCTCGGCGATCGCATGGCTCACATAGACGATCGGGATTTGGGTCTCATCGCGCAAGCGCTCGAGATAGGGCAGGATCTCGGCCTTGCGCGCTTCGTCCAGGGCGGCGAGCGGCTCGTCCATCAGCAGCAGGCGAGGCGAGGAGAGAAGGGCGCGGCCGATCGCGACGCGCTGTTTCTCGCCGCCGGAAAGCGTCGAGGGACTGCGATCGAGCAGTGCCTCGATGCCGAGCAGGTCGACGATGCGGTCGAAGCTCTCGCCGCGTGCTGCTCCCGGCGCGAACCAGCGGCCGTAGGAAAGATTGGCGCGGACGCTCAGATGCGGGAACAGCCGCGCCTCCTGAAAGACGTAGCCGAAACGGCGGCGGTGTTTCGGAACGAAGATGCCCCGGGCGGTCTCCGTCAGGGCTTCGCCGTCGAGCATGACACGGCCTTGGTCGGGCCGGGCAAGGCCGGCGATGATGCGGATCATCGACGTCTTGCCGGAGCCGGAGCGGCCGAACAGCGCGGTGACGCCGCGCTCGGAAGTGAAGGCGGCATCGAGCGAAAAGGCGCCGAGCCTTTGTTTTGCCTCGACGATCAGGGTCATTCCGGATCGATCCTCCGGCCGGCGAGGCGGGCAAGGAACTCGGAGGCAAGTAGAGCGGCCATTGATATGACGATGGCGACCAAGGTCAGGCGCAGTGCGCCGGCATCGCCGCCCGGCACCTGGGTGAAGGTGTAGATCGCGGCCGGCAGCGTCTGGGTCTCGCCCGGAATGTTGGAGACGAAGGTGATCGTCGCGCCGAATTCGCCCATGGCCTTGGCGAAGGACAGGATCATGCCGGCGATGATGCCGGGGAGCGTCAGCGGCAGGGTGATCGTCAGGAAGACCCAGGCGGGACCGGCGCCGAGCGTTCCGGCCGCCTCTTCCAGCTTGCGGTCGACCGCTTCGATCGACAGGCGGATGCTGCGCACCATCAGCGGAAAAGCCATGACCGCGCAGGCAAGCGCAGCGCCCGTCCAGCGGAAGGAGAAGACAATGCCGAAATATTGCTCGAGCAGGCTGCCGATCGGGCCGCGGCGGCCGAAGAGGATCAGGAGAAGGAAGCCGGTGACGACGGGCGGCAGGATCAGCGGCAGGTGAACGATGCCGTTCAGCACCGACTTGCCCCAGAAGCGGCCGCGGGCGAGCAGCAGGGCAACGAGAATGCCGAGGGGCAGGCTTGCCAGCATGGCGACGATCGAGACGCGCAGGCTGAGCAGTATCGCCGTCCATTCCTCATCGCTCAGGCCGAATATATTCAAATGCAACCGTCCCCCCAGGAAATCCGAGCTACGCCGAGGCGAGCTTCAGATTGACGACAAACCTCCTTCCTTACTCGGCGTCATCCTCGGCCTTGTGCCGAGGATCTGCTGCCCTATCGACCGGAAGCAGATGCTTGGGACAAGCCCGAGCATGACGAAAGAGTAGTAGATCGACTTTATCGGTGGCCTTGACGCTAAGCCGCCGCCGTCGATTCCGCAATCATCTCAACTTCCCAATCACTTCAGAATGGTGAAGCCCTGTGCCGTGAAGAAGGCGGCTGCCTTGTCCGATTTCAAGAAGTCGAGATAGCCTGCGGCATCCGGGTTCTTGCTCTCGGCAAGGATTGCAATCGGATAGATGATCGGCGGATGGGAATCGGCCGGGAAGGTGCCGACGATGGCGACACCCTTATCGGCGGCCGCGTCCGTCTGGTAGACGATGCCATAGGGTGCTTCGCCGCGGGAGACGAGAGCGAGGGCGGCGCGCACACTTTCGGCGCCGGCGACCTTGCTTTCCACCGATGCCCAGACGCCGAGCTTTTCGAGCGCGGCCATGCCGTATTTGCCGGCGGGAACCGATTTCGGCTCACCCATGGCAAGCTTGCCGTCACCCAGCAAAGCGGCAAGATCGAAGCCCTGCTTGATTTCGACAGGCTTTGCCTTGTCCTTTTCGGCCACGAGCACGATCCGGTTTCCAAGCAGGTTCGACCGGCTGTCTGTCTTGATCAGGTTTTTCTTGGCGACGTAATCCATCCAGTCGAGGTCGGCCGAGATGAAGATATCGGCAGGCGCTGCATTTTCGATTTGCTTGGCGAGAGCACCGCTTGCCGCATAGGAGGCGACGGCTTCCTTGCCGCTTTCCCCAGCCCAGGCGGCATTGGCGGCGTCGAGTGCGTTCTTGAGGCTTGCCGCGGCAAAGACCGTCAGCTTTTCGGCGGCAGCGGCCGGCGCCGGCAGCGCTGCCGCGCCAAGCCAGAAAGCCGCGATCGCGGCGGTTGCGAGTTTCATCCATTGGCGGCGGTTTTGCATGCTTTCACTCCCCAGGGTTCGAAATATTTCGACGAATATAACGACACTCACGGTTTGGCTAGGGATATATCCACGAAAATATAACCGTATCGGCGGCCGATCGGCCCTACCTATTCATGAGGTGCATGGCTTTCCGAGAAGACGATATCCATGAATGTGCAACGAGCTCGGATGCCAGCCGGCAAGCCGAAGGACCCGTGGCGGCAACGGTTATTTCACGCATCTTGCCGATTAAAACGGCAGCGTTCCGGGTTGACTACCCGCCGTATTGCATCGTCCGCATTGCTGCGTTGCACAAATCGATATTCACCTTCCTGCGGAATATGGTACAACACCCTCATCGAAACGGCTTTCTCCTCCTCCCATAGCCGTTCGACAGGATCGACAACACTCCTCCTCCCAGTTGTCGATCGAGTTTATAAGCCCGACGGATCTCCTCCCCCGTCGGGCTTTCTCGTTTCTGGATGTCCCTAAAATCAGCCTATTCGGCGCTGCCTGGCAGTGAGCCGTTGCGGATTGCCGTCGAGCTCAGGCCGGAGCGCGGCCCGTGAATGAAGGTCCAGGCCGGGGCCGGCTTCTTCCAGAGAACGCGCGCGTCATCCTCGTCGATGCGGGCGAAATCGAAGGTCCGCGTCATTTTCGAAGAGAGATAGGAGAGCGTCGCGCCCGGCCGGTCGATCACGGCGATCGGGAAGGTGCGGGCGATCTCCTGCCATTTCTGCCATTTGTGAAAGCTCTGCAGGCTGTCGGCGCCCATGATCCAGATGAAATGCACATGCGGATTGCGGGCCTTGACGCGGGCAAGCGTATTGGCGGTGTAGCTGACGCCGAGCGTCTGTTCGAACGCGGTGACCTTGATGCGCGGATCGGCCGCGATCCGTTCGCTCTCGGCGATGCGCTCGGCAAGCGGAGCGAGAAGATTGCGACTTTTCAGCGGATTGCCTGGCGTCACCATCCACCAGAGTTGGTCGAGGCCGAGCCGCTTGAGGGCGATCTCGGCGACGAGCGCGTGGCCCTGATGCGGCGGATTGAAGGAGCCGCCGAACAGGCCGACGATCATGCCGCGCTCGCTGTGCGGCATGCGGAGATAGCGCCGGTCCAGCTTTTCCGTCGTCACGTCAAGGTCGTGTCTGTCCGGCACCGCGCACCCGGTATTTGAAGGAGGTGAGCTGTTCGACGCCGACGGGGCCGCGGGCATGCATCTTGCCGGTGGCGATGCCGATTTCCGCGCCCATGCCGAACTCGCCGCCATCGGCAAATTGCGTCGAGGCGTTGTGCAGCAGGATCGCCGAATCGACTTCGGTGAAGAAACGCTCGACGACGCCGGGGTCTTCGGCGATGACGGCCTCGGTGTGGTTCGAGGAATATTTCTGGATATGGGCGATCGCGCCCGATATGCCGTCGACGACGGCGACCGAGATGATCGCGTCGAGATATTCGGTCGACCAGTCCTCCTCGGTCGCGGGCTTCATGCCGGGCGCGACCTTCAGCACCGTCGCAGACGCGCGGATCTCGCAGCCGGCCTCAGTCAAAACCTCGAGCAGCGGTGTCAGATGTGTGCCGATCGCGGAGCCGTCGACGAGCAGCGTTTCGGCCGCGCCGCAGATGCCGGTGCGACGCATCTTGGCATTGACGACGATCCTCTTCGCCATCTCGACATCGGCTGACGCATCGACATAGATATGGCAGAGGCCTTCGAGATGGGCGAAAACCGGCACCCGGGCCTCGCTCTGCACCCGGGCAACCAGGCTCTTGCCGCCGCGCGGCACGATGACGTCGATCGCTCCGTCGAGGCCGCGCAGCATGGCGCCGACAGCAGCGCGATCCGTCACCGGAACGAGCTGGATCGCATGCTCCGGAAGGCCCGCCGCCTTCAGGCCCTCGACCATGCAGGCATGGATAGCCTGCGATGAACGGCGCGAATCCGAGCCGCAGCGCAGGATGACCGCATTGCCCGCCTTGAGGCAAAGCGCGCCGGCATCCGCGGTGACGTTCGGCCGGCTTTCGAAGATCACGCCGATGACGCCGAGCGGCGTGCGGACGCGTTCGATCTTCAGGCCGTTCGGCCGGTCCCAGGCGGCGATGACTTCGCCGACTGGATCGGCAAGGGCGGCGATGGCGCGGATTCCCTCGGCCATCTCGGCAATGCGCTTGTCGTTCAGCGTCAGCCGGTCGACGAAGGAGGCAAGCGTTTCGGTGCCTTCGATGTCCTTCAGGTCCTTGGCATTTTCGGCAAGAATATGCGCCTTGTTCGCCAGGATCGCATCGGCCATGGAATTCAGGGCCTTGTTCTTCGCCTCGGTGGACGCAAAGCTCAACGGTCGCGCTGATGCCTTTGCCTTGCGGCCGATGTCGTTCATCAGCGCGTCAATGTCAGGGCCTTGCGCAACGGTATCAAGCATAGCTCGCGTCCTTCTTCTGCCTTTCCGATTTCGACCGGATCTGCGCGGTCATCACCATATCGTCGCGATGGACCATGGCGGCACGCCCGGCATAACCGAGGATCGCCTCGATCTCCGCCGATTTGCGGCCGGCGATGCGGCGGGCGTCGTCGGCATCATAGCTTACCAGGCCGCGGGCGATCTCGCGGCCGGCGGGGCCGATGATCGCAACCGTATCGCCGCGGCTGAAGAGGCCGGAAACGCTGCGCACGCCGGCGGGAAGCAGGCTCTTGCCGGATCCGAGTGCCGTGACGGCGCCGTCATCGACATGCAATTCGCCGGCCGGCTGCAACTGACCGGCGATCCAGGTCTTGCGGGCGGTTACCGGTGTGCCCGAGGGGGCGAACCAGGAGGAGCGCGCGCCGTTTTCGATCGCCGACAGGGGGCTTTCGGTCTTGCCCGAGGCGATGATCATGGCGCAGCCCGAGGTGGTGGCGATCTTGCCGGCATCGATCTTGGTGCGCATGCCGCCGCGCGAAAGCTCGGAAGCGGCCCCTCCGGCCATCGCCTCGATTTCGGGGGTGATTTCGGCAATCGTCTCCAGGAAGGCCGCATTCGGATCGAGATGCGGCGGCGCGGTATAGAGGCCGTCGATATCGGAGAGAAGGATGAGCAGGTCCGCGCCGGTCATCGTCGCGACACGGGCGGCCAGGCGGTCGTTATCGCCATAGCGGATTTCGCTGGTCGCGACCGTATCGTTCTCGTTGATGATGGGGACCGCGCCGATCTTCAGCAGCTGATTGATCGTGGCGCGCGCGTTGAGATAGCGGCGGCGCTCTTCCGTATCGCCAAGTGTCAGCAGGATCTGGCCGGCGACGATCTCGTCGCGCGAGAGGCTCTCTGACCAGGCGCGCGCCAGCGCGATCTGGCCGACGGCCGCCGCCGCCTGGCTTTCCTCCAGTTTCAGCGCGCCCGAGGGCAGGTCGAGCACCGAGCGGCCGAGCGCGATCGCGCCCGAGGAGACGACGAGCACGTCGATGCCCTTGGCCTTCAGGCCCGCGATGTCGGCGCACATGGCGTCGAGCCAGGCCTTCTTCAGGCCGGCCTTGCGATCGACCAGAAGAGCGGAGCCGATCTTGATGACGATGCGGCGATAGCGGCCAAGCGGCTTACGGCTGGTCATCGGCCCCATCCTCGCCTCTATTCTCGCCCTTGTCCTCCTCGCTGACGATCATGTCGCGATGCCGGAGCTTCGGCACCTTGGCGGGCTTCTCCTCGGCATTTTCCTCGACGATGATATCGCGCAGCGCGCGCAGGACCTCGGTCATGCCCTTGCCGGTGACGGCGGAAATCTGGAACGGCGTCTTGCCGCAGGCTTTCGCCAATTCCTTGGTCTTCTTCTTCAGTTCGGCCTCGTCGAGCACGTCGATCTGCGACAGCGCCACGATTTCGGGCTTATCGGTCAACTCGTTGCCATAGGCTTCGAGCTCGTACTTGACCGTCTTGTATGCCTTGCCGACCTTTTCCTCCTGGGCGGAGATGAGATGAAGCAGCACGCGGGTGCGCTCGACATGGCCGAGGAAACGGTCGCCGATGCCGACACCCTCATGGGCGCCTTCGATCAGGCCCGGAATATCGGCCAGGATGAATTCCCGCTCGTCGATGGTGGCAACGCCGAGATTGGGATGCAGCGTGGTGAAGGGATAGTTGGCGATCTTCGGCCGGGCGCGGGTGACCGATGCCAGGAAGGTCGACTTGCCGGCATTGGGCAGGCCGACGAGGCCGGCATCGGCAATCAGTTTCAGCCGCAGCCAGATGGTCTTTTCCTCGCCGGGCAGGCCGGGATTGGCCCAATCCGGCGCCTGGTTGGTCGAGGTTTTGAAATGGGCGTTGCCGAAGCCGCCATTGCCGCCATGAGCGAGACAGAAACGCTGACCTTCCTCGGTCAGGTCGCAGATCATCGTTTCCCGGTCTTCCTCGAAGATCTGGGTGCCCACGGGGACCTTCAGCGTCACGTCGCTGCCGTTGGCACCGGTGCGGTTGCGGCCCATGCCGTGGGTGCCGATCGTCGCCTTGAAATGCTGCTGATAGCGGAAATCGATCAGCGTGTTGAGGCCGTTGACGGCCTCGACCCAGACGTCGCCGCCGCGTCCGCCGTCACCGCCGTCGGGTCCGCCGAACTCGATGAATTTCTCGCGCCGGAAGGAAACGCTGCCGCCGCCGCCGTCTCCGGATCGGATATAGACCTTTGCTTCGTCGAGAAATTTCATTTTACTTCCAGTATCCGGTGGCAGTTGGACGGCCCGTCTCGGCCCATTCGATATAGGCGGTTCCGACGGAGGTCAAAGATTATCGTGAATTTCGCGAGCTATAACATACAGTACGGCTTCGGTCTCGACGGCAGATACGATCTGGAACGAATTGCCCGCAATCTCGAAGGCGCCGATGTCATCGCGCTGCAGGAGGTGACACGCGGCTTCTCCCGCAACGGTTTTGCCGACATGGCGGCCGATGTTGCCGCTTTCTTTCCCGACTATTTCTGGGTGTATGGGCCGGCCTGCGACATGCATGTCGAAGCTGCTCAAGACGGGCTTCCGCCGGTGCGCGGCACCCGCTTCCAGTTCGGCAACATGGTGCTGTCCCGCTGGCCTGTCATCTCGACCCGGACGCTGCTTCTGCCGCGCAGCCGGACGATCGGCAAGATCAACCTGCAGCGCGGCGCGACCGAAGCGTTGATCGCCGTTCCCGGCGGGGCGGTCCGCGTCTATTCCGTCCATCTCGACCATGTCTCCGCCGACGAGCGCATCCGCCAGCTGCAATTTCTGAACGCCCATATCAACGCGTTCATCCAGGACGGCGGGTCGCTGACGGGCGGTGGCGAGCTCGATCTGCCGGAGCCGCCGCTGCCGGAGGATTACGTCATCATGGGTGATTTCAACATGGAGCCGGAATCGCCGGAATATTGCGCGCTTGCCGGCGCCGGCGGCGGATATTACGGCCGCGTGGCCAGGATCGGCACGCCGGTCGACGCCTTTGCCGCGCTCGGGGCTTACGGGCCGGAGAGCTACAGCTGGATGGATCCCGAAGACCACGGCAAACGCATGCATCTCGATTACTGTTTCGTCAGTTGCGGCCTGGAGAGCCGGTTGAAATCCGCCCGGATCGATACGCAATCCGTCGGCTCCGATCATTTCCCTGTCTGGGTCGAGATCGGCGATTGACGAAGACGCCGCCGAGCCGGCGGCGCCTCCTTTTCGATTATGCAACTTTCCGCGGCTGCAGCATGCCCGGCTGCAGCACGGTTTCGATGTGCGACACCATGGTGTTGCGGGCGAAACAATAGATTTCGCCGCAACCGGTCATGCGAAACCCGAGCTTCTCCTGCAATCGCAGCGAAGCCGGGTTGTCTGCGAAGACACCGGAATGAACAGGCGTCTCCGGCATGCGGCGCGAGAAGCGCTCGATGATCGCCGCCACCGCCTCGCTCATATAGCCGCGCCGCCAGTAGTAGCGGTTCAGCCAGTAGCCGAGGTGCCAGCGTCCGTGGCGCAGTTCGATCGAGACGTTGCCGATATGGACATCGTCCCTGCCGGTGATGGCGAGCGTCCAGTCGGGCAGGGTGCCTGACGTGACCGGCATTAGCCAGTCCAGCGCATCCTGCCGGTCGAAGGGCGCGGGTACGCGGGAAAGCATGCGCGTCACCGCGAAATCGGAAAGCGATTCCGCGATGGCAGGGGCATCGCTCAGCCTGTGGGGGCGGAGCGTCAGCCGGGCGGTCGAGATGACAGGCGCGGGGCCTGGCATCATCGGCCTGGTGTCCGGCTTCTGCAGTGCCGTCGTGCTCATGCGATGTTCCCCCAGCTTCTGAGAGACATCCAGGTCTTGCGGTCGAGCCTGTACCATTCCACAGGCACGTTGCTGCCGAGCGCCAGCGAGGCTGCGAGCCCCGATCCCTGGAACTGGAAGCCGCACTTCTGGATGACGCGGCGCGAGGCGACGTTCATGACCCGGCAGCGGGCGTCGATCTGATCGACGTCCTGACGCGTCCTGAACACCATATCGACCAGAGCATGGCAGGCCTCGGTCGTATAACCCTGGTTCCAGTAGGGCTCACCCAGCCAGTAACCGATCTCGACGGTCCTGCCGTCGGTATGCGGTTCCACGCCGCAGCACCCCATGAAGGCGCCGTTTTCGGCTTTGGTGATGGCATAGACGCACTTACCAATCTCGCCATTTCGCGTACGCCAAACAAAGTCGGCGGCATCATCGGCGGTATAGGGGTGCGGCATACGCGATACCATGGTGGCGACTTTGGCGTTGTTGGCGAGATGGGCAAGGGCGTCGATGTCTTCCTCGTGCGGCGCGCGCATGACGAGCCGTTCCGATAACAAGACAGGGCAATCAGTCCTTAACCGCTCCGGCCTCAGCCGTTCCTTGGGAGACCTCTGGTCTTCCCTGGGCGACCGTGATTGGTCGACCCTTATCAATTCGCCTTGCATGTTCAGTCCTCCTGTTTGGACAAAGAAAAAGGGGAGATGGCGCCCCATCTCCCCTGTTTTCTGGACTGAACCTGGTACGGCCAGCCGGGTCGATGAGACGCCGGCTGTTTTAGAGCGCTACCGGCTTATTCCGCTGCTTCCGCTTTCGGCATGACAGACACGTAGACGCGACCGTTGGCCTTCGTTCGGTAGTCCACATTGCCGGCGGTAAGTGCAAAGATCGTGTGATCCTTGCCGAGGCCGACGTTGGAACCGGGATGCCACTCAGTACCGCGCTGACGCACGATGATGTTGCCTGCGATGACGGCTTCGCCGCCGAACTTCTTCACGCCAAGGCGCTTGGATTGAGAATCGCGACCGTTGCGCGAGGAACCGCCAGCTTTTTTGTGTGCCATTGGAGTTCTCCTTTAAACCTTGTCCCGTTGATCTTACTTGGCAGCCACGATGTCCGTGATACGGACGACCGTGTGATGCTGGCGATGGCCGCGCGAACGCTTCGAATTCTGACGACGGCGCTTCTTGAAGGCGATGACCTTCTTGCCGCGGGTCTGGTCGACGACTTCCGCCTTGACGGAGGCGCCGGCTACGAAGGGCGCACCGATCGCCGCGTCGGCGCCTTCGCCGATCACGAGAACTTCGGTGAATTCAATGGAGTCGCCAGCGGATGCTTCAAGCTTCTCGATGGTCAGCACGTCGTTGGCTGCCACACGGTACTGCTTACCGCCGGTCTTGATGACTGCGAACATTTTTTATCCTTTCATGTTCGTTCCAGCGCTCCCCGCCAATTCAGCAGGTGGCTGTCTTTTTATCAGTCGAAGTTAAGCAGGGATTTCAGAGGCGTAACCTCGAACTCTTCCTGCCGGTGAAACGCCCCGCGCGAGCGCGAGACGAGCAAGGCACGGATTTCCCCGAACCTATTGCGCAGCCGAGATACGCGAGTGACAAAAAGGTGTCAAGGCAAAAGGATGGAATGCTTCGACTTTTCGGCTTGCCAACCTGTCATCTGCCCGTTATGAGAACGCCCGCGCCGAACAAGCGCCGACCAAGACCGCGGAGAGGTGGCAGAGTGGTCGAATGCACCGCACTCGAAATGCGGCATACCTGCAAGGGTATCGTGGGTTCAAATCCCACCCTCTCCGCCATTATCAACTTCGGCCGTAAGGCCTTCCCGCTATCTTCTTATTTCTCTCTATTTCGGATGCCGTGTTTCGTGGGTGCCGGCAGCTACGAGGCTGCTGCCCAGTCGAGCACTTGCAGGCCAGGCACACGAACGAACTCGCCTGTATTGGCTGTCACCAGCACGGTGCCGGCTCGGCGCGCTTGGGCGGCTATCAGCACATCATACGGCCCGATCGGTGTGCCCTGTCTCCGGAGATGGGCGCGAATATCCGCTGCTTCTTCTGCGTCGCCCTCCTTGAAATCGATCAGAGAAATCCCGCCCGAAGCGATGAACAGGGCGATCTTCTCCTCGTTAGCGTGTCGGCGCTCGCTGGCTGCTGCACCATACATCAGTTCATGGTAGACGATGATTGACAGGCCGAGCGGGGTTCCTGCATTTCGCGCCTCATCGAAGCGCTCGCGAACTTGACGTGGCCGTCCGTTCAAGAGCGCGATTGCGACATTGGTATCAAGGTGGATCATCAGTCGAACACGATGCGGTCGGCTGGCATAGATGGTTGCTCACGACCTTCGGGCATGAAAGGCGTGTCGCCTACCGTGTCGATTGCCGCCCAAGGCATGGCGTTGTGAGCGTCGAGCGGTTCGAGGATCACGCGATTGCCGATCCGGCTGACCCGGACCTCCTTGCCTTCGAAGCGGAACTCTTTTGGCAGGCGCACGGCTTGGCTGCGCCCATGCGTGAATAGCTTGGCGGTCGCGCTCATAGTGAGAGACTCCCTTGGTAGATACTTATTAATATCTATCATGTGTTGAGAGCTGTGGTCAATTCATCCGGGTAATGCGCTATTAGCTGGTGTCAGCTTCTGAGCAGCTTTTGGACCAGGCTCCAACCTGCCGCTGCTCATGCATGTCCGTGCCAGGCCGCTCGTGAAGCCGGGTATTCGGCCTAACGCATCAGGCTCCAGAAGCCATGCTTGTTTCCGTGCTGGCGCTTCAGCTCGGCAACATAGGCGCCATGAGGCCGGGCGCTGCCGAAATCGTCGATATGAGGTGCCAGCGACGCGCATTCCGCCAGATGGCGGGCGGCATGCTTGTAACGGCTGGATCGGCCGTAATCGAGGGCGAAGCCGATCATCGACCGCAGCACGATGGTTGCCGCGAGCGGGTATTTCTCCTGCAGCATTTCGGCGGCGGGTGTCATCAGTTCGTACAGGTCGCCGTCCAGTTCGGCCTGGCGCTTGGATATGAGTTTCGCCGCCTCGGCAGGCGCAGGCCACGCGAGGAAAAAGGCAAGGGCTCGATGAACGTCGGGAAAGCCATGTGCAAAGGCGAATGCCTTCTCCTCGGCTTCGATATCGTCGAAGTCGGCGAGCCTTCGCAGGAAAGCGCGGAGGTGCTCTCCATTCAGCGACTGCTCGAAGCATTGCCATTGATAGGCCTGCGCTTCCTCTCCTCGTCCGAGCGCCACGAGTGCTTCGACGCGGGCGCGCTGCCATTCAAAAGGCAGCTCGAACCGCCCTCTGTGATCGGCGGCGTCCAAAATCTCCAATGCTTCCCCGGCGCGTCCAGCTAAAAGCAAACGGCCGGCAATCTCGGCTGCGACCGCCGGCGCTCTTAACGTCGCTTCCGGCTGCTGGGCGATGAAGGCATCGACATCATTCTGGGCATCGGCAATTTCCTGCAGGGCGATGCGCGCCGTCAGTTGCCGATGGTTGGCGTAGATCTCGTCCTTGTAGATCGGCCCGGTGCCGCCCCAGCCGAAAATCTCCCGGTCGGCGTCGGCAGGCTTCTCCTCCGCTTCGTTCGACCACTGCGCCAGGAGGCTCTTCAAACGTTCCAGGCCGTGCTTGCCCAGCGCCGGAACCATCTCGGCGATCAGCGGATCATATTGGCCGTAGTCGTTATCCTGCAGCGCAGTGAAGACCCTGTCGGCAAGCACACCGTTACCGATAGCTGCGGACCTTGCGATGACGCCGGCATCGGCGCATGCCTGATGGAAAGTCTCGATGAACGCGCTGTCGCTGCTGTTGGATCGCCCGAATATCGAATCGGCGATGGCAAGGAATTGCCAGATGAGATCGAACGCTTCCCTCGGATCGTCGGCGGCGACGACGGTGACGATCGCAGACCGCTGTGTTTCGAGGTCCGCGTTAACAGCCTTCACCTTATGCCATTCGATGACAGTGCGTGCTCGTGCGATGCTGGCGAGACGCTTGCGCACCTCACGAGCCACCTCCGCGCTGCCGTGATTGCCGGCAAGCTCCATGCGAAGCCGTCGTTTGTGAGCGGCGCTGCCGGTGCTGATCTCGATCAGCAGCTCGGCGAGACGCTGCGCACCGAGGGTCTCCAGATTCTTTGCGTTGAGAGTTGTCTTTGCTGCCATGGACCGTCGCTATCGTTTCAGGCCGACAGTATCTCAGCGTTCGAGTCAGTCCAAGGTGCCGAGTGAGGAGGCGCCGGGATAATTCCGGGCGCAGCCATATCGCGAATTCGTATGACTTTATCGGCGGTTAGTCTCACCGAATCACGGCCATTATCTAAAAAATAACGCTCCCTCGTAACGACTCCTAAAGCCGGCTTTGGCACCTTGTTGTCTATCGATATTTGCTTCCAAATTTTCGGCTGGGGTTTGCAATGAGTCACAATAGGGACGCCTGGGTCAGCCAGCGCGCTTATTCGCTGTGGGAATCGGAAGGCCGGCCGGAGGGGCGTGGGGAAAGCCATTGGATGCAGGCGCTGAAGGAGTTCGAGCAGCTGGAGCTGACGAAGGCCTCGCCGGATGGAAACGATCTCATCGAGAAGCTGAAGGCCGCGGGGCGGCTGATGCGGATCTATGACGAGCCGGTCCTCGACGTCGAGGACGAGCCGCAGCGGAAAGCGGCCCTTTAAGCAATTTCAGCAAAGATACGGGCGACCGGCAAGTCGCTGCCCGCCTGCCCAACCCTATTGGCGGGCCGCCCAGGCCAGGCCGCGGCGCAGGATCAGCGGCATGTAGGGATGATCGAATTCGGCGGCGACATGGCCGAGGGCGGAATAGAAGATACGGCCGGCGCCGAAGTGGCGCTTGAAGACGACGGGCATGACGACATTGCGCGCCGCCGGATCGTAGGCGCCGGTGAAGGTCGTCGTCGCGAGGATTTCGACGCTTGGATCATAGTGGAGATAATATTGCTCCGAGCGATAGTCGAAGTCGGGAATGCCTTCCATGACAGGGTCGTCCTGGCGGGTGACGCCGACGCGAAAATCGATGATGTTGCCGGGATGGGCGACCCAGGTGACGCCGGAGACATAACGGAAGGCGGCGCTTTCCTTGAAGGAAGTGGCGAGCGCGCCGTGATGGCCGGCGAGCCCGAGGCCGCCGCGCACTGCCTCGACCAAAGCCTCGGCATGGGCTTTTTCAAGCGCCTCGCCTGTTATCACAGGCACGAGAAGATCGGCCTTAGCGAGCTGAGGCGAGGCGAAGATGCCGAGATCACCGGTCACTTCGACGGCAAAGCCATCCTCGCGCAGCAGATTGCCGACGATGCCGGCGCATTGTTCAGGCTCATGGCCCTGCCAGCCGCCCCAGACGATGATCGCCTTTTTCATACAATAGCCTCCGCCGGAATCATTCCTGGCCACTAGATCAGACGGCTATGCAAATCACGCGAATAATGCCCGAACCTATATATCGATGCCACAGATCGGTCCGGCGCTTCGGCATTTAACGTATTGTCCATACACGCGGATTGCAGTTCCTTCTTTTTATTGACGTGTATCTCGTCTAGGTTCCGCCTATCTCTCATTGAATGGCAAGGGTGGTGCATGGCAGGTGAAACGGTTCTTGTGGTCGGCGGCGCCGGCTATATCGGCTCGCATACGTGTCTCGACCTGGCGAACAAGGGCTATAAGCCTGTCGTCTTCGACAATTTTTCCAACGGTCATCGCGAGTTCGTCAAATGGGGGCCGGCGGAAGAGGGCGATATTCGCGACCGCGCCCGGCTGGATGAGGTGCTGGCCGAGCATAAGCCGGCGGCGATCCTGCATTTCGCGGCGCTGATCGAAGTCGGCGAATCGGTCAAGGATCCGGTTTCCTTTTATGAGAACAATGTCATCGGCACCTTGACGCTGCTTTCGGCGGCCCAGGCGGCCGGCGTCAACGCCTTCGTCTTCTCCTCCACCTGCGCCACCTACGGTCTGCCGCAGAGCGTGCCGCTCGACGAGACGCACCGGCAGCTGCCGATCAATCCCTACGGACGGACGAAATATATCGTCGAGCAGGCGCTGGCCGATTACGACCAATATAAGAGCCTGCGCTCGGTGGTGCTGCGCTATTTCAATGCGGCCGGCGCCGATTTCGAGGGCCGGATCGGCGAATGGCACCAGCCGGAAACCCATGCGATACCCTTGGCGATCGATGCCGCGCTCGGGCGGCGGCAGGGTTTCAAGGTGTTCGGCAGCGACTATGAGACGCGCGACGGCACCTGCGTGCGCGACTATATCCATGTGCTGGACCTTGCCGATGCGCATGTGCGCGCGGTCGAATATCTCCTGAAGGGCGGAGAATCCGTCGCGCTCAACCTCGGCACCGGCACCGGCACGACGGTGAAGGAATTGCTCGGCGCGATCGAGGATGTGTCGAACAGGCCTTTCCCGGTCGAATATATCGGTCGGCGCGAGGGCGATTCGCATACGCTGGTCGCCAACAACGACAAGGCGCGCGACGTGCTCGGCTGGGTGCCGCAATATGATCTCTCCCAGATCATCCGTTCCGCCTGGAACTGGCATGCAAAATCCAACCAGCATTGAGCCAGCCGGCACCGAGAAGGGCCGCCGGCCAAACATCCTGCTGATCACCGCGGACCAGTGGCGCGGCGATTGCCTTTCGGCCGCCGGTCATCCTTGCGTGAAAACGCCCGCCGTCGATGCGCTGGCGCGGGAAGGCACGCTCTTCCGGCGCCATTATGCCGGGGCGGCACCCTGCTCGCCGGCGCGGGCGACACTTTATACCGGCCTCTACCAGATGAACCATCGCGTCTGCCGCAACGGTTCGCCGCTCGATGCCCGGTTCGACAATCTGGCGCTGGCGGCTCGCCGCGCCGGATACGACCCGACTCTGTTCGGCTACACCGACACGGCACCCGATCCGCGTGGGCTGGATGCGAGAGATCCGCATCTAACGACCTATGAAGGCGTGCTGCCGGGTTTTACGGCCCGTCAGCTGCTGCCGGAGCATGAGAGGCAGTGGCTTTCATGGCTGAGGTCGCGCGGCCATGCCAATGCCGTCAGCCGTGATATTCATATTCCCGTCGGTGCGGCGCCGGGAGAAATTTCCGATGCGGCGCCGGCCTATTCCCGTGAGGAGACGCAGACGGCTTTCCTCGCCGGCGAGTTCATCCGCTGGCTGGGCGAGCAGGACAGGCCGTGGTTCGCGCATGTCTCTTTTCTGCGGCCTCATCCGCCCTTCTCCGTGCCTGAACCGTTCAACCGGATGTTCAAGCCGGGTGACGGACCGGCTTTCGCCCGCGCGGCAAACCGCCAAGCGGAGGAGAGCAGTCATCCCTATCTCGCCTATGCCATGCCGCGCTCCCCCAGAGGCGCCTTCGTCTACGGTGCGAGGGGGGCGGTCAGCGGCTGGAACGCCGAGGATTTCGCGGCGATCCGGGCAATCTACTACGGCATGATCTCGGAGGTCGATGCACAGCTCGGCCGTATCTGGCAGGCGCTCAAGGATGCCGGCGCCTGGGACGATACTTTGATCGTCTTCACCTCCGACCATGCCGAAATGGCCGGCGACCACTGGTCGCTGGGGAAGGGCGGCTTCTTCGACGGCAGCTACCATATTCCGCTCGTCATCCGCGATCCCGCAAGCGGTGCGGCCGGCGGGATCGTCGACGATTTCACCAGCGCTGCGGACATTTTTCCCACGCTTTGCGAAAGGCTCGGCATCGAAGCGGAAAATGGGCTCGACGGGCGGTCGCTCATGCCGTTCGTCGAGGTTGGGCGGGCGGATGGCTGGCGGGATGCGGCATTCTGGGAATTCGATTTCCGCGACATCGCAGGGCAGGACGCGGAGCGGTATTTCGGGCTGAGGTCGAACGAATGCAATCTCGCGGTGATCCGCGGCGGACGGTTCAAATATGTGCATTTTACCGCGCTGCCGCCGCTGCTCTTCAATCTCGACGAAGACCCGATGGAGCTCGACAATGTCGCGGCCGATCCCGCCTATGCGGCGATACGGCTCGAATATGCCGAAAAGCTGCTTTCGCTGAGGGCGCGGCACCTGGACCAGACGCTCGCCTATACCGAACTGACGGAAAAGGGGCCGGTCAAGCGCCGGCCCTGATACTGATTTAGCCGAGATAGTCGCGCTTGCCGACGGGCGCACCCTGGTTGCGCAGGATGGCGTGTGCCGTCGCGACGTGGAAATAGAAGTTCGGCAGGGCGAAGGTGGCGATATATTCGTCGCCCGGCAGTACGATGCCGCTTTTGCCCGGAAGGGTGATCTCGCGTTTCTCTGCCCCTTCCAGCGCTTCCGGGGAGAAGCCGGCGAGATAGGCGTCAGTCTTCGCCAGGCGCTCGCGCAGCTCGTCCAGCGTCTTTTCGTTGTCCTCGAACTTCGGCGCTTCGGTCGCCGTCAGGCGGGCGAGCGCGAATTTGGCGCTGTCGCTGGCGCGCTGATACTGGCCGGAAAGCGGCAGCATGTCGGGTGCGAGGCGGGCGGAAACCAATATGGCAGGATCGATATTCTTTTCCCGTGCATAGGCTTCGGCCTTGTCGAGGTAGGTTTTCAGGCTGGAAAGCCCGCGCTGGAACATCGGAACGGTGAGGCGATAGATCGAAATGGGCATTTGTTCTGTCTCCAAAATTTTCAAATGATCGGGCGGCGGCGAGAGGTCGAAGGCGTCTGCGGCCGGGAGCCGGCGCCGACCCCGCATAGATGGAGGCAGCCATCGTTTTTCACAATGGAGTGAATGCGGGGGAGGGAATGCGGGCGCCTGCCGCGGCATATCTCATCGCCGCTAAAGAGACTTGACGCCGTTCCCAGAAAATGGAATGAATATTCCGCATAACAAATTTTACGGTTTGTTTGTTCCGTTTTGCGGAGTGCCACGGGAGAGGTGGCGCATGCAGGGGATTGCAGCTTCAGGGCAAATTGCCTGGAGCTCCGGCGTGAGGAGGGTGCAGCCGGGCACCGCTTTGTGGAGGAAGTGAAATGAAAAAGTTTATCCTGGGCACTGCGATGGCGCTCGTCATGTCGACGGCGGCCCATGCGGAAACGGTTGGCGTCTCGATGGCGAAGTTCGACGACAACTTCCTGACCGTCCTGCGCAACGGCATGACGGATTATGCAAAGACGCTTTCCGGCGTCACGCTGCAGGTCGAAGACGCGCAGAACGACGTTTCCAAGCAGCAGAGCCAGATCCAGAACTTCATCGCCTCCAAGGTCGATGCGATCATCGTCAACCCGGTCGATACCGATGCGACGACGGCAATGTCGAAGCTTGCGGCCGATGCCGGCATTCCGCTGGTTTACGTCAACCGCCAGCCTGTCAACGTCGACACGCTTCCGGAAAAGCAGGCTTTCGTCGCTTCCAACGAGCAGGAATCCGGCACGCTGGAAACCAAGGAAATCTGCCGTATCCTCGGTGGCAAGGGCAAGGCCGTCGTCATCATGGGCGAGCTTTCCAACCAGGCTGCGCGCATGCGCACCCAGGACATTCATGACGTCGTGAAGACCGATGAGTGCAAGGGCATCGAGATCGTCGAAGAGCAGACGGCCAACTGGGATCGTACCCAGGGCGCCGACCTGATGACCAACTGGCTCTCCAGCGGCATCGAATTCGACGCCGTGATCTCCAACAACGACGAAATGGCGATCGGCGCCATCCAGGCGCTGAAGGCAGCCGGCAAGGATATGACCAAGGTCGTCGTCGGCGGCGTCGACGCCACCCAGGACGCGCTTGCCGCCATGCAGGCCGGTGACCTCGACGTCACCGTCTTCCAGGATGCCGCTGGCCAGGGCAAGGGCTCGCTCGACGCCGCGCTCAAGCTCGCCAAGGGCGAAAAGGTCGAGAAGAAGGTCTACATCCCCTTCCAGCTCGTCACGCCTGAAAACGTCAAGGACTTCGTCGCCAAGAACTAAGGCGAACGCCAGCAGGATGCGGGCTCTGCCCGCATCCTTTCAGCCTGACCGTATCCGGAGGAGATGATATGGCCGTCAGCCCGACAACCATGGCAGCCGTGCGCGCAAGCGGCGCAGTTCCGAATGCGGAATATCTCTTGAGCGCCGAGGGCGTTCGCAAGGAATTTCCGGGCGTCGTCGCACTCGACGACGTGCAGTTCCGACTGAAGCGCGCATCCGTGCATGCGCTGATGGGTGAAAACGGCGCCGGCAAATCGACGCTGATGAAGATCCTCGCCGGCATCTACACGCCCGACAAGGGCGATATCCGCCTGAAAGGCGTCGAAATCCGGCTGAAATCTCCGCTCGATGCGCTGGAGAACGGGATTGCGATGATCCATCAGGAACTGAACCTGATGCCGTTCATGACGGTCGCGGAAAATATCTGGATTCGCCGCGAGCCGAAGAACCGTTTCGGTTTCGTCGATCATGGCGTGATGCATCGCATGACCGAAGAGCTGTTTGCCCGGCTCAACATCGCGCTCGATCCCGATATCGAGGTCCGCCACCTCTCGGTCGCAAACCGGCAGATGGTCGAGATCGCCAAGGCGGTTTCCTACAATTCCGACGTCCTCATCATGGACGAGCCGACTTCGGCGCTGACGGAGCGCGAGGTCGAGCATCTTTTCCGCATCATCCGCGATCTCAGGTCCCAGGGCATCGGCATCGTCTACATCACGCACAAGATGAACGAGCTCTTCGAGATCGCCGACGAGTTCTCCGTCTTCCGCGATGGCCGATATATCGGCACGCATGCCTCGACCGAGGTCACCCGCGACGACATCATCCGCATGATGGTCGGGCGCGAGATCACCCAGATGTTCCCCAAGGAAGAGGTGCCGATCGGCGAGGTCGTGCTCTCCGTCAAGGATCTCTGTCTCAACGGCGTCTTCCGCGACGTTTCCTTCGAGGTGAGGGCCGGCGAGATCCTCGGCGTGGCCGGCCTCGTCGGCTCGGGACGCTCGAACGTTGCCGAAACGCTTTTCGGCGTGACGCCGGCAAGCTCCGGCTCGGTCGAACTCTTCGGCAAGCCGGTGACGATTTCCTCGCCGACCGAGGCCATTCGCCACCAGATGGCGTTCCTGACGGAAGACCGGAAGGATACGGGCTGCCTGCTGATCCTCGATATTCTGGAAAATATGCAGATCGCAGTTCTGCAGGACAGATATGTCAAGGGTGGCTTCGTGCAACAGGGCGCGCTCGAGGCGACCTGCGAAGACATGGCGAAAAGGCTGCGCGTGAAAACGCCCAATCTTTACGAACGCGTGGAAAATCTTTCGGGCGGCAACCAGCAGAAGGTGCTGATCGGACGCTGGTTGCTGACCCATCCGAAGATCCTGATCCTCGATGAGCCGACGCGCGGCATCGATGTCGGCGCCAAGGCGGAAATTCATCGGCTGGTCACGGAAATGGCTCGAAATGGGGTGGCGATCATCATGATCTCATCCGAGATGCCCGAAGTGCTCGGGATGAGCGACCGCATCATGGTCATGCATGAAGGCCGCGTGACGGGTTTCCTCAATCGCGATGAAGCAACGCAGATCAAGGTGATGGAACTGGCTGCGCGGTAACGCGCCGCCGGTGATCGCCCAAGGGAGGTTTGACATGAATAGCAAGGCAGCAGAGGGCACCGCCCCGCTCGCAACCCGGCCGAGACGGCGGCGTATGCCGCCGGAACTCAGCATCTTCCTCGTGCTTGTCGGCATCGCGCTGGTTTATGAAGTGCTCGGATGGCTGTTCATCGGCCAGAGCTTCCTGATGAACTCGCAGCGCCTGACGATCATGATCCTGCAGGTTTCCGTCATCGGCATCATCGCCGTCGGCGTCACGCAGGTCATCATAACGGGCGGCATCGATCTTTCGTCCGGATCGGTCGTCGGCATGACGGCGATGATCGCCACGAGCTTTGCCCAGTCCTCCACCTGGGGACGGGCCGTCTTCCCGTCGCTGACCGACCTGCCGGCCGTCGTGCCGATCATGATCGGCCTGCTGATCGGGGCGGCTGCCGGCCTCATAAACGGCGCGCTCATCGCCTACACCAAGATCCCGCCGTTCATCGCAACGCTCGGCATGTTCGTTTCGGCCAGAGGTGTGGCGAAGTGGTATACGAAGGGACAGCCGGTTTCCGGGATCACCGAGCAGTTCCACTTCATCGGAACCAAGGCTTGGCCTGTTGTCGTCTTCCTGGTCGTCGCGCTGATCTTCCACATTGCGCTGCGCTACACCCGCTACGGCAAGTTCACCTATGCCATCGGCGCGAACCCGCAGGCCGCCCGCGTTTCGGGCATCAACATCGAGGCGCATCTCGTCAAGGTCTATGTGATTGCCGGATTGCTCGCCGGTCTGGCCGGTATCGTCACGGCGGCACGCGCCGAAACCGCGCAGGCCAGCATGGGCGTCGGCTATGAACTCGATGCGATCGCGGCGACCGTCATCGGCGGCACCTCGCTCACCGGCGGCGTCGGGCGCATCACCGGCACAGTCATCGGCACCATCATCCTCGGCGTCATGACGTCAGGCTTCACGTTCCTCAGGATCGACGCCTACTACCAGGAAATCGTCAAGGGCGTCATCATCGTCGCGGCCGTGGTCGTCGATGTCTACAGGCAGAAGAAAAGACGCAAGCACTGATCTCAGGCAGTGCGAACCGATCACTTGCGGGGGCTTCGGCCCCCGTTTCCATTTGCGGCGAAGCTCCTGGAGACGACGACAGATTTTTTAAAAAAGGGATGGCGAATCCCGCCAGCTTTTCTATTCTGCCTTGTCATACGCCCTCTACAGCGCCGCGCGTCTGAAAGGATGCGCAAAGGACGCTGTAGCACTTTGAATGCTGCATAATTTTATTCTTAAATCGATTCCGATTTAAGGAATTATGCAGTGGGCAGCGCAGGAAGACAGATGCAATTCGTATTCGACGGTCACAACGACGTTCTCCTCCGGCTCTGGACACATGCAAAGGACGGCAGCGACCCGATAGCGGAATTCGCAGACGGCACGACGGCCGGCCATATCGATGCACATCGGGCCAGGGAAGGAGGCCTTTCCGGCGGCCTCTGCGCCATCTACATTCCCTCAGGCGATCTCGTCTTTGCCGATCCGGATGCCGAAGGCCGTTACATCACGCCGATGGCCGCTCCCCTCGATCCGCTGCCTTCCCTGGTCATCGCCAATGAGATGGCGGCGATCGCGCTGCGGCTCGACCGGGCGGGCGCCTGGCGGCTCTGCCGGACGGTCAAGGACATTCGCGGCGCCATGGCGGACGGCATCTTCGCCGCCGTCCTGCATATGGAAGGCTGCGAGGCGATCGGCGCCGATCTTTCGGCGCTCGAGGTGTTTCATGCCGCGGGGCTGCGCTCGCTCGGCCCGGTCTGGAGCAGGCACAACATCTTCGGTTACGGCGTGCCCTTCGCCTTCCCGATGTCGCCGGATACCGCGCCGGGTCTCACCGATGCCGGCTTCGCGCTGGTGAGAGAATGCAACCGTCTCGGTATCCTGATCGATCTTGCCCATATCACCGAGAAGGGTTTCTGGGACGTGGCGAAAACCACGGATCAGCCGCTGGTCGCCAGCCATTCCAACGCCCACGCACTGACGCCGGTCGCGCGCAACCTTACGGACAAGCAGCTCGACGCGATCCGCGAAAGCCGCGGCCTCGTCGGCATCAATTATGCGACGGCCATGCTGCGCGCCGACGGCCGCTCGGACAGCGATACGCCGCTCGCCGACGTGATCCGCCATGTCGACTATCTCGTGAACCGCATCGGCATCGATTGCGTGGCGCTCGGATCGGACTTCGACGGCGCCACCATCCCTGAGGAAATCGGCGATGCGGCCGGCAATCAGAAGCTGATTGCCGCTCTCCGGGAGGTTGGTTATGGTGAGGCCGATCTCACGAAACTTGCCCGTGAAAATTGGCTTCGCATTCTTGCACAAGCCTGGCGGGAGGACCGCGCCTAAAGCGCTGCGCGCCTCTGGACGCATGGAAAACGGACAATAGTTTTATGGGGGCATGACCGCCAAAACGCTTCGTAATCAATCAAGAACAGGGGAACAGACCATGATGATCGCCAAGCTCAGCCGTAATTTCCGCCTGCTTTCCGCAGGAGCCGCCCTTTCGCTCCTGATGATGACGGCACCTTCTGCCTTCGCCGAAACGCCCAAAGACACGCTTGTCGAGGGGTTTGCCATCGACGACATCATAACCATGGACCCGGGCGAAGCTTTCGAGCTTTCGACGGCCGAGATTACCAGCAACAGCTACAGCCTGCTCGTCCGTCTCGATCTCGCCGATACATCCAAGGTGAAGGGTGATCTCGCCGAAAGCTGGAACGTTTCGGATGACGGCCTCACCTATACGTTCAAGCTGAAGCCCGGCCTGAAATTCGCCTCCGGAAACCCGATTACCGCCGAAGACGTCGCCTGGTCGTTCGAACGCGCCGTCAAGCTCGACAAGAGCCCGGCCTTCATCCTCACCCAGTTCGGCCTGACCGGCGACAATGTCACCGAAAGGGCCAAGGCGGCCGACGCCAACACCTTCGTCTTCACGGTCGACAAGGCCTATGCGCCGAGCTTCGTGCTCAACTGCCTGACGGCGACGGTCGCTTCCGTCGTCGACAAGAAGCTGGTGCTGGAGCATGTGAAGGCGGTGACGCCGGATGCCGAGCACAAATACGACAATGATTTCGGCAATGAATGGTTGAAGACCGGCTATGCCGGTTCGGGCGCCTTCAAGCTGCGCGAATGGCGGGCGAACGAAGTCGTCGTGCTGGAGCGCAACGACAATTATTACGGCGACAAGCCGAAGCTCAACCGCGTCATCTACCGTTACATGAAAGAAAGCGCGGCCCAGCGGCTGGCGCTCGAAGCCGGCGATATCGATATCGCCCGCAACCTCGAGCCTGGCGACATCGACGCCGTTTCCAAGAATGCCGATCTGGCGACGACAAATGCGCCGAAGGGCACGATCTACTATGTCAGCCTGAACAGCAAGAACGAGAACCTGAAGAAGCCTGAAGTTCAGGAGGCTTTCAAGTATCTGGTCGATTACGATGCGATCGGCGCGACGCTGATCAAGGGTATCGGCGAGATCCACCAGACCTTCCTGCCGGAGGGCCAGCTCGGCGCGCTCGACGAAAATCCCTACAAGCTCGACGTCGCCAAGGCCAAGGAGCTGCTTGCCAAGGCCGGCGTACCGGACGGTTTCTCGGTGACGATGGACGTGCGCAACACGCAGCCTGTCACGGGCATTGCCGAATCCATGCAGCAGACGCTGGCGCAGGCCGGGGTCAAGCTGGAAATCATCCCCGGTGACGGCAAGCAGACGCTGACCAAATATCGCGCCCGCACCCATGACATGTATATCGGCCAGTGGGGCTCGGATTATTTCGACCCGAATTCCAACGCCGATACCTTCACCAGCAACCCAGACAATTCCGATGCGGGTACGGTGAAGACGCTCGCATGGCGCAACACCTGGGAGACGCCTGAGCTCGACAAGATAGCCAAGGCTGCGCTTCTCGAGCGTGACAACGCCAAGCGCGCTGCCATGTATGAGGACGTTCAGAAGAAGTTCCTCGCCAACAGCCCCTTCGTCATCATCTTCCAGCAGACCGAGGTGGCGGGCTATCGCAAGAACCTGAAGGATTTCAAGCTGGGTCCGAGCTTCGACACCAACTTCGTCGGCCCGATCGCCAAGGAATAATCCGGCAGGATTAGCGGCGTGAGCACCATCGAAACCAGGCAGGAGGCGCGGCCCCGCAAGGGCCGTGCCGGCGCCTTCGCGAAGGCGGCAGGGCGTTTCCTGTTTGCCGCCGTCACCACCTATCTCGGCCTCTTGGCCGTCACCTTCTTCATCGGCCGCGTCGTGCCGATCGATCCAGTGCTCGCCATTCTCGGCGACCGCGCTCCTACCCATGTCGTCGAGCGGGTACGCCAGGAGATGGGCTTCAACCTGCCGCTCTATCAGCAGTTCTACATCTATATCAAAGGGGTGCTGTCCGGTGATTTCGGCAATTCGGTGCTGACGACCAATCCGGTCATGGTCGATATCCGCCGCGTCATGCCGGCGACGATCGAGCTCGCGACGCTGGGAACACTGATCGGCGCTTGCGTCGGCGTGCCGCTCGGCGTTCTCGCCGCCGTGCGGCGCGGCAGCATCGCCGACCAGGTCGTGCGCGTCATCGGTCTCATCGGCTATTCGGTGCCGATCTTCTGGCTGGCGCTGATTTCGCTCGTCATCTTCTATGCGCGGCTGCGCTGGGTGGCGTTTCCCGGCCGCATCGACATCGTCTTCGAGTATACGTTCACGCCGATCACCGGCTTCTATCTTCTGGACAGCGCCTGGCAGGGGCAATGGGATGTCTTTTATGACGTTTTCCGCCACATTATCCTGCCTGCGTCGCTGCTCGGCTATTTCTCGCTCGCCTATATCAGCCGCATGACGCGCAGCTTCATGCTGAACGAGCTTTCGCAGGAATACATCGTCGCCGCGCGCGCCAAAGGACTGTCGGAAACACGGGTGATCTGGGGCCATGCGCTGCGCAACGCGGCCGTGCCGCTCGTCACCGTCATCGCGCTTTCCTATGCCGGCCTGCTCGAAGGATCGGTGCTGACCGAGACCGTCTTTTCCTGGCCGGGCATCGGGCTCTACATCACCAATTCGCTGCAGAACGCCGATATGAATGCCGTGCTCGGCGGCACGATCGTCATCGGGACAATCTTCATCGGCATCAACCTTCTGTCCGATCTTCTCTACCGGACGCTCGACCCAAGGACGCGAACCCGATGACGGCTCCTGCCAGCCCATCTCCAGCGATGAGCCGCCGCGAATGGCTGCTTTCCGACCGTCCGCAGTCGCGCATGCAGGCCCGCCTCGGCCGCGCCTACGTCACCTGGCGGCAGTTCACGGCAAACAGGCTCGCCGTCGTCGGCCTCATGATCATCGTCGCGCTGCTTGTGGTCGCGGCTTTCGCCGGTCTCATCGCCACGCACGATCCCGTCGTCGGCGATCTCCGTAATGCCCGCCTGCTGCCGCCGGGAACGGCCGGCTACCTGCTCGGTACGGACGATCAGGGCCGCGATATCTATTCACGGCTGATCTACGGGTCGCGATTGACCCTGTTCGTCGTCGTGCTCGTCGCCATCATTTCCGCGCCGATCGGGCTGATCGTCGGCACGGTATCGGGTTATGCCGGGGGCTGGGTGGACGCGACGCTGATGCGCATCACCGATATTTTCCTCGCCTTTCCGAAACTGGTGCTGGCGCTCGCCTTCGTCGCCGCCCTCGGTCCGGGCATCCAGAATGCGGTCATCGCCATCGCCATCACCTCCTGGCCGCCCTATGCCCGCATCGCGCGCGCCGAAACGCTGACGGTCCGGCGATCCGATTATATCTCGGCGGTGAAGCTGATGGGCGCCTCGCCGCTGCGCATCATCGTGCGCCATGTCATGCCGCTCTGCATTTCCTCGCTGATCGTGCGCGTGACGCTCGACATGGCGGGCATCATCCTGACGGCGGCAGGTCTCGGTTTCCTCGGCCTCGGCGCACAGCCGCCGCTGCCGGAGTGGGGCGCGATGATCGCCTCGGGCCGGCGCTTCATCCTCGATCAGTGGTGGGTCGCGGCGATGCCCGGTATCGCCATCCTCATCGTCAGCCTCGGCTTCAATCTCTTGGGCGACGGCCTGCGCGACGCGCTCGATCCGAAGGAGAGCGGCCAGTGACGACACTTCTGACGGTCGACAAGCTCAAGGTCAGCTATCCCACCCGCACCGGCGTGATCGAGGCCGTGCGCGGCGTCTCCTTCACGCTCGGCAAGGAGAGGCTCGGCATCGTCGGTGAATCCGGTTCCGGCAAGTCGCAGACCGGCCGGGCGATCATGGGGCTGACGCCGAAGCACGGTATCGTCACGGCCGACAGGCTCGATTTCAACGGCATCGACCTGCTCAAGGCATCGCCCGGCGAAAGGCGCAGGCTGCGCGGCAAGCGCATCGCCATGATCCTGCAGGATCCGAAATATTCGCTCGATCCCGTCATGACGATCGGCAGGCAGATCTGCGAAACGCTGCGCACGCATGAGAAGGTCGGCAAGGCGGAAGCGCGCGAACGGGCGCTCGCCATGCTGGAAGCGGTGCAGATCCGTGATCCCCAACGCGTCTTCGACCTGCACCCGCACGAGGTTTCGGGCGGCATGGGGCAGCGCGCGATGATTGCCATGATGCTGATTGCCGGTCCCGAACTGCTGATCGCCGACGAACCTACCTCGGCGCTCGACGTGACGGTGCAGCTCGACGTGCTCCGGATCATGGACAGGCTGGTTGCAGAGCGGGGCATGGGGCTGATTTTCGTTTCCCATGATCTGAGGCTTGTCTCTTCCTTCTGCGACCGCGTCATCGTCATGTATGCCGGGAAGATCGTCGAGGAGCTTGCGGCCGCTGATCTCAAACATGCGCAGCATCCCTATACGCGCGGACTGCTGAACTGCATGCCCGAGATCGGCGCAAGCCGTCATCCGCTGCCGGTGCTCGACCGCAGGCCGGAGTGGGCGGCATGAGCGCAGCACTGGAGATCGACGATCTCAGCGTCATCTATGACGAATTCCACGCGCTGAAGGATGTGAGCGTCACCGTCGAGGGCGGTGCGTCCTTCGGCCTCGTCGGCGAGTCCGGCTCGGGAAAATCCACCCTGCTGCGCGCCGTCGCCGGGCTTGCGCCGGTCAGCGGCGGGACGATCCGTATCGAGGGGGAGACCCTCAGAGGCGCGAAACGCAGCAAGGCTTTTTACCGGCGCGTGCAGATGGTCTTTCAGGACCCTTACGGTTCGCTGCATCCGCGCCAGACGATCGACCGGCTTTTGCTCGAACCGCTTGCGATCCACGGCATCGGGGAGAGCGACAAGCGCATCGCGCGGGCGCTCGACGAGGTCGGCCTCGGCAACGGCTTCCGGTTCCGCTATCCGCACCAGCTCTCCGGCGGCCAGCGGCAGCGTGTGGCGATCGCCCGGGCGCTGATCGTCGAACCTTCGATCCTGCTGCTCGACGAACCGACATCGGCGCTCGATGCCTCGGTGCAGGCCGAGGTGTTGAACCTGCTCGAGCAGATCCGGCGCGACCGTAAGCTCACCTTCGTGATGGTGAGCCATGATCTCGGCGTCATCACGCATATGTGCGAAAGACTTGCCGTCATGCGCAACGGCGCCGTCGTCGAACGCCTGAGCTCGGAAGACCTGGCGAGGGGCGCGGTCCAGGAGGACTACACGAAAAATTTGATGATCGCGAGCAGGGGTTTCGTCAAAGCCTGAAGGGCAGTCTTTTCAAACCCTTGAAAAGAAAAGGGCTCGGAAGCCGTTAAGGCTAATGTTTCCCTAAAAGACGACCAACCAACTAGACTATTGACAGCTGCCTCGCTTCTGTCATGATCCTGTTAACGATTGTTAGCTTTCGTGATCGATGGAGGTTGAGGCATGTTCTTTCTCGGTGGCATGACCATGGGCTACCTCGATCCTCCCGTCAAAGCCGATCGCCGGGAACAGATTTCGGTGTCCATTCCCGCCGAAAAGGATCGCCGGCTGATCGAGACCTCTTCCAATCCGCCGCAGAGCGACGATGCCGTCGAGCGCTCGTTGATCTGGGCATGGCGCACGCTCTGCTAAAATGGCTGGTTGAATTTTCTCTTCCGTTCGCTCTGGACGGAAATTTATCTCTACCTACCTGATAGAGAAAATAATTATAACGCGAGCCGCACAACCGGCCGCAGGAAAACAACGGAGGCAACATATGGCAGATCTGGGTATTTCGCATACTCACGTGAACCAATATGGTTCCGTACCGAACAAGAAGCCGCTCACGACGCGCCACAGGCTTCAGACGGCGCTCCACGGAGCGCTCTTCACGGCGGCATTCCTGTTCGTCGTCGCCATGGTTTGCGGGCTCGTCGGTTAATTCGGCGGATCATAAGCTCGGTAGCTGCTCGGGCTGCAGCGGCTTCCGCTTTCCCGAAGCAGGAACGCCTCATTTGTCCCTGCGCCCTCCTGACATCATCCTGTCGAGGATGATGTGGCCATAGAGTTGAGCGGCGTCACCATTCCCATCTGTTTTTTCACGCATTTCAAAGCGCGCCGGCATCGAAGTTCGTTCATGCGGCGCGCTTTGACTTTTGCTGTCTCCGCGAGCCGTTGCCAGACCAGGGTTCAGCTGCCGTATTTTCGTCGTTCCGCGGTCGAAACCAGTTCATCGAGACCGCGATTCCTGCCCCTCGACTTGAATTATCCCGATCGTGTCCAAGTTTCGACATGGCTTTCGCGGAGAGGATATCGAATGATTTCCATCACCCGTCCGGCCGCCCTGAACCAGGGCTTAATCCGTTTGCGTTACTCAACCCAAGCCTCAATCATCCCGGTTTAATCGATCTTCGAAGAATCGGGCTCCGTTCATGTCGCAGTCATGATAAGCAGTGCAAAAGGCTGAGCAAAACAGCCATAACTTTGTTTGGATCCAGAACCGAACCCATGTCTATTGCCAATCTTTCTCCGAGCCTCCCACGCGAATCCGAGATGAAGCAGATCGATCACAATGATTCGATCCGCTCGACCTATCTTTCCATCGAGGACATCAAGGCGATGGGCGATGCGATCGCCCGCAACGGCGTCGACAAGCTGCCGGCTTTCGCGCCTTTCGATTTCTTCGCGCGCCACAAGGAAAACGAGAAGGAAATCCTGCGCGTCTACCGAACCACGGCAACGGATGTCGAGGCCGGAGAGACGATTACGCCGGCGGCGGAATGGCTGCTGGACAATCACTATATCGTCGAAGAGGCGATCCAGGAGGTGCGGCGCGACTTTCCCCGCCGCTTCTACCGCGAATTGCCGACTATTTCTGTCGGGGGTGTCGAGATACCGCGAACCCTCGTGCTTGCCTGGCTCTATGTCGCCCATACCCACAGCACGATCTCGCAGGAAAGCCTGACGGCGCTGGTCGACGGTTTCCAGGCCAATGAGACGCTGAGGATCGGTGAACTCTGGGCCCTGCCCTCGCTCGTGCGCTACGTGCTGGTCGAAAATCTTCGCCGTATTTCGAGCCGTGTCGAGGCCAGCCGCCGTCTGCGCCGCCGCGCCAACGAGGCGGCCGACGAGCTGGTCCGCCTGACCGATCCGGCGAAAGCTGCCGCCTATCTGAAGACGCTGGAGCCGCTTGCCGAGGACAACACCTTCTCGACGCAGTTCCTCTACCGGTTGCGCGACGGTTCGCAGACATCGAGTCTCGCGATCACCTGGCTCGACGAGCGGCTGGAGGAACTCGGGCGCAATACCGAGGAGGCGACGACGGCCGAACACAGCCGCCTGTCTTCCGGCAACGTGACGATGGGCAACATCATCCGCAGCCTTCGCGAGATCGACGATACGGAATGGTCGGTCTGGGTCGAACAGGTCAGCCATGTCGACAAGCTGCTCTGGGAGCATTCGGACTATGGCATCCTCGATTCCGGCTCGCGCAACAAGTACCGCAAGCAGATCGAGAAGCTTGCCAAGCGCTCGCCGCTGACGGAAATGGAAATCGCCCAGCTGGCGCTCGACATGACCGATGCCGCCAAGGCTTCCGGTGAGCCGCAGCCGCATGAACCGAATGTCGGCGGCTTCCTGTCCGGTCCGCAGCGGCCGAAACTCGAGGCGCGGGCGAACTATCGCCCGACGGTCATCCAGCATTTCGTGCGCGCCGTGCGCCAGTTCAACTGGCTGGCGATCGCCGTGCCGGTCATGCTGCTGACGATCATCGCCATGGCGATCGTCGGCAAGTTCATGTCGAATGCCGGCATGGGCCCGATCGAAATCGCCGTGCTGCTGATCATGTTCTCGCTGCCGGCCTCGGAGGGCGCCACAGGTCTCTTCAACACCGTGCTTTCCTTCTTCGTGACGCCGGCGCGTCTCGTCGGTTACGAATTCAAGGAGGGCATTCCGGAGGATGCGCGTACGCTGCTCGTCGTGCCCTGCCTGATCTCGAACCGCGACAGCGTCGACGATCAGGTGCGCAATCTCGAAGTTCATTATCTCGCCAATCCGCGCGGGGAGATCTATTTCGCATTGCTCAGCGATTGGCCCGACAGCGATGTCGAGGAAACGCCTGCCGATCTCGAGGTTCTCGACTATGCCCGGCGCGAGATCGCCAATCTGTCCGCCCGCTACGCCTATGACGGCAAGACGCGCTTCTACCTGCTGCATCGCCGCCGTCTCTACAATCCTTCCGAAGGTGTATGGATGGGCTGGGAGCGCAAGCGCGGCAAGCTGCATGAGCTGAACATGCTCCTGCGCGGCGACCGCGACACGACCTATCTGCCGGGGGCCAATGCCGTTCCGGCCAACGTGCAGTATGTCATGACGCTCGATGCCGACACGCGCCTGATGCGTGATGCCGTCACCAAGCTCGTCGGCAAGCTCTACCACCCGATCAACCGCCCGGTCATCAACCCGAAAACCGGCCGCGTCGAAAGCGGCTACGGCGTGCTGCAGCCGCGCGTCACCCCGTCGCTGACGACGGGCAAGGACGCCTCGGTCTTCCAGCGTGTCTTTTCGATCAACCGCGGCCTCGACCCCTACGTCTTCACCGTTTCCGACGTCTATCAGGATCTCGCCGGCGAAGGCACCTTCACGGGCAAGGGCCTCTATCATGTCGATGCTTTCGAAGCGTCTCTGAAGGGCAGGATCGAAGAGAACTCGGTGCTCAGCCACGACCTTCTCGAAGGTTCGATGGCGCGCTGCGCGCTCGTCACCGATCTCGAACTGGTCGAGGATTTTCCGGTCCGCTACGAGGTGGAAACCTCGCGCCAGCATCGCTGGGCACGCGGCGACTGGCAGCTCTTGCCCTATATGTTCAATCCGAAATACGGCGTGACCGCGCTCGGCCGCTGGAAGATGTTCGACAATCTGCGCCGTTCGCTGACGCCGATCGCCTGGTTCTTCGCCTCCGTTCTCGGCTGGTATTTCATGGGCCCGCTCGGCGCGCTCGTCTGGCAGATTCTCCTGATCTTCTGCCTCTTCGTCGCGCCGACTCTGTCGCTCATCAACGGCATCATTCCGCGCACCAGCGATATCGTCGCCCGCGCCCATCTTTATACGGTCTGGTCCGATATCACGGCGGCCAATGCGCAGGTCGCGCTGCGCATCGTCTTCATCGCCGATTCCGCGGCGATGATGGCGGATGCGATCGGCCGCTCGCTCTACCGCCTGCTCGTCAGCCGCAAGCTGATGCTGCAATGGCGCACCGCTGCCAGCGTTCAGGCCGGCGGCCAGGGAACGCTGATCTCTTATTATAAGCAGATGTGGCATGCGCCGGCACTGGCGCTGCTGGCGCTCGGTTTTGCGGCTCTTCCGGGCGACAACGCTTTCCTCGTCGGCATTCCCTTCGCGTTTCTGTGGATACTCTCGCCCGTCGTCGCCTGGTATGTCAGCCAGTCGGCCGAGACCGAGGACCGGCTCGAAGTCGCCGATTCCGTGTCGAGCGAACTGCGCAAGATCGCCCGGCGCACCTGGCGTTACTTCGAGACCTTCACGACCCCGGAGCAGAATTATCTGCCGCCGGACAATATCCAGGAAACGCCGCATGTCATCGTCGCGGCGCGCACCTCGCCGACTAATATCGGTGTCTATCTGCTCTCCGTCGTTTCCGGCCGGCACTTCGGCTGGTTCTCCTTCGAGGAGACGATCGAGCGGCTGGAGCAGACGATCGCGACGATCGACAAGATGGAGAAATTCCGCGGCCATCTGTTCAACTGGTATCACACCGATACGCTGCAGACGCTCGGACCGCGCTACGTCTCCGCCGTCGACAGCGGCAATCTCGCAGGCCATCTGATCGCCATTTCGTCGGCCTGCCGCAACTGGGCCGAGGCGCCGTCGGCCCACATGCAGGGCAATCTCGACGGTGTCGGCGACACGGCCGGCATTCTCGGCGAAGTGCTGGCTGATCTGCCCGACGACCGCAAGACCGTGCGCCCGCTGCGCCGGCGCCTGGAGGAACGCATCGTCGGCTTCCAGAACGCGCTTGCCGCGGTCAAGCGCGAGCACGAATTCGCCTCGATCCGCATCATCAACCTCGCCGTTCTTGCACGCGACATCGAAAAGCTCGCCGCCAATCTCGACCATGAGGTCAAGTCGAAGCAGAGCGAAGAGGTCACCCAATGGGCCGCCTCCCTCGTGAAGGTCTGCGAGGCGCATATATCAGACAGCACCTTCGACCTTTCCAAGGTCGATGACCTGAGGCCGCGCCTGGTGGCGCTGCGCGACAAGGCGCGCGACCTCGCCTTCTCGATGGATTTCGGCTTCCTGTTCCGACCGGAGCGCCGCCTGCTGTCGATCGGCTACCGCGTCGAAAGTGGCGAGCTCGATCAGGCCTGCTACGATCTTCTCGCCTCGGAATGCCGTCTGACCAGCCTCTTCGGCATCGCCAAGGGCGATCTGCCGACGGAACACTGGTACCGGCTCGGCCGCCAGGTCGTGCCTGTGGGGTCGCGCGGCGCGCTCGTCTCCTGGTCCGGCTCGATGTTCGAATATCTGATGCCGCCGCTCGTCATGCAGGAGCGCGGCGGAGGCATTCTCAACCAGACCAACAATCTGGTCGTGATCGAGCAGATGAATTATGCTCGCAAGCTCGGCATTCCGTGGGGCATTTCGGAAGCAGCCTTCAATGCCCGCGACCATAACCTCAACTATCAGTACACGAATTTCGGCGTTCCGACGCTCGGTCTGAAACGCGGCCTCGGCCACAATGCCGTCATCGCGCCTTACGCCTCGCTGCTGGCCAGCCAGTACGACCCGCCGGGCGCGCTCGAAAACCTGCAGAAGCTGCGCAAGCTCGGCGCGCTCGGCAAGTTCGGCTTCCACGACGCCGTCGATTTCACGCCGACGCGCGTGCCGGAAGGCAAGAAATGCGCGGTGGTCTACAATTATTATGCCCACCATCACGGCATGTCGATCGCGGCCGTCGCCAACGTCGCCTTCAACGGCCATCTGCGCGAGCTCTTCCACTCCGATCCCGTGATCGAGGCGGCCGAACTGCTGCTGCAGGAAAAGGCGCCGCGCGACATCCCGGTCATGAGCGGCAAGCACGAATCCGATACGCCGGCCAGCATTCAGGACGATCTGCTGCGGCCCGAGATCCGGAAGATCAGCGACCCGGCTTCGCGCGATCGCGAACTCGTCTTCCTGTCGAACGGCCATTATTCGCTGATGCTGACGGCGACGGGCGCCGGTTATTCCCGCTGGAACGGCCTTTCCGTTTCCCGCTGGAAGGCCGATCCGACCGAAGACCGCTGGGGCACCTTCATCTTCCTGCGCGATACCGCCACCAACGAATGGTGGTCGGCGACCGCGGAGCCGAAGGGCGTCGAGGGCGAGAAGATCAAGGTCGAATTCGCCGACGAGAAGGCGCAGTTCACCAAGACGGTCGGCGACCTGACGAGCGAGGTCGAGTGCATCATCGCGACCGAGCATGATGCCGAAGCCCGCCGCGTTACCCTGCTCAACATGGGTGGGGAAGACCGCTTCATCGAGGTCACGTCGTACCTCGAACCGGTCATCACCTACGACGACACCGACAACGCGCATCCGGCATTTGCACGGATGTTCGTCAAGACGGAGATCGGCAAGCGCGGCGACGTCATTCGCGCCGAACGCAACAAGCGTGATCCGAACGAGCCGAACATCAGCATCGCGCATCTGATCGTCGATAATGCCGGCGACACACGCCATACCGAATTCGAGACCGACCGGCGCAAATTCATCGGCCGGGGCCGCAGCCTTGCCGACGCGGCCGCCTTCGATCCGGGTGCGAGCCTTTCCGGCAGCGACGGCTTCATGCTCGATCCCGTCATGTCGCTGCGCCGCACGGTGCGCGTGCCGGCCGGCAAGAAGGTCAGCGTGTTCTTCTGGACGATCGCGGCGCCGACCCGTGACGAGGTCGACATGGCGGTCAACCGCTATCGTCACCCCGACGCCTTCAACCACGAGCTCGTCCAGGCCTGGACCCGCACGCAGGTGCAGATGCGCCATGTCGGCGTCACCTCGCAGCAGGCGGCCGCCTTCCAGCATCTCGGGCGCTATCTCGTCTATCCCGACATGCAGCTGCGCAAGGATGAAGCAACGGTCGAAGCCGGCCTGCAGTCACAATCGGCCCTCTGGCCGCTGGCGATCTCCGGCGACTTCCCGATCTTCACGCTGCGCGTCAACGACGACATGGATCTCGACATCGCCCGCGAAGCGCTGTTGGCGCAGGAATATCTGCGTTCGCGCGGCGTCACCGCCGATCTCGTCATCATGAACGAACGCGCCTCCTCCTACGCTCAGGACATGCAGCACGCGCTCGACGCCATGTGCGAAAACGTGCGCCGCATGGGCCAGGCCGACGGCTTGCGCCAGCATATCTTCGCCGTTCGCAAGGACCTGATGGAGGAGAACACCTACCACGCGCTGATCGCGGCTTCCCGCGTCACCCTGCATGCGAAAAACGGTAAGGTGGTCGACCAGATCAACCGGGCCGTCGCGCTGTTTGCTCCCTCCAAGGAGGAGTTGCAGGAGATGGAACGGGCCGAGCGAAACAAGGTTCCCGTCAAGCGCGTCGCCCCGGTGCCGCCGCCTGCCGTGCCCGCCGTCGTCATCGAAGAGGAAGGCGATCTCGACTTCTGGAACGGTATCGGCGGTTTTGCCCGCGACGGGCGTGAATATGTCGTTCGTCTCGCCGGCGGCCATGCGACGCCGCAGCCCTGGATCAACGTGATCTCCAACGACAGCTTCGGCTTCCATGTTTCGGCGGAAGGCGCAGGCTTCACCTGGAGCGTCAACTCGCGCGACTACCAGCTGACCTCCTGGTCGAACGATGCGGTGGTCAACCGTTCGGGCGAGGCCTTCTACCTCGCCGATCTCGACAGCGGTGCGGTCATGACGCCATTCGCGGCGCTCTCCCGCCGGCCGGACATCCGCTTCGAAGCCCGCCACGGGCTCGGTTATTCCGTCTTCTCCAGCATCCAGCACGATATCGCGCTGGAACTGACGCAGACGATCGCCCGCGACAAACCGGTGAAGCTGCAGCGCCTGCGCCTGCGCAACACCGGTTCGACCGGCCGCAGGCTGCGCCTTTACGGCTATGTCGAATGGATCCTCGGCAATAATCCGGGCCGCACGGCGCCCTTCATCCTGTCTAGATATGACGAGGAAACGGGTGCGCTGTTTGCCACCAATCCCTACAGCATCGATCATTCCAACCGCACCGCTTTCTTCGCGGCAAGCGAGACGCTTTCGAGCTTCTCGGCAAGCCGGAGGGAATTCATCGGCAAGGCGGGAACGATCCAGTCGCCGCAGGCCGTCACGTCTACCGCCGCCCTTTCCGGCTCGACCGATCTCGACGGCGATCCGGCTGCGGCTCTGGCGATCGACATCGAGCTTGCCGCCGGCGAGGAGCGCGACTTCGCCTTCTTCCTCGGCGATACCAAGACCGAAGACGAAGCGCGCGGCGTCATCGCCAATATTCGCAAGGCTTCGTTCGACGATGCCGTCGAGGCGAACCGCACCTTCTGGCGGGATTTCACCGGAAAGCTGCAGATCTCGACGCCGGATCGCGGGATGAACAATCTCGTCAACACCTGGCTGCCCTATCAGAGCCTCGGCTGCCGCATCATGGCCCGCACCGCCTTCTATCAGGCAAGCGGTGCCTTCGGCTTCCGCGACCAGCTGCAGGACACGCTGGCCTTCCTGCTGCACGAGCCTTCGATCGCCCGCCGGCAGATCCTGAATGCCGCCTCGCGCCAATTCCGCGAGGGCGACGTGCAGCATTGGTGGCTGCCTGGAACCGGCGCCGGGGTTCGCACCCTGATCTCCGACGACGTTGTCTGGCTGAGCTACGCGATCCATCACTATTGCAGCGTCACCGGCGACAAGAGCGTGCTCGACGAGGAGCTTGCCTTCCTGGAAGGTCCCACCCTGCTCGAAGGCCAGCATGACTCCTTCTACAAGCCGGAGATTTCCGAGGACAAGGCGAGCGTTTACGAACACGCGGCGCTGGCACTCGATCTCGCCATCGCCCGCAAGGGTGCGAACGGCCTGCCGCTGTTCCTCGGCGGTGACTGGAACGACGGCATGAACCGCGTCGGCATCGGCGGGCGCGGCACCAGTGTCTGGCTCGGCTGGTTCCTGGCCGGCGCCCTGCGCTCCTTCATTCCCTATGCCGAAGAACGCGGCGACAAGGCCCGCGTCGAGCGCTGGTCTGAACATCTGACCGGATTGAAGAAGGCGCTCGAAACTGCGGCGTGGGACGGCGGCTACTATCGCCGCGGCACATTCGACGACGGCGCGCTTCTTGGTTCCAGGGAAAGCCCGGAATGCCGGATCGACTCGATCGCGCAGTCCTGGAGCGTATTGTCAGGTGAGGGCGATCCGGCCCGCGCGGTCAAGGCGATGGACGCCGTGCTCGACCAACTGGTCGACGAGGAAGCCCGCATCATCCGGCTGTTCACGCCGCCTTTCGTCAATTCCGCGCGGGATCCCGGCTATATCAAAGCCTATCCGCCCGGCGTGCGTGAGAATGGCGGGCAATATACCCATGCTGCGACCTGGGTGGTGATGGCGCTGGCGGAACTGAAGCGCGGTGACGACGCGTTCCGCTGCTTCCAGATCCTCAACCCGATCACCCATGCACTCGACAAGGCCTCGGCGGAACAGTACCGCGTCGAACCTTACGTCGTGGCGGCCGACGTCTACGGGCATGATCCCTACACGTCGCGCGGCGGCTGGACCTGGTATACCGGCTCTGCCGGCTGGCTCTACCGCGCCGCCGTCGAAGGCATTCTCGGTATCCGCCTGAAGGGAGGCCGGCTTTACGTGAGGCCGTCGCTCCCTTCGGAATGGGACGGATTTGCGGCAGAGGTTGAGCAGGGCGGCGCCAAATACCGCATTTCGGTCTCAAAAGCGTCCAATGCGAGCGGCTACACTCTGTCGATCAACGGCAGCGAAGTCGCCAATCCCGAAGAGGGATATCCGCTCGGATAAGCGTTTCTCAACGCTGAAAAAAACGGCGATTCGCGAGCGGCCAAAAGGGAACCCTTTTGGCCGTTGTCGCGTTTGCAATCGGACAACAGGAGCGACCTTATGGCAAGCACGCTGACCGAAGCTCTCGGCGCCGAGCGCAGTTCCCTATCCGCCGCTGCGCCAGGGCGCGATACACGGCTTGATGTGCTGCGCGGACTGGCCTTGATCATGATCTTCATCAATCATGTTCCCGGGCAGATTTTCGAATATGTGACGACGAAGAATTTCGGTTTCTCGGATGCCGCCGAAGCCTTCGTGCTGATCTCAGGCATCGCCGTCGGCCTCGCCTATGGCTCCCGCTTCGAACCTGGCAACCGGCTCAAGATGGCGATCAAGGCGGTGAGGCGCGCCTTCACGCTCTACCTCGCCCATATGATCACGACCTTCATGACGTTGGCGCTCTTCATCTCAGGCGCCTGGCTGTTCCATCGGCCGGGGCTGCTCGTCGAAATCAATATCCTGGCGGTTCTGATGAACCTGAAGGAAGGCATTCCGGCGCTGCTGCTGCTCGGCCACCAGATCGGCTACAACAATATCCTGCCGATGTACGGCGCATTGCTGCTGATGGTGCCGATCATCCTGCTCCTCAATGCGCGCAGCCCGCTGCTGGCGCTCGCCGTCTCGGGCACGGTCTGGCTGCTCGCCGGCATCTATGAGGTGGCGCCGCATAACATGCTGATCGAGGGCTACTGGTTCCTCAATCCGCTCTCCTGGCAGTTCCTGTTCACGATCGGCATCGTCGCGATCCTGCATATCAAGCGCGGCGGCACGATTCCACGCCATCCGCTGCTGTTTGCGGCCGCTAGCGGCTACGTCGTGCTGTCCTTCGTCTGGGTGACGGGCCATCTCTGGGTTTTCGGCAATTCGCTGGCGGCTCTCGGCCTGCCGACTGTCATCACCGGCTTCGACAAGACCTTCCTGTCCCTGCCGCGGCTGCTGCACGTGCTGGCGCTGACCTATCTCGTCATCAGCATTCCGGCGCTTTCGCGCATCCTGCGCCGTCCCGCGGACCATCCGCTGACGATCCTCGGCCGCCATTCGCTGAACATCTTCGTCGCCGGCACGATCCTCGCCATGATCGGTCAGGTGGTGCTCTACATCACCAACAAGGACCCGTTGGTCGGCCCGCTCTTCGTCGTAGCCGGGATCGGCACGCAATTCGCCTATGCTTATTATCTCGAGCACAAGCGGCAGCAGGGCAAGGTCAAAGGCAAACTCGTCACGGAGCCGGCCACGATACCCGTTCCCGTCCGCGTCGGCGGAACGGCAAATGTCTATCGCCGCACCGATCGGAAATAGAGATCGGGTTGGTTCCTTGCTGCTGACAAACCGCCGCAAAACCCGCGACGTCATCCTCGGCCTTGTGCCAATGTTTTCCTGTCAAGCAATTGCAGTGGTCAGATGCTCGGCACAAGGCCGAGCATAACGAAGGAGACCTTGTCAACAAACCGAACCGATGGATGCCGGCTCTTTATGTATGCGCGAGAATATTCACCAGCTTGCCGAACGGATCGCGCACATAGAAACGCCTGACGCCCCAGGGTTCGTCGGCCGGTCCGTATTCGATCGGAAAGCCGGCGGCGGTAAACGCCTCGAAAGCGGCGTCGAGGTCATCGACCTCGATAGAGAGATCGGGCACCGAGGTTCCGGAACCGCCTTGACTGGCGACGCTCACCTGGACGGTCATCGGCCTGTCGGCGCCGAACGTCGTAATCCAGCCGTGATTCATCATCACCTGGAGACCGAGAATATCCTGATAGAAGCGCCGGGCCGGCGTGATGTCGGGCGCCTCGATGTTGGCGATGATGCGCAGGACCTTCATGGGTTTTTCCCCTATGTTTGGGCACAGCAGGAGGTTAGGGAAGAACGGCGGTCGGATCAATCAGCCATGGCTTGCAGCTGCCGTATGGCCAATGAATATCGGCCGCAGCGGTTTTGAGAGGAAGCAAAGTCCTAAACCACGGCGCATGAACGTCGCCAAACAAAAAGGCCGGAAGGATCGCTCCTTCCGGCCTTTGTCGTAAAACCCGAACTTATCAGGCGGCTTCGGTCGCGTGGGCCTTGCGGACCTCTTCGTCCGTTAGGATGCCGCTGGCGCGCAGCAGGGCGGCGAAGCGGCCGTTGCTGTGGCTGAGTTCGTCGAAGCTGCCCTGTTCGGCGACGCGGCCGTTGTCCAGGAAGAGCACCATATCGGCTTCGCGGACCGTCGACAGGCGGTGGGCGATGATGAAGGTGGTGCGGTTCTGGCGCAGGTTGTCGATTGCGGCCTTGACGCGGGCTTCGGTCTCGACGTCGAGCGCCGAAGTCGCCTCGTCGAGCACCAGGATCGGCGCGTCCTTGAGGATGGCGCGGGCGATCGCGATGCGCTGGCGCTCGCCGCCGGAGAGTTTGTTGCCGCGTTCGCCGACATGGGTATCGTAGCGGTCCTCGCGGGTCTCGATGAAGTCGGCTGCGGCTGCGGCTTCGGCCGCACGGCGCATTTCCTCTTCGCTGGCGCCCTCGCGGCCGAGGCGGATATTGTCGCTGATCGAGCGGTTCAGCAGGCCTGCATCCTGGAAGACGGTGGCGATGTGGCGGCGCAACGACTTGCGGGTCACCTTGGTGATGTCGGTGCCGTCGACGAAGATATGGCCGCCCTGCGGGTCGTAAACGCGCTGCAGCAGGTTGACGAGCGTCGTCTTGCCGGCGCCGGTCGGGCCGACGATCGCGACCGTCTGGCCTGCCTTGACCGAGAAGGAGACGTTGTGCAGGCCCTGCGAGCTGTTGCCGAAGCCGAAGGATACGTCGCGGAACTCGACCGCACCCTTGACGTCCTTGATCTCGCCGTTGCCGGCCGGCTCTTCGCGGTCACGCACCGAGTCTTCCAGCGCATAGAAATCGACGAGCTTGGAGCGGGCTTCGAAAATCTGCGTGGCGAACTGGCGCATCAGGTCGAGGCGGCCGATCAGCAGGTTGGCGAAGCCGATGAAGGCAATGACGTCACCGACGCGCAATTGGCCGGCCTGAACGAGCATCGTGCCGATGATCAGGACCACCATCATGGCGATGGTCGAGGCCATGCGGTTCAGCGCACTGGCGATCGCCCACCAGTCGAGCACCGGATACTGGGCTTCGAGCAGGCGGTCGGCGAAGGATTTCAGCGCCCTGGTTTCAGCCTCGATGCGGTTGTAGCTGTGCAGGACGGACACGTTGCTGATCGAGTCGCTGACATGCGAAAAGACGGTATGGTAGTGGTTCTCGACCGATGCCTGACCATCCTTGGTGCGGCTCATGACGACGCGGCCGATCAGCCAGTAGGCAATGCCGAGCACCATGAGCACGGCGGAAAGCCGCAGGTCCATCGACATCGCGGTCGGCACCAGAAGCGCAAGCGCGATGACCGTCGAGAGGTGGTTGCGCATGAATTCAAGCCAGAGGCCGAACAGCGTCTCGCAGGCGCGCAGCAGCGTGTGCAGCGCGTTGGACGTGCCGCGCTGATGGTGCCAGGCAAGCGGCATGGAAATAATGCGGCCGAAGGCTTCCGTCAGCAGCGTCGCACGCCGCCCGTGGGCGAGCCTGTCGGCCTCGCGGGCCACCAGCACGAAGGCAATGGTGTTGAACACGGCAAAGCCTGCCCACATGAAGAGGATGGGCTTGACCTCACCCTTGCCCGAAATCGCATCGATGATGCGACCGAACAGGATCGGCTCTGCAATCGTAATGGTCGCCAAAACGATGTTTGCGAGAACGACCAGGGATACGCGGAACTTATAGGCGCCAAGATAGCGCAGAGCCCTTGCATAGACCTTGAAAAGCGACACGTCTAACCTCTTGTGCATCTGCGAAGAACGGGGATGGTGCGATGCTACAAAAGGTTACCTGAACCGACGATTAACGGAGCATTCAGGGTTCAGCCCACAGGGGATTAACACTTTCGTACTATCGCAGGATGCGACGAGATGGCTGTGGCGCGAAAATTACCGCTGCGGTATATGCAGCGACAATTTGCGCTTGCATTTTAATAAACATTTAGCGCAGCATTAAATTAGAGACTGCATTTTTTGAAGAAGACCGTTTCGCGACAATCCGAAAGCCGCCGACGGCCTCGCAAGGGGCATTTGTGTGAATATTAATTCGTTGATTCAATTGCTTGTCATCCTGGAGGAATGCTCGAATCCCGCGGCCCTCGTCAGTGAACTGGAGCAGGTGATCCGCGGCTGCGGCTTTGAATATTACAGCCTGGCGCGCCATTCCCAGCAGAAGCCCGAGCCCTGGACCGCGGCGCTCGCCGGCTCCTGGCCCGAGCACTGGCCCCAGATCTACGCCGCGAAAAAATATGTGCTGATCGACCCGCTGGTGCGCTACCTCACTCATGCCCAGCGGCCCTTCCGCTGGCGGCAGAGCATGGCTGCGTTTCGCAAGGATGCGCATGAGCGCCGCATGGAGCAGATGATGGTCGACGCCTTCGGCCACGGGCTGGAGGACGGCTATATCTTTCCGGTTCACGGGCGCAACGGCATTTTGGGCAGCCTCAACATCAGCGGCAAGCCGGTCGAGCTGTCACCCGTGGAGCTCTCGCTGTTCGAGGCGGTGGCGCGCAAGACGTTCTGGCGGCTGCTCGAATTGAAGGGCGAGGCGCAGGCGCTGGAAACGATGCTGCCGGCCGAGACGCCGCTGACGCGACGCGAGATGGAAATCCTGCGTTATCTCGCCGAAGGCATGACCTCGATGGAGATCAGCAAATTGCTGAAGATCTCGAACCATACCGTCGACTGGTACATGAACGGCCTGCAGGATAAGCTGAAAGCGAAAAACAGGCAGCAGGCGGTGGCGCTCGCCTTCCGCCATGGCCTGATAAGCTAGCTTTCCAGGTCTGTGTCGCACCGACGCTGCTATGTATTCTCAATGCGGCGTATATTGGCATGGCGAGAAAGTGCATTTCGCAGTCGCAAGAGAAATTGAACTTCCCGTGACAAGAAGTTAAGAATTTTCTTCGCGGGTGCAGCATGCCCGCGTCTGAACGTGGAGGAACCGTTTTGCCCATATCCAAGATACTCGTTGCCAACCGCTCTGAAATTGCCATCCGCGTGTTTCGCGCGGCCAACGAGCTTGGAATAAAAACGGTGGCGATCTGGGCGGAGGAAGACAAGCTGGCGCTGCACCGCTTCAAGGCGGACGAGAGCTATCAGGTCGGCCGCGGCCCGCATCTTGCGCGCGATCTCGGGCCGATCGAAAGCTATCTGTCGATCGACGAAGTGATCCGCGTCGCCAAGCTTTCCGGCGCCGATGCCATCCATCCGGGCTACGGCCTCTTGTCGGAAAGCCCCGAATTCGTCGATGCCTGCAACAAGGCCGGCATCATCTTCATCGGCCCGAAGGGCGATACGATGCGCCAGCTCGGCAACAAGGTGGCCGCGCGCAACCTGGCGATCTCGGTCGGCGTGCCTGTGGTGCCGGCGACCGAGCCGCTGCCGGACGATATGGCCGCGGTGGCTAAGATGGCCGAAGAGATCGGTTATCCCGTCATGCTGAAGGCCTCCTGGGGTGGCGGCGGCCGCGGCATGCGCGCCATCCGCGACCCGAAGGATCTCGCCCGTGAGGTGACCGAGGCCAAGCGCGAGGCGATGGCCGCCTTCGGCAAGGACGAGGTCTATCTGGAAAAGCTCGTCGAGCGCGCCCGCCATGTCGAAAGCCAGATCCTCGGCGACACGCACGGCAACGTCGTGCATCTCTTCGAGCGCGACTGCTCCATCCAGCGCCGCAACCAGAAGGTCGTCGAGCGCGCGCCGGCTCCTTATCTGACGGAAGCGCAGCGCCAGGAGCTTGCCGGCTATTCGCTGAAGATCGCGCAGGCGACGAACTATATCGGCGCCGGCACCGTCGAATATCTGATGGATGCCGATACCGGCAAATTCTACTTCATCGAAGTCAATCCGCGCATCCAGGTCGAGCATACGGTGACAGAAGTCGTCACCGGCATCGATATCGTCAAGGCGCAGATCCATATCCTCGACGGCTATGCGATCGGCACGCCGGAATCGGGCGTTCCGGCCCAGGCCGACATCCGCCTCAACGGCCATGCGCTGCAGTGCCGTATCACCACCGAAGATCCGGAACACAACTTCATTCCGGATTACGGCCGCATCACCGCCTACCGCTCGGCTTCCGGTTTCGGCATCCGTCTGGACGGCGGCACGTCCTATTCCGGCGCCATCATCACCCGCTATTACGATCCGCTGCTGGTCAAGGTGACGGCCTGGGCGCCTAACCCGTCCGAGGCCATCAGCCGTATGGATCGGGCGCTGCGCGAATTCCGCATCCGCGGTGTGGCCACCAACCTAACCTTCCTCGAAGCGATCATCGGCCACCAGAAGTTCCGTGACAACAGCTACACGACCCGCTTCATCGACACGACGCCGGAGCTCTTCCAGCAGGTCAAGCGTCAGGACCGCGCGACGAAGCTGCTCACCTATCTCGCCGACGTCACCGTCAACGGCCATCCCGAGGCCAAGGACAGGCCGAAGCCGCTGGAGAATGCCGCCAAGCCGGTGGTGCCCTACAGCAACGGCAATGGCGTCAAGGACGGCACCAAGCAGCTGCTCGACACGCTCGGCCCGCAGAAGTTCGGCGAGTGGATGCGCAACGAGAAGCGCGTGCTCCTGACCGACACGACGATGCGCGACGGCCACCAGTCGCTGCTCGCCACCCGCATGCGCACCTATGACATCGCCCGCATCGCCGGCACCTATGCGCATGCGCTGCCGAACCTCTTGTCGCTCGAATGCTGGGGCGGCGCCACCTTCGACGTTTCGATGCGCTTCCTGACGGAAGATCCGTGGGAACGGCTGGCGCTGATTCGCGAAAGCGCGCCGAACCTGCTGCTGCAGATGCTGCTGCGCGGCGCCAACGGTGTCGGCTACACCAACTATCCCGATAATGTCGTCAAATACTTCGTCCGCCAGGCGGCCCGTGGCGGCATCGATCTCTTCCGCGTCTTCGACTGCCTGAACTGGGTCGAGAACATGCGGGTGTCGATGGATGCCATCGCCGAGGAGAACAAGCTCTGCGAGGCGGCGATCTGCTATACCGGCGATATCCTCAATTCGGCTCGCCCGAAATACGATCTCAAATACTACACCGACCTTGCCGTCGAACTGGAAAAGGCCGGTGCCCATATCATCGCTGTGAAAGACATGGCGGGTCTGCTCAAGCCTGCGGCAGCGAAGGTGCTGTTCAAGGCGCTGCGCGAGGCGACCGGCCTGCCGATCCATTTCCACACGCATGATACTTCAGGCATTGCGGCGGCGACCGTTCTTGCCGCGGTCGAAGCCGGTGTGGATGCCGTCGATGCGGCGATGGATGCGCTCTCCGGCAATACCTCGCAGCCCTGTCTCGGCTCGATCGTCGAGGCGCTCTCCGGTTCCGAGCGTGATCCGGGCCTCGATCCGGAATGGATCCGCCGCATCTCCTTCTATTGGGAAGCGGCGCGCAACCAGTATGCCGCCTTCGAAAGCGACCTCAAGGGTCCGGCCTCGGAAGTCTATCTCCACGAAATGCCGGGCGGCCAGTTCACCAACCTCAAGGAGCAGGCCCGTTCGCTGGGTTTGGAGACCCGCTGGCATCAGGTGGCGCAGGCCTATGCCGACGCCAACCAGATGTTCGGTGACATCGTCAAGGTGACGCCGTCCTCCAAGGTGGTCGGCGACATGGCGCTGATGATGGTCTCCCAGGATCTCACTGTCGCCGACGTGGTCAGCCCGGACCGCGAAGTCTCCTTCCCGGAATCGGTGGTCTCGATGCTGAAGGGCGATCTCGGCCAGCCGCCGTCGGGATGGCCGGAGGCGCTGCAGAAGAAGGCGCTGAAGGGCGACAAGCCCTATACGGTGCGTCCGGGTTCGCTGTTGAAGGAAGCCGATCTCGATGCCGAGCGCAAGGTGATCGAGACCAAGCTGGAGCGCGAGGTCAGCGACTTCGAATTCGCCTCCTACCTGATGTATCCGAAGGTCTTCACCGACTTCGCACTTGCCTCCGATACTTACGGCCCGGTCTCGGTGCTGCCGACGCCCGCCTATTTCTATGGGCTGGCGGACGGCGAGGAGCTGTTTGCCGATATCGAGAAGGGCAAGACGCTCGTCATCGTCAACCAGGCGATGAGCGCTACCGACAGCCAAGGCATGGTCACCGTCTTCTTCGAGCTCAACGGCCAGCCGCGCCGCATCAAGGTGCCGGACCGGGCGCATGGGGCGACGGGTGCGGCCGTGCGCCGTAAGGCCGAACCCGGCAATGCCGCCCATGTCGGCGCGCCGATGCCCGGCGTCATCAGCCGTGTCTTCGTCTCTTCAGGCCAGGCCGTCAGTGCCGGTGACGTGCTCGTCTCCATCGAGGCGATGAAGATGGAGACCGCGATCCATGCGGAAAAGGACGGAACCATTGCCGAAGTGCTGGTGAAAGCCGGTGACCAGATCGACGCCAAGGATCTGCTCGTCGTCTACGGCGGGTAAACAGCTTGGCTGCCGGAGCGGAAATCACGCTCCGGCAGCTCACCCTCTTTTGCCGCGATCACTCGATTGTGTGCAATCGGCCGATCGGAATGAGGGACTTTCAAGCTTTCCGCGGTATTTCCGGCTTGCCGGGCACGGCGCTTCTTTCCTAAAAACAACTCCGGCGTCTAACTCCAAAGGATTATACGCTGTTCAAGGAGCGTCCATGGCGTGCCCTGTCGGACGCGGCGCTCCAGCGACCTCGCCATTCAACAGGAAAGAACCCCATGAGCCAGTTGAAAATCGCCGTCATCGTCGGAAGCACGCGTATCGGCCGCTTTGCCGATCATCCCGCCCAATGGATCGCCGGCCTTGCCGGAGAGCGGTCCGAGCTTGCCGTCGAGGTGCTGGATCTTCGCGATTATCCGCTGCCGTTCTTCGGCGAAGCGCGCGCGACGGAAGCGGAGAATGAGACGGCCGAGCGCTGGAAAAAGAAACTGCGCGAATTCGACGGCTATATCCTCACCGCCGCCGAATATAACCACGCACCGACCGCTGTCCTGAAGAATGCCATCGATCTCGGTGAATTCATCCACAAGCCGGTCGCCTTCGTCGGTTACGGCGGCGTCGGCGGTGCGCGCGCCGTCGAGCATCTGAGGCTGATTTTCGTGGAAATGGCTGCCGCTTCCGTGAAAACGGGCGTCCACATCGCCTTCAGCGAATATCTGAGCGTGCTCAAGGAAGGCAAGAGCCTCAGCGACTACCCGCACCTCAACGAGGCGGCCAAGAACCAGCTCGACCAGCTCATCTGGTGGGGCAATGCGCTGAAGGCAGCGCGCTCGGTCGTCACCGCGGCCTGAGGCAGATCGCTTAGAAGCAAAGCGTCTCACGTGAATCACGATTCACGTGAGACAATTAGATATCATAGGTATGGGCGGCGTTGATCGTCGAGATGAAGCGCTTGGTGCGTTCGCGCTCGGGCGCAGTGAAAATGGCTTTCGCGCTGCCCGTTTCCACCACGCCCCCGGCTTCCAGGAAGACGACGTCATTGGCGATTTTCGAGGCGAGCCGGAGATCGTGGGTCGCCATGACCATCGTCGTGCCTTCGCGGGCAAGCTGACCCAGCACGTCGACCACTTCCGCCGAGAGTTCCGGATCGAGCGCCGAGGTCGGCTCGTCGCAGAGAAGCACACGCGGCGAAGGCGCCAGCGCCCGGGCGATCGCCACACGCTGCTGCTGACCGCCCGATAAGGTCGAAGGCCAGGCATCGGTCTTGTGCGCCATGCCGACCTTGGTCAGCAGTTCCATGGCGCGTTCGCGCGCCTTTTCCTTCGGCCACTTCAAAACCGTCACCAGGCCTTCCATGACGTTTTCGATCGCGGTCTGATGCGGAAAGAGCTGGAAATTCTGGAAGACCATGCCGGTCTGACGGCGGATTTTCTGGATCGCCTGCCAGCTCGTTCTCTTGCCCGGCGCGAAGGAGAGCGTTTCCTCTCCGAGGCGGATCGCGCCTGATGTCGGGATTTCGAGCAGGTTGATGCAGCGCAGCAGCGTGCTCTTGCCGCCGCCGGACGGGCCGACGAGGGCGGTGACGCTGCCTTCGGGAATGCGGATGCTGATGTCCTTCAGGATGACGGCATCGCCGAAGCGCTTTTCGATGTTGGAAAGCTCGATCATGCATTTGCCTCCAGCATGCCGCCGTAACGCGCGAAACGGCGCTCCAGCCGCACCTGCAGTTGCGACAGGACGGAGCTCAGGACGAGATAGATCAGCGCTGCCTCGATATAGAGGATCAGCGGCTCATAGGTGGTGGCGACGATGCGCTGCGCGGCCTGGAAGAGCTCCGGCACGGTGATGGCGGCTGCGAGCGAGGTATCCTTGACCAGCGAGATGAAGGTGTTCGACAGAGGCGGGACGGCGACGCGGGCGGCTTGCGGCAGGATCGTCCGGCTCATCGCCTGGCGCCAGCTCATGCCGATCGAATAGGCGGCTTCCCATTGGCCTTTGGGCACCGAGGAGATGACGGCGCGAATGATTTCGGAGCTGTAGGCGCCGATATTTAGGGTAAAGCCGATGAGAGCGGCGGGAAAGGCGTCGAGCAGGATGCCGATGCTCGGCAGGCCGTAAAAGATCACGAAGAGCTGGACGAGCAGCGGCGTGCCGCGAATGACCCAGACATAGAAGCGCGCGATCGCCGCGACCGGCGCCGGGCCGAAAAGGCGGGCGATCGCGGTGACCAGGCCGAGGATCAGGCCGAAGGCGAAGGACAGCAGAGTGAGGGGGATGGTGAAGATCAGCCCCGCCCAGAGAAGCGAGGGAAGCGATTCCGCCATCAATTGGAGCCAGTGCGGCAAGGGATGTTCCCTCTCGGTTGGGTCGTGATATCTCGAATACCCCTCCCCAACCCCTCGCCACAAGGGGGAGGGACTTAATCCGGCTCCCGCCCCTCACGAAATAGCGACCGAGCTGCAAGTCGAGACGTTTATTTTGAGATGAGGCGCTGCGCCACCAAAGCCCCTCCCCTTGTGGGGAGAGGTTGGGGTGGGGACTTCTTGAGCAGAGCTTACTTCGAGACGTCCTGGCCGAAATACTTGTCGGCGATCTTCTTGTACGTGCCGTCGGCCTTGATGTCGGCAAGCGCCTTGTTGATTTCGGCGAGAAGCTCCGGCTCGTTCTTACGGATGATGATGCCCGAATAATCGGCATTCTCTTGCTCGGCGGCGATCTTTACCGGCGCATCCGGCTTGTGCTTCTTAAAATCGAGGAAGGACAGGCTGTCGTTGATCGTCGCATCGGCGCGCTTGGTCAGGACGAGCTGGATCGACTGATCGAAACCATCGGTGCCGACGAGCTCGGCGCCGGATTCGGTGGCGATCTTGCCGAAGTTGCTGGTCAGCGACTGGGCCGATTTCTTGCCCTTGAGGTCGGCGAAAGTCTTGATGCTGTCATCGCCTTCGCGGACGATCAGCACAGCCTTGGAGGCAATGTAGGGCTCGGAAAAGTCGTATTTCTGCTTGCGGGCCTCGGTGATACCGACCTGATTGATGACGGTGTCGTAACGCTTGGCGTCGAGGCCGGCGATCAGTCCGTCCCACTTGCCTTCGACGAACTCGGCCTTGACGCCGAGCTTGGCGGCGATGGCTTCGCCGATCTCGACATCGAAGCCGACGAGCTTGCCGCTTTCGTCATGATAGGTGAAGGGCGCATAGGTGCCTTCGGTGCCGATCTTGAAGACGCCGGCCGATTTGATGGCGGTGAGGTTTTCGCCGGCATGGGCGGGCAGGAGGGCGGCAGCCTGAATGAGGGCAGCGGCGGCAACGGTTTTCAACCAGTTCATTGTTCTATCCATCCTTGGGAGGTTGTGATCGGATGAGGGATACTTTGCAGAAAACTAGGGCGCCGGAAGCGTAGAAAACTGCGAATAAAAGCAGCAACTGCAAATATTTTTCTCAAGCAGTCGCCTCAATCCCGAAAGCCGTGGAAAATGCGCATCATACCGCGATGCGGCGGCGCAGCCTTTCGCTGACGATGATGATCAGCCCGGCGCCGAGGATCATGCATGCGCCTGCGATGACATTCGGCATGGGGATATCGGCCCAGATCAGATAGCCGAGAAGGAAGGCCCAGACGAGAGAGGTATATTCGAATGGCGCAAGCACGGAGACGGGCGCCCGACGCATGCCTTCGAAGAGGGCTAACTGCGCCGCGCCGGCAACGACGCCGGTGGCGACGGGAAGCATCAGCTGCGTCATATCAGGGGTCCGCCAGGTATAGAGAACGGCAACGCCCGTCATAACAAGGAAAAAGACGTTGGAAACGGCCAGCTGGACGATGGTTTTCTCGTGCAGCGAGGTCTTGCGCAGCAGCACCATGGCCGCGGCCCAGAGGACGGCCGCCTGCAGCGCCAGATAGACCGGCCAGGAAATGGTAAGGCCGATCGGATTGCAGGCGATGAGCACGCCGACGAAACCGACGCCGACTGCCAGCCAGCGCGCTAGCGTGACCTCCTCCTTCAGGATGAGCCATGCAAGCAGGGTGCCGACGACGGGCGCGGCGTAATAAAGCGTGGTCATTTCGGCAAGCTGCAGGCGGCTTGCGGCGGAATAATAGGAAAGCCAGGCGGAGAGAAGCAGTATGCGGCGGGCGATAATCGGCGACGTCATCGTCTGATGGATGAGCTTGTCGCGACCATAGGCGAGGCAACCGAGCAGGATCGTCAGGCTGCGGAAAAACAGGATCTGCCAGACCGGGATGCTGACCACGAGGATCTTGATGATCGCGTCATGGAAAGTGAACGCCATATAGGAGACGGTCGTGAGCAGAATGCCCAGGTTGATGGAGTTTTTCACGGGGACGGACGGTCAATAGTCAGTTTCGCCAAATGGTGGAGCTTTGTTTCACCGCGTCAGAAAACGTGCGAACGTGCATGTTGCCTGCACGATTGTAAGTTTTTATGCATGTTTTCAGTATTTCAGACATTAACCCGGCAGGAACATGCAGGATTTTCTGTTGCGAGAGCGTCAAGGCGTGATTTCCGAGCGGCTGCGGTTGAAAGGCCGTGTGCTGGCGGCGGAACTTGCGCTCGAATTCGGCATCTCCGAGGATACGGTGCGGCGCGACCTGCGTGAAATGGCGGCGGCGGGCCTTTGCGAGAGAGTTTACGGCGGCGCATTGCCGGTTTCGCCGGCACACGGAAGCCTGACGCAGCGCATGGGGTTTGCGGCCGACCGCAAGCAGGCCTTGGCGCAGGCTGCGGCGAAGCAGATCGCTGCCGGTTCGTGCGTGTTTTTCGATGCCGGCAGCACCAATCTGGCGATCGCCAATGCCTTGCCCGCCGAACTCGAACTGACGGCCGCGACGAATGCGCCGGTGATTGCCGCAGCGCTCATCGACAAGCCTGCCGTCAACGTCATCCTGATCGGCGGCATGGTGGACCGGCAGACCGGCGGTGCGCTCGGCGCCAAGGCTTTGCGGGATATGGAGCAGATTTCGCCGGATCTCTGCATCCTCGGCGCCTGCGGCATCGATCTCGAAGCCGGCATTACGGTGTTCGGCTTCGAGGACGCGGAGTTCAAGCGGTTTGCGGCATCGAGAAGCAAGAAGGTGCTGGCGGCCGTAACCTCGGAGAAATTCAGCACCGCTGCTCCCCACAGCATCCTGCCGGTTGCCCATTGCGAGTGCCTCGTCGTCGAGCACGATGCCGATCCCGCCATTCTTGCGGGTTACCGCGAGCGTGGATGCAGAACCGTCATCGCCGAAAAAACGAACTGAGCCGCCGTTGCAGAGTTAAGAAAAACGGGTGCTCCCAAGCCCGAAAACGAGGAAAGACCGAAAATGGACAGTCATGTGAATGCGCCGCCCGGAGTCCGCAGCGGTTTCATTACCAGAAGCAGGGCGGCGGTTTCCCTGCTCTTTCTCATGAACGGCTTCGTCGTCGGTTGCTGGGCGCCGAAGATCCCGGATTTTGCCGAGCGTCTCGGTCTGACCAAATTCGAACTCGGGCTGATGATCCTGGTCTTCGGCCTCGGCTCGCTGGTCATGATGCCGATTGCCGGCGCTCAGATCGCCAGACACGGCTCGCGTGTCGTCGTCCGGGCGACGGCGGTCGGCGTGCTGCCGCTGCTTCTGGCATTGACGCTCGCGCCGAACGTGATCACCGGGGCAATCGCTCTCTTCCTGTTCGGCGGTTTCATCGGCGCGATGGATGTAGCGATGAACGCCAATGCGGTGTCCGTCGAAAAATCCATGCGCCGCGCCATCATGTCCTCCTGCCATGCTTTCTGGAGCCTTGGCGGCCTGATCGGCTCGGGTCTTGGCGGCATCGTGATCGCCAAGCTCGGCATTCCGGGCCATGCGCAGCTGGCGACGGTACTGACGGCAATCTTCCTTGCCGTGGCATGGCCGATGATCCTTGCGGATCCGCCGCATCCCGATGCCAAGAAGGAAAAGACGAAGCTGCCGATGGTGCCGCTGCCGTGGCTGCTCGGATTGATGGCGCTGTTCTCCATGGTGCCGGAAGGTGCCGTCCTGGATTGGGGCGCGCTTTATCTCCGGCAGGAAATGGATGCGTCGATCGCGCTTTCCGGTCTCGGTTTCGCAGCCTTTTCGGCGACCATGGCGATCATGCGCTTTGCCGGCGACCTGGTGCGCGACCGTCTCGGCGGCGTCAAGACGCTGCGCATCTGCACGCTGTTTGCCGTTGCCGGCATGCTGCTGGCGAGCCTCGCGCCGGATGCGGAGATTGCCATTCTGGGCTTTGCCCTTTGCGGCATCGGCATTTCCAATATGGTGCCGATCGCCTTCTCGGCGGCGGGCAATATTCCCGGCCTGAAGCCCGGCATCGGCATCTCGGTCGTCACGACCATGGGTTATTCCGGTATGCTGGTCGCGCCGTCCGTCATCGGCTTCGTCGCCGAGCATATCGGCTTTGCCGTCGTCTTCATGGCGCTGCCGGTGCTGCTGCTCTTCGTTCTCCTGTTCTCCAAGCTGGCCCATTATGCCGATGGTGTCTCCGGAGGCGGCCACTGAGCCGCCTCCAAACAAAAGTGATATAGTGGGCGGTTGACAAGAAAGCGGTCATGATCCACCTGAAAGGCACTGTTTTTAGGGGTGCAAGAACTCTTCATGTCTTCAGCCGCCGATTTTGATCCAAAACCGCGCCGTGCTTCCGTCGCCGTCGATGTCGGCGGCGTCATCGTCGGCGGAGGCGCGCCGATCGTCGTGCAATCCATGACGAATACGGATACGGCCGATATCGATTCGACCGTCGCGCAGGTCGCCGCCCTTCACCGGGCGGGTTCGGAGCTGGTGCGCATCACCGTCGATCGCGACGAGAGTGCCGCCGCCGTGCCGAAGATCCGCGAGCGGCTGCTGCGGCTCGGCATGGACGTGCCGCTGATCGGCGACTTCCACTATATCGGCCACAAGCTGCTTGCCGATCATCCCGCCTGCGCCGAGGCGCTGGCGAAATACCGCATCAATCCCGGCAATGTCGGTTTCAAGGACAAGAAGGACAAGCAGTTCGCCGAGATCATCGAGATGGCGATCCGCTACGACAAGCCGGTGCGCATCGGCGTCAACTGGGGCTCGCTCGATCAGGATCTGCTGACGGCGCTGATGGACCAGAATGCCGAAGCCGGTTCGCCGCTTTCGGCAAGACAGGTGACGCGCGAGGCGATCGTGCAGTCGGCGCTGCTGTCGGCAGCCCTTGCCGAGGAAATCGGCCTGCCGCGCAACCGCATCATCCTTTCGGCCAAGGTCAGCCAGGTGCAGGATCTGATCGCCGTCAATTCCATGCTCGCCGAGCGCTCCAATCACGCGCTGCATCTCGGCCTCACCGAAGCCGGCATGGGCAGCAAGGGCATCGTCGCTTCGTCGGCGGCGATGGGCTTCGTGCTGCAGCACGGCATCGGCGACACGATCCGCGTGTCGCTGACGCCCGAGCCGAACGGCGACCGCACGCGCGAAGTCCAGGTGGCGCAGGAAATCCTGCAGGTCATGGGCTTCCGGCAGTTCGTGCCCGTCGTCGCCGCCTGTCCGGGCTGCGGGCGCACGACCTCGACCGTGTTCCAGGAGCTGGCCCAGAACATCCAGAACGACATCCGCAAGAACATGCCGGTCTGGCGCGAGAAATATCCCGGCGTCGAGGCGCTGAACGTCGCCGTCATGGGCTGCATCGTCAACGGGCCGGGCGAAAGCAAGCATGCCGATATCGGCATTTCGCTTCCCGGCACCGGCGAGACGCCGGCCGCGCCGGTCTTCATCGACGGCAAGAAAGCGCTGACGCTGCGCGGCCCCAATATCGCCGCCGATTTCGAGGCGCTTGTCATCGATTATATCGAGAAGCGTTTCGGCCAGCGAACGGCAGCGGAATGAAGGCCCGGGCGTTCGAATGAGCCGGTACTGGTCTGATATCGTCAGCAAGCTTCGGCCCTATGTCGCGGGCGAGCAGCCGCGTATTCCCGGCCTGGTCAAGCTCAATACCAATGAGAATCCCTACGGGCCGTCCCCAAGGGCGATCGAGGCGATCAGGCAAGCGACGGACGATCGTCTGCGGCTCTATCCCGATCCCGCCGCCACCGAATTGCGCGAGGCGATCGCAGCCCGTTTCGACCTGACGGCGGAGGAAGTTTTCGTCGGCAACGGTTCCGACGAGGTTCTCGCCCACACGTTCCAGGCGCTGCTGAAACACGATCTGCCGCTTCTCTATCCCGATGTGACCTACAGCTTCTATCCGACATATAGCCTGCTATATGGTGTCGAGGCGATCGAGATACCGCTCGACGATCAGTTCCGGATTCGGCTTGCGGATTACGACGGGCCGTGCGGCGCGATCATCATCCCCAATCCGAATGCGCCGACGGGTATCGGACTGCCGCTGGCCGGGATTGAGGTGCTTGTTGCTGCTCATCCGGATGCGGTCGTCGTGATAGACGAGGCCTATGTCGATTTCGGCGGCGAAAGCGCCGTGCCGCTCATTTCTCGATATCCCAACCTTCTGGTCATCCAGACCTTGTCGAAATCCCGTTCGTTCGCAGGTCTACGCGTCGGCTTCGCGCTGGGGCACCGGGACCTGATCGAGGCGCTGGTGCGCGTCAAGGACAGCTTCAATTCCTATCCGCTCGACCGCTTGGCCCAGGTCGCGGCGACGGCGGCGATCAAGGACGAAGCATGGTTCGAGACATGCCGGCGGAAAGTCATCGCTACTCGGGAAAGTCTCGTGCGGGAGCTTGAGGCGCTGGATTTCGAGGTGCTGCCGTCGCAGGCGAATTTCGTTTTCGCAAGGCATGAAAACCGGCCGGGCGCAGCCCTTCTGGCCGGGCTGCGGGAGCGTGGGATTCTCGTCCGGCGTTTCGCCGAGCCGCGCATTTCGGAGTTCCTGCGCATCAGCATCGGCACCGACGAGGAATGTGCACGGCTGGTTGCCGCTCTCAAGGAAATATTGGCGACTTGATCTGCCGGCTCAGCTCTTCCGGTCGGCGATGAAATGCGCAGCGGCCGTGAGGATCGAGGCGCGGGCGCCGTAGGGGGCGAGCAGATCTTCGGCATCGCGGACGTGCTGGCGCAGTTCGGTTTCAGCCCATTCCATGCCGTGGAGCGCCACGAGCGTTCCCTTGCCACGGGCCGCATCCTTGCCGGTCGCCTTGCCCATGGTCGCCGCATCCGAGGTCAGGTCGAGAATGTCGTCGGCGAGCTGGAAGGCAAGACCGATCTTTTCGCCGAAAGCGCGCAGGCGGCGGCGATCTTCGGGCGGGCTACCGGTGATAATGGCGCCGGCCTCGCAGGCGAAGCGGATCAGCGCGCCGGTTTTCATCGCCTGCAGGCGGATGATGCCGGTCTCGTCGGGCGCCTGTCTTTCGGCGGCGAGATCGAGCGCCTGGCCGCCGGCCATGCCGCCGAGACCGGCCGCGCGAGCAAGCGCCAGCACCAGCGCTGCCTTGCTCGTATCGGGAAGGGCGGTCTCCGGCGCGGCGACGATGTCGAAGGCGTAGGTCAGCAGGCTGTCGCCGGCGAGAATCGCGGTGGCTTCGTCGAACTTGACGTGGACCGTCGGCTTGCCGCGGCGCAGGTCGTCATCGTCCATGGCCGGCAGATCGTCATGCACGAGGGAATAGCAGTGAACGCATTCGAGCGCGGCGCCGACCCGAAGTGCTGCCTGCTCATCGCCGCCGAGAAGGGCGGCGCTTTCGGAAACTAGGAATGGGCGCAGCCGCTTGCCGCCGTTCAGAACGGCATAATGCATGGCGCTGCGTAAGGTTTCGGGCCTGGCGATTTCATCGGAAAGAGGGCTCGGTGAAAGCAGCGTGTCGAGCAGCGCCTCGATTTCGCGGGCGTTGTTCCTAAGCCTCGTCTCGAAAGTGTCCCGGTTCGCGTCCATGGGCGCTGTTTGGCATGGGGCACCGGGGCTTGCAACGGAATTGTCGATGACTGCAGCAAGATTTCCCTTGTGCTCTGGCATAAGCGCCTCACAGGCGCTATGAGAACGATAGGGAGCGAAATGGGCTTGGGACATTGGATATAGCGCCGGAGAGAGAGGATATCGCCGACATGCCGGCCCGTCGGCGATGGTTCGAAAATCGGCCTGTGCTGAAGCGTATCGTTCTTGGCTTGCTGGCCGTTCTGATCCTTCCCTACGTGCTGATCTTCCTTTACCTGCTGCCCTTCATCCATCCCGTTTCGACGCTGATGCTGCGCGATCTCGTGCTGCTGCGCGGCTATGACCGCAGATGGGTATCGCTGGACGAGGTTGCCCCGGTCCTGGTGCAATCGGTGATGATGTCCGAAGACGGTCAATATTGCTTCCACGGCGGCGTCGACTGGGCCGAAATGCGCATGCTGGTCGAAGATACGCTGAAAGGTCAGGCGACGCGCGGCGGCAGCACGATCCCGATGCAGACGGCGAAGAACCTCTTCCTCTGGAATAGCCGCTCCTTCGCGCGCAAGGCGATGGAGCTTCCGCTCGCCGTCACCACGGATTTCGTCCTGTCGAAACGGCGGCTGATGGAAATCTATCTCAATATCGCCGAATGGGGTCCCGGCATTTACGGCATCGAGGCGGCGGCCCAGCACCATTTCAAGGTTCCGGCCTCGAAGCTGACACGACGCCAGGCATCGCTGCTCGCCGTTTCGCTGCCGAACCCGATCGACCGCAACGCCGGCAAGCCCGGACGGGGCCTTCGCCGGCTTGCCGGCGTCATCGAGAGGCGTGCGCAGGGTTCGGGCGATTACATCAAGTGCATCTATGAATGAGATCATAAGTTGTCGTTGGTGACTGCGAGCGTCATCTGACATTCTTGGTTCTGCCATATGGGCGAATGCAGTCCAACCAGAGCCCCCGAGTCGCCCATGACCACGACCACGTTTTCTCCCGAACTTCTCCTCTACTCGACGACGCATAATCAAAACCCGCCCACCCATCTCGGCAGCCGTTATGGCAAGATCGGCGGTTTCCTGCCGGAAGCCGGCAACACCATCGTCTGCCACATCGAGAAGGGTTCGAGGACCCAGGCGGTGCTGATAGAGGCGCGCGAGGCATATCTGGCGATGCCCGAGGCGCCGCAATTTCTCTTCACGCCGATCTCGAGCCTTCACATGACGCTTTTCGAAGGCGTCATCGAGACGAGGCGCCGGCAGGACTGCTGGCCTGTAGACCTCCCTATCGAGACGCCGATCGAGGATATGACCGAACTCATGGCGGCGCGGCTCGAAGGCTTTTCGATGGCCGAACCCTTCAAGGTCACCGTCGTCGAAGCCCGGCCGTCGGGCCTGCTCGTCGACGGAGCGACGGAGAAGGACCGCAAGGTCATGCGGGCCTGGCGCGATGCGCTTGCCGATCTTCTCGGCTATCGCCAGCCCAACCATATGGATTACAAGTTCCACATCACCTTCGCCTATGTGATCGAGCGGCTGGAGGATGAAGCCTTGCCGCGATGGCAGGCGATGCTCGACGAGGTGGCCGAGGATATCCGCCGCAAGGCCCCCGTTTTCGAGCTTGCGCCGCCGGCATTCTGTGTGTTCGAGGACATGAACCATTTCCACGAACTGCTGATCTTCGATTTCGATGCCTGAACGGGAGAGGCTTATGGACAGACCGACGCTCTACATCGCCAACAAGAATTATTCTTCCTGGTCTTTCCGGCCGTGGATGGCGCTGACGGGCGCCGGCGTCGATTTCGAAGAAATCCTGATCCCCTTCGACGACGCGGCCGGCAATCCCAATATCAAGGCGATATCGCCGAGCGGCCGGGTGCCGGTCCTGCAGCATGGTGGTTTGAAGATCTGGGAATCGCTGGCGATCATCGAATATGCCGCCGAGCTTTATCCGGACGCCGGCCTTTGGCCGCGCTACCGTGCCGAACGGGCGCTCGCCCGTTCTGTTTCGATGGAAATGCTTTCAGGCTTCCGTGCCCTGCGCAATGCCTGCCCGATGAATATTCGCCGGCCGAAGGGCGGGATCGCATTGCCTGATGGCGTCAACGCCGATGTCAGCCGTATCGAGGCGATCTGGCAAGACCTTCTGCAGAAATCCGGCGGCCCGTTTCTCTTTGGCGCGTTCAGCGGCGCGGATGCGATGTTTGCGCCGGTCGTCAACCGGTTCGACATCTATGAACTCGTCAGCCGGGAGGATACGTTCGCCTATATGGAGACGATGAAGGCGCATCCGGCCTGGCGGAAATGGGAAGAGGCGGCCCGCGCCGAGCCCTGGATCGTGCCGGAAGACGAGGTCTGAGCCTCGAATCATCGGCCTTGCAAAAAATACGCATGGGGACTGGTCAAGGCCGCCCCATGCATGTATAAGCGCGCAAAATTTCCGAAATCGCGACATGTCCGTTTCGGCCGCCAGTCTGGCCGTGGGAATGTTTTGCCCGCAAGTGGAGTAAGAAAAATGGCTGTACCGAAGAGAAAAACGAGCCCGTCCAAGCGCGGCATGCGCCGTTCGGCTGATGCGCTGAAGGCTCCGACCTACGTCGAAGACAAGAACTCCGGCGAACTGCGCCGTCCTCACCATATCGATCTGAAGACCGGCATGTATCGCGGCCGCCAGGTTCTGACGCCGAAGGAAAGCGCATAATTTTCCGATCCGGCTTGTCCGATCGAAAGTTTCAAAGGCCGGCGTCACGTCGGCCTTTTGCATTTCGGCGATATAATATTTGCAATGGCTTGAAGTGAGACAACGGTTTGCGGCAGTATTCTTTCTCCGCTAGGAGATTGCCGATGATAGCCGCCGTGCCTCTGATGATTATCCCGTTTATTCTTTACAATCTGGCGATGCTCGGCCTGATGGGCGGCGGCGGCATTGCGGCGCTGCATAATGACATCATCGTCCTGTCGATGCTCTCGGGCGCGATCTGGAGCATGGCGCTCGGCGATCTCTTCATCGTCGTCGCCCTTATCGTGCTCTTCTTCGAAATCCTGAGAGCGACCAGGCCCGGTTCCGGCAACCTGATGAACCACATCTTGTCGATGCTGGTGTTCATCGCCTTCCTGGTCGAGTTTCTGCTCGTCCAGGATGCTGCGACGCAGGTTTTCTTCATCTTGATGACGATCGCTCTGATCGATGTGATCGGTGGTTTTGCCGTCTCGATCCGAAGCGCCGGGCGGGATGTCTCTATCGGATTATAGATTATCGAGCTTGTTCTGAAGGGCGCGGAGCTGTTCTTTCAGCTCGTCGATATCCTTGGCCTCAGCCTTGCGGCTTTCCTTTGCGGGCGGCGTCATGAAGGGCGAGAACATCTGCATCGCCTGCTGAAACAGCTCGGTGTTGCGGCGAACCTGGTCTTCCACCATCTGCATCGGCAATTGCAGGTTCTTGCCGAGCGGCGTCTCGCCGAAAGCGCGGTTCACCTGCTCGCGCATCTGGGACTGCTGCTCGGTAAAGGCGCGCATCGAATGCTCGAGGAAGCTCGGCACGACCATCTGCATCTGATCGCCGTAATAGGTGATGAGCTGGCGCAGGAAGGAGATCGGAAGCAGCGTGTTGCCGGTCTTCGATTCCTGTTCGAAGATGATCTGGGTCAGCACGGAATGCGTGATATCATCTCCGCTTTTTGCATCCTGGACGATAAAATCTTCGCCCTTCTTCACCATCTCCGCCAAATCTTCCAGCGTCACATAGGTGCTGGTGCCTGTGTTATACAGGCGGCGATTGGCGTATTTCTTGATAACGATCTGACCCTCATTCTTCGCCATATCAGTCTCCTGTACCCCCGTCTGATTTATGGATGTTCCTCCACCTGAGACTGTAAACGCAAAAGAAGGCCGGTGACAATCTCTTTGTGCGTTGCGGCAAACCTTTAACAGAGCAGATAAATCGGCTTTGACGGCGTGCCGCTGAAAAATGGCGGCAGGCGGTCTTCGCGTTTGACTTGCGCTCAAAGCTTTGCCAGTTTCCACTTATGTAAGTGGGACGAAAAAAACGAGGAGCCTCCCCATGAGCAATTCATCCATCGTCATCGCCAGCGCAGGTCGGACAGCCGTCGGCTCGTTCAACGGCGCATTCGCAACGGTCCCCGCGCACGAACTCGGCGCGGCCGTGATCAAGGGTGCGCTCGCGCGCGCCGGCGTCGATGCCGGCGAAGTGGATGAAGTGATCCTCGGCCAGGTGCTCGCCGCCGGCGAGGGCCAGAACCCGGCCCGCCAGGCCGCGATCAAGGCCGGCATTCCGAAGGAAGCGACCGCCTGGGGCGTCAACCAGCTCTGCGGCTCCGGCCTTCGCGCCGTCGCGCTCGGCATGCAGCAGATCGCCACCGGCGACGCCAAGATCATCGTTGCCGGCGGCCAGGAATCCATGTCGATGGCGCCGCATGCCGCGCATCTGCGCGGCGGCACGAAGATGGGCGACATGAAGATGGTCGACACGATGATCAAGGACGGCCTGACCGACGCCTTCCATGGCTATCACATGGGCATCACCGCCGAGAATGTCGCGCGGCAGTGGCAGCTTTCGCGTGACGAACAGGATCAGTTTGCCGTCGCTTCGCAGAACAAGGCTGAAGCTGCGCAGAAGGCCGGCCGCTTCACCGACGAGATCATCCCCTACGTCATCCAGACGCGTAAGGGCGACGTGACCGTCGACGCCGACGAATATATCCGTCACGGCGCCACGCTGGAGGCGATGGGCAAGCTGCGCCCGGCCTTCGACAAGGAGGGCACGGTCACGGCCGCGAACGCCTCCGGCCTCAATGACGGCGCTGCCGCCGCCGTGCTGATGAGCGAAGCCGAAGCTATTAGGCGCGGCATCCAGCCGCTTGCGCGCATCGTTTCCTGGGCAACGGCGGGCGTCGATCCTTCGATCATGGGCACCGGCCCGATCCCGGCGTCGCGCAAGGCACTCGAAAAGGCAGGCTGGTCGGTCGGCGATCTCGATCTCGTCGAAGCCAACGAAGCTTTTGCGGCGCAGGCTTGCGCCGTCACCAAGGATCTCGGCTGGGATCCGTCGATCGTCAACGTCAACGGCGGGGCGATCGCCATCGGCCATCCGATCGGTGCCTCCGGCGCGCGCGTTCTCAATACGCTGCTGTTCGAAATGAAGCGCCGCGGCGCGAAGAAGGGCCTCGCCACGCTTTGCATCGGCGGCGGCATGGGTGTCGCCATGTGCTTTGAGGCGCTTTAAACAGCATACTATCCGTCATTGATTGAAAAGCCCGCCGTGAGGCGGGCAAAAAACAAAGAAGGGGAGTGGAACATGAGCAGAGTGGCTCTGGTCACTGGTGGTACACGCGGCATCGGCGCGGCGATTTCCGTAGCGCTGAAAAATGCCGGATACAGGGTTGCTGCCAACTATGCCGGCAACGACGAGAAGGCCAACGCCTTCCATGAGGCCACCGGCGTTCCGGTGTTCAAATGGGACGTTTCGGACTACGCCGCCTGCGGCGAGGGAATAGCCAGGATCGAAAGCGAGATCGGGCCGGTCGAAATCCTCGTCAACAATGCCGGCATTACCCGTGACGCGATGTTCCACAAGATGACGCCGCAGCAGTGGCATGAGGTGATCAACACCAACCTCACCGGCCTGTTCAACATGACGCATCAGGTCTGGACGGGCATGCGCGACCGCAGCTTCGGCCGTATCGTCAATATCTCGTCGATCAACGGCCAGAAGGGCCAGATGGGACAGGCGAATTATTCGGCCGCCAAGGCCGGCGATCTCGGCTTCACCAAGGCGCTCGCCCAGGAAGGGGCGGCGAAGAATATCACCGTCAACGCCATCTGCCCCGGTTATATCGGAACCGAGATGGTGCTTGCCGTGCCGGAGAAGGTGCTGAACGAACGCATCATTCCGCAGATCCCGGTCGGCCGCCTCGGCGAGCCTGAAGAGATCGCGCGTTGCGTCACCTTCCTCGCCTCCGACGATGCCGGCTTCATCACCGGTTCGACGCTGACGGCCAATGGCGGGCAGTTCTTCGTTTAACGCAGCACGAATGCTTATCGATTTGCAAAGGCGCGTTGCAGGACGCGCCTTTTTTTTGTTCGGGGAGTCAGAGGCGGCTGCCGATGTTCCGGTCCCGCTGAACCCTAATCTTGACCGGCACTCGTTGCCGCGAGCGATCTCTGCTGCGAAGAACTGAGATCGCGGCTGTCAGGAAAGCCGCGGCGATAAGGGCGGCCATGACGGAATTCAGGACAATCTGGTCCATGGAAATATTCCTTTCAGTGCGTCGGGCGATGGTGCCTGCCCTGCGCTCATGAAAGGAAATATGCGCCTGGCTAGTGGGCGCCGGTAGATTTGACTTTCGCGACCGATCGTCAACGTCATGTTGACGGACCCGCGGCAAAGAAAAACGGGCGCAGAAGCGCCCGTTGGGAGTCCGATATGCTTTCGCCGATCAGTAGCGGCAGCGAGCCTCGTAGCGGCGGCCGTAGCGGTCGCGATAGATGCAGTAGCCGCGGCGTTCGACCGACTGGCCGATGAGAGCGCCGGTCAGGCCGCCGGCAACGGCGCCGACTGCGGCACCACCCCAGCTGTTGGTGACGGCGCCGCCGATGATAGCGCCGGTGCCGGCGCCGATCGCGGTGCCCTGCTCGGTCGCGGTGCAGGACGCCAGAGCGCCGACGAGCGCGCCAATAAGAACGATCTTCTTCATCATGTCGTAACTCCCCAGGTTAGGTGGGCCTTAGATGCGGCCCATTAGTACAAGGATAATGATAATCACGAGAACTAGCCCCAAACCGCCAGAAGGTCCATAGCCCCAGCCACGGCTGTAACCCCAATTCGGCAAGGCTCCGATCAGGAGCAGAATGAGGATAATGAGAAGTATTGTGCCAAGCATGGGTGTGTTTCCTTCATTTCATCCGCAATCTGATGGACCAGAAACCCGTATTGGCGATTTTTGTTCCCGGTTAGGCCAGGAAATGTGACGCCGCCCGATTTGCGTCATATCGAAACCTGTTCGTATGGTTAAAAAGTCATTTAAATACAATATGTTGTGGCGAACAAAGCGAGAAGATCCCGATGTCGCCGATTCGTCAGCGATTCGTTCCGTTTTTGATCGGTGCGCAGGCTTCGGCGAATTCGATTTAACGCCTTATGAATCCGGCTCTTGAAAGATTAATGGCGATGCGATGATGCGGGGCGAGAAGATCCGCCGGCGATCCCGCATCTAGCGCTCCAGTCCGACTCGACCACCAGATATGGCCGTGAACGAAAGGCGAAAACGAGATGGTCGGCGATTCGTCGCCGATTCGTTCCGGCTTTGATCGAGAGGTTAATTTCGGGCGCAATTTTCGATTGCCGATGCCCGGTCGGAATCGTCGATCGTGATGGTGAAAATGCGAACGAGCGAGAATCCCAAGATTCAGCATCTAGTGGGAAAAAGTGATTCAAAATCAATAGTTAGCCGTGAACAAAAGCTGAATCAGCCGGAGTCAGCGATTCGTCGCTGATTCGTTCTCAAGCTGTTCCGAATCGGAAATTCCGGCGTTCCGAACGACTCGCAAAGGTCGTAATTCCGTTAGCAATTTGAAATCTTCCCTTGCGTTTGCGGCGGCGGCTGTCCATGTGTTCTGTGCTTCCATCCGGAGGCCGAAATTTTCCTGGGGCCGCCCGCCTCGTTTGCATGGACCGATGACTCTGACTTCGCAGCCGATGATTCTGAGCGGGCGCGGTGTGACCGCCGTGCTCGGGCCGACCAATACCGGCAAGACCCATTATGCCATCGAGCGCATGGTTGCGCACGGAACTGGCGTGATCGGCCTGCCGCTCAGGCTGCTGGCGCGCGAGGTCTATACGCGGGTGGTGGAGAAGGTCGGCGTGCAGAACGTGGCGCTGGTCACCGGCGAGGAAAAAATTTCGCCGCCCAATGCGCGCTTTTCCGTCTGCACGGTCGAAGCGATGCCGCGGGAGACCAAGGCCGCCTTCGTTGCGATCGACGAGGTGCAGCTCGCCGGCGATCTCGAGCGCGGCCATATCTTCACAGACCGCATCCTGCATCTTCGTGGCCGTGATGAAACGCTGCTGCTGGGTGCTGCGACGATGCGGCCGATCCTGCAGCATATCCTGCCCGGCATCACGATCGTCGAGCGGCCGCGGCTTTCGCATCTCCTTTACGCCGGACAGAAGAAGATCACCCGGCTGCCGCAGCGCTCGGCCATCGTCGCCTTCTCGGCCGACGAGGTCTATGCCATCGCCGAGCTCATCCGCCGGCAGCGCGGCGGGGCGGCCGTCGTGCTGGGGGCGCTCAGCCCGCGCACCCGAAATGCGCAGGTCGCGCTCTACCAGGCGGGCGACGTCGAATATCTGGTGGCGACCGATGCGATCGGCATGGGCCTCAATCTCGACGTCGATCACGTCGCCTTCGCCCAGGACCGGAAATTCGACGGCTACCAGTTCCGCAATCTCAATCCGGCCGAACTCGGCCAGATCGCCGGCCGCGCCGGGCGGCATGTGCGGGACGGCACCTTCGGCGTCACCGGACAGGTCTCGCCCTTCGACGAGGAGCTGGTGCAGCGGATCGAGGGACATGAATTCGACAACGTCAAGGTTCTGCAGTGGCGCACGACGGAGATGGACTTCTCCTCGATCCAGTCGCTGCGCGCCAGCCTGGAGGCCGGGCCGCGCGTGCCGGGACTGACGCGGGCGCTGCCGGCGGTCGACCAGCAGGCGCTGGAACAGCTTTCGCGCTATCCCGAGGTGATCGACCTCGCCGACAGGCCGGCCCGCGTCGAAAAACTCTGGGAGGCTTGCGCGCTGCCCGACTACCGGCGTATCACTCCGGCACAACATGCCGATCTTATTTCGACCCTCTTTTCCGATCTCGTGCGCTATGGCACGGTGAACGAGCAGTTTCTTGCGGAGCAGGTTCATCGCTCGGATCGAACTGATGGGGAAATTGACACGCTTTCGGCGCGAATCGCGCAGATAAGAACCTGGACCTATGTCTCGAATCGGCCCGGCTGGCTGGCCGATCCGACACATTGGCAGGAAAAGACGCGGGAAATCGAAGATCGATTGTCCGATGCGTTACATGAAAGGTTGACGAAACGCTTTGTTGATCGCAGGACATCTGTGCTCATGAAGCGCCTGAGAGAGAATGCGATGCTGGAAGCTGAAATCAGTGTGAATGGCGATGTCTTCGTTGAAGGACATCATGTAGGGCAGTTGAGCGGATTCCGCTTCACGCCGGTGGCGGGAACGGATGGACCGGATGCCAAGGCGGTTCAGGCTGCGTCGCAGAAGGCGCTCGCGCTCGAGTTCGAAGCCCGCGCGGCCCGGCTGCATGCCGCTGGCAACAGCGATCTGGCGATCGGCTCGGATGGATTGATCCGCTGGGTCGGCGATCCGGTGGCGCGGCTTTCCGGCAGCGATCACGTCATGCGCCCGCGGGTGATTCTGCTCGCCGACGAGCAGTTGACGGGCAATGCCCGCGATCACGTCGCGGCCCGTATCGAGCGCTTCGTCAATCATCACATCAGCACGGTGCTGAAGCCGCTGGACGATCTGTCCCGCGCCGAAGACCTGCAGGGTCTTGCCAAGGGGCTTGCCTTCCAGCTCGTCGAGAATCTCGGCGTGCTCTTCCGTCGTGACGTGACCGAAGAGGTGAAGTCGCTGGATCAGGAGGCACGCGCCTCGATGCGCCGTTACGGCGTGCGGTTCGGCGCTTACCACATCTTCGTCCCGGCGCTGCTGAAGCCGGCCCCGGCCGAGCTCATCACGCTTCTCTGGGCTCTGAAGAACGATGGTCTCGACAAACCCGGCTACGGCGATCTCATCCCCGTGCTCGCGGCCGGCCGCACCTCCGTCGTCACCGATCCAAGCTTCGAGCGGATGTTCTACAAGCTCGCCGGCTTCCGTTTCCTCGGCAAGCGCGCCGTGCGCATCGATATTCTCGAACGGCTGGCAGACATCATCCGTCCGCTGCTGCAATGGAAGCCCGGCCAGAACAACCGTCCGGAGGGCGCCTATGACGGCCGCCGCTTCACGACAACGACGGCGATGCTGTCGATCCTCGGCGCGACGCTGGAGGACATGGAGGAAATCCTCAAGGGCCTCGGCTATCGCGCCGATGCGGTGAAGGCGGAAGAGGCGTCGGCCCATCTTGCGACACAGGATGCGGCTTCTGCGCCTGCCGCCGCTGACGCGCCTGCGGAAGAGACGGCCGAAAAGGCCGATCACGACGATGCTGACGGGGCGACCGACGAGACCGCTGCCGAGGCGCCCGCAACCGAAGCGGTTTCGGCAGCTGCCGAGGCGACTGCCGCGGAAGCTGTTGAGAGCCCGGCGCCGGAAGCGGCCGAAACAAATGCTCCGGCGGAGGCTTCTGCTTCCGCGGACGCCGCATCCGCTTCTGGAGAAGCCGGCGAGCCGGCCGAACCGAAACCGGTTCTTCTGTGGCGTCTCGGTGGCCGCAACGACAACCAGCGCCAGGCGCGCGGCGGGCATGGCGAACGCCGTGGCGGTCATGGCCAGGAGCGCGGCCAGAACCAGGAACGCGGCGACCGCAATCGCCGCCCGGGCGGTGGTGAAGGCAATCGCGGCGGTGACGGCCGGGACAACAACCGCCCCAACCGTGGCAAGGACGGCGACGGCCGCGACGGCGGCAGGCCGCAGCAGGCAAGGGGCGACCGCAACAACCAATTGCGGGGCGACCAGCCGCGCGGCGACCGGCAGGACCGTGGCGACCGCAAGGATCGCGGCGAGCGCAATGACCGCAACGACCGCAATAACAATCGCGGCTCGCAGCCGCTGCGCTTCGAGGCCAAGCCGCCGCGCAAGGAGAAGCCGATCGATCCGGATTCGCCTTTCGCCAAGCTCGCTGCCCTCAAGGAGCAGATGAAGAAGTAGTCATGAGCGGGGAGACACAGCCGACAAGCGGTTCGCGCCAGCGCATCGACAAATGGCTGTTCTTCACGCGCATGGTGAAGTCGCGCTCGCTGGCGCAAAGTCATGTGCAGTCGGGCCATGTCCGCATCAACGGCGAGCGCTGCAGCCAGCCGAGCCAGATGGTCAAGCCGGGCGACCGCGTCGAGTTGACGCTCGATCGGCGCGATGTCGTTCTCGTCGTGCGTCTTGCCGGCGAGCGGCGAGGGCCTTACGAGGAGGCGCGGCTGCTCTATGAAGACCTGTCGCCGCCGCCGGGTGAGGCAAAACGCCTCACCCCCTATGAGCAGGCGATCAGGGCGACCGGCAGCGGCCGTCCGACCAAAAAGGAAAGACGCGCAATCGATAGACTGATGTCGGACGAGGATTAGAAAACTCTGCCTGAGGCGGCGGCTTTTGCAGATCGTTTATCCTTGAAATTAGGCGCCAAAGCCGATACGTGACTGACAACCCGCCGGACACGTAACTTGCCTCTCAAGCCTGCCTACGCTGTTCCTCCGGCACGGGGATAGGCGCGACGTTCCAGGTTGGCCGGCCCCATCTGCATGGAAATCCTGGAGTTCTTCATGACCTATGTCGTGACCGACAATTGCATCAAGTGCAAATACACCGATTGCGTGGAAGTCTGCCCCGTCGACTGCTTCTATGAAGGCGAGAATTTCCTCGTCATCCATCCGGATGAATGCATCGATTGCGGCGTCTGCGAGCCTGAATGTCCCGCCGAGGCGATCAAGCCGGATACCGAGCCGGGTCTCGACAAGTGGCTGAAGATCAACACGGAATATGCCAGCATCTGGCCGAATATCACGGTCAAGAAGGATCCTTTGCCCGAAGCCAAGGAAATGGATGGCGAGACCGGAAAGTTCGAGAAGTATTTCTCTGAGAAGCCGGGTTCCGGCGATTGAAACAGCCGCCGCATTCGGCGCCCGAATTCGGGCGTCCATGCGGTGAAACGTTTTAAATCCTGCGCGCGGCATATGGGTGACTTGTGTTGCCCGCATGACTCAAGCGAAGCAAATTATTGATTTCCTCATATTTTTATGATAGGTTTCGTGCACTGTTCCATTTGTGGCATGACGCATGCCCAAAACCATCACGAAAGCAAAACAAATCCGTCCCACGGTTTCCGTGACATATCAACGCCTTGAGCGTCGCATCCCAAGATCGCGCGCAAGACATATTTGCTTTTGCCTGATGGGACCAGAGTGAAGTCACCCGACGGATCTACCCGTCTCATCCGGGCCTGACTGACCCGGCTCCGGCCGCCGCCGGAAGCGTAACAGGGAGTTTTTGAATAGAATGACGACTCAGCAGAAAAAGCCTTCTACAGCACGCCACGGCTTCAAGACCGGTGAATCGATCGTCTACCCCGCTCATGGCGTCGGTACCATCACCGCTATCGAAGAGCAAGAAGTCGCCGGCATGAAGCTCGAACTTTTCGTTATCGATTTCGAGAAGGACAAGATGCGCCTGAAGGTGCCGGTCGCAAAGGCCATGAGCATTGGCATGCGCAAGCTGTCGGAAACGGATTTCGTCGAGCGTGCTTTGAAGGTCGTGCAGGGCAAGGCGCGCGTCAAGCGTACCATGTGGTCCCGCCGCGCCCAGGAATATGATGCCAAGATCAATTCCGGCGACCTGATTTCCATCGCTGAGGTCGTGCGCGATCTCTATCGTGCCGAAAACCAGCCCGAGCAGTCCTATTCCGAGCGCCAGCTCTATGAGGCTGCGCTCGACCGCATGGCGCGCGAAATCGCCGCCGTCAACAAAATGTCGGAAACCGAAGCCGTCCGCCTCGTGGAGACCAATCTCAACAAGGGGCCGAAGCGCGGCAAGGCAATCGAAGAAGACGAGCAGGACGAAGCCGCATAAGGCGCCCCTGCTGCTCCTTCAAAAACCCGGCCTTCGAGCCGGGTTTTTTATTGGAACCTTTTCCCGGCTGCCGCGTTAACACACGTAATTGCGGACTGCTCGCCGAGGCAATGGCCTGGACGAGCGAACCGTTGTTCCGTCAATGTTCGATGAGGAGCGGATCATGCCTTTTCAGTTGTGCCCATCCGGCAACGTGAAGAAACAGGTCCAGCCCAGCCGTCTTACCGGCACATGATGAGACATAGGGCCTCCCCCTGAAAAGTCCAGGGGCGAGGTTTTTATGCATTCAGAACTCAATTCGGTCCGGACAGCGATGTTCCGGAATGTGCGTTTTATTGTTCATTTAGGGCGAGAGGCCTGTTTCAGGAGATCGAAATGAAGAACATGTCTGCAGATAGGCGCATGATCAAAATCGCGATGGCCGCCCCCTATCTCGCCCGTCAGGAAGAGCACGATCTTGCCACCCGCTGGAAGGATCACGACGACCGGGGCGCACGTAACCAGATCGCCATGGCCCATATGCGCCTCGTCATCTCCATGGCCGGCAAGTTCCGCAATTTCGGCCTGCCGATGAGCGATCTCGTGCAGGAGGGCTATGTCGGCCTGCTGGAGGCCGCTGCCCGTTTCGAGCCGGAGCGCGACGTGCGCTTTTCGACCTATGCAAGCTGGTGGATCAGGGCGTCGATCCAGGACTACATCCTGCGCAACTGGTCGATCGTGCGCGGCGGCACGAGTTCGGCGCAGAAGGCGCTGTTCTTCAATCTGCGCCGTCTGCGCGCCAAGCTTGCCAAGGGCGATACACAGCTGACGCTGCAATCCATCCATCAGGAAATCGCCGCGGCGCTGGGCGTCAGCCTCGCCGACGTGCAGACCATGGATGCCAGGCTTTCCGGCAACGACGCGTCGCTGCAGGCGCCTTCCGTCTCCGGCGATGCCGAGAGTGCGGAGAAGATGGATTTCCTCGTCAGCGACGATCCCCTGCCGGACGAACAGGTTTCCAACATGATCGACGGCGAGCGCCGCCGCGTCTGGCTGGCCTCGGCGCTGAAACATCTCAACGAACGCGAGATGAAGATCATCAGCGCGCGGCGCTTGGCGGAAGACGGCGCCACGCTCGAAGAACTCGGCGCCGATCTCGGCATTTCCAAGGAACGCGTGCGCCAGATCGAAAGCCGGGCGATGGAGAAGCTTCGCAGCGCACTCGTCAGCGCCGACCCGCACATGGCGGCCTACGCCTAACCCTTTTCATTCCAGCAGCACCGACTGGCCCGGCGCAAGCCGGGCTTTTTTTATTCGGCAATGATCTTGACGCGGTCGCCAGGCGAAACGGCCGCACCCGTCGGCAGGGCGTTGATGAGCTTGAAGAGATCGAGCTTGCGGTCGGTGCCCATCATGCGGGCGGCGAGCGTCGAGATGTTCTCGCCCGGCCGAACGGTGACGACGCGGATGCGCAGCGGCTTCAGCGAGGCCGTCTCCGCCGGTGTCATGCGCCTGAAGCTCGCGCGCAGGACGTTGGCGGTCGGTTCGAGGGCATCGCTGCCTTTCGGGACGGCGGTCAGGAAACGGAAGATCTGCGAATTGTTACGGATGACGGTCACGTCGAAATCCCAGCGATCGGCGCTGGCGCGTGCGGTGGCTGCTTCCATGCCGTTGATGGTGACCGGCTGGATGGTCGACGGATCGAGGCCGGTCACCCAGCCACTGGAGATATAGTTGGTGAGGCTCTGATTCTGGTTGTCGGCAACGCCGTCGAAGCGGACGGCGATATCGTTCGGGCCGGTGGCCATGACCGCTTCGACCTTATTGTCGATCTTGAAGTCCGGCGGCACGTCGAAGCGGATGCCGAGACCGCCATGCAGGAAGGTCTGGCCGCGCACATAGCCTTCTTCCGGGCTGTCGCCATAGAGCAGGCCGTCTATGCCGTCGAGATAATAGTCGCGGCCCTTGTCGCCGACAGAGCCTTCCTGGCCGAAAGCGCGGGCGTGGGTGCGGGCAAGCTCGATGCGCTGGGCGGAATTCGGATGGCTCGACAGAAAGTCGAGGCTCTGGTCGGCCTCGGGATCGACCGACATGAAACGGCTGTAGGCCGCCATGGAATCGAGGAAGCGGGCGGCGGCATAGGGATCGTAGCCGGCTTCGCCGAGCATGCGCACGCCGATGACATCGGCCTGCAGTTCCTGCTGGCGGGAGAAGGCGGCGAGCCTGAGCTTGCCGCGGGCAAGCGCCTGTTTGCCAGCGATATCGCTGGAAAGGACTTCGGCGACGACGCGGCTGGCGATGACCTCGGCCTCTTCGCGCTTCTGCCGCTCGATGCCGTGGTTCGCCGTCACGTGGCCCATCTCGTGCGACAAGACGGCCGCGACCTCGGAGGCGTCGTTGGCAAGAGCGAGCAGGCCGCGGGTGACGTAGAGATAGCCGCCCGGCAGCGCAAAGGCGTTGATGGCAGGCGAATTCAGGATGGTGATGCGGTAGGACTGGCTCGGATTTTCCGACACCGCCGTCAGGGCGCCGGCAATGCGGGCGACGAGGCGCTCGGTCTTGGCGTCCTTATATTCGCCGCCATAGCTTGCCACGATGCGCGGATGCTCGCGGGCGCCCATCGCCGCGCGCGGATCGTTCTTCTGCACTTCGTCGACGATCTGCGGATTGGAAGAGGGCGACACGCTCGGCTGATAGGATTGTTCGATCAGCGACTGACAACCGTTCAGCGCCAATGCCATAGCCGAAAGCAGCATCAGGCGGCGCGCGAAGCGGCGCGGCACGGAGATGGCATCACTGGAAAGCGCGGGCGATTTCCACGTCGTCAAGCAGTCCAGTCTGGTTCTCCGCGTCATGTCGCTGTTTTGCCGGTTTGCCGCATGTTCGGACCGGCCGTCGCAAGGGGAATTCAACAGGTGCGTACCCCTGATCTCGCACTGCACAAACGGCCGATACAAGTCATTGCTGTAGCTGATTTACGCATCGGTTGCATAGCGAGACTCTGTTTAAATGTCGCGGCGTTGCATTTTGGCAAGCCTCAGAGATTGAAGCTCTCCTTCGCTCGGATGAAATTATGGCGAAAGTTCCACCACACGCATGAGATTCGTCGGCGGCGCAGAAAAAGAACGGGCCGATTGAAACAACCGGCCCGATCAGGACAATTCAGCGGGAAATTTACAACTAACGATGCGTGATGTGCATACGAATGCCTGCTGATGAAGCATCCGGCGGGCGATTCGACTATTCTGCGGCTTCCGTCGCCGGCGTTTGCGCCATCGTCTTACCGGCGCGAGGCAGTTGCACGGGCTTCAGCATGATTGCGGCCATAAGACCGAGAATGGCGATGGCGCAGGAGGTCATGAAGAGCGGTGAAAAGGCGGCGGCATAGAGATCGGCGACGGCCTGACGGCTTGCTTCGGGCAGGGCGGCCATCATCTTCGGTGTCAGCTGCTCGATATCGGCGACGCCCGGAATGGCCACTCCGACCTTGCCGAGCCCGGAAGCGATAATCGCGCCATAGATGGATATGGCGATCGACGCGCCTCCCATGCGCGACAGCGTCACGGCACCGGTCGCCGCGCCGACGTCGCGGGCGGGCGCGGTATTCTGCACGCCGATGACGGGAACCTGCTGCGCAAGGCCGATGCCGATGCCATGCAGCATCATGATCGCGCCGATGAAGGCGATCGGCGTTCCCGCGTGGACCTGTGACAACAATGCGAAGGCAATGGCGCTGCAGGTGAGGCTTGCGATGGCGAAGGGCTTGTAGCGGCCAGTCGTCGAGATGATGCGGCCGGCCGACAGCGATCCGCAGACGATGCCGCCGGTCAGAAGAATGAAGAGAAGCCCGGCGGCGGACGGCGAAAGGCCGGTCGTGGTCTGCAGGAAGAGGGCGAGATAGTTGACCATGCCGATGGCGATGGCGCCGCCCATGACCGATATAATCAGGAGCAGGCTGAAGGTCGAATTGCGAAACAGCTGCAGCGGAACGATCGGCTCCGGCGCGCGGCGCTCGACGAATACCCAGGCGATGGCTGAGACGACGCCGAAGGCGACGATGCCGATACTCTGTGGAGAAATCAACGAGCCGAACAATTCGCTGCTGTCGGTGGCAAGCACGATGCTGGTCGCCGTCAGCGCGAGCAGAAGTGCGCCGGCATAATCGATCCTGGGGCGGCGATGCGGCTTGCGGTAAGGCAGCATGAAGGCAAGGCCGGTGAGCACGATGAAGCCGATCGGCACGTTGACGAGGAAGATCGAGCGCCAGCCGAAGAGATCGCTCATCGTGCCGCCGAGCACTGGTCCGATGGCGCCCGACGCCATCAGCACGAGGCTGGAATAGCTCTGGTAGCGCGCCCGCTCCCGTGGCTCGAACAGGTCGGCGTTGACGGCGAAGATCGACACCATGATGCCGCCGCCGCCAAGGCCCTGCAGCACACGGGCGGCGATCAGCGTGTTCATCGACACCGCAAGGCCGCAGACCGTCGAGCCGACCGTGAAGATGGCGATCGCCGTCATCATCACATATTTGCGGCCGAAGAGATCGCCGAGCTTGCCGTAAACGGGCATGACGGCGCTGAGCGAAAGCAGATAGGCCGAACCGATCCAGCCGAAGCGCTCGAGATGGCCGAATTCGCCGACGATGGTCGGCAGCGCCGTGGAAACGATCTGATTGTCCAGCGTCGCCATGAACATAGCGGTCATCAGGAAGAAGAAGAGGATAAGCCGGCGACGAGGATCCGTCACAAGCGGCGCAGGCGCGAGTTGCATGTCCATGGGAGCGACATTCCGATTGATGTGTTTTTATGTGCTGTCAGCATATAATTGTCAATAGCACATGAATGACATCGGCATATTCAATTCTTCGTTCCGCTCTGTTATGGTCCTGTGATGAATGAAGCCATGACGAAGATCCTATCCAAAAGCCCGGCCGATCCGGACGGCGAAAACGTGCCGCGCATCGGCCGGAGCATGACGCGCATGCGGCTGATGACCGGGAGGCGGCTGATCGGGCGGCTGGCGATCCAGAGTGCTGCGCCAGGTCTCGAGCTTTCGCATCTCGATGTGCTCGATGCCGTGCGCAGGGCTCAGCCCGACGGCGAGGTCACAGTCGGCATGATCGCGGAGATGCTGCGCATCGATCCGTCGCGGGCAAGCCGGGTGGTGGCCGAGATGGTTGCGCGCAACGTGCTGCGCCGCGAGGCCTCACAAGCCGATGCACGGCGGATCGTCGTCGTCATCACCAAGGCCGGCCAGGATTTGCTTGCCGAGATCGTGGCGCAGAAGCTTGCGTTCATCTCCGAGATCGTCTCCGACTGGCCGGAAGAGGATGTCGAACGTTTCGCAGCGCTTTTCGAGCGTTTCATCGGCGGTTACGAGGCGGTCTTCCTGTCGCGCGACGAGGATACGCCGGGCTGAAAAAAACGGCCGATCCCTAGGCCCCTTCCCCTCGACCCCCCGTTTGCGCTAAGGGCAATGCCCATGAGCCAATCCACCTTCACCATCCTGCTCGGCGGCGAACTCAGCCTGACGGAACGGCTGCGCCATGCCATCGGCGGCAGCCGTTTCATTGCGGCCGACGGCGGCATGCGGCATGCGGCAGCCCTTGGTGTTACGCCGGAGCTCTGGGTCGGTGATTTCGATTCGACATCAGCCGACTTAGAGGGCGCATTCCCGGATGTGCCGAAACAGCCTTATCCGGCGGCGAAGGCGGCGACGGACGGTGAGATCGCGGTCTCCGAAGCGATCGCCCGGGGCGCGCGGCGTCTCATCCTGGCAGGCGCACTCGGCGGCGAACGCTCCGACCATGCGCTTCAGCATCTCCTGTCTGCCGTCAGCCTGGCCGAAGAGGGTTTCGACGTGCTGCTGACCTCGGGTAGGGAAGAGGCAGTGCCGCTGCCTGCCGGCACGATCGAAATCGACCTTCCCAAGGGCAGCCTGTTTTCCGTGCCCGGCTTCAGCGAGCTGACAGGGCTTTCCATCGAGAATGCGCGTTATCCTCTGGCGGATTTCCACCTGCCTTTCGGCTCGTCGCGCACCATTTCCAACGTCGCGGAAGGCAAGGTTCGCTTTTCGCTCATCAGCGGTCGGGCGATCGTGCTTGCCCGGCCCTACGATCTTTCCGGAGTCTGATTTTTGGCCCCTCCCATTCTGAAACTCGACGATATCTTCCTGAGCTTCGGCGGCGCGCCGCTGTTGGCTGGCGCTTCCCTGCAGGTCGAGCCCGGCGACAAGGTCTGTCTCGTCGGGCGCAATGGCTCGGGAAAGTCGACGCTATTGAAGATCGCCGCCGGCATGGTCGAGGCGCAGTCGGGTGAGGTCTTCCGCCATCCGTCCTCGACGGTGCGTTATCTCGAACAGGCCCCCGATTTTGCCGGCTTCAGCACGGTTCAGGCCTATGCCGAGGCGGGCCTCGGGCCGGGCGATGATCCCTATCGCGTCACCTATCTTCTGTCCCATCTCGGCCTGACCGGCGAGGAAGATCCGAGCACCCTTTCCGGCGGTGAATCGCGCCGTGCGGCGCTTGCGCGGGTGCTGGCGCCGGAACCTGACATTCTCCTGCTCGACGAGCCGACCAACCATCTCGACCTTCCCACAATCGAATGGCTGGAAGGCGAGCTGCAGAAAACCCGCAGCGCCCTGATGCTGATCTCGCACGACCGGCGCTTCCTCGAAAAGGTCTCGACGGCAACCGTCTGGCTCGACCGTGGCACCTCGCGCCGGCTCGACAGGGGGTTTGGGCATTTCGAAGCCTGGCGCGATCAGGTGCTGGAGGCCGAGGAGCTGGAGCAGCACAAGCTCGGCAAGGCGATCGAGCGCGAGGAACACTGGCTGCGCTACGGCGTCACGGCGCGGCGCAAGCGCAACATGCGCCGCCTCGGCGAGCTGCAGACGATGCGTTCGCAATATCGCGGCCACAAAGGCCCGCAGGGCACGGTGCAGGCGACGGTTTCGGATGCGCAGGAATCCGGCAAGCTGGTGATCGAGGCTGAGAAGATTACCAAGAGCTTCGGCGACCGGCCGATCGTCACGCCCTTCTCGATCCGCGTGCATCGCGGCGATTGCATCGGCCTGGTCGGGCCGAACGGCGCCGGCAAGACGACGCTCCTGAAAATGCTGACGGGGCAGCTTTCTCCCGACAGCGGCACGGTGAAGCTCGGCACCAATCTGGAGATCGCCACCCTCGACCAGAAGCGCGAGGATCTCGACCCCGAGGATACGCTCGCCAACTACTTGACGGACGGGCGCGGCGAAAACCTGCTCGTCAACGGCGAGCAGCGTCATGTCACCGGCTATATGAAGGAATTCCTGTTCCAGCCGGAACAGGCGCGCACACCGATCAGGAGCCTTTCGGGCGGCGAGCGCGCCCGGCTGATGCTGGCGCGCATCCTATCGCGTCCGGCAAACCTCCTGATCCTCGACGAACCCACAAACGATCTCGATATCGAGACGCTCGACCTGTTGCAGGAAATCGTCGCCGGTTTTCCCGGCACGGTCATCCTCGTCAGCCACGATCGCGACTTCCTCGACCGCACCGTGACCTCGACGATCGCCCCCGCCATGCCGGACGCGCCCGACGGCCGCTGGATCGAATATGCCGGCGGCTACACGGATATGCTGGCGCAGCGCAAAGGCGCGCTCGAAGAGCGCAGGAAGGCCGAAAAGGCGGCGGAGAAGCCGAAGACCCAGGAGACGGCACCTTCGGGCGGAGGCTCGAAGGGCAAGCTGTCGTTCAAGCAGAAATTCGCGCTGGAAAATCTGCCGAAGGAGATGGCCAAGGCCGAAGCCGAGATCACCAAGCGCGAACAGGTGATGGCCGATCCCAATCTTTTCACGCGCGATCCCTCAGCTTTCAACCGGCTTGCTGCGGAGATGGAGAAGCTGCGCGCCGGCCTGACCAAGATGGAAGAGGAGTGGCTGGAGCTCGAAATGCTGCGGGAAGAGCTGGAGGGCTGAGTTCTCCTTCGCGGCTCACTTTTCCTTGATTCGTCAGCCTGCCGTCGCCGGGCATAAGGTGCCGTCCGGCAGCCGGGGATATCGACGATCGCAATGGCGACAAGGAAAGTCACATGTCTCGCAAGCTTCGTTCCGGAATTTTTGCGGCACTTGCCGCAGGCGGCTTTGCCGCACTTGCCTTCTCGCAGGCGGCGCTGGCGCAGGATGCTGAGCGCGTTCGTGTTCGCGGCACCATCGAAAGCCTGAGCGGCGATACGCTGGTCGTCAAGACGCGCGAAGGCGGCGATGCGACGATCACGCTGAAAGCCGGCTGGAAGGTCGGCGGCGTCACGAAAGCCTCGGCCGAGGATATCAAGCCCGGCGATTTCGTCGGAGTCGCCTCGCTCCCGAAGGGCAGCGGCCCGGATGGGGCGATCGAAGTGCTGATCTTCCCGGCGTCGATGAAAGGGACGGGCGAGGGCAATCGCCCCTGGGATGCGCAGCCGAACAGCCAGATGACCAACGCCACCGTCAGCAATGCCGTCAAATCCGTCGACGGCCACACGATCACGCTGACTTACCAGGGCAAGGAAAAGACCATCACGATCGCCGATGAGACGCCGATCGTGACCCTGGCGCCCGCGACCAATGATGATCTGAAGACCGGCGCCGGCATCATCGTCACCGGCGAAAAGGCGGCGGACGGCAGCATTTCGGCCGGCCAGGTTGCCGTCGGTCTCAACGGTATCGTGCCGCCAATGTGACTGGTTGGTTTACAGCGCCGGCGCGGGAACGGCAGCAGCGCCTGCACCGGCGCTGGCGCCGGTCTGGGCGACTGGCGCCGGCTCCTCGGATTTTGCCGGCAGGGCCTGCAGATGCAGGACGCGCGGCTGCAGGGCCTCTAGATAAGTTTCGGAGCGGCCGATATAGATCATGGCGGTTTCCGGCATGGCGGTCAGCACCCTGCACATCATTTCCTGCCATTCCGGCTCCATGCCCTCAAGCACTTCATCGAAAACGATCCAGCGCGGGCGCACCAGAAGCAGGCGGGCGAAGCCGATCGCCTTCTGCTCGTCGCCGTCGAGCAGCTTGTCCCAGCGGGCGCGGGTATCGAGCCTTGCGATCAGGGAATGCAGGCCGGCCTTTTCGAGGGCCGCCTCGACGGCTGCCTTCTCATAGGCATCAGGGCTTTCGGGAAAGGCCAGCGCTTCGCGCAGCGTCCCGCCGGGAACATAGGCGATCTGCGGAACGAACAGCATGTCGTCGGCCGGCGGCAGGCCCATCGTGCCGCTGCCGCATGGCCAGAGGCCGGCCATCGCCTGGAAGAGCAGCTTGCGGTTGACGCTGTGATCGCCGTTGATCATGATTTTTTCGCCGGCCTTGATCACCACATCGGTTTCGCGCAGGCGGAAGCCGCCGCATTCCTCGATGTCTTCGCCGATCTTGGCATTGATCACCACATCCTTCAGCGTCAGCGTGTCGGACGGGGTGTTTTCATAGGCGATGCTGCCCTTCAGGTCGAAATCCTCGTCCATGTCGAGCAGCGCCTGGCGGAAATCGGTGACGCGCATCAGGGTGGCGCGCCATTCGGCGATCGGGCCGAAATTGGCGACGTACCAGCGCAGCGCCGTGTTGACCTGGTTGAAGGCGCCGACGGACATCATCAGCTGACCGAGGGTGAGGCCGCCGGAGAAATAGGCGGGAGCGGCGACGATGATCGGGATGACGATCACCAGCCAGCCGTATCCTGCCGAAACCCAGGTGAGGTTGGTATTGGCCATGGCGAGCCGCTTGACGACCCGCAGCACCGAACTGATGTCGGTATTGATGCGCCGGCGTTCGTTCTCCTCGCCGCGGGCGACGGTGATGGCCGGCATGTTCTCGTTGGCATGCATCAGCGTGAAGCGAAGCTCGGCCTCTTTCGAGAAGCGGTCGGCATTGAGCTTCACCAGCTTGCGGCCGACGACCTGGCTCAGCACCGAGGCGGAAGCGGCATAGAAAATCGCCGCCCAGACCATATAGCCCGGAATGGAGAAGCTGTGGCCGCTGATGTGGAAGATGAAGCCGCTCGAAAGCTCCCAGAGCACGCCGATGAAGCTCACCAGAAGAATGGTCGATTGCAGGAGGCCGAGGACGAGACCGGTCGTGCTTTCGGCAAGGTTGCGGGAATCCTCATGCAGGCGCTGGTCCGGGTTGACGCCGATCAGGCCGCTGGAGGCGAGCCGCAGCGCCCGCTTGCGCTTCAGCCATTGATCGACGAGATCACGCGACAGGCCCTCGCGCATATAGAGCGCGGTCATCTGGTTCAGCCAGGCCTGCAGCACATTGAGCAGCAGCAGCGTGCCAGCGATCATCGCGAAGATTTCGAGCTGGTGGAAGAATTCGCCGAGGTCGCGGCGTTCCAGCGAATCGTAGAAGGGGGCATTCCACTCGTTGAGGATGACCTGGCCATAGGCCGTCGCCAGGATGACGAGGATCAGCACGGTCGCCAGAAACAGCACCTTGCCACGCACAGCTGAATTCCAGAATGCGGAGAACATCACCCCGAGGCGATATGTCAGGCTGAAATCGTAACCTACCCTATCCTGCCTCCGGATGCCCGGCCTCCCCTCAGTCTTATCTGCCATCATGCTTTTCCAACACCGCCCATATGTCATTATTAACATGGTGGCGTTACCGGTCTATCAACAGATTCTATCAGTCATTAAACTGTGATGATGCTTGCGCGGCCCGCTCCCGCATGCATTCGGCAGTTGATTCGCGGCCCGACAGGGGCTAATTAACATTCCGTGGTGATTTGGCCGGCCGGCTTGCAGCCACGTTAAAAAAGTCGCTAAAGGGCCGCGTGCGGACCGGTAGCGATTTTTTGTCGCCGCCGGTTTTTTGTTTTTGATCGAGTGACCGCAATGCCCATCAAGATCCCCGATACGCTGCCCGCCTTCGAAACCCTGGTTCAGGAAGGCGTGCGGGTGATGACCGAGACGATGGCGATCCGCCAGGATATCCGTCCGCTACAGATCGGGCTGCTCAACTTGATGCCGAACAAGATCAAGACCGAAGTGCAGATGGCCCGCCTCGTCGGCGCCTCGCCGCTGCAGGTGGAACTGTCGCTCATCCGCATCGGCGGCCACAAGGCCAAGAACACCTCCGAAGATCACCTGCTCGCCTTCTACCAGACCTGGGAAGAGGTGAAACAGCGCAAATTCGACGGTTTCATCATCACCGGCGCGCCGATCGAGCTTCTGCCCTATGAGGACGTCACCTATTGGGCGGAGATGCGGGAGATTCTCGACTGGACAGAAACGAACGTCCATTCGACGATGAACGTCTGCTGGGGCGCGATGGCGGCGATCTATCACTTCCACGGCGTCCCGAAATACGAGCTGAAGGAGAAGGCTTTCGGCATCTATCGCCACCGGAACCTGAAGCCGTCGTCGATTTATCTCAATGGTTTTTCCGACAATTTCGAAGTGCCGGTGTCACGCTGGACCGAGGTGCGCCGCGCCGATATCGAGAAATCCGAAAGCCTGGAAATCCTGATGGAATCCAGCGAGATGGGCGTCTGCCTCGTGCACGAGAAGAGAGGCCGGCGGCTCTACATGTTCAATCATGTGGAATATGATTCCACCTCGCTTTCCGACGAGTATTTCCGCGACGTCAATGCCGGTGTGCCGATCAAGATGCCGCACAACTACTTCCCGCATAACGATCCGGCGATTGCGCCGCAGAACCGCTGGCGCAGCCACGCGCATCTGTTGTTCGGCAACTGGATCAACGAAATCTACCAGACGACGCCCTATGACGTCGAAGAGATCGGCATGGACCTCTGAGCGGCGTTTCTTTCTCATCTGCCCGGTTGCGGTTTGGAACAAATGCGGGCAGGTTCCGGTCCTAAACCCAGGAATAGAACGGACGGTCGATCATGTCGGACAAGTTGGAGCGGGAAGTTTTCGGGCAGACGAAGGCGGGCGAGACCGTCTATCGTGTCGTCATCAAGGGCGGCGGGCTGACGGCCAAGATCATGACCTGGGGCGCGGTCATCCAGGACCTGCGCCTTGAGGGACATGATGCGCCGCTGCAGCTCGGCTTCGAGGATTTCGACAGCTATCCTCTCCATTCGGCCTATTTCGGCGCGACGCCCGGCCGTTGCGCCAACCGTGTCGGCGGCGGCAGGTTCACGCTCGACGGCAAGGATTATCAGCTCGAGCCGAACGAAAACGGCGTCACGCATCTGCATGGCGGCAGCGACAATATCGGCAAGCGCAACTGGACGATCGTCGAGCATGACGTCGACCGCCTGGTGATGAAGATCGTCGATCCCGACGGCCGCGCCGGCTATCCCGGCAATTGCAATGTCCAGGCGACGTTCCGGGTGCACGGCAACGGTGAACTGTCGATCACCTACGAATCGACCAGCGACCAGCCGACGCTCGCCAATGTCTGCCAGCACGCCTATTTCAATCTCGACGGCCGCGAAGACGCGCTCGGCCACGACATCATGATCGCCGCGGATCACTACCTGCCGACCGACGAGAAGCAGGTGCCGACCGGCGAGATCCGGTCCGTCGCCGGCACGGAATTCGATTTCCGCGAGATGGCGCCGATGAAGCGTTTTACCGGCAGCGAACAGGCGCTGTACGACCATAATTTCTGCCTGTCCGGCGAGCGCACCGCCAAGCGGACCGTGGCGCTCGCCCGCAGCCTCTATTCGGGCGTGTCGCTGGAGGTGCGCAGCACCGAACCGGGCGTGCAGTTCTATGCCGGCTTCAAGCTCAACACGGGGGCTCCCGGCCTCGGCGGGCGCAAATACGGCCCGTTCGCCGGCTTCTGCCTGGAGACGCAGGTCTGGCCGGATGCCATCAATCACGAAGGTTTCCCAAATGCAGTGCTGCGCCCTGGCGAGGTGCTGCGCCAGGAGACGGATTATATCTTTACCAAGAGCTGAGCGTTAGAGACGCACGGCTGTCAAATTTGATCGCTATGAACCCTCTCTGGCTTGTGAACTGACCCCGTAAAGTTGGACGGTTTATTGGCTGGGATTATTTAAGGGCTGAGTCCTGTATTGAACAGGGCTCAGCCCTTTGAGTTTTAGCCTGATGCGATCGTTGTTGTAATACCGAATATAG
>NZ_LOKX01000014.1 GCF_002211285.1 Rhizobium sp. R635 | reverse complement strand
TGGTCGGCGATGCGGCCAAGTGCAAGTGGATCTCCGATCTGCTGCTCGACAATTGCGGCGTCTATGTCCAGCCGATCAACTATCCCACCGTGCCGAAGAAGACCGAGCGGCTGCGCATCACCCCGACACCGCTGCATTCCGACGCCGATATCGCCCATCTCGTCGACGCCCTGCATTCGCTCTGGTCGCGCTGCGCGCTGGCAAGGCACGTCGCCTGATCTTTCAACGATCACCTGGGTTCTAACCCCGCGAATCGGAACCTCCATCAGAGGTTCTGACGGCCATTGGTTTTGTTCCTCATCCATTAGCCAGATAATGGTTGTCTGTGCTTTGCATTGAGATTGCCTGCCGCTGCGCGGACGAATGACACATTGCAATCCTGTCTCATGGATTCGCGCCGGCCTTTCCCACGCCTCCTCCCTGCGGTCCACGTCTCGTCGCTCCATCTTTCGATTGCATGAGAAAACCTTTTCTCACTTGACAGAGAGATTGGTAAAAGCTTTTCTCAAGCCACTTCAGAAGGAGGAAGGTCTGAACATCTCGGGAGGAAAAAGAGGCAGGATCACCATCCATGAGGTGGCGTCGGCTGCCGGGGTGAGCATCTCGACGGCGTCGAAGGCGCTCAACGACACCGGCCGGATGGGGGCGGAAACACGCGAGCGGGTGAAGCGGATTGCCGGCGAGATCGGATATCGGCCGAATGCGCTGGCGAGAGGTCTTCTCAGCAAGCGCAGTTTCACCATCGGGCTGCTGACGAACGACACTTACGGCCGTTTTACGCTGCCTGTGATGGCGGGCATTTCGGACGCTCTCGTCGATCATGGCGTTTCGGTTTTCCTGTGCGCCATCGAAGACGATCCGGCGCTCGCTCAGACCCATGTCGATGCGATGCTGGACAAGCAGGTGGACGGTATCATCGCGACCGGCAAGCGGCTGGACAGGCGTCTGCCCGTCGATCTGTCGAATTTGCATGTGCCCGTCGTCTACGCCTTCACGGAGGGGACGCAGAACAGCGTTACGTTCCGTTCGGACGACGAACAGGGTGCGAGACTGGCTGTCGAGTGGCTCGTGAAGGTCGGGCGGCGGCGGATTGCCCACATCACCGGGCCGGAGGATTTCTTCTCGGTGCGGGAACGTGCCGGCGCCTATCACGAAGTCGCAGGTCATCGCGAACCGGTGCTCTACGGCGTGTGGTCGGAAAGCTGGGGGCATGACGCGGTCGAACAGCTTTGGAAGAGGCCGGGAGAAAAACCGGATGCGCTCTTCTGCGGCAACGACCAAATCGCCCGCGGAGCGGTGGATGCGCTGCGCGAGCGCGGCATCAAGGTGCCGCAGGACGTTTCGGTGATCGGCTTCGACAATTGGGAGATTGTCGCAGCCCAGACGCGGCCACCGCTGACGACGGTGGATATGGAGCTGAAGGAGCTCGGGCGGCAGGCCGGATTGACGGTGCTGGCGCTTGCGGAAGGACGGCCTGTCGAGCCGGGAGTGAGGAAATTGCCCTGCCGGCTCGTCGTCCGGCGGTCATGCGGGGGTAAGCCCCCCGAAGAATGAGATCAGGGAAATGAGCAAAGGCGCAAGGAGATGCGCCATATTGGGAGGAGTGTCATGATCAAGCGTCTATTGGCGGCGACCGGCATCGCTACCTTGTGCCTGGTGTCGGCTGCATCGGCCGCCGAAAACGTCGAAATGTGGGTTCGCACGGGGATCGGCGACTCCTTCAAGAAGGTCGTCGAATCCTATAATTCGAGCCATGAGAACAAGGTCGTGGTGACCGAGGTGCCGTTCTCCGAACTGGTGCAGAAATATGCGACGGCGATTGCCGGCGGACAGGCGCCCGACGCGCTCTCGATGGACCTCATCTACAATCCCGCCTTTGCCGCGGCCGGCCAGCTGGAAGATCTGACGGATTGGGCGAAGTCGCTGCCCTATTTCAACTCGCTTTCGCCGTCGCATGTCCGACTCGGCACCTATCAGGACCGGATCTACGGCCTGCCGCTCTCTGTGGAAACATCGGTCTTTGCCTGGAACAAGGATCTCTACAAGAAGGCCGGCCTCGACCCGGAGAAGGCGCCGGCGACCTGGGAGGAAATCACCGCCAATGCGGAGAAGATCCGGGCGCTCGGTGACGACACCTACGGCTTCTATTTCTCCGGCGGCGGCTGCGGCGGCTGCATGATCTTCACCTTCACGCCGCTCACCTGGGGGGCGGGCGCCGACATCCTGTCGGCCGACAGCAAGACGGCGACGCTCGATACGCCCCAGATGCGCAAGGCTGTCGACATCTACCGCAACATGGTCAAGAAGGACCTGGTGCCGGCGGGTGCTGCCAGCGACAACGGCACGAACTTCCTGACCTTTACCAACGGCAAGATCGGCCAGCAAAGTCTTGGCGCCTTCGCTATCGGCACGCTGGTGACCCAGCATCCCGAGATCAATTTCGGCGTGACCCTCATCCCCGGCGTCGACGGAAAGCCGTCGTCCTTTGCCGGCGGCGACAATTTCGTCATCACCAAGGGCACGAAGAAGATCGACGCGGTGAAGGACTTCCTCGGATATATCTATTCGGAAGACGGCCAGAAGGTCATGGCTAAATATGGCAGCCTGCCGACACGCGGCGACATTGCCGACAAGGTGCTCGAAGGTCTCGACCCGCGCATGCAGGTCGGCCTCAAGGCGATCAGTGTGGCCAAGACGCCCTATACGCTGCAGTTCAACGACCTGATCAACAGCGCCAACGGTCCCTGGGCAACCTTTACCAACGCCGCGATCTTCGGCGACGACGTCGACGGTGCGTTCTCCAGCGCCCAGTCGGAAATGCAGTCGATCATCGATAGCGGCCAATAACTCTCCCAAGGCCGCGGCCGGGGAGCGGTGGCAGCTTCCCGGCCAACTTCAATGGACAGATGCGGAGTGTTTCGATGACCGGTTCCGGTTCGAATACCCTATTGCCTCGGCGAAAGCGGCGGCGCAGATCGAACTGGCGCGGCCCTCTCTACATCGCGCCTGCCATGGCGCTGGTGATCGTCTTCTTCGTCATGCCGGTTCTCTTCACGGGATGGATGAGCCTTCACAACTGGCCGCTGATGGGGGCATCACGCTGGATCGGATTCAACAACTATTTCCGCATGTTCAACGACACCCGCTTCATGGCGGCGCTGAATTTCACGGCCTATTACACCGTGATCGTCACCATCGCGATCTTTGCCGTCGCCTTTCCTCTGGCGATCTTCGTCGAAAAGGAACGGCAGTTCGTCAGCGCCTACCGCACGATCATCTTCCTGCCCGTCGTCGTCGGCCTTGCCACAGCCTCGCTGCTCTGGGTCTGGCTTGCCAACGTCGACAGCGGCTTCATCGGCCCGGCCTTGAGAGCGCTCGGTCTTGTCGAAAAAAGCCCCAACCTGCTTGCGACCTTCGACACCGCCTTTCTGACGATCGTGGTGATGGTCGTCTGGAAGATCGCCGGCTTCACCATGATCATTCTTCTGACCGGGCTTCAGGCCATTCCGTCGGAATTGACGGAGGCCGCCCGCATCGACGGCGCCGGCCGCTGGCAGCGCTTCCGGCATCTGACGCTGCCGCTGATGCGCAAGACGATCGCGCTGGCGCTGATCGTCTCCGTCACCGGCTCGATCCTGGCTTTCGACCAGTTCTACATCATGACGTCGGGAGGGCCGCAGAACAAGATGATCTCGGTGGTCTACTACATCTTCAACCAGTCCTTCGTCTCCTTCAATCTCGGCTATGGCGCCGCGCTTTCAATCGCGCTTCTCGCCATCCTCGTCGCCATCAGCATCGTGCAGCTCTGGCTGCTTCGTGTCGGGGAGGAGCGCCCATGACCACGTCAAGAGAGCGCCGCGCACGCAAGGCCATCCGTGCGAAATCGGCCTACCACGTCACCGGCATCGCCATTTCGATCTTCTTTCTCGCGCCCTTCGTGATCACGCTGCTCGCCTCCTTCCGGCGGGGCGCCGAGGCCAGCCTGCCGCCCCTGCCGCCATGGCCGACATCGGGCGTCAGCTTCGATGCCTATGCGCTGCTCGATACGTTCGGCGCCGGCATCTGGCAGCATATGATCAATTCGCTGTTCGTTTCGGCTGCCACGGTGGTGCTCACCGTTCTCGTCAGCCTGCTCGCCGGCTACGGTTTCTCGCGTTACCGGTTCCCGATGAAGAATGCGCTCTTCGTGCTGATCATCGCGACGCTGATGATCCCGTTCCAGTCGATCCTGACACCGCTCTTCATCATCCTGGCAAAGCTCGGCCTCAACAATTCGCTGCTCGGGCTGACGCTCGTCTACGTGACGCTGCAATTGCCCTTCTCCGTCTTCATGATGCGCAACGCCTTCGACGCCGTACCGAAGGAAATCGAGGAGGCCGCGCGCATCGACGGCGCGCGCGATCTGAGGCTCTTGGCGCGGGTTCTCCTGCCGCTGGTGCTTCCGGGTGTCGCCACGGTCGCGATCTTTGCCTTCCTCAATGCCTGGAACGAGTTTCTGGCCGCGCTCGTGCTGCTCTCCAGCAATGAGAAATACACCCTGCCGGTGCTGATGACGGCGGTTCGCGCCGGACGGCTCGGCGCGATCAATTGGGGAGCGGTGCAGGCCGGCGTCGTCGTCATGACGATCCCCTGCCTGATCGTCTTCCTGCTTCTGCAACGCTACTACATGCGCGGGCTGATGGCCGGCGCGGTGAAATGATCCCAAGAAGGTAGAGCCCATGACCAACTCACGTAATGACCGCCAGTTTCGTCCTGTCGCCGTTCCCGATGTCGAACTCGGCGGGTTCTGGGGCAAATGGCAGGATGCCGTCTGTAATTCGACCGCCGAGACCCTGCTCGACCGCTGCGTCGAAGCCGGCATGCTCAAGGCGATCGATGTCAGCCAGCCGAGCCCCGGCGTCGTCATTCCCATTCAGCCATGGGGCGGGACGACGCAGATGTTCTGGGATTCCGATCTCGGCAAGTCGATCGAGACGATCGCCTATTCGCTCTATCGCCGGCCGAACCCGAAGCTGGAGGCGCGCGCTGATGAGATCATCGACATGTATGAGAAGATGCAGGACGAGGACGGCTATCTGAACGCCTGGTTCCAGCGCGTGGAGCCAAGCCGGCGCTGGACCAACCTGCGCGACCATCACGAGCTTTATTGCGCCGGCCACCTCATGGAAGCCGCCGTCGCCTATTATCAGGCAACGGGCAAGCGCAAGCTGCTCGACATCATGTGCCGCTATGCCGATTACATGATCAAGGTGTTCGGCCATGGCGAGGGCCAGATTCCTGGCTATTGCGGCCATGAGGAAGTCGAACTGGCGCTGGTCAAGCTCGCCCGTGTGACCGGCGAGAAGAAATATCTCGACCTTTCGAAATTCTTCATCGACGAGCGCGGCACCGAGCCGCATTTCTTCACGGCCGAGGCCGCTCGCGACGGCCGGAGCGCTGCCGACTTCCATCAGAAGACCTATGAATATGGGCAAGCGCACCAGCCGGTGCGTGAACAGACGAAGGTCGTCGGCCATGCCGTGCGCGCCATGTACCTTTATTCCGGCATGGCTGACATCGCCACCGAATATAAGGACGACAGCCTGACGGCGGCGCTGGAAACGCTCTGGGACGATCTCACGACCAAGCAGATGTATATCACCGGCGGCATCGGCCCGGCCGCGTCCAACGAAGGCTTCACCGACTATTACGACCTGCCCAATGATACGGCCTATGCGGAAACCTGCGCCTCCGTCGGCCTGGTCTTCTGGGCAAGCCGCATGCTCGGACGCGGGCCGGACCGGCGCTATGCCGACATCATGGAGCAGGCGCTCTATAACGGTGCGCTGCCCGGCCTTTCCACGGACGGCAAGACCTTCTTCTACGACAACCCACTCGAAAGTGCCGGCAAGCACCATCGCTGGAAATGGCACCATTGCCCCTGCTGCCCGCCCAACATCGCCCGCCTGGTGACGTCGATCGGCTCATACATGTATGCCGTTGCCGATGATGAGATCGCCGTGCATCTCTATGGTGAGAGCACCAGCCGGCTGAAGCTTGCCAACGGCGCCGAGGTAACGCTGGAGCAGGCCACCAACTATCCGTGGGATGGCGCGGTCGCCTTCACCACCAGGCTGGGAAAGCCGGCCCGATTCGCTTTGTCGTTGCGTATTCCGGATTGGGCGGAGGGTGCAACGCTTAGCGTCAACGGAGCGATGCTCGATCTCGGCGCTCATCTCCGCGACGGATATGCGAGGATCGATCGCGAGTGGGCGGACGGCGACCGCATCGCCCTTTACCTGCCGCTGGCGCTTCGCCCGCAATATGCCAATCCGAAAGTGCGCCAGGATGCCGGCCGCGTCGCACTGATGCGCGGCCCGCTCGTCTACTGCGTCGAGACGACGGATAATGGTGAAGACCTCAACGCCATCGTTCTGCCCCGCGAACTGCCGACCGCCGAAACCGTCGTGCTGAAGGAGCTCAACGATGCCGTCGCCCTCGATCTTAAGGTCGAGCGCGAGGAAACGTCGGGCTGGGGCACGCCGCTTTATCGCGGGGCGCCGGCTGAAAGGCAGGTCGCCATGGCGCGTTTCGTGCCCTATCATCTCTGGGACAACCGCGCGCCCGGAGAGATGCTCGTCTGGGTTCAGTCGGGCAAATAGGTCGCTTGGGGATGACGAACGGTATGGGTAACAAGAGCGTCGTGCTCCAGGACGTGCGGAAAAGCTATGGCAGCCTGCAGGTGGTCCACGGGATCGACCTGACGATTGCTGAAGGCGAATTCGTCGTCTTCGTCGGCCCTTCGGGCTGCGGAAAATCGACGCTGCTTCGCATGATCGCCGGCCTGGAGGACGTGACCGATGGCGAGATCGAGATCAAGGGACGCCTCGTCACCGATCTCGACCCGTCCGAGCGCGGCATCGCCATGGTCTTTCAGTCCTACGCGCTCTACCCGCATATGAGCGTGCGCGACAACCTGGCCTTCGGGCTGAAGATGGCGCGCACCAGTCCCGCCGACATAGAGACGCGCGTCAAGGCGGCTTCCGCGATCCTGAAGATCGACCATCTTCTCGACCGGCGGCCCGGGCAGCTCTCCGGCGGCCAGCGCCAGCGCGTGGCGATCGGCCGGGCGATCGTGCGCAAGCCCGACGTCTTCCTGTTCGACGAGCCGCTCTCCAATCTCGATGCGGAACTGCGCGTTTCCATGCGCATCGAGATCGCCCGCCTTCACCGCGAACTCGGCAATACGATGATCTATGTCACGCACGACCAGACCGAGGCGATGACGCTCGCCGACAAGATCGTCGTGCTGCGCGACGGTCGTGTCGAGCAGGCGGGAACGCCACGGGAAATCTATGAAGATCCCGCCAATACTTTTGTGGCGGGCTTCATCGGCTCACCGCGGATGAACCTGCTGAACGCCCGCTGGCGCGGGAAAGGCCTTGTCGAAGTCGCCGGCTCTCGTATCGAAAGCGGCTTAGCCTGGACAGACGGGCCGGCGGCAAGCGCCGTGACGCTCGGGCTGCGGCCGGAGCATCTGAAGGTGGCGTCCGGCCAGTCGGGCAGCCTGACGGCGAGGGTCGATTTCTCGGAATATCTCGGGGGAACGCAATATCTCTATTGCCAGCTGGCCGACGGCCAGTCGCTGACCGTCGAGCATCGTTCACCGGTCAGCATTGCGGCGGGCGAAGAGGTCAGCCTGCTGTTCGAGCCATCGGATTGCAGATTGTTCGATGAAGGCGGCAAGCGGCTGCGGTAATCGCCCCGCCGGGATCGTCAGCCGGCGGCATCCAACTTCATGAGTTCGGCCGCTCTTTGCCGAGCCTGCCTGTCGGCGGCAAAGACATCGTCCATGCCGGCTGCCGGCGGCAGGTGGGCGAGCTCGTCCATGACCCTTTCGGTGATGTCGGCCATGGCAAGGAAGGACAGCCGTCTCTCGATGAAGGCTTCGAGCGCCACTTCCTTGGCGCCGTTCAGAACCGCGCCCTGAACACCGCCGCGCGTCATTGCAAGCCGCGCAAGCCGCAGAGCCGGAAAGCGCCGCTCGTCGGGCGCCTCGAAATCGAGCCGCGCGAGCTTGGCGAAATCCAGCCTTTCGATCGGCAGGTTCGGCCGGCGCGGAAAGGACAGCGCGTAGCCGATGGCGGTGCGCATATCGGGCGCGCCGAGCTGAGCCAGAACCGAGCCGTCGGTATAACCGACCATCGAATGAATGATCGACTGCGGATGGAAGATGACTTCGATCTGCTCGGGCTTCAGGCCGAAAAGGTGGCGGGCCTCGATCATCTCCAGCGCCTTGTTGAACATCGAGGCGCTGTCGATCGAAATCTTCAACCCCATCGACCAGTTCGGATGGGCGCGCGCGGTTTCCACCGTTACGCCTGCCATTTCCTCCAGAGATGCGGTGCGGAAGGGGCCGCCCGATGCCGTCAGGATCACCCGCTCGATGGCGTGGCGCTGATTTTCTTCCAGCACCTGGAAAATCGCATTATGCTCGCTGTCGACCGGAAGCAGCCTGCCGCCACCTTCATGGATCGCCTTGATGAAGAGATCGCCCGCCGAGACCAGGCATTCCTTGTTGGCAAGGGCGATATCGGCGCCGCGCCTTGCGGCTGCGAGCGTCGGCGCGAGACCCGCCGTGCCGACGATTGCCGCCATTACCCAGTCGGCTTCGCGGTCGGCCGCTTCCAGGAGGCCGGATTTTCCCGACGCGACGGCGATGCCGCTGCCCGCAAGTTCGTTTTTCAGGGATTCGTAATGCCGGTCGTTCGCCGTGACCGCCAACCGCGCGCCGAAGGACCTGGCTTGCCGGGCCAGCAGCTCGACATTGCCGTTGCCCGTCAGAACGGAGATTTCGAACATCTCCCGTCCGCCCAGATGTTCGACGACATTGAGGGTGTTGCGGCCGATCGACCCGGTCGAGCCGAAGATGCTGAGGCGCCGCGGCGCGGTGTTGCCTGTTATCATGTGGTATTTCGCGAAAAATTTCTCTCGTAGGCCCAGGCTCTACTAGGCTTTGGAAGGAGCGGCAAGTGTGCGGTGCAGCAGATTTCCGGCCTTTGAGGGGTTTACAGAGCGCCGTCAGGATGTGATCCTTATGACATTCCGAGAGGAATCGAGCTTCCGCCGCGGCCGGTTACGGCCGCATGGAAATCGAGGTGCTGCGGCGTCCTGAGAACAGGCACTCGAGTGCCCCGGCCTTTCCGGCCGAACATTAAATCGAGGATGAAGCCGGGATGGGCGGCTTGGCCGCGATCCCTCATCGTGTTCGCTGCGCGCTTTCATGTGCGTTGCCGCGTCGGTTTCGGCGCGGCGGCGCTCTATCGAATCAAACATCGGATGTCATGACGATATTCAAAACAGCACTCACCCTTTTTACCATTTTCTTTTCGGTCACGGCGGTTGCAAAGGCGGACGACCTATTGATCTGGTCGCCGGCCAAGCTCTCCGACCGGTCCTACAAGGCGACGATGGGTTTTCGCCTGCCGGCGGAGTGGGAAACGAGCGCCGGCGCCGATCTCGCCCTCGCCTCGACCAAAGGCGGCGCGCTGCTGCCCGATTCCGAACAGGCGATGCTCTGGGGCAGGATCAGCAGGACAACCGTCACACCGGCGGGCCAATCGCAGCAGGGCGCGAAGGTGAGCGTCGATACGCTGCGCGGCGGCGGCGCCCTGACGCTCAGCCGCTCGCGCAGCTGGATACTGTCGGATTCGCTCGACATGCAGTCGAGCCGCTCCGTCAGCGTCCGTTACGACCCGGTCGATACCAGGCAGTCCTCGGTGACGGCGTCGCAGGCGCTGAAACTCATCTATCCCTGGACGGGGACCTCGCTTTCGGCGGGTGCGGGCGTGAGCAACGCCAGCGGCGACTTTTCGAGCACGGTCGCGGTCAACCAGGCCATCCTGCCGAACCTCAACCTCGATGCCTCGGTGAGCAATCCGTTTTCGCCCGCCGAGACTGGCGGCGTCAATCTGCGCTATCGCGTGCGGTGGTAGCGCCACGAAACCAAACGGGGCCGGTGGCGTTTCTTCCTCAGGTTTTACGGAGGAATGGACGATGGTTTTCAAAGAGCCGACATTTCACGGGCTCGAGCCTGAAATGGAATTGGAAATCGCCAATCGTGCATCGGTGGAAGCCGCAGTCGCCAACGCCCTGGCGATCGCCGGCGGTATCGATGCGTCGGATGTCGAGGTGACGATGGAAAATGGTCAGGTCCTGCTGAGCGGCACCGTCGGTACGGTCGGCGAGATCGAACGGGCAACCGCGGTCGCCAGGGCCGTCGAAGGCGTCAATGCGGTACAGAACCGGATTCTGCTGGGCGGGCCTTCCGTCGGCGACCCACATTGATATCAGCGCATGAAGCGCATATCGAGCGCCGGCCAAGCCGGCGCTGATCAGCCGGCGAAGCGCTCGACGAGGAAGGACGACCCCGCCAACCGGTCGGTCTTCCCAGTGGTGACCGGCCCCTGCGGCTGATGAGCGATCGCCAGCAGCAGGGCGCTGACGGCGACGTAGCCGATCGCGAGAAGAGTCATCTTGATACGCATGATCGATACTCCTGTTTCGCGATAAACGCGGTTGATATCGCGAAGTTCCTGATGGCGAGATCAGATGAAAAGCCCGGCCGGGGAGGATCGGCCGGGCTTTCATGCAGGGGGTTGTCCTATCGGCAGATTCGGGTTTCCTTGATGACCGTATGGCCGTGACGGCGGATCTTTTCCGTCTTGGTGAAGCAATCGCGCGATACGCGCTGCGTCATGCCATGATGGCGATAGTAGGGACGATGACGATAGTACGGGCGTTCGGAATCGCCGTAATAGGGACGGGCGTCGTCCGTCGTGATGGTGACGCTGGCCGCCTGAGACGGCATGGCGGAAAAGACGGACGCTGCGGCGAGCGTGCAGGCGAGGATAAGCTGTTTCATGACGAGCCTCTCTTTTCTCAGTTGGTCACGCCATCAACTCGCCGGAAGCAATGTCGGTTCAATCACATAGCGTTACCGATTGTGTCGAACGGAGAAACCTTTCGTCCGCCCGCTCGTTAGCGCAGGGGATAGCCGGAGGCATCGATCATGGGACCGATTGCAAGAATAGTCGCCATCACCGCCGGGCTTGCCGGCGGCACGATTTTCTCGCAGGCGCCGGAATTTGCGCAGCAATACCGCCAACGGATCGGCGGTGCGCTCGACGAGTTGCGCGTCATCGTCGAGGACTTCAATGCCCAGGCCGCCCAGCACCATCTCGACCGCCAGCAGGCGCTCAACGCCTATGCGCAATCCTCCGACGATTTCCTGCGCGACCGCGGGGTCTCGATGCAGAACACGATCACGCGCTACGAAACGTTGTTGTCGCAGCAGCTGAAACTCGGCACCGCCGCTCCCGTCGCAAAACCTTTCGTGCTGTTGCGCAATGCCGATGACGTCGTCTTCGCCAATACCTGGCGCGATTTCGTGCCCGGCGTGCCGGTGAGCTTTGCGGGTTTCGTCTGGGGTGCGATCGGATTTATCGGCGGGTGGGCCGTCGCGGCGGTGCTGGGATTGGGCGCGCGACGGGTTGCGAGGCGGCGACGAGCCTATCGCCAGGCGCCGTAAGTCAGCACGGGAGGCAACGTCGCTCGGCACCGATTTGCAAAACGAGGCCGGTCATTCTAACTACTCCCGCAGCACGCGAGGAAGGCCAAAGACAATGCAAACCATTTGGAAAAAGCCGGTAACGATCGCCCTTGAAGGGCCGGATCAATGGGTGGTGATCCAAACCACCCAGGCTGCAACATGGGCGTTGATTGAAGACTGGCCGACAGACGAGGGTCCCGCCCTGGATCGCGCTTGCGCCGTTTGCGCGGATGTCATGTCCGGGAAACGAAGCCGGGAAGAGGCGCGGCAGGCTTTCATAGAGGCTGCGATTGAAGCTGGGATTCCCATGAAGGAATGAGCTCAAGCTACCAACGGCAATCCGCTTCCATCTGCCCAGCACTTGAAGACCGGTGATCCCGGCGCGATTCGAACGCGCGACCCCAGATTAGGAAACCGATACGAATCCTTGCGGCGCAGGGGATGCGTTTCATGTTGCAGTCACGCAAGAAATACCGCCCCGGCTGCGGCCAATTCGTCGGCGTCGTCGGTCTTCGGGAACAGGTGACCATAGGTATCCATGGTCATCGCAATGGTAGAGTGCCGCCCTTGAGGATTGGAAACGCATAAAGATGATCGGCTACGGCATCTCAGCTCTTATCGCTATTGCGGGCTTGACGACAGGCGCTATCATCACATGGATGAGCGACGAAGCTGTGGCTTGGCTGCGGCACTGGCTAAAGATCAACTGATCGATTGCGTGGTTCCGTTCGCTAAAAAAAGGCCCCGCCGAGACGGGGCAAGGTCTTTGGTAAAGACGGAACGCACAGGAGGACACCCGTGCTTTCCTACTGACACAACGAGATGGGATTGGTAAGGTTCCACGTACGGTCTCGTACTGAGGACCTACTCACACCACAAGCGGGCGGTGCGATGGCGTACGGTCTACCGCACCGCTGAAATTACCCTCAATCCCTTTTTCAGCGCCAGCTTCCGTGCGTATTGTTCCCCACCTGATAGTTCTTTTTATGAGCCTTTCGGTCAGTTGTAGTTTTTTCGCAGTGCTCCTCGACCCTCCTGCATGCCTCCGGGACTGCACTTCCACCGCCGGTAATACATCAAAAGGACGCCCCGATCGTCCTTTGAGCAATCTCGCAATAAGCGCATCGTCAGGACTAAGATATACGGGTTCGTGTTTGGAGCAAACCATGGGGCTGGTCGAATACTGCCTGCACAAGCTTGGAAGCTTTTTTTACAACACTTACTATCTGAATGGTAAGGCAATGGCGCTCAGTTTCGCCATTTCCATTGGCCTGGTTCTGACGGTTTTCGCGGTGGAACTCACCTATGTGGGGTTCGGCAATTCCGGGTTCCGTCGGGTTTTCTTCGAGCGCAGCAAATCCACAATCACCGACCTCGTCTATTTCGTCCTTCAGGCGACGGGAATGATTACGCTATTCGCGGCGCTCGCATCATTTGGTCTGTCCTATGCCATCACCCACGCGGCTCAGGATGCCCCCCACCTGGACCTTGCCCGGATGCTGCCAGGCTGGGCACATGTTCTCTTGTTCCTGGTGCTGTCAGACTTCTTGAGCTACTGGCAGCATCGGTTGATGCACCGGCTGCCCGTACTATGGCGGCTGCACGAATTTCACCACGCAGCCGAAGAGTTCAACGCGCTGACTTCGTCGCGGGAGCATCCGCTGGAGAAGGCCATAAACATCGCCATTATGGTCGTTCCGGCGCTGCTAATCGGCCTGCCAACGGCCGAATTCGCCATCGTGACCATCACCTTTGGCGCCATTGGTCTGGTCAAGCACAGTGCCATTCCCTGGCATGGCTGGTTTGGCAAGTACGTGATCCAGTCAGCACGCGACCACTTCATCCATCACTCCCGAGTGCCGGAACATCACGACAAGAATTTCGCGAATTATTTCCCGATCTGGGATCATTTGTTCGGCACCTATTACAAGGGCGATGCAGATGGTGCAAAGCTCGGTCTGGACCGCGACTACTTCAACCAAACCGATCCGTTCCGCGAAACCATCGCCACAGAAATCCGTTTCTTCCAACGCGCGTGGCAAGCTGCCAAGGCCAAGTGCGGCATAAGCCGCATAAGCGGAAAACCTGCCTCGCCGCAGGGGCTGTCGGGCTCGGAACAACGCCGATAGCGCGAAGCTGGCATCTCTCTGTTGTGATAAGCGGCAGCTTTCCGGAATCCACGAACTAGCTCCGTAGCCTCGAAGTGGTCGTACTCGCGATTGTAGGCACGACAAATTTGCTCGCTTCCTTACCGATATTCTCGATAAACAATTGCCCGTCCACGACAGCCAGGCACATCGCCGAAATTATATCGTCGCGAACAAACTTGAGTAGAGCGCGGGATACAGCGTTGTTTATCAGCTTGAACACGGAGTCGGGCGACAGAGAAATCTGTTTTTTTGAGCGCTCCCTAGCTGTTTAGTCCCGGCATTTGATGGATACGGTCGAGGATGAATCGATCTGGCTCGGAAGTCCACCGTTTGCAGATGAACTCGTAGGGTGTGAGGCCCTCTAATGGCTTGAGCCTGCGCCCAAAATTGTAGGCGTTGATGAAGTCGGCGAGATGCTCTTTGAGTTGTGCGTGATCGTCGTTCCGGAGACACTCTAGTCCAAGCCGCCTTGGTGTCAGAGCACAAGATACGATTCATCTTAGGACGGCTCAGCCAAAGCGGCGTCGTGCCATAAGAAATTTGGAAGGGCTTAGTCGACCGGGGTCTTATAGGTTCGTCGCCTTCAGTGTTCGGTAGATCGGGCAGTGCGTTAAGTCTGGCGAGCTCGTTCGCGTAGTCCAGACGCGCCCGTCTCCGGGCTAGGCCCGCACCAAGTTGAGCATGGCTTCCTGGCCCTCTGGCGGTAGATCTTTGAAAGCCATCCTAAACCTCCCCGCAGATCGTGTCGCATGTTGCAGTCCATGTTGCATGGATTCGCCGCTACTCATTTGAAACGCTTGGAAATCAAGGGAAGTGGCGCAACATGACTGCGACATGAGCTTTGAGCGGGTAACTAGTTGATTTTACTGGTGATCCCGGCGCGATTCGAACGCGCGACCCCCAGATTAGGAATCTGGTGCTCTATCCTGCTGAGCTACGGGACCACTTGCATGCCATGCATACAAAAGGCTTGGCGCGAAGCCAAGCCTTAATTATTGCCAATGCATGTCGCGCAAAAGTGTGCGGCGGTTTTGCGGTAACGACATGCGTAAAACAAAAATCGAAAGCGCGAGAAGCGAATCTGAAAGATCGCGGCGCGCTTTAGGCGCCGAGGCGTTGTTCGGCGAGGCGGACCCAGTAGGAGATGCCGTGGGCGATGGCTTCGTCGTTGAAGTCGTAGGCCGGGTTGTGCAGGCCGGCGCTGTCGCCGTTGCCGATGAAGATGAAGGCGCCGGGGCGCGCGTTCAGCATGTAGGAAAAATCCTCGCCGCCCATCATCGGATCGATCTCGGGGTTGACGTTGGCTTCGCCGGCGATGGCGCTCGCGACGGCGACGGCATGCTCGGTCTCGTCAGGGTGGTTGATGGTGACGGGATAGTTGCGGTGGAAGCTGATCTCGGCTTCCGCGCCGTGGGCCGCGACCACGCCTTCGATGACTTGCCTCAGCCGCGTCTCGGCGAGCGTGCGCACCTCGGGATCGAGGGTGCGGACCGTGCCGGCGAAGGTGGCGTCGTTCGGAATGACGTTATGGGCGAAGCCGGCGTTGAATTTGGTGACTGAGACGACGACCGAGGCCAGGGGATCGATCGTGCGCGAAGCGATCATCTGCAGGTTGGTGACGATCTGGGCGCCGATGGCGATCGGGTCGATCGTGCGGTGCGGCTGGGCGGCGTGGCCGCCGCGGCCCTTGATGGTGATCGTAAATTCGTCGGTCGCCGCCATGATGGCGCCCTTGCGGATGGCGAACTGTCCCACAGGCAGGCCGGGCAGGTTGTGCATGCCGTAGACCTCTTCGATGCCGAAGCGCTCCATCATGCCGTCCTGGACCATCAGGTTGCCGCCGCCGCCGCCTTCTTCGGCGGGCTGGAAGATGACGGCGATATTGCCGTTGAAATTGCGGGTCTCGGCCAGGTATTTCGCCGCGCCGAGCAGCATGGCGGTGTGGCCGTCATGGCCGCAGGCATGCATCTTGCCCGGCGTCTTCGAGGCCCAGGGCTTGCCGGTGATTTCGGTCAGCGGCAGGGCGTCCATGTCGGCGCGCAGGCCGATCGTGCGGCTGCCTTCGCCCTTGCCTTTGATCAGGCCGACGACACCGGTGCGGCCGATGCCGGTGACGATCTCGTCGACGCCGAATTCCTTGAGCTTTTCGGCCACGAAGGCGGCCGTGTTTTCCACCGCGAAAAGAAGCTCGGGCCGGGCGTGGATATGGCGGCGCCATTCGGCGACTTCGTCCTGCAATTCGGCGGCTCTGTTCAAAATCGGCATATTGGCGTTCCTGTTATGAAAATCCCGGCAATCGTTGATCGCTTCACAAGGGCGTGAGGCTCACGCAAATTACTTCGTCAATGACCTTTGCCATGTCATAGCCATATAGGCTAGATAGGGGAAGCTTTCGAGATTTCCTGATATCTGAAGGATGAGCCGTGTCGACGAGCCGCTTTGGTTTATTTGCCGCAGTGCGGCCGTTTAGCTTCCTAGTCGCCGCGACTGCCGGTTTTCTTGCCTCCGTTCCGCTTGCTGAGGCCAATCCGCATATTCTCGTCGATGTGCAGACCGGCCGCGTGCTCGAGCATGAAGAAGCCTTCCGCAAATGGTATCCGGCCTCGCTCACCAAGCTGATGACCGTCTATACCGTCTTCGACGCGATCCGCGCCGGTCAGATCAGCCTCGACACGCCCATCGTCATCAGCAAGCGCGCCGCCGCGCAGCCGGCCGCCAAGATGTATTTCAAGCCGGGCCAGAAGCTGACGCTCGACAGCGCGCTGAAGATCCTGCTGGTGAAATCGGCCAACGACATCGCCGTTGCGGTCGCCGAAGCCGTCGGCGGCACGCAGGAAGGCTTCGTGACGCGCATGAACGGCGAGGCGCTGAAGCTCGGCATGACCGATTCGCATTTCGTCAACCCGAACGGCCTGCCCGGCAAGGGCCAATATACGACGGCGCGCGATCTTGCCGTGCTGACGGTGGCGCTGCGCCGTGATTTTCCGCAATATGCCGGCTATTTCTCGCTCGAGGGGTTCACCACCGGCCAGCAGAACGTGCCGAACCTCAACATGCTGATCGGCCGTTTCGCCGGCGCTGATGGTATGAAGACCGGCTTCATCTGTGCCTCGGGCTTCAACCAGATCGGTTCGGCGACGCGCAACGGCCGCACGCTCGTCTCCGTCGTGCTCGGCACGGACAGCCTTGCGGCACGCGCCGACGCGACGGCGAACCTCCTGCAGAAGGGTTTCACCACGCAGCCGTCCAACGGCGACACGCTAGGCTCGCTGAAGCCTTACGGGCCGGGACAGGATCAGGTTGCCGACATCACCGCCGATATCTGCAGCGCCAAGGGCGCCAAGATCCGCAGCGAGACGCGCGACGAGGTCGGCCGCATGAAGGTGCAGTCGCCCTATATCCAGGAAATGGATCACGAGCCGCAATTCGTCTTTGCCGGCCTCATTCCGGGGCAGGACCCGCAACCGGCTCAGAAGCCGGAAAAGATGGCGCGCGGCGATGCGGCAGGAACGATCGCCAATGTGCCGGTGCCGCTGCCGCGCCCTGCGACAACCTTCTAAGATAGATTGGCTGCCTGAGGTAACGTAACATGAGCGGGCTCAACGACAGGATTCCGGTCACCATCCTGACTGGCTTTCTCGGCGCCGGAAAATCGACGCTGCTCAACCGTATCCTCAAAGATCCTGCGATGAAGGATGCGGCTGTCATCATCAACGAATTCGGCGATGTCGGCATCGACCATCTCCTGGTCGAAAGCTCCGGCGATTCGATCATCGAGCTGTCTGACGGATGCCTCTGCTGCACCGTGCGCGGCGAGCTCGTTGATACGCTGGCGAACCTGATGGATGCCGTGCAGACCGGCCGCGTCAAGCCGGTGAAGCGCGTCGTCATCGAGACGACAGGCCTTGCCGACCCGGCGCCGGTCATGCAGGCGATCATGGGAAATCCCGTCATCGCCACCAATTTCGATCTCGACGGCGTCGTCACGGTCGTCGATGCGGTGAACGGGCTGCAGACGCTCGACAATCACGAGGAAGCGCGCAAGCAGGCGGCAGTCGCCGACCGGCTGATCATCTCGAAAAAGTCGATGGCCGAGCAGGACGAGGCCTTGGAAAGGCGCCTGCGTGCGCTCAATCCGCGTGCCGCGATCATGGATGCCGATAGCGCGGAGGCGGGCACCTCAGCTGTGCTGGTCAACGGGCTTTACGATCCGGCGACGAAGATCGCCGATGTCGGCCGCTGGCTGCAGGACGAGGATGCGCATGAGGCGCATCACCATCACGACCATGGTCGTGATGAAGACCACCATCACGGTGGCGATCATGGACACCATGGTCATCACCACCATCATCATCACGGCCATGAGGATCAGGACCCGCACGACGTCAACCGTCACGATGCGTCGATCCGCTCCTTCTCCATCATCGAGGAGAAGCCGATCGATCCGATGGCGCTCGACATGTTCATCGATCTCCTGCGCTCGGCCCATGGCGAGAAGCTGCTGCGGATGAAGGCGATCGTTTCCGTCTCCGACCGGCCGGACCGGCCGCTGGTGCTGCATGGCGTCCAAAGCATCTTTCATCCGCCGGTGCGGCTTGCCGCCTGGCCGGGGGAAGACCGGCGCACGCGCATGGTGCTGATCACCAAGGACCTGCCGGAGGCTTTCGTGAAAGATCTCTTCGATGCATTCCTCGGCAAGCCGCGCATCGACAGGCCGGACCGTCAGGCGCTGTCGGACAATCCGCTCGCCATTCCGGGATTGCGAATTTAGCGCTTGCGGATCAGGAAGCGGTGACCGTTTTCGGTCTTTTCCGTCTCGACCAGTTCGTGGCCGTCCTCATTGCAGAAATGCGGCATGTCGATCACAGCCATCGGATCTGTGGTGTCGACGCGAATGAGTGCGCCGCTTGCCATGGTGGCAAGCTTCTTGCGTGTCTTGATCACGGGGAATGGGCATTTCAGGCCGCGAAGGTCGTAGAGAACGGGGGGCAAGCCGCTCAGTTCCGCGCCCAGAACTTCCAGAACGGCTTCTTTGCCGTGGCGTCCGCCGTTTCCTGCGGTTCGGGCGCCGTGTAGGCCAGCGGGTTCTGCGTCGGCACCGGCACGACAGCGGGTGTCGCGGCGGCAACTGCCGTTGCCTGCGTCTGCGGCTGGGCTGGTGTTGCGGGCGTGGCGCCCGCTGCGGAATTGGCGGTGAGGCTCTGGGCGGTGCGCTTGACCATCAGGTCTTCGAGTTCGGCGACCTTGACCATGCGGCCGGCTTCGAGCGACGTGCCTGTCGGCGCGAAGGCGAGTTCGCGGCCCTTGCGCAGCTTGGCGACAACGGCCTTGCGCTCGGCCTCGGACGGGTCGTACCAGGCCATGCCGTCATATTTGCTCATCGCCTTGGCATAGTCGGCATCATAGGTCTTGCCGTAGGAGGCAAGGGCGGCCGTCAGCGCCGGCGGCGTCGACATGGCCGGGCACTTGCCGGCGGCGTTGAAGGCGCCGCCATCGGTTGCCTGCTGGTTGAAGACATATTTCTTCTCGCAGACGTTCACCTCGGGCGGGCGCTTCGTCACTTCGAAATTGTCGTAGCCGACCTTCAGCATCTTCCAGAAGTCGTAGCTCGGGTCGAGGCGATGCTTGACCATGTTTTCCGCCGTCATGCGGAAGGGGAAGGCCTGCAGCTGCACCGTCGACTGGCCGCCCTTGAAGGCGTCGCGGGCGAAGGCGTAGATCTCGAGCACCTGCTGGTCGGTCATCGAATAGCAGCCGGACGACGAGCAGGCGCCATGGATCATCAGGTCGGAGCCGGTGCGGCCGTTCGCCGCGTCGTAGCGGTTCGGGAAGCCGGTGTTGATCGCCAGATAATATTTCGAGTTCGGGTTCAGGTTGGCGCGCGTCAACTCGTAGAAGCCTTCCGGCGCCTGCCGGTCGCCGGTCTTGACTTTCGGGCCAAGACGGCCGGACCAGGCGCAGATCTTGTAATCGGCGACCTTGTCGAAACGGTTGTCGGCCTTCGCCTTCCAGATCTCCATGGCACCTTCTTCCTTGAAGATGCGGATCATGATCGGCGAATTGCGGTCCATGCCCTTGGCGGCCATGGCGGTGAGGATATGGGAGGGAAGCGGCTGCTCGACCTTGTTCTTGACCTTGGAAAGATCGACCTGCGCCGTCTCCAACGTGTCGTTGCAGCCGGCCAGAGCCAGCGCCATGAGGGAGACATAGGCAAAATGACGTATGCGCATTCAAACTAGCCCATAAAGATGATGCGACCCGGTCCGCCTATGGAGTCCGGGTACGAAACGGAATCATAAGCGGCTTATACTTCACAAATTCTTAACAGCCTATGACGTGCCCGGGACGCCCCTGCAAGCGCGAATGTTAAAGATAACAACAATGTGGCCAAGATTTGGCCCCAATCGACGAGACGTCAGTTCTTACCCTACAGATTACGGCCCATATTGAGGAATTTCTGCCGCCGCTCGTTGCGCAATTGCTCGCCGGAGCGCGATGCCATTTCGCCGAGCGCGTTGGCGATCACGTCACCGGTCGCGGCGATCACGCTGTCGGGATCGCGATGGGCGCCGCCGAGCGGCTCGGAAATGATGCCGTCGATGACGCCGAGCGATTTCAGGTCTTCGGCGGTGATCTTCATGTTGGTCGCCGCCTCGCGGGCGCGGGTGGAATCGCGCCAGAGGATGGAGGCCGCGCCTTCCGGCGAGATGACGCTGTAGATCGAATGTTCGAGCATATAGACCCGGTTGCCCGTAGCGATCGCGATCGCGCCGCCCGAGCCGCCTTCGCCGATGACGACGGAAACGAGGGGAACCTTGACGCCGAGACACATTTCCGTCGAGCGGGCGATCGCCTCGGCCTGGCCACGCTCTTCAGCACCGACGCCGGGATAGGCGCCTGCCGTGTCCACCAGCGAAATGACTGGCAGGCCGAAACGATCGGCCATTTCAAGGATGCGGATCGCCTTGCGGTAGCCTTCCGGGCGGGGGCTGCCGAAATTGTGCTTGAGACGGCTCTTGGTGTCGTTGCCCTTTTCCTGGCCGATGACGGCGACGGGCTGGCCGCGGAAGCGGGCAAGGCCCGCCTGGATCGCGGCATCCTCGGAAAATTTGCGGTCGCCGGCGAGCGGCGTGAATTCCTGGAACAGCGTCTTGGCGTAATCGACGAAATGCGGGCGCTGCGGATGGCGGGCGACCTGCGTCTTCTGCCAGGCATTGAGCTTGGAATAGATTTCGACGATCGCCTCGCGGACGCGAACCTCCAGCCGGCCGATTTCATCGGTGGTATCGATGCTCTCGTCTTCCGTTGCGAGCTTCTTCAGCTCGATGATCTTGCCTTCGAGGTCGGAGATCGGCTTTTCGAAGTCGAGATAATTGTGCATGAGGTGCGTTTCCGTTCCTTGTGCCACGGGGCGTTTTCCTGGCTCCGCCCCTTGTCGCCGGTCCTATTCGTGCTTTTTCGCCTGTTTGGCAAGGGGGTGATGCGTCTGGACGAGCTGCTGCAGCCTCTCTTCGAGCACATGTGTGTAGATCTGCGTGGTCGAAATGTCCGAATGGCCGAGGAGTTCCTGCACGACGCGCAGATCCGCGCCATTGGCAAGCAGATGGCTTGCAAAGGCGTGGCGCATGACATGCGGCGAGATCATCGACGGCGTCAGGCCGGCGCGGATCGCCAGATTCTTGAGGTCGCGGGCGAAAACCTGGCGCGGCAGGTAGCCTTCCCTGGAGGCGGCGGGAAACAGCCAGGGGCTTTCCTGCGGCTCCTTGGCGGCGGCGTTTTCCCTAGCCATCAGGCGTCCGTAGGCTTTCAAAGCTGCTATCGCCGAGTGCGACAGCGGCACCAGCCGTTCCTTGTTGCCCTTGCCGCGGATCATCAGGAATCGGCCCTCCTGGTCGAGCACGCGGGCGGGGAGCGAAACGAGCTCGCTGACGCGCATGCCGGTGGCATAGAGCAGCTCCAGAAGCGCCAGCATGCGCAGGCGCTGCAGCTGGCCGGCCGCCGGATCGTCCGCCTCGGCCTGCGCCTGGGAAAGCAGCCGGCTGACCTCCTCGACGCCCATCGTCTTCGGCAGCGGGCGGCCCTTCTTCGGCGCGTCGAGAACGCCTGTGGGATCGTCGGTGCGCAGGCCCTCGGCGTAGAGGAACTTGTAGAACTGGCGCATGGCGGCAAGCCGGCGCGCCTGCGAGGAGGGTTTGAAGCCCTGGCCGGCGAGCGAGGAGAGATAGGCGGCAAGATCGGCGGAGGCGGCTTCGGTGAGCCTTATGCTGCGGCCGTTCAGGAAGGACCTGACATCGTCGAGGTCGCGCTCATAGGATTGCAGCGTGTTGGCGGCCGCGCCGCGCTCGGCGCTCATCATTTCCAGAAAGGATTCCACATGGACGCGGCCGAGATCCCTCATGTTCTCACTTCCTGGTCGGGTTGATCGTGCCCGTCGCCGGCGGGTTGACCCGCTCGGACGGAATGCGGATCGTGACGTCGCGCTGCTGCGGCTCGACGAAGGTCACAAGCGCCCACATCGCTCCGTAGACCGTCCCGGCGAGGATCGCGCAGAAGAACAGGAAACGGAACAGGGTCGGCATCCGGCAACTCCTTCATGCTGTGCTTCTGTTATAAGAAGCGTATTCGCAAGTGCAAGAAGCGCTCTTCAAGCCATGATTCCCTTGTCCGCGACTTGACGCTCCACCTGCATTTGTCGATACGGTTTGCAAACAAAGTGTGAATGGACCGATGAGTGAACCACTGCTGACCGTTGCTGACAGCCTGAAAGACAGCGCTCGCGCTGCGCTCGGTTCACGCAATCTGATCCTCGTCGGCCTGATGGGCGCCGGAAAATCCTCGGTCGGGCGCATCGTCGCCAGCCAGCTCGGCATTCCCTTCATTGACAGCGACCATGAAATCGAGCGCGTTTCGCGCATGACGATCACCGAGCTTTTCGCGGCCTATGGCGAGGAAGAATTCCGGGCGCTGGAAACGCGGGTGATGAAGCGGCTCTTAAAGGGCGGGCCGCGCGTCGTCTCCACCGGCGGCGGCGCCTTCGTCAACGAGCGGACGCGCAGACACATCAAGAAGGGCGGCCTTTCCGTCTGGCTGAAGGCGGATCTCGACGTGCTCTGGGAGCGGGTCAACAAGCGCGAGACCCGGCCGCTGCTCAAGACCGAAAATCCGAAACAGACGCTCGAGAACCTGATGAACGCGCGTTATCCGATCTATGCGCAGGCAGACCTCACCGTGCTTTCGCGCGACGTGCGCAAGGAAATCATGGCCGACGAGGTGCTGAAGGCCGTGATCGAAGCCCAGAAGGAAAGTACAGCGTCATGAATGCCATAACCTCCGCCCCCGCCGTCCAGACGGTGCATGTGCCGCTCGGCGAGCGCGCCTACGATATTCTGATCGGGCCGGGGCTGATCGCGCGGGCCGGCGCCGAGATCGCCTCCCGCCTCAAGGGCCGAAAAGCTGCGATTATTACCGACGAGCATGTGGCGCCGCTCTATCTCGAAGCGCTCGTCGCAAGCCTCGATGCGGCAGGCATCGTCTCGGCTGCGGTCGTTCTGCCAGCCGGCGAGAAGACCAAGAGCTTCGAACATCTGATTGATGTCTGCGACAAGGTGCTCGAAGCCCGCGTCGAGCGCAACGACTGCGTCATCGCGCTCGGCGGCGGCGTCATCGGCGACCTTTCCGGCTTTGCGGCGGGCATCGTCAGGCGCGGCGTGCGTTTCGTGCAGGTGCCGACCTCGCTGCTGGCGCAGGTCGATTCTTCCGTCGGCGGCAAGACGGGCATCAATTCCCGCCATGGCAAGAACCTGGTCGGCGTCTTCCATCAGCCGGACCTAGTTCTCGCCGATACGGACGTGCTGAATACGCTGAGCGCGCGGGAATTCCGGGCAGGTTACGCCGAAGTCGCAAAATACGGTCTGATCGACAAGCCTGACTTCTTCACCTGGCTGGAAACGAACTGGAAGGCTGTCTTTTCAGGCGGCTCCTCGCGCATTGAGGCGATTGCCACGAGTTGCCAGGCGAAGGCCGATGTCGTCGTTGCCGACGAGCGCGAGAACGGCCAGCGGGCGCTGCTGAACCTCGGCCACACCTTCGGTCATGCGCTGGAAGCGGCGACCGCCTATGACAGCCGCCGCCTCGTGCATGGCGAAGGCGTTTCGATCGGCATGGTGCTGGCGCATGAATTCTCTGCACGGATGAACCTCGCAAGCCCGGACGATGCGCGCCGCGTCGAGCGGCATCTGAAGGAGGTCGGCCTGCCGACCCGCATGTCCGACATTCCGGGCGAACTGCCGCCGGCCGAAACGCTGATGGAGGCGATCGCGCAGGACAAGAAGGTCAAGAGCGGCAAGCTCACCTTCATCCTCACACGCGGCATCGGCCAGTCCTTCGTCGCCGACGACGTTCCGGCCTCCGAGGTCGTCAGCTTTCTCAGGGAAAAACACGGCTGATGACGATCGAAGGCGCTCTGGAATTTCTCGCGGCATACTGGCCGGAGATTGTCTCGATCGCCGCGCTGGTGTTCCTGTCTGCCTTCTTTTCCGGCTCGGAAACCGCGCTGACCGCCGTATCGCGCAGCCGCATCCATACGCTCGAAGCGAACGGTGACGAACGCGCCGGTCTCGTGCGCCAACTGATCGAACGGCGCGACCGGCTGATCGGCACGCTGCTGATCGGCAACAATCTCGCCAACATCCTTTCCTCTTCGATCGCCACCAGCCTCTTCCTCGGCCTGTTCGGCAGTTCCGGCGTGGCGCTGGCGACTCTCGCCATGACCGTCATTCTGGTCATCTTCGCGGAAGTGCTGCCGAAAAGCTGGGCGATCTCGACGCCGGAGCGCTTTGCGCTTGCCGTCGCGCTTCCCGTCAGGCTCTTCGTTGCCGTCGTCGGCCCGGTGTCCTCCTTCGTCAATGCGATCGTCCGGCGAATTCTTTCGCTGTTCGGCATCAATCTTTCGCGGGAAGTATCGATGCTGACCGCGCATGAGGAACTGCGCGGCGCCGTCGATCTCCTGCACCGAGAGGGATCGGTGGTGAAGGCCGACCGCGACCGGCTCGGCGGCGTGCTCGACCTCAGCCAGCTGGAACTGTCCGATATCATGGTCCATCGCACCAAGATGCGGGCGATCAATGCCGACGATCCGCCGGAAGCAGTGGTGCGCGCCATCCTGGAAAGCCCGTACACACGCATGCCGTTGTGGCGCGGCACGATCGACAACATCATCGGCGTCGTCCATGCCAAGGATCTCCTGCGGGCGCTTGCCGAGCCGAACATGGAGCCGCAGAACCTCGATGTCGTGAAGATCGCGCAGAAGCCGTGGTTCGTGCCCGACAGCACCAATCTCGAAGATCAGCTCAACGCTTTCCTGCGCCGCAAGCAGCATTTCGCCGTCGTCGTCGACGAATATGGCGAGGTGCAGGGCATCGTCACGCTGGAGGATATTCTGGAAGAAATCGTCGGCGATATTTCCGACGAACACGATATCGAGATGCAGGGCGTGCGCCAGGAGGCGGACGGTTCGGTCGTCGTCGACGGCGGCGTGCCGATCCGGGATCTCAACCGAGCGCTCGACTGGAACCTGCCCGACGAGGAGGCGACGACGATCGCCGGCCTCGTCATCCACGAATCCATGACCATTCCCGAGGAACGCCAGGCCTTCACCTTCTACGGAAAGCGTTTCGTCGTGATGAAGCGGGAGAAAAACCGCATCACCAAGCTGCGCATCCGTCCCGCGCAGGAAGACGATACGAAGCCGGCCTGATCCGGCTTGGATTGCCGGCGTCCTATATCCATATAGGCTGCTGTGCGGCTACCAGCGGGTCGGTTCATCAGGTGCCGCCGGTTCGACGGCCAGCGCATGCAGGCCGGCATCGAGCTCGGGTTTCAACAGGTCGGTGATCGCCCGGTGGCGCGCCAGCCGCGACATGCCGGCGAATTTTGCCGAAACGATCCTCACCCGCATGTGGGTTTCGCCGGTTCCCGTGATGTCGGGCTGATGGCCGGCATGCAGATGGCTTTCGTCGATGACGCTCAGGCGTTCGGGCGCGAAGGCTTCGACAAGTTTTTCTTCGATGCGGGTCCGCAGGGTCATCATCCGGTCTTGCTGCTTCGCGAAAAGGGTTCCCACCAAGCCAGCAACATTCCCATTTGTCAATTCTTGTTGTCGCCTTGCGACAGCCTCATAATTAGCGCCGCCATGAGACTTGATTCAAAATACTTCGACCGCATCCGTACACGCCGCAAACGCGAGCAGGAGACAGAGCAGGCGCCGCCTACCTGTCAATGGGACGGCTGCGACAAGAAAGGCTCGCATCGCGCTCCCGTGGGACGCAATGCGGAGGGCCAGTTCTTCCTGTTCTGCTTCGAGCACGTCAAGGAATACAACAAGGGCTACAATTATTTCTCCGGCCTTTCGGACGGAGAGATTGCCCGATACCAGAAAGAGGCGATCACCGGCCATCGGCCGACATGGACCGTCGGCGTCAACAAGTCGGCCAAGGACAGCCCGCTCCATTCGGAAGTGCGCTCCGGCGCCTATTCGCGCGTTCGCGATCCCTTCGGCTTCGTCAAGGAAGGCGGCAAGGGGAGCGGGCCGCGCTTTCCCCAGGCGCGCAAGCTGAAATCGCTGGAAAGCAAGGCCTTCGACACGATGGGCCTGCATGCCAATGCGACCTCGGCGGAGATCAAGAGCCGCTACAAGGAACTGGTCAAGAAGCACCATCCGGACGCCAATGGCGGCGACCGCGGTTCGGAAGAACGCTTCCGCGCCGTCATCCAGGCCTATCAATTGTTGAAGCAGAACGGTTTTTGTTAATTCCCGTCCTTGCTCTTGGGCTTCAATCGGGTATGGTCCAAATCGGCTGAGGCCGCAGGCAAACGCGGCTCATATTTGCGCGTTTTCCTGACATCGCCTCCGCCGACCTTCCGGACGCGGCGTTTCTTGTCCGGGACTCTTTCAAGAATGCTCGCAAGCGGTCATCATCCCGCCGAGGTTTCGTCTCAGTCCCGGAGAAGTATCGCCGACGTTCCGACCTGGACGGACGCGGAGATAATCGCGGCGTCACGGTTGCGACATGGCCTGAGACAGTATGGCCGGGTGGTTTCACCCGCCTTGGAGACATGATGAGCAAGATCGACCTCGATATTTCAGAACTGCCCGATACCACCGTTTCGGTCCGCGAGACCTTCGGCATCGATTCCGACATCCGCGTTCCCGCCTACAGCAAGGGCGACGCCTATGTGCCGGACCTCGACACCGACTACCTGTTCGACCGCGAGACGACGCTCGCCATTCTCGCAGGCTTCGCGCATAACCGCCGCGTGATGATCTCCGGCTATCACGGCACGGGCAAATCCTCGCATATCGAGCAGGTGGCGGCGCGGCTCAACTGGCCTTGCGTGCGCATCAACCTCGACAGCCATGTCAGCCGTATCGATCTCGTCGGCAAGGATGCGATCGTCGTCAAGGACGGTCTGCAGGTGACCGAATTCAAGGACGGCATCCTGCCCTGGGCCTATCAGCACAATGTCGCGCTCGTCTTCGACGAATATGATGCCGGCCGCCCGGACGTGATGTTCGTCATTCAGCGCGTGCTGGAATCTTCCGGCCGCCTGACGCTGCTCGACCAGAGCCGCGTCATCCGGCCGCACCCGGCCTTCCGCCTGTTTGCGACCGCAAACACGATCGGTCTCGGTGACACCACAGGCCTCTATCACGGCACGCAGCAGATCAACCAGGCGCAGATGGACCGCTGGTCGATCGTGACGACGCTGAACTACCTGCCGCATGATCATGAAGTGAACATCGTTGCCGCCAAGGTGAAGAGCCTCGGCAAGGACAAGAACGGCCGCGAGACGGTTTCGAAGATGGTGAGGGTCGCCGACCTGACGCGCGCCGCCTTCATGAACGGGGACCTCTCGACCGTCATGAGCCCGCGCACGGTCATCACCTGGGCCGAAAACGCCGAGATCTTCGGCGATCTCGCCTTCGCCTTCCGCGTCACCTTCCTCAACAAGTGCGACGAGCTGGAGCGCCCGCTGGTCGCCGAGCATTATCAGCGCGCCTTCGGCGTCGAGCTGAAGGAAAGTGCCGCCAACATCGTTCTCGGAGCCTGAGGCCCGACCGATCATGGCAGCTCGCGGTGACAATTCGAAAGCAAAGCCCGGTGCGCCCGTCGACGTCGAGCCGTTGCGCCGGGCGATATCGGGCTGCGTACGCTCGATCGCCGGCGACGGCGATGTCGAGGTGACCTTCGCCAACGAACGGCCTGGCATGACCGGGGAACGGATCCGGCTGCCGGAGCTTTCCAAGCGGCCGACGGCGCATGAGCTGGCGGTCACTCGCGGGCTCGGCGATTCCATGGCGCTGCGCCTCGCCTGCCATGACGAGAAGGTGCATGCGACGATGGCGCCGCAGGGCTCGGACGCCCGCGTGATCTTCGATGCGGTCGAGCAGGCGCGTGTCGAATCGATCGGCACACTGCGCATGGAGGGCGTGGCGGCGAACCTGCGCTCCATGACGGAAGAGAAATATTCCAAGGCGAATTTCACCGGCATCGAGCGCCAGGAAGATGCGCCGATCGGCGAGGCCGTGGCGATGATGGTGCGCGAGAAGCTGACCGGCCAGCGCCCGCCTGCCTCCGCCGGCAAGGTGCTCGACCTCTGGCGCGGCTTCATCGAGGACAAGGCGGGGGCCGACCTCGATACCCTCTCGGGAGCGATCAACGACCAGCAGGCCTTCGCCAAGCTCGTCCGCAACATGCTGTCGGCCATGGAGATGGCCGAGGAGTACGGCGACGACGAGAGCGAAGCCGACAATGACGACCAGTCGGAGCAGGAAGACCAGCCGAGCGGCGACGAGCAGGACCAGGACGAGGTCGACGAGGATGCCGGCACCGATGCCGCCCCCGTCGAGGACAGCGAAGTCTCCGACGAGCAGATGGAGGACGGCGAGACCGAAGGCGCCGAGATCTCCGACGACGACATGATGGAAGAGGGCGAGGACGATTCGGAAACGCCGGGCGAGACCCGCCGTCCGAACACGCCTTTTTCCGATTTCAACGAGAAGGTCGATTATCACGTCTATACCGAAGAGTTCGACGAGATCATCACCGCCGAGGAACTTTGCGATGCCGCCGAGCTGGAGCGCCTGCGCGCCTTCCTCGACAAGCAGCTTGCGCATCTGCAGGGCGCCGTCGGGCGCCTCGCCAACCGGCTGCAGCGCCGCCTGATGGCGCAGCAGAACCGTTCCTGGGATTTCGACCTGGAAGAGGGCTACCTCGATCCGGCCCGGCTGCAGCGCATCATCATCGACCCGATGCAGGCGCTTTCCTTCAAGATGGAGCGCGACACGCAGTTTCGCGACACCGTCGTCACCCTGCTGATCGACAATTCCGGCTCGATGCGCGGCCGGCCGATCACGGTTGCCGCCACCTGCGCCGACATCCTCGCCCGCACGCTGGAGCGCTGCGGCGTCAAGGTCGAGATCCTCGGCTTCACGACGAAGGCCTGGAAGGGCGGGCAGGCGCGCGAAACCTGGCTTGCCGGCGGCAAGCCGCAGACGCCGGGCCGCCTCAACGACCTGCGCCACATCATCTACAAATCCGCCGACGCGCCGTGGCGGCGGGCACGCGCCAATCTCGGGCTGATGATGCGCGAGGGCTTGCTCAAGGAGAATATCGACGGCGAGGCGCTGATCTGGGCGCATAATCGCCTGCTCGCACGCCGCGAGCAGCGCCGCATCCTGATGATGATCTCGGACGGGGCGCCGGTGGACGATTCGACGCTGTCGGTCAATCCGGGCAACTATCTCGAGCGGCATCTGCGCGCCGTCATCGAGCAGATCGAGACGCGTTCGCCCGTGGAACTGCTGGCGATCGGCATCGGTCATGACGTGACGCGCTACTATCGCCGCGCCGTGACGATCGTCGATGCCGACGAGCTTGCCGGCGCGATGACCGAGCAGCTTGCCTCCCTCTTCGAAGATCAATCCACCCAGCCACGCGGCGGCCGGCTCCGTCGCGCCGGCTGACGCCAATCAGGGAAACGTCGGGGATGATAGGCAATCGCCTCCGCCGTGTGGCGTCGATCCTTCTCTGCATCGCCACCGGCACCTGCCCGTCATGGGCCGGCGACGACGTGTCGGTCATTAGCCGGCAAATATCCGATTTCAGGATCGGCTCTTCGCAGATGCAATTCGGCTCGCTGGAATTTCTCGGCGGGCTGGAGATGGTCTCCAGCAGAGCGCTGTTCGGCTCGCTCTCCTCCATCCGCTTCCGGCAGGATCAAAAACACTTCGTCGTGGTGCTCGATACCGGCCAGTGGTTGACGGGCAGCATCAAGCGCGACGTCAAGGGCAGGCTTTCAGGCCTTTCCAATGTCGAGATCACGCCGATGAAGAACAGCGCCGGACGCAGCCTCGAGGGCAAGGGCTATATGGACGCGGAGGGCCTGGCGCTCGACGGCGACCGGATCCTGGTCTCCTTCGAGCAGGAACATCGCGTCGACGTCTATCCCGATCCCGGCTTTGCCCAATCGCGTGCGATCGCCACTTTGCCGATCCTCATCCCGCGCAAGATGCTGAGCTACAACCGCGGTATCGAAACCATCGCTGTCGCGCCGGCATCGAGCCCGCTCAAGGGCGGCGTGGTCATCGTCTCGGAACGTGGTCTCGACAGCGACGGCAACCGGTTGGCTGCCATTCTGAGCGGGCCGCTGAAAGGGCAGTTCGCGGTCGCGCGGGATGGCAGCTTCGACGTCACCGACGGCGCCTTCCTGCCGAACGGCGACCTGCTGCTGCTGGAGCGGCGTTTCAACATGGCCGAAGGCATCGGCATGCGCCTTCGGCGCATCAAGGGCGCCGATATCCGGCCCGGCGCCGTCGTCGACGGCGAATTGCTGCTCGAAGGCGATTTCAACTCGCAGATCGACAATATGGAAGGGCTCGACACTTTCCAGGCCGCCGACGGCACGACCCATCTCATCCTGATATCGGACGACAACCATTCGATCCTGCAGCGCAATCTGATGCTGGAATTCCGACTTTCCGACAGTGTGAAGCAGGCTGCGTCAGACTGATGTCACAAGCTTTGGCTATCGGATTGAACCGCAGTCGGCCGATCTGAGCCTTCGTCCCGTAGCCGCTATCGGAGGGAAATCATGGTGCATATCCATGTCATGGGCGCGTCCGGTTCCGGCACGACATCGCTCGGCCTTGCGCTTGCCGAGAAGCTCGATATCGCCCATCTCGACACCGACGATTTCTTCTGGATGCCGACCGATCCGCCGTTCACGACGCCGAGGGATGCCGATGAGCGCATCCGCATGCTCCTTGAAGCGGCGGCGCGGCATGACGGCTGGGTCCTCTCCGGCTCCGCGCTGAAATGGGGGAGGCAGATCGAGCCGTTCTATGACCTGATCGTGTTCCTGAGAATCGAGCCGGAGCTTCGGATGGCGCGCATCCGTGCGCGGGAGATCGCCCGATATGGAGAGAGGATCGGTCCTGGCGGCGACATGGAAGTCAAAAGCGGAGAGTTCATGGAATGGGCGGCAAGCTATGATACTGCGGGTCCTGAACAGCGCAGTCTTGCGGCACACGAACAATGGCTGGAAACGCAGACCGCGCCGGTGCTGCTGCTCGATTCATCGCGAGAGATCGACGATCTGACGGCAGAGGTGCTCCTGCATCCTGCGATCGCCGCCGGTGCTGTCCGGCGGCGTCGGTGATCTTGTTGCTCAGCTGGCGCGCGCGGCCTGCATCGGCCGCAGCACGTTCATCAGCGCGCCATAGGGCAGCAGCATGACGAGGCCGACTATCATCTTGACGGCGAAATCGCCGAGCGCCCAGGAAATCCAGCGAGGCGCCTCGGTGGCGAAGACGCCGAGGACGGGAGCGGCTTCCAGCGCGAAAGGCTCGTTCGGGCCGAGGAAGACGAAGAACGCGGCAAAGGAAAGCGAGAAGAACATCACCGTATCGAGCGCCGAGCCGATCAGCGAGCCGACGAGCGGCGCGCGCCACCAGGCCTGGCGGCGAAGGCGGTTGAAGACGGCGATATCGAGCAGCTGGCCGGCGAGATAGGCCGATCCGGAGGCGATGGCGATGCGCGGCACGGAGGTGAAGAAGGACAGCGTCACACCGACGACGAAGCCGGCAAAGACGACCTTGCGGGCTGCCTGCGGGCCGAACTGGCGATTGGTCAGATCGGTGATCAGGAAGGCGACCGGATAGGAGAAGGCGCCCCAGGTCAGGATGTCGGCGAGATTGATGCCGGCGACTTCGGCGTTCAGCGGAAACTGGACGAGGAAGTTGGAGGCGACGACGACAAGCGTCATCAGAGCGACATAGGCAATGGTATAGCGGGTCTTCAGCATTTTTTTATCCTGGGTGATGCCACCAGTTGGAGAGACAGGCCGGCAAAGCAAAAGGCCTGACGGAGATCATCCGTGCAAGCCTTTCGAAGCCGTATTGAAGAAGGGCAGAAGCTTACGCAGCAGCGGCTTCGGCGGTCTTCTTGACGATCTGGCGGCGCAGCAGGCGTGCGCGCATCGACAGTTCGTTTTCGCTTGCCTTGATCAGGAACGCATCGAGGCCGCCACGATGTTCGACGGAGCGAAGAGCCGCAGCCGAAACACGAAGACGATAACGCTGGTTGAGGGCGTCGGAGATCAGCGTTACCTGGCACAGGTTCGGCAGGAACCGGCGCTTGGTCTTGTTGTTGGCATGGCTGACATTGTTACCAGTCAGGACGGCCTTGCCGGTCAATTCGCACACGCGGGACATGGAACACCTATTCTTGTTTTTCTCGGGCCATCGAATTGCCATCCCCGGCAAAACCGAGCTCGCAATCCAACAGGCATGATTGGAAAGTTGCGGTTCTATAGTCAGACAGGCCGCGCGCGTCAAGCCAAACCTTGGCCTTTCCCGCAATTCTGTCAAAAAGCTGCTGTTTTCTTCCCTTCATGGCAGGAGTATAGAGCGCTCAGCAAGGCTGCCGGCGCAGGGCAAGACAAGGCTTCACTCATGGCTCATTCGGGCAGACGCATTTTCATTTCGGTCATCGCCGCATTCCTTGCCATACCGGCATCAGCGGCCGAGGTCCAGCATCAGACGGTATATCGGGTGACGCTCGCCGGCCTGCCGATCGCGCGCGCCGCGTTCCTGACGCAGATCGAGGACGATCACAGCTACAAGATCGCGGGCGATATCAAATCCGCCGGCCTTGCCGATCTCATCAAGACCATCTCGGCAAAGACCAGCGTCACCGGCGTCGTCCGTAACGACCGGCTGCAGGCGGTGAAGTATTCGCTCTACTATAAGACCGGCAAGAAGGCCCGCGTCTACGAGGTCAGCTACCGCAACGGCGACATCATATCGGCGACCACGACCCCGACGCCGAAGCGGCCGAAGAACTGGATCGACGTCACGCCGCGCGACATGCGCTCGGTGCTCGATCCGATCTCCGGCCTCGTTTTCACCGGGGATACCAAGGTCTGTTCGCAGACGCTGCCGATCTTCGACGGCGAGACGCGCATGGATCTGGTGCTCTCGCCGAAGGGCGACGAGGATTTCTCGACGGACGGCTTCAAGGGCAAGGCGCTCGTCTGCGGTGTGCGATTCGTGCCGCGCTCAGGCTACAAGAAGGGCCGCAAGGATATCGACTATCTCAGCAAGAGCGACCGGATGGAAATCTGGTTTGCCAAGTCGCAGGCGGCAAATGTATATGCTCCCGTCTATGTGCGCATTCCCACAGAATATGGAATGGTGACGATCACCGCCGTCAAATACGGCAGCGTCAGCTGACGGAGCTTTCGCCTCCGTGAAGGGGGACAGATGAAGCTTCGGGCGACGGCGATCGGTTTTACGGCCATTCTGATGTGGTCGTTCCTGGCGCTCTTGACGGCGGCGTCCGGCAAGATGCCGCCATTCCAGCTTTCGGCCATCTGCTTTGCGATCGGCAGCATTCCCGGGCTCGTCGTGCTCGTCCGCAATCCCGTGCGGCTCATGCTGCTGAAACAGCCGGCCAGGGTCTGGGTGACAGGCATCGCAGGGCTCTTCGGCTATCATTTCCTCTATTTCACCGCACTCAGGAACGCGCCGGCTGTGGAGGCGGGGCTGATCGCCTATCTCTGGCCGCTCCTGATCGTCGTCGGTTCGGCGCTTCTGCCGGGAGAGCGGCTGCGCTGGTATCATGTGGCGGGCGCGCTTGCCGGGCTTTGCGGCACTTTCCTCATCGTCGGCCGCAACGGCATCGACTTCGACGGCGCTTATGCCATCGGGTATGGCGCCGCCTTGCTCTGCGCCTTCACATGGTCCGGCTATTCGCTGCTGACGCGGCGTTTCGAGGCCGTCTCTACGGATGTCGTCACCGGCTTCTGCCTTGCAACCTCGATCCTGTCGCTGTTCTGCCATCTCGGCCTCGAGGCGACGGTCTGGCCGACAACGGGCTTCGAATGGATCGCCGTCATCGGGCTCGGGCTTCTGCCGGTCGGGGCTGCCTTCTATGCCTGGGATTACGGCGTCAAGAACGGCGATATCCAGATCCTCGGCGCCGCAAGTTATGCCGCGCCGCTGCTTTCGACGCTCATTCTGACGCTGTTCGGATTTGCCGAGCCGAGCTGGCGGATCGCACTGGCCTGCCTGCTCGTCACCGGCGGGGCGGTGCTGGCGGCTCAGGAGATGTTCCGCCGCAAGGCCGCAGTGGCGCCCGTCGCGGCGGAGTAGCCTCAGCCACCGGGCTTCCAGCCGGGCGGGGCCATTTCGAAGCTCGAAAATTCGAAGCCGGGCGCGACGGTGCAGCCGACCAGGGTGAAATCGCCGAGGCTTTCGGCCGATTGCCACCAATTGGCGGGAATGATCGCCTGCGGCCGCTCGCCGGCGGAAAGATCGGTTCCGAGCGTCAGCGTTTCACTCGTCGTTCCGTCTTCCGAACGGTGCAGCGAAAGCGGCGCGCCGGCATAATAGTGCCAGACCTCGGCGGCGTCATGGACGCGGTGCCAGTGGGAGCGCTGTCCCCGCGTCAGCAGGTAATAAATTGCCGTCGAATGGCCGCGCGCGCCTCCCGAGGTGTCGCGGAAGGTCTGCACGTACCAGCCGCCCTCCGGATGCGGCTCCATGCCGAGTTCGCGGATGATCTCCTCGGGAGACATCAGAAATTATCCTTGCGCTTGCGGATCTCGGCAAAGACCTCCTCGTTGGTCTTGCCTTCCATGACCAGATTGCGGCGGATCGCCGGATCGGCGGCGCGCAGGAACGGATTGGTTTCCTTTTCCAGCCCCAGCGTGGTCGGAATGGTGAATTTGCCTTCCGCCCGCAGGGCTTCGATCTCGACGGCACGGGTCTTCAGGCGCTCATTGCCGGGATCGACCGTCAGTGCGAAGCGGGCGTTGGAGAGCGTATATTCGTGGCCGAAATAGACGGCGGTCTCATCCGGCAGCACGGCGAGCTTCTGCAGGGAATGCCACATGTCGGCGGCCGGGCGTTCGAACAGGCGGCCGCAGCCGAGCGCAAACAGCGTGTCGGCGGCAAAGAGCAGCTTGTCGTCGGCGAAGTGATAGCAGATGTGGCCGGCGGTATGACCGGGTGTTTCGATGACGTTGACCGTATGGTCGCCGAAGAGGAACCTGTCGCCATCGGCCATCGTGCGGTCGAGGCCGGGAATGGCGACCGCCTCGTTGATCGGGCCGATGATCTCGCAGCCGAACTGCTGCTTCAGCGCCAGGTTGGCGGCGACATGATCGGTGTGGTGATGGGTGGTGAAGATATGGGTGATCTTCCAGCCGCGGCGTGTCGCCGCTTCCAGGATCGGCGCTTCCTCCGGCGCGTCGATCGCCGCGGTAAAGCCCGTCTCCACGTCATGCACGAGAACGCCGAAATTGTCGGTGCGGCAGAGAAAAACGTCTAATTCCAAAGGTTTCATCGTCAAATAATCCTTTGTCATGCGAGTCTTGCGGGAATGTAGAGGGTCCGGCCTTGAAGTCCAACCGCCCGCTGATAACATTTATCGCAATGCACGCCGATATCGTCGACCTACGTCAGTTCTACCATTCCGATCTCGGGCGTCTCGCCGAGCAATCGATCGCCATGGCGCTGTCCTCGCTCTGGGTGCGGCTGCCGCAGGAGCGGCTTGTCGGCCTTGGTTATGCCGTGCCCTTCCTCGATCGCTTTCAGGCCGATACCGAGCGCACCTTCGCCTTCATGCCGGCCGGGCAAGGCGCGGTGAACTGGCCGATGGGCTCGCTTTCCTCGACGACGCTTGTTTTCGACGAGGAATTGCCGCTGCCGGATTCGTCGATCGACCGGGTGCTGATGGTGCATTCGCTGGAATTTGCCGAAAGCCCGCGCGAGACGCTGAAAGAGCTCTGGCGGGTGCTGGCGCCGGGCGGACGGCTCGTTATCGTCGTGCCGAACCGGCGTGGTGTGTGGGCGCGCATGGAGCACACGCCCTTCGGCTCCGGCCGGCCCTATTCGCGCGGCCAGCTGACGCATCTGCTGCGGGAGACGAATTTCACGCCGGGGGCGACGGCCGAGGCGCTGTTCTTTCCGCCCTCCAAGCTCCGAACCATCCTGCGTCTTCGCCGCGCCTTCGAGCGGATCGGCCGGACGCTGTGGCCGGCCTTCTCGGGCGTCATCATCGTCGAGGCGCAGAAGCGGCTCTATCAGGGTCTGCCGGTCGCCGCGCGCGCCTCCCGCCGCGTCTTCGTGCCGGTTCTGGCACCTCACGGCGTACCGACGACGCGCAATCGCTGAGCGCGTTCCCGCTCTCGACAAGAACCGCATTCCGCTTTAATGCCACTTGGTCATTTTCCGGAAAATCCAAGGTCGACCCATGAGCGTTGAGATGAGCAAGCCCGTTCCGCGTCCCGGTATTCTCGATATCGCAGCCTATGTGCCGGGCAAGGAACATGCGCCGGGTGTCGCCCGCGTCTACAAGCTTTCCTCCAACGAAACGCCGCTCGGCGCCAGCCCGAAGGCGATCGAGGCCTTCAAGGCGGCGGCGGACAATCTGGGGCGTTATCCCGACGGGCAGGCGATCGAACTGCGCGAGGCGATTGCCGCCGTGCATGGCCTCAATCCGGCAAACATCCTCTGCGGCAACGGTTCCGACGAACTGCTCGGCCTGCTCTGCCATGTCTATCTCGGCGCCGGCGACGAAGGCATCATCACCGAGCACGGCTTCCTCGTCTACAAGATCCAGATTCTGGGCACGGGCGCCACGCCCGTCGTCGTCAAGGAGAAGGACTATACCGTCGACGTCGACGCGATCCTTGCTGCGGTGACGGAAAGGACGAAGATCGTCTTCATCGCCAATCCCGGCAATCCCACAGGCACCTACGTTCCCGTCAGCGAGATCCGCCGCCTGCAGGCCAGCCTGCCGAAACACGTCGTCCTCGTGCTCGATGCGGCTTACGCCGAATATGTGCGCCGCAACGATTACGAAGCCGGCATCGAGGTCGTCTCCTCCAACTCAAACGTGGTGATGACCCGCACCTTTTCGAAGGCCTACGGTCTTGCGGCGCTGCGCGTCGGCTGGATGTATGCTCCTGCCGATATTGTCGCTGCGGTGAACCGCGTGCGCGCTCCGTTCAACCTGAATGCTGCGGCGATTGCCGCCGGTGCCGCGGCCATCCGCGACCAGGCTTTCGTCCAGCAGGCCGTCTCCTTCAACCAGATGTGGGTGGAGACGCTCACGGAGGCTCTCGAAGCAATCGGGCTGAAAGTGACGCCGTCCGTCGCCAATTTCGTCCTCATCCACTTCCCTGACATCGACGGCAAGCGCGCCGCCGATGCCGACGAGCTCCTGACGAGCCGGGGCTACATCCTGCGCGCCGTGCGCAGCTATGGCTTTTCCAATGCGTTGCGCATGAGCATCGGTCCCGAAGAGGCCAATCACGGCGTCATTGCCACGCTGCGGGAATTCATGGGACAGCAGGCATGAGCGTGCTGTTCGATCGCATCGCGCTGATCGGCATTGGCCTGATCGGTTCCTCGCTCGCTCACGACATCAGGCGGCTCGGGCTTACGAAAGAGATCGTGGTCGCGACGCGCAGCGCCGATACGCTCAAGCGTGCGGAAGAACTCGGCCTCGGCGATCGCTACACGACGTCTTCGGCTGATGCCGTTAAAGATGCCGATCTCATTATCGTCTCGGTGCCGGTCGGCGCTTCGGAAAGCGTGGCGAAGGAAATCGCCGGCAGCCTGAAGCCTGGCGCTATCGTTACCGATGTCGGCTCCACCAAAGCGTCCGTCATCGCGCAGATGCAGCCGCATATGCCTGACAGCGTGCATTTCATCCCCGGCCATCCGCTGGCCGGCACGGAAAAATCCGGCCCGGATGCCGGTTTCCCCGGCCTTTTCGAAGGCCGCTGGTGCATCTTTACGCCGGTTGCCGGTACCGATGAAACGGCGCTGAAGCGCCTGCGCGGTTTTTGGGAGGCACTGGGTTCGAAGGTCGACGAGATGGATGCGGAACACCACGACAAGGTGCTCGCGATCGTCTCGCACCTGCCGCATATCATCGCCTACAACATCGTCGGCACCGCCGACGATCTGGAGACCGTGACGGAGTCCGAGGTCATCAAATATTCGGCCTCCGGCTTTCGCGATTTCACCCGTCTTGCCGCTTCCGATCCGACGATGTGGCGCGACGTCTGCCTGCACAACCGCGATGCGATCCTAGAAATGCTGGCGCGCTTCTCGGAGGATCTCGCTTATCTGCAGCGCGCGATCCGCTGGGGCGAGGGCGACAAGATTTTCGAACTCTTCACCCGCACACGCGCCATCCGCCGTTCGATCATCCAGGCCGGCCAGGATGTCGACGCACCCGATTTCGGCCGTCCCCACGCGCTAGAGAAGAAGTAGCCTCTCGCGATGGTGGAGGTGGCGAGCGCAAGTCAGGCGGATATCGACTGGCTGGCTCGCGAGGATGCCAGTGCCGGCAAGGCGTGGGTCTCGCGGTGCGTGGCGCTTGGCGAATATCTCGTTGCCAGGGAGGTCGGCGAGATCGTCGGTTTCCTGCGCTTCTCCCGCTTCTGGGGCAGGGTTCCCTATATGGAAATGATCCGCGTTCTGCCCGGCCACAGGCGGTCGGGTGTCGGGACGGCGCTGTTTCTCGCCTGGGAATCAGCCATGCGCGGCGAGGGCGCTCGGCTGCTGATGACGTCGAGCGAATGCGATGAGAGCCGGCCGCAGGACTGGCATCGCCGCAATGGATTTACCGAAACCGGTGCGATCGATCTGCCTGGCCTGCAATCCGTGCCAGAAGTGTTCTTCATCAAGCGGATCGGTTAGATCGGCGGAATCTTGCCGAGCGGGATGAAGCCGCTGACGGTGGCGTTGCCGCGATCGACGACGAGATCGACCGAGACTTTGTCCTTGCCGCCGGCAAGCGATTTCAAGAGCTTCGTCGCCGTGTTGACGGTCGAGGCGATATCGGGGAAGGCCTGCTTCAGGCTGTCGCCCCAGGGGCCGAGCTGTTCGATCTCCAGCTTGAATTTCCCGGAGAGGAGACCCTGCTCGTCGAAGGAGAAGGGGCCGGTCAGCGTCATCACCTTGCCGTCACCGATATCGGCAACGATGCGGCGCAGTTCGCCGGCAGAACCATTGAGGCCGTTCGGATCGCTGCCGTCGATGAGGCCGGCCTTGCCAGCGACAGTCAGATCGATGCTGGCGGACAGTTTCGGGAAGATCTGCGGCCAGTCCTTGATCGCCGTGTTCGCATCCTGCACCGAGATCGCCCCGTCGAGATCGGCGCCGTTCTGGCGCAGGTGAATTTCGGTGCGGGCCGCATCGAAGTTGACGGTTTGGCCGGTGAAGGAGGAGACCGCGGTCGCCTTCAGGCCTTCGATGACGGTCGAGCTGTGGTCGATGCCTTTCAGCCTGGTTGTGAGGCTGGCTTGCAGGTTCGCCCATTGAGCCGAGATCGAGAGGCCGTTGGTGGTGCGGATTTCGGCCGGCGAATCGAGCTCCCAGACGATATGGCCGGGCGCATAGACCTGTGCGGCCGAACGCAGCGCGCCGAAGGTGGCGGAGACGCCGTTGACATTGTCGTCGACATCGACCTTCGAGCAGAACAGGCCGATGCGGAAGGGATAGCCGCGGAATTCGATATCGGTGCATTCGCCGCTGACGCCCGCCGGATTGCCTGGCGCGATCGCCTGCAGCACCGTGGTCTTCAGCGCCGACGCCGCATAGAACCAGCCGCCGGTATAAAGCGCGATCACCAGGAGGATGCCTCCGCCCAGCAACCAGAATTTCTTGCTACTGCCTGATTGGCCGCTGCCGGATCGGCTTGACGCTGCCATGATGTTCTCCAATGGTGAATCGCAAAGTGATTCCGGTCTGGCGTGCGATATGGACGAATTTTGGGTGTTTGGCTACGGCTCGCTGATGTGGAATCCGGGCTTCGAATTTCTGGAGCGGGCAGAGGCCCTGGTGCATGGTTACAGGCGTTCGCTGTGCGTTCGCTCCTTCGTTCATCGCGGCACGCGCGACAATCCGGGCCTCGTTCTCGGTCTCGACAGGGGCGGCGCCTGCCGGGGCATGGCGTTTCGTATTTCGCCGGACAAATGGGATGAGGTGATCGATTACCTCCGCGCCCGTGAGCTCGTCACCAACGTCTATCTGGAGCGCCGGGTGCGATTGCAGTTTGCCGGCGGCCGCAGGATGGAGGCGATTACCTACATTGCCGATCGCGACCACGAGCAATATGCCGGTACGCTCGACGCGCTTGCGGCGGCGCGGGTGGTGAACGAGGCCAAGGGGCAATCCGGCCCGAACGATGCTTATGTCTTCAATACGCTCGCCCATCTGAAGCAGATGGGCATCCGGGACCATTGGCTGGAGCAGGTCGTCGACGAAGTGGAGCGGCTGCGCGCCGCCTAAAGCGCGTCGCGATCTTTCAGATTCGCTCCTCGCGCTTTAAGTCTTTGTTTTTACGCATGTCGTTATCGCAACCGCTGCTCGCTTTTGCGCGACATGCTCTAGTCACGCCGTCGCCGCCTTCACCTTGCGCAGCTCGGCCAACCTTTCCACGGCCGTCGGCGGCAAGGGCAGATGCGGATTGCGTTCGACGGTATCGATGAGGAGTTCGTCGCTTGCCCCTTCCGTCACCTCGACCAGATGGGCGAAGAAAGCGTCCGGATCCATCCCCGGCATGATCGGCGGCAAAATCTTCACCTTGAAGTGGCCGGGATAACGAAGGATGCTCCGCCGCGGCCAGAAGAGGCCGGGATGCATGACGATCGGCACGACGGGAATGTTGAGGTCCCGATACATGCGGGCGATGCCGTATTTATAGACCGGCTCGGCGCCCGGCGGGCGGCGCGTGCCTTCGGGATAGATGATGAGCTGGCGGCCGGTCGAAAGCTCTTCCCTGGTACGCTTCAGCACTTCCACCATCACCTTGCCGCGGGCGCCGCGATTGACCGGGATCACCCGCTGCTTCTTGGCATACCAGCCGAACAGCGGAATCCACATCAGCTCTCGCTTCAGGATGTAGACCGGGTCTTTCAGCCAGGGCAGCAGCGCATAGGTGTCCCAGAAGGACTGGTGCTTCGGCGCCAGGATGTAACTGCCGTCCGGCAGGTTCTCCAGACCCTCGATCTCGAAGGTCGTGCCGACGATGACCCGCATCAGCCAGTGGTTGGAACGCGCCCAGTTCTTCGGGATCGCATAGGCGGTCAGGCGCGGCGCCACGAAATAATAGGGCGAGAGCACGATCATCCGGATGATGAGGTTGGCGTAGAAGACCGTGTTGAAGAGAATGGAACGCAGGGCGATCATGAAATTTTCCCGAGGCATGCTCACGCGACCGGCCTACACGATATTGCCGGTCATAAAAAGCGTTTGATGATAGCTTGATGCAAATGCATCAGTCCGAGGCGACGCTTGCCGAGCGCAGCCCGGTGTGGCGGCCGAAGCCTGTGACGTTGCGGGCGCCGGCCAGCAGCACCTTCACATATTCGGCGAGCATGACGCGCATCGCGTTCGGATCGGTGAACCAGTTGCGGGTCTTCAGGTCCGAGTTGACGACGGGATAGGGGATGAATTCGATGTCGGGATCGACATAGGAGAGCTCGGCGAGGCTTCGCGGCATGTGGTAATTATTGGTGACGACGAGGACGCTCCTGTATCCCTTAGCGTGGATCCAGTTGGAGGCCTCCTCGGCGTTGCCGATCGTGTCTATGGCGTCGTGGCCGATATCGACGCAGCAGGAGAAGAGATCGGCCGACCCTTGCGTCATCCTGCGGATCTGCGCCGGTGTCGTCGTCGGGTGGACGCCTGAGATCAGCAGCCGCTTGCCGGCGCCCTTCTGCAGCAGTTCCACGGCCTGGTCGATGCGCTGATAACCGCCGGTCAGCACCACGATCGCGTCTGCCTTCGGCTCGACCGGCGGCTTCAGCGTCGTCACAGAATCGGCAAAACGCAGGAAACCGCCGAAGACCAGGGCGATCGCCAGCACGCAGGCAAAGCCGCCCCAGCGCAGCAGGCGGCGGATCGGGCCGCGCCGCGGCGGCAGACCCGCCGGGCGATGAAGCTCCGGGTCCTGCCGAATCGGGTTGCGTGTCGTCTGGCCCATGGTCATGAATCGTGATTATACGCTGATTGCGGCGCAGAACAGACGCTTTCATGACAAAACGGCATGGTTGGGATCAACTCGCGATGCCGTCGGTGCGCGTCGGGTCCGAACGCAATGTATCGATTTCGTAGATCGTCCGCATGACGGTCAGCCGCGCGGTGAAGGTCGTCAGCAGCGCGATGACGATCATCGTCGCGAAGATGCCGGCATAGCCGAGCACGCCGACGGAGAAGGTGCCGAAAAGTGCCGTCGCCTGATCCGTTTCCGGGGTTGCGAGCGTGCGGCTCTGCCAGAAGCCTGCGGTGGCGAAGAAGAGAGCGGCAAGCGCGCTGCCGATCGCCGAGCCCTTGAGGCTGATCTTCAGGAAATGCTTCTGGAATTCGGTGGCGACGAAGGAGCTTTCGGCGCCGACGAAATGCAGAACTTCGACGATGTGGCGGTTGCCCGACAGCGCGCCGCGCGTGGCGAAGACGACGGTCAGCACCATGGCCGAGAAGACCAGCAGCAGGATGCCGGTGCCGATCAGCACCGTCGTGTGCGCCATGGACACCAGCCGGTCGACCCAGGTGCGGTGGTCGTCGAGGCTGGCCTGGGGGATGCTGTCCTTGAGCATCGCCCGCATTCCATCGAAATCCGGCGGATTGCTCTCGTCGATGGTGATGACGACGAGGCGGGGCACGGGCAGATCCTTGAGATCGAGGCCGGGGCCGAGCCAGGGTTCGAGCAGGCGGGCGGTCGCCGCCTCGTCGACGATCTGGCCGCTCTTGGTGCCGACGAAGGTCAGCGCCAGGTCGCGCGCCTGCGTCAGCGCCTTTTCCATGTCCAGATTGTCGTCCGGCTTGATCTGGATGGTGATCTCGCGGGAAATCTGGCTCTCCCAGCTTGCCGCCGTCGAGCGCACCATGCTGACGCCGCCGAGCGTCAGGCAGGCGAGAAAGGCCATGATCGATATGACCACCATCAGGGCATTGCCCTGGATGTTGGAGGGCGGCAGGATCGGCGCGGTCGGCCGCACCCGCATTTCCGGCCGCTTTGGCTCAGCCTTGGCTGGCGCCGTTTCCTTGTTTCTGGACGGGGGCTCAGTCATAGATATCGAGGTGCCCCCCCGAAAGGATCATGCGGCGGGCTTCCACCTGCTCCATCAGCGCCAGGTCGTGGGTGGCGATCACCACGGCGGTGCCGAGCCGGTTCAGCTCGAGGAAAAGATTGAGCAGGCGTCTCGCCATCGGCGGATCGACATTGCCGGTGGGTTCGTCGGCCAACAGGACTTCCGGCCGGTCCATCAGGGCGCGGGCGATGGCGGCGCGCTGCTTCTCGCCGCCGGAAAGGACGGGCGGCAGCACGTTGATGCGTTCGCCGAGGCCGACCCATTTCAACAGTTCCAGGACGTCGGTCTTGTAGGAGCTTTCCTCCTTGCCGCGCACGCGTAAGGGCAGGGCGACATTTTCATAGGTGGTGAGATGGTCGAGGAGACGGAAATCCTGGAAGACGATGCCGACGCGGCGGCGCAGCAGCGGTAATTCGGGACGGGGGATTTCGGAAATATCGCGCCCGAACATGCGGATCAGGCCGCGTGTCGGCTGCAGCGACATGAAAAGCAGCCGCAGAAGCGAGGTCTTACCGGCGCCCGACGGGCCTGTGAGGAACTGAAAGGATTTCTTCGGAATGTCGAAGGTCAGGTCCCGGAGGATTTCCGGGCCCATGCCATAGCGCAAACCGACATTCTCGAAGTGGATCAACGGGCAGCTCAGTCTGTTCTTGGTTTCACCGCATGACTTGTTAACCAACACCGTTAACAGCCGGTAAATTTTGCCGGAAAGACGCCCGTTTGATGGCAATCTTTGCGAAGCATTAACCATTAAAATTTACGACTGAGGAGGATTCGTTTCAATGCCAAGATTGCTTGCGGCATCGAAACCATGTGGACATCTGCGAGGCAGCCACCATGGAAGCATCCTCCTTCAGCCGCCGGACACCGGGCCAAGCCTATGATTTCCTGCCGCCGGAGCCCGCACGCCGCCAGTATCGCTCGGCACGTCCTGCCGATATTTCCGACGCGGAATTCGTGACGGTGGGCAAAGCCTGGCCGAAGGAATTCAGTGCCAGGGTCCATAACGACAACCGCAGGCGCATGGCCGCCGCACCCCCGCCGCTCCCGTTGGCGATCGCTGCTTCCGCTCTGCGGACGGCGGAATCCTGGCTGCAGCGCGCTTCGCTGCGCAGCTTCGCGATACTGGTGCTGGCGCTCGCCGTGCTCGTCTTCGGCCTCACGGGCGGCTTTTCCGGCCTTTCCGCCGAGGGAGCCTCGTCGGGAGCGCCGCTGCATTTCACGCATGTGACCGTGACGCCGCGGGATGCGAACGGCATGCGCGTGCTCGTCATCAACGGCATCATCGAAAACGAAAGCGGCACCACGCAGACGGTGCATCCGATCCGCGCCGATCTCGTGACCGACGAACGGCTGACGGCAAGCATCGTCATCGATGCGCCCGCCGACGTCGTCTATGCCGGCCAAAGCCGAGGCTTCTCGGCCCGTGTCCAGCATGCCGGCGGAAAGATGCCGGAGGTCCGGCTGTCCTTCCTGCCCTAGCGCATCGGGCCGAGTGACGGCCGGCTTTCGCGCCACAGGCTGCATCAATCGCGTTAATTTCATGCCCGGCGAGGCTGTTTCAGGTCCGCATATGTGCTAACGGCTTACCCTTCTTTTCATGGAGCAAGCCCCTATGCCTGTCGTGCGCGGAAAAAACATCGAGCCGCTCTTCACCGCCGAGCAGATCGCCGAGCGCAATCATTCGATGGCGCGGGAGATCGCCAACGGTCCGACCAAGGACCTGCTCGTCATCGCCGTGCTGAAGGGCTCCTTCATCTTCGCCGCCGACCTGATCCGCGCCCTGCATGACACCGGGCTTGCCCCGGAGGTCGAGTTCATCACGCTGTCGAGCTATGGTATCGGCACGGTTTCGCAGGGCGTGCGCATCGTCAAGGATATCGACAGCGACGTGCATGGCCGCGACGTCCTGTTGATCGACGATATCCTCGAATCCGGCCGGACGCTGCTTTTTGCCAAGGAACTGCTCTTCGAGCGCGGCGCACGCAACGTCACGATCGCCGTGCTGCTCGACAAGCGCGTCAAGCGCAAGGAAAAGCTGGAGGCTGACTATGTCGGCTTCGAATGCCCGGACTATTTCGTCGTCGGCTACGGCATGGATGTCGCTTATGCCTTCCGCGAACTGCCCTTCGTCGGCGTCGTTACGGGCGACGCCTGACCATTGGTGATCAAGACGGGTTGTTAACCATCCCGTCCATCGCTTCGTCATCTTTACCGATCGAAAAGGAAAGTCTGGTGATTTCCGTCGCGGGGCTGAAGACGGAGCAATGCACATATGGCAAGAATTCTGATTACGGAAGACGAGGACTCCCTGCGGTCTTTCGTAGCCCGGGCCTTGCGGCTCGACGGTCATGAGACCGATGAAGCGGCCGACGGCGCCGAGGGGCTGGAGAAGCTGAAGGACGGGGTCTACGATCTCCTGCTTTCGGATATCCGTATGCCCGTGATGGACGGCATCGAGCTCGCCCATCAGGCAAAAGACGCTTTCCCGAGCCTGAAGATCCTGCTGATGACCGGCTATGCCGAACAGCGCGAGCGGGCCGACGATCTGGCAGAAAAAATCATCGACGTCGTCGCCAAGCCATTCGCGCTTCCCGATATACGCAAGGCTGTCGCCCGCGCGCTCGTCGCTTAAAGCAACGCTCTCACCACTGCACGGCGGTACGAGGCCTACTGGATGTCCAGGAGCCGTTCGAGATACCGCCGTTCCATTTCCTGCGGCGGATTGTTGCCGAGCTTCTCGCGGATCGCATCGAGGATTTCGCGCGCGCGCTGAACGTCGATTTCATCGGGCACCTTGACGCCGTCGTCTTCGAGCGGCCCCGTGGTCCGCCGCAGCCGGCCGAGCGGGTCGCGACCGGTCTGGTCGCCTTGGCCCACCTGCCCGCCCGGGCCTTGTCCCTGCTGGCCGCGTTGCGCCTGCATCATCTGGTTCATCATGTCGCGGGCGCCCTGGCGAAGGGCTTCCAGCGCGCGGCCCTGGTTCTCGACGGCCGTGTCGCCGCGGCCCTGGCCGAGCTCGCGGCCGGCGCCGTCCATCTCACGCCGGGCCTGGCCGAAGCCCGGGCCGGGCTTCATGCCCATTTCGCCGAGTTTCTTCTGCAATTCGCCGAGTTGCTTGCCGAGCGCATCCTGCTGGGCGCGCAACTGCTTCAGCGCTTCCCTGAGCTGCTCAGCCGTCATCTGGTCGGAGGGTTGCTCGCCCTGGCGCTGCTGCCCTTGCTGCTGGTCCTGCGGCTCGCCGTTCTCTCCCGGCGTCATCTCGTCGAGCAGCGGATCGTTTTCGCCCATATCGGATTCGCCGCGCTGCATGCGGTCCTTGAGCTGCTGATCGAGGCGGAAGGTCTCTTCCATCAGCTTCTGCTGGTCGCGCAGGATCTCGCCGAGCTTGTCGATCTGCTTGCGGGCTTCGCTGTTCTCCTGGCCCTGCTGACCCCGCTGCGGGCGGCCCGCCTGCAGGTTGTTCATCATACGCTGCAATTCCGAGAGCATCTGCTGGGCCGCGTCGCGATTGCCGGAGCGGGCGAGATTTTCGATCTGGTCCATCATCCTTTCCAGATCCTGCTGGCGCAGGATGTTCTGCGCATTCTGGTTCGGCTGCATCATCGGCGCGTTTTGCATGCGCTGGGCGAGCTCGGTCAGGTACTCCTGCATCGCCTTGCGCAGTTCGTCCATCAGCTTCTTGATCTCCTCGTCGGGCGCGTTTCGGTTCAACGCGTCGGCAAGCTTCTGCTGGGCTTCACGCAGCTTGCGCTCGGCGAGCGAAAGATCGCCGTCCTCCATGCCAAGCGCAATCTCCCAGAGATACTGGGCCGTATCCTTCAGCGCGTCCTCGCCCTTTGCGAGCTTCATGCGCGCCAAGGCCGATTCCAGCAGCAGGTAGTTGGTGAGCTTGGGGATCGTCTCCTCGGGACGGATGGTCAGCGCCTCGTTCAGCGCGATCGCCTGCGGCATCTTGCGTGTATCGAGCGCGAAAACCTGCCGTTCCTCGGCGACGGCTGCGGCAAGCGGCTCGTTGAAGGGCCGCGAGGGCAATATCATTTCATAGGGCGGGCTGCGGCCGGTCTGGCCGGCGGCATCCTTGGCGACGAGGGTGATGCGCACGCGCTTGCCGGCAAGCGGATGTTCGGTCAGGTTCCGGCTGGTCACGCCCTTGGCATCACGGGCGTTGCGGCGCGGGATATCCAGCCGGTATTCCGGCAGCGGATAGAGCGGCGTCGCCGCCGGATCGCTTTCCAGAGGAACGATCTCCGCATGGGCTTCCTGGACGCCGTAGTCGTCCTTGACGGTGAAACCGATTTCCAGCGCGCCGTTGATGCTCGGCTTCGGCATGCTGTCGAAGGCGATCTCAGGCGCCTTATCGGGCAGTACCTCGAAGCTCCAGCGGCGGCCGTTGACTTCGAGTGCGCCGTTTTCCTCAAGCTTCATCACATGCGTCTGCGCGACGAGGGCATTATTGGCAGGTGCGCCCGCCGCCGGCTGCTCGACTGTCGGCGCTGCCGCCTGCTGCGGTTTCGTGTCCGCCTGCACTGATATATCCTGCGCCTCGCCGTTCGCCTTGCGGAAGACCACTTTTTCGGCCGTCTTTCCGCCGCTGACGCGCACGGTGAGGCCTGAAAATTGCGGAATGCCGATCGGTGCCTGCTCGCTGCCGTCAGCGGTGAGATAGACGGGCGCACGGCCGGTATAGGGGGGCGGCGTCACCCAGGCATCGATGCGCACCGCCGGATCGACCGTCACCTGCTCGGGAGCTGACTGCAACGCATCACCAAGCGAGCCGCCGTTGATCGACAGGGAGTAGCCGAAAGCGGTGACGAGCAGCAGCGCGGGAATGGCGCGAAGAGCGAAGCGGTCATGGGCGGCGATGTCAGGCCTCGGCATGCCGGCATCGAGTGCCGCGATCTTCTCGGCCATGCGCGCCTGGTGCTCGCGCCAGAGCGCGCGGGCAAAGGGCGTATCGAAGGCCGGGTCGTCTTCCTGGACGGTAACCGGCTGGTGCGGCAGGCCGTTGCGCTCTTCCAGCATACGGTCGGCTTCGGCGGTTTTCGGCCAGCGCAGATGGCGGAAGGGGACGAGCGAGACGAGGAAGGCGGCGGCGAAGGCGATCAGCAGCAGGATGCGAAGCCAGTCCGGCACGCTGCGGAAGATGCCGAACCAGGAGGCGGAGAGATAGAAAGCAACGACGGAGAAAACAGGCATCAGCGGCGGCAGCAACTGCTCGAAAAAGAGCACGATGCGCGCCAGCAGGCGTTTCGTCGTTACCAGCCGGGCAAGCGAGGGGCGGAGCGCAAATGCACCTTTCTTCTGCCTCGAGGGGCTTGTCATCGGTCCGGTCTCCGCGATCTGGCGTTCTGGTACAGAGGGCGCTTCCGGCGATTGCAGGGCAATACGCTCATGATTGACAAGGATAACACTCTTTATGGCGAAGGCGAGGGCGAGCGGCCGGCAATACCGGCTTTTCACGTTCGTTCGCCAAAAAGTGATGGCTTTGTCAGTCGAGCCAAGCCGGAACCGAGTCGAGACCGATCAGTTCGGCATAGGTCCTGCGCGGGCGAATCACATGGAAATCGCTGCCCTTGACCAGAACCTCGGGCACCAGCAGGCGGCTGTTATAAGTGCCGGCCTGCACCGCGCCATAGGCGCCGGCGGTGCTGACGGCCATCAGATCGCCGGGCTTCGGCATCGCCATCTCGCGGTCGAGCGCCAGGTAATCGCCGGTCTCGCAAACGGGGCCGACCACGTCCGCACGGATGCGCGGGGCGTTGGCCGCCGAAATCGTCACCGGGCGGATCTCGTGATAGGCCTCGTAGAGGGTCGGGCGGATGAGATCGTTCATCGCGCCGTCGACGATGACGAAGGTCTTCTCGCCGCCGTCCTTCACGTAGAGCACTTCGGTCACCAGGATGCCGGCATTGCCGACGATCAGGCGGCCGGGCTCGGTGACGATCTTGCAATCCAGGCCGCGCAGCTGGTTCTTGACGATCGCCGCATAGGCATCCGGCAGCGGCGGCGGATTGTTGTCGTCCTTATAGGGAACGCCGAGGCCGCCGCCGATATCGACGTGATGGATGGTGTGGCCGTCGGCCCGCAGCGTCGCGACGAGATCGCGCAACAGCTTGAAGGCGTCGTCGAAGGGCTGCAGCTCGGTGATCTGGCTGCCGATATGCATGTCGATGCCGGTGGCTTCGATGCCCGGCAGCTTGGCGGCATGGGCATAGATGGCGCGGGCGCGTTCCCAGGAGATGCCGAACTTGTTTTCCTTCTTGCCGGTCGAAATCTTCGAATGCGTCTTCGCGTCGACATCCGGATTGATGCGGAAGGAGACCGGAGCTTTCTTGCCCGCGTTGACGGCGCGCTGGTTGAGGATCTCGAGCTCAGGCTCGGATTCGACGTTGAAGCAGTAGATGCCGGCCTCGAGCGCGAAATCCATTTCCTGCGGCGTCTTGCCGACGCCCGAAAACATGATGCGGCTTGCCGGAATGCCGGCGGCGAGCGCGCGGCGCAGTTCGCCTTCCGAGACGACGTCGATGCCGGCGCCGAGGCGGCCGAGCGTCTTCAGTACCGCCTGGTTCGAATTCGCCTTCATCGCGTAGCAGACCATGGAGTCGACATCGGCGAAGGCTTCCGAGAAGACGCGGTAATGGCGTTCCAGCGTCGCCGTGGAATAGACGTAGAAAGGCGTGCCGACCGCCTTGGCGATCTCGGGAACGGGGACATTCTCGGCGTGAAGGATGCCGTCGCGGTACTCGAAATGGTTCACGGGCTCATGCCTTAAAGAAGGGGATCGAGAAGGAAGGGCTTGTCGACGGTTCCGGGCTGTTTCGTCGGTTTGGAAACGTCGCCTTCCTTCGTTGCCGCAGCACTCGGCGGATCGAGATCGCCCTTGCGCCCGCATCCGGCAACGGCAAGGCCGATGACGGCGAGCACCGCCGTTAGGCGGATGAGGTGCGGCAAGCTCTTCTGCATGGATATCCTCTTGTGCGGCGTATGACTGACTTCATTTCGAACGATGGGCATCTTCATAGCGAAGTTTATCCGCCTTGTGCACCCTGATTGTTGGGCGGTCCTCCCGCGTCGGCGGGAAGGGTGAGGCGGGCTCACCCGCCCGCAATTTGTCAGTTACGGGCGCGCCAGAAGGCGATCTGCTTGCGCACTTCGGAGGGGGCGGTGCCGCCGAAGCTCTTGCGGCTGGCGACGGAGGCCTCCACCGTCAGCACGTCGTAAACCTTGTCGGTGATCGCGGAATGGATCGCCTGCAGATCGGAGAGCGGCAGCTCGGCAAGATCGCAGCCCTTGCTTTCGGCAAGCGCCACGGCGCGGCCGGTCACGTGATGGGCATCGCGGAAGGGCAGGCCCGCTTCGCGCACCAGCCAGTCGGCAAGGTCGGTCGCCGTCGAATAGCCGGAGCCGGCCGCAGCCTTCATGCGCGCGGTGTTGACGGTCAAGTCGCGCACCATGCCGGTCATGGCGGCGATCGCGAGTTCCAGGCTCTCTGCGGCGTCGAAGACCTGTTCCTTGTCTTCCTGCATGTCCTTGGAATAGGCGAGCGGCAGGCCCTTCATGATCGTCAGCAGTGCCACCAGCGAGCCGTTGATGCGGCCGGTCTTGGCGCGCACCAGCTCGGCCGCATCAGGGTTCTTCTTCTGCGGCATGATCGAGGAGCCTGTGGAGAAGGCGTCGGAGAGACGCACGAAGCCGAATTGGGGGGTCGACCAGATGACGATCTCCTCGGCCAGGCGCGACAGATGCATGCCCGTAATCGCGGCGATCGACAGAAATTCGATGGCGAAGTCGCGGTCGGAGACCGTGTCGATGGAATTGCGGGTCGGCTCACGGAAGCCGAGAGCCTTGGCCGTCATGTGGCGGTCGATCGGATAGCCGGTGCCGGCAAGGGCGGCAGCACCGATCGGGCTTTCGTCCAGGTGCTCGATGGCATGGCGCACGCGCGAGCGGTCGCGGCCGAACATTTCGACATAGGCCATGCAGTGATGGCCGAAGGTGACGGGCTGGGCGGTCTGCAGATGGGTGAAGCCCGGCATGACGCTTTCGGCATGTTCCTCGGCGCGGTCGAGGAAGGCCGCGATCAGGCCGGTCAGCATCTGTTCGGTCTTCTGCAGTTCTTCCTTCACCCAGAGGCGGAAATCGAGCGCCACCTGATCGTTGCGCGAGCGGGCGGTGTGCAGCCGTCCGGCTGCCGGGCCGATCAGCGTCGCCAGGCGCGCTTCGACATTCATGTGGATGTCTTCGAGCTGGCGGGAGAATTCGAAATTGCCGCTTTCGATTTCTGACAGGATCGTGTTTAGCCCGTGAACGATCTTGTCCTTATCGTCTGAAGAAATGATGCCCTGATGGGCAAGCATCGTCGCATGGGCGATCGAACCGCGGATATCCTGCGCGAATAGCTTCTTGTCGAAACCGATCGAGGCATTTATCTCCTCCATGATCGCGTCCGGGCCGGAGGCGAAGCGCCCACCCCACATCTGGTTGGAGGATTTGGTGTCCGTGTTGCTCTCGGCCATGGAAGATGCCCGTCCTGGAGAATGAAATGACGACGAAAAAACCTTTCGGCCTGCCGTCCGTAAAACTGATCGCAATCGCCGCCGTCGCAGGCGTCGTTGCCGGTGCGGCAGCGGTATACGTGAAGGAGACGGGGATTGGCAATGGTGCCGGCAATACGGCTTCGGCCGAATGCTCGCTGGCCAAGGAGCGCGCCGCCAATCTGACGCCGCTGATGAAGGGGCAGGTTGCCGCCATGGTTGCCGCCAATGAGCCGCGCAAGCTGACCGCGGTTTCCTTCAACGGAGCTGATGGTAAGCCGATGGCGCTCGATCATTTCGCCGGCAAGACCGTGCTTCTCAATCTCTGGGCGACATGGTGCGTTCCCTGCCGCGAGGAAATGCCGGCGCTGAACGCGCTGGAAAAGGAGATGGGCGGTGAAAAGTTTCAGGTCGTAACCGTCAATATCGACAGCGGCGACGACGAAAAGCCGAAGACTTTCCTCGCCGAGACCGGCGTCGACGCGCTGCAGCTCTACCGCGACAACACGATCGGCGTCTTCAACAGCCTGAAGAAGGAAGGCCTCGCCTTCGGTCTGCCGGTAACGCTGTTGCTCGACGACAAGGGATGCCTGATCTCCGCCATGAACGGCCCCGCCGCCTGGGACAGCGAAGATGCCAAGGCGCTGATCAAGGGTGCGATCGGATCGTAAGGATATCGCTCAGGAGTCCCCATCTCCCCTTATGAGGAAGACGCCCGCGATTCCAATCAGGACGCAGCATTGCAGCAGGAACATGGGTGTTTCGGTCGACATGGCGTTTCCTCCCGTTCACGGCAAGGAAAGCATTTCGCCGGCGTTTGTTCCATTCGCCTTTTTAGGCGATGACGTGCGTTAGCGCGTCGGAACCGGCACTTCGCCGCGATAGTCATAGAAGCCGCGGCCGGACTTGCGTCCGAGCCAGCCGGCTTCGACATATTTCACCAGCAGCGGGCAGGGGCGATATTTCGAGTCCGCCAGACCGTCATGCAGCACCTGCATGATCGAGAGACAGGTGTCGAGACCGATGAAATCGGCAAGCTGAAGCGGTCCCATCGGGTGGTTGGCACCGAGCTTCATCGCCGTGTCGATGGCATCGACCGTGCCGACGCCTTCGTAAAGCGTGTAGATCGCTTCGTTGATCATCGGCAGCAGGATACGGTTGACGATGAAGGCGGGGAAATCCTCGGCGACAGTGATGGTCTTTTCCAGCGTGCCGACGAATTCCTTGGCGGCGGAGAAAGTCTTCTCATCGGTCGCGATGCCGCGCACGAGTTCGACCAGCTTCATCACCGGAACCGGGTTCATGAAGTGTATGCCCATGAAACGTTCGGGGCGGTCGGTGGCCGCGGCAAGCCGGGTGATGGAAAGGGAAGAGGTGTTGGTGGCAAGCAGCGCCTCCGGCTTCAGCACGGGGCAGACCTGGGTATAAATCTTGCGCTTGACGCTTTCGTCCTCGGTGGCGGCTTCGATGACGAGATCGGAGGGGGCGAGATCGTTGACGTCGGCGGAGCCTGATATGCGCGACAAGGTCGATTTGCGTTCCTCGTCGGTCATCTTGCCGTTCGTCACCAGGCGGGCGAGATTGCCGTTGATGGTGGCGAGGCCGGATTCGATGCGGTCCTGCGAGAGATCGTAGATGTGAACCCTGTAACCTGCGGCGGCCGAAACATGCGCGATGCCGCAGCCCATCTGGCCGGCACCGATAATCCCGATATTCTTCAACACCGCACTCATCTCCAAACCCCCGCTCGGCAGCCGCCCCCGCGTTGCCGCATTATTTTAGCATTACTGCCGGACGAAAGATCGCCCGGCAGCAGATAAAAGACAATTTTCCAGTCATTCGCAAGTGCGAAAGAAAAGCATGGAGCCCGCTCAGAGCGCCTTTTGCAATTCCGGCAGTGCGTCGAAGAGATCGGCGACGAGGCCGTAGTCGGCGACCTGGAAGATCGGCGCCTCCTCGTCCTTGTTGATGGCGACGATCACCTTACTGTCCTTCATGCCGGCCAGATGCTGGATCGCCCCGGAAATGCCGGCGGCGATATAGAGATCGGGCGCGACCACCTTGCCGGTCTGGCCGACCTGCCAGTCGTTCGGCGCATAGCCGGCATCGACGGCGGCACGGCTTGCACCGACCGCGGCGCCGAGCTTGTCGGCAACCGGCAGGATGACTTCCTTGAACTTCTCGGCAGAACCGAGCGCCCGGCCGCCCGAGATGATGATCTTCGCCGAGGTCAGTTCCGGACGTTCCGAGGCCGACAGCGCATCGGAGACGAAACGCGACAGGCCGGGATCGGAGACAGCCGGGATTGCTTCGACGGAGGCAGATCCGCCTTCACCAGCGGAGGCGAAGGAAGCGGTGCGCACGGTGATGACCTTCTTGGTATCGCTTGCCTGTACCGTCTGGATGGCATTGCCGGCATAGATCGGACGCTTGAAGGTATCGGATGAAACGACCTCGATGATCTCCGAGACCTGGGCGACGTCGAGAAGAGCGGCCACTCGCGGCAGCACCGTCTTGCCGACCGAAGTCGCGGCCGAGAGAATCGTGTCGTAGGAACCGGCCAGCGAAACGATCAGGTCGGAAAGCGGTTCGGCCAGATTGTTGGCAAGTTCGTCGCTTTCGGCGAGCAGCACCTTCGAGACGCCGGAGAGTTTTGACGCCGCATCGGCCGCAGCCTTGGCGCCCTTGCCGGCAACGAGAATGTGGATATCGCCGCCGATCTGGCTTGCAGCCGTCAGCGCCTTGGCGGTCTGGTCGGAAAGGCTGGCATTGTCATGATCGGCCAGAAGAAGAATGGTCATGGTGATATTCCTTTCGAACCTTAGAGCACGCCGGCTTCGTTCTTGAGCTTGTCGACGAGTTCGGCGACCGACTTGACCTTGACGCCGGCCTTGCGGCCAGACGGCTCCTCGGTCTTCAGCACCTTCAGCCGCGGTGTCGTATCGACGCCGAAATCGGCCGGGCTCTTCTTGTCGAGCGGCTTCTTCTTCGCCTTCATGATGTTCGGCAGCGAGGCATAACGCGGTTCGTTCAGACGCAGATCGGTGGTGACCACCGCCGGCAGCTTGATCTCGATCGTCTGCAGGCCGCCGTCGACTTCGCGTGTCACCGTCGCCTTGCCGTCACCAATCTCGATCTTCGAGGCGAAGGTCGCCTGGGCGGTGCCGAGCAATGCTGCCAGCATCTGGCCGGTCTGGTTGCTGTCGTCGTCGATCGCCTGCTTGCCTGTGATGATCAAACCCGGCTGTTCGGCATCGGCGACCGCCTTCAGGATCTTGGCCACAGTGAGCGGCTCGACGGCATCGTCGGTCTCGACCAGGATCGCCCGGTCGGCGCCCATGGCAAGTGCGGTCCGCAGCGTCTCCTCGGCCTTGGCAGGACCGATCGACACGACCACCACTTCCTCGGCCTTGCCGGCTTCCTTCAATCTCAGAGCTTCTTCCACCGAGATCTCGTCGAACGGGTTCATCGACATCTTCACATTGGCAAGCTCGACACCCGTGCCATCCGGCTTCACCCGGATCTTCACGTTGTAGTCGACAACCCGTTTGACTGGGACGAGAATCTTCATGGGGTCCTTCCTTCAAGAGAGAACTGGCTTCAGCGAGGCTGTGAGGAAAATGCGCGCTCGGGCGCCGCTCCGATTGTCGAATGGCGACATGGATACGCGTTTTTCCTCCAAATACAACGCTTCCATGACGCCGACAGGCAATTTGCCGGCAATATATGGACGTTTACGTCCACGTCAATATAGGAGTCAGCGTCGACCCCAGGGAAAGCGCTGTGCCGTCCGTCCGCCTGTGCCGGCAGCGATGGTCTGACCGGTGGCAGGTTCGTTTCTGACGGCGCGGGGTGTCACGATTTCCCGATCGAAGAGCGGCACGCCCGGCCGGCGCAGGACGAAGATCAGAAGGGCGCCGGCAAGGATGCCGCCGACATGGGCGCCCCAGGAAACGTCGCCACCGGAAGCGATCACAAGCATCAGGAACTGCTGGCCGATCCACAAAAGCAGCGGGACGAAGGCCGGCAGCGGCAGGGGCACGCGGAAGAACACCAGCACCCAGACCCTGACGCGCGGATGCAGCATGACATAGGCGGCCACGACGCCGGATATCGCCCCCGATGCGCCGACCAGCGGCGCTTCCGACGTCATGCCGAGCAGCCCGTGGCAGAGCGCGCCGGCGGCGGCGCAGGCGACGTAAAAGAGCAGAAAGCGCAGATGCCCCATCGCATCCTCGACATTGTCGCCGAAGACCCAGAGGAAGATCATATTGGAAGCCAGATGCCAGAAACCGGTATGGACGAAGGCATAGGTGAGATAGGTCGCCGGCTCCGGCACGATTTCGAGGCCCTGCGCCAGCACCGCATGCCCGAAGGCGATCGCCGGGATATAGCCGAGACCGACGGTCGTCGCCTGGGCCGCCTGTTCGCTCTCCAGGCTGGTGAAGAGCCAGATCGCGACATTCAGGGCGATCAGTGCGAGCGTCACCCACTGGACCTTGATGTGTTTCAGCGTATTGGCATCATGGAGTGGTATGAACATTAAGGCCCCCCGGCGATCGTGATCGCGGCAAGCCTATCTGTTTTTTCCCGGAACCCAAAGCACATCCGCACGGCCTTGGTCATTGGCGTGGCGGGCCGCGACGAAGAGGAAATCGGAGAGCCGGTTGACATATTTCATCGCGGCCGCGCCGACGATTTCGCCGTCCGTGCGGGCAAGCGCCACCATCAGGCGCTCGGCCCGGCGCGCGATCGTCCGGGCCAGATGCAGATGCGCGGCGGCCGGGCTGCCGCCCGGCAGGATGAAGGATTTCAGCGGCTCCAGGCGGGCATTCAACCGGTCGATATCACGCTCGATGCGTTCGACCTGCGTCTCGACGATCCGCAGCGGCTCATAGGCCGGCGGCTCGCCGGTATCGGGGGCGGCGAGATCGGCGCCGAGATCGAAGAGGTCGTTCTGGATCAGCATCAGCATGGCGTCGAGATCGGGCAGGCCTGATGTGTGCAGGCGCGCCAGGCCGATCGCGGAATTGGCCTCGTCGATCGTACCGTAGGCTTCGACGCGCAGGTCGTCCTTTCTTCGGCGCGGGCCGGAAACCAGGCCGGTCGTGCCGTCATCGCCTGTTTTCGTGTAGATCTTGTTGAGTTTCACCATGCGGCACCGCCCATATTTACTCCTCTATCGTCAGGTCAGCTCGGACGGCCGCCGCCGGTCAGCCAGAGCGTCAGCATGATCAGGATGACGGCGATCGCCTGTAAGAGGACGCGAAGCTGCATCAGCTTGTTGGAAAGGTTGGCATCGCCGCCCTTCATCATGTTGAAGAGGCCGCGGATCAGGACGAGGGCGACGACGCCCATGACGATGATCGCGAGGATATAGGTAACCGTGGACATGGCATTCGGCTTTCTCAGTCCGTCCAGCGCATCAGGCGGTAGAAGAGATCTGCCGGGAGCAGCCGCTTCAGAACCATGCCCTGTTTAGCCGGAGTCGTTACAGGATAATGTGGTCTCGGTTTTTTCGAGTTCAATGCGTGCTTCAATACCGAATAGACCGCGTCCGGGCCGAGCTTATGGCGGCTGACCGGTCCTGATCCTTCGAGCCTCGCCAGCTGCCTGACATAATCGGCCGCGTGCGGCGAATTCTCAAGATCGATATGTTCCTTGATCTTGGCGAGCGCATTGGCGGTGAAACGCGTGGCGATCGGTCCCGGCTCGATCAGGCTCACATGGATGCCGCTGCCCTGCAGTTCCATGCGCAAGGTGACGCTGAGGCCTTCGAGCGCAAATTTGGAGGCGGTGTAGGCGCCGCGATAGCGGTAGGGCACCACGCCGAGGATGGAGGAGCATTGCACGATCCGCCCCTCTTTGCGTTTTCGCATCGGCGGAATGACCTGCCGCGTCAATTCATGCCAGCCGAAGAAATTCGCCTCGAACTGTTCGCGCAGCGCCGCCGTCGAGAGGTCTTCGACGGCGCCCGGCTGACCATAAGCGCCATTGTTGAAGAGCGCGTCGATGCGACCGCCGCTGCGTTCCAGAACCGTGCCGACCAGGTCTGAGATCGTCTCGGCCCTGGCATAATCCATCAGGAAGGTTTCGATGCCGTCCGCTTCCAGCCCGGCCAGATCTTCCGTCTTGCGCACCGTCGCGAAGACACGCCAGCCATCGGCTTTCAGCGCCCGCGCGCAGTAAGCGCCGATGCCGGACGAGCATCCGGTCACGACGATGGTGCGCTCTCCCGCCATGGAATGATTCCTGTACAAAATGGGACTCGTTTCCCATATTCGGCCACAGGATACAATCTGGAAAGCCGGGGACGGAATGCCGAAGGTGCTGCGCACGATTTACGACGTGGTCTATGATGCGATCTGTCACATGGTCGAAGATGACGGATTTGCCATGGCGAGCCACGTAGCGCTCTCGAGCCTGCTTGCGGTTTTCCCTTTCCTGATCTTCGGCACGGCGCTCGCAAGCTTCCTCGGCGCCGATCAATTTTCCTCGACCGCCATCCATCTGATCTTCGACACCTGGCCCGAGGCGATCGCCAAACCGCTCGCCGACCAGGTGCTGCAGGTTCTGACCATTCCGCGCGGCGGGCTGCTGACGATCTCGGTGCTGGCGGCCGCCTATTTCGCCTCGAACGGCGTCGAGGCGCTGCGCATTTCGCTCAACCGCGCCTATCGGGTGCAGGAGACGCGGCCGTGGTATTTCACCCGCCTCGCCAGCCTCGGCTACGTGCTGATCGCCGTCATCATCTTTGCCGCGATCAGTATTCTCCTCGTCGCCCTGCCGCTGGCGCTCGATTATGCGCGCGGCTGGTTTCCGCTGTTTGCCGATACGCTCGACATCGTCTTCAGCTGGCGCGTCTACGGCACGCTGGTGGTGCTGACCGTCGGGCTGCTCGTCGTGCATCTCTGGCTGCCGGCGGGCAAAAGGCGCGTCTTCGATGTCATTCCCGGCGTGCTGCTGACGCTGCTTCTCTGGCTCGCCGGCGCGCTGATCTTTGCCTATTATCTCGCGACCTTCGCCAATTATACGGCGACCTATGCCGGTCTCGCCTCCGTCATGATCGTGCTGATCTTTCTCTATATGGTCGGGGTCATCTTCATCATCGGAGCGGAGATCAATGCGGCGCTGATCAAGTTCCGCGTTTTCCGGATGTTCTCCCATACGCTTTCGATCGTCGGCAGAGAGCGGGTGGAAAGGCAATCAAAGCCCGACAAGGCGGCGAACATCCATCCCTGACATGCCCTGGGCACGCAATTCGCCAAGTCCGCTGGCGCCGTCGCTTTTCGAAAGCTTGCGGCCACCCGCATCCAGAATGAGGCGGTGATGGTGATAGATCGGCTGCGGCAGGTCGAGCAGCACCTGCAACAGCCGGTGCACGGAGGTCGCATGGAAGAGGTCGAGCCCGCGCACGACATGGGTGACGCCCTGCAGAGCATCGTCGACGACCACGGAAAGATGGTAGCTCGAAGGGGCGTCCGAGCGCGACAGGATGACATCGCCCCAGACCTCGGGTTCGGCGGCGATCTCGCCTGACCTGCCGTCGCCGGTTTCCGTCCAGAACAGGAGTTCGCCGATCAGGTCGAGCGCCTTGCGCATATCGAGCCGCCAGGCATGCTTCATGCCCGAGGCGAGCATTTCCTGCCGTTCGTCCTCCGGGCGCTCGCGATCGGTCGCCGGATAATGCGGGGTGCCGTCTGGATCGCGCGGCCAGGATTCACCCGCTGCCTCGTAGGCGGCCACCCGCGCCTTCACCTCGCCGCGCGTGAGAAAGGCAGGATAGACCAGGCCGCGCTCGATCAGCGCATGCAGCGCCGCCTGATATTCCGGGAAATGTTCCGACTGGCGCCGCACCGGGCTTTCCCAATCAATGTCCAGCCAGTCGAGGTCCTTGAAGATGCCGGCCTCGAATGCCGGCGTGCAGCGCGTCAGGTCGATATCTTCGATGCGCAGCAGAAGACGGCCGTCCTCGGCTTCGGCCATATCACGGTTCAAGAAGGCCGAGAGGGCATGGCCGAGATGCAGCGCTCCGTTGGGGCTCGGCGCAAAACGAAAGACAGGTTTTTGACGCTCGCTCGTGGTCATGCTTTCTTCTGCCACGAATCCGGTTTCTGAACCACTGCGAGGTAACGTGCAGATCATCCGCAACGAGGACGATGTCAGGCAAGGGCTCGAAGCGCTGCTTCGTCTCGATCCACGCCTTGCGCCGATCGCGGCGGATGCGGGGCCGTTGCCGCTACGGCTGCGTGAGCCCGGTTTTGCCGGCCTTGCGCATATCATCGTCTCGCAGATGGTGTCGCGCGCCAGCGCCGAGGCGATCTGGCGGCGCATGTTGCCGGCGGACGGCCTGCTGACCGCGGAAGGCTACGCGGTGCTTCACCCCGAGGCATGGCGGGAATTCGGCCTGTCGCGCGCCAAGGCCGAAACCTTGTCGCGGATCGCCGAAGCCGCCGCCTCCGGCAGCCTCGATCTCTCTCGTCTCTGCCTGAAGCCTCCCGGCGAGGCGCTTGGCGAACTCACCGCGCTGAAGGGGGTGGGCCCGTGGACTGCCGAGGTCTATCTGATGTTCTGCGGCGGCCATGCCGACGTCTTCCCGGCCGGCGATGTCGCGCTGCAGAACGCCGTTGGCACGGCCTTCGGCCTTGCGGCGCGGCCGCAGGCAAAGGCGCTTGCTCTGCTTGCGGAAGCCTGGTCGCCGTGGCGTTCGGTCGCGGCGCGGCTTTTCTGGGCCTATTACGCCGCGAAAATGCGCCGCGACATGGTGCCGATCGGCTGATCGGCCACACTCTTCAAATTGCCTTTATCCTCTGAATTTATTGGACTTCACAATCCTGTAACAACCGGCCTAATATACAGGTGCAGATGCCGAATCGATCAGGAGAGTCCCTTGACGATTGCAGTCTCCCCGCAGGCCCTGCCGGCGCTCGTCCTGAACGCTGACTACCGGCCGCTGAGTTATTACCCCTTGTCGCTATGGTCCTGGCAGGACGCGATCAAGGCGGTATTTCTCGACCGCGTGAACATCATCGCAGAGTATGAACATTCGGTTTCCTCGCCGAGCTTTTCGATGCGGCTTCCGAGCGTCGTATGCCTCAAGACTTATGTTCAGCCGTCCCGCAATCCTGCTTTCACCCGGTTCAACGTCTTCCTGCGCGACCGGTTCGAATGCCAGTATTGCGGCGCCCGTGACGACCTGACCTTCGACCATGTCATCCCGCGCGCCCATGGCGGCGAGACGACCTGGGAGAATGTCGTGGCGGCCTGCTCGCCCTGCAACCTGCGCAAGGGCAGCAAGCTTCCGAAGCAGGCGGGCATGTTCCCGGCGCAGAAGCCTTACCAGCCGACGGTGCAGGATCTGCACAATAACGGCCGGCTGTTCCCGCCGAACTATCTCCACGACAGCTGGCTCGACTATCTCTACTGGGATACCGAGCTGCAGCCCTGATCGACCAGCCGAGAGCGCGTCGCGATCTTTCAGATTCGCTCGCGCTTCACGTCTTTGCTTTACGCGTGTCATTGGCGCAAAACCGCCGGACGGTTTTGCGCGACATGCTTAAGCGGATCTGCGGACGCCGACGAAGGCGAAGGCTGCGAGCAGAATTCCCGCGATTACGTTCCAGCCTGCAAAAGACAGGCCGAGTACCCTCAGCGCCGCATCGGTGCAGGACGGGCCTTTGATCGTATTGAGCTCGGTGAGCAGATCGCCGGCATTGCTCGTCATGCTGTTTGCCGTCGTCGAGCAGGTGGCGGGTCCCGGCCAGAAATGCCATTCGACGCCGGCGTGATAGACGCCCATGCCCGCCGTCACCAGCATCAGGATGCCGGCTGCGAGAATGAGCGCGCGGGTGATCCAGTTCGGCAGGCCGACGAGCGAGGAGATCGCTGCGATTATGGCGATGGGGATGGCGTAATAATAGGGCTGGCGCTGCAGGAGGCAGAGCGCGCAGGGAATGTAGCCGCCGATATATTGGAAGCCGAGCGCCGTGCCGACTGCCGCCGCCATGCCGATGGCGAGCAATAGGGAATAGGTGAAGCCGGGGCGGGCGAGCGGCGAGGAAGTGGCAGTCATGGCGGAGCTCCGCAAGGTGGGCCTGGAGCATGTCGCGCAAAACTGTGCAGCGGTTTTGCGAGAATGACATGCGTAACAACAAAAACCTAAAGCGCGAGGAGCAGATCTGAAAGATCGCGACGCGCTTTAGTGAGCGAAAGAGCGGTAGCCGACATATAGCACGATCACGGCGCCGGCGCCGATGCCGACGATCTGGCCGAGGCGCTTCTCGATGAAATCCCGGATCGGCTCGCCGTAGCGGCGCAGCAGCCAGGCGAGGAACAGGAAACGCGCACCGCGCGCAACGATCGCCGAAACGATGAAAAGACCCAGATTGACGTGGATGACGCCGGACAGGATGGTCACGATCTTGATCGGCGGCAGATGTGCGAGACCTGACGTGACGAGCAGCAGCAGGATCGTCTCGTAGGTGACATAGGCCTTCATCTGCTCGAAAGCATCGAGCTTGCCGTAGAATTCGAGAACCGGCCGGGCCACCGTCTCATAGGCGTAATAGCCGAGCGCCCAGCCGGCAATACCGCCGAGAACGGAGGCCGCCGTTGCAACCAGCGCGTAGCGATAGGAGCGTTCCGGCTTGGCGAGTGCCATCGGCAGAAAAAGTACGTCGGCGGGGACGAGAAAGACGGAGCTTTCGACGAAGGCGATGACGGCGAGCCAGACTTCGGCCGATTTGCGCGCGGCCAGAGACATGGTCCAGTCGTAAAGTCTGCGGAGCATTCCGTTTCCTTCCTGTTGCGATGCAAAAAAGCTTTAGGTGCCGTGCGCGGCGCTGTAAATGCTTGCCCCGTGTCCTTCGCGCCACCGCGGCTTAAAAAAATCGTGATCCGGGGCTTTCCGCCCCTCCCAAGATTTCATGGGATTGCGAATCGGCCATTGTGAGGCAGGTTGTTTTTGTCGGCATGCAGGGTGGCGCGAGATGATATTCAAAGTGATCGAGGGTGGCCGTGGGCAGGCCGCGCGGGCGGATGTGTATCATGAGGCGGATTGCGGACCGAGCCGGGACGACGTGCGCCGGGAAGCGGCGCGGCGGCTCGACGAAAGCGGCTATCATATATCCCGCGTCCGGGAATTTGCGACCGGCGCGCCGATGCCGACAGCACTCAGATATTTGTCGCTGCAGATCGATTTCGTCGCCGAGGCGCTGTCGCGGCTCGATCCGATCCCTTTGGATTTTCGCTCCGACGCTTACTGGCCTGCCTTCTCCTGAGGTCGTCACGGAAGATCGCGTTTCAGGACAGATCCATCGATTTTTCCCATTGCTGGCGCAGGACGTTCATTTCCGTGCGTTTCTGCGCCATTTCGCTGACGACGGCGCGCAGATTGGGATGGTGTGACATGAACATGTTGAAGTCGCGCCGATCGAGCACCTCGAACTGGCAGAAATCGACGGCGATGACGTCGGCCGTGCGCCGTCCGCCGCTCAGCAGCGCCATCTCCCCGAAAAAGGCGCCGGGCTCCAGGCGGATCGCGCCGCTGGCGAGCCGCACCTCCACGGCGCCTGAGGAGATGAAATACATGCTGTCGCCACGATCGCCGCGGCGAATGACACGTTCGCCGGGAGGGGCTGATTTCGCCTTGAAGAGCAGCAGCAGCTCCTCCTGCGCGTCCTCGCCGACCTGGGAGAATAGCGGAAAGGTTTCGATCAGCTGCTGCATCTTCAACTGGTGCTGGCGCTCGCGCTCCTCGCCGAGTGCCCTAATCTTTTCCAGTTCCCTGCCGAGCGTCTTTTGCCTCTTCCTGCCGTAGCTCTCGAAGAGGGCGGGCCATTTCGAATGGATATGTTTCTTCAGGCCGTCCGTCGCGAAGATTACGATCGGGTTGAGTGTGATCGACAGGATCGCGGCGGCAAGGATCAGATCCTGGCCCTCATGCGGCAGGAGCCCGAGCGAGACGCCGAGTCCGGCGAGAATGAAGGAAAACTCGCCGATCTGGGCAAGGCCGCCGGCCAGCGTCAGCCCCATGCCGATCGGATAGCGCAGCAGCAGGACGATCGCGAAGGTGATGATGGCTTTGCCGAGGATGACGAGCGCCAGCGCGCCGATCACGGCAAGCGGTTGGCGCACCAGGATCGAGGGGTCGAAGAGCATGCCGACGGAAACGAAGAACAGCACGGAGAAGGCGTTCTGCAGCGGCAGTGAATCGGCGGCCGCCCTGTGGCTGAGCTGGGATTCGCTCATGACGACGCCGGCGAAGAACGCGCCGAGCGCGAAGGAGACGCCGAAGATCGCCGCCGAGCCGAAGGCGATGCCGAGTGCGATCGCCAGCACCGTCAGGGTAAAGAGTTCGCGCGAGCCGGTGCGGGCGATCATCGTCAGCAGCCAGGGCACGATGCGGGGGCCGAGGAAGATCGCCATGGCGGCGAAGGCGGTCACCTTCATGAGCGTCAGGGCGATCGTCAGCGCCAGCGGCAGCTCGCCGAGACCGTGATTTGTCGCTTCGACCGCGTGGCCACCGAGGAGCTCGGCGAGCGCCGGCAGCATCACCAGCGCCAGCACCATCACCAGATCCTCGACGATCAGCCAGCCGACGGCGACGCGCCCGCTCGGCGCGTTGACGAGATTGCGCTCCTCCAGCGCCTTCAGGAGAACGACGGTACTCGCCACCGACAGGCTGAGGCCCAGCACGAGGCCGGCGCCGAGGCTCCAGCCCCAGAGTTTGCAGAGACCGATGCCCAGCAGGGTGGCGAGGATGATGCGTCCGATCGCGCCGGGCACGGCAATCCCGCGCACGGCGAGCAGATCGGAGGCTGAAAAATGCAGGCCGACGCCGAACATCAGCAGGATGACGCCCATTTCGGCAAGCTGGCTGGCAAGGGCGGTATCGGCGACGAAACCAGGCGTGAACGGCCCCATCAGGATGCCGGCCATCAGATAACCGACGAGCGGCGGCAGCCGGAGCCGGTCGGCGCCGTAACCGAGGATCGCCGCGAAAACGAAACTGACGGCGACCGTTGCGATGAGCCCTACTTCCTGATGCACGTCTGTTTCTTCCTCGTGATAACGGTCGCCACTCTGTACGAAGTGCACGTAAAATTAAACAGCTGATTCGCGTGATATGGCGTCTGTTCAGCGCCTAAATTAATCTGACGGAATCGGCCATTTCCTCTCCGTTCACGTGTAATCCGACGGTCGCCGCCGTTGGAACCACTTATGGCCTGTCTCGTTGCTCTTTCATCAGGAGAAGGAGAAACGACATGCGAAAGATCATCCTGAACTGTACTGTGACGGCTCTTGCCGTCTGCTCGTTTGCCGCGCCTGTTCTTGCCGACAGCATCTATGTCAGGGAGCGTTCCTATGACGATGGCTACCGCCATGAGCGGGTGCGACCGGGCGTCACCATCAGCGAACGCGGCATCACTTTCGGCGCGGTGCGCGAACGCGATCACCGCCGCTATCGCGACGACGGCTGCGAAACCAGGAGCGTCACCCGCCAGACCGAGGATGGCGAAGTCACCAGGACGGTCAGGCGCTGCTACTGAGGGAGAGATACCCGATAAAGACGAAGCCCGGTTCCACGAGCCGGGTTTTCGTCTTTCATCGCATAGATATCGCAATGCGGTGGTGGAAGTCGCCAGTCGGTGTTATGAGCACGCCTTCGGTCGAGGCGCGACCCCGCGCCAGGGCCTCCGCACAGGATTTTTCAGTATGATTGAGCTTACCCCGTCCCAGATCGCTGCACTCAAACTCGCCAGGGATGGAGATCTTTATCCTCAGCCGGCCAATAAATGGACGCATCAGAACGCGACCGTGACCTACGCAAAAAACGACCGTTGGAAAGAGCGGCCCCAGAAAATCAAATCGGTCACGGCGAAGACGCTGGGTGAGTTGAAGGAGCCAGGTTTCCTCGAGCGACGGCACATGGACGACGACGCATCAAAGGACGTCTACGGCATTACCATGGCCGGCAAGATGTGGCTGTTGAAGAACAAGTAGTTTCGGTCGGATTCGAATTCGTTGCATGCTGCCGTGTTAGCGCTTTGAAGCAAAGGGCTACGCGGCGGCATTCGAGATGATGGTGTTGCTAACCGCAGGACTATCGAACCAGTCCGCCTCCGCTTGGCTGCTCTTCGGCTCGCCGAGCCGAAGTCACAGAGCGTAGGCTGGTGCCCCATGCCGGGGTCGAACCAGCACTTCTTTCGAAACTCGATTTTGAGTCGAGCGCGTCTACCAATTCCGCCAATGGGGCAACGGATACGGGCGGCTGTCTAACATGCGAGCGGGCGCAGATGCAAGACGGGCAAGCCAAGTTATCAGACTGATCCGGTAGCGAGATCCGGCTCGTTTCGAGGCCGGATTCCCTTGATATCAATGGGCGGCGGCAGGGACAGGGTTGGTCAGGCCGGACTTCTTCAGCGTGATCGCCAGGATCGAGGCCAGCAGGCAGAAGGCGCCGGCGACGATGAAGGCAGGAAGGTAGCTCGAAAGCTCGGTGCGCGAGAGGCCGGCGCCATAGGCGGCGGTGGCGGCTCCCAGCTGATGGCCGGCGAAGACCCAGCCGAAGACGAGACCGGCCTTTTCGCGGCCGAAGCGGTCGGCGGCTATCTTGACGGTCGGCGGCACGGTGGCAATCCAGTCGAGGCCGTAGAAGATCGCAAAGATGGAAAGGCCGTAGAAGCTGAAATCGCTGAAGGGCAGATAGAGCAGCGACAGGCCGCGCAGGCCGTAATACCAGAACAGCAGCCAGCGATTGTCGAACCGGTCGGACAGCCAGCCGGAGCCGATCGTGCCGAAGAAATCGAAGATGCCCATGACGGCAAGCACGCTGGCGGCGGCCACGGGGACGATGCCGAAATCGCCGCAGAGGGTGACGAAATGCGTCTGGATCAGGCCGTTGGTGCTGAGGCCGCAGATGAAGAAGGTGGCGAACAGAATCCAGAAGGTCGAGGTCTTCGAGATTTCCTTCAGGGTAGTGATCGGCGTCATCAGTGCCGCGCCAAGCGTGGTGCTGGCCGGCGCGGGCGCGACATGGGTTTCTCCAAGCGACGGCAGGTTCACGTCCGAGGGGCGGTCACGCATCAAGAGAAGGACGAAAAGGGCCGCAACCATGATCATGGCGCAGACGAAGAATACGGTGGCGCGCCAGCCATAGCGTTCGGTGAGTTCGGCCATCAGCGGCAGGAAGACGAGCTGGCCGGTTGCCGAGCTAGCCGAAAGCATGCCGACGACGAGGCCGCGATGCTTGACGAACCAGCGCGTGGAAACCGTTGCCGCCAGCACCATGGCGGTCAGGCCGGTGCCGAAGCCGACGACGACGCCCCACAGCGCCAGCAGATGCCAGAGCTTGGTCATGAACAGCGAGCCGATGAAGCCTGCGCCGATCAGGGCGAGCGCGAAGACGATGACCTTGCGGACGCCGAAATAATTCATGAAGGCGGCGGCAAACGGTCCCATGAAACCGAAAAGGATCAGGCGGATCGCGAGTGCCGAGGAAATCTGCGACGTTTCCCAGCCGAACTCGTCCTGCAGCGGCTTGATGAGAACGCCGGGGGCGCCCATGGCGCCTGCTGTTACCAGCATGGTGAGGAAGGTCGCGGCGACGACGACCCAGCCGTAGTGGATGTTGCGCCGGGCAAGGGTGGAGGCAAGGGCTGCGGAAACCATGGGCACGATTCCGTTCGAATTGAGCTTCGGAAAGATACAGGAGCGATTTACATGATGGTCATCATATTTCTTGCTTATTGATGATGGACGTCATATATTTTGTCAAGCGCCTATTTCTGGAGACGAAGATGCGGGTCAGCCGCGAAAAATTTGCCGAAAACCGCGAGAGGATCTTGAGCGTTGCCGGTGTGCTGTTCCGCGAGAACGGTTTCGACGGCGTCGGCGTCGCCGACATCATGAAGGCGGCGGGGCTGACCCATGGCGGCTTCTACGGTCATTTCAGTTCGAAGGACGATCTGGCGCTCGAGGTCAGCCGCAAGCTGATCGACAAGGTCGAGACGCGGTGGAAGGAACATATAGCCGAGTCTCCGGACCGGCCGCTTGAAGCGCTTCTAGACCATTATATCCACTGGCGCACGGTCGACGATCCCGGCGGCAGCTGCGTTTTCGCGACGCTGATCCAGGAGGTAAGCCGCAGCCGCGGCGCCGTCCGAGAGGTCTTCAGCGATGGATTGTCGGTGCTGGTCGATACACTCGCCGATATCGTTCCCGGCGAGAGCGAGGAGGAACGCCGCGCCAATGCCGCCACGACGCTTTCGTCGATGATGGGCGCCGTCATTCTTGCCCGCGCGGTCGAGGACAGGGCGCTTGCGGAGCATTTTCTAGTGACGATGCGGCGGCAGCTCGATCCCGGTAGCCGGAGATAATCTCAGTTGGGGCATGGTTTCGGCTTCCTCTCCGTGTGGGCGGAGAGGAGTTTTATTTTGTACAAGGCCGGAAGCGTCCGGTGACTATTTGAAGCCGGCCACAGCATGCGGGATGTAGGGTGCTTCCAGTGCCGCGACTTCCTCGGCTGTCAGTTTGACCGAGAGCGAGGCAACGGCGTCCGCTAGATGGCCTGGCTTGGACGCGCCGATGATCGGGGCGGTCACGGCGCTCTTCTGCAGGATCCAGGCGGTCGCGACCTGGGCGCGGGAGATGCCGCGGGCTTTTGCGATTTCGGCCACTGCCTTGACGATCCGGCGGTCGGCATCGATGGATTGCGTATAGAGCGTCTTGCCGAATTCGTCGGTTTCGCTGCGTGCCGTCGCCTCGTCCCAGTCGCGGGTGAGCCGGCCTCGGGCGAGCGGGCTCCAGGGAATGACGGCGATCTTCTGATCCTCGCAGAGCGGCAGCATTTCGCGCTCTTCCTCACGGTAGAGCAGGTTCAGATGGTCCTGCATGCTGACGAATTCGGTCCAGCCGTTCAGCCGGGAGACGTAAAGCGCCTTGGCGAATTGCCACGCATACATGGAGGAGGCGCCGATATAGCGCGCCTTTCCTGATTTGACGACATCGTGGAGTGCTTCCAGCGTTTCCTCGATCGGCGTCGTGTAGTCGAAACGGTGGATCTGGTAGAGGTCGACGTAATCGGTGCCGAGGCGGCGCAGGCTGTTGTCGATCTCATCGAAGATCGCCTTGCGCGACAGGCCGGCGCCGTTCGGGCCAGGCCGCATGCGGTTGAACACCTTGGTCGCCAGCACGATGTCCTCGCGCTTGGCGAAATCCCGGATGGCGCGGCCGACGATCTCTTCGGATGAGCCGTTGGAATAGGTGTTGGCGGTGTCGAGAAAATTGATGCCGAGATCGATCGCCTGCCGGATCATCGCCCGGCTTTCCTCTTCCGGCAGGCTCCAGGCATGGTTGCCGCGGCCGGGATCGCCGAAGGTCATGCAGCCCAGGCAGATTTTCGAGACTTCGAGACCGGTCTTCCCAAATTTTGCATATTCCATGAAACGACTCCGTGGTGAATTCGATGGCCCCCCGGCGGCTTTCCCTGATCTAGCGCGAAAGGGCGAAAGTCGCAGAGGCGCCGAAAGAAGAATCTATGCTGCATGTGCGTAATGAAAGCGCTATTTGAAGCCGCGCCTATCCCTGCCGTTTCCGGCTTCGGCTTGCGCATCCGCGCCGCAAGGTGTTAGCTGGTGCAGCATTTCACCGGAATTCGACCATGCAACTGCCGTCTCACGATCGTTATGACGATCTCTATCGCGATTTCTCCTGGCGGATTCCCGAGGATTTCAATATCGGCCGCGCGGTCAGCGACGATTGGGCCGCCAGAGATCCGGAGCGCGTCTGCCTTGAGCATTTCGACCCTGACGGTGAGCATCTTTCGCTGACTTACGGCGAGCTTTCCGGTTGCTCCTCCATGTTCGCCAATGCGCTGGCTTCGCTCGGCATCCAGCGAGGCGATCGCGTCGCCCTGCTGATGCCTCAGTCCTTCGAAACCGTCGTCGCTCATGTCGCGATTTACAAAATGGGTGCAATCGCCTTGCCGCTGGCGCTGCTCTTCGGCATCGATGCGCTCGAATATAGGCTGAGGACTTCGGGTGCGGCGGCAATCATCACCAATGATTTCGGCCTCGATCGTATCCGGCAAATTCGCGATCGGCTGCCGGAGCTCAAACATGTGATCAGCCTCGATAGTGCTTCCGACGCTCTTTCCTTTGCCGATCTGATCGTGTCGTACGAGCCTTCCTTCAAAGGAGAGAAGACCACTCCCGACGACCCGGCGCTAATGATCTTTACGTCAGGCACGACGGGCCCGCCCAAGGGCGCGCTGCACGGCCACCGCGTTCTGCCCGGCCATATCCCCGGCATGCAGTTCGCCCATGAGGGGTTTCCGAAAGTGGGCGACAAGGTCTGGACGCCGTCCGACTGGGCCTGGGCGGGCGGTTTGCTGAATGCGCTGCTGCCAAGCCTTCTTCTCGGGATTCCGGTCGTCTCTTCGCCGGCGCAGAAATTCGATCCCCATATGGCCTATCGGATCATGGCGGAGATGGATGTGCGCAACGCCTTCATTCCGCCGACGGCGCTCAGGCTGATGCGGTCCGTCTCCGATCCGCGCTCGAAATACGATCTGGTGCTGCGCACCATCGGCTCGGCCGGCGAAGCGCTCGGCCGCGAGACTTATGAATGGGCGCGGCGCGAACTCGGCATTACGGTCAATGAATTCTACGGCCAGACGGAGTGCAATTTCGTGCTGTCGTCGAGTGCTGCCCATGGCGTGACCAAGGCCGGCGCCATCGGCCGGGCGGTGCCGGGACATCGCGTGGCGATCGTCAACGACACGGGCGACGAGCTGCCGCCCGGTGAGCCGGGCCAGATCGCCATCGCCAGTCCCGATCCCGTCATGTTCCTCGGCTATTGGAACGATCAGGCGGCGACCGAGAAGAAATTCGTCAAGGGCTGGCTGCTCACCGGCGATATCGGCCGGCAGGACGAAGACGGTTACGTTACCTTCGAGGGCCGCGACGACGACGTCATCACCTCGTCCGGATATCGTATCGGCCCGGCCGAAATCGAAGACTGCCTGATCGGCCATCCCGCCGTGCAGCTTGCCGCTGCCGTCGGCAAGCCCGATGCGGTGCGCACCGAGATCGTCAAGGCCTATATCGTGCTGTCGGCGGGCCATTCGCCAAGCGAGGCGCTGGCCGCCGATATCAGGGAATGGGTGAAGATGCGGCTTTCGATGCACGAATATCCGCGCGAGGTGGAATTCATCGACGCCTTGCCGCTGACGACGACCGGCAAGGTGATCCGCCGGCTGCTGCGCGAAAGGGCTGCCGCCGAGATCAACTCCGGCCGGCGAGCGACATGATCTTCTCGCGCAGCATCTTCGCCATGTTGCGGGTGCTGCGGTACATATGAAGCTGGGCGGCGACCTGGCGCATGTCGCGGTCGCCGTTCTGCGTCAGCCCGATCACCAAGGTTCCCATCTCCTCGCGCTCCTGCCAGAAGCGGCTCATGATCGGATGGTCGGAGACGGCGCAGGAATCCGAGCGCACGATATTGGCGTCGTCGAGATGCCATTCGGTGAGTTCGCTCATCAGGAGCTTGCCGGGCGAATAGCGGGCGTAATTCTCGTCATAGGCGGTCTTCCAGGTGTAGGCCTCGCCACCCATCATCAGCACGACGATGGCGGCGATCGCCTTGCCGTTGAGGTCGATCGTGTGAATGCGCACGGCGTCGACGGCGGCAAGGTTCGATACGGCCTCGCGGGCGAAGGCGGTGTGATAACGATCAGTGACGAGGGCGCTCCGGCGCTTGCCTTTCCAGCCGCCGGCCTCCATCGCCAGGAATTCCTCGAAGCGGACATGGACTTCGCGTGGCTGGCGGGCAACGGCGTAGACGGCGGTTCCCTGTTCCTCCAGCAGGCGCCACTGACGCCGCATCTCGCGCATATGCGAAGAAGAGATGGTCTTGCCGAGATAGACAGGCGCCTCCTCCTCGCTCTGCAGCATCGGGCGCAGAAAGGGATTGGTCACGGTGAGCGGCAGGTTGCGGCTGAGCGCCACGGCCTTGAGCATGCGCACGAAAATACCGTTCAGCCGCAGATCCGGCAGAACCAGCGTTGTCGGCAGGTTGAGGTCGGGAGCTGTCAGTCCCTCGAAGAAATTGTCGAGGGTTTCGGCGGCATCCTCGCTGTCGACGAGGGGTGTTCCGAGCGGGCCGAAGCTGTTCGACCAGCCGCGGATGATCGAGGGGCCGACGGCAAAGCCGGGCTTATCGACCGAAAACGGCAGGAGGAAGCGCATGCGGCTGCGGCCGGCGCTGTGATCGCGGATGAGGGCGAAATTCACCTGCCGGTCTTCGAGCCGCGGCATGGCGGGAGCGAGGAAACGGCCGGAGAAGAAGACGTTCGGCTCCATCGCCCGGTTGGAGAGGAAGTCGAGTTCTTCCTGCAGCTCGTAGCCGAGCTTGCCGGGATAGAGGCAGAGCTCGCGCCCCGGCCGGCCGATTTCGGCGCGGGCCTCGGCCTGCGGCGCTTCGAAATGCAGCGAGGCGAGATCATGCACCATCCGGTTGGTGATTCTGTCGGTGCTTTCGGTGACGGGGGGCAGGCGCACCATCTATCGAACTCTCATTTCTGGCGTTGCGGCGGAGGGGCTGGCGAAGGCGAAGAGGATGATGCCGAGCGCGCGGCGCACGGCGACATGCAGGAGGATCGCCTCGACCGCCATGGCCGAGGCGGTGGCGATGGCGGTGCCTTCGATGCCGTAGTGGGGGATCAAAGCGAGGTTGAGGCCGACATTGGCGGCCAATGCGCCGGCATAGAGCGCCACGCAGAGGTTCTGTTTGCCCGCCATCATCAGCAGCGTTTCGGCCGGGCCGACCAGCGACTTGGCGAGGATGCCGGCAAGCAGGATCGCCATGACGAGATAACCCGACGTAAAGGCGCCGCCGAAGAGCGACAGCAGCAGATGGCCGGCCGCGAGCACCACGAGGCCGACGCCGAGTGCGGGCCAGAAGGTCCAGCGGGCGGCGTCCGTGGCGGCGACTGCCAGCTGCGCATGGTCGCCTTCGGCGATGATCGAGGAGAAACGCGGGCCGGAGGCCGCCTTGACGGAGAAATTGATGAAATGCACCAGAGCCATCGTCTTGGCGGCGGCGAAATAGATGGCGACGTCATGCGGCTCGAGGAAAATGCCGACGACGACGACGTCCGAATTGGTGAGCAGGAAGCTGACGCCTTCGATCAGGAAGATCGGGAAGGCGACGCTGAACCATGTGAGGAAATCGACCTTGCGCGGGCCTGCGTCATAGTGCCGGCGAAGGCGGTAGAGCGTCGCGCCATACTGGCCGAGCGCGGTGACGAAAGTGGCGGCGAGCGCTGCCTGCATGGCGGTGACGGCGGTATGCTCGGCACCCGTCGCAATCGCGACCAGCATGAAGGCGATGATGAGGATCGGGCGGATGATATAGACCGGGCCCAGCGCCATCACCGGCCAGTGGTTCGCCCGCGACGTGCCTTCCAGAATGTCGCCGAGCGCGATCATCGGCATGGCGAGCAGGCCGAGGAAGATCGGGACGAGGTAATAGATCTCGATCATGTCGCCGAAGAAGTGCAGCCCGAGCATGCCGGCGGCGAGCACCATGGTTCCGGAAAGCAGCGCGAAGATGCGCGCCGTGCCGGTGAGGCCGCGGATTTCATCGAAGGCGCCCGCCGCCTTGTATTGCGGCAGGAAGCGGATGATGGCGGTGTGGAAGCCGAGGCAGGAGAGATCGCCGAAGACGACGACCAGCACCCAGACGAAGACGAAGATGCCGTATTCATATTCGCCCATCAGCCGGGCGAGCACGATCTGCGAGATGAAGGCGAGTGCGGCGCTGAGGATGCGGATCGAAAAGGCCGTCAGCGCCATGCGCTGAGCCGCCGCCTTCTCGCCGCGTTCGGTGAGCACGGCGGCAAACATGCGCAGCGTACGGCCGCCGATCGGGCGCAGGCCCGCGGGCAGCATCTTCTCCGCTGTTTCTATGACCGCCATGATGAACACGCAAAACTCTGAGGTCAGGCAAATCGTCCGGGAAGTCTTGACAGAACAGGGTTAAGAAACGGTTCCGGATCAGCCTGTCGTCCAACGCTGAATTGCCTGGTTTCCAGTGCTGCCGCAGAAAAGAAAATGCCGCCCGAAGGCGGCATTTTCCAGTTTCTCGCGATTTGCCTCAGACCTGCTCGAAGGCCCCGTGGCAATGCTTGTATTTCTTGCCGGAACCGCAAGGGCACGTCTCGTTGCGGCCTACCTTGCCCCAGGTGGCGGGGTCGTCCGGATTGCGGTTCTCGGGCGCCACGATGACCTCGGAGGCCTGATAGATCGGGGCGAAATCGTCCTCGCCGGTCGTCGGATCCAGGTGGTGGGCCTGCATCACAGGCGGTTCGGGCTCGGCAGGCGCCTGCTGCACCAGTTCGACGCGCATCAGCTGGGCGGTGACGGCTTCGCGCAGATTGTTGAGCAGCGCGGTGAAGAGTTCGAAGGCTTCCGACTTGTATTCCTGCAGCGGGTCACGCTGGGCATAGCCGCGGAAGCCGATGACGGAGCGCAGATGGTCGAGATTGACGATGTGCTCGCGCCAGAGGTGGTCGAGCGTTTGCATGACGATCGAGCGTTCGACATAATGCATGATGTCGTCGCCGAAACGCTCGGCCTTCTCCGTGAAGGCGGCGTTGGTGGCTTCCGTCAGGCGCTCGCGAATATCGTCTTCGCCGATGCCTTCCTCCTTCACCCAGTCCTCGATCGGCAGATCGAGGTTCAGGATGTTGGTGACACCGGTCTTCAGGCCGGCGGCATCCCACTGTTCGGCATAGGCGCGCTCGGGAATATGCTTTTCGACCAGATCCTCGATCACTTCGCGGCGCATGTCCGAGACGGTTTCGGAAATATTGGTCGATTCCATCAGTTCGAGGCGCTGCTCGAAGATCACCTTGCGCTGATCGTTGAGAACGTCGTCATACTTCAGAAGATTCTTGCGGATGTCGAAGTTGCGGGCTTCGACCTTCTTCTGCGCGCGCTCGAGGGCCTTGTTGATCCAGGGATGGACGATCGCCTCGCCTTCCTTGAGGCCGAGCTTGGTCAGCATGCTGTCCATGCGGTCGGAGCCGAAGATGCGCATCAGGTCGTCCTGAAGCGAAAGGTAGAATTTCGAGCGGCCGGGGTCGCCCTGACGGCCGGAGCGGCCGCGCAGCTGATTGTCGATACGGCGGCTTTCGTGGCGTTCGGTGGCGATGACGTAGAGACCGCCGGCAGCGAGCGCCTTTTCCTTGAGGCTTTTGATTTCTTCGACGATCGCCTGGATCTTCGCGTCGCGCTCCGGACCCGCTTCGACTTCGCCGAGTTCGCGCTCGATGCGCATATCGAGGTTGCCGCCGAGCTGAATGTCGGTGCCGCGGCCGGCCATGTTGGTGGCGATCGTCACGGCGCCCGGCACGCCCGCCTGGGCGACGATATAGGCTTCCTGCTCATGGTAGCGGGCGTTCAGGACCTGGAAGTCGTCGAAGCCCTGCTTGCGCAGGCGATCGGCGAGCAGTTCCGACTTCTCGATCGAGGTCGTGCCGACGAGTACCGGCTGGCCGCGCTTATGGGCGTCGAGGATCTCCTCGATGATCGCCTTGAACTTCTCGTCGAAGGTCCGGTAGACCTCGTCGTCCTCGTCGATGCGCTTGATCGGCAGGTTGGTCGGAACCTCGACGACGTCGAGATTGTAGATGTTGGCGAACTCTTCCGCTTCCGTCTGCGCCGTACCGGTCATGCCGGCGAGCTTGCCGTACATGCGGAAGTAATTCTGGAACGTGATCGAGGCAAGCGTCTGGTTTTCCGGCTGGATCTGCACCTTTTCCTTGGCTTCGAGCGCCTGGTGCTGACCTTCCGAATAACGCCGGCCCGGCATCATGCGGCCGGTGAATTCGTCGATGATGACGACCTCGTCGTTGCGGACGATGTAGTCCTTGTCGCGCTGGAAGAGCTTGTGCGCCTTCAGCGCGTTGTTGACGTGGTGGACGATTGCGACGTTTTCGATGTCGTAGAGCGCGTTGCCCTTCAGCAGGCCGGCCTGGCGGAGCAAGTTTTCCAGCTTCTCGGTGCCTTCTTCGGAGAAGTTGGCGGAACGCTGCTTCTCGTCGATCTCGTAATCGCCGGGCACGAGCAACGGAATGAACGCGTCGATCGTATTGTAGAGTTCGGAGCGGTCGTCGAGCGGGCCGGAGATGATCAGCGGCGTGCGCGCTTCGTCGACGAGGATCGAGTCCACTTCGTCGACGATCGCGAAATTGTGGCCGCGCTGGACCATCTGGTTCTTCTCGTACTTCATGTTATCGCGCAGATAATCGAAGCCGAGCTCGTTGTTGGTGGCGTAGGTGATGTCGCAGGCATAGGCCGCGCGGCGCTCCTCGTCGGACAGGCCGTGGATGATCACGCCGGTGGTCATGCCGAGGAAGCCGTAGACGCGGCCCATGGTCGCGGCGTCGCGCTGGGCGAGGTAATCGTTGACGGTAACGACATGCACGCCATTGCCGGAAAGCGCGTTCAGATAGACCGGAAGGGTGGCGACCAGGGTCTTGCCTTCGCCGGTCTTCATCTCGGCGATCGCATTCGAATGCAGGATCATGCCGCCGATCAGCTGTACGTCAAAAGGTCGCAGGCCGAGAACGCGGCGCGAGGCCTCGCGCACCACGGCGAAGGCGGGAACCAGGATGTCGTCGAGCGTCTTGCCCTCGGCGAGAAGCGCGCGGAATTCCGCCGTCTTTGCCGCGAGCTGCTCGTCCGTCAGCGCCTTGGTCTTCTCTTCGATGGAGTTGATGGCAGTGACGTTCGGCTGGAACGACCGCACGCGGCGATCATTGGACGATCCAAATAACTTGCGGGCTATACCGCCAAAGCTGACCATGTGACTGGCCCTTTCTCAATATTCATCCCCGGCGTTTCTTGTTGGCGGCCCAGCCGAAAATCAGGCGCGCAGCTTGAAACGCCCGGAAACTGTTCTGGACGCGAGGTTGCGTGACAGATAAGAGGGGGGTCGAATGATGTCAACGGATTTGGCGGATACAGAAAGGCCACAATCCGGTGTTGATGGCTATTTTGAGCTGGATTCAGGGGATGCTGAAACCGGCGATGGAACTGTGAAGGGTTATTTGATGTTAAGCACCAATAAATTCGCCGTTTTGGCCTTTGCGACTTTTGTTGCGCTTCAGGCTCCGGCCTATGCCGACGACGCCGTCATTGCCAAGGTCGGCAATCTGGAGATCCACCAGTCGGAACTCGATCTCGCCGTCGCCAATCTCGATCCGCAGCTGGCGCAGCTCCCCGACGACCAGAAGAAGGTCGCAGCCCTTTCGGCCGCCATCGACGTGAAGCTGCTCGCCGCCGACGCCATCACCGAGAAGCTCGACCAGACCGACGAATTCAAGAAGCGTATGCAGTATCTCTCCGATCGCGAGCTGCACAACGCCTATTTCAAGAAGCATGTCGTCGACACCGTGACGCCTGAAGAAGTCAAGGCGCGCTACGACAAGGAAGTCGCGGCCCTGCCGAAGCAGGAGGAAGTCCACGCCCGCCATATCCTCGTCAAGACCGAGGATGAGGCCAAGGAGATCATCAAGCAGCTCGACGCCGGCAAGGATTTCGCCGAACTCGCCAAGGAAAAGTCCACCGATCCGAACAAGTCGGAAGGCGGCGATCTCGGCTATTTCACGCGCGGCCGAATGGTCAAGGAATTCGAGGACGCGGCCTTCGCATTGGAAAAGGGCACCTATTCCAAGACGCCCGTGAAGACCGATTTCGGCTATCACGTCATCAAGGTCGAGGATAAGCGCGACGCCGCGCCGCCGCCGTTCGAGCAGGTGCAGGATCAGGTTCGTCAGCTCGTCATGCGCGACAAGTATCTTGCGCTTCTCGCCCAGGCGAAGTCGTCCGCCGAGATCGAGATCTCCGACGAGACGCTGCGCAAGGGCTACGACGAAGCCAACAAGCAGCCGGAGCCGGGCAGCGAGCCCGCCGCGCCGGCGCCGAAGCAGTAATATTCGCATCAGGGCCCGGTTCTTCCGGGCCCTTCACTATCATCGTGTTGTCGCATTTCCGGAGGCCGAACGGTTTTCCTTTTGCCCGGAAATGCTCATTGGCAGGTGTCGCATCATGTCCGGTTCCGTCTCTCCGCTCGCCCCCAAATCTTTCGTCCAGATGCCTTCGCTGCGCGGCGTGCGTATGGCGACGGCTTCCGCCGGCATCAAATACAAGAACCGTACCGACGTGCTGATGATGGTCTTCGACAAGCCGGCATCGGTCGCAGGTGTCTTTACCCGTTCCAAGTGCCCTTCGGCACCGGTCGATTTCTGCCGCGCGAACCTGCCGCACGGCAGCGCCCGCGCCGTCGTCGTCAATTCCGGAAACGCCAATGCCTTCACCGGCCTGAAGGGCCGCCAGGCGACCGAGCTGACGGCGAAGTCGGCTGCATCAGCCGTCGGCTGCGGCGAAAACGAGGTTTACCTGGCTTCGACAGGCGTCATCGGCGAACCGCTCGATGCCACCAAATTCTCAGGCGTCCTGGACAAGATGCAGGCCGAGGCGACCGGCGACTTCTGGTTCGAGGCCGCCAAGGCGATCATGACGACCGACACCTATCCGAAGGTTTCGACCCGCAGTGCCGAAATCGGCGGCGTTGCCGTGACGATCAACGGCATTGCCAAGGGCGCCGGCATGATCGCGCCCGATATGGCGACTATGCTCTCCTTCGTCGTCACCGATGCCGATATCGCTCCATCAGCCTTGCAGGCGCTTCTGTCCGACGGCGTCGGCCCGACCTTCAATTCCATGACCGTCGACAGCGACACCTCCACCTCCGATACGCTGATGCTGTTTGCGACGGGTGCGGCGGCCGAGGACGGTCAGGCCCGCGTCGAACGCGCCGACGATCCGCGTCTTGCCGCTTTCCGCGCCGCGCTCAACGAAGTGCTGAAGGATCTTTCGCTGCAGGTGGTGCGTGACGGCGAGGGTGCGACCAAGATGCTCGAAATCACCGTGACGGGCGCCGAAAGCGATGCCGCCGCCAAGCGTATCGCGCTGTCGATCGCCAATTCGCCGCTGGTCAAGACGGCGGCTGCCGGCGAAGATGCCAATTGGGGCCGCATCGTCATGGCCGTTGGAAAGTCCGGCGAGATGGCCGACCGCGACCGGCTCGCCATCTGGTTCGGCGACGTCAGGGTCGCCGTCAACGGCGAGCGCGATCCCGATTATTCCGAGCAGGCGGCCTCCGACGTCATGAAGGCGCAGGATATCCCCGTCAAAGTCGATATCGGCCTCGGCGCTGGGTCGGCAACCGTCTGGACCTGCGACCTCACCAAGGAATATGTTGCGATCAATGGCGACTATCGGAGCTGATCGTTCATTGGCGCAGATATCCATTTCCCAACAGAATCTGCCGCTGGTCCGCAGGCTGGAGGCCGTCGGCTTTCGCGCCTGGCCGGCGGCATCCGTGCAATATGACGGCAGCTGGCAGGTGCGGCTGACGGCGGGCCATCCGTCCAATCGGCTGAATTCCATCGTGCCGCTCGATCCCTCGGATCATCGCGACGTCGAAATCCGCCTGGAAAAGGCAAGCCGGAAGTTCGAGGCCTATGGCCGTCCCGCCGTGGTTCGCCAGACGCCGCTTGCCTCGCCGGTGCTGATCGAGCTCCTGCGCGCCCAGAAGTGGACGCAGTTCGACGAGACCGTGGTAATGACCTGCGACCTTGCCGAGGCGGAACTGCCGGATACGCTCGATCACCTGCCGACCCATGATATCGGCCGCTTCGTCGACGCAAACCTTGCCGTTGATGGGGCGCCGTCGACGCTGAAGCCGGCGCTTGCCGAAATCATTTCGGCGATCAAGCCGCCGTCGGGTCTGTTCATGATCGAGAATGCGGTCGAAGGTCCGCTCGCGACCGTGCTTTGCGTCCAGGATAACGATCTTGCCGGCATCATGTCGCTTTCGGTCTCCGAGGCGCGGCGGCGGGAGGGACTCGGCACCGAGATTCTGGTCTCGGCGTTGCGCTGGGCGCGCATGCGCAGCGCCCGCTCGGCCTGGCTGCAGGTGAAGCTTTCCAACCGTCCGGCCATCGCACTCTACGAGCGCCTCGGCTTCCGCGACGCCTATCATTATTGCTATTGGCAGCAGGAGCCGCGATGAGCGAGCCTCTCATACAGTGCAATGGCCGGAAGATATTGCTGGTCGCCGCCTGCGCGCTGATCGATGCCGATGGGCGTATCCTGTTGGCACAGCGCCCCGAGGGAAAGTCGCTTGCCGGGCTCTGGGAATTTCCCGGCGGCAAGGTGGAGCCCGGCGAGACGCCCGAGGAAACGCTGGTGCGCGAGCTCGAAGAGGAGCTCGGCATCAAGACCAAGATCGCCTGCCTCGCACCGCTCACTTTCGCCAGCCATTCCTACGAGACATTCCACCTTCTGATGCCGCTTTATATCTGCCGGCGCTACGAGGGCATCCCGCAGGGCCGCGAGGGGCAGGCGCTGAAATGGGTGCGGCCGCAGGCGCTGCGCGACTACCCGATGCCGCCGGCCGACGAGCCGCTCATCCCGATGCTGCAGGATCTACTTTAGCATTAGCTTATTATTATTGTGCCACGTCGTTTTCGGCTGTGGATATTAATGGATCGTTTAACACCTTCTGCCAAAGATCGGCCTCAATCAAGCATCTGGCGTGCGTGTATTAAAAGGCTTGACGTCATGGACGATGATTTCTGGAAAGCTGTCCGGGAAAAGGAACGGGCTTCGTCTGCCTCGCGCAGGACGGGTGCGCTCAATATCGCCCTTCTGTTCGGTACGGCGGTGGTCGCGCTGACACTCATCCTGACGCCGATGCTTGCGGATTCCTCGAAGAAAAGTGTCTTCGCCAGCGCGCCGGTTGATTTTGATACGATCACGACCGGATCGATCCCGAAGGACGAAGGCGGCAAGCGTTATACGATCCGCCGCAGCGTCCTCCAGGATACGCCGGGTTCGGTCTGCGTCGTCCAGGGATACGGCGTCGGCGCCGGTTGCTGAATATGCCGGCCATCATTCGATGGCCGTGGAATTGATGGTTGCAGTCGGTTCGCGCAGAGGGTTGGGGCAATGCGCCTTTTGAAAGCATATCTTACAGATCGCAGAGGTGCGACGGCGGTCGAATACGGCCTGATCGCCGCCATCATCTGCACTGCGCTCATCGCTGGTCTCGGCGCCTTCACCGGCAGCCTGCAGAACGTTTTCAACGTGATCATCGACACTCTGCCCGGGGACTGAAGAAGCAGCCTGCTCAATCAAGAGTGAGAGCATGACGTTGTCCGAAAATGGCTCACACTTTTCCTGGAATTGCTCTATTGCCTGAGCTTGTGCTCGTCCACCTTCAGCGCATCGGCAAGGCGTGCCTTGGCCGAACCCGGCTGGAGCGGCTTTTGCTGGCTCTCGTGCGGAGCCCATCCTGAGACATAGATGATCGAGAAGGTCGCGCGGATGCGCCCGTCGGGATCGGAGTAGCGTTCGGCGTAGATCTCGGCCGCGCGCAGGAAGAAGGCGCGCGTCAGCGGCATGCGGGCGCGGGCTGCGAGCGGATTACTCATGCCCATCGCCCTCAGATCCCGCATCAGCGGAAAGAGCGAGTCATATCGTACCGTATAGTTCTCCGTGTCGATCACCGGCAGGGTGAAGCCGGCGCGCTGCATGAGGCCGCCGACATCACGCACATCGGCGAAGGGGATGACGCGCGGGCTTGCGCCGCCCGTGATATCGAGTTCGGCGGCCAGCAGCACCTCGCGCAGTTCCTGCAGCGTGCCGGCGCCGGGGATCGCGGCCAGGAACAGGCCGTCCGGCTTCAAGGCGCGCCGGATCTGGATGAAAACGCCAGGCGTATCGTTGGTCAGATGCAGGCTGAGCGGCGCGAAGACGAGATTGGCCGATTGCGGCTCTAGCGGCACGTCTTCGAGCGGCGCCTCGATCAAGGTTTCGCTTGGGGCCGCATAGGCCCTCTCGCTCTCGACCCGGATCATCGTACCGATCTTGCCGGTCGCCATTGCGGCGCGGGCGGCCACGCCGGTCGCGCCGTGCAGTTCGACGGCGGTCTCGAATGTCCGCTCGACGACGGCAAGCCTTTCGGCCATTTCCGCGGCGGCGATGTCGAGCAGGAAGGCGGCTTTCGGGTCGTTGTTGACAAGCGCGCGATGGCGATGTGCGGCGATCAGGGCTCTGTCGAAGATCGTTTCCATGGCGATGTCCTTAGTCCCGCGCCGTCTCAGCGGCAAGGCGATTTTCCTTTGGGAGAGAACAGGCTAATCTCGCTGGCATGAAATCGATCCATTTCGAAAGACCGATGGAATTCCTGCGGGCGCAGATCTTGCGGCCGTTTTCGGCGCTGGCCGATTTCCTCTATCCGCCCGCCTGTTCCGTCTGCGGCATCTCGACCGGCGATCATCGCGGGCTTTGCGCAAAATGCTGGTCCGGCATCCGTTTCATCGAACGGCCCTATTGCGAAGTGCTCGGCATTCCCTTCTCGCACGATCTCGGCGCCGGTATTCTGAGCGCCGAGGCGATCGCCAATCCGCCGCCCTTCGACCGGCTGCGGTCAGCCGCGACCCACGACCATGCCGTCCGCGATCTCGTTCACGGGCTCAAATACCGCGACCGCACCGATCTGGCGCCGATGATGGCGGCCTGGATGCTGCGCGCCGCCGACGGGACGGTCGAAAGCTGCGATGCGCTGATCCCGGTGCCGCTGCACCGCACCCGCATGCTGGCGCGCAAGTTCAATCAGGCGGCCGAGCTTGCCCGCCATATGGCGAAGCTTTCGGGCAAGCCGCTGCTCGCCGCGACGCTCGTCCGTGTCAAGCGCACCAGCCAGCAGGTCGGCCTCGGCGCGAAGGCGCGCGAGGACAATGTCAGAGGCGCTTTCGCGATTGCCAAGGGCTGCGAAAACGACGTTTTCGGCAAGCGCATCGTGCTCGTCGACGACGTCTATACGACGGGGGCGACGGTCGCCGCCGCAAGCCGGACACTGCGCAAGGCGGGTGCGGCTGAGATCACGGTTTTGACCTTTGCAAGGGCTCTCTCCGGGCCTATATGACAGAAATACCCCGGCACCCGTCTGGAGATATCATGGTACCCGTCACCATCTATACACGACAGTTTTGCGGCTATTGCGCCCGCGCCAAGTCCCTTCTCGAAGAAAAGGGCGTCGAATATGTCGAACACGACGCGACCTATTCGCCGGATCTTCGCCAGGAAATGATCGGCAAGTCGAACGGGCGCACCACCTTCCCACAGATCTTCATCGGCGCCGATCATGTCGGCGGTTGCGACGATCTCTTCGCGCTCGATCGGGCCGGCAAGCTCGATCCAATGCTGGCTGCTTGAGGAAGAACCGATGAGCTTCAAGGCCGCCGCCGTTCAGATGTGTTCCGGGGTCGATCCGGTGAAGAATGCCGCAGCCATGGCGCGGCTGGTGCGCGAGGCCGCGGCTCAAGGTGCTGCCTATGTGCAGACGCCCGAGATGACCGGCATGCTGCAACGCGACCGCGCCGCCGCCCGCGCCGTGCTTGCTGACGAGACGCATGACATCATCGTCAGGACCGGCTCCGAGCTTGCGATGGAGCTTGGTATCTACATGCATGTCGGCTCGACGGCGATCGCGCTTGACGACGGCAAGATCGCCAATCGCGGCTTCCTCTTCGGTCCCGATGGGCGAATCCTCAACCGCTACGACAAGATCCATATGTTCGACGTCGATCTCGACAATGGCGAGAGTTGGCGCGAAAGTGCGTCCTATACGGCCGGCTCGGAAGCGCGTGTCTTGTCGCTGCCTTTCGCGGAAATGGGCTTTGCCATCTGCTACGACGTTCGCTTCCCTGCGCTGTTTCGCGCTCAGGCCGTTGCCGGCGCCGAGGTGATGACGGTTCCCGCCGCCTTTACCAGGCAGACCGGCGAGGCGCATTGGGAAATCCTGCTGAGAGCCCGCGCGATCGAGAACGGCGTCTTCGTCATTGCCGCCGCACAGGCCGGCCGGCACGAGGACGGCCGGGAGACCTTCGGTCACTCGATGATCATCGACCCCTGGGGCACGGTGCTGGCCTCGGCCGGCGCCACCGGCGAGGCTGTTATTGTGGCCGAGATCGATCCCGGCGCGGTCAAGGCCGCTCATGACAAGATCCCGAACCTGAGGAACGGCCGGGAATTCTCGGTCGAGAAAATCGCGGGGGCAGTCGCAGGAGGCGTCGCCGCTTGATCCGCTATTCCCTTACCTGTGACAATGCCCATGAGTTCGAAGGCTGGTTTTCGGAGAGCGCCGATTTCGACCGCCAGGTCGAGACCGGTTTCCTGACTTGTCCGGTCTGCCATTCCGCCGCCGTGTCCAAGCTCCTGATGGCGCCTTCGGTGTCGACCGCGCGCAAGAAGGACGAGAGGCAGACGCTGGCGATGGATGCCATGCGCCGGGAGGCCCTGGAAAAGCTGAAAGAGGCGGTCGCGGCCGTCAAAGCCAATTCCGAGGATGTCGGCACGAAGTTTCCCGAGGAAGCCCGCAAGATCCACTACGGCGAGGCAGATGCCCGCGGCATCATCGGCCAGGCGACGGTCGACGAGGCGCAGGCGCTCGTGGAAGAGGGCATCGAGATCGCGGCCATTCCGGTGCTGCCCGAGGACGTAAACTGAGATGCCTAACTCATCCGTCGAAGGATGTTGATGTAGTCTCGCGCGCCATGCAGGATACGGATCACCTGCACGGTGGAGCCCTCAATTCGATAGAAGATGAGATAGTTTCCGAAAGGGCGCCTTCGCACTCCTCTCAGTCTTGGCAACCGAAGTTCGACGAAGGCATGCGGCATGTCCGCAATCTCCACGCATGCGGAGTGCAGTTCGTCCATGAACGGCAAAGCGCGCGTTGGATTTTGTTCAAGAATATAACGGCCGATTGCGAGCAGATCGGCACGGGCGGCCTGGGAGAAGGCCACCTTCATCGACTGCGGAGCTTGTCCAGGCCGAGTTCGGCATAAACACCGTTGAATGCGTCCTCAAGGGATAAGGTCCGCCCTGCTTCCAGATCGTCGATGCCTTTTTGCAGTTCATCTTCCAATTCGTGAACGCGTTGATCGTCATTGTAGCGGTCACGCAGCACGCTTTCGATATAGTCGCTGCTCGACTTGAAGGCGCCGCGGGCAACTTCGTCGCGCACATATTCTTCGAGACGAGGTTCCAAGGTAACGGTAATTTTTGCGGCTTCGCCCATCGAGTTTCTCCTTCGGATGAACGGATCGACCTTATCATAGTTTTCCGGATGCGAAGACTTGCTTACGCCTCGCGCTTCGCCAGCAGCATGTAGTTCACGTCCATGTCCTTGGACAGGTTCCACTGGTTGGACAGCGGATTGAAGAAGACGCCGGTGCGGTCGGTGATGTCGAGGCCGCTTGCCGTGAGCGGCTTTTCCAGCTCTTCCGGGCGCACCAGTTTTTCATACTGATGGGTGCCGCGCGGCAGCCAGCGCAGAATGTTTTCGGCGGCGAAGATGGCGAGCGCCGCCGCCTTCATCGTGCGATTGATGGTGGCGACGAAGATCAGGCCGCCGGGGCGGACCATCTTCGCGCAGGTCGTCATGAAGAGTTCGACATCGGCGACATGTTCGACCACTTCCATGTTCAGGACGATATCGAAGGTCTCGCCGGCATCGGCGAGCTCCTCGGCGGTGACGGCGCGATAATCGACCGAAACCCCGGACGCCCTGGCGTGTGTCGAAGCGATGCCAATATTCTTTTCGGACGGATCGGCGCCGACGACCGTGGCGCCCATGCGAGCGACCGGTTCGGACAGAAGGCCGCCACCGCAACCGATGTCGAGCACACGCAGCCCCTCGAGCGGGCGGGCGCTTTTCGGATCACGGCCGAAATTCTCGCAGGCCTTGTCTCTTATATAGGCGAGGCGGACGGGATTGAACTTGTGCAGCGGCTTGAACTTGCCGGTCGGGCTCCACCATTCCGCTGCCATCGCCGAGAAGCGGTCCACTTCGCCCTGGTCGATCGTGCTCCTGGCGGTTTCCGTCATCGTCTTCTCCTTGCGTTCGTGACAAGTGAAGTCGGACGATCGGGGGCATAAGTCAAGGGGCGTGGGTATCAAGGAGCGACGAGCGTGGAGGCGCTCGGCAATTGCTTTATATCGTGTGCTTGCCTCCCCCCGCCAAACTCGCTAAGAGACGCCGCAACTTGGGGCCTTCAGGGCCTGGGCTTTTAGAGCGGTTCCAGAAATTGGGGGCTTGGCTCTTTCGCCAAGCGGTCCGCCCCAGAGCTTTCGTGATGCCGGGTCGGGGTTTCCGCTTTCCGGCGCCAGTCGTGGTAGAGGCATATGGCACGCATCGTAATGAAATTCGGCGGCACGTCCGTCGCTGACCTGGACCGCATCAAGAACGTTGCCCGCCACGTGAAACGCGAAGTCGATGCCGGTCACGAGGTCGCAGTGGTGGTCTCGGCCATGTCCGGCAAGACCAATGAGTTGGTCGGCTGGGTGCAGGGCATGCCGAAGGTGATCGGCGCCAATTCTCCCTTTTACGATGCGCGCGAATATGACGCGGTGGTCGCTTCCGGCGAACAGGTGACATCAGGTCTTCTTGCGATCGCATTGCAGGCGATGGATATCAATGCCCGCTCATGGCAGGGGTGGCAGATCCCGATCCGCACCGACAATGCGCATGGCGCGGCGCGTATCCTGGAGATCGACGGCTCCGACATCATCAAGCGGATGGGCGAGGGACAGGTCGCCGTCATCGCCGGCTTCCAGGGATTGGGACCGGACAACCGCCTCGCGACACTCGGGCGCGGCGGGTCGGACACGTCGGCCGTCGCCATCGCGGCTGCTGTCAAAGCCGATCGCTGCGATATCTATACCGATGTCGACGGCGTCTATACGACCGATCCGCGCATCGTGCCGCAGGCGCGCAGGCTGAAGAAGATCGCCTTCGAGGAAATGCTGGAGATGGCCTCGCTCGGTGCCAAGGTGCTGCAGGTGCGTTCGGTCGAGCTTGCCATGGTGCATAAGGTGCGTACCTTCGTGCGCTCGTCTTTCGAAGATCCCGATGCTCCGGGCATGGGCGATCTGTTGAACCCGCCCGGAACGCTGATTTGTGACGAGGATGAAATCGTGGAACAGGAAGTAGTCACCGGCATCGCCTATGCCAAGGATGAGGCTCAGATCTCGCTTCGCCGTCTTGCCGACCGGCCGGGCGTCTCCGCCGCGATCTTCGGGCCGCTTGCCGAATCCCATATCAATGTCGACATGATCGTTCAGAATATTTCCGAGGACGGATCGAAGACCGACATGACCTTCACCGTGCCGTCTGGCGACGTCGAGAAGGCGATCAAGGTTCTCGGCGACCATAAGGAGAAGATCGGCTACGATGTCGTGCAGAACGAATCGGGGCTGGTGAAAGTATCCGTCATCGGCATCGGTATGCGCAGCCATGCGGGCGTCGCCGCGACTGCGTTTCGTGCACTTGCCGAAAAAGGCATCAACATCAAGGCGATCACGACCTCCGAGATCAAGATTTCCATCCTGATCGACGGTCCCTATGCAGAACTCGCTGTCAGGACTTTGCATTCCTGCTACGGTCTGGATAAGAATTGATTCCCAGTGGGCGGGCTGCCCCTTCAGGTTGAGGAGACGGAGGCAGGCCCGCCGGGACTGAGAGCGTTGTTTCGGGAGCTTGAGACGTCATGAGAGACCTTTCCGGCGGTCCGCGCGTGCTGCTCAGGCGGCTGCGCGAGTTGATGGCAGAGCCGCTGGAGCCGCAGGACCGTCTTGACCGGATCGTTCGCCAGATCGCCGGCAACATGGTGGCGGAAGTCTGCTCCGTCTACGTGCTGCGCGCCGACGGCGTGCTCGAACTCTATGCGACCGAAGGTCTCAACCGCGAAGCCGTGCACCTGGCGCAACTGAAGATGGGGCAGGGCCTCGTCGGTACGATCGCCGCTTCGGCGCAGCCGCTGAACCTTTCCGACGCGCAATCGCATCCGGCCTTCCGCTACCTGCCCGAGACGGGCGAAGAAATCTATCATTCCTTCCTCGGCGTGCCGATTCTCCGAACCGGCCGCTCGCTCGGCGTTCTCGTCGTGCAGAACAAGGCGAGCCGCAACTATCGCGACGAGGAGGTCGAGGCGCTCGAAACGACGGCGATGGTGCTCGCCGAGATGATCGCCACCGGCGAGCTCAAGAAGATTACCAAGCCCGGGCTCGAACTCGACCTGACGCGCTCGGTGACGATCGACGGCGATACTTACAATGACGGCATCGGCCTCGGCTATGTCGTGCTGCACGAACCGCGCATCGTCGTCACCAACCTGCTCAACGAGGATGCGGAGAAGGAAATCCGGCGGCTGGCGGAGGCCATGGGCTCGCTCAGGATTTCGATCGACGACATGCTGTCGCGCCGCGACGTGTCGATGGAGGGCGAGCATCGCGAGGTGCTGGAAACCTATCGCATGTTCGCCCATGACCAGGGCTGGGTGCGCAAGCTCGAGGAGGCGATCCGCAACGGCCTGACAGCGGAAGCGGCAGTCGAGAAGGTGCAGAGCGACACCAAGGCGCGGATGATGCGGTTGACCGACCCTTATCTGCGAGAACGCATGCATGATTTCGAGGATCTGGCGAACCGGCTGCTCAGGCAGTTGACCGGTTATACCGGCCGGACGACCGCGGAAGGCTTCCCGAACGATGCGATCATTCTGGCCCGCGCCATGGGCGCGGCCGAGCTGCTCGATTATCCCCGCTCCAACGTTCGCGGGCTGGTGCTAGAAGAAGGGGCGGTGACGAGCCATGTGGTGATCGTCGCCCGCGCCATGGGCATTCCGGTCATCGGCCAGGCGGCCGGCGTGGTGGCGCTCGCCGAGAACGGCGACGCCGTGATCATCGACGCCGACGAGGGGCATGTGCACCTGCGGCCGATGGCCGATCATCGGCGTTCCTATGAGGAAAAGGTCCGCTTCCGCGCCCGGCGGCAGGAGCAGTTCCGGGCGCTGCGCGCCATCGAACCGGTGACCAAGGACGGACACCGCATCTCGCTGATGATGAATGCCGGCCTGCTGGTCGACCTGCCGCAGCTGTCGGAATCCGGCGCGGAGGGCATCGGCCTCTTCCGCACCGAACTGCAGTTCATGATCGCCTCCACCATGCCGAAGGCGGAGGAGCAGGAGCTGTTCTACCGCAATGTGCTGAAGCAGGCGGCGGGACGTGTCGTCACCTTCCGGACGCTCGATATCGGCGGCGACAAGGTGGTGCCCTATTTCCGCGGTCATGAGGAAGAAAACCCCGCGCTCGGCTGGCGCGCCATCCGGCTGTCGCTCGACCGGCCGGGACTGCTGCGCACCCAGCTGCGCGCCATGCTGAAGGCATCGGCCGGCACCGAGCTGAAGCTGATGGTGCCGATGGTGACCGAGGTTTCCGAGCTGAAGATGGTGCGCGAACTCCTGCAGAAGGAAGTGCAGCATCTCTCGCGCTTCGGCCACGGGCTGCCGCGCAAGCTGCAGTTCGGGGCGATGCTCGAGGTGCCGGCCCTGCTCTGGCAGCTCGACGAGTTGATGGAGGCGGTTGATTTCGTCTCGGTCGGCTCGAACGACCTCTTTCAGTTTTCGATGGCGGTCGACCGCGGCAATGCACGGGTCTCGGACCGTTTCGATCCGCTCGGCAAGCCGTTCCTGCGCATCCTGCGCGATATCGTGCGCGGGGCGGACCGCAACAAGACGCCGGTGACCCTTTGCGGCGAGCTGGCCGGCAAGCCGATTTCGGCCATGGCGCTGCTCGGCATCGGTTTCCGCTCGATTTCGATGTCGCCGGCCTCGATCGGGCCTGTGAAGGCGATGCTGCTCGGGCTGGATGTCGGCGCGCTGACGAAAGCGATGAACGAGGTGCTGGACGATAACAGCGCCATGGTGCCGATGCGCGAAGTGCTTGCCCGCTTCGCCGAGAGCCACAATATTCCCCTTTAGGCCTATACAAGAAGAATCGGAGTGAAGGGTGGCGAAGCTTCCCGTTGAAAAGATGCGCGAGCTGGAACGCCGTTTCGGCGAAATCGAAGCGCGCATGTCGGCCGGCCCCGCCGCCGACGTCTATGTGAAGCTCGCATCCGAATATTCCGAGCTGCAGCCCGTCGTGACGAAGATTCGCGCCTATGAGAAGGCGGTCGCCGAGCTTGCCGATCTCGACACGCTGCTCGAAGACAAGTCGGTCGATCGTGAGATGCGCGATCTCGCCGAACTCGAACTGCCCGAGGTGAAGGAGCGGATCGAGGCGCTGGAGCAGGAGATGCAGATCCTGCTCCTGCCGAAGGATGCGGCGGACGAAAAGAGCGCAATTCTCGAAATCCGGGCAGGCACCGGCGGTTCGGAAGCGGCGCTTTTCGCCGGCGATCTCTTTCGCATGTACGAGCGCTTCGCCGCCGAGAAGAGCTGGAAGGTGGAGGTGCTCTCGGCAAGCGAGGGTGAAGCCGGCGGTTACAAGGAAATCATCGCGACGATCACCGGCAGGGGCGTTTTCGCCAAGCTGAAATTCGAATCCGGCGTGCACCGCGTACAGCGCGTGCCGGAAACCGAGGCGGGCGGGCGCATCCATACGTCGGCCGCGACGGTGGCGGTGCTGCCGGAGGCCGAGGAGATCGATATCGAGATCCGGCCGGAAGACATCCGCATCGACACGATGCGTTCTTCGGGCGCCGGCGGCCAGCACGTCAATACGACGGACTCGGCGGTGCGGATTACCCACCTGCCGACCGGCATCGTCGTCACCAGCTCGGAAAAATCGCAGCACCAGAATCGCGCCAAGGCGATGCAGGTGCTGCGTTCCAGGCTTTACGACGCCGAGCGGCAGCGGGCCGACAGCGAGCGTTCGGCCGATCGCAAGAGCCAGGTCGGCTCCGGCGACCGCTCCGAGCGTATCCGCACCTATAATTTTCCGCAGGGCCGCGTGACCGACCACCGCATCAACCTGACGCTCTACAAGCTCGACCGGATGATGGAAGGCGAGATCGAGGAGGTCGTCGATGCGCTGATGGCCGACTATCAGGCGAGCCAGCTGGCGCAGCTCGGCGAACAGCAGTGAGCCGGACGATCGCCGATATGCTTGCCGAAGCGCGCCGCCGCTTCACCGAAGGCGGTATCGCCGATCCGCTGACCGATGCGCGGCTGCTTGTCGCCGGCTTGCTGAAGCTGTCGTCGACCGAACTCCTGACGCGGTCGGCCGAGAGGCTTTCTTCCGATCAGGCCGAAGCGATTGCAAAGGCGCTGGAACGGCGGCTCGGCCATGAGCCGGTGCACCGCATTCTCGGCGAGCGGGAATTCTACGGCCTGCCGCTTCGGCTTTCGGCGGAAACGCTCGAGCCGCGTCCCGATACCGAAATTCTGGTCGATACGATGCTTCCCTATCTCAAGGACCTTGCAAAGGCCGAGGACAATCTCCATATCCTTGATGTAGGAACCGGGACCGGGGCGATATGCCTCGCGCTTTTGAGCGAATGTCCCGAGGCGTCAGGTATCGGCAGCGACATATCGTCGGATGCACTTCGGACGGCAAAGTCAAACGCAGAAAGAAACGGGTTGCAGGATCGCTTTCAGGCCGTGCAGTCGAAATGGTTCGAGAACATCCAGGGCTCGTTTCACGCGATTGTCTCAAATCCGCCCTATATTGCTTCCAATGTCATTCACGATCTCGCTCCCGAAGTGACGAAATTTGATCCGGTTGCAGCGCTGGATGGCGGCCCGGATGGGCTTGACGCCTACAAAGCCATAGCCAAGGATGCGGCAAGGTTCATGAGGCCCGATGGGGTCGTGGGACTGGAAATCGGCTACGATCAGCGAAACGATGTGACGGCGATCTTCGAAGCGAAAGGTTTCAAGCGCCTCAAATCCGTTAAAGATTACGGTCAAAACGACAGGGTGCTCGTGTTCGCGCTCGCGTAAGCGGCGATAATTGCCGGCATTGAACAGAACATTATTGCTATTGCGAAGAAAACGCTTGGATTTCCGGGGGAAGCAAGATAGGTTGCGGTCACGTGTTGGGCAGATAGGAATGAACGAGATTCGTTCGGTACTTGGTTTGCCTCGGGGGTCCGCTCTTTTAAACGAGAGTTTCAACGGTTGAACACGACCCAATGCGTGAATCAGTCAAACTGACTTGAGAACCAAGCGGCAGGTCGGCGCAAAGGCGCAGTATGCTCGCGGCACAAAGGTCCTGACCCGGTTTTCCGGTCATGGCGGTTGGTGCCATGTATCCATCACAAACAGAGAATTCAGGTGAACGATCTATGAGGCCAGGACAGCAGAACAAGCGCGGTCGAGGGCGTGGTAACAACAATAATAACAATGGCGGCGGTGGAAATAACAATAACAACAATTTCAACCGCAAGGGCGGTAACCCGCTGACCCGGACCTATGACAGCTCCGGCCCCGATGTGAAGATTCGCGGTACTGCCCAGCATATTGCCGAAAAATACGCGCAGCTCGCCCGCGACGCCCAGAGCTCCGGCGACCGGGTGATCGCCGAGAACTATCTTCAGCACGCCGAACACTACAATCGTATCATCGCCAGCGCCCAGGCGCAGATGCAGGAACGCTTCCAGCGCGACGACCGCGGCGAATACAATGATCGCGAAGCCGCCGACCGCGACAGCGACGACATCGATGCCAACGACAATGACGGCGACGACGTCGTTGTCGTCCAGCCGCCGCAGAGCAGGCAGCATCAGCCGAAGCCGGCGCCGGCCCCTGTTGCCGCAGCTGCCCCGGCCCCCCAGCCCGAGGTCATCGACGGAACCGGCCCGCAGCCGGAGATCGAAGGCATTCCGGCCGAGGTCGCCATGGACGAGGAAGGTTCCGCCGGCCAGTCGCGCGAACGCCAGCCTCGCCGCCGCAGCCCCGGCAACCGTCCCCGTCGCCCGCGCCGCGGCGCGGAAGGTGACGGTGCTTCCGAAGGCGAAGGTGCTTCCGCCGAGGCGCCTGTTCTGGCGGACGCTGCTTCGGAGTGAGGGATTTCGCCTCTTCTTTCGGGGAGAGCCGGCCGCTTATGCCATCTCTTCGAATTTCCTTGAAAATCCCCGGCCTCGTGCCGGGGATTTTCATTTTGCGGGCTCTTTAAACTCTTCGGATAGGCTACCATATTCTCCTCGAACTGCTTCGCCCAAACCCCAGATGGGCCAAGCGCGGCCTGCCTTTTCAGGGGGTCGATCTCAATCATCGGTCTGCGCCTAGAAAGGGCAGGGCGATCCAGGAGGTGGAATATGAATATCGAGAAATATTCGGAGCGGGTGCGCGGTTTCGTCCAGTCGGCCCAGACCTATGCGCTGGCGCAGGGTCATCAGCAATTCACGCCCGAGCATGTGCTGAAAGTTCTGCTCGACGACGATCAGGGCATGGCGGCGTCGTTGATCGAGCGTGCCGGCGGTGATGCCAAGGCCGCCCGTCTCGCCAATGACGCGGCCCTTGCCAAGCTGCCGAAAATCTCCGGCGGCAATGGCAATATTTATCTGGCGCAACCGCTCGCCAAGGTGTTTTCGACCGCCGAAGAGGCGGCAAAGAAGGCCGGCGACAGCTTCGTCACCGTCGAGCGCCTGCTGCAGGCGCTGGCGATCGAATCCTCGGCTTCGACCTTTTCGACACTGAAGAACGCCGGGGTGACGGCCCAAGGCCTCAACCAGGTCATCAACGACATTCGCAAGGGGCGGACGGCGGATTCCTCCAATGCCGAGCAGGGGTTCGATTCGCTGAAGAAGTTCGCGCGCGATCTCACCGGCGAGGCTCGCGAGGGCAAGCTCGATCCGGTGATCGGCCGCGACGACGAGATCCGCCGCACCATCCAGGTCCTCTCCCGCCGCACCAAGAACAACCCGGTGCTGATTGGCGAGCCCGGCGTCGGCAAGACGGCGATCGTCGAGGGCCTGGCGCTGCGCATCGTGAACGGCGACGTGCCGGAATCGCTCAAGGACAAGAAATTGATGGCGCTCGACATGGGCGCGCTGATCGCCGGTGCGAAATATCGCGGTGAATTCGAGGAGCGGCTGAAAGCCGTGCTCAACGAGGTGCAGGCGGAGAACGGCGAGATCATCCTGTTCATCGACGAAATGCACACATTGGTCGGGGCCGGCAAGGCGGAAGGGGCGATGGACGCCTCCAACCTTCTGAAGCCTGCCCTTGCCCGTGGCGAACTGCATTGCGTCGGCGCGACGACGCTCGACGAATATCGAAAACATGTCGAGAAGGATCCCGCACTTGCCCGCCGTTTCCAGCCCGTGGTGGTCGAGGAGCCGACGGTCGAGGACACGATCTCGATCCTGCGTGGCCTGAAGGAAAAATACGAGCAGCATCACAAGGTCCGCATCGCCGATGCGGCGCTGGTGGCTGCTGCGACACTTTCGAACCGCTACATCACCGACCGCTTCCTGCCCGACAAGGCGATCGACCTGATGGACGAGGCGGCCGCGCGGCTTCGCATGCAGGTGGATTCCAAGCCGGAAGAGTTGGACGAGCTCGACCGCCGCATCATTCAGCTGAAGATCGAGCGCGAGGCGCTGAAGAAAGAGACCGACGTCGCCTCCGCCGACCGGCTGAAGCGGCTGGAGACCGAACTTGCTGCTTTCGAAGAGGAGGCCGATGCGCTGACGGCTCGCTGGCAGTCGGAAAAGCAGAAGCTCGGCCTTGCCGCCGATCTCAAGAAGCAACTCGACGATGCCCGTAACGAACTGGCGATCGCCCAGCGCAAAGGTGAATTCCAGCGCGCCGGCGAACTGACCTATGGCGTCATTCCGGATTTGGAAAAACAGCTCGTCGAAGCCGAGAAGCAGGATGGCGAGCGCGGCGCGATGGTGCAGGAGGTGGTGACCCCCGACAATATCGCTCATGTCGTTTCCCGCTGGACCGGCATTCCCGTCGATAAGATGCTGGAAGGCGAACGCGACAAGCTGCTGCGGATGGAAGACGAGCTGGCGAAATCGGTGATTGGCCAGGGTGATGCGGTTCAGGCCGTGTCGCGCGCGGTGCGCCGCGCGCGTGCCGGCCTGCAGGATCCGAACCGGCCGATCGGCTCGTTCATTTTCCTCGGCCCCACTGGCGTCGGCAAGACGGAGCTCACCAAGGCGCTCGCCCGCTTCCTCTTCGACGACGAGACGGCGATGGTGCGCATGGACATGTCGGAATACATGGAAAAGCACTCCGTCGCCCGGCTGATCGGCGCACCTCCCGGCTATGTCGGTTATGACGAGGGTGGCGCGTTGACGGAAGCCGTGCGCCGCAGGCCCTATCAGGTCGTCCTGTTCGACGAGATCGAAAAGGCGCATCCCGATGTCTTCAACATCCTGCTGCAGGTTCTGGATGACGGGCGCTTGACGGACGGCCAGGGCCGGACGGTCGATTTCCGCAACACGATGATCATCATGACCTCGAACCTCGGTGCCGAATATCTGACCCAACTCAGGGACGGTGACGACAGCGATACGGTTCGCGAGCAGGTGATGGATGTCGTGCGCGGGCATTTCCGGCCGGAATTCCTGAACCGCATCGACGAGATCATCCTCTTCCATCGCCTGAAGCGCGAGGAGATGGGTGCGATCGTCGATATCCAGCTGAAGCGGCTGGTGGCGCTTTTGTCCGAGCGCAAGATCGTCATCGACCTCGACGACGAAGCCCGGCACTGGCTTGCGAACAAGGGTTACGATCCGATCTACGGCGCAAGGCCGCTGAAGCGGGTGATCCAGAAGTTCGTGCAGGATCCGCTGGCCGAGCAGATCCTGTCCGGTCAGGTGCCGGATGGATCGACGGTGAAGGTGACGAGCGGTTCGGACCGGCTGCAGTTCAGAACGCGGCAGACGGTCAGCGAAGCGGCTTAAATTGCTTGCCGAGGAATGGCAAAATGGCGGCTTCGGCCGCCATTTTCGTTTGGATTACTTGCTCGCCACCTGATCCGGCGTCTGATTGTTCAGCAGCGTATCGATGCGTTTGCGCTCGTCCTCGAATTTCGCCAGCGCCTCGCCCTGCAGGGATTTGCCGCCCGGCAGGCGGATGCGTAGCGGATCGACCTTGGTGCCGTTGACGATAAGTTCGTAATGCAGGTGCGGGCCGGTGGATTCGCCTGTCGTGCCGACCCAGCCGATCACCTGGCCCTGGCGGATCTTGGCGCCGGGAACGACACCCTTGGCGATGGCGCTCTGGTGGTTGTAGGAGGATTCATATCCATTGGCATGACGGATGATCGTCTGGTTGCCGTAGCCGCCGGAATCCCAGCCGGCTTTTTCGACCGTGCCGTTGCCGGCGGCGATGATTGCCGTGCCGCGGGGTGCCGCCCAATCGACGCCGGTGTGCATGCGGGCGAAACCAAGGATCGGGTGACGGCGCATGCCGAAGCCGGATTTGAAGATGCCGTTCGGGACAGGGTTGCGCAGCAGGAACTGGCGGATGCTCTTGCCGTTCTCGTCGAAATAATCGACCGTGCCGTCCTCGGGGTCCTGGAAGCGGTAGAAGCGTGTCTGCGTATCGCCGAAACGGGCGTTGACGTAGAGCAGCTCGGAATCCTCGGTCGCCTTGCCGGCGCTGTCGGCGACGGAGAAGAAGGCTTCAAGAGTATCGCTCGGCCGCAGCTGCGCCTGAAAATCGACATTGCTGGCAAGAAGCTTGATGATCAGCGCCGTCATATCCTTGGTCATGCCGTAGGAAAGGGCGGCGCGATAAATGCCGTCATAGACGCGCGGCAGGTTCTGGCCGGGCGGCGGAGCAAAGGAATTGTCGTCGAAGGCCGTGGCGATGGCGTCGAGCATCGGCGGCGGGCTGCCGGTCACGTATTTGCCCTTGTCGTCAAGGGCGACGGTGGCAAGGTGGCGCGTGCCGCGATAGACGCTGGCGCGGATGATCTTTGCCTGCTCACCCTTCTGGATGATGCCGATGCGCAGTACGTCGCCGTTGTCGAGTTCGTTGGTGCCCAGTTCCTGCGCGATATAGCCGGCGATGCCATCGGCATATTGCTGCGGATAACCTGAATCCGTCAGCGCTTTGGAAATCGTCGTGTCCGTGCGCACCGGCAGGATGTCGTCGGCGAATTCCTCGGTCTGCGGCGTGATCGATTCCGGCGCGGAGACCGTCATGTTCTGTTCGAGAACACGGGCGGCGAGACCGGCGGTCAGGTCGACATCGGCATCCTCGTTGGAGAAGCGGCGCGGGTCGACGTAATAGAGGGCCGCAAGCTGCGTGTTGCCATCGGTCAAAACCGAACCGTTGGAGCGCACGTTCTCCTCGACCTCTTCGAGCGACAGGCCGGCGGCCATCTTCATTTGGGTCTTGCCGGTCGGGAAGGGAATGGTCTTCAGGCTGACTTCGGATTCGACATCCGAACCATAAAGCGCACCGGTGCGGCTTTGCGGCGCAGGCTGCGGCTCGTCGGCGGAAAAGATCGCCAGAGGATCGAAATCCGGATAGTCTTCGGTCGCGACGTGATTGGCGGCCAGCGTCATCTTCACATGGGCGAAGGGCTGGCGGCGCACGACCTCTTTCTCGCCGTCGTGGACGACGGTCGACACTTCCATGATGGCGCGGTCGGAAGGTTTCGCGGCGATGGCCGGCGCAATCAGCCGGCCGCCGCGCGCCACCGTCGTATCGACATGCGCGTCCGCTGCCGCACTGGCATAGGCTTCGGCCGGGATCGCCAGCTGCTGGCGGCCGTCGAGGGCGGCGAAAAGCGCGACACCCATCAGCACGGAAGATGTGATGCCGGTGAGGAACGTGCCCGAGAGCCAGCGCAGAGAAACCTCGCGGCGATCGGGAGCGCGCCTGCCGTCGGCCAGAAGCGGAGGCTCGTTGCCCAACGAGCGGATCATCGTTTTCTCCGTCATCATGGCAATCGGGTCCGCGTCCTTACATCAGGCGTCTCTGGGAGCATGGGTGGCCATTCTGGCTGGGGCAAAAGATGTGCATATTTTAGGCATGGAAGTCAAATCGCTCACGAAACGGCAGTCTACCGGCCTTTGCCTGTGTGAATCGTGCGTCTCTTAAGACCAGCAGATTGTGATCAAGTCGCGGCGCCTGGGACGAAAGAGCGTTCTTTCCGCGATAAAGTCGCAAGCCCTTCGTTTTTCCCGCTCTCTCGGGTGGGTCGGAATCCGGAAAACGACCGTATTTTGATGCCGGTCGAAAATTTCGATGCAAAAACAATGAATTGAAAGAAATATCATTTTTTTCAAAAAGCGCTGTTGACTGTTTGGGAGGGTTAGTTCTATAAGCCCACTCACTGACGAGGGCGGCGGCGCTGCTGGCGACGAAGTTACTCGTTCTAGTGAAACTCAAGCGGATTGGCTGATGCTGGTTTGTGTTCTGG
>NZ_LOKX01000013.1 GCF_002211285.1 Rhizobium sp. R635 | reverse complement strand
TCAAGAATGGCGCGTGACGATGTGTGAGAGGCTGACATGAACGGCTCCGTCGATTCGAAGCTCCTCATGAATCACACCCGCACCTCTCTGCGCCACAACGAAATGCAAAGCTGAAGCGATTGCCCTGCAGCCATGCGCGCCTCCCCTTGAAATTTCCGCGATTTTGTGGTCTTGAGGCCGCCAATCTTTGCAGCGCTGCCTGTCATGCATGTTCAGGGACATTTCCCGGCCCTGGCAGCGCGCGCCCCGTATCAGTGCCAAGGAAAATGCGCAGATGGCCCGTTCAGCTCTTCTCAATGTCATGGTTCAGGCTGCCCTCAAGGCAGGAAAATCGCTGGGGCGTGATTTCGGCGAAGTGCAGAACCTGCAGGTTTCCGTGAAGGGACCGGGCGATTTCGTTTCCACCGCCGATCGCAAGGCCGAGAAGATCGTCAGGGAAGAACTGCTTAAGGCCCGTCCGACCTATGGCTTCCTCGGCGAGGAAAGCGAAGAGATCAAGGGCACGGACGGCGCGCATCGCTGGATCGTCGATCCGCTCGACGGCACGACGAACTTCCTGCATGGCATCCCGGCCTTCGCCGTTTCGATCGCGCTCGAACGCAATGGCGAGATCGTCGCCGCGGTCGTCTTCAATCCGGCGACCGACGAACTCTATACCGCCGAGCGCGGCGGCGGCGCCTTCCTCAACGACCGGCGCCTGCGTGTCGCCGCGCGCCGGGTGCTGTCGGATTGCGTCATCGGCTGCGGCGTGCCGGCGCTCGGCAAGCGCAATCACGGCAAGTTCCTGGTGGAGCTTCGCCACGTGATGGGCGAAGTGGCGGGCATCCGCCGCCTGGGCTCGCCGACGCTCGATCTCGCCTATGTCGCGGCCGGTCGGTTCGACGGTTTCTGGGAATCGGAGCTTGCCCCCTGGGACATGGCGGCCGGCATCCTGCTCATCCGCGAAGCCGGCGGTTTTGCCACCGACTGGGACGGCGGGACGGCCATTCTGGAGAGCGGCGCGATCGTTGCCGGCAACGAAGCCATTCACAAGGCGCTGATCGAAGTCATCAAGCGGCCGATCCCCGCCAAGTGAGCGAATGAAAAACCGGCTGTTGTAAAGTCACGCTTTTCGCCCCGGCATACTTCAATTCGGCACAATGTTGCTCTAGTCTCCGCCAGCGATGAGTTCGGAGGCTGCTGAACCTATGGAAAATGTGAATGTGGCGGAGATCGGCTCCACCGAAAAGACGACGGGCGGCTATGCCCACAGGCTTTCGAGCCCCATGCCTTTCCTCTGGACGATGCTGCTTTTCCTCGTCATCGTCGGTTTCATCGCCGCCATCCTCTTCCGGCAGACGCAGACCGCCTTCATGCACAATCCGGGCCTCAACGGCCTGATTCTCGGCGTTCTCGCGGTCGGAATCATCCTTGTTTTCAACCATGTGCTGGCGCTTCGCCCCGAAGTGCGCTGGTTCAATTCCTTCCGTGCCGCCGGCAGTGCCGACAAGGTCAACCGCAATCCGCGGCTGCTTGCGCCGATGCGGGCCCTGATCGGCAGCCGCAAGAGCTCGGTGGCGCTATCGACGACGGCACTGCGCTCGATCCTCGATTCGATCGCCACCCGCCTCGACGAATCGCGCGACGTCTCGCGCTACCTGATCGGCCTTCTGGTCTTCCTCGGCCTGCTCGGCACCTTCTGGGGCCTCATCGGCACGATCGGCTCGATCAGCACCGTCATCCAGTCGCTCGATGCCGGCTCGAACGGCACGGGGGACGTGCTCTCGGCTTTGAAGGAAGGGCTTTCCATGCCGCTTTCGGGCATGGGCCAAGCCTTCTCCTCCTCGTTGCTCGGCCTTTCCGGTTCGCTCATTCTCGGTTTCCTCGACCTGCAGGCCGGCCGCGCGCAGAACCGCTTCTACATGGAGCTGGAAAACTGGCTCTCCTCGGTCACCGATGTCGGCTCCGATCTTGCGCCGGCCCTCGACGCCGTTTCCGGCTCGGAAGATATGCGTGCGCTCTCCGATTATCTACGCAAGGCCTCCGAAGAGGGCGGCGTCGGCAGCCAGCGTTCCGTCGCCGCCATGGCGAGCCTTGCCGAAGGCATTCAGGGGCTCGTCAAGAACATGCGCAATGAGCAGCAGATGCTGCGTGACTGGATCGAGGCGCAGCAGGACGAGGCGAAGGCGATGCGCCGCACGCTCGACCGGCTGGCCGAACGCATCGGCCTGCAGGAGCGGGGGAGCGAGAAGACCGAACGCCAGCGCGACCGCGCGAGCCAGACAGAGAAGAGCGAGGGCAAGTAAGCCATGGCTCTCGCCCGCAACCGCCGCCGCGAACGCACGGTGGATTATTGGCCGGGCTTCGTCGATGCGCTGTCGACGCTGCTCATCGCAATCATGTTCCTGCTGACGGTCTTCGTCGTCGGCCAATTCATCCTCAGCCGCGAGATCACCGGACGCGACGAGGTGCTGAACCGCCTCAACAGCCAGATCAACGAACTGACGCAGCTTCTCGCGCTCGAAAAGGGCAGCAACCAGGATCTCCAGGATTCGGTCGCCAATCTGCAGGCCTCGCTCGCGACCGCCGAAGGCGACCGCTCGCGGCTGCAGGCGCTCTTGAACGCCGGTTCGGGCGGTCAGGACGCGGCCCAGAAGCGGATCGGCGCGATGACGCAGGAACTCGACGAGCAGAAGCAGGTGAGCGAGCGGGCGCTGAGCCAGGTCGAACTCCTGAACCAGCAGATCGCCGCACTCCGCAGCCAGATCGCCGCCGTCGAAGCTGCGCTGCAGGCATCCGAAGAGAAGGACCGGGTCTCGCAGACCAAGATCGCCGATCTCGGCAGCCGCCTCAATGTGGCGCTGGCCGCGCGTGTGCAGGAACTGAACCGTTATCGGTCCGACTTCTTCGGCCGCCTGCGCGAAATCCTGTCGGATCGCGAGAATATCCGCATCGTCGGCGATCGGTTCGTCTTCCAGTCGGAAGTGCTGTTTCCCTCGGGCGGCGCCGATCTCAATCCGGAAGGGCAGACGGAGATGGCGAAGCTCGCCGCCGCCCTTCTCGATCTCGCCAAGGAAATTCCCCCGGAGATCAACTGGGTGCTGCGCGTCGACGGCCATACCGACAATGTGCCGCTCGCCGGGACCGGCCGCTATCGCGACAACTGGGAACTCTCCTCTGAGCGCGCGATTTCCGTCGTCAAGTTCCTGATCGGGCGGGGCGTGCCGGCCGACCGGCTCGTTGCCGCCGGCTTCGGCGAATTCCAGCCGATCGCGCCGGGCGACACACCGGATGCGCGCGCCACCAACCGCCGCATCGAGCTGAAGCTGACCGAGAAATGATCAGCCTGGCGAGGCTTGGCGCACCTGCTCCAGCCGGCCGGCGAGGAAGTCGCGCACAGCGGGGCTGTCGCTGAGACCGATGGCCGTCATATAGGCATCGGCCGCCGCGATATCGCCGACGCGCGCCAGAAGAAAGGCGCGAACGGCCCAGTAGGGCTGATAGCCCGCGATGTCGCGCGGATCGAGCGTGTCGAGCCGCTCCAGGCCGGCTGCCGCACTCAACGCCCTGCCGATCACCGCAGCCTGGCCGACGCGTGCGCCAAGCGTTGGCTTCATCGTCACGAGCGCGGCGTAGAGCGTCGTCAGCGCCTGCCAGTCGGTCGCTCCGGAAAGCCGCCGCGCCGCATGCACGGACTGGATCGCCGCCTGGCACTGGAAGGGGCCGAACCGGTCGAAACCTCCGGCCTTGCGCAGCAGCGCATCGGCTTCCGCAATCATGATCGCATTCCAGGCCGCCGTATCCTGCTCGTCCAGCGGCACATATCGGCCGTTGCCGTCCCGCCGGGCGCCGCGGCGGGCTTCACAATGAAGCATGAGGGAAAGAAGACCGATCGCTTCCGGCTCGTCGGGCAATACCGCGAGAAGCGTGCGGCCGAGCCAGATGGCTTCGCCGGTGAGCGAATGGCGCTCCTCCTCACCGTCGAGGCCATCCCAGCCGAGGCCGTAGGCGGCGTAGATCGCTGAGAGAACGGCGGCGAGCCGCCCTGATAAAGCGGGGCGAGGGGGAATGGCGAAGGGAATGCCGGCCTCGCGGATCTTCACCTTGGCCCGCACCAGCCGCTGGCTCATCGCTTCCGGTGACACGACGAAGGCCCTGGCGATGGTTTTCGCCTCGATGCCGAGAACGGTTTGCAGCATCAGCGCCGTATGCACCGACTTGTCGATGGCGGGATGGGTGCAGGCGAAAAGCAGCTTCAGCCGCTCATCGGGGAAGATGGATTTTCCGGCCCCGTTCATGCGCTCCTCCGCCTCCTCGAAGGCGAGCGATATCGTCGCCTGCGCATTGGCCTGGACGGTGCGGTGGCGGGCCGCCTGCATGAGGTTGCGGCGCGCGGCGACCATCAGCCAGGCTTCCGGATTATCGGGGACGCCGCGTTCCGGCCAGACGCGAAGGGCTGAAGCCAGTGCTTCCGACAACGCGTCTTCCGCTGCCGGCACGTCGCGCGAGCGGGCGGCGAGAAAGGCGATCAGCTTGCCGTAGGATTGACGCGCCACCTGTTCGGCAGCGCGTCCGGCATCGGGCGGCATCGCAGCCTCACATCTGCAGGCGCGGCCGTACCTCGACCGACCCCTTATCGGAGATCGGAACGCGTATCGCCCATTCGAGCGCCGTATCCATGTCGGGAACCTCGATCAGATAGAAGCCGCCGAGCTGTTCCTTGCCCTCCGGATAGGGGCCGTCCTGAACATCGTGGTTTTCGCCTTTGCGACGCACGATCGTGCCGGTTTCAGGGGCTGTCAGCCCGGCGCCGCCGGTCATGATCCCCGCTTGAGCCAGCGCTTTGCTATAGGCAACCCAGCCGTCGCGATAGACGGGGTCGCTGCGTCGCGCAAAATCCTCGGCGGCTTCGCGAATGATGAGAGCATATTGCATGGGAAACTCCTGATCTCGTTGGTAGCGTTGATCCAGGCAGCCGTGACGCCCGGCGGAGCGGCTCAGCCGTTCCGAGACAATGAGGCGCGGCCAACGGTCATTTCGACATGACTTTCAAAAAAATTTGCAAAGATAGGAATTGCGCACGATTCACAAGCAAACAGGCCAGGCTCGAAAGCACCGGCGCTGCTCATAGGCGCTGAAGGCCAGAGCGGCGTTCAAGCCGCTGCTGCCGCCTTGATCAGGCTTCGGTCTTGGTCTGGTCGACGATGTCGGCGCCGGGCGAGTTCTTCTTGATGGATTCGATGGCGTTCAGGGCGGATGCCTTTGCCTTGTAGCCTTCGGAACTGAACATGGTTTCGCCGTTCGATGCCTTGAAGCGGAAACGGAATTCGCCTGATTTATCCTTGTAGACTTCGAATTTATACATTGATGTCTCCCAAAACGCTGCGTTCCAACCATCAGCGTGACGGAGGCTAGACCAAAATGGTGAGCTTTTCCACTACCTTAATTAGAAATGAATTGCACAGCGTCCAATTGCCGCCGCTTCCATCGGACGCAAGCGAGGCGAGCGGCGGCATGGACCCCGGCGTCACTCCATCTGGATGTTCGCGCCCTTGACGACCGGTCCCCATTTGGCGAGCTCGGCTTTCACATGGGCGGCGAGTTCCTCCGGCGTCGAGCCGACGATGGTGGCGCTGAATTCCTTCATGCGGTCGGCAACGGCCGGGTCCTTGAGCGCCTTGTTGGCCGAGGCGTTGAGCCGCGTCACCACCTCGCTCGGTGTGTTGGCCGGGGCAAACAGCGCGTTCCAGGTATAGGTCTCGTAGCCCGGTATGCCCGACTCGGCGATCGTGGGCACATCAGGGAAGGAGGGCGCGCGCTCGGCGGTCGTCACCGCCAGCGCCCGCAGCGTGCCCGCCTTGATGTGGCTGGAGGAGGAGGGCAGGTTGTCGAACATGATCGGCACCTGGTTGCCGATGACATCGTTCAACGCCGGACCGGCGCCCTTATAGGGGATATGCTGCATGCTGACGCCGGCCATGCTCTTGAAGAGCTCGCCGGAGAGATGCAGCGGCGTGCCGTTGCCTGACGAGGCATAGCTGTATTTGTCGGGCTCGGCTTTCAGGAGCGCGACCAGTTCCTGCACGGTCTTTGCCGGCAGTTCCGGATTGACGACCAGCACGTTCGGCACGACGACGAGCAGCGAGACCGGCGCGAAATCCTTCTCCGGGTCGTAAGGCGTCGATTTGAGGATCAACGGATTGAGGGCGTGAGTCGCGACCGTGCCCATCAGGACGGTGTAGCCGTCAGCGTCGGCGCGGGCGACGTTGCCGGCCCCGAGATTGCCGCCTGCGCCGGCGACGTTCTGGACGATCACCTGCTGGCCGAGATCTTCCGACATCTTCTGTGCGACGATGCGGGCGACGACATCGGTCGAGCCGCCGGCGGCGAAGGGCACGACCATGGTGATCGCGCGATCGGGAAAATCCGCCGCAACGCAAGCCGTGCCGAGACCGAGCGTTGCAGTCAGGCCGAGAGCGAGCGCAAGGCCCGTGCGTCGCGTGATATCGGAAAGCGCCATTCCTATCTCCTCCCAAGGATTTCAGCAGCAATATCCCCACCCGGGGCATGAAGAGGGTAGGGCAGAGCGCGCGAAAGACAACCGCAGGGAGGGTGCGGCGGCGTCAAACTTTAGTCGGTGTGTTTGGAGAGGCTATGCCGGTTATTTCGCGGCGGCCAGCACATCCTCATGGGCGGCATCGAATTGGAGCCGCGCCAGCCGCGCATAGATGCCGCCGTGGCGGATCAGGCTCTGATGCGTGCCTTCCTCGACGATGCGGCCCTGGTCCATGACGAGGATGCGGTCGGCCTTCAGCACGGTTGCCAGCCGATGGGCGATGACGAGCGTCGTGCGGCCGTCCACCAGGCCGTCGAGCGCCTTCTGCACCAAGGTCTCGCTTTCGGCATCCAGTGCGGAGGTCGCCTCGTCGAGCAGCAGCACCGGCGCATTCTTCAGGATGGCGCGGGCGATGGCGATACGCTGGCGCTGACCGCCGGAGAGCGTCACGCCGCGTTCTCCGACCTCGGTCTCGTAGCCCTTGTCCAGCCGGGCGACGAATTCGTCGGCCTGGGCGGCAAGGGCTGCGGCGCGAACCTCGTCGCGCGAGGCGCCGGGGCGGCCGAAGGCGATGTTGTCGTGGATCGAGGCGGCGAAGATGGTGACGTCCTGCGGTACGATGGCGATGCGCCGGCGCAGTTCGTCGGGCGTCGTCAGCCGCGCGTCGATGCCGTCGATCTTCACGCTGCCCTGCTGGGGATCGTAGAAGCGCAGGAGCAGCGAGAAGACGGTGCTCTTGCCGGCGCCGGACGGGCCGACGATGGCGACCGTTTCGCCGGGCGCAATTGCGAAGTTCAAGCCGTGCAGCGCCGATTTGCCGGGGCGGGAGGGATAGGCGAAATGCACGTCGGTAAACTCGACGTGGCCACGGCCAGGCGAAGGAAGAGCTTCCGGATGGGCGGGGGCCGCGATCGGGGAGACTTCGTCGAGAAGCTCGGTCAGCCGGTCGGCGGCACCTGCGGCCTGGGAGAGTTCGCCCCAGACCTCCGACAGCGCGCCGAGCGAGCCGGCGGAGATGACGGCATAGAGCAGAAACTGGCCGAGCGTGCCGGCCGAAAGCGTGCCGGCAAGGACGCTATGGGCGCCGACCCAGAGCACGGCGACGACGCTGCCGAAGATCAGCGTGATGGCAATCCCGGTCAGCAGCGCGCGGGAGCGGATGGCGGCGCGGGCGGCCGCATAGGCGGATTCGACGGCGGTGCCGTAGCGTGCCGCTGCCGCGTCCTCGCCGTTGAAAGCCTGCACGGTGCGGGTGGCGGCGACCGTCTCGTTGGCGAAGGCGGATGCTTCGGCGAGTGTATCCTGGGCGGCGCGGGAGCGTTTGCGCACCGACCGGCCGAAGGCGACGAGCGGGAAGACGATCAGCGGGATCGCCCCGATGACGAGGCTCGAAAGCTTCGGCGAGGTGACGATCATCATGCCCATGGCGCCGAGACAGAGAATGAGGTTCCTGAGCGCCACCGAGGCGGTGGCGCCGACGGCGGACTTGATCTGCGTCGTATCGGCGGTCAGCCGCGAGACGATCTCGCCGGACTGGTTGACGTCGAAGAAGGAGGGCGACAGCCGCGTCACGTGGGTGAAAACATCGCGGCGGAGATCGGCGACGATCCGTTCGCCGATGGTGATGACGAAATAATAGCGCAGCGCGCTCGCGACCGCGAGCACGATCGCCATGACCATCAGCATGGCGAAGTAGCTGTTGATGAAGCGGCCGTCGGAGTGCGTGAAGCCGTGATCGATCATGCGGCGCACGGCAAGCGGCAGCGCCAGCGAGGTGACGGCGGCAAGCGTCAGCGAAATCAGCGCGCCGGCCACGAGGCCGCGATAACGCATGACATATGGCGTCAGCCTGCCGAGCGGACGCAGCGACCGCCTCTTATTTTCCTCAGCCCGTGCCTGTTCTGCCAAATCGTCTCCGTTCGCCCGCAGGACCCGCGCAATGCGGCCTGTTGGCTCTTGTTATCTAGGCGTCCTTCATGTATAGGCACCGCATCCTAATGGGAAGCCGTAGCCATCACGACTGCGGCTTCATTTATTCAAACGGTTCGTTGGCCGCAACTGCATGCGGCAAATTGAACTCCGGTATCGCAGGAAGATTGTTATGAAGGCAGGCATCCATCCCGACTATCACACGATCAAGGTAGTCATGACCGATGGCACCGAATACGAAACCCGCTCGACCTGGGGTTCGGAAGGCGCTGTCATGAACCTCGAAATCGATTCCAAGTCGCATCCGGCCTGGACCGGCGGCAACCAGCAGCTCATGGACCGCGGCGGCCGCGTTTCCAAGTTCAACAAGCGTTTCGGCGGCCTCGGCCTCTAATCGCTTCTGCTGGACAGCAATTGAAAAGGGCCCGGTTCTGCCGGGCTTTTTTGCGTTTGCACACTGCTCGGGACGTGGTTGTCGAATGACAAACAAAAAACCGGCCGCGCGGGGCGCAGCCGGTCTGATATTGAATTCCGGAAGATCTGATCAGTTGTTGCCGAAGGCCGTCTGCAGCAGGGAGAGCTGGGCCTGGACGCTGTTCTGATTGTCGTGAACGATCACGGCTTCGGACGGACGGTAGATTTCGCGGTCGAGCAGGGCGATGCGGTTCTGCAGACGCAGCGAGCGCTCGACGAGGTCGCGGAAGGATTCCGGAAGGTCGCCCCAGCCGGGTGCGGCGCGATCGACGTTGAAGCCGTCGAGGCGGACCTTGTTCTTCTCGGCCAGCACCTGATCGCGGGACATTTCGCCGTTGTTGACGGCGCGCTGCAGCAGCAGCCAGGAGGCCATCTGCATGAGGCGGGTGGTAAGGCGCATCGATTCCGCGGCGTAGAGAACGGAGGCCATGCGCGGCAGAACCTTGGAAGCTGCGCGGCCCTGGCCGTCGAGATAGGCGGCGGTCTCTTCAACCAGCGACATGCCTTCCGCATAGAGTGCCTTGAACTGCGAAGATGCAGCGGCGCGGCCTGCAAAACTGATCGTGTTCACTCCAACTTCCGACATCGCAATAGTCCCTGTTGCACGCAGCTACTTATGTTCAGGTAACGCCGGCGCCATGGGAAAAGTTTCCGGGCCGGTCTCTATGCCTCTAAGAATGGTATCATTAGCGGAATTGCGCAAGTCGTTTCTTAAGAAAGGGTTAATCTCCACAGTTTCGTGGAAAGCCGCTGAAATAGCAAAAAGAAGAGCCGCAAAAGCGGCTCTCAAGGTAAAACAGGGAGAAAAATCAGACCAATTCACCGCTTGGAAAACTGTCTGAGAACCCAGAGAAAATCTGGACGAGTACAGTAATATCTTAGAAAGCTTAATAATTTATTAACATTGTGCCGGATCAAGACTTGAGGGCGGCTCATTTTACTATCCAGCGCCTTGTTTTCTCTGGGTTTCAGCACGACATGCAGCTCATGCATGTCGCCCGGAAGCGTGCAGCGATTCCGGGACAACGGCATGCATGGAAACGAGGAGCTGAAGCGCGTCGCTTGAATTGGGTTTAACGGGACGCGCTTTAAGAGCGGAAGAAGCTTTCCGCCGCCTGCCGCCCCGAGGCCTTGCGGGTGGCCTCGGCTTCGAGCCGGGCGATCTCCGCTTTCAGCAATTCCACCCGTGCTTTCAGCTCATCCACCGAAAGCATGGAGAGATCGGCGCCGATCTCGTGGGCGGCCTTTTTCTGCGGCCGGTCGTCATCGATGAAGCTCATGGTTCCTCCTCCGTTGCCGGAATGTCGTCCTTCGCAATTTTGAACGCAAAACCGCTGCGCGCTTTGCTGGAATTGCTCAGCCGAACTTTATAGCAGGATCGCCGCTTTCGGGAGACTTTCCGGTTTCAGGAGATTTTCCGGCGCCGCGATCGGCCAGCGACATGCTTTGCGGCGTCAGCATCGGCGAGGTGCCGGTCGGGATCGTCGTGTAGGCGTCGCGGTCGCTTGCCGGCACGGCGGCGCGGATGCGGCTTCTGATGATGGCATAGACTGTGATCAGCAGGTGGGCGATGGCGGTGACGAGGAAGAGCGCATGCGGGGTGATCGCCGACATGACCGGGCCGCCGATCGTCGGGCCGATCACCGTGCCGATGCCGTAGAGCAGCAGCAGGCCGCCGGAGACCTTGACGAAATCCTCGGCCGCCGCGAAGTCGTTCGCATGGGCGACGGCGATCGGGTAGAGCGTGTTCGCCACCGCGCCATAGAGAACGACGAGCCCGATCAGCAGGGCGGCAGACGTCGGATGGATCAGGAAGATCAGCAAGCCGGCAACGGCTGCGATCGCCGACATCGCGGCCAGCACGTAGCGCCGGTCGATCCGGTCGGAAAGCCGGCCGGCCGGCAGCTGCATCAGCGCGCCGGCGAAGATCGTGGCGCTCATCATGACGGCGATGCTGGTATCGGAAAGGCCGGCGCCCGCGCCGAAGACGGCGCCGAGCGTGCCGTAGGCCCCGTTGGCGATGCCGACGAGCAGGATGCCGAGGCAGGAGACCGGCGAGTTGCGGTAAAGCGCCGGCAGATCGAGGCGGACCGCCTTCAGCGGCTGCGGCGAAGCGGCGGTCGACAGCGTCGTCGGCAGCATGGCGATGCAATAGAAGATGCCGCAGATCATGAAGAGCACCGGTGTGCGCACATCCTCGAGCGGGATCATCATCTGGCCGCCGACGACACCGAGCAGCGTGATGCCGATATAGAGCGAGAAGATCGCGCCGCGGCTCTCGTTGCTGGCGCGCTCGTTCAGCCAGCTTTCGATGATCATCGAGGTGCCGGCGGTGGAGAAGCCGGTCACGGCGCGCAGGACCACCCACCAGAACGGATCGATGATGATACCGCTGACCAGCGCGATGATGGCGATGATCGAGATGAAGCCCGAGAAGGCTCTGACATGGCCGACACGGCGCACCAGTTTCGGCGCCACCAGGCAGCCGATGACGAAGCCCCCCGCCCATGAGGTGCCAAGCAGGCCAAGGGTCGTCGTGGCGTAGCCCTCGATATTGCCGCGCACCGGAAGCAGGATGCCCTGCAGGCCGTTGCCCATGAAAAGGAAGAGCGTGCCAAAGAGCAGCGCGGCGACGGACAGCAGGTTTCTCTTCATTTCCCCGACTCAAGTCTCAAGCGATTGACATGGACATAAGGCAAGACCTGCTTCAGCCCAGCCTCAAGATGATTGATTGTGCCCCGGAATGTCTTTACGGCGTGTAGTGATCCTCTTGTTCGCGCGGAAAAATGTCTGTCCTGTGGCATTCCGAAAAACGGAAAAAATAAAGCATGACAAAGCTGATAGCCTTGCTGCTCATCCTTGCCATGGCGATACAGGTGATCAAGCCGCTCGGCCTTCCCGGCTTCAGGCGGCGGATGGACTTCTGGAAGATCGCGCTCTTTGCCTTCGGCATCTGGGCAGTGGCGTTGCTGTCGCGCGATTTCCTGATGTAAATCGGATTGAGGACCTGATCTGCGATCGTCAGTCCCGTAGCGTGATTTCTCCACGCATGACGAAAACGCAGCTTCCCGAGATCACGACATCGGTAACGATGCCGCCGGACTTTACGACATCGAGGGCGATGATGCTGCGTCGGCCCATTTCGACGCCCTGCTCGACAGTGATGCGGACGTTCATATCGGCCTCGGGCGCCAGCGAGACGAGATAGGCGCCAAGGGCCGCCGAAGCGCTGCCGGTCGCCGGATCCTCCGGCACATTGTCGAGCGGCGCGAACATGCGGGCGCGGATCTTCCACGGATCTTCGGCTGTCCTGGCATAGACGAAGAGCGAGAAGTCGTGGCCGCTCGTCGTCTGCCGGCCGGCGGCGGCCTGGAAGCCGGCAAGGTTCGGACGGGCGGCGGAGAGCGCCTCGAGCCCGTTCAATTCGGCGACGGCGAAGTTCAGGCCGACGGAGGCAAAGACCGGGGCATGCGTGGCCGTGAGGACGAGGCCGGGATCGAGTGAGACGCAGCGGGCGACGGTTTCCTCGGCGATGATATCGCCGATCGTCAGCGGCTGCGGCGCGCGGATGGCTGTGGCAGCGACCTTTCCGCCGTCGCGTTTCAGGCTGACTTCGACGATACCGGCCTTTTCCTCGAAGCGTAGCGTATCGCCGACCGGCCTGCTGAAAATCTCCGGCTGTTGACCGAGCACATAGGCGGTGCCGACATTCGGATGGCCGGCGAAGGGGACCTCCATCGTCGGAGTGAAGATGCGTACGCGGGCGGAGTTCTTTGGATCTTCCGGCGGCAGGACGAAGGTGACTTCGGAATAGTTGAACTCCGTGGCGATCTTCTGCATCGCCGCATCGGTGAGGCCGCGCGCATCGGAGATGACGGCAAGCGGATTGCCCTCGAAGCGCGTGGAGGTGAAGACATCGACGGTGACGTAGGAAATGGTATCCATAGCGGCTCCTCTTGCAGCGGGCCGTTATGAATAATCACGATTTTTCGCGGGGCGAAGCGGTTTCTTGTCGCCGAGACAATGCCGAGGGCTGTCTATCGCGTTGCGCTGATTTTTTACGCAGATTCGTCGGATGGGGAGTGCGAGGCCTCTCCGAACTCCCTCATTCCTGTGCTCGTCACAGGAATCCAGCCACGGCGCGTCTGCGCCGTGAATGAATCAATATCTCAAGGGAAAGAGTCTTCCGCGCCCAAAGACTTGGGCGCACTGGATTCCTGTGACAAGCACAGGAATGAGGGAGGCGAGGGGATTGGGCAGGAGCAGCAACGTTGTGGTTGCCGCCCCGCCCGAATCCCAGATGCAAAAACTCAGGCTGCCTTTTCCAGGTCCTTCTTCCAGCTGCCCTTGGCGGCGAGGCTGTTCATCTCGGCGCGGTGGGTGAATTCGCGCTGGCCGGCGGCGACGTTTTCCGGCTTGCCGTTCCAGGCCTTGAGCGCGCTGTCCTGCAGGGCGCGGCCGTAGGAGAAGGTGACGAACCAGGGCAGGTCGGCCGTGGCGTTGATGGCCGAAAGGTGTGCGCTCGCCTCTTCGGTCGACTGGCCGCCGGAGAGGAAGGCGATGCCGGGAACGGCGGACGGAACCGTGCGCTTCAGCACCAGCACGGTGCGTTCGGCGACTTCGGCGACCGAAGCCTTGCGGGCGTTCTTGCCGTCGATGACCATGTTCGGCTTCAGGATCATGCCTTCGAGGCTGACGCGGGCATCGGCCAGTTCCTCGAATACGATGCGCAGCGTGGATTCGGTGACTTCGGCGCAACGGTCGATATCATGGTCGCCCGGCTTGCCATCCATCAGGCATTCCGGCTCGACGATCGGAACGATCTTGGCTTGCTGGCAAAGAGCCGCATAGCGGGCAAGCGCCTGAGCGTTGGCGCGGACCGAACCGCGGGTCGGCAGCGACGAGGAGATGGCGATGACGCCGCGCCACTTGGCGAAGCGGGCGCCGGCTTCATAATAGCGGGCAAGGCGCTCGCCGAGGCCATCGAGGCCTTCGGTGATGGTTTCGCCGGGGAAATTAGCCATCGGCTTGGCGCCGGTATCGACCTTGATGCCGGGAATGGAACCGGCGGCGCGGATGATGTCGACGAAGGGCGTGCCATCGGCAGCCTTCTGGAACAGCGTCTCTTCGAAGAGGATGACGCCGGAGATATATTTCTTCATCGCCTCGTCGGAGCGGAAGAGCATCTCGCGGTAATCGCGGCGGCTGGTTTCGGTCGATTCGAGATTGATCGTGTCGAAACGCTTCTTGATGGTGGAGGTCGATTCATCGGCAGCAAGCAGTCCCCGGCCGCCTGCAACCATCTGCACTGCAATATCTTCCAGTCGTTCGCTCATCTCGTTCTCTCCACTGCATGAAACATCGGCGGTTTAAGAATATAGGACGGCGATAACAGAAGTTTATAGAGAGGAAAATGGAAGCCTAAGTCACTGAAACGATTGAAATCAATTCAATCGTTTGAAAAAATGGGAATTTTTCCGCGCCTTGAGCAAAAGACCGCGGAAGGCTGCTGGCCGCCGCGGTCTATCCACATGTAAAACCTGTCAAATCAGGCTTGGCAGTTATTTGCTGGCGTTGAGGACCGCGACGCCGGGAAGCTCCTTGCCTTCCATCCATTCCAGGAAAGCGCCGCCGGCGGTGGAGACATAGCTGAACTCGTCGGCAACGCCGGCATGGTTGAGCGCCGAGACGGTATCGCCGCCGCCGGCAACGGAAGTGAGCTTGCCGGCGGCCGTGCGCTCGGCGGCGTATTTTGCGGCAGCGACGGTTGCGGCATCGAAGGGCTCGATCTCGAAGGCGCCGAGCGGACCGTTCCAGACGAGGGTCGAAGCGCGCTCGATCCAGGCATTGATGGCCTGGACGGATTTCGGGCCGACGTCGAGCACCATGGCATCGGCCGGAATGGCGTTGATGTCGACCGTTTCGTTGGCCGCGCCTGCCTTGAATTCGCGCGCGACGACGCCGTCTTCCGGCAGGATGATGGCGCAGCCTGATGTCGCGGCCTCGATCATGATCTGCTTGGCGGTATCGGCAAGATCATGCTCGCAAAGGGACTTGCCGACATTGGTGCCGCGGGCGGCGATGAAGGTGTTGGCCATGCCGCCGCCGATGACGAGCGCATCGACCTTCTTCACGAGGTTCATCAAGAGATCGATCTTGGTCGAGACCTTGGCGCCGCCGACGATGGCGACGACGGGGCGAGCGGGAGCGCCGAGACCCTTTTCCAGCGCTTCCAGCTCGGCCTGCATGGTGCGGCCGGCATGGGCCGGCATGTGATGGGCAAGCCCCTCGGTGGAAGCGTGGGCGCGGTGGGCGGCGGAGAAGGCGTCGTTGACGTAGATATCGCCGTTGGCGGCGAGCGCCTTGATGAAATCGGGATCGTTCTTTTCCTCGCCTTTGTGGAAGCGGGTGTTTTCCAGGAGCAGGATATCGCCGTCATTCATCGCGGCGACGGCGGAGGCGGCGGCCTCGCCGATGCAGTCGGATGCCGTCAGCACGGCATGATCGAGCACTTCCTCGACGGAAGGAGCGATCAGCGACAGTGACAGATCCGGCGACGGGCCATCCTTCGGCCGGCCGAAATGGGCAAGCAGGATCACCTTTGCGCCCTTGTTCGACAGTTCGAGGATCGTCGGCGCCACACGCTCGATGCGGGTCGTATCGGTGACCTTCCCGTCCTTGACCGGGACGTTGAGGTCGACGCGGACGAGAACGCGCTTGCCGCTGATATCGGAAAGATCGTCGAGGGTCTTGAAAGAAGGCATGGGGAAGATCCAGTCTTGGTTGGCGGAAGTCGCGCAGACCATAGCAAGGATCATTCGAGACGCAAGGCGTTCAACGGCCGTTTTCGCGCTTGGCTTCGTCGCGTCCGGCCGATGCTTTCGGCGCGATTTCGGCGGCTGCGGCTTCCCGGTTTCGGCGTCCGTTCAGCCGGTCGCGGATGCGCTGGATGATGTCCTTGAGATTGATGAAGATCGGCAGCGTGATCGCCGGTTCGACCGCTTCCAGCGACATGCCGACGGAAGTGATGTGGTCGTGCTCGTCGAGATCGCGGACGATCAGGATGATCGAGCCAAGGCGGACGCGGTCGGCATAATCGGCCTTGCCGCCGAGGCGCTGCCGCATCAGTTCGGCAATCGTCAGCCCCTTTTCGGATTCGTTGAGCAGGCCGGGCCCATAGGCGGCATCGAGATCGGCGGCGGGGCGGGCGGGCGAGAGCGCGAAGGCCCCGAAGAATTCGGCATCGTCCTCATCAACCGGCGCGCGGCTTGCAAAGAGGCGGTCGAGCAGGCGGGAATAGCTCGGCACGATGAAGAGATAGACGAGATCGTTTTCGCGCAGCCGCCCGGCATATTGGTAGCGCATCGACTTGCCGTCGCGGATGACGAGCGAGGGTGTCGCCCAGCGCGGAATGCGCTCGCCGCGCAGCACCGGGCTGTCCTTGATGACGCGGTAGGAGAGCAGTTCGTGGTTGGCCGCACCCGGCAGGTCGACCTCGACCTTGTCGACGGCGCCGATGCGCGGCGGGATGATCAGGCCGAGCTTCTTGGCGACCGGTTTGATCGTCCAGCCCTGGACGAGCAGGGAGACCAGCACGATGATGAAGGCGGTGTTGAAATAGATCTGGCCGTTTTCCAGCTTGCCGAGAATCGGCATGATCGCCAGCAGAATGGAGACGGCGCCGCGCAGGCCGACCCAGGCGACGAAGCCGATTTCCTGCTGCGTGTAGTCGAAAGGAAGCAGCGACAGCCAGACGGCCAGCGGCCGGGCGACGAAGATCAGGAAGAGGGCGAGCAGGATGGCCGGCACGATGATGACGGGGAACTGCGAGGGCGTGGCGAGCAGGCCGAGCACCAGGAACATGATGATCTGCGCCAGCCACGTCATGCCGTCCTGGAAGCGCTTGATGGTGCCGATCGCCTGCATCTTGCGATTTCCGGCGTAGATGCCGGCGACGTAGACCGCGAGGAAGCCGCTGCCGCCGACCGTGCCGGCGAAGGAGAAGACGAGCAGAGCGAGCGCCAGCACGAAGATCGGGGTCAGGCCGCGATCGGTATCGAGCTTGCTGACGATCAGCACGATCATCATGCCGCCGAGCAGGCCGAGGATGACGCCGAGTCCCATCTGCTGGATGAACATGGCGAGCATGCCGATATTGATGCCGGAATAGCGCTCGCCGCTCGCCAGCACTTCGACAAGGGCGATGGTAAGGAAGATCGCCATCGGGTCGTTGGTGCCGGATTCGACTTCCAGCGTCGAGCGCACCTTGTCACGGATGTTGATGCCGCCGATGCGCAGCAGGAAGAAGACGGCGGCGGCATCCGTAGATGCGACGATCGAGCCGAGCAGCAGGCCTTCCAGCCAGGTGAAGTTCAGCAGCCACATGGCGGCGACGGCAAAGAGCGAGGCGGTGATCAGCACGCCGACCGAGGCGAGGGTGAGAGAGGGCACGGCCGCGAGCCGGAAGGCCTGCATCGGCGTGCCGAAGCCGGAATCGAACAGGATGACGGCAAGCGCGATCGAGCCGAGAATATAGGCGAGGTAATTGTTGCTGAATTCGATGCCGAGGCCGTCGACGCCGGCGGCAAGGCCGATCATCAGGAAAAGCAGCAGCAGCGGAGCGCCGAAACGGAAGGCTAGCAGGCTGGAAAAAGCGGCAAGAAGCACGAGCGCCGTCGCGACCAGCACCACGATATAGAACGCTTCCATGCCCACCCCTTTCCATCGACTGCTTCGCGGATGCGGTCACCCCCGACCGATCCGTCCGTCTCAACCCCTCCGCCGCGCGCGTCGATCCACCAGTAAACGGCAAAACGGCAGAGAAGGGTAGGCCTTGCGGCTTAACCTCGTCTCGTGCTGCATCATGCTGCTGAACGGCTGCCGGACGGCCACCGACATGGAAATGCTACGGGAGAAACTCTCTACAAAGAATGTATAAGAGAATCAGGCAAGAGCAGGGCGAAATGCGGGAAGCTTCGATTTTTCCTGGCGGTATCCGCCAAGCGCGGCAGGACAGGCACATTCCTCCATGCGGCCCGTCAGAAGACCGCCTGAAGTATGATGACGGCGAGAAATGAGAGACCGATGAACGCGGCGACCGAGACGACCAGACGATTGGCCTTCGCCAACACGGCAGGTTTGACGTCCCGCTTGGGGTGAAACCGCTGCCGCCGCTTCAGGGTGGTCTGGGACAAGCGTTTTTGCGCCTCTGCCATCGATCGCCTCCACTTGGATCATCTCAGCCATTTTGCAGCGCTATGCATTTCTCAGTCTATCACGCTTGGCCGGCGTACCGGAAGATCGATGCAGATCGACTGTCAGTCTTCGGTGTCTTCGCTCCCGTCGGTCAGGTCTTCGACCGGGACCAGGAAGACGACGAACTCGTCGTCGATGGTCCTTTCCGGATCGTCGTCGAATTCATAGGCGTGCTCGACTTCGCTGGCTTCCTCGGCGGTTGCCTTGCGCAGGCTGAGCGTCGCCTTGCGGTCCCAGAGCGGTTTGCCCTCGGACTCCAGGATGGTCAGGTCGTCGCGAAAATCTTCCGCTTCGAAGAAATGCGTGGCTTCCTCATGGTTTTTCGAACGGAAGCTGGCGACGGCGCGGCCGGCGATTTCAACGGTGAAGTAATCCATCCATCCCTCTTTATCTCCCCGGGTGCGACGGCGGCTCCGGGTTGTCAACAATGCCACGACCGGCTTCAGACGCCTATAACAAAACGGCCCGGTTTCCCGGGCCGTCCATGATTTTCAGTGATCTGCCGCTCAGATGAGCTTGGCGAAGGCCACGGCCGTGTCGGACATGCGGCTGGAGAAGCCCCACTCGTTGTCGTACCAGGTGAGGATGCGCACGAAGTTGCCTTCCATGACCTTCGTCTGATCGGTTGCGAAGATCGACGAATGGCTGTCATGGTTGAAGTCGCGGGAGACGAGCGGCTCGTCGGTGTAGCCGAGAATGCCCTTCAGCTTGCCGTTGGCGGCAGCCTTGATGGCCTCGTTGATTTCGCCGACCGTGGTCGCCTTCTTGGCGACGAACTTGAAGTCGACGACCGAGACGTTCGGGGTGGGAACGCGGATCGAGGTGCCGTCGAGCTTGCCCTTGAGGTGCGGCAGCACGAGGCCAACGGCCTTGGCGGCGCCCGTCGAGGTCGGGATCATGGAGAGAGAGGCAGCGCGGGCGCGATACAGGTCCTTGTGCATCGTGTCGAGCGTCGGCTGGTCGCCGGTGTAGGAGTGGATCGTCGTCATGAAGCCGTGGTCGATGCCGACGGCGTCGTCGAGAACCTTCACGACCGGCACCAGGCAGTTGGTGGTGCAGGAGGCGTTGGAGATGACCGTGTGCTCCTTGGTGAGCTGGTCATGGTTGACGCCGAAAACGACCGTCAGGTCGGCGCCGTCGGCGGGAGCCGAGACGATGACGCGCTTGGCGCCGGCCGTCAGGTGGGCGGCGGCCTTGTCGCGGGCGGTGAAGATGCCGGTGCATTCCATGGCGATGTCGACGCCGAGCTCGCGGTGCGGAAGCGTTGCCGGATCCTTGATCGCCGTGACCTTGATCGGCTTGCCGCCGCCGACGATGATCGTGTCGCCTTCGACCTTCACTTCGGCCGGGAACTTGCCGTGGATCGAGTCGTAACGCAGCAGATGGGCGTTGGTCTCGACCGGGCCGAGGTCGTTGATGGCGACGACTTCGATGTCGGTGCGGCCGGATTCGACGATAGCGCGGAGGACGTTACGGCCGATGCGGCCGAAACCATTGATGGCAACCTTGACTGTCATGTTCATTCACTCCCGATAGAATAGCGCCCGATAGGCCGGGCGGCCTGGAATTGAGGAGATGGAGAGCGCCTCAAGGCGCTCTCATTAAAGCTTTGCTTCCGCGGCCGCAACGACAGCGTCGGCGGTGATGCCGAAATGCTTGTAAACGTCCTTCACCGGACCGGAAGCGCCGAAGCCCTTCATGCCGATGAACGTGCCTTCCGGCCCGATGAAGGCATCCCAGCCTTCGCGGACGGCGGCTTCGACGGCGATCTTGACCGGGGAGTTGCCGAGCACCTGCTTGCGATAGGCTTCCGGCTGTTCGAAGAACAGTTCCGTGCAGGGAACCGATACGACGCGGACCGTCACACCCTTGGCTTCGAGCGCTGCGCGGGCGGCAACGGCGATTTCGACTTCGGAGCCGGAGGCGAAGATCGTCACCTTGGCGTCGGCATTGCCGGCGAGCGTATAAGCACCCTGTTCGCAGAGGTTCTTTTCGCTGTATTCGGTGCGGGCCGGGCTGAGGTTCTGGCGCGTCAGGGCAAGGCCCGACGGACGGTTGTGCGTCTTGATGGCGATCTGCCAGCATTCCGCCGTTTCCGTGGCGTCGGCCGGACGGAAGACCAGCAGGTTGGGAATAGCGCGCAGGCCGGCAAGCTGTTCGACCGGCTGGTGCGTCGGGCCGTCTTCGCCGACGCCGATCGAGTCGTGCGTCAGGACGTGGATGACGCGGATGCCCATCAGCGCGGCGAGGCGGATCGGCGGGCGGCAATAATCCGAGAAGATCAGGAAGCCGCCGCTATAGGGAATGAGGCCGCCATGCAGCGCAATGCCGTTCATGGCCGAAGCCATGCCGTGCTCGCGGATGCCCCAGTGCACATAACGGCCGGCGAAATCCGTCGGCGTAATCGAGTGCATCTGGCTGGTCTTGGTGTTGTTCGAGGGCGTCAGGTCAGCGGAGCCGCCGAGCGTTTCCGGCAGGAAGCCGTTGATGATCTCCAGCGCGTCTTCGGATGCCTTGCGGGTCGCAAGCGTCGGCCTGGTCTCGGCGAGTTTCTTCTTATATGCGCTGATCGCGGCGTCGAAACCATCAGGCAGTTCGCCTGCCATGCGGCGGGTGAACTCGGCTTTGGCAGGAGCCTTGGCGAGGCCGTCTTCCCAGGCCTTGACGAGGTCGACCGAGCGGGTGCCGGCCGCACGCCAGCTGTCGAGAACGTCAGACGGGATGACGAAGGGTTCGTATTCCCAGTTCAGCGCCTTGCGGGTGGCGGCGATTTCGTCGGCGCCGAGCGGATTGCCGTGAACCTTGTGGGTGCCCTGCTTGTTGGGGGCGCCGAAGCCGATGACCGTCTTGCAGGCGATAAAGGTCGGGCGGTCGGACTTGTGGGCCTCTTCGATCGCGGCGGCGATGGCGGCCTGATCGTGACCGTCGATCTCGATCGTGTTCCAGTGAACGGCCTTGAAGCGGGCGATCTGGTCGGTCGAATCCGACAGCGAGACGGCGCCGTCGATGGTGATCGAGTTGTTGTCCCAGAAGAGGATCAGCTTGTTCAGCTTCAGGTGGCCGGCAAGCGCGATCGCCTCATGGCTGATGCCTTCCATCAGGCAGCCGTCGCCGTTGATGACGTAGGTGTAGTGGTCCTGCAGGTCAGACCCGAACTCCTCGCGCAGCTTGCGCTCGGCGATCGCCATGCCGACGGCATTGGCGATACCCTGGCCGAGCGGGCCGGTGGTGGTTTCGATGCCTGTGGCATGACCGTATTCCGGATGGCCGGCGGTCTTGGAGCCGATCTGGCGGAACTGCTTCAGATCCTCGACGGTCATGTCGGGATAGCCGGTCAAATAGAGCAGCGAATAGAGCAGCATCGAGCCGTGGCCGGCGGAGAGCACGAAGCGGTCGCGGTTCGGCCAGTGCGGCTTCTTCGGATCGAACTTCAGATATTTGGTGAACAGGACCGTTGCCACGTCAGCCATGCCCATCGGCATGCCCGGGTGGCCGGAATTCGCCTTTTCAACGGCGTCCATGGCGAGAAAACGGATCGCATTCGCCATCCGGTCGTGTTGTTCGGGAGAGGTCATGGCTTTTCCGCAAGCTCCGGGGTGTCGGGGGATGGCCTCGAGCCTCCAAGGCCATCGATGAAAGCGGCTGAGACATACCAGTTAAGACGGGCAAGTCAATAAATGGCAGGCCGAATCCGGGTGCGCTGCGGCATTTTTTGACATTTGATCGCGCGATTGTACAAATGACAAATCTTGCGCGGTGGACAGCGGGAAAGCGCTCATCCACAAGATAGGCCGGCCGGCAGGTGACAGGATTTATTGACGGGCCGTTGGCGAGCTGCATATCCTTTTGAAATCACAGGATCGGCTTTCGGTGTCGATTCGCGGGTCCTGCACGGGAAGCGGAAGGCATGACGCCCACAGGCAAAACCATGGAAGCAGCGCTCAATGAGCTGAGGCAGGCGATTTCGAGCCTTGAGAACGCCGTCGACATGCGCGTCGAGCGGGAGCGGGAGCAGGGCGAGATCGAAGGCGAGGTTCGCCGTGTGCATGCCGACCGCTCCCGGCTGGCGCAGGAGCTCGACCAGGCCGAATTCCGCGCCAACCGGCTGGAAGAGGTCAATCGCGAAGTGTCGCGGCGGCTGGTGACGGCCATGGAGACGATCCGCGCGGTTCTGGATCGCTGATAGAAAGATTGTGGCATGGCGCAAGTAACGGTAACGATCGACGGCAAGGCCTATCGCATGGCCTGCGAGGAAGGGCAGGAGGATCACCTGACCGATCTCGCCACTCGCTTCGATCGCTATGTCGGCCATCTCAAGAGCCAGTTCGGCGAAATCGGCGATCTCAGGATCACCGTCATGGCCGGCATCATGATCATGGACGAGATCTCCGAGCTGACGCGCCGCATCGCCGGGCTGGAATCCGAGCTGGAGTCGTTGCGCAGCAACCGCGATACCGTGCTTGCCGCGACCGCCCGCACCGAGGAAAACCTCGCGGCGGCGCTCAGTGAGGTTTCGAGCCGCATCCGCGGGATCACCGACAAGCTGAACGGCCGCTCCGCCCCCGAGCTCAACTGATCTCAATATAAATAGAGGTGGCCCGCCGTCGCCACTGGCGCGTCAGCGCAAACGTCCTTATATATCGCCGTGCGGTCTGCGCCTCTCGACAGGAACCACAATCCCTGGGGCCATACTCGATCCAAAGGGAGCTGTCCCTGGCCAGGCCCGTGGGCCTGGACACACGGCGCCCACCTACGTTTGTAGGCACCCAGGATCGTAAACATCCATCGGCTGTCGTGGATCGCACCTTTCCCTCATATAGCCAACGAAGACGCCGATGGACGGGCGGAAGCAATCTCGCGTGTCTTGGATTTGGTTTCTCCCATCCCTCACAGATCTATTGATGCTGGTCGACCGGATAAGGTCCTTCGGTGAAGACTTCCTCGTGATAACCCTTGGAACCGACGTCGAGTGCCAGCGGACTTCTCCATTCACGGTTCTCACGCAGGCAATCGAGCAGGAAGCGGAAATCATATCGCGGCTGCCAGCCAAGTTCGCGCCTTGCGCGTTCGTTGACATAGACGCGATCGAGCGTGGGGAACATCTTCCAGCCGCGTTCGGCATAGAGGGCGCCGGCATCCGGAAAGAGCCGTTCGACGACAGCGGGCGCGTGTTGCCGGAGTGCTGCGAGATCGCCTGACGAAAAGGGCGTCGTGGCCGAGACGATGTAGCGGCCGAAGCCGATGGCCGGCGCCCTTTCGAGCGCGAGCAAATGGGCGCCGACCACATCGCTGATATCGACGCGGCGATGAAGCAGCTCGTTGCCCTGCGCATTTTCCGCCGAATATCTATTGCGGATGCCGGGATCGTCATCGCTTTCGGGAAAGAAACGCGACGTCCTGAGGATGACGACGGGCAGACGGGATTTGCGGGCGAAGAGTTCGCAGACGCCTTCGGCGGCGAGTTTCGTCACGCCGTAGATGTTTCTTGCTACAGGGGGCACGTCTTCGGTGATCCATGCTGCAGGTGCGCCTTCTGCCGGCGTCAATGCGGCGCCAAAGGCGCTGGTGGTGCTGGTGAAGACGAAGCTTGAAACGCCGGCGGCGGCCTCTTCGAGCAGGTTCAGCGTGCCGCCGACATTGGTGTCGAGGAAATCGCGATTGCCGTGCGTCGCCACATGCGGCTTGTGCAGCGTCGCGGCATGGATGACGTGGCTGATGCCTGACATGGCCTGCCTGACGAAGTCGCGGTCGCCGATCGATCCGATCCTGTCGGTAAAGGCCGAGGGCTTGATGTCGATGCCGCGCGCCCACCGGCTCTGCGCTCTCAAGGTGCGCATCAGCGCCTCGCCGAGATGCCCCGCGCTTCCCGTCACCAGTATCGTCATCGCATCCTCTCCTGACCCTTCGGCGGTGGACGCTATAAAGGCCGGTGTCTGGGGACAACGCATAAATTATGCATGGGAATGCAGGAAAGCTGCAGGCTCAGCCGATTGTCGTGACGAGGCGGCCGGCGCTGCCGTCGGAAAGGGTGATCCGCTCCCATGTCACCCGGCCGGCTGCGATCGGCATCGATGCATTGTCGTTGGCGCCGGTTTCGAACGTCAGCGACAGGAGTCTGCCCTCATGCCAGCCACGCTCCTCCAGGGACTGCTCGGCGGCGGCGATTTCAGCGGATGCGTAGGAGAAAAGCGAGCGGCCGAGAAAGGCGGCAAGCGGTGCGCGCCATTCCGCCTGGCGCGGGCGGGAGGCGGACAGCAGCCGGTGGGTGACGTCGCAGATCAGGTGCACCGGCCGGATGGAATCCTCGACCAGCCGCTTGAGCGCCACATCGGCCGCGGCATGTCGCGATGAGGCAAAAATCCGCTCCAGCCTGATGGCCTGCTCCGGCGAGAAGGGGAACTGATCGCGCTCCCAGCGCGAAACGGTCGCCTGGTTGACGCCGAGGAGCTCGGCGAGATGCTGCTGCTTCATGCTGCGCAGCTGCCGCATGCGGCGAATGTCTGCCCCTGATATCGTCATCTGCGCTGCATCCCATGTTTTCTGCCAGATAAGGTTTCGGCGAGCCGGCAGGCAAGTCGGTCCGGCAGCCGGATCTTTATTCCGGCTGGCCTTCGAGATCGTTTCTCAGCCGGTCGAGGATCGATAGCGCGTGGCCGGCATAGGCGCTGATCCAGCGATCATAGATTTGCTTGATCGGCAGGCTGTTCAGGTGGTTCCAGCGTTCGCGGCCTTCTTTCCTGGCGACGACCAGCTCGGCTTCCTCCAGCACTTTCAGATGCTGCATCACCGTGCAGCGGTCCATCCCGGGAAACATCTCGCAGAGCGCGCCCGTCGTGCGGGGGGCGTCCTTGAGGAGGTCGAGGATTTCGCGGCGGCGATGATGCGCCAGTGCCTTGAAAACGGGGTCGTCTTTCGATTCGCTTGACATGTTATATTTTTATAACATAATGAGGTCAGGCACAATGGAGAAGAGGAGAAGTATCATGTCTCTCGGAATCCGCGTTTCCGGCCGTATCGGCCGCCCCGTCGCAGAGGTGTTCGATGCAGTCGTCAATCCGAAGAAGCTCAGCAGCTATTTCACCACGATCGGCGGGGCGAGCGCGCCGCTCGTTCAGGGCACGACGGTGACATGGTGGAAGGATGCGCCGGTCGAAGTGGTCGAGCTGGTGCCTGAAAGCCGCATCGTGCTCCGCTGGGACGGCGGCACGGCTGAGGACAAGACGACATACAAGACGCTTGTCGAGATGAACTTCAAGCCGCTGGAGGACGGCGGCACGCTGGTGACGATTGCCGAAAACGGCTGGCGCGAGGATGAGGCCGGCCGGCGCGGCACCTATCTCAACTGCGAAGGCTGGACGCAGATGCTTTGCAGCATGAAGGCCTTCGTCGAATACGGCATCAATCTGCGCGAGGGCATGTTCCTCAGCGAAATGAAGGGCGAGCCGGCCAGCGCGCCGGATGCCTGACGAGCGGCCGGTCTGGCGGGACCGCCAGACTTCGCTTGCCTGTCACACTGCGGATGCTAATTTCCGGAGTCGATACTTCATCTCGGTTTCCAGGAGATTCATTATGCAGCTTGGTATGGTTGGTTTGGGCCGCATGGGCAATTACATGGTCCAGCGGCTGATGCGGGGCGGTCACGAATGCGTCGTTTATGACGCCAGGCCGGAAAGCGTTGCCGAGCTTGCAGGTCTTGGGGCGACGGGCAGCGCCTCGCTCGAGGAGTTCGTCTCCAAGCTTAGCCACCCCAGAGCGATCTGGCTGATGCTGCCGGCTGCGATCGTCGACAAGGTGCTGGCGAGCCTGGTGCCGCTGCTGCAGAACGGCGATATCGTCATCGACGGCGGCAATTCCTATTACCATGACGACATCCGCCGCGGCGCCGAACTCATCACCAAGGGCATTCATTATGTCGACGTCGGCACCAGCGGCGGCGTCTTCGGCCTCGAGCGCGGCTATTGCCTGATGATCGGCGGCGAGAAGGGCACCGTCCAGCATCTTTCGCCGATCTTCGCGACACTGGCGCCCGGCGCCGGCACGACGGAAGCTTCGCCGAACCGCAGCGCCGAAGCGGCTGCGGCGAGCACCGCCGAGCAGGGATACCTGCATTGCGGCCCGCACGGCGCCGGCCATTTCGTCAAGATGGTGCATAACGGCATCGAATACGGCCTGATGGCCGCCTATGCCGAAGGCCTCAACATCCTGAAACACGCCAATATAGGGGCTGTCTCGCATGCGGCCGATGCAGAAACCGCGCCGCTCGCTCATCCCGAACATTTCCAATACGACTTCAATCTGCAGGATGTCGCAGAAGTCTGGCGCCGCGGCAGCGTCATCACCTCCTGGCTGCTCGATCTCACGTCGGATGCGCTGCATGCCGACCCGGCGCTGTCGAAATATGCCGGTCGCGTCTCCGACAGCGGCGAAGGCCGCTGGACGATCATGGCGGCGATCGACGAAAGCGTGCCGACGCCGGTGCTGAGTGCTGCGCTCTACGGCCGCTTCTCCTCGCGCGATAACGACGAATTCGCCAACAAGGTGCTGTCGGCGATGCGTGCGGGCTTCGGCGGTCACGTGGAAAAGCCGGCTCCCAAATCCTGAAGGCTGGGCGTCTCCTTTCGTGGAGCAGAATGCGGTCGCCACGCCGCAATGGCGGGCTTGACGGCCCGGCTCGGGTAGGTGGCGACGGCGTTCTTTCCTAAAGCGCGTCGCGATCTTTCAGATCCGCTCCTCGCGCTTTAGGTCTTTGTTTCTACGCATGTCGTTAACGCAAACCGCCGCACACTTTTGCGCGACATGCTCTAGCCATCGGTATGGTTTTCCTACCGCTTGCTGGCGGCAACAGTCGCGGGTATCCATTGCAAGATGTCGGCCTGGCTTTGTGCACGCCGGCACTTCATTGGAGGGCGGTCATGAAGCGTGGCAGGGCAGGAGGCTTGACGGCCGCCATATCGGGCATACTGGCATTCATTGCGCTTTTTTCTGCGGCTTCGCCCGGCTTCTGCCAAACGCCGGCGCAAGCGCCGGCCGCGGCCGCCCCGCCGGCTGAGGTGCGTCAGATGATGCAGCTCATGCAGACGCCCGAGGTCAAGCAGTGGATGTCGACGCAGATGGCAGCCACACCCGCGGCCAATGCCGCGTCTGAAAATCAGATGTCGGTCCTGTCCGGTCTGCTGCAGCATGCCCGCCGGCACGTCTCGATGGTTTCCGATGCGGCGATGACGTTGCCCTCGCAGATCGGCAATGCATCCTCTTTGTTCTTCGGCGAAATCGCGGCCACCGGCTGGCCGCGCATGGCGGCACAGTTCCTGGCGATCCTCCTCTTCGGCGGCATCGTCGAAAGCATTGCCCGCTATGCCTTTCGCCGCCGTCGCCGTCGGTTGTCCCAGATGGCGGGCATGCATCTGGCGCCGCGCGTCATCCCGGCGCTGATCTTCGCGGCGGCAACGGTGTTTGCGCTTCTCAGCTTCAGTTGGCCGCCGATCAGCCAGAGCATCGCGATCGTCATCGTCGTTGCGCTGATCGTCCAGCGTTTCACGATTTGCCTCGGCGGCGTGCTGGTCGATCTCATCGGTCTGGCGCGGGCCGAGGAAGAACGGCAGGGCGTCACCGCTCCGGCCATGCCCGGGCGCGCCGTGGCGCTCTTCTGGTATCGCCGCTGCGCGGTCTTCGTCATCTATTTCATTTTCGGCTGGGCGGTGATCCAGTCGACGGAGCCGCTCGGCTATACCCCGAGCGGCCGGCTCCTGATCGGCTATTTCCTCGGCATCGGGCTGCTGCTGATCGCAATCGAGGCGGTCTGGTCGCGGCCTCACAAGGATGATGAGCGCGGTCACGGGATCTCGTGGGCGTTCACCGTCTATTTCCTGCTGCTGTGGAGCATCTGGGTCGCAGGCTTCAACTGGCTGCTCTGGCTCGGCATTTATGCGCTGCTGCTGCCGCGCGTGCTCGCGGTTTCGACGCTTGCGGTGAAATCGCTCCGGCAGACCGAAGCGAGCTTCCTTGCCACGCGCCGCATTGCGACCGTGTTGCTCGACCGCGGCGTGCGGGCGCTGATCATCGGCTTTGCCGCCATCTGGCTCGGGCGGATGCTCGGCGTCGGCGCCGACACGATGGCCGCCGGCGATAGGATGGCCGACAAGATCGCGCGCGGCGTCATCGGCGGCGTCGTCATCCTGCTGGCGGCCGATCTGCTCTGGCATGTGGTCAAAGCCTATATCGACGGCAAGCTGCTCGATTCACCGCTGGATGGCACCGCGACGGACGAGGAGAAGGCCAAACGCGCGCGGATACAGACGCTGCTGCCGATCTTCCGCAACATTCTCGCGGTCGTCATCGCGGTCATCGCCGTACTGATGGTGCTGTCGGGTCTCGGCATCGAAATCGGGCCGCTGATCGCGGGCGCCGGCGTCGTCGGCGTCGCGGTCGGCTTCGGGGCGCAGACGATCGTCAAGGATGTCATCAGCGGCATGTTCTATCTCTGGGACGATGCCTTCCGCGTCGGCGAATATATCGAAAGCGGCAGCCATAAGGGCGTCGTCGAGGCCTTCAGCCTGCGCTCGGTGAAGCTCAGGCATCACCGCGGGCCGCTGACGACGGTGCCCTTCGGCGAACTCGGCGCGGTGAAAAACCTCAACCGCGACTGGACGATCGACAAGATCAGCCTCAACGTCAAATACGACACCGATCTCGTCAAGGCGAAGAAAGTGATCAAGCAGATCGGTCAGACGCTGCTCGAAAACCCGGAATTCGGCCCGCATATCATCGAGACGCTGAAAATGAAGGGCGTCGAGCAATTCGGTGAATTCGCGATCGAGATCCGGCTGTCGATGATGACGAAGCCCGGCGAGCAATTCGTCATCCGCCGCAATGCGCTGGCGATGATTCGCAATGCCTTCAAGGAAAACGGCATCGAATTCGCCGTGCCGACCGTACAGGTGGCGGGCGATCGAGACGCGGATCTCGATGCCGCCGTGGCGCGTTATGCCGCGCATGCGCGGGCCGGCGGCGAGCCCGCCGCATGAGGTCATATCGTCGCGGCAGCTTCGATCGGCAGGTCGCCAAAGGCGGATATGGCGAAGGTCCGGCCATTAAACGGGCGGAAACCTTCTCTCGCCTCTCAAATCCTCGTTAAAGCTCTTTGCAAGCTTACGAAAATGCAATGCGCCGTTCGGCCGGTCTGCGCAAATTCGCCCCAATTGAGGATGATGGAGGCGCAGGCGGCGGGGCTGGGGCAGCGTCGGGCATGGCTTCATAGAGCTTATATGCCTGTCATGTTACGTCTTTCGGAATGATCCACCGTCAGCTGGCAATTGCAGGCAGGTAAGAGATGTCGGGGCACGGCAATTTGGAAGAGATGGACGAGACGGACGGGTTTTCTTTTCGCGGGCTTTTCCGGCGTTACAGGACGCCGCTGACGGCAGCCGCGACACTGGTGCTCTTCTGCCTCGTCGGTTACGCGATCATGCAGCTCACCAACGAGGTGCGTTATGACGACGTCGTCGATGCGCTGGCGGCGACCAGGCCGAGCGCGATCCTGCTTGCGCTGTTCTTCACGGCGCTCAGTTTCCTTTCGCTTGTTTTCTACGATCTCAACGCCATCGATTATATCGGCAAGAAGCTGCCTTTTCCGCATGTGGCGCTGACGGCGTTCAGCGCTTATGCGGTCGGCAATACCGCCGGCTTCGGCGCGCTTTCGGGCGGCGCGATCCGCTATCGCGCCTATACGCGCCTCGGGCTCTCGCCTGAGGATATCGGCCGGATCATCGCCTTCGTCACGCTCTCCTTCGGTCTCGGGCTTGCCGGTGTGGCGGCAATCGCCCTCATCATCATCGCCGACCAGATCGGGCCGCTCATCGGTGTCAGCGCCTTCCTCCTCCGGTTGATCGCCGGCTCGATCATCGCCATTCTCGGAGCGGTGATGATCATCGGCCGTGACGGCCGTGTGCTCGATCTCGGCGTGGTCGCGGTGCGCCTGCCGGATTCGCGCACCTGGTCGCGCCAGTTCCTCGTCACCGCCTTCGATATCGCCGCCTCGGCCTCCGTACTCTACGTGCTGCTGCCGCAGACGGCGATCGGCTGGCCGGTCTTCCTCGCCGTCTATGCGATCGCCGTCGGTCTCGGCGTGCTCAGCCACGTTCCGGCCGGACTTGGCGTGTTCGAGACGGTGATCATCGCTTCGCTCGGCAGCGCGGTGAACATCGACGCCGTGCTCGGATCGCTGGTGCTCTACCGGCTGATCTACCATGTGCTGCCGCTGCTGATCGCCGTCCTCGCGGTCTCGGCGACGGAACTGCGCCGTTTCGTCGATCATCCGGCCGCCTCCAGCGTGCGGCGCATCGGCGGACGGCTGATGCCGCAGCTGCTGTCGGCGCTCGCGCTGCTGCTCGGCGTCATGCTGGTGTTTTCGAGCGTTACGCCGACGCCGGACCAGAACCTCGAATTCCTCTCCAACTATCTGCCGCTGCCGATGGTCGAAGGGGCGCATTTTCTCTCCAGCCTGCTGGGGCTTGCGCTCGTCGTAGCCGCACGCGGCCTCGGCCAGCGGCTGGACGGCGCATGGTGGGTCGCCGTGTTCTCGGCCGTCGCCGCGCTGACCTTGTCGCTCCTGAAGGCGATCGCGCTCGTCGAAGCCGCGTTTCTCGCCTTCCTCGTCTTCGGGCTTTTCGTCAGCCGGCGGCTCTTCACCCGCCACGCGTCGCTGCTCAACCAGGCGATGACGGCGTCATGGCTGATGGCGATTGCCGTCATCGTCGTCGGCGCCGTCGTCATCCTGCTCTTCGTCTATCGCGACGTCGAATACAGCAACCAGCTCTGGTGGCAGTTCGAATTCACCGCCGAAGCGCCTCGAGGCCTCCGCGCCTTGCTCGGTATCACCATCATCTCCTCGGCGATCGCCATTTTCAGCCTGCTCCGGCCGGCGGCTTTCCGGCCGGAACCGGCGACGGAAGAGGCGTTGGCGCGCGCCGTCGACATCGTCGGGAAGCAGGGCAATGCCGATGCCAATCTGGTGCGCATGGGCGACAAGAGCATCATGTTTTCCGAAAAGGGGGATGCCTTCATCATGTACGGCCGGCAGGGCCGTTCATGGATCGCGCTGTTCGACCCGGTCGGCGATCATCGCGCCGTGCAGGAGCTCGTCTGGCGTTTCGTCGAAGCGGCGCGTGCTGCCGGCTGCCGCGCCGTCTTCTACCAAATTTCCCCGGCCCTGCTTTCCCATTGCGCCGATGCCGGCCTTCGCGCCTTCAAGCTCGGCGAACTGGCGGTGGCCGATCTCAGGACCTTCGAAATGAAGGGCGGTAAATGGGCGAACCTTCGCCAGACGGCAAGCCGCGCCCAGCGGGACGGGCTGGAATTCGCGGTCGTCGAGCCTGAGAACGTGCACGGGATCATCGACGATCTTGCCGCCGTTTCCACGGCTTGGCTCGAACATCACAATGCCAAGGAGAAAGGTTTCTCGCTCGGCTCCTTCGATCCCGACTACGTTTCTTCGCAACCGGTCGGCATCCTGAAGAAGGACGGCAAGATCGTCGCCTTCGCCAATATCCTCGTCACCGAATCCAGGGAGGAAGGCACGATCGATCTGATGCGCTTCTCGCCGGACGCGCCCAAGGGGTCGATGGACTTTCTCTTCGTGCAGATCATGGAATATCTGCGCAGCCAGAGTTTTACTCATTTCAATCTCGGCATGGCGCCTCTCTCCGGCATGTCGAAACGCGAGGCGGCGCCCGTCTGGGACCGCATCGGCAGCACCGTCTTCGAACACGGCGAGCGCTTTTATAACTTCAAGGGCCTTCGGGCATTCAAATCCAAGTTTCATCCGCACTGGCAACCGCGCTATCTTGCGGTCTCCGGAGGGGGCAATCCGATGATCGCGTTGATGGACGCGACATTTCTGATCGGGGGCGGATTGAAAGGGGTAGTGAGAAAATGATCAGAACAATCCTTCTTGCCACGGCATGCGCCTGCATGCTCGCGGCCGCACCGGCCTATGCCGCCGAGGAAACCACGCAGAGCTTCGAAACCGGGCTCATCCCGTCGCCGCACATCTTCCTGCCGGAAGGGGAGGTGAAGGGCACGGTGATGCTGATCTCGGATGCCGCCGGCTGGGGCGATTTTGAGAAGGGCGAGGCCGACAGGCTGGTCTCCGAAGGCGCCGTCGTCATCGGCGTCGATTTTCCCTCTTATATCCAGGCGCTCAGCCGGTACGACGTCAGTCTCAACGACGGCTGCGTCTACATGGTCTCGGACATCGAATCGCTGAGCCAGCAGGTGCAGCGCGCGACCGGCAACAATGCCTATCATCTGCCGATCGTCGCCGGCATCGGCGAGGGCGGAGCCCTGGCGCTGGCGATCGCGGCGCAGACGCCGGATGCGACGATCGGCCAGACGCTTGCCGTCGATCCCTTGGCCGGCATTCCGCTCGCCAAGGAGCTTTGCACGCCGGCTTCCAAGAAGGTGGTCGGCCAACGCACGGTCTATGGCCTCAGCGACGGCGCCCTGCCGGACCCGATCATATCGGTCTTCACGCCCAAAGCCGACAAGGACGGCCGGACGCATGCCGAGGCGCTGCAGAAAGCCCATTCCGGGATCGAGATCCGCGATTCCACGGACGATGCGCAGACGGTATTCGGCGATACGCTCGACGACCTCGTCACTGCTTCCGGCGCCTTCGGCAATCCGCTCGGCCTGCCGCTGGCGGTGCTCGAGGCAACGCCCGCCTTCGATACGATGGCCGTGATCTATTCCGGTGACGGCGGCTGGCGCGACATCGACAAGGAGGTCGGCGGCACGCTGCAGAAGGAAGGCATTCCCGTCGTCGGTGTCGATTCGCTCCATTATTTCTGGTCGGAGCGCAAGCCGGAGGAGACGGCGAGCGATCTTTCGAAGATCATCGACTTCTACCGCAAGCAGTGGAAGGTGAAGCATGTGCTGCTCGTCGGCTACTCCTTCGGCGCCGACGTCGTGCCCGCGACCTACCAGCTCCTCAAACCGGCCGAGAAGTCCGCAGTGGTCCAGCTGTCGCTGCTGTCGCTCTCGCACGAGGTCGATTACGTCATCTCCGTTCTCGGCTGGCTGGGCCAGAAGACGGACGGGGCGGGAGGCGATCCCGTCGCCGATCTGAAGAACGTCGACCCGAAGCTCGTGCAGTGTATTTACGGCAAGGATGATGATGACGATGTCGCCTGTCCGGCGGTGCGTGAAAGCGGCGCCGAAGTCGTCGAACTGCCGGGCGATCATCACTTCGACGAGAATTACGACATTCTCACCAAGACGATCATCGATGGGCTGAAAAAGCGGCTAGAACATTAGAGCAATTCCAGGCAAAGCGCGAAGCGCTTTTGCCGGGAATTGCGTAAAAACAAAAACTTAGAACGGTTATGCGCTTCCGTGAAAAGCTGAACCGCTCTAACGCATGATCGTCTCTTCGCTCCAGCCGAGTTCCGCGACTTCGCTGCCGCGAAATCTGGCGTCGTCGGCGACGATGAATTCGTCGAGCTGCGGCGGAGCGACGCTGGTGCCCGCGAGCATCGCATGTACCTGGCCGCGGTGATGGGTCTGGTGCTGGAAGAGGTGTGAGAGCACGTCTTCCATTCGCTCCTCCTGGATGCGGTCGCCGCGATGGAGACGGACGGTCGATACCAGCTTCTCCGGCGTCAGGGCTTCGCACAGCGCCATCAGGCGCCGGTCGACCTCTGCCTGCGCTTGCGCCAGCGATGCGACGTCATCGAAGGGCTCGTCGATTTCGAAGGCCTGGAAACCGAGCGTGCCGCCCTCCATCCCGTCGACATAGAACCAGTCGACCGTGACGATGTGGTTCAGGGTTTCCTTGATCGAAGGGAAGAAGCTCGTGCGCGGCGCTTCGAATTCACCGGGCTTCAATGCCGCGCAGGCCTGAAGCAGGCGGCGGTTGGCGAGGGCATTGTTATAGGCGAGTTTGCGAAATGACCTGACGGGATCGAAGGTCGGCATCGGCGCATCTCCTCTTCAGTCGCTGCTGGAAAGGTAGAGCTTTTCCGGGTTAGATTGAAGCGTTCTGTTGGCTCAAGCGGAGTCGCATGATCGACTGGTCGGTCGAGCAGGCGGCCCGTTGCAGCCAACCCTCCCGCAGATTTACCTGGCGAATCTGCAAGACTTAAAAATCGTCGGACGCGCCGATCGCCTCGCTTCATCGGCAAGATGGTTCCTGAAATCAAACCTCATCCGGCCATTCCCGCGCGCCATGTTGAACAAAGAGGATTTCGACATGTTCTTCCCGAACACGATAAGCCACGATGTAGGGCGTTTGCGGAATGACGAGTTCACGGGTGCCTTTGATCTCACCATGGCGGCCAATGAACGGATTTGCTGACAGGAGTTTGCCGGTCTTTGTGTGGATGTCATTCATCACGCGGGTAGCCGCGCGCGGATTGCGTTCCCCGATGTAATCGCCGATGGCGGACAGTTCTTGGAGATAGCGCCTCGTCCAGACGATGCGCACGTTACGCCTGACTGTATTTATTCAATACGGTGGCGATTTCCTCGTCGGTAGCAAACTCGCCTCTGTCGGCGTCCTCGATCCCGGCCTGAACGCCTGCAATCCACTTTTCCTGCCACGCCAGAGAACGGCCATGGGCCAGAGCATCCTCGATGATTTGCCCGCGTGTCAACGTTGAACGTTCGGCCAGCATGTCGATCCGGCGGCTAAGGTCTTCTGCAATCTCAACTGTGTTTTTCATGGTTCTATTCTGCCATATCCTGTAACCACCTGCCAAACATTTCCGCCGTCGTAAGCTAAGATGCAGCGAGATCGGATCCCGATCTCGCGTCAGTCCTCGTCATCGAGATTGCCGTCGCGCCAGACGAGATGGCGGGGCGCTGCCGGCAGGTTCTCGATTTCATCAGCGATGAAATAGGGCGGTATGTCGAGCGCGGTCAGGGCTGTGCGCGTCGCAGACACCCATTTGAATTCGAGATGGTTGTTGCCGTCTTCGACGCGATGGATGATCTCGTGCGACCGAAAGGGGAATTCCGCCGGGATCTCCATCAGATAATAGAAACCGAGTTCGTGCCAGTCGCGCTGCTCGAAGTGGAAAAAATTCTCGACCACCCAGAGCAGGCGGGAGACGGTGACGTTGACACCCAGTTCTTCCATCATCTCCCGTTTCAGCGTCTCCTCCGAGGTTTCGCCGATTTCCGCCCTGCCGCCCGGGAAGGTCCATAAGGGCTCATGCACGGCGCGGTGGACGAGCACATGCCCATCGCGGAAGCCGAGGCCGGCGATACGATAATTGAAACGCTCAGCGCCCGCAGTCAGGCGAATGAGAGTGCGCTTGCTCATGTCATTCTATCCGAGATCGATCACGACGATTTCCGGCGGCACGCCGAAACGGATCGGTGCGATGGAGCAGCCGAGGCCGCCGGAGATGATGATATTACGCCCGTCTTCGACGATATGGCCATAGGCGTAGCGATTGCCGTAACGCGAGGGGACCACCGGCGAACGGCCGAGGAAGCGGATCTGTCCGCCGTGGGTGTGGCCCGACAGCGTCAGCGAGACGCGCTGGGGCACGCGCGGAAAGATATCGGGCTCATGGGCAAGCAGGATGACGGGCGCATCGTCTGTGACCTGGGCCATCGTTCCATCGAGATCGTCGAGGCCGGTCATGCGCTTGCGGCCCCACTTCCGGCCGGGGAGCAGCGCCAGCTGATCTTCGAGCCCTGCAAGCCAGAAGCCGCGACCGTCCTTTTCGAGCCGGACGGCGCGGTTGCCGTAAACAGGGATGCCCACGGCGGCAAGCGCCCGGTGCCCGAAGGTTTCCATCCCGCCGTTCGTCTGGGCGGTCCGGTCCTCCCACCAATCATGGTTGCCCATGATCGCATGGACGCCGAGCGGGGCCTGCAGGGTGGCGAGCGCTTTGGACCACTGGCTGGAATGCACGTATTGCGTCACCATGTTCATGCCGGCGGCATAATCGCCGAGCAGGACGGTCACGTCGCCTTCGAGTTCGTTGGCCCTATGGCAGATCGCGGCGATGCGGCTTGCCGACATCCAGGGTTCGCAGGCGTGGAGATCGGCGAGTGCGACGATGCGGAGCTTCAGGCCAGGCGTCCATCCCGGCGGCGTCAGCCGGTAGCGGGTGATGCTGAGCCGCGCCAGCGGTTCATAGGCGAAGGCGTAGCCGCCCAGCGACATGACGCCTGCGACGCTGCCGCCGAGAACCTTGAAAAATCCGCGGCGGGTGATCACTCAGTCGTCCTCCTGGAACAGCCGGAACTGCGCCGCCTCCAGATCCTTGGGCGGCTGCATTCCCAGATGCTTCCACGCGATTGCGGTCAGAACACGGCCGCGTGGCGTGCGCTGAATGAAACCCTGCTGGATCATATAGGGCTCGATGATGTCCTCGATCGCGTCGCGCGGCTCGGAAAGGCCGGCGGCGATGGTTTCGATGCCGACCGGGCCGCCGCCGAAATTGGCGGCGATCATGTTGAGGTAGCGTTTGTCGAGCTGGTCGAGGCCGACATTGTCGACGAGCAGGCGGGTCAGAGCCTCGTCGGCGATCTCGCGGGTGACGGCCTCGGCCCTTGCCACTTCGGCAAAATCCCGTACACGCCGCAGCAGCCGGCCGGCGATGCGCGGCGTGCCGCGGGCGCGCCTGGCGATTTCGCGCGCTCCCTCTTCGGTGATCGGCAGGTTCATCAGCCGTGCGCCGCGGCGCACGATCAGTTCCAGTTCCTCGACGGTATAGAAGCTCAGGCGCACCGGGATGCCGAAGCGGTCGCGCAGCGGCGTCGTCAGCAGGCCGAGACGGGTGGTCGCCGCCACCAGCGTGAATTTCGACAGGTCGATCTTCACCGAGCGGGCGGCAGGGCCTTCGCCGATGATGAGATCGAGCTGGAAATCCTCCATGGCGGGATAGAGGATTTCCTCGACGGCCGGGTTGAGGCGGTGGATTTCGTCGATGAAGAGCACGTCGCGCTCTTCGAGATTGGTGAGGAGCGCGGCGAGATCGCCAGCCTTGGCAATGACGGGGCCTGAGGTCGAGCGGAAGTTGACGCCGAGTTCCTTCGCCATGATCTGCGCCAGCGTCGTCTTGCCGAGGCCGGGCGGGCCGACGAAGAGCACATGATCCAGCGCTTCGCCGCGGTTCTTCGCCGCCTCGATGAAGATCTTGAGATTGGCGCGTGCTTCCGCCTGGCCGGTGAATTCGTCCAGCGATTGCGGCCGCAGCGTCACATCAAGGTCTTCGCCCCGCTTTTCCGGCGATATCAGGCGGGCGGGTTCGCTCATGAAAGAAGCTCCATGCCAGGTATGGTTTTTGCCGCTTGGGCGTCGAATGTCTTGGTTGCCATACAGCCGGCGTCGCGATTGCGAAGAGCAATGAAGACATCCGCAAATTCCGCATTTGTCCGCGCCATGATTCCGAGTGTCTCCTCGATGACCCTTTCATCTTCAAGGATCAGATCGGCAGAGTCCAACAAATCCGAAATCGCCTCCATGATCTGTTCTCTCTTCAACTTGATCCGCTGTCTCAAAAACCACGCGCATTCCATCAGCGTGATGCAACTGATGTAGCCGGGTGTCGTATCGGAGAGGCTCCCAAAGAGCGCTGTGACTTTTTCCGTCTTGGCTGCGTCATCCTTCAGAAGGAAGCGCAGCAGGATATTGGTGTCGAGACCAATCATCCTGCACTCATCACATGATCGGCGATAGCTTCTCCGATCGCCTCATCCATTTCCTTCAAAGTGATCGCCGGCCTGTTTGGATCGTGAAATTTGCCTGCGAGGTCGATGGCGCGTTTGTTCTTGGCTTTCATAATGATTTCACCATCGCGGTTGATGTAACGGATCCTGTCGCCGGACTTCAGATTCAGCAATTCACGTACTTCCGCCGGAATTGTTGTCTGGCCTTTCGATGTCATCGTGCCGTAGTAGATATTCATGCCCATCTCCTTACCATCCGAGTTTAGTAAGGAATTATGATATATTCAAGGAAATCACCGCGCCAATTCCTTCAATCCCAATCGGATCAGCTTGGCGCTGTCGGCGCCGTCGCCGGCCGTTTTCATCGCCGCGGCAACGGCATTTGCCGCTTGATCTCTGCTGTAGCCGAGGTTGGTCAGAGCGGACACCGCATCGGCGACCGGTGCGGCGGCGACGCCTTCGCCGAGTTCCTGCTTGAGAGCGATATTGATCGCCTCGCCGGCATAGGCCGGTGCGCGATTCTTGAGTTCGGTCACGAGGCGCATCGCCACTTTCGGGCCGACGCCCGGCGCGCGGGAGACGGCGGCGCGGTCCTGGAGGGCGATCGCATTGGCAAGCTCGCCCGGCGTCAGCGTCGAGAGCACGGCAAGCGCCACCTTGGCGCCGACGCCCTGGACGCTCTGGAGCAGGTTGAACCATTCCCGCTCCAATGCGCTCATGAAGCCGAAGAGCTTCAGCTGGTCCTCGCGCACATAGGTCTCGATGAACAGCACGCAGGCTTCGCCCGCCGAGCCGAGCTTGGACAGGGTGCGGGCCGAGCAATGGGCGACGTAGCAGACGCCGTGCACATCGACGAGCACATAGTCTTCGCCGATTTCGTCTATGGTGCCTTTCAGCTTGCCGATCATGGGGCGCGGTCTCTCAAGGATGCGTTTCGGGAGAAATGATGTCCAACTCAGGGAAATACGAGCGGTAGCGTCCGCCATCGCGCGTCAAAAGGCGGTGCGATCGAACGAGAGCATGCGCGCCGATGAAGAAATCGGGCAGGGTCCGCTCACGCAGGCCGCCATTCTTTCTGTACTGCGCATGTGCGATGCCTGCGCGATAAGCGGCGGAAAACGGCAAGGCTTCGCGCATGAGATTTAACCGCGACAGGAGAAATGCAAGGGTTTCCTCGCGCGGGGTCATGCTTGCCAGTTCCGCCCAGACGACCGGTGTCATGATGAATTGCGAATCCGGCCGCAATGAGCTCAGCGCTCGCGCGGACCATTCCCTGAAAGGATTCTCCGGGCCGAAAATGTCGATGAAAATGTTCGTATCAACGAGGACCGAGGTCATCACGCGGCCCCCTCAACCATTCCATGAATTCATCCGTCGTCATGCCGCCGGTGTCGAAGGTGCCGCTCATGCTGCCGAGCCAGGATTCAAAATCATCCTGCGATGGCTCCGTGCGGCTGGACAGAACGACGAGCCGGGCGCCCTTTTCATCCGCAATGAAATCGACCTCGGATCCCGGGCCGATCTTCAAGCGGTCCCTGATGTCCTTGGGAATGGTCACTTGCCCTTTTTCCGTCACGCGCATGGTAATACCTCTGAGGTATTACTTATCATCGAGCGAGAACAAGTCAAGAACATATTATCCGGCCAGCGCCTGACGCATCCGGTGCCCGCCGCGATTGTGAGCATGGCAGATGGCGATCGCCAAGGCATCGGCGGCGTCGTCGCCCTTGAATTCGACCTTCGGCATCAGGATCTTCAACATCATGTGGATCTGGTGCTTCTCGCCGTGACCGACGCCGATGACCGCCTTCTTCACCGCGTTGGGAGCATATTCGGAGACCGGCAACCCGGCGCGCGCCGGCACCAGCATGGCGATGCCGCGGGCCTGGCCGAGCTTCAGGGTCGCCACCGCGTCCTTGTTGACGAAGGTCTGTTCGACGGCGGCTTCATCGGGTTTGTAAGCGTGGACGATGCCGGCGAGACCGTCATGCAGCTGGCAGAGGCGGGAGGCGAGGTCCATGTCGCCATCTGACGTCACCGTGCCCGATGCCACGAATTTCAGAGAATTGCCTAATGTATCGATAATTCCCCAGCCGGTGCGGCGAAGACCGGGATCGATACCGATGATGCGAATCGTATTTTGCATGGCTCAACCTATAGCGATTGCGAAATAAGTGCCATCGATATGTGAACAAAACAAAAACACCCGTGGTTTTAGGGCGCGTCATTTACCGCGAATTAAAAGAGATGCCCGAATTCTAGTTCATCGAATGTGAGAGGGGTTTGTTCTGCAAAGAATAAGCTCCCGATGTTCTGTCTATAGATCAGCCAGCGGGCGCATCTCGTGCGTCCACGCTGGCAGGCGCCGTTCAGAGGGTTCGTCGTATATGGCTCAGAGATTTCAGTCCCTGTCCTTCAAGGTCATTGCCACATTCATCCTGATGACCGTGCTGTCGATCGCGGTCATCGACGTGCTCGCCTATTTCGCCAGCAGCCGCATTTCCGACGAGCAGGCGCTGAAGGCCAAGGAAAGCGTGCTGATCTTCCGTGGCGACATGTTGCAGGACCAACTGGCGCAGCTCGAGAACCAGGCCAATTCCATCGCGCGCATCGAGGCGCTGCAGATGTCGATCACCAGCCTGAAGAGCGGCTGGAAGACAATCCAGAAGACTTCGGGCGATGCCCGCGCCGAGTTGAAGAAGGTTTTCATCACGGGCAATCCGAACCCGGCCGACCAGCGCGAGAAGCTGATGAAGCCGGAAGGGCCGAGCGGTTTCTATTATTCGAACCATGAGCAGACGCAGGGCGAAGTCGCCCGCGACCTCGAAGACACCGCCTTCAGCGATCTGCTGATCGCCGATCTCGACGGCACCGTCCTCTATTCCTACAAGAAGGAGGACGATTTCGCCGAGAACCTGAAGTCGGACGCCTGGAAGGCAACGGGGGCCGGCATCGCTTTCGCCAAGGCGATCGAGAATACCGCCAAGGCGACCGATGACGCGGCGCCGACGGGTTTTTCCGGCCTGCGTGTCGATGCCGCCAGCGGCAAGTCGGCGATCTTCTATGCCGTGCCGATCGTCAAGCTCGGAGCGGCCAAGGGCATCATCCTCTTCAAGGTGCGCGAGGACATCGTCACCAGCATCCTTGCCAAGGGCATCATTCAGGGCAGCACGGCGCGGGCGGCGATCGTCTCCGGCGATGGCTCGGCGGTCGGCCTCGATGCGAACGGCAGGCTTGCGCCGCTCGATGCGACACCCTTCACCTTCATCAAGGACGCGCTTGCCAGTTCGGCCATGACGGTGGCCGATTTCGACAGGGCGGATGGCGCGGCCCGCGCCTATGTCCGCGGCATCGACTATCGCGGCGACCGCTTCCTCGTGGTCGAGAGCGTGCTGCTCAGCGAACTGAACGCCGGCTCGATCGAGATCGCCACCTTGCTGACGATGATCGGTGTCGGTGTGCTCGTCGTCATGGCGGTCGCAACCGGGCTCGTCACCAATTTCCTGTTTTCGCCGCTGGCGCGGCTTGCCGGTGTCACCCGCGACGTCGCCGACGGCAAGCTCGACAGCGAGATCGGCAGCCTGAACCGCAAGGACGAGATCGGCACGATGGCCAACGCGCTCGCCCGTTTCCGCCAATCGCTGATCGAAGGCCGCGAGCTCGAAGCTGTCAGCGAAGAGACGCGCTTGCAGGCCGAGCACGACCGCCAGCAGAACCTCGCCGAGCGCGAGGCCGAGGCGAAGACGCTGCAGCAGGTGGTCGAGGCGATCGACGAGGGCCTGCACCATCTGGCGAGCGGCGATCTCGCCTATCAGATCGATACCCGCTTCCCGAACGAACTCGAAAGCCTGCGCGTCAACTTCAATGAGGCGCTCGCGACGTTGAGCGAAACCATGACGGCGATCGGCGGCAACTCGATGGCGGTACGCGCCGGTTCCGAGGAGATGCGCACCGGCGCCGACGAGCTTGCCGGGCGCACCGAGCGCCAGGCCAGCTCGATCACCGAGACGGCGAATGCGATCGGCGCCATCACCCAGTCCGTGCGCCGGCAGATCGAGCGGGCCGAGCAGGCGGAGCGCATCGCGAGCGACGCCAAGAAGGAGACGACCGGCTCCGGCCAGATCATGCGCGAGACGATCGCGGCGATGGAGGCGATCCAGACCTCCTCGCGTCAGATCAACACGATCATATCGGTCATCGACGACATTGCTTTCCAGACCAATCTCCTGGCGCTCAACGCCGGCGTCGAGGCGGCACGCGCCGGGGAATCGGGCAAGGGCTTTGCCGTCGTCGCCATGGAAGTCCGCGAACTCGCCCAGCGTTCGTCGAGTGCTGCCAAGGAAATCTCCAGCCTGCTGCAGAAATCGACGCATGAGGTCGAAAGCGGCGTGGCGCTGGTCGAACGGGCAGGCCTTGCGCTGACGGGCATCGGCGGCCATGTCGAGGCGATCAACGGGCAGATCAACGAGATCATGGGTGCGACCCGCGAGGAAGCCAATACGTTGCGCGAGATCAACAGTGCCGTTGCCGAACTCGATGCGATGACGCAGCAGAACGCCTCGATGGTCGAGGAGACGACGGAGGCGATCCATCGGCTGGCGACCGAAGCCCTGGAAATGGACCGTCAGCTCGGCAATTTCACGCTGCCGCAGGGCCATCACGCGCCGAGCGCCGAGGTGCATGTGCTGCGCCGTCACCGGTAAGCCACCGCTTCAGATACCTCACAAGGGCCGCCTTCGCGCGGCCCTTTTGTTTGCGCGCATGGTTTGGAATGGCGCAAGCGGGAACCTACATAGGTCGCATCCGTCAACTGCCCGGCAGGTTCCCCATGGTTCCCTTCTCCATACTCGACCTTTCCCCCGTTGCCGAAGGCAGCACCGTGCGCCAATCCCTCGAGAGCTCGGCGCGGATGGCCGAGAAGGCCGAGGAATTCGGTTATAAGCGCTTCTGGCTCGCCGAACATCACGGCATGCCGGGAATCGCCAGTGCCGCCACATCAGTCGTCATCGGCCATGTCGGGGCGGCGACGAAGCGCATCCGCATCGGCTCCGGCGGCATCATGCTGCCCAATCATTCGCCGCTCGTCATCGCCGAGCAGTTCGGCACGCTGGAGGCGCTCTTTCCCGGCCGCGTCGATCTCGGCCTCGGGCGTGCGCCGGGAACGGACATGCGCACGGCGCAGGCGCTGCGGCGCAATCTCGAGGCCGGCGCGAACAGCTTCCCGAACGACGTGGTGGAATTGCAGCAGCTGCTCGGCACGCCGGTCGAGAACCAGGCGATCCTCGCGGTCCCAGGCAATGGCTCGCACATCCCGATCTGGCTGCTCGGCTCCAGCCTCTACAGCGCCCAGCTTGCCGCCATGCTTGGGCTTCCCTACGCCTTCGCCTCGCATTTCGCGCCCGACATGCTGCTCGATGCCATCGCGATCTACCGCGACCGTTTCCAGCCCTCGGCCGCACTCGACAAGCCCTATGTGATGGTCGGCGTCATGGGGGCGGTGGCGGAAACGGACGAGGAGGCGCAATACCATTTCACGTCCGCCCAGCAGCAGTTCGTCAACCTGCGCCGCAATGTCCGCGGGCCGTTCCCGCGCCCTGTCGCCGATATGGAAAATTTCTGGTCGCCGATGGAGAAGATGAACGTCGAGCACACGCTGCGCTACGCCGTGGTGGGTTCGCCGAAGACGGTGGAGGCGAAACTGACGGAGTTTCTCAACGAAACGCAGGCCGATGAGGTGATCATCTCCATGCCGATCCACGACATCGAGGCGCGGCTGAGGTCGGTGGAACTGTTCGCAGGGCTTGGGAACTTCATGCGGGCCGCCGCGTAGCATTGCAGACAGCATCCCGGAAAACAGAAAACCCGGCGTCTTGGCCGGGTTTTCTAATAGGATCATTCGAGAAAGTCAGGCGGAGAGCTTCGCCAGAACCTCTTCCGAAACCTCGAAGTTGGAATAGACGTTCTGCACGTCGTCGTCGTCTTCGAGCGAGTCGATGAGCTTCATCAGCGACTGAGCCTTTTCCTCGTCGACGGGCACGTTGTTCTGGGCGCGCCAGACGGCCTTGACGGTTTCGGCTTCGCCGAGGCTTGTTTCCAGGGCTTTCGACACTTCGCCGAGGGCTTCGAAGGCGCAGGTGATGTAGTGGCCTTCTTCGTCGGTCTCGACGTCATCGGCGCCGGCTTCGATCGCGGCTTCCATCACCTTGTCGGCGTCGCCGGCCGAAAGCTTGTAGGTGATTTCGCCGACATGGTCGAAGGAGAAGGAAACGGAACCGGTTTCGCCAAGAGCGCCGCCGGCCTTGGTGAAGATCGAGCGGACGTTGGAGGCGGTGCGGTTGCGGTTGTCGGTCAGGGCTTCGACGATGATCGCCGTGCCGCCGGGGCCGTAGCCCTCATAGCGGACTTCGTCGTAGTTTTCGCCGTCGGCGCCGGCTGCCTTCTTGATGGCGCGGTCGATATTGTCCTTCGGCATGGACTGGGCCTTGGCGTTCTGGATCGCCAGGCGAAGACGGGCATTCATCGTCGGGTCGGGCAGGCCGGCCTTGGCGGCAACGGTGATTTCGCGCGCAAGCTTGGAGAACATTTTCGACCGCACGGCATCCTGGCGGCCCTTGCGATGCATGATGTTTTTAAACTGTGAATGGCCAGCCATGGCACCCCTGTTCACGTCTCATTGTTCGGAATGGGCCGCCTTATAAGAGCGAAACGGCAGCCGTTCAAGGGAAAAGCGGTTCGGAACAAAGACCAGGGGATGACGTTTCAACCTAACTTCATTCAATGGAAAGGAACGGTCATGGCAAGTCTCAGCGAGGCGCGGGAACAGCCGGCCCGTCAGCTTTGGGATCAGGTCAACGATGTCCATGCCGGCATGCTCGGCATTTCCGGGCTTGATATGCACATGCAGCCGATGGCCCCGCATGCCGATCCCACGACCAACACGATCTGGTTCTACACCAAGACCGATGCCGATATCGTCCGCGCCGTCAAACCAGGCAGCCGCGCGCATTTCTGCGTCATCGGTAGGGATCACGACTATCATGCTTGCCTTGCCGGCATGATCGACGTGCGTCCCGACCCTGCCAAGATCGAGGAATATTGGAGTTCGATGGTGGCCGCCTGGTATGACGGCGGCAAGAAAGATCCCAAACTCACCATGCTTTCTCTGCATGTCGACGATGCCGAGATCTGGGTCTCCACCGCCAGCACGCTCAAATTCGGCTGGGAAATCGCCAAGGCCAATCTCGACGACGACAAGATGCCCGACGTCGGCGTCAAACGGCACCTGCAATTCGCCTGATTGCAGGTGTCTTTTACTGTACGCCTTTCATCACATAGATCAGCGGCTTTTTCGGCAAGGTGCGCATGGAAACGGTGATGCTGTCATCGGGGGCGTAGGCGATATCGAAATCCTTGCCGAACATGGAAACGAAGGCGTTGACCGGCGGGCCGCGGCGATGCATCGGCAGGATCAGCGACGAACGCAGCCGCTTGATGACGCGGCTCATGCTGTCGGCCCCCATGGTGAGGCCGCCGTCGATCGGCACCATGACGACATCGAGGCGGCCGATCTCGGTGTAATGCGCATCCGTCAGCTCGTAATGGAGATGGCCGAGATGGCCGATGCAGAGGCCGGCAACCTCGAAGATGAAGATGGAATTGCCGTCCTCCTGCGAACCGCCGAGGCCGTAGCTGAAGCGGATATCCGTCGTGACGTTGCGGATATAGGCATCGCCGACGACGAGATTGACGTTGGCCTTCTCGCCGGGGACATCGCTCCACCCATGCAGCACATGCTTGATGCCGGGATCGGGCGTCAGGGTGAAGTGGGTCGTGTGGGCCTTGTTCATGGTCACGACATCGGGCGTCGTCATCGGCCTGTACCAGCCATTGTAATCTGTCGCGATGATGATCCCTGCCGGCGTGTCGATCTCGAAGGTGGAGTGGCCGAGATAGTTGAATTTGACGTCCTCGCCCTCGGAGACGGCCGATATTATCGGCGGGGCGGCGGAAAAGCTTGCGAAGGTCGCCTTGGGGATGTTTTCGGCGATCGCCTGGCACTGGCTGGCGGGTTTGCGCTGTTCCTGCGCCCCGGCAGGAGCTGACGCTGCGGAGGCCGCAAGGCATGCGATAGCGAGGATAAGATATCGCGGCTTCATGCCATCCCTCCGGCGCTTTCACTGACAGCGCCGCGCGCCCGAAGGGCGCGCTAAGGACGCTCGATCATTTGAATTGGCGGCCGGAGGATGCGGCATGAGGTCGCAGTGGTCCAGACCGCGGACGCTCACATTTGCGTGTGGAGCGGGTGTTTTACCGCCAGAACTCCGGCACCGTTTCGGCCAGGCGCGGCCCGAGCCGGAGCGGCGCGATCTTTTCGGCCAGCCCGGTGGCATCGGAAATCTCTACGCCCACGCCGCAGATCGTCGCGGGACCGCTCGCCGCTTCCATGCGGCCCTTCGGCATCTTGGAGATGAAGCGGTTGAGCGGCTCCTCCTTATCCATGCCAAGCGAAGAGTCGTAATCGCCGCACATGCCGGCATCCGACATATAGGCGGTGCCGCCGTTCAGGATCTGCGCGTCGGCTGTCGGCACATGCGTGTGGGTGCCGACGACGAAACTGGCGCGGCCGTCGACGAAATGGCCGAAGCACTGCTTTTCGCTGGTCGCTTCCGCGTGGAAATCGAAAATGATCGCATCGGCCTGCTCCTTCAGCGGGCAGGCATCGAGGATCGCTTCCGCCGATTTGAAGGGATCGTCGAGTTCCGGATGCATGAACACCCGGCCCATGACGTTGGCGACGAGCACGCGCGCGCCGTTCCTGGCATAGAAAAGGCCGGAACCGCGCCCGGGCGTGCCTTGCGGATAATTGGCCGGCCGCAGGAATTGATCGTGCCGCCCGGCAAAGGCGACGGCTTCCTTCTGGTCCCAGACATGATTGCCCGTCGTCACCACGTCGGCGCCGGCATTGATCGTTTCCAGAAAGATGTCTTCGGTGATGCCGAAGCCGCCGGCGGCGTTCTCGCCGTTGACGACGACGAAATCGAGCTTGAGGTCGGAGATCAGGCCGGGGAGACGGTCCCAGACCGCCGTGCGTCCCGTCTTGCCGACCATGTCACCCAGAAAAAGCAGCCGCATTCCCTATCCAATCCAAGAGGCAAAAAAGCGAAGGCCGCTTTCTGTCAGGATGGCATCCAGGCTTATGTCATGCGGCTCATCCGGCACATGTGCCACTTCCTGGCAGTCGAATGCAATGCCGATCAGCTTCGGATGCAGTCCTTTCTCTCTGAGACGGCTGATGGCGCGGTCGTAGTAGCCCGCTCCATAGCCGATGCGATGGCCTCTGATATCGAAGGCCGAAAGCGGCACCAGCATGATTTCGGGATCGAGAACGGCGGCGTCCCCGGTCGGGCCGACCGTGCCGAAACCGGTGGCGACAAGCGGCCCGTCTTCCGCCAGTTCGCGAAAGACGATGGTCTGCTTGTCGAGGATCGCCGGCACGCAGAGCCGCGCGCCGCGCGCCGCAAAGCGCGCCATCAGCGGCCTGAGATCGGCCTCCGAGCGGATCGGCAGAAAGCCGGAAACAACCGTGCTCGGCGCGAAACCGACCGCTTCGCCGGCGTGGTCGGCCATGGCGAGACTTTTGGAGGCGCGTTCCTCGGCGGGGATGGCGTCGCGTGCGGCCAGCCGTTCGTTGCGCAATTGCGCTTTCAATTCTCTAGCGGTCATTGGATCTGCCGTTATGGGAAGTCGGCCGAGCATAAACGGCTCGGTGCCCGATGCAATGCCGGGTGCGACAAGCACGCGCCGGTTCCTCTCCCGTCCTGCCGCACGAGGTTGGTCAGACGATGATGCTTGTCGGTATCGTTGCGGTGCTGATGGAGAGAGCTGCCATATCGGGAACGGTATTGGTGTCAGCCTGCTGGCGCAGCTCGCGCATCGCCTTTTCGAGGAGCTGCTTGAGTTCGCGAACGACTTCCTTGAACTCTTCCATCGCCTCGCGATCATCGGCCGAGATGCCTGAAAATTTCGGGCTATCCTCGGCGGTGCTCTCATAGGCCTTGCGCGCTTCAGCGGCGTCGGTCGGTTCCGGCGCGGCGGTTTCCACCGTCGTGTCCGTCAACGCAGCATCGGCGCCGCTCGTGGCCGCGGCTGCAGAATCCGTGGCTGCATCCGCCGGAACGGCAGTCGCCGTGGCGCCGGTCGCGACGGATGAAGCAAATTCAGAGGCGGCGGTGCCGACTTTGCGGGCCAGTTCGGACGCCAGACGCGCGACCACTTCGGGAGGCATGTTGGAGCTCTTCAGCATCTCCAACTCCTGCTTGGCCTCTTCGAGCTTGCGTTGCGCCTGCGCCTTGGCTTCGTCTCCCGAGTTCGCCAGGGCCTGCCGCAGCTGCTGCAGCGCCTGGGTCGTGCGCTGCAGCTTCAGCACGCCCTGATCGGCTTCGCTTCCGGTGGCGGATGTTTCCGCTGCCGAAGACGTGCCGCGCAAAATGACGGAAGCGGAGGTGGTTGCAACCTGCATGGACAATCCCCCGATGATAAATCGGGCCCCGATGACGATTCGGGCGCATCCTGCAACGTCAGACTTGCGTGGACCTGTGCGGGGAGGCCGGCAGCTGAGCGGCCAGCCGCCGCATCGTCTCCTCGAACAGCGGCGCTCCGCCGGGCGACCAGCCGAGCGCGCGGATTTTTGCCGTGCTCATGGGATTGAGCGCCGTTCCGTCGGCGGGAGCCGGCAGCGCGTATCGACAGCCGGTCTCGCGGCGGATGGGCGAAAGGATATCGTTCGTGTCGACCGATATGTCGGATACATTGAAGATCTCACCGGAGATGCGGGTGCTTTCCGTCTCCAGCATCAGCCGCACCGCGCGCCCGAGGTCGCGGCCGTGAACCTCCGTTCCCGCGCGGGCGGCAACCGGCCGGCCGGCGAGGTAATCGGCGATCAGGCCCTCCCATTTGTTCGGAAAGAAATCGCCATAGACGCCGGTTGCTCTCAGGCTCACGCCGGCAAAACCGGGTGCTGCGAGGTCGGCGAGCGCCCGTTCGGCGTCGAGTTTCACCCTGCCATAGAGCGTTTGGGGCTCGGTCATCATCGTTTCGGCAAGTTCGGTTCCCGGCGGATGGTCGCCGTAGGTTGCGCGGCTGGACAGGAAGACGCAACGGCGCGTGCCGGCGCGTTTGGCGGCTTCGAAAAGCCGGACGGTGCCGTCGAGGTTCAGCTTCTGAAAGGTCTTCGGATCGTTACCCTCGCCGTCGCGATATTTGCCGGGGACATGGCTGAAGGCGGCATGGACGAAGAAATAGGCATCGTCGAAGATATCGATCTGATCCTTGTCCGGATCGAGGGAGAGCGCTGCGAACTCGACCGGGCGGGAGAAGAGGCGAGGCATCGGCGCGCGGCGTCCGCCGACGATCACCTGATAGCCGGCGGCCAGCAGTTCCTCGACGACATAACGGCCGACGAGGCCCGTTCCGCCGGATACCAATACTTTCATGCCGTCCCTTCCGGATTGGCCAGCGCCGCAATCTCCGGTACGTCGCCATCATCATGGAAACGATGCCATAAATCGATCAAAGGTTGTAGCTGCGCCGCTTTGGGATGATCTCTTTCCCACGGTTTTTCATACTGGTAATGCAGGATCGAAATGCTCTTCCAGTCCCAAAGATCGGGCATGGTGAACCATACATATTGCAGCATGTTGAAATAAACCGGCAGTCCGTGCCAATCTGGGAAGAAAGTCTCCAGAAACGTCTGGTCCGTGCGCCGCCAGAAGGCATCAGGCCGGTCGAGCTTTTCGAGCATGTGCCGGAATGTGTCATGCGACGGCGTGGCGACGAAGACGCCGGAATTCATGCGGTGGAAGTCGGCGAGGCTTTCGTAGACGTTGGGAGCGGCGGAGAATTCCGGATAGAGGAAGAGCCTGTCGACGTTCTTCAGCACCAGGGCATCGGCGTCGATGAAGACGCAGCGCTCGTATTCGACGAGCTGCCAGAGCCTGAGCTTGCAGAAATTGTCGAGCGGCGAATGGAAATCCGGCTTGCGGCCCTTGGTAAAGGGGGCGGCGGAATGGAGATTGCCGCGGGCGTGGCGCTCGTTGAAGGCATCCGACAGGGGCAGGTGCTCGACTTCGATGAGGCGGCAGCCGAGGGTTTCCAAGGGGGCGAGGGCGGCTGCATCGACGCCGCCGGTGCGGAGGATGACGATATCGGCGGTGGTGCAGGTGCGGCGCAGGGAACGGGCGAGGGCGGTGGCGCCCATGGCGTAGTCGGCGTTGGTGACGAGGGTGACGTAGGCAAGGTTTGGGGTAGAGGTCATCGGCGCCGACCGCCCCCAAATGCTCCCTCATTCCTGTGCTTGTCACAGGAATCCAGTGCGCCCACGTCCGTGGGCGCGAGAGATTCTTTTGACAGTCGGTAGGAGCTATTCACGGCGCAGACGCGCCGTGGCTGGATTCCTGTGACGAGCACAGGAATGAGGGAGTTCTGATTGAGCCTTTCAATGCGCCCCATTCCTCGCTCACGACACCGACTTCAGCCGCTTGCCTTCCGGATCGTGGTCGAGCGTCGCGGCGATGTCCTTGGTCCAGGCGGAGACGGCCGGAACGCGCGAGCGGTCGACGCGATAGGCGAATTTTTTCGCCACGTCGACGATTTCGCCGAGCAGGCCCGCTTCCAGCGTGATCGGTTCGAGGCCGAGATCGCGGAATTTTTCGTTGCGGACGATCAGCTCGTTTTCGGCGGCTTCCTTGCGCGGGTTGGGCAGCCAGGCGATTTTGGCGCCGCTCATCCTGGCGATCATCTCGGCGAGGTCGCGCACGCGATGGGTCTCCGTCATCTGATTGAAGATCTCGACGCGGGCGCCGCGGGCGGGCGGGTTCTTCAGCGCCAGCTCGATGCAGCGCACCGAATCCTGGATGTGGATGAAGGCGCGGGTCTGGCCGCCGGTGCCGTGCACCGTCAGGGGATAGCCGATCGCGGCCTGGATCAGGAAGCGGTTCAGCACCGTGCCGTAATCGCCGTCGTAATCGAAACGGTTGATGAGCTGCGCGTGGCGGCGCGTCTGCTCGGTGTGGGTGCCCCAGACGATTCCCTGGTGCAGGTCGGTGATCCTCAGTCCGTCGTTCTTGGCGTAAAACTGGAAGAGAAGCTGATCCAGGCACTTGGTCATGTGGTAGATCGAGCCTGGATTGGAGGGATAGAGGATCTCCTGGCTGACCCTCTCGCCGCCCGCGGTTTCGATGCCGACGGGCAGATAACCTTCGGGGATTGCGGCGCCGACCGTCGAATAGCCGTAGACGCCCATTGTGCCGAGATGGATGAGGTGGGCGTCGAGATTGAGCTCCGTCAGCGCGTTCAGGAGGTTATGCGTGGCGCTGACATTGTTGTTGACCGTGTAGTTCTTGTGGCGGTCGCTCTTCATCGAATAGGGCGCGGCGCGCTGTTCGGCGAAATGGATGATGGCATCGGGCCGGTTTTCGGCAAGCCACGTCTTCAGCAGCTCATAATCCCTGGCAAGATCGATCAGGTTGAAGTGGATGCGGCGGCCCGTCTCGGCATGCCAGATACGGGTGCGCTCCTGGATCGAATCCATCGGCGTCAGCGACTGGACGCCGAGTTCGGTGTCGATCCAGCGGCGCGAGAGATTGTCGAGGATATGGATGTCGTGACCGGCGTCGGAGAGATGCAGCGAGGTTGGCCAACCAACGAAACCGTCTCCGCCCATAACCGCAATCTTCATCGTATCGTCTCCTGATCGGTCGCTCATTGTCGGGAATAGTTAGGAATTATGACAATCATTCAATGCCTGCCGGCGGCGCATTCAATGCCTGGCTGCCGGGCATTCAATGCTTGCCTGCCGCGAAGCGTTGCGCCAAAGAGGGCACCTGAGTTTGGAGCAAATTATGACGGAACGCCCTTTTTCCATTTCGGGAGAGCTGACGGAGGCGGGGCATCGCCTCGTCCAGCGGGTCTATTATGAAGACACGGATTTTTCGGGCCTGGTCTATCACGCCCGCTACCTGCATTTCCTGGAGCGCGGCCGAACCGATTATCTGCGCTGTCTCGGCGTCGAGCAGCGTGAGCTGGTCAGCGCCGACGAGGAAGGCCTCGTCTTCGTCGTCCATCGCATGGAGATCGACTTCAAGAGCCCGGCGCGCATGGACGACGTGCTGACGATCCTGACGCACACGGAAAAGGCCGGCGGCGCCAAGATGGTGCTCAACCAGCAGATTCGTTCGGGCGAGACGCTGCTGATCGCGGCCAAGGTGATCATCGCCGTCATCAACGCCAAGGGGCGGCCGAGGCGGCTGCCGGAAACGCTGGCGGCGAAATTCCTTGAGGGCAGTACACCGCTTTAGGTTCGAATCGCCTGAAAATCGGCGCTTGTCAAAACTTGAGTTTTGTGTGAAGGAATTCCCGCGCCGCAGGATGAGCGCTCGGGCAGCCGGATTTTAGCTCCGGTCAAGTAATCCATGGAACAAAATCTCCCAAATATAAGCTTGCTGTCACAGTCCGGCACTAACGATCTATTAACCATAATAGTGTCTTACTCGGAAAGTCGGAGTTTGCGCGGTACACGCCTTCCTTTGACCAAATTTGACGGCAAGAAGGCGGAAGATGAGCTTGGAAGCTTGACCAGGGCTTTGGGCAGCGGCCGCCAGACACTTCTTGCGAGATCACTTTGTGCCGCCCGGTCCTGCGCCGGGCGTTTGGATTCGGGGATTTTGGATCAATGGAACAAGTAGGATTGGCAGCAGCCACGACGGACGTCAGCCTCTGGTCGCTATTCATGCAGGCCGGCATCGTCGTCAAGCTCGTCATGCTCGGGCTCATCGCGGCCTCGGTCTGGACGTGGGCGATCGTCATCGACAAATACCTGGCCTATGGCCGCGCACGGCGCCAGTTCGACAAGTTCGAGCAGGTCTTCTGGTCGGGCCAGTCGCTGGAAGAGCTCTACCGCTCGCTGTCGGAACGCAACAATACCGGCCTGGCGTCGATTTTCGTCGCGGCCATGCGTGAATGGAAGAAATCCTTCGAACGCGGCGCCCGCTCGCCGATCGGCCTGCAGATGCGTATCGACCGCGCCATGGACGTGACGCTCGCCCGTGAAACCGAATATCTCGGCGCCCGCCTGGGATCGCTCGCGACCATCGGTTCGGCCGGCCCGTTCATCGGCCTCTTCGGCACGGTCGTCGGCATCATGACCTCGTTCCAGGCGATCGCCGGTTCGAAGTCCACCAACCTTGCGGTCGTGGCGCCCGGTATCGCCGAGGCGCTTCTCGCCACGGCGATCGGCCTCGTCGCCGCTATCCCGGCGGTTATCGCCTACAACAAGTTCTCCGCTGACGCCGGCAAGCTCTCGGCGCGCATGGAAGGTTTCGCGGATGAATTCTCCGCCATACTTTCGCGCCAGATCGACGAGAAGCTGCAGCCGCGCGCTGCCGCTCAGTAACCAACGGAGTATTCTGACATGGGTATGGCTGTTGGAGGCAATGGCGGCGGGGGCGGCGGACGCCGCCGTCGCGGCGGTCGGAACAAGGCCGTGATCTCCGAAATCAACGTGACGCCGCTCGTCGACGTCATGCTCGTGCTTTTGATCATCTTCATGGTGGCTGCACCGATGATGACGGTCGGCGTGCCGATCGACCTGCCGGAAACGCAGGCCAAGGCGCTGAATTCCGAGACGCAGCCGATCACGATTTCGGTCAAGAACGACGGCGAAGTGTTCCTGCAGGAAACGCCGATCCCGGCAGCCGAGATCGCCGCCAAGCTCGAGGCGATCGCGACCACCGGTTATAACGAACGTATCTTCGTGCGCGGCGATGCAACGGCGCCCTACGGCGTCATCGCCGACGTCATGGCTCGCATCCAGGGGGCCGGTTTCAAGAATATCGGCCTGGTGACGCAGCAGAAGAAGGACCAATAGCGCTCAAAATGAAGACCAGCGTCGTCACATCTGCTGTTCTGCATTGCCTGGTACTCACCTGGGCGATGGTGTCTTTGAGCGCGCCGGAATCCTTCAAGGTGGAGGATTTCGAGGCGATGCCGGTCGATCTCGTGCCGGTTGAATCCATTACCCAGATGCAGCAAGGCGACAAGAAGGCTCCGAAGAAGGAGACGTCAGCCCCTGTGCCGACGACCCGGCCGCCGATCGCGCAGCCGGCGGAGAATGCCGGCGACAACAATGCCGATCTGAAGACGCCGCCGGTCCCGAACGCCAAGCCCAGCAACAGCGAAGCTGCGGCGGCGAATTCGAGCGAGAAACCGCTGCCGACGATCGATCCCAAGCCGAACGACGTCAAGGAAGTCAACAAGGAAGAGACCGAGGTCGAGCAGCCGAAGGAAGTCGCTTCCATTCCGCCGCCGAAGCCTGTCGAAGTGACGCCGCCGAAGCCGGAGGAAAAGCCGCCGGAAGAGCAGGCCAAGCCTGAAGAACCGCCGAAGCCGGAAGCTGAGGCGCTGCCGGACAATGTGCCGACCCCGGTCGCAAAACCGCAGGTGAAGCCGCCGGAGCCGCAGAAGCCGGCCGAAAAGCCGCCGGAGAAGACTCAGGACGAGCCGAAGGCTGCGGAAGCGCCGACGGACAAGAAGAAGGCCGACAAGAAGCAGGAAGTGGCGAAAGCGGCCTCCTCGATGAAAAGCGATTTCAACGCGGATGAGATTTCGGCCTTGCTGAATAAGACCGATCCTTCCGCCGGCGGTGCCAAGCGTTCGACGCAGGAGGCATCGCTGGGGGCGAAGAAGAGCAATGGCGGTTCCAAGCTCAGCCAAAGCGAACAAGATGCGCTACAGGGTTTGATCCAGGGTAACTGGCTTATCACTCCGGGAATGGAAGGCCTTTCCGGCATGGTCATCACGGTGCATTTCAAGCTCGATAAAGATGGAAACATTATCGGCCAGCCTGACATCGAGTCTTCCGGCGGAAGCAGCACCGATGCAACGCGCCGCGCGCTGGAAAGTGGCGCTTACCGTGCCGTGATGAAATCTGCTCCCTCGTTCCGTACGACGCTTCCGATGGACAAGTATGACGTGTGGAACGAGGTTGTCCTTAACTTTCATCCCAGCGATATGGGGATCTGAATGCTGATGGACCTGTCCCATGGCAACAAGTCTATTGCAGCCGTCATCATGCTCGGAACGATTCTGGCTTGTGCGCCTGAAGTGTTGGCGCAGCCGGTCGACGCGGTGATCTCTGATAAGTCGGCCGTGGATTTGCAGCGCGCAATCGCTTCCTCCTTCAATGTTCCTCCCGTGCGGGCGAGCGACGGCGGAGTCGTGATCACTATCCACCTGTGGCTCGATAAGACTGGCGCGATCGTTGGTTCACCTAAGGTAACAGCTTCGGGCGGCACCGAAGCCGCTCGGAAAAGACTGTCGGCTGCGGCCCTCCGCGCCGTTCGGCGTTCCGCGCCATTCACCATGCTCCCGAAAGAAAAATACGATGTCTGGAAGGAAGTCGTTTTGAACTTCGACACCAGCGGCTTTGCCCAATAAGATGCTGAAAGGCTTGTTTGATATGGTCAAGTGTTCCCTCATCCGCGCTCTGATGGTCATTGCAGGCCTGATTGGGGTCGCAGCCTTTACGACGCCGGCGAACGCGTTGGTCACCCTCGACCTTCGAAAAGGCAATGTCCAGCCGATGCCGATTGCGGTGACGGACTTCCAGGGCGACATAGGCGCGCAGGTCTCGCAGGTCATTGCCGCCGATCTGCAGCGTTCCGGCCTGTTTGCTCCGATCAACAAGACCGCCTTTATCGAAAAGATCTCCAATCCGGATGCCGCGCCGCGCTTCGAGGACTGGAAGGTCATCAATGCGCAGGCGCTGGTCACCGGCCGAGTTACCAAGGAAGCGGATGGCCGCCTTCGCGCCGAATTCCGCCTGTGGGATACTTTTGCCGGGCAGCAGATGACCGGTCAGCAGTTCTTTACCCAGCCGGAGAACTGGCGGCGTGTCGCCCACATCATCGCCGACGCGATCTATAAGCAGATCACCGGCGAAGAGGGTTATTTCGATACCCGCGTCGTCTTCGTCTCCGAATCCGGCACCAAGCAGCAGCGCAAGCGGCAGCTGGCGATCATGGATCAGGACGGCTTCAACGTGCGCATGCTGACCGACGGCAGCGATCTCGTGCTGACGCCGCGCTTCTCGCCGAGCCGGCAGGAAGTCACCTACATGTCCTTCGCCAACCAGCAGCCGCGCGTCTATCTGCTGCAGCTCGAAACCGGGCAGCGCGAGGTCGTCGGCAACTTCCCGGGCATGACCTTCTCGCCGCGCTTTTCGCCGGATGGCCAGAAGGTGATCATGAGCCTGCAGCAGGAAGGCAATTCCAACATCTACACGATGGACCTGCGCTCGCGCACGACGACGCGCCTGACCTCGACGGCTGCGATCGACACGTCACCCTCCTATTCGCCGGATGGTGCCCGCGTCAGCTTCGAAAGCGACCGGGGCGGCAAGCCGCAGATCTACGTGATGAACGCCGACGGTTCGGGCCAGACCCGCATTTCCTTCGGGGACGGCTCCTATTCGACGCCGGTCTGGTCGCCGCGCGGCGATCTCATCGCCTTCACCAAGCAGGCCGGCGGCAAGTTCTCGATCGGCGTGATGAAGCCGGACGGTTCGGGCGAGCGCATCCTGACGACCGGCTTCCACAATGAAGGTCCGACCTGGGCGCCGAACGGCCGCGTGCTGATGTTCTTCCGCCAGGCGGCAGGAGCAGGCGGTCCGCAGCTCTATTCGATCGATCTGACCGGTTACAACGAGCAGCTCGTCAAGACGCCGACCTACGGTTCCGACCCGGCCTGGTCGCCGCTTCTGGAGTAGCAGGCGCGGCAATGCCTTCATGTCGCCTCAGAATCATGAAAACCGGGCGACTACGGGACAAATCAGTAAATTGTTAACCATAAACTTTGAGGGGCGGTTAACCGAGTGCGGTTACTGTCCGGAAACCCTGAAATCGCAAGGAGACCCGGCCATGAGCCGAATTCACACCCCGGCAATGAGCCGCATGCAGAATTTCGCCCGCAACCCCGTCATGATCGCGCTCGTCGCCGGTCTCGCGCTTGCGGGTTGCGCCAACAAGAAGAACGGCGGCATGCCGAACAGCGCCGGCGATATGGGCCTCGGTGCAGGTGCTGCGACGCCGGGCTCGGCCCAGGACTTCACGGTCAATGTCGGCGACCGCATCTTCTTCGACACCGACTCCTCGTCGATCCGCGCCGATGCCTCGCAGACGCTCGATCGTCAGGCGCAGTGGCTCGGCCGCTACCCGAACTACCAGATCACCGTCGAAGGCCATGCCGACGAGCGCGGCACGCGCGAATATAACTTGGCTCTCGGCGCTCGTCGTGCCGCCGCTGCCAAGGATTACCTCGCTTCGCGCGGCGTTCCGGCACAGCGCATGAAGACGATCTCCTACGGCAAGGAACGCCCGGTCGCCGTCTGCGACGATATCTCCTGCTGGTCGCAGAACCGCCGCGCAGTCACCGTTCTCGGCGGCGCCGGCATGTAAATCCCGGCAAAAGCCGGATCTTGACGAGGCGGTCCCTTGCGGGCCGCCTTTTCTTTTTGACCACACTTTGGCCAGACTCCGTTGCTTTTTGACAGCAATTGGAAAAATCTCCTGTTCGTGCCTTAAGGCACGAAGAATCACTGGGACAGGACGATACATATGAAGAAACTTGTCGTGGCAGGCATGCTGTGCCTCGCGGCTGTGACCGGGAGCGAACGGGTGGCCTATTCGGCCTCGTTCTTTGGGCTGCATCTCGGCGGCCGACCCGCGGAAAGCCAGTCGGCGCCGCCTGTTGTCAAGGTGCAGAGCGGCGACGCGGAGGTCCGCGTGCAGCAGCTCGAAGAGCAGTTGCGGCAGTTGAACGGCCGGATCGAGGAGATGAGCTTCCAGCTTCTGCAGATGCAGGAGACGATCCGCAAACAGCAGGAAGACAATGAATTCCGCTTCCAGCAGCTCGAAAAGACCGGTTCCGGCGGCGGTGCCGCCAAGACACCCGTCAAGAAGAGCGAGACCGAAACCGCTCCGGCAGCTTCCGGCGGGGACGATGTCGCCAAGGTGATCCAAGCACCGCAGGGAGCCGAAACGGCTCCCTCTACCGATGTGCCCGCCAATACCGGGCTCGGGCAGCCGCCGAAGCAGCTGGGTTCGATCGAGTTCGATCAGAACGGCAACCAGGTTGGCGAAACCATGGATGAAAACGCCACCATCGGCTCCGCGCCGCTTCCCGATGCCAGCAGTGGAACGCCGCAGCAGACCGCCTCGCTCGGCAGCGAGGCCGATCACTACAAGGCGGCCTACGGCCACGTATTGTCAGGCGATTACGGCACGGCCGAACAGGAGTTCGAGCAGTACATTACCCGCTACCCCAGCAGCGCGCGGGCGGCGGATGCCAATTTCTGGCTCGGCGAGGCGCTCTATTCGCAGGGCAAGTACAATGAGGCGGCCAAGACTTTCCTCAATGCGCATCAGAAATACGGGACATCGGAAAAGGCTCCCGAAATGCTCCTGAAGCTCGGCATGTCGCTTGCCGCCCTCGACAATACCGAGACGGCGTGCGCGACGCTGCGCGAAGTCTCGAAGCGTTATCCGAAGGCCTCACGCGCCGTCATAAGCAAGGTCGCGAGCGAACAGAAGCGCCTCTCCTGCTAACGCTTTCCGCCATGTCTGCGGAGGGCACGTCATTGCCTCGGCTGGCGATCCGCCAGTTTCTCTTCTCGCTTCGACGCCCCGCGCGCATTCTCGTCGCGGTATCGGGCGGCAGCGATTCCACCGGCCTGCTTCTCCTTCTCGATGAAGCCGTGAAGGCCGCACCCCATCCCGAAATTTCCCTATGCGCCGCGACCGTAGACCATGCGTTGCGCGCCGGCTCCGCAGAGGAGGCGCGAGAGATCGCAGCCCTTTGCGCGTCGCTCGGCATTCCCCATACCGTCAGGATCTGGCAGGGCGAAAAGCCGAAGACCGGAATCATGGCAGCTGCCCGCGAAGCCCGCTACGGACTTCTGGCCGAGGCGGCGGAAGCGCTCGGCGCCGATCTCATCGTCACCGGCCATACTTTCGACGACCAGCGTGAAACACTTGAGATGCGCGGGATGCGAACGGAGCAGGTTTCATCCGGTATCGCCGACGCCGTGCTCTTCGACCGGCGATTCTGGATTTTACGACCGCTTCTTTTTTCCACCCGAGCGGATATCCGCGCTTTCCTGCGGGAGCGGGGTGTGGGTTGGATCGACGACCCAAGCAACGAGGATGAGAAGTACGAGCGCGTTCGGGTTCGCCGGCAGCCACCTGCCGATGCGGCAGCGGAGACGGATATTCGCGCGGCCTGGGAGGAGCGGCTGGCCCTGTCGTCCCGAGCCGCCAAATGGCTGGATCGTCACTTCATGCTTCATGGCGGCCTGCTTGGGCAGGTAGCGCCTGGTGGTTTGCGTGAGGATCGTGCAGTGCTCGATTATGCGCTCGGCCGTCTGACGGCTGTGTTCGGCGGCCAGCCATTTGTGCCGGGCAGGGGACAGATGGAACGGATTCTGGCATTTGCCGCCGGCGGTAAGCCGGGACGGATGACCGCCGGCAGGGTGGTGTTCGATCTGCGGCGTGACGGGCTTTATCTGGCGCGGGAGAGCAGGGGGATATTGCCTCTGGTGTTGAGGCCGGGAAAGGCTGGGGTTTGGGATGGGAGGTTTTATGTGTGGAATGGGTTGACCACGTCGATAGAGGCCGAGGCCGCTACTCCACGCGCTCCCTCATTCCTGTGCTTGTCACAGGAATGCAGCGCGCCCAAGTCCTTGGGCGCAAAAGACACTTTGCGCTTCGTTGAGTCGTTCACCGCCCAGACGCGCGGTGGCTGGATTCCTGTGACATCCCTCGGGCAAAGCCCGAGGAAGGGAATGAGGGAGAGTATGCAGCACCTTCCCAAGTCGGCATGGAACCGCGCAATCGCCTCGGCACCCGCCTTATCCTCAGAAGGAGCCTATTTGGCTCCGGAATCCTCCCGCTCGATCGATCTGATGCCGTATTTCGCACCCTTCGACCGCTTTTTGACACGATTTGATTTCATCTTTGCCGACAGGCTTTCGGCGGTTTTCGCAACGGCGCCCTATGCGGGGCTGCCTTTAAGAAGTATTGACGGAAAAACCATCTGACCTGGGGTGTCGCCTTGGCAATCGCACGGCGCAACCCTATGTTAGAACCAAATAAGACGGTCGCCATGAGGCGGCTGTTCCAGTGCTGGGGAGTTCGATGAACCCTAACTTACGTAATTTCGCCTTGTGGGCAATCATAGCGCTTCTGCTGATCGCCCTTTTCAGTATGTTTCAGACGGCGCCGGCGCAGACGGGCTCCCGCGAAATCCCTTATTCGCAGTTTCTGCGTGAGGTCGATGCGGGCCGGGTGAAGGAAGTCGTGGTCACGGGCAACCGTGTGTCCGGAAACTATGTTGAAAACGGCAGTACCTTCCAGACCTATTCGCCTGTCATCGATGACAGTCTGCTCGATCGCCTGCAGCAGAAGAATGTCCTGGTTTCAGCCCGTCCGGAAACGGACGGTTCTTCGGGTTTTTTGAGCTATCTCGGCACGCTGCTGCCGATGCTTCTGATTCTCGGCGTCTGGCTGTTCTTCATGCGGCAGATGCAGGGTGGTTCGCGCGGCGCGATGGGCTTCGGCAAGTCAAAAGCCAAGCTCCTGACCGAAGCGCATGGCCGCGTGACCTTTGAAGACGTCGCAGGCGTCGATGAGGCCAAGCAGGATCTCGAAGAAATCGTCGAATTCCTGCGTGATCCGCAGAAATTCCAGCGTCTCGGCGGCAAGATCCCGCGCGGCGTGCTGCTCGTCGGTCCTCCGGGCACCGGTAAAACGCTGCTCGCCCGCTCGGTCGCCGGCGAAGCCAACGTGCCGTTCTTCACCATTTCCGGTTCCGACTTCGTCGAAATGTTCGTCGGTGTCGGCGCAAGCCGCGTGCGTGACATGTTCGAACAGGCGAAGAAGAATGCGCCCTGCATCATCTTCATCGACGAAATCGACGCCGTCGGCCGCCATCGCGGCGCCGGTCTCGGCGGCGGCAACGACGAACGCGAGCAGACGCTGAACCAGTTGCTGGTGGAAATGGACGGCTTCGAGGCGAATGAGGGCGTGATCCTGATCGCCGCCACCAACCGTCCCGACGTTCTCGACCCGGCGCTGCTGCGTCCCGGCCGTTTCGACCGCCAGGTCGTGGTGCCGAACCCGGATATCGTCGGCCGCGAGCGCATCCTCAAGGTGCATGCCCGCAACGTTCCGCTGGCGCCGAATGTCGATCTCAAGGTTCTCGCCCGCGGTACGCCCGGTTTCTCCGGCGCCGACCTGATGAACCTCGTCAACGAAGCTGCCCTCATGGCCGCACGCCGCAACAAGCGTGTCGTCACCATGCAGGAATTCGAGGACGCCAAGGACAAGATCATGATGGGCGCCGAGCGCCGCTCTTCGGCGATGACCGAAGCGGAGAAGAAGCTCACCGCTTACCATGAAGCCGGCCACGCCATCACCGCGCTCAATGTCGCCGTCGCCGATCCGCTGCACAAGGCGACGATCATTCCGCGCGGCCGTGCGCTCGGCATGGTCATGCAGTTGCCTGAGGGCGACCGCTACTCCATGAGCTACAAGTGGATGGTTTCGCGCCTCTGCATCATGATGGGCGGCCGCGTTGCCGAAGAGCTGACGTTCGGCAAGGAGAACATCACTTCGGGCGCCTCCTCCGACATCGAGCAGGCTACCAAGCTTGCCCGCGCCATGGTCACGCAATGGGGCTTTTCCGATCAGCTCGGTCAGGTCGCCTACGGCGAAAACCAGCAGGAAGTCTTCCTCGGCCATTCGGTTTCGCAGTCGAAGAACGTTTCGGAGGCGACCGCGCAGAAGATCGACAATGAAGTGCGCCGCCTGATCGATGAAGCCTATACCCAGGCGCGCACGATCCTCACGGAAAAGCACGACGAATTCGTCGCTCTTGCCGAAGGCCTGCTCGAATACGAAACGCTGACCGGCGATGAGATCAAGGCGCTGATCCGCGGCGAGAAGCCGTCGCGCGATCTCGGCGACGATTCTCCGCCGAGCCGTGGCTCGGCCGTTCCGAAGGCCGGCGCGCGGCCCGCCACCAAGGGCGACGAGCCCGAGGGCGGCCTCGAACCGCAGCCGCATTGAGCGGCCAGCATCACTCCGAAAAAGGCCGGCTTTCCCGCGAGGGAAAGCCGGCCTTTTTCATTGGTAACGGGATATAATCATTTTTCTCGGTAATTTACGTGCTGATGCTCATGTTTTGTGGCATCCCGATGAATGGAAGCAAGTGTGATTCAAAGGTTCCCGGACTGACGACAGACCGGTGGGACCAGATCGCTTGGAACGATGCGCAGCCTTGAATGGCGCGCGGAAAGCTTAGGAGTGCAGATGAAAAGACGCTATTTCGGGACCGACGGCATTCGTGGCCAGTCCAATGTCTTCCCGATGACGCCGGATCTCGCGATGCGGGTCGGTATCGCCGCCGGCACGATCTTCCGCCGCGGCAACCATCGCCATCGCGTCGTCATCGGCAAGGATACGCGCCTTTCCGGTTATATGCTCGAGAACGCCATGGTTGCGGGCTTCACGGCCGCGGGCCTCGATGCCTTCATTCTCGGCCCGATCCCGACGCCTGCCGTCGCCATGCTGACGCGCTCGCTGCGCTGCGATATCGGCGTGATGATCTCCGCTTCGCACAATCCTTACGAGGATAACGGCATCAAGCTCTTCGGCCCCGATGGTTACAAGCTGTCCGACGATATCGAGGCGGAGATCGAAGATCTGCTCGAAAAAGACCTCAACGCGCAGCTTGCCAAATCCGACGACATCGGCCGCGCCAAGCGCGTCGACGGCGTTCACGACCGCTATATCGAACATGCCAAGCGCACGCTGCCGCGCGACGTGACGCTGCAGGGCCTGAGGATTGCGATCGACTGCGCTAACGGTGCTGCCTACAAGGTGGCGCCCGCCGTGCTCTGGGAGCTTGGCGCCGACGTCGTCACCATCGGCAACGAGCCGAACGGCACCAACATCAATCTCAATTGCGGCTCCACCAGCCCCGTCGCGCTGCAGAAGAAGGTCGACGAGGTCCGCGCCGATATCGGTATCGCGCTCGACGGTGATGCGGACCGCGTCATCATCATCGACGAGAACGGTTCGATCGTCGACGGCGACCAGCTGATGGCCGTCATCGCCGAGAGCTGGGCCGAGAGCCAGCAGCTGCGCGGCAACGGCATCGTTGCCACCGTGATGTCCAACCTCGGCCTCGAGCGCTTCCTCGACGATCGCGGCATGGCGCTTGCCCGCACCAAGGTCGGCGACCGCTATGTCGTCGAGCATATGCGCCAGCACAACTACAATGTCGGCGGCGAGCAGTCCGGCCATATCGTGCTCTCGGATTACGGCACGACAGGCGACGGCCTGGTTGCCGCGCTGCAGATCCTTGCCGCGGTCAAGCGCACGGGGCGCACCGTCAGCGAGGTCTGCCGCCGATTCGAGCCGGTGCCGCAGCTCCTGCGCAATGTCCGCATCAGCGGCGGCAAGCCTCTGGAGGATATCCAGGTGCAGAAGGCGATCGCCGATGCCGAAGCCGAGCTCGCCAGGAACGGCCGCCTCGTCATCCGCCCCTCAGGCACCGAACCGCTGATCCGCGTGATGGCCGAGGGCGACGACCGCGCCCAGATCGAGCGCATCGTCAACGAGCTGATCGGCACGATCTCGAACGTTCGCACCGCCGCCTGATCCCAGTGAGAGCAGATTATCGAAAGCCGGTGCACAAGCACCGGCTTTTTCGTTATGCGGATTGGTTCAGCCGGAGCATATGGCCGCTGCTGACCGAATTCTTATCGACGCGATCCTAAAGCGCGTCGCGATCTTTCAGATTCGCTCCTTGCGCTTTAAGTCTTTGTTTTTAAGCATGTCGTTATCGCAATACCGCCGCACACTTTTGCGCGACATGCTCTAGTTTTTCCTTCAGGAATATCTGCCAAATACAGTAAATAATCGTGGTTAAGCAGCTTTTAACGTTTTCAATTCATTATCCATGCACAGCGTATCAGATTGGCAGCGACTGAGCCTGCCGACGCAACCGGATTTTGGAGTGAAATCCATGAAGAGAAGCTTGTCCGGCATCCTCGCCGCATTGTTGATAGCGACAAACGCCTATTCCGCGGATCTCGCCCCTGCCGAACCCATCCCTGAACAGCCGCCCGAGGTGGCGGTTACCGAAGCGACCGGCTGGTATCTGCGCGGCGATGTCGGTTATGCCTTCACCGATCTGCGCGGCGCGCGCTATTTCCAGGGCAGCAACGCCACGGAAGTCGATTTCGACGATGCCGACCTCGACGACGCATGGACCATCGGCGGCGGTGTCGGTTATCAGATCAACAGCTATCTGCGCACCGATCTGACCTTCGACTATCTCACGCAGGCTGATTTCCGCGGCTCGACGGTCGGGCAGTGCGGCTTCCCACTGGTGGATTGCACCTCGAGCGACCGCTCTTCGCTGACCGCTTACACACTGCTTGCCAACGCCTATGTCGATCTTGGCACTTACGGCTACGTGACGCCTTATGTCGGCGCCGGTATCGGCGGTTCCTACGTGAAATGGAAGAACCTGCGCAACGTCGCCTGCGCCGATGACGGCAGCTTCTGCGACGACGAGGTCACCCATGGCGGCAAGGGCAACTGGCGCTTCACCTACGCCCTCATGGCCGGCGCCTCGGTTGACGTCACCTGCAACTTCAAGGCCGATGTCGGCTACCGATACCTGCATATCGATGGCGGCAACATGTTCGGCTATGCCGAAAATGGCGGTCCGGGCCGCGACAAGGGCCTCAGCGCCCATGAAGTCCGCGTCGGTGGCCGCTACCTCTTCGGCGGATGCGCCCAGGCGAGCTACGAACCGCCGCCGGAAATCCCGCTGCAGCAGCCGGTCTACAAGTAAATCCAATCTCTTGCATCAGAAAGCCGTCCGACCTCCGGACGGCTTTTTTCATTTTGACGACCTCTCTGCGTCAAAATATCGTCCTCTTGCGACATTTCGATCTTGACTGTGAAGCCTCCGATCCATACACACGGCGGCGGGACACCCTTCCCCAACGAAGGGCTTTCTATCTGAGAGGATAGCATCATGGCGAAGACCGCAAAGCCGGACATCCGTCCGCACAATACTCATTTTTCTTCTGGCCCTTGCTCGAAGCGCCCCGGTTGGTCGCTCGAAGCCCTTTCCGACGCGGCTCTCGGCCGTTCGCACCGCGCGAAGGTCGGCAAGGCCAAGCTCAAGCAGGCCATCGACCTTACCCGTGAAATTCTCGAAGTGCCGGCGGATTACCGCATCGGCATCGTTCCGGCGTCCGACACCGGCGCCGTCGAAATGGCGCTTTGGTCGCTGCTCGGCGAACGCGGCGTCGACATGCTCGCCTGGGAAAGCTTCGGCGCAGGCTGGGTGACTGATGTCGTCAAGCAGCTGAAGCTCAAGGATGTGCGCAAGCTCGAAGCCGGTTACGGCGAGCTTCCCGATCTTTCCGCCGTCGATTTCGACCGCGACGTCGTCTTCACCTGGAACGGGACCACCTCGGGCGTGCGCGTGCCGAACGGCGATTTCATCCCAGCCGACCGCAAGGGCCTGACGATCTGCGACGCCACCTCGGCCGCTTTCGCGCAGGAACTCGATTTCGCCAAGCTCGATGTCGTCACCTTCTCCTGGCAGAAGGTTCTGGGCGGCGAGGGCGCGCATGGCGTCATCATCCTTTCGCCGCGCGCCGTCGAGCGTCTCACCACCTATACGCCGGCCTGGCCGTTGCCGAAGATCTTCCGCATGACCTCGGGCGGCAAGCTGACGGAAGGCATCTTCCAGGGCGAAACGATCAACACGCCGTCGATGCTCTGCGTCGAGGATTATATCGATGCGCTTGTCTGGGCCAAGCAGCTCGGCGGCCTCAAGGCGCTGATCGCGCGCGCCGATGCCAATGCCAAGGTCATCCACGATTTCGTCGCGGCAAACGACTGGATCGCCAATCTCGCCGTCAAGGCGGAAACGGCCTCCAATACCTCCGTCTGCCTGAAGATCGTGGACAAGGATATCGCGGCGCTCGACGAAGACGGTCAGGCGAATTTCGCCAAGGGCCTGGTCGGCCTCCTGGAAAAGGAAGGCGTTGCTTACGACGTCGGCCACTACCGCGACGCGCCGTCGGGCCTGCGCATCTGGGCCGGCGCCACGATCGAGGCGTCCGACATGCAGAAGCTGATGCCCTGGCTTTCCTGGGCCTTCGAAACGCAGAAGGCGCAGCTCGCTCAGGCCGCTGCCTGACGTGATCGCATCCGGCTCCGCCTGAGGGCGGAGCCCCAGCATCCCATCTTTATTCATCGCTGAACACTTTTGAAGGAGGCCACAATGGCACCTCGCGTTCTCGTATCCGACGAATTGTCGGAAACCGCCGTCCAGATCTTCCGCGACCGCGGCGTCGAAGTCGATTTCGAACCGCAGCTCGGCAAGGACAAGGACCGTCTGCTCGAAGTCATCGGCAAGTATGATGGCCTCGCCATCCGCTCCGCCACCAAGGTGACGGAAAAGATCATCGAAGGGGCGAAGAACCTCAAGGTCGTCGGCCGCGCCGGCATCGGCGTCGACAATGTCGATATCCCGGCCGCTTCACGCCGAGGCATCATCGTCATGAACACGCCCTTCGGCAATTCGATCACCACGGCCGAACATGCGATCGCGCTGATGTTCGCCGTCGCCCGCCAGCTTCCGGCCGCCGATACCTCGACGCAGGCCGGCAAGTGGGAGAAGTCGAAATTTATGGGCGTCGAAATCACCGGCAAGACGCTCGGCGTCATCGGCGCCGGCAATATCGGCTCGATCGTCTGCGCCCGCGCCATCGGCCTCAAGATGCATGTCGTCGCCTACGATCCCTTCCTCTCCAAGGAGCGCGCCGAGGAGATGGGCGTCACCAAGGTCGAGCTGGACGAGCTTTTCGCCCGCGCCGATTTCATCACTTTGCATGTGCCGATGACCGACAAGACGCGCGGCATCCTCAACAAGGAAGCGTTGGCGAAGACCAAGCCCGGCGTGCGCATCATCAACTGCGCCCGCGGCGGTCTCGTCGATGAAGCGGCCCTTGCCGAAGCCATCAAGTCCGGTCATGTCGCCGGCGCCGCTTTCGACGTCTTCGAAGTCGAGCCCGCCAAGGAAAGCCCGCTCTTCGGCCTGCCGAACGTCGTCTGCACGCCGCATCTCGGCGCTTCGACGACCGAAGCACAGGAAAACGTCGCTCTGCAGGTGGCCGAACAGATGTCGGACTACCTCGTCAAGGGTGCCGTTTCCAACGCCATCAACATGCCGTCGATCACGGCTGAGGAAGCGCCGATCCTGAAGCCCTTCATCCGTCTTGCCGACGTTCTCGGCGCCTTCGTCGGCCAGGTCACGGAAGAGCCGATCAAGGAAATCGAAATCCTCTATGACGGCATCACCGCCGGCATGAACACGCGGGCGCTGACGAGCGCGGTGCTCGCCGGCCTCATCCGCCCGCAGGTCGCCGACGTCAACATGGTTTCGGCGCCGATCATGATCAAGGAAAAGGGCATCGTGCTCTCCGAGGTCAAGCGCGACAAGACGGGCGTCTTCGACGGCTATATCAAGCTGACGGTGACGACGGAAAGCATGACGCGCTCGGTTGCCGGCACGGTGTTCTCGGACGGCAAGCCACGCTTCATCCAGATCAAGGGCATCAACCTCGATGCCGATGTCGGCTCGCACATGATCTACATCACCAATACCGACGTTCCCGGCATGATCGGCTTCATCGGCACGACGCTCGGTACTGCCGCCGTCAACATCGCCAACTTCCAGCTCGGCCGCGACAAGCAGGGCGGGGACGCCATCGCGCTGCTCTATGTCGACGGCGAGGTGGATGACACTGTGCTGGCACAGCTGACGGCGCACCAGGCGATCCGCCAGGCAAAGCTGCTGACCTTCAACATCGACTAAAGCGCGTCGCGATCTTTCAGATTCGCTCCTCGCGCTTTAGGTCTTTGTTTTTACGCATGTCGTTATCGCAAAAACGCTGCACACTTTTGCGCGACATGCTCCAAGTTTCCCTCCCAAGGAAATACTGAAAACCCGGCGCGGGAAATGCGCCGGGTTTTCTGCGTCAGGAACGGAATGAATTTCAGTGAGGCAAGCGTTTCCGGCGGACGAGCTTGCCGAAGCGAGCTCTTTCGTCCTCAGCCTTCGTGCGGTGAAGGAAGGCGAGCCTGCTGCCGTCGAGGCCCTGGAAGAATTCGTCCCAGGAAATATCCTCCTGCGTTTCCGGAGAGAAATCGACGCGGACCGTTTCGCTGTCGCTCGCGTTCTTGATGCGCACGGGATGGCCGCCGCGCTCTTCGATCCAATGTTTGATTCTGCTGTACTCCGTCGTCGTGCCGAACCTGCCCATGAAACCCTCCTCAGCAATTCGATTGCGGCATTTATGTCCCTGCAACGCATGATCGAAGGAATCGTTCCATGGCGCATCAATTATTTTAGTAAGATCGGATTAATCCCAGGGCGCAGGAGGCCTGATAACGAACACCGGCGCAAAATCGACGTCAGGGGCAATAAGCCTATCGCGCGGGTGCCTGCGCATCGCCTTCGGCCGGCGTCGTGGCGAGCGGCGATTGCGCGTCGCCGGAGGCCACGGCTGCGGGCAAGGGTACGTGGCGCTTGCGCTCGCGGATCAGCGTCAGCAGGCCGGAGCAGATGATGAGCACGATGCCGACCGCCATCGGCAGGTCGACACGATCGTTGAAGAAGAGGTAGCCGAAGCCGATGGCCCAGATCATCTGGCTGTATTGCGGTGTCGCTACGAGCGTTGCCGGGGCGAGCCGCGCGGCCGTCATCAGCATCACGTTTCCCGCAGCGCCGAGCAATCCGTAGCCTGCAAGAAAGACCCATTGCTGCGGGCTCGGCACGACGATCTCGGAGAGCATGAGAACGCCGCTGACGATAAGCGTGCCGAGCAGGGACGCGCCATAGAGCGACAGGCGCTTCTCTGCCGGGCCGAGCGCGCGCAGGATGACGATGGCGACGGCGGCGGAGACAGCGCCGATGGTTGCCGCCAGATGGCCGGCGGACAGTTCGCGGAAGCCCGGCCGGAGAACGACCAGCACACCGAGGAAGCCGACGATGACGGCAGCCCAGCGCTGCCAGCGCACATCCTCCTTCAGGAAGATCACCGAAAGGATGGTGACGACCGACGGCAGCAGGAACAGCAGGCAGAAGGCCTCGGCCATCGGCAGCTTGGTGAAGGCGATGATGGAAGCGATCGAGCCGGTGGCGCCGGCGGCAAATCGCGCCATCCAGAGCGGCCGGTTCGTCGTTGCGAATATGTCGAGCCATGAATCGCCTGGCCCCTTGATGAAGGGAAGGGCCGACAGGCTGAGCACCGCGCCGGTGAAGGCGATCTGGAAGGAGGGAACGGCGCCGTGTAGGGCTTTGATGGATGCATCGCTGAAGGCAAAGACGGCATAGCCGACAAATGCGACAAGGACGCCGCGAAGCGTGGTTGAGGCGGTTGTCATGTATTCGAATCTTCTAAAGGTGGGTCAGTTCATCTACGCGACGAAATGCGGGCTGGCAAAGACCGATTGCGAATAGCTGCAATGCATGAGCGGCGTATGACGCCGGCAACTCCAACCGAAACGCCGGCACTTGCGCGCGGGCGCAATAATTTCTATATCCGTCGCCCATGAAAGCTGGCGGCCGATCCCGCCGGAAATGCAGGAAATCCGCCACATTCCGAAGTCAGAACGGCGGATCGAAACAGCGCAGAATTGGCACTATCGTTGAACACACTGGATTTTGACAAGAAGCCGGAAGAGACCCGTGTCGTCGTCGCCATGTCGGGCGGCGTCGATTCATCCGTCGTTGCCGGCCTTCTCAAACAGCAGGGTTACGATGTGCTCGGCATCACGCTGCAGCTTTACGACCACGGAGCGGCCGTTCACCGCGCCGGTTCCTGCTGCGCGGGCCAGGATATCGACGATGCGCGCCGCGTCTGCGAGACGCTCGGCATTCCGCATTACGTGCTCGATTACGAAAAGCGCTTCCGCGAAACGGTGATTAATCCCTTCGCCGAAAGCTATGTGGCGGGCGAAACGCCGATCCCCTGCGTTTCCTGCAACCAGACCGTCAAGTTTGCCGATCTCCTGGCGACAGCCAAGGAACTCGGCGCTGATGCGCTGGCGACCGGCCATTATATCCGCTCGCGGCCGAACCCTTCGGCTGAGAAGCCCGGCCGCCGGGCGCTTTTCCGGCCTGCTGACGCCGACCGCGACCAGAGCTATTTCCTCTTCGCCACGACGCAGGAACAGATCGACTATCTCCGCTTTCCCCTGGGCGGCCTGCCGAAGGCCGAGACCCGCAGGCTCGCCGAAGAGATGGGCCTCGTCGTCGCCAAGAAGGCCGACAGCCAGGACATCTGCTTCGTGCCGCAGGGCAAATATTCCGACATCATCACCAAGCTGAAGCCGAATGCGGCGCTCGCCGGCGAGATCGTCCATCTCGACGGCCGCGTGCTCGGAACCCACGAAGGTATCCTGCACTTCACGATCGGCCAGCGCCGCGGCATCGGCATCGCCACCGGCGAGCCGCTCTATGTCGTCTATCTCGATGCCCGCTCGCGCCGCGTCATCGTCGGGCCGAAGGAGGCGCTGGAAACGCACCGCGTCTATCTGCGCGACGTCAACTGGCTGGGCGACGAGACGCTTGCGGAAGCCGCGTCCGGCGAAGGCTTCGCCTGCTACGCCAAGGTCCGCTCGACGCGGGCGCCGGCGCCCGCCGTGCTGCACGTCGATACGACCGGCATCCATGTCGACCTGACGGTCGGCGAGGCGGGCATTGCGCCCGGCCAGGCCTGTGCGCTTTATTCCGCGCCCGGTGACGACGCCCGCGTCTTCGGCGGCGGTTTCATCGAGCGCTCCGAGCGCGAACCTTCGGCCGAGGCTTCACTCAAGGCCCTGCTGGCCGGCCCCGTCGCCGCCTGAAACCGGTAGGAGCGGGCGGGCGACAAAGGCCCACCGTTTTTCTCCATCATGCGCTTGACACAAAGCCGAGCCGCACCTTATAAGCCGCTCATCCCACGAGCCCGCAGCGCTTCGCGAGCAGGTATCGTTTGACCAGTGGCGGAGTAGCTCAGTAGGTCAGAGCAGAGGAATCATAATCCTTGTGTCGGGGGTTCAAATCCCTCCTCCGCTACCATTCTTTCTTATAAAACAGATGGATAGTAGTAGCTTGGCTCTCGGTTGCCCGATGCAGGCGTTGTCGCTATGCGAGGTCGTCTAAAGCGTGTCGCGATCTTTCAGATTCGCTTGCCACGCTTTAAGTCTTTGGTTTGCGCATGTCTTTGCCGCAAAACCGCTGCACACTTTTGCGCGACATGCTCTAAGGCCACATTCAGGGCAGCGGCAATCTTCTGATCGTTTCGAAGCTGTCATCGCGTGCGCCGTTCTCAATCTGCGAAAGAAAGCCGGGGCTGATATCAGCCTTTGCGGCCAAGTCGCGGGATGTCATCCCACGATATTCGCGCCACACCTTGCTCGGGTTTTCTCCGTCGATCAGCCGGTTTGCGAATTCGCCCGGGACAAGCTCTTCCTGGCCGGACGCAAGTTTCTCCCGGAAGGAAGCTACGGCGATCCCATCGAGAGCGTCTTCCAAGTTGTCGAGAAGCCGGCGATAATCGTTCTCGGCGAACTGCCATCCGTTCTCCGGATGCGGTGGTGATGAACTGAGCGTTCATGAAGCTATTTCGCTTATTCATAAGCACTACCTCGCGGGGCGACCTTAATAATGGAGATCACTTGTCCGTCTTCCGTGAACAGAATCCGCCAATCGCCAATCCCGCCTTCCAGCGCGGGGAGATCCCCCGCGCCGCTCGCCCAATCCCTCAAACAATGAAATGAAAATTGTCGTATTGCGCGCCGTAATAGTCAGGACCGCTCGTTTCTGTGATGACGGGTTCGGTGTCGAGTATGAGATAATCGATCGAGCCGTAGGCGCTGAGATCGATCACTTGCGGGTCATGGATATTGTCGGCGGTGACGTTGACCGTGACCAAGAATACGGTATCGCCATTTAGGCGGCCTTCGATCGTCAGGACGTTGTCATAGTCCGATGTGCCGTTTGCCACGCTGAATTGTTCGATCTGGAAGGTGCCGCCATCGGCGGCCTGGATGGGCGTCCAGAACACGCCGCCTGACAGATAATGGTTGCCGTCGGCTTCCTTGTGTACCGTTGCGTCGTCACCATCGTGCCAGGCGCCCCAATCGAAGCCTTTGTAGCCGGTGGGGAAGTCGTATTTGCCGACATCCTCGAAATTGACGAAGACGTCGCCGCGTTCCGGCAGGTCGACCGCGATATTGAGCAAGCCGAAGTCGGTGGCGCCTTTGCCGTCCGAGATCTTGAAATTGAACTGGTCGACGAGTTGATCTCCCGGGCCGAGCGCTGATACCACCGGATTGGAGTGATCGAGTTCATAGGTGTAGTTGCCGTTGGAATAGACGGTCAGCGTGCCGTATTTTCCCTCGATCGTCGTCGTCGTGGCCGGTCCATCCGGATTGGCCGGTTGCGGAATTCGCTGTCCGTTCACGAAGTTGAGACGCACAAGATCTCCGTCGGCATCTGTGGAACTGGTGCTGTCCAGGATGTTGCCGTCGATCGGGTTGTCGACGTCGAAAATAGGCTGGTATACGTCACCTGCGACCGGCTTGTGGTTTGCCATTTCTACCTCCCGTCTGAAATATCTGTTCGAATATGCAACTCTATCGGGTGCTTGGCAACGAAATTTGACGGAGTGTCAGATCAATTCAGCCTGTCAAATCCAACAGGCGCAATTTGTCTGCAGCTCAAATATTCCAATAGAGGCATCGATGTCGGCGTCTATTCCCTTGGCAAGAAAGATTTATGCCCTGTCTTACGCTGATGCTGTTTCGGCGCGCGGGGTATTTCTTTTTCTGCAGGCGTTCTATCAATTTCTGCCGGAAGAAATCTTTCGGGCGGCGTAACAATGCCAGAATAATGATGACGTGATCATGACGATATACTGCATTGATTGCTTCAATGCAGGCCGCCCACTCCGAGCAAGCTTTCTACCGCTTCGTGATCCCTGGATAGGTCCGCCGGCGTTCCCGCCCAGGCCAGCTTGCCGCGTTCGAGAATGATGACCTGATCGGCGAAGTCGAGGGCGCTTTGGATGCGCTGTTCGACGAGGAGGATGGTCATGTCGCCTGATTTGGCGAGTTCGGCGAAGGCGGCCATCAGCTCCTCGCAAATGACGGGTGCAAGGCCCTCCAGCGGTTCGTCGAGGAGCAGAACCGACGGGCGGCCGAGAATGGTGCGGGCGGTGGAGAGCATCTGCTGCTCGCCGCCGGAGAGTTGGCTGCCGAGATTGCGGCGGCGCTCTTTCAGGCGCGGGAACATGGCATAGGCTTCCTCAAGTGCCGTTTTCGGCCGCGCCTTCAATCCGACGAACAGGTTTTCCTCGACCGTCAGCGTCGGAAAGATGCAGCGTGTCTGCGGAACATATCCGAGGCCCTTATGCGCCCGTGCAGCACTTGGCGCCGCGGTGACATCCGACCCGCCGAGGCGAATATGGCCGTCATATCGCCTGGTCTGTCCGGCAAGCGTTGCCAGCAGCGTGGTCTTGCCCATGCCGTTGCGGCCGAGCACGGCGAGCCGCGCGCCTGCCGGCACGGAGAAGGAAACGCCTTCCAGCACGCGTGTCGGCCCATATCCTGCCGAGAGATTTTCGACCTCAAGCGATATGGCTGGCATTGGCATAGCTCCCGAGATAGGCCTCGCGCACACGCGCATCCTTGGTGACGTCTTCAGGCAGGCCATCGAAGATGATCGCGCCTGCCGCCAGCACGATGACGCGTTTGGCGAAACGGAAGACGAGGTCCATGTCGTGTTCGATCATCAGGACGGCGAGATCGGCGGGCAGATCGGCAAGCGCCTGCTCGATGCGGCCGGTATCGCTCTGTGGCACGCCCGCCGCCGGCTCGTCCAGCAGCAGCACCTTCGGCCTCAGCGCCAGTGCCACCGCGATTTCGAGAAGCCGCTGCTGGCCATAGGCGATTTCGCTGACCTTGCGATGCATCAGCGAGGCAAGCCCGAGTTTTCCGAGGAGATCGTCGACCTCCGTCATGACGCCGGGCATGGCGAGGAAATTCCCGAACATCCTGCGGGTCTTTCCGTCGCGCTGGAGCACGGCGAGCCCGACATGTTCGGCGGGCGTCATGTCCTGGAAAAGCCGGGTTACCTGAAAGGAGCGGACGAGGCCGCGCTTGACCCTGCCGATCGCATCGACCTTCGTCACCGCCTCGCCGCCGAGGCGAACCTCGCCGGAGTCTGGTGAGAGATTGCCGGTGACGAGATTGACGAAGGTGGTCTTGCCGGCGCCGTTCGGGCCGATCAGTGCAATGCGGTCGCCTGGCGACATGGCGAGCGAGACATCACTGGTGACGGCCAAGCCGCCGAAGGCTTTCCTGAGATTGGCGACTTCGAAGACGGGGCTCATGCGCGCGCCTCCTTCCGGCGGCTGAGGAAGGCGGCGGCCGTTCCGTAGAGGCCTTTCGGTGCAAAGAGCACGACGGCGATCAGCAGCGCGCCGACCATGGTCAGCCAATGGAAGGGATTGGCTGCCGAGACGTAATCCTCGAAGAGCATGAAGACGACGGTGCCGGAAAGCGCGCCGAAGAGGGAACCGGTGCCACCGAGCACGAGCATGACAAGCGCTTCGGCCGATTGCGTGAAGGACAGGCTGTCGAGGCCGACGACCTGGGTCGAGATCGCATTCAGGGCGCCGCCGACGCCGGCAACGGCGCCAGAGATCACGTACATCCTGATCAGCGTGGCCTTGGGTGAGCCGCCCATGGCGCGAATGCGCAGCGGGTCCTGCCGGATGCCGCGGCAGAGCATGCCGAAGGGTGAGCGGACCAGCAACCGCAGCAGCACGAAGACGACAAGCAGCAGCGCCATTGCGAAGAAGAAGGCGGTATGGCCGTAGAGATCGAATTCGAAAAGGCCGAAGACCGGATCCGGCGCGATGCCGGAAAGTCCGTCGCTGCCGCCTGTCCAGGACGAGGCCTTGTTGGCGAATTCGTGGAAGAGGTGGATGAGCGCAATCGACAGCACGAGCTGCGGCAGCCCATGCGCGCGCAGGATGATCGCGCCGCAGAGCAGCCCGGCAACCGCGCCGCCTGCAATGCCGGCGAGCATCATCAGCAGCGGGTCGTTGATGCCGTAATGCGCCGACAGGATGCCGGCGGCATAGGCGCCGGAGCCGAAAAGGGCGGCATGGCCGAGCGTTGCAACGCCGCAATAACCGGTGACGAGATCGAGCGACAGCACGAGCAGGGCGATCGTGATCATCCGTGTCAGAAGCGCCAGATTGTCGGGAAAGGCGAAATAGCCAATCGCGGCGATGGCTGTGATGACCGCCACGCCGGCGAAATCGCCGCTGACGCCGCGCCGAGACCGGAGGCGTGCGTTTTCGTTATCTATCACCAGCGTCATTTCATTTCACCCTTCCGGCAAGGCCGCGTGGGAAGACGCAGATGATGGCGATCACGGCGAGATAGAAGAAGAACTCGCCGAATTCCGGCATCAGATAGCGTCCTGTCGTATCGATCGCGCCGAGCAGCAGGCAGGCGATCAGTGCACCGGGAATGGAGCCCGCGCCGCCGACGGAGACGACGACCAGGAACGTGACCATGTAGCGCAGCGCGTAATAAGGTTCGACCGGCAGGAGTTCGGCGCCGACCACGCCGCCGAAGGCGGCAAGCCCGACGGCAATGGCGAAACTCACCGCGTAGATGATCTCGGTGCGCACACCGAGGGCCGCCGCCATCGCCGCATCGTCGACGGAGGCGCGCAGCTTCACCCCGAAGCTGGTTCGCTCGATCGCGAACCAGAGGGCGAACGCAACGGTGAGACCGCAGAAGATAACAAAAAGCCGGTGAACGGGAATGGTGCGGAAGCCGAGATCGGCCGATCCCTGCAGGGCGCCGGCAAGCGGTATGGTTTTCAGCGTCGGCCCCATTGCGTAATTTGCGATGCCGATGACGCAGAAGGTGATGCCGATGGTCATCAGCACCTGGGTCAGTTCGGGCGCGCCATAGATCCGGCGGTAGAGAAAACGCTCGAGCGGAATTGCGATGATGATCGTGGCGATGACGGCCGCGACGACTGCGACCGCGTAACCGAGCCCGAGGTCACGGGCGGCATAGGAAGCGATGTAGCCTCCGATCATGGCGAAGGCGCCATGCGCCAGGTTGACGACACGCATCAGCCCCATGGTCACGGAAAGGCCGATCGAGATCACGAAGAGCACCATGCCATAGGCAAAGGCGTCGACGGCGATGCTGAAGACTGTCTGCATGGAAATACCTTGCTTCGGCGCGGCGGGCTCGATGCGGAGCCCGCCGCGTCACCGGACTTCGGATATTTACTTGGCTGCTGCCAGGCCCGGATCGCCCTGCTTTTCGAAGGTCTGGACCTCTTTGTTGATGTAGGTTCCGTCATCGGTTTTGGCGACTTCGCGGAGATAGATGTTCTGCGTGATGTGGCGGCTTTCCGGGTCGATCGAAACCGGGCCGCGCGGGCTCGTCCAGGCCAGGCCCTTGACCGCATCGACAGCCTTTGCGGCATCCTGCTTGCCGCCCGTCGCCTCAATCATCTTGTAGATGACATACATGCCGTCATAGGCGCTGACGGAGGGGAAGGAGAGTTCGGCCTTGTTGCCGATCGCCTTGGCGGCGGCTTCGACAAAAGCCTTGTTCTCGGGGGAATCGTGCGACACCGCATAGTGGAAGGTCGTCTGGATGCCGAGCGCAGCATCGCCAAGCGCCGGCAGGTCGGATTCCTGCGTCAGATCACCGGGCGCAAAGAACTTGATACCGGCCGCCTTCAGGCCGTTTTCGTTATAGGCCTTGACGAAACCGAGCGTCGTCGGGCCGGACGGCAGGAAAGCGAAGACGCCCTGCGCGCCGGAATCCTTGATGCGCTGCATGATCGGGCTGAAGTCGTTGGTCGCAAGCGGCATGCGGATCGCCTCGACCACCTGACCGCCGGCCTTTTCGAAGCCGGTCTTGAAGGCGTTCTCGGCATCGATGCCCGGGCCATAATCGCTGACGACCGAAATCACCTTCTTGACGCCGGCGTCGAAGGCGACCTTGGCGATCGGCGTCGAGGTCTGCCAGGTGGTAAACGAGGTGCGCACGACGAGCGGGCTCTTGGTGACGATCGCCGAAGTCGCGGCATTCATGATAACCATCGGCACGTTGCCCTGCTTCAGGATCGGCGTCACCGCCATGGCATCCGGCGTGAAGTAGAAGCCGGCGAGATACTGGACCTTCTCCTTGACGATCAGTTCCTGGGCCAGCGCCTTGGATTGGGCAGGATCGGCCTGCGGCACGTCGCGATAGACGATCTCGACCGTATCGCTGCCGACCTTGTTGCCGTTGACGGCCATATAGGCGTCGATGCCGGCCTTGAAGTTCTTGCCCTGGAGCGCGAACGGACCGGAGAACGGCCCGATGACGCCGACTTTGATGGTGTCGGCATAGGCGCTCGCGCCCATGGCGATTGCCGCAACGGCGGCCAGAAGCAGTTTCTTCATGTTTCTCTCTCCCTTTTGGCGCACTCCCGCGCCGTACTTCCTAGCTACCGAGGTTTCAGCGCCAGCTTGTCATCCGAAGTGGTGATGTAAAATGAAATAAATGCCGTAATGCATCACCGTGCGATTATGATTTGACGCCAACCGCGCATCAGAAAGGCAATCCCACATAGTTTTCCGCGAGCGCCGTCGAGGCCGCGCGGGAATGTGTGAGATAATCGAGTTCGGCCTCCTGGATCTTCTGGTCGAAATCGCCCGTATCGGGGAAACGATGCATCATCGACGTCATCCACCAGGAAAATCGGACGGCTTTCCACACGCGGGCGAGCGCCTTTTGCGAATAGCCGTCAATGCCGCTATCGGAGCCTTCGCGATAATGCCCGATGAGCCCGCAGAAGAGGTAATGGACGTCGCTCGCTGCAAGGTTCAGCCCCTTGGCGCCGGTCGGCGGTACGATATGGGCGGCATCGCCGACAAGGAAGAGCCGGCCGAAACGCATGGGCTCAGCGACGAAGGAGCGTAAGGGAGCGATCGATTTTTCGAAGGAGGGCGCAGTCGTCAGCGCCTCGGCATGATGCGCCGGCAGGCGCCGTCTCAGTTCGTCCCAGAAGCGCTCGTCGCTCCAGTCCTCGGCCCTTTCGTCGAGCGGGCATTGGATGTAGTAGCGGCTGCGCGTCGCCGAGCGCATCGAACAGAGCGCGAAGCCCCTTGGATGGTTGGCGTAGATCAGTTCATGGCTGACGGGCGCCACGTCGGTAAGCAGGCCCAGCCAGCCGAAGGGATAGACCTTCTCGAAACTTCGGATCGCCCGTTCGGGAACGGATTTGCGGCTCACTCCATGAAAGCCGTCGCAGCCGGCGATGAAATCGCAATCGATGCGCTTGGCGGCGCCGTCCTTTGTATAGGTCACGAAGGGGGAGCGACCGTCGAAATCATGCGGCGCGACATCGGCGGCATCGTAGATCGATAGGGCGCCGCTCATTTCGCGCCGCTCCATCAGGTCGCGCGTCACTTCGGTCTGCCCGTAGACGGTGACGTGCCGGCCGCCGGTCAATTCGGAGAGGTCGATGCGATGGTCGCGCCCGTCAAAGGCGAGGGAAAAGCCGTCATGCGGCAGGCCTTCGGCATGCAACCTCGCTCCGGATTTGGCCTCGTCCAGCAGCCCGACGGTGCCTTCCTCAAGAACGCCGGCGCGCACCCGGCCGAGAATATAGGTCTTGCTCACGCGGTCGAGGATGACGTTATCGATTCCGGCTTCGGTCAGAAGCTGGCCGAGAAGCAGGCCGGATGGACCGGAACCGATAATGGCGACCTGGGTTCGCAAATGCTTCCTCCCTCACATTTTTGCGTTTTGTCAGATTTTGCCGCGCCGCCATCACCGCAACAATGGACATTCCAGCCTAAAAATTGCACTAATCGAACATTGGTGCGGGAGGAGCTCCCATGAGCAGACATGTGCCTACTTATGAGCTCTACGGCGAAAACACGGGACAAGCGCCGGAGTTTTGGTTGCATTGCGAAACAATTCGCTCCCGCAGCAGCCTGCATCAATGGGAAATCCGGCTCCACCGCCACGAGAGCTTCTTTCAGATATTGTACATCGGGGCCGGTTCGGGCGATGCGATTTTCGGCGAGAAGAGCCATGCCATTCGTCCGCCGGCTATCATCACGGTTCCTCCTGGCCTCCATCACGGTTTTCGCTTCTCACGTGATATCGACGGCCTCGTGATCACCATGCTGAGATCTCATCTCAGCCACCCGCCCGGCGAGCGAAGCCATCTCGGAGAATGGCTGGCGACGCCGCATCTGACGCTGCTCGATCCCGACAATGCCGAGGCGGCCTATGTCATGCAGACGTTGAGACGGCTCGGCGACGAATTCGAAAACCGCCGCAGCGGCCGCAACGAGGTGCTGGCCGCCTATGTTGGGCTGGCGTTGCGGCTGACGGCGCGCATTTCCCATGAGGGGAATGCGCAGGAGCTTCCGTCAAACGAGAACGAGAGGCGGATGGAGATGCTGAACGAACTCATCCAGCAGCATTTCCGATCGCACCGGCCCGCTTCCTTCTACGCCAGAGAACTTGGCGTTTCGCCGACGCATCTCACGCGTATCGTCCGGTCGATGACCGGCAGCACGCCGCATGAATTGATCGCCGGCAAACTCATCGAGGAAGCGAAGCGACAGCTGGTCTTCACGCTTGGCAGCGTTCAGGAGATCGGGTTTCGGCTCGGCTTTGCCGATCCCGCCTATTTCTCGCGCTTCTTCCTGAAATATGCGGGAGAAACGCCGCGCGTCTGGCGCGTGAGAGAGAAGGTTCGGCTCGAGGGCGCATAGATTCGGGTGCGTCGGCGCAAATTTTCGCCTCACGCTGCCGGCCACACCCAGTTCCGCACCTCCGGCATGTCCTCGCCGTGCTCCCTGACATAGTCGTGATGCTCAGCGAGCTTGCCTTGGAAGGCGGCGAGCGCGTCTTTTGCCTTCTCCTTCAGGCCCGGTACGCGCTCGATGGCTTCGATGGCGAGGTGGAAGCGGTCGAGCTGGTTGAGGACGGTCATGTCGAAAGGTGTGGTCGTCGTGCCTTCCTCGATGAAGCCGCGGACGTGGATGTTCTCGTGGTTGGTGCGCTTATAGGTCAGGCGGTGAATGAGATAGGGATAGCCGTGATAGGCGAAAATGACAGGCTTGTCCGACGTGAAGATCGCGTCGAAGGCCTCGTCGGAAAGGCCGTGGGGATGCTGGTCGCTGGATTGCAGTGCCAGAAGATCGACGACGTTGACGGTGCGGATCTTCAGTTCCGGAACGGCCTTGCGCAAGAGGTCGACGGCGGCGAGCGTCTCCATCGTCGGGACATCGCCGGCACAGGCCATGACGAGATCAGGAGCGATCGTGTCGTCCTCGTTGCTTGCCCAGTGCCAGATGCCGATGCCGGCCTCACAATGTTTCACCGCCTCGTCCATCGACAGCCATTGCGGCTCCGGCTGCTTGCCGGCGACGATGACGTTGACGCGGTCATAGGTGCGAAGGCAGTGGTCGCCGACCCAGAGCAGGGTGTTGGCGTCCGGCGGCAGGTAGATGCGGACGATATCGGCCTTCTTGTTGGCGACGAGATCGACGAAGCCCGGGTCCTGGTGGCTGAAGCCGTTATGATCCTGGCGCCAGACATGCGAGGTCAGCAGATAGTTCAGTGATGAGATCGGCTTTCGCCATTCGAGCTCGCGCGTCACCTTCAGCCATTTGGCGTGCTGGTTGAACATGGAATCGATGATGTGGATGAAGGCCTCGTAACAGGAGAAAAGGCCGTGCCGGCCGGTCAGCAGGTAGCCTTCCAGCCAGCCCTGGCAGAGATGCTCGGAGAGCACCTCCATGACGCGTCCGTCCCGGGAGAGTTTGACGTCGTAGGGTTCGATATCCTCCATCCAGACGCGCTCGGTGACTTCGAAGACGCTGCCGAGACGGTTCGATTCCGTTTCGTCGGGGCCGAAGATGCGGAAGTTGGCAGCCTCCGTGTTGAGCTTCATCGTGTCGCGCAGGTATTGGCCGAGGATCTCCGTCGACTGCACCATGGCGCCGCCCCGCTTGCCGATATCGACCGCATAGTCGCGGATATCGGGAACAACCAATTCCTTGCGCAGCAAGCCGCCATTGGCATGCGGATTGGCGCCCATGCGGCGTTTGTCGGCAGGGGCGAGTGCGCGCAGCTCCGGGTTCAGCCGGCCGTCGGCGCCGAACAGATCTTCCGGATCATAGCCGCGCATCCAGTCTTCGAGGATCTTGCGATGAGCCTCATTCTCGCGGCAGTTGGAGACCGGCACCTGATGGGCGCGCCAGAAGCCTTCCACCTTCTTGCCGTCGACCTCCTTCGGGCCGGTCCAGCCCTTTGGGCTGCGCAGCACGATCATCGGCCAGCGCGGGCAACCGTCCCCGGCCTCACCGTTACGGGCCTGCCTGCGGATCTCGCCGATGCGGTCGAAGATCCGGTCGAGGGTCGCTGCCATCTTCTGATGCATGTCGCGCGGCTCATGGCCTTCGACGAAGAACGGTTCGTAGCCGTAGCCTTCGAAGAGATGCCTGAGGTCGTCATCATTCGCGCGGCCGAGGATCGTGGGGTTGGCGATCTTGTAGCCGTTCAGGTGCAGGATCGGCAGGACGGCGCCGTCGCGGGCGGGGTTCAGGAACTTGTTTGAATGCCAGCTGGCGGCCAGCGGCCCGGTCTCGGCCTCACCGTCGCCGACGACGCAGGCGACGATGAGGTCAGGATTGTCGAAGGCGGCGCCATAGGCATGGACGAGGGCGTAGCCGAGTTCGCCGCCTTCATGGATCGATCCCGGCGTTTCGGGTGCTGCATGGCTCGGGATGCCGCCGGGGAAGGAGAATTGCCGGAAGAGCTTGCGCATGCCTTCGGCATCCTCGGAAATATCGGGGTAGATCTCGCTGTAGGTGCCTTCGAGATAGGTGTTGGCGACCATGCCCGGTCCGCCGTGGCCGGGGCCGCACATATAGATCATATCGAGATCGCGGGCGCGGATGAGGCGATTGAGATGCGCATAGATGAAGTTGAGGCCAGGCGTCGTGCCCCAATGGCCGAGCAGGCGGGGCTTGATGTGTTCCGCCTCCAGCGGCTCGCGCAGCAGGGGATTGGCCAGCAGGTAGATCTGGCCGACCGAGAGATAGTTGGCGGCCCGCCAGTAACGGTCGATCAGGGTGAGTTCGGCGTCGGTCAGAGCGGCGGTCGAGACATGCTTTTCCATCGGTTTCTCCCGTTCGAAAACCTGTTCACGTCAAATACGAGCGGGGCTGCCCGCCTGTCGTTGATCTGAATCAGTCACTGCCCAGAATGGAGATCGCCTCGTCGGCGATGACCTGCTCCTCATCGGTGGCGATGACATGGACGGCGATGCGGCTATCCCCGGCGCTGATGGCGAAGTCATTGGCAGCATTGGTCTTTTCGTCGATGGTGACGCCGAGCCATGACAGCCGGTTCACCACGCCGGCGCGGATCTCAGGCTGATGCTCGCCGATGCCGGCGGTGAAGACGACGGCGTCGAGGCCGCCGAGTGTGACCGCCATGCGGCCGATTTCGCCGGCAATGCGCAATGTGAAGAGGTCGATTGCCTGCCGTGCCTCCGGCCGGTCGTCCTTCAACAGGTCGCGGCTATCGGCGCTGATGCCGGAAACGCCGAGCAGGCCGGAACGGTGATAGAGCAGGTCTTCGATCTCACTCAGGGATTGCTTCTTCTCGCCAGCCAGATGCAGGACGACGCCGGGATCGAGCCAGCCCGGACGCGTCGCCATCGGGATGCCGTCGAGCGTTGAGAAGCCCATGCTGCAATCGCGGCTGAGACCATGGTCCAAAGCGCAGAGGCTGGCGCCGCTGCCGAGATGGGCAATGACCACCTTTGCCGCTTGCGGCGACCTGCGGCGGAGTTCGCCGGCGATGAATTTATAGGAGAGGCCATGGAAGCCGTAACGCTTGATACCCTCCTCGTGCAGCGCCCGGGGGATGGCGAAGCGGCGGACGAGATCATCCTGTGTGGCATGGAAGGCCGTGTCGAAGGACGCCGTCTGGAGAAGGTGCGGCTTCAAATGCCTGAGCGCACGGATGAAGCGCAGCGCCTGCGGCTGGTGCAGGGGCGCAAGCGGGGTCAGCGCATCGACGGCATCGATGGCGGCGGCGTCGAGCGCGACCGGCCCCGTGAAGCGGTCGCCGCCATGGACGACGCGGTGCCCGGCGGCGCGCACGGCGGCAATGTCGAAATGATCGGCGAGGAGAGCGAAGGTCTCGTCGATGACGTCATGCAGGTCTTCCGTCACCTCCGATTTCAACGGCACCTCGAACCTCTGCGGTCCTTCCGTCAGATTGAGCGAAAGCGGCTCGGCGCGGAAATCGATCACCCCCTTGCCGATACGCCGCGCTCTGGCTCCGTCGATCGCGAAGAGGCCGATCTTCACGGTCGATGAGCCGGCGTTGAAGGTCAGGAGGAGGTCGGTCGATGGCATGTCTTCAGAGACTCCGCACGAGGCGTCACGATGGCCGAACTTAGCGCCGGGGCTTCGGACGGAAAGGCATTTGTCCGCCGATCGGGCATTTTTCGCTACATAGCTCGCAGTCGGTGAGTCAGGCCGTGGAGGCCAGATTGGCCTTGCGATCGTCGATGAAGATGCTCGCCTCGGCGGCGGGCATCGCCTTGCCGAAGAGATAGCCCTGGCCGATATCGCAGCCGAGCTGCAGCAGGAAGGCCAGCTGGCCGTGGTCCTCGACACCTTCCGCTGTCGTCTTGATGTTCAGGCTCCTGCCGAGGCCGAGCATGGCGCGGACGATCTTTTCCTGCCGTTCGTCGTCCCGGCAGGTGGCGGTGAAGCTCTTGTCGATCTTGATCTTGTCGAAGCGGTAGCGGGCGAGCTGGGCGAGGCTCGAATAGCCCGTGCCGAAATCGTCGAGCGCGATCTGAATGCCGGCCGCGTGCAGTTCGTCGAGGACGACGGCGGCGACGGCAGGGTCCTGGATCAACGCGTTTTCGGTGATCTCTATTTCAAGGCGCTGCGGCGGCAGCCGGCTTGCGGAGAGAACCTTGAGGATGCGCGAGGTCAGCAGCTTGTCTTCCATCTGCACCGGCGAGACGTTGAAGGACAGCATCACCTGCTCGGGCCAGGCGAGCGCGTCGCCGCAGGCCTGGGCGAGAAGATCCTCGAACAGAGCGGTGATCATGCCGGTTTCCTCGGCGATGCCGATGAAGACGGGCGGCGGAATGTTGACGCCATCCTCGCCGATCCACCGGGCCAGCGCCTCGAAGCCGCAGAGCTGGCCGGTCTTGAGGTCGATCAGCGGCTGATAGAAGGGTTTGATCGCCTTCTTGGAGATCGCGGCGCGCAGCCTCGTTTCCAGCGCGGCGCGTTCCGCCACCTTGTCCTGCATCGAGGCTTCGAAGACGAGATGGTGGTTGGGGCCGCGCGATTTTGCTTCGTACATGGCAAGGTCGGCGCGGTGCGCGGCATTCTCAAGCGGTTCGGCTCCCTCGGCCCAGCGGTCGTAGCCGACGCTGGCGCCCACTTCGACGGCAAAGCCGTCTATGTGAATCGGCCGGGTGACGGCCTGGATCAAAAGCTTGGCGAAACGCTCCTCGCGCTGCGCCGTCAGGCCGAAGGCGACGATGATGAATTCGTCGCCGCCGAAACGATAGACGCAATCGGCATTGCCGATTGCGCAGATACGCTTGGCGACCTCGATCAGCAGGACGTCGCCGCCCTTGTGGCCGACGAGATCGTTGACTTTCTTGAAACCGTCGAGATCGACGGAGAAGATGGTGACGTTGCGAGCCCACTCCTCGATCTCGGCTTCCTCGTCCAGGATCGGCCGCGAGAGGATCTTGCGCTCGAAGGCGTAGCGGTTCGGCAGTCTGGTCAGATGGTCGTGGGTGGCTGTCCAATCCGCCTTCGCCTGTGCGGTGGCGCGCAGCTCCATTTCCTTGCGCAGGTCGGCGATGCGCAGCACGGAATAGATGAAGCTCATGGCGCCGGCGATGCCGAGGGCAAGAATGAGCTTGTTCGCTCCGTACTTGCCGAAACCGGTCATGAAGGAGACGAGGCCGTCGTCGAAGTGCAGCAGCGTGCTGAGGATCCAGAGGGTTACTCCGAACACTACGACTGACACGCATTGCCTTCCGGCCCTGCTTTGGAAAAACGCCGGCATTATTGCCTTCTCCATCTCCACCCTGCGCCGAGGTATCACGAAAATCTGAAATGTTCGTTGAAACCAGAAGGCGAATTGTTGGAGAAGCAGCCTGTTTCGGCGCTACAGGGACAGCGATTACGCTGCGGCCGTTCGTCGGCGCGGCTGGGAAGACAGGGGAGTCGGGTTGAACGGCGAGGGGAGGGAGCGGGAAGAACGAGGGCGAGCGTGCTGCCGCATCGCTCGCCCTGTCTCGCTTTTTCAGGCGGTGACGATCAGCAGCGGGACGCTGACGACCAGACCGACCAGAATTACGGTGAACGTCGCAACCCGCATCAAACGCAGGCGCCGCGTACGCTCCCCACTCCAATCATATGTCATGTCTTCCATCTCCTTGGGACAAGGAAGTAGTCCCGGTCAAACCCGGTTCAATAGAGATGACGCTATTTGCTTGCGTAAGGCTGGACAGTATGAGGGGTATCTAATTCTCTAGAAGCGCAGTGACCAGCGCTGTCCATTGCTGGTCATACGAACGACCGCCAGCGGCTCGACGTCGATGAGCCAGAAGGACGGGAGCGGCGCCTGAAGCACATGCGCGGTCGCCGCCCGGATGACGGCCGGGTGGGTGACGGCGATCACATGGCCTCCGAGCAGGGATTGCTCGTCCATCCAGCCGGCGACGCGCCTGCGCAGGCCGAGAAAGCTCTCGCCTCCGTGTGGGGCGGCTTCCGGATCGCTCATCCAGACCACGAGATTCTCCGGCTCTTCGGTCCCGATCGCCGCTATCGATCTGCCGGCCCAGCGGCCATTGTCGCAGTCGGCAAGCCGCTGTTCCATTTCGGCTTCGAGACCGAGTGCTGCAGCGGTCTGGCGGGCGCGCAAAGCCGGGCTGGTGACGATACGGTCGGCGTGGGGCAGGCGGGCGATCCTGCCGGCTTCCTCGACCGCTTTGTCTTCCAGCGGTTCGTCGAGCGGAAACAGGGCCTTGCGGCTTGCCGCCGTCGCGCCGTGGCAGATCCAGGTGAGGCGCGTATTCACCATCGTTCCGATCTCCGCAATGTGGTGGGGACGGCGCTTTGCCGGCTCGTGAAGTTTCGTTGACAGTCTCTCCGGCGTGCAGATATAACCGTGGCGTTGCGGGTTTGGAAGCCGGTGGAAATCCGGCGCGGTCGCGCCACTGTGACCAGCGTGTCGAAACTTCTTCGCGCTGGAAGTCAGACCCTGCCGCACAACACTCTTTCGACTGAACGCGTCATTCCGGAGGAATACATGTCTGACACTACTTTTGCACCTGTCGCGGCACCGGCGCCGATCCCGGTAGGGGAAATCCTGCCCTGGGCGATCTTCGGCGGCCTGCTGATGCTGATCGTTCTCTATTTCGTCGGCACCGAGGAAGGCGCGATGGCGCTGTTCAACGGCATGTACGTGCACGAATTCGTGCATGACGCCCGCCATCTCCTCGGCTTTCCCTGCCACTAAAGCGCATCGCGATCTTTCAGATTCGCTTCTCGCGCTTTAGGTCTTTGTTTTACGCATGTCGTTCTCGCAAAACCGCTGCACAGTTTTGCGCGACATGCTTAGGGGGATACTGACATGGTTGGAAATCTTCTGCTTCGCGGCATGCTCGCGGGCGTGATTGCCGGCATCCTGGTTTTTGCCTTTGCCCATACCTTCGGCGAGCCGCTGGTCGATGCGGCGATCGCCTTCGAGGAGGCGAGTGCCCAGGCGGCTGGCGAAGCCGCCGAACCTGAGATCGTCAGCCGGGCCACGCAGGCCGGTCTCGGCCTTTTCACCGGCGTCATGGCCTACAGCATTGCTGTCGGCGGGCTTTTTTCGCTTGCCTTCGCTTTCGTGCACGGCCGCCTCAGCAGCCTTTCGCCGCGTGGCACCTCGGCCGTCATCGCCATTGCCGCCTTCGTGGCGGTCGTTCTGGTTCCTGCCGTCAAATATCCGGCCAATCCGCCGGCGGTCGGCAATCCCGATACGATCGGTGTCAGGACCGAGCTGTTCTTCCTGATGATCGTCGTTTCGCTCGCCTCGCTGATTGCGGCGGTGGCGCTTTCGCGCCGCCTTGCCGGACGCTTCGGTCTCTGGAACGGCGCGATCATCGCCGGCTCCGCCTATCTCGTCTTCATCGGCGCGGTTCTCTATCTCTTGCCGCCGATCAATGAGGTGCCGGAGAATTTCTCGGCGATGGTGCTCTGGCGGTTCCGTACGACCACGCTCGGAATGCACGCGATCCTTTGGGCAGCGCTCGGTATTGTTTTCGGAGCGCTAGCCGAAAGGCGTCTCGGCGCCAAGAGCGGTCTACGGCCAGCTTTCCGGTGATCCGGCGCGACGACAGGCTTGGTGTTCTCCTTGGGGCAAGCCTGCTTCTCATCATCGCCGGCGACGCCTGCGCGCATTCTCGCAGCGCAGGCGGCAGCCATGGCGGTATCGATATCCCGGAAATTTCCCACGGCGAGATGGCAGTGATTTCGGACTATCGCCGTGGGATCATCGACCTCGCATCCCGTGCAGTCGATACCAACGAGCCGTTCCGCCGCGTGCTGAACTATGCCGAGATCCAATATTCCTATTGCCTGTGGGGCAGGGTGCCGGGCAGCGTGACGGATGAGGAAAGTCCGTTCAACGAATGCGCCCATGCCTATCTCGCGGCAACGAAAGCCGTGCTGATGGCGATGCGGGAGATGCCGCGGGAGGCGCCTGCAGCAGGAGAAATCATCTCCGCCGTTGACGCTGATATGGTGCGGCGTGGGCTTGCGCTCGTCACCTGCCAGTTCAGCGGCGAGGCCTTTAACACGGCCGATATCATCAAGCCGCGCTGGAGCAAGATACCGCTTCATTTCGCCAGCATGGCGTCGCTGACGGGGCTTGCCGCCTTGTTGGGGTTTGCCGTCCTGGCGCTTCGCCGTTTCCTGCGGCGGAAGGCTCAATCGTCGGAATAACGCTGCTCGCGCCACGGATCACCAAGCATGTGGTAGCCGTTCTTTTCCCAGAAACCGGCCTCATCGGCAGCGATCAGTTCGATGCGGCGCAGCCACTTGGCGCTCTTCCAGAAATAGAGATGCGGCACGACGAGGCGCATCGGGCCGCCGTGATCTGGTGTCAGCGGCAGACCTTCCCATGAGGTCGCGAGGATCGCGTCCTCGGCGGCGAAATCGGCAAGCGGCAGGTTGGTGGTATAGCCGTCGTAGCTCGTCAGCATGACGTAAGCTGCTTCCGGCCTCGGCATGGCACGATCGAGCAGATCGCGCGTCGAAACGCCCTTCCATTTGTTATCGTAGCGCGACCAGGTGGTGACGCAGTGGATATCGCTGATCTTGCTGCTCTGCTCGATCCCCTGGAAATCGGCCCAGGTGAGGGTAAGAGTCATTTCGACAAGGCCGCGTACCTCAAGCCGCCAGCTCTCGGTTGAGATGACGGGCTGCTGGCCGAGATCGAGCACCGGCCAGTTCTTGACGAGGTGCTGGCCGGGCGGCAGGCGCTCGGTCTCGGGGCGGCTGATGCGGCCGGTCAGGAACTTGCCCTCTGCCGCCCAGCGGCGCTTGGAGCTGGTGAGCTTGCTGTCGGCGGGCGTCTGGTCGTCGCTCATGGAAGGGGTCTCCTTGCGGTGCCGCAATAGGACATTCACCCCTGCGGAGTGTCAAGTTTCGGCGCGCTCTTGGAAAACCTCGCTTGCCTCATTAAACTGAGCCCGTCGGGCATGCCTTGCTGGGGAGTGAAGGCAGAAAGGGAGGAGCCGGATCTGTCTTCGAGATATCGTGCGATAGCGGCGCTGCTGGTGGTGCCGCTCATCATTTTCGCCTTCTTCACCTATGGAAGCGCGATTGCGACGCGTGCCTATATGCAGGAGGCTTCGGCCCAGGCGGGAACGGCGCTGCGCCTTGCCGTCTCGGCGCTCAGCGGCCACCTCAACCGCTACGAGGCGCTGCCGGCGCTGATCGCCGATCACGACGATATCAAGGAACTGGTCAGTGCGCCTGACGACATGGTGCTGCGCGATGCCGCCAATCTCTATCTCAAGGAGATCAACGGGCTCTTGAAATCCTCCGACATCTATGTGGTGAAGCCGGATGGGGAAACGATCGCGGCGAGCAATTATGATGGACCGGGAAGTTTCGTCGGCCAGAATTTCAACTACCGCCCCTATTTCCAGGAAGCGATCGAAGGCCGGCAGGCCCGGTTCTACGCTCTCGGCACCACGTCCCTGAAGCGCGGCTATTATTTTTCGGCCCCGATCAGGGTCGGCGCGGATATTCGCGGCGTCATCGTCTTCAAGGTCGATATCGACATGATCGAATCCTCCTGGAGCGGCGGGGAATACAAGATCTTCGTTTCCGATCCGGAAGGCATCATCTTCATGTCCGGCAGTCCGGAATGGCTCTACGGCGCGATCCTGCCGCTGACGGCCGACCGTATCGCCCGCACGGAAGCGTCGCGGCGCTATGCCAATGCGAAGCTGACGGCGCTGCCGGTGACGCGCCATCGCTTCGAGCCGCATGATCTGATGACGCTTGCGGGCGACCGGGGCGCAAGCGAATATCTGATGCTGTCGCACTACATGCCGGCCGAGGACTGGACGGTGAATGTGCTGATGGAGACGAGTTCCATCCGCGCTCAGGCGCGCACGGCGCTTGTCGCCGTCTTTCTCATCCTTTGCATTGCCGGGCTTGCCGTGGCGGTCATTCGCCAGCGGCGGGCGCGGCTTGCCGAGCGCATGCAGATGCAGGCCGAAGCGCGGGGTGAACTCGAGCGGCGGGTGGAGGAGCGCACGGCCGATCTTGCCCGCGTCAACAGCCGCATCGAAGAAGAGATCGCCGAGCGGCGGTTGACCGAGCAGCAGCTTCGCCAGACCCAGGCCGACCTCATCCAGGCGGGCAAACTCGCCGGCCTCGGGCAGATGTCGGCAGCGCTTTCGCATGAATTCAACCAGCCGCTCGCCGCTGCCAAGACCTATACGGACAGCGCTTCCGTTCTGATCGATCGCGGGCGGACGGAGGAGGCGCGCGACAATATAAGGCGGATCGGCGGGCTGATCGACCGCATGGCCTCGATCAGCCGGCACCTGCGCAACTTCGCCCGCAAACCGAACGAGAAGCTCGGGCCGGTTCCCCTCGACGAGGCGATGCGCGATACGCTGGAGATCATCGCCTGGCGGCTGAAGGCGGCCGACGCCGAGCTCCGGCTCAATCTCGGAATGCGGCCGCCGGTCGTGCGCGCCGGCTCGGTGCGTCTCCAGCAGGTGCTGGTGAATGTGATCTCCAACGCGGCCGATGCGGTGGAAGGCCTGGATGACAGGCGTATCGAGGTTTCGGCTTTCGAGGAGGCCGGCAAGGTGGTGCTGACGGTGCGCGATCACGGACCCGGTGTGCCGGCGGCAATCGCCGAGCGCATCTTCGATCCCTTCTTCACGACCAAGGGTGTCGGCAAGGGGCTCGGCTTGGGGCTTTCGATCTCCTACAACATCGTCAAGGATTTCGGCGGCAGCCTGACGGCTGCCAATCATCCCGAAGGGGGCGCGGTGTTCCGTATCGAGCTGCAATCGGCGGCGGGGCTGATGCCGGAGGCAGCGGAATGAACGATGCGAAAATCCTGCTCGTCGACGACGAGGAAGAATTGCGCCGCTCGACGGCGCAGGCGCTGGAGCTCTCCGGCTTCAGCGTCGAGACTTTTTCGAACGGCGATCACGTGCTGGAGCTGATCGGCTACAGCTTTCCCGGCGTCGTCGTCAGCGATATCCGCATGCCCGGCATGGACGGCATGACCTTGATGCAGAAGATCCGCGAAATCGATCAGGAGGTGCCGGTCATCCTCGTCACCGGCCATGGCGACGTGCAGCTTGCGGTGAAGGCGATGCGTGAAGGCGCCTATGATTTCATCGAGAAGCCGTTCACGCCTGAAATGCTCGCCGGGGTCATCCGCCGGGCGATGGAGCGGCGCGGCCTCGTGCTCGAAAACCGGCTGCTGAAAGCGGTCGCCGGCAAACGCGACGATATCGAGGCGCGGTTGCCGGGGCGCACCCAGGTGATGGTGGATCTGCGCTACCGCATCCGCGCGATCGGCGCCAGCGATGCCGATACGCTCATCGTCGGCGAGACCGGGGCAGGCAAGGAGGTGGTGGCGCGCGCGCTTCACGATATCAGCGCCCGGGCGAGCCGGCCGTTCATTGCGATCAACTGCGCCGCGCTGCCGGCGAACCTGATCGAGAGCGAGCTCTTCGGCCACGAGCCCGGCGCCTTCCCCGGTGCGGTCAGACCGCGCTACGGAAAGTTCGAGCATGGGCGCGGCGGCACCATCCTGCTCGACGAGATCGGCTCCATGCCCTTCGACCTTCAGGCGAAGTTCCTGCGGGTGCTGCAGGAGCGGGTGATCTCCAGGCTCGGATCGAACGAGGTCGTGCCGCTCGACGTGCGCTTCATCGCGACGAGCAAGGTCGATCTGGAGGCGGAGGTTGCCGTTGGCCGCTTCCGCGCCGATCTTTTCTACCGGCTGAACGTCGCGACGCTGCACGTGCCGTCGCTGTCGCAGCGGCGGGCGGATGTTCCGCTGCTCTTCCTGCAGCTGGTGCGGGAAGCGGCCGCCCGCTACGGCCGTGACGAGATTGCCGTGCTGCCGGAGGTGATCTCCGACATTGCCCAGCGCGACTGGCCCGGCAATGTGCGGGAACTCAGGAACGCCGCCGACCGTCTGGTCCTCGGCCTCGACAATGGCGGACGGCAGGCCGAAGAGGCGACCGGGCTTGCGGAGCGGGTCGCCGAATTTGAGCGCGGGGTCATCGCCAGCGCGCTGGTCGCGCATGGCGGCAGCCTCAAGCCGGTCTACGAGTCGCTCGGCATTTCCCGGAAGACCCTCTACGAAAAGATGCAGAAATACGGCCTGGATAAGCGGATGATGATCACCGAAAGCTAGAGCCTTTCCGGCTGACTGCGCTTTCTCTCCGGATGCGATGGGTGGAATTCCACCCATCGCATCCGCCGTTTGTTTCCAAATCGACCCATGCTGCATCGCACTGTCGCAGAATCCTCTTCCAAAAGCGGTGGCGATGATTGCCGGCCGATTTTTCCCGGCGGCAAATAGGCAATCCGAACCGGCGCGGAGGATGTGTCGGCGGGCTCGCTTATTTCATCAGGGAGGAAACGATGAAAATCCTGAAGGCCATGCTCGGCCTGACCGCGGCTGCCGCGGTCTCTCTTCTCGCCGGCGTCGCTTCGGCGCAGACCTATCCCGAACGCACCATCACCATGGTCGTGCCCTTCGCCGCCGGCGGCCCGACCGATACGGTTGCGCGCCTCGTCGCCGAATCCATGTCGAAGGATCTCGGCCAGCAGATCGTCGTCGAAAATGTCGGCGGTGCCGGCGGTACGCTCGGCGCCGGCCGCGTGGCGAGTGCCGATCCCGATGGCTACACCATCCTGCTGCACCATATCGGCATGGCGACCAGCGCCACGCTCTACCGCAAGCTCGCCTATGACACGCTCGGCGCCTTCGATTATGTCGGCCTCGTCACCGAGGTGCCGATGACGATCGTCGCGCGCAAGGATTTCGAGCCGACCGATCTCAAGGGTCTGATCGACTACGTCAAGGCCAACAAGGACAAGGTGACGGTCGCCAATGCCGGCATCGGCGCGGCTTCGCATCTCTGCGGCATGATGTTCATGAGCGCCATCCAGACGCCGCTCACGACCGTTCCCTACAAGGGAACCGGCCCTGCGATGACCGATCTGCTCGGCGGCCAGGTCGATATCATGTGCGACCAGACCACCAACACGACGAAGCAGATCACCGGCGGCACGATCAAGGCCTATGCCGTGACCTCGCCGAAGCGCCTCGACGTGCTGAAGGATGTCCCGACGGCTGTCGAAGCCGGCCTGCCGGGCTTCGAGGTCGGCATCTGGCACGGCATCTACACGCCGAAGGGCACGCCGGCCGAGATCAACGAACGCCTGTCGAAGTCGCTGCAGGTGGCGCTGAAGGACCCGAATGTCGGCGCCCGCTTCGCCGAGCTCGGCACCGCGCCGTCTTCCGACGCCGACGCGACGCCCGCCGCTTTGAAGGCCAAGCTCGAAAGCGAGATCGCTCGCTGGAAGCCGGTGATCGAGGCTGCCGGGGAATATGCCGACTAGTCGTGAGGGGGTGCCAGGAGCCCCCTCACCCTACCCTCTCCCCGCTGGGGAGAGGGGACGTCCCATGTGTAGGCTGCATCCGCCGCAATGTCGTCGCTGTCGAAAGACGGGAAGAGCGTGCCGCGAGTCTTCTTCTCCCCTCGGGGAGAAGGTGCCCGGCAGGGCGGATGAGGGGGCGCCACGGTACGACATCAACCATCTCCAACTCCAGGAGACACCATGAAATCCATCAGTTTCGATACCACCAATGCGATTTGTGGCGGGCTTTTTGTCGCGACCGGCGCCTTTTTCGCCTTCCAGTCGCTCGGGCTCGAGCTTGGCACCGCCTTTCGCATGGGCCCGGGCTATTTCCCGTTCATCCTTGCCTGCGCGCTGATACTTCTCGGCGCGATCATCTTCATTCAGGCGCTGCGCGTGGAGGGTGAGCCGGTCGATCCCTTTGCCTGGCGCGGCATGCTCTTCATCCTGCCGGCTCCCGTCTTCTTCGGGCTGACGGTACGGGGGCTCGGATTTGCACCGGCACTGTTCTTCACCGCCTTCATCGCCTGTTTTGCGTCACGCAAGATGAATGTGGTGTCCGCGGTCATCCTCTCGCTGCTGCTGACGATCTTTTCGGTCGCTGTCTTCAGCTATGGGCTGGGGCTGCCGTTCGAGCGTTTCGGTCCCTGGGTCCGGTTCTAGGAGGCGACGGTGGATCTTTTCAGCAATCTCGCGCTCGGCTTCGCCACAGCGGCGACACTCGACAATCTTCTCTTCTGCCTGATCGGCGTCCTGCTCGGCACGCTGATCGGCGTGCTGCCGGGCATCGGCGCCACGGCGACGATCGCCATGCTCCTGCCGATCACCTTCCAGCTCGAGCCGGTCTCCTCGCTCATCATGCTCGCCGGCATCTACTACGGCGCGCAGTATGGCGGCTCGACGACGGCGATCCTCATCAACATGCCGGGCGAATCCTCGTCTGCCGTCACCGCGATCGACGGGTACCAGATGGCCCGCAAGGGCAGGGCGGGGGCAGCACTTGCGATCGCGGCTCTCGGCTCATTCTTCGCCGGCACGGTCTCGACCTTCCTCGTCGCGATCTTCGCGCCGCCGCTCACCGACATCGCGCTGCAATTCGGTGCGGCCGAGTATTTCTCGCTGATGATCGTCGGCCTCGTTTCCTCGATCGCGCTGGCGCATGGCTCGGTCGTCAAGGCGCTGGCGATGGTGGCGCTCGGGCTGCTGCTCGGCCTCGTCGGCACGGATATCTACACCGGCACGCCGCGTTTCACGCTCGGCATCCGTGAATATGCGGACGGGCTGAATTTCGTGGCACTCGCCGTCGGTGTCTTCGGTGTGGCGGAAATCCTGCGTAATCTCGAGGGTGAGTCCACGCGCACGGTGCTGATGGCCAAGGTGTCCGGCCTCCTGCCTTCGCGCCAGGAATTCAAGGAGATGATCGCTCCCGTCATTCGCGGCACGGCGATCGGCTCGGCGCTCGGCATCCTGCCCGGCGGCGGGGCAATCCTTGCTTCCTTCGCCTCCTATACGGTGGAAAAGCGCATCTCGAAGACGCCGGAGGAATTCGGCAAGGGCGCGGTCGCGGGCGTCGCAGGACCGGAATCGGCCAACAATGCCGGCGCGCAGACCTCGTTCATTCCGCTCCTGACGCTCGGCATTCCGGCCAATCCCGTCATGGCGCTGATGATCGGCGCGATGATCATCCAGGGCATCGTGCCGGGACCGAACGTCGCCACCGAGCAGCCGGCGCTGTTCTGGGGCATCATCGCCTCGATGTGGATCGGCAATCTGATGCTCGTCATCCTCAACCTGCCGCTGATCGGGCTCTGGGTGAAGCTGCTGACCGTGCCTTACTACGTGCTCTTCCCCATCATCATGGCCTTCTGCTCGATCGGGGTCTACAGCGTCAATTCCAACGTCTACGACCTCTATGCCGTCGCCTTCTTCGGGCTCATCGGCTACGTGCTGGCAAAGCTCCGCTGCGAGCCGGCGCCGCTGCTGCTCGGCTTCGTGCTCGGCCCGCTGCTGGAGGAGAACCTGCGGCGCGCGATGATCCTGTCGCGCGGCGACGCCACCACCTTCATCACCCGGCCGATCAGCGCCACGCTTCTGGCGATCGCGCTGGCCGTGCTCATCGTCGTCTTCCTGCCGAGCGTCAGGAAGAAGCGCGAGGAGGTGTTCGTCGAAGAGGCTTGAGGGTTGAAGTCGCAGCTTGTTTGATGAACAAGGAATGATCTGAGGCGGGCGCCGTTCGGCGCCCGTTTCGCATGAAGGGATATTCCCATGAGCATTCCCGCTGGGATCAAGGACGATCTGCCGTTCCTCACCGCCTTGCGCCGCGATCTGCACGCCCATCCGGAACTCGGCTTCGAGGAGGAGCGCACCGCCGGCATCGTCGCGAGGCTTCTCGAAGAGGCCGGGATCACGGTGCATCGCGGGCTTGCCGGCACCGGCGTCGTCGGCACGCTGCAGGTCGGCAACGGCACGCGCCGGATCGGGCTGAGGGCCGATATGGATGCGCTCGCCATGCCTGAAATGGCCGAGCGGCCCTATAAATCGACCGTGCCGGGGAAGATGCATGCCTGCGGCCATGACGGCCATACGGCAATGCTGCTTGGCGCTGTGCGGCATCTTGCGGCGACGCGGAATTTTTCCGGCACGGTGCATTTCATCTTCCAGCCGGCCGAAGAGGGCCGCGGCGGGGCAAAGCGCATGGTGGAAGAGGGGCTCTTCCGGCTTTTCCCCTGCGATGCCGTCTATGGCCTGCACAATATGCCGGGGCTGGATGTCGACGAGATTGCCGTGGTCGAAGGGCCGCAGCTCGCCTCCTCCGACAGCTGGCGCATCACTTTTCGCGGCGTGGGCACGCACGGCGCCAAGCCGCATCTCGGCCGCGATCCGATCACGGCGGCCGGCACTTTCCTGTCGTCGCTGCAGACGATCGTCGGGCGGGTGGTCGACCCGCTGCAGCCGGCCGTCGTCAGCGCCTGTTTCCTGCAGGCAGGCGATACGAAGGCGCTGAACGTCATTCCGGATAGCGTCGAGATCGGCGGGACGGCGCGGGCCTATTCGCCTGAGGTGCGCGACCAGCTGGAAACCGAGATCGGCCGATTGGCCAGCGGAACGGCCGCGATGTACGGCATATCAGCCGAATATCGTTTCGAGCGGCGCATTCCGCCTGTCCTCAATGATGCGGATGCGACCGCCCGGGCGCTCGCCGCGGCGGGCACTGTTTTTGGCGAGAAGGTGCGGACGAGCTTTCCGCCTTCGACGGCGGGGGATGATTTTGCTTTCTTCGCTGAGAACGCACCGGGTTGTTATGTCTGGCTCGGCAATGGGCCGGCGGTGGACGGGGCGCTGCATCACAACACGGCTTATGATTTCAACGATGGGGCGCTTGGATATGGGGCGGCTTATTGGGTGGCGTTGGTGGAGCGGGAGTTGAAGGTATAGGTCGCGTTTGCGGCCCCCTCATCCGCCCTACGGGCACCTTCTCCCCGCTGGGGCGAAGGGGGAATCGAGACGTCGCCGCGAGTCCCTTCGCCCCAACGGGGAGAAGGCGGCAGCAGCCGGATGAGGGGGCCGCACGGCACTCGCTCTCGTTTGCAGTCCGTGCGTCCCGACTTACAAAACCTCGAGCACCGGACTTTCCAGCACCTTGCCCGTCACCACATCCGCGATCCCCCGGTCCGTCTGATGCGGGCCGGCGTTGCAGGCGAGCGTTGCGCCGAAGCAGGCCTTGAAGACGCGGTAGGGCGGTTTCCAGTCGGCGATCTTGTCCATGGCTTTGCGGATATTGGCGAAGGCGAGGGCCGTGTCCTGCAGCGAGGCGTCGGTGACGAGGCCGGAGAGCGGCAGGGGCAAGATCGCCTCGATCCGGCCGTCCCTGGCGACGGCCATGCCGCCCCCGGCTGTGACGACGGTGTTGGCGGCGAGCGCCATGTCGCGGGCGTTGCCGCCGAAGACGGTGAGGTTGTGGCTGTCATGCGAGACAGTGGTGCAGAAGGCGCCGCGCCATTCGCCCCAGCCGGTGAGAAAGCCGATGCGCGGGATACCCTCGGCCTTTCCATGGCGATGGACGACGGCGATCATGGCGCTTCCCGCCGGCGGCGCGACGAAGCCGTCCCGGACTTCCGTTTCGGCCTCGCCCCATTGCGTGAAGCGTGGGCGGTCGATGGTGGCGACGCGGACGCGCGCGCCTTTCGCAGGGATGCGGAAATCGTTCTCGGTGAGCGGCGGCAGCTTCACGGAATTGGTGAGCGGCGCGGTATCGAGCGGTTGAACGGCTGCCTCCATGCCGCCATTGCGGGCGACGATGCGGCCGCCTGATATGACGAGGCGCGCGCGGAATTCCGTGAGATCTTCGAAGAGCACGAGATCGGCGCGGCGGCCGGCGGCGATGAGGCCGAGATCGGAGCGCTTCAGCCGTTGTGCCGCATTGAAGGTCGCTGCACGCAGCGCCCATTCCGGCTTCATGCCGTAGCGCGCCAGGCGTCTGATGACGTCGTCGAGGCCGCCGCTTTGGTAGAGTTCGTCGGGAAAGACGTCGTCGGTACAGAGCGTCACTGTCGGGGGCAGGTGGCCGAGACCGTTCAGCACCTCGACGAATTCTTTCAAGAGGTGATCGTGGGAGCCGCGCAGCTCGATCGTCAGGCCGGCGGAAAGCTTGGCGGCGAGGTCGGCGCCCGAGGTGAGTTCGTGGTCGGAAGTGACGCCGGCTGCCATGAAGGCGTTGAGGTCGGCGTCTTCGAGGCCGCGGGCATGGCCGCAGACGAGCTTGCCGGAGGCAAGGCCTGAATTGACGATGGCGCTCATGCGTGGATCGCCATCGATGACGCCGCGCATGTTCATGACCTCGGCAACGCCGCCGACGGCAGGCGAGCGCAGCATCTCGGCGATAATGGAAGCGTCGAAATCGGCGCCGGCAAGCTCCAGGCCCGGTGCCGACGGCACGCAGGAGGGAGCGAGTAGGATCATGCGCAGCGGCAGGGATCGCGCCGCCTCGATCGCCCAGCGCACGCCATCGAGGCCATGGACGTTGCCGAATTCATGCGGGTCCCAGACGATCGTGGTGATGCCGCGCGGAAGCACCGCGCTCGCATATTCTGCAGGCGTCACCATCGAGCTTTCGACATGCATGTGGGTGTCGATCAGGCCCGGCGTGAGGATGGTGCCAGTTGCGTCGATGATTTCTAGCGCGTCCGTGCGGCTTGCGGGGGCATGGACGCTTGCGATCAGCGCGCCGATGAGGCCGATATCAGCCTCTCGGATCAGGCCCGTCACGGCATCGAGCAGGCGGCCGCCGGTAATCAGCATATCGAATGGGGCGTCGCCGCGGGCGGCGGCAACGGCGCGGGCGCGCAAGGCGGGATCGTTGAGATCGAAAGGTTCCTGACGAGGTGTGGCGTTCATTTGCGGGCCTCGTTGACCAAAGCGGTGAGAATGATGGCGCGCGCCCTGTCGGCGTCGATGTCGGCGGCAAATTGCGCGTTGAAGGTCGCATGCGTGGCGCGGGTCTCGACGACGGTGCGGCCACGGGTGAAGGCGCCGTGCAGTTCGACGTCGATGCGCGCGGGGCGGAAGCTCACGATATCGGGCGCGATGAAGGCGACGGCGGCGGAGGGATCGTAGATCGCCATGCCGGGGCGGCCGCGGCTGGTGCCGATATTTATATAACCGGCGAACATATCGGCGATCAGTTCGGCATTGCCGCCGCCGGCATTGCGCACCGGCTCGGCATCTTCGGGCTTTGCCACTACCTTGCGGCAGAGGTCGAGATCGACCATGCGCAGCGGCAGGCCATGGGCGATGATAATTGCCAGTGCCTCGGGATCGGCGAGCGCGTTGAATTCGGCCGAGGCCGTATGGTTGCCCGTGGTGACGCCGCCGCCCATCCAGACGAGGTCGGTGATGCGGGCGGCAAGATCGGGGCGGGCGAGCGCTATTGCGGCGATATTGGTGAGCGGACCGAGCGCCAGGATGCGGTGTGGCCCGTTGCCCTCGAGCCAGCGGCAGAGCGCGGGGAAGGCATCGCTCTCGGCAAGGGCAGGGGCATCAGGCAGGTTCTTGCCTGATGTCGGGATGCCGGTTTCACCGAGGATCGCCTGGGCGGTTTCGAACTTGCCGAGAACGGGCGCAGCACGGCCGGTATGGATGGGAAAGGTCCAGCCGAAGGCGGCGGCCGCCCCGGCGGCATTCGCCCGCACCTGCGGCAGCGGCGCATTGCCGAAAACCAGTGAGACGCCGTCGATTGCATATTCCGACTGCGTCACCAACAGAATGGCGGCGATGTCGTCGAAGCCCATGTCGGTATCGATCCACACACCCATGATGTCACCCGAAGCGTTTGAGATTGGCTGCACCGGCAACCGGCAGGTCGAAGGCGAGCGCGCTGCCGATCGCGTGCGTCGGCAGGCTTGCGTCGATCTCGGCCTTGATGGCCCCGAGCGGCGTATCGAGGAGATATTCGCGGCTGTTGCCGGCAAACGACGTGCCGCGCACGGTGCCCTGGAAAGGGCCGGAGCCCAGAGTCACCGCGCGCGGACGCCAGGCCAGGCCGGCCGCGGCTTGCGGCGCCGGAACAGAAAGAGCGACGGGACCATTCGGCGTCGCAAGCTTTCCTTCCTTCAGCGCGAAGACATTGTCGAAGCCGACGAAATCGGCGACGAAGGCGGAGGCGGGATGGTTGTAGATCTCCTCCGGCGTGCCGATCTGCTCGATGCCGCCGTTCAGCATCACGACGATGCGGTCGGCAAGCGCTAGGGCTTCCACCTGATCGTGGGTGACGAAGATCATGGTGACGCCGGTCTCCTTCTGCACGCGCTGCAATTCCGCGCGCATTTCCAGGCGAAGCCGGGCGTCGAGGTTGGAGAGCGGCTCGTCGAGCAGCAGCACCTTCGGCTCCATCACCATTGAGCGGGCGAGTGCTACACGCTGCTGCTGGCCGCCGGAGAGTTCGGCGGGCTTGCGGGCGGCGAAGGTGGTGAGGCCGACGGATTTCAGGCCGGCGCCGACCCGGGCATCGAGATCGGTGCCCGAGATGCCCTTGAGGCGCAGGCCGAAGGCGACGTTCTCGTAGACCGTCAGATGCGGGAAGAGCGCGTAGGATTGGAAGACGAGGCCGACGGCGCGTTTGTTGGCGGAGACGCGGGTGATATCGGCGCCATCGAGGCCGATGCGGCCGGATGCCGGCGTCAGCAAGCCGGCGATGGCGCGCATCGTCGTCGTCTTGCCGCAACCGGAGGGCCCGAGGAGGGCGACGAGCTCGCCCTTGCCGATCGCGAGATCGAGCTCTCTTACGGCGACCGTATCGCCATAGGCAAGCGTCAGCTTGTCGAGTTGGAGGTAGGCATCAGACATAACGCGAAAATCCCAGGAAGCGTTCGGCGAGGAAGACGATGCCGATCGACAGGAAAGCGAGAAGGGCGGAGAGCGCCGCGATGGATGGGTCGTAGGTGGTTTCCATGTAGCCCAGCATGTCGATCGGCAGCGTCCGTACACCCGGGCCGGAAAGGAAGAGCGAGACCGGCACCTGGTTGAAGCTGGTGACGAAGCCGAGGATGAAGGCGGCCAGGATGCCGCCGCGGATATTCGGCATCACCACGCGGAAGAAGGCCCCGAGCCTGGAGGAGCCGAGCAGGACGGCGGCTTCCTCGATATCCGAGCGCAGATTGTCGAGGCTCGCCGAGACGACGCGCACGGCATAGGGCAGCACGAGGGCCGCATGGGCGAAGAAGAGGGCGAGCGTGATGTTGAAGCCGAAAGGCACGACGAGATAACGCAGCAATGCCAGGCCGACGATGATGCCGGGCACGATGATCGGCAGCGAGACGATGGTGCGGACGGTCTCGGCCGCGGGCAACCGGTAACGCGACAGGGCATAGGCGGCGGGGATGCCGAGAATGAGGGCTGCCAGCGTTCCGAAGACGGCGAGGAACATCGACATGGCGAAGCTGTCGCGGAAGCTTTCGATGGTGAAGACCTTCATCACCCAGCGCAGCGACAGGCCCTGTGGCGGGAAGGCCAGCGTGTCGCCCGCCGAGAGCGAGGCGGCGATGATGATCAGGAACGGACCGATCAGGAAGACCAGCAGCAGGAAGAGGACGAACGGTGAAAGTAGGCGGATGCTCATCTGCGGCTCCTCGCCGTCGCAAGGCGTTTCAGCAGGATGTTGGCGGCAAAGCTCATGACGATCAGGATGAAGGCGATGACGCTTGCCGAGACGAAATCATTGGCGACGGAAACCTGCTGGTACATCAGCGTTTCGAGCATCAGCACCTTGGAACCGCCGAGGATGGCCGGCGTGATGTAGGCGGTGAGCGAGCCGGTGAAGACGAGCGTGCCGCCGATGACGAGGCCTTCTCTGGTTAGCGGCAGGACGACCTTCCAAAAGACCTGGAACCAGTTGGCGCCGAGCACGCGGGCGGCGGGGATCGCATCCCTCGGCATGTTTTCGAGTGCACTGATCAACGACAGGATCATCAGCGGCAGAAAGAGCTGCAACAGGCCGATGAAGACGGCGGTCTCGGTGAAGAGCAGGCGCAGCGGCTCGGCGCTGAAACCGAGGCCTGTTATCGCCTGGTTGACGATGCCCGTGCGGCCGAGAATTACGATCCAGGCATAAGTACGCGCCACCGGCGAGATCATCAGCGGCAAGGTGATGAGGCCGATCATGCGGCCTTTGCCCTCTGGCGGCAGATTGACGATGGCAAAGGCTGCGGCGTAGCCGATGACGGCCGAGACGGCGGTGACTTCGAGGCCGAGCCGGAAGGAGCGCAGGAAAACGGTGCGGTTCAGGGTCTCGGAAAAGAAGCCGGTATAGGCCGATAGCGTCCAGGCGCCGCCGGCGCGAAAACCCTCCGACAGCAGGATTGCGACGGGCAGCAGGAAGACCACCGTCGCAAAGACGGCTGCCGGCAAGGCAAGCGCCAGGGCTTCCGCGCGGTTCTGGAACATGAGGCGCCTTTCCAGGAGAGGAGGGGCGGCCCCGGCGGGAGACGCCGGGACCGATTCACGAGGGCTTTACTGGCCGACTTTCTCGTTCCAGGTCTTCAGCCAGCCGGCGCGGTTGTCGAGGGCGATGGCGGAAGGGATCAGCTTGAGGCTCTTGGCCGTTTCCTCGCCATAGGTGAGGTTGCCGGCGGCGGCTTCGGAAAGCTTGACCTCACTGTTGGCAGGGCTGTCGATCAGCTTTTCGGCGAGCTTGGCTTGGGTCTCGGTCGAGAGCCAGAAATCCATGAACTGCATGGCGAGATCCTGGTTCTGCGAACCTTTGGTCAGCACCAGCACGTTCATGCCGCCGGTCTGCCCCTCCTTCGGCGTTGCCCAGGCGACGGGAAGGTCGAGCTTGGTGAAGCCTGCCCAGGAGAACCGGCCGATGGGGGCTGCCCAGATCTCCTCCTGCTGCATCAGCTGCACGAGCTGCGAGGACTTTTCATAGAAGGTGACGATGTCGTCCTTCTTTTCGCCCAGCGCTGCGATCGGGCCTTGCAGATCAGGCGTATCCTTGCCGAGCGCCAGGCCCAGCATATAGAGCGCCGGCGGGCCCTGGTTGGTGGTGACGTTGGGGAAGGCGACATGACCGACATATTCCGGCTTCAGGAGGTCGGCCCAGGACTCGATCTTCATCTTGTCGGAACGATAGGCGATCGACGTGGCATAGAAGGTATAGCCGACGCTCATGCCGTCGCCGTTCGGATCCTTGGCGACGTCATAGAGCTTGGCGAAGTTGGCAAGCTTGGCGGTATCGACCTTCTCGATCAGGCCGGCGCGCGATGCGGCGAGCGCATCCGCCATCGAAACGGCGGCGAGATCGACCACGGGATTGGCTTTGTTCGCCTCCATCTTAGCCAGCCGCTCGACGCTGTTGCCGGTCTCAACCACCAGCTTGCAGCCGCACTGGGCTTCGAAGGGGTCGTAGACCAGCGTTTTGAAATCGTCCTGTGCGAAGGCATAGACGGAAATGGTCAGTGTGCGTTCGGCCGCGGAGGCGCCGAGCGGAGAGAGTGCGGCAAGCGCCACCGACGCAAAGAGAGCTTTTTTCATCTACATGTTCTCCATCTCTGAGGTTTTTAGTGCCGGGCTCGCAGGCCCGGATGATTGGCGGACGACCAGCTGCATTGCAACGCGTTCGATCTCCGCGGTAACGAGCACGCCCTCGCGGGAACGGCTTTTTATGATGGTATCGGCCAGCGCCGACACGGCAATCCCGGCAATCCTATCCATGTCCATCCTGACCGTCGTCAGCGACGGCGTGACAACAGGCGACCAGATGAGATCGTCGAAGCCGGTGACGCTGACATCGGCGGGAACGTTGATGCCGGCCTGCTGCAACTCCGTCAGCGCGCGCAGGGCCTGCAGATCGGAGAGGGCCGCGAAAGCAGTGAAACCCTGCCGGGCTTTTTCGGCGAGGCCGAGCGGGCAGCCCCTGCCGCCATCCAGCTCCACCTTCTCGATCCATAGCGTCTCGGAATGCATGCCCGGGCGCATGCCGGCGCGGATGCCGTCGGCGCGGTCGTTCTGGACGCTGGACTCCTGATTGTTGCCGATGATGAGAATGCGCTGATGGCCGAGATCGGCGAGATGGAGGGCGATTTCGCGGCCGCCCTGCCAGTGATCGGCGGAAACGGTATTGCCACGCGTCGAGGGGGTGTCGATGACGGCGACCGGGCAGGCGGCGGACGAAATGCGGGTGGCGCGGCGGGGAATGACGACCATGCCGTCGACGCCGCGCTCGACCAGGCGATTGATCGCCTCGGCCTGGGCAGCGGCGTCGCCGCGGGAATCGGCGATCAGCACTCCGTAACCTGCTGCGGAGGCGGCAAATTCGATCGCCTGTGCGATCTTCGGGAACAGAGGATTGGCGATATCGGGCAGCACCAGGCCGAGAACGCCGCTGCGGCCGGTCCGGAGCGCGCGGCCGGCCTGGCTCGGGACATAACCGAGCTCAGCGGCATGTTCGCGGATTCTTTCGACCAATTGGCCGGAGACTCTGCCTTTGCCGGAGAGTGCATTGGAGACGGTCGCGATGGAGACGCCGAGCGAGGTCGCTATCCTGCTGAGGTTCGGTCCCGGGCGCGATGAAGCCATGATCTAGAACATTCTGATTAATCGTTTAATCAGTCCTATAGCAGCTCTTTTGGCTTGTCGAATCCAAATCCTGCTCATGCGGGATTATTTGCCGAATTCGCCGGGCATGAAAAAACCCCGCGAGGCGATCGCGGGGTTTGGTATTTCCAGAAAGGCAAAATGCCGATCAGCTCTTGGCCTTCGCCGGCGCAGGCTTCACCGGCGCGGTGGTCTTGCCGCCGGGCGCATAACCGCCGCCGACTGCGATGTTCAGCGAGACGTAATCCTTAGCCATCTGCTGGACGGCCTGGGCAAGGCTTGCCTGGGCAAGCGAAACCTGGCGCTGCGCGTCGAGAACGTCGAGCAGCGAGGAGGCGCCGTCCTTGTAGGATGCGGTCGACAGTTCGAGCGTTTCCTGCGTGGTCTTCACCTGGGCCTGGAGGGCGGCGACCGTCTGGGCGTCGCGGCGGACAGCCGCGAGTGCGTTCTCGACCTGCTCGACCGCGGTCAGCACCGTCGACTTCCAGTTGAGGTAGGCGGTTGCGGCGTCGGACTGCGTCGCCTTGACGTTGGCGCGCAGGCGGCCGCCGTCGAAGATCGGCAGGTTGAGGGTCGGACCGAAGGACCAGGGGGTCAGGTCGCCATGGATGCCGCGCTGGTTGATGAAGGACGGCGAGATCGAGCCGCTGAGCGAGATGCTCGGATAAAGCTGCGCCTCGGCAACACCGATATTGGCCGTTGCGGCGGCGAGATCACGCTCCGCGACGCGAATGTCCGGACGGTTGCGGATCAGGTCCGCCGGGATGCCGGAGTTGATGCCGCCGCGGAATACCGGCTGGCCGCGCCCCTTCAGCAGTTCATCGACAAGGGCCGAGGCCGGCAGGCCGAGCAGCGTGGCGATGTGATGGGCTGATATGCGGATGTTGGTTTCGAGGCCGGGAATTTCGGCGAGCGTCGACTGTACGAGGCCTTCGGCCTGAACGACGTCGAGACGCGAGGCCGCACCGGCTTCCAGCTGGAACTTGGTCAGTTCGTAGGTTTCCTGACGAGACTTCAGGTTGGCCCTCGAAAGCGCCAGGCGCTGCTGATAATAGCGAACGTCGATATAGCTCGAGACGAGGTCCTGCACGAGGGTCAGCTTGGCGACATCAGCCGATGCATATGCGGAATCGAGCGAAGCGAGCGCGCTCTCGGTGCTGCGCTTGTAGAGGCCGAAGAGATCGAGCAGCCAGCTCAGCTGGACGTCGCCGGCACTGGTGTTGCGCGTGTCGACCTGCGTGCGCAGCTCGCCCTTCTGGCCGCTGACCGTGTGCGAAGCGCCGACGTTCAGGCTCGGCAGGCCGCCTGCGCCGGCGGTGGTGACGTTTGCAGAGGCCGCATTGATGCGTTCGATCGCCTGCTGAACCGACAGGTTCTGATCGAGGCCGGCATGGACATAGCCATTCAGCTTGGGGTCGTTGAAGGCGGTCCACCAGGCTGCGGTAGCAACGTCGCCAACACTCTTCGTTCCACCTTCTCCGAATTTGGCGGGCAGCGGCATTTCAGGAGGAGCATGATCCGGGCCAACAACACAGCCCGACAGTAATAACAATAATGCCGGCGTGGCAAAACGAAGAGATACCATTCATTTCATCCTGTACTCGAGCAAGTCAATTCTTGTCCAAAGCTTCATGCTTCACTATCGCAGCCGCGCCTCGTTCTACCACAAACACACACACCGAAGCAGTCGGGCGCAATGTAGCAATCGGAACAGCATTATCACAGTGCATTTATATCACAGTCCTGCCGCATTTTTGGCGCGTGTGGCAAAGATGCGTCGAATGACGACGAAAAAGGACGGCACGAAGAAAATTCCCAGCATCGTCGCGGCCAGCATGCCGCCGAGAACGCCGATGCCGATGGCGTTCTGTGCAGCCGAGCCCGCGCCTGTCGCGATCGCCAGCGGCACGACGCCGAGAATGAAGGCGAGCGAGGTCATGATGATCGGCCGCAGGCGCAATCGCGCCGCTTCCAGCGTCGCCTCGTAGAGTCCCATGCCAGTTTCCATGCGGTCCTTGGCGAACTCGACGATCAGGATCGCGTTCTTGGCCGCCAGTCCGATCGTGGTGAGCAGGCCGACCTTGAAATAGACGTCGTTCGCCTGGCCGAAGAGCGTTGCCGCCGCCAGCGCACCGAGAATGCCGACAGGCACCGCCATGATCACCGAGAAGGGGATCGACCAGCTTTCGTAAAGTGCGGCCAGGCAGAGGAAGACGACGAGAACGGAGATCGCATAGAGCATCGGCGCCTGCGAGCCGGAGAGGCGCTCCTGATAGGAGATGCCCTGCCAGGCTACAGTATAGCCGCCGCCGAGCTGCTCGGTCAGCGCTTCCATTTCGTTCATCGCATCGCCGGAGGAAACCCCGGGAGCCGAAGCCCCATCGAGCGGAATGGCGCTGACGGCGTTGAAACGGGCAAGCGAGGGCGCGCCCTTCACCCATTCGGTTTTGGTAAAGGCGGAGAAGGGCACCATCTCGCCGGCATTGTTGCGCGCATACCAGTGATTGAGATCGTCCGGCTGCATGCGGAAGGGCGCGTCGCCCTGGACATAGACCGGCTTGATCTCACCGTTCAGCGTGAAGTCGTTGACGTCGCGGCCGGTGAAGATGATCGACAGCATCGAATTGACCGAAGCGATATCAACCCCCATGGCGCCGATCTTTTCCTGATCGAGCACGATGCGCATCTGCGGCTCGACTTCCTTGCTGCTGCTGCGCAGCGCCACGACCTTGCCTGACGAGTTGCCCATCTGGATCAGCCGCTTGGAGGCGGCCGTCAGGGCGTCGTTGCCGTGGCCGCCGGTATCGACGAGATACATGGAGAAGCCGCTCGATACGCCGAGACCCTGGATCGCCGGCGGCAGAAGCGCGAAGACCTGCGCCTCGCGCATCGCAAAGAAGCTGCGCAACGCACGGTTGACGACCGACTGCGCGCTCAGGTTCGGATCGGTGCGCAGCGAGAAGTCCTTGAGTTTGGTGAAGACGATGGCGCTGTTCTGTCCGGAGCCGTTGAAGCCGAAGCCCAGCGCGCCGAAGACGGACTCGACGGCATCCTTCTCATTCTCACGATAGTAATTTTCGACCTTCTCGACGACCGCCTGGGTTTGCTGCGTGGTCGAGCCCGGCGGCGTGGTGACGATGGTCAGCAGCACGCCCTGGTCTTCCTGCGGCAGGAAGGAGCTCGGAAGGCGGGTAAAGAGATAGGCGCAGCCGGCGCCGACGAGAAGGAAGACCAGCATGACGCGGATCGGCCGTTTCAGGAGATAGCCGATGCTCCTGACATAGCCGTTGGTCGAGCGGGTGAAATTGCGGTTGAACCAGTCGCCGACACGGTGCTTCCTGTGTTCGCCGACCGGCTTCAGCATCGTGGCGCAGAGCGCCGGTGTCAGCACGATGGCGACGAGCGCCGACAGCAGCATGGCCGAGACGATGGTGATCGAAAACTGGCGATAGATGATGCCTGTGGAGCCGCCGAAGAAGGCCATCGGAATGAAGACGGCGGTCAGCACGAGCGCGATGCCGACGATGGCGCCGGTGATCTCGCCCATCGACTTTTCCGTCGCTTCGAGCGGCGAAAGCTTCTCTTCCGACATGATGCGTTCGACGTTTTCGACGACGACGATCGCATCGTCGACGAGAAGGCCGATCGCCAGCACCATGGCGAACATCGTCAGCGTATTGATCGAATAGCCGGTGGCCGCCAGCACCCCGAAGGTGCCGAGCAGGACGACGGGAACGGCGATGGTCGGGATCAGCGTAGCGCGAAGGTTCTGCAGGAAGACGAGCAGCACCACGAAGACGAGCACGATCGCCTCGATCAGGGTATGCACGACCTTTTCGATCGACAGTTCCACGAAGGGCGTCGTGTCGTAGGGGTAGGTGATCTTCACGCCTTCCGGCAGGGTGCGGCCGATGACGTCGAGCGCGGAGCGCACGCGGGCGGCGGTATCGATGGCGTTGGCGCCGATTGCGAGGTTGACGGCGAAACCGGTCGAGGGCTGGCCGTTGTAGCGCGAGCCGCCGCCGTAGCTTTCCTGGCCGATCTCGATGCGCGAGACGTCGCTCAGGCGTACCGTCGCGCCGTCCTTTTCGACCTTGAGAATGATGTGTTCGAAATCAGAGACGGTGGTCAGCTGGCTCTGCGCGGTGATGGTGACGTTGAGCTGCTGACCTGAAATCGTCGGCTGGGCGCCGAGCGAGCCGACGGAAACCTGGGTGTTCTGCGCCTGGATCGCTGCCGTGACGTCGCTTGGCGTCAACTGGTATTTCAGGAGCTTGAAGGGATCGAGCCAGACGCGCATGGCGTATCCGGAACCGAAGACGTTGATGCTGCCGACGCCTTCCAGGCGCTGGATCTGATCCTCGATGGAGGTCGACATGATGTTGCCGAGATCGACCGAATTGCGCTTGCCGTCGGTTGAAACGAGCGAGCCGACGAGAAGAATGCTCGAGGTCGAGCGCGTCACGCTGATGCCGGCATCGATGACGTCGCCTGGAAGCTGCGATTGAACGAGCTGCAGCTTGTTTTGCACCTGCACCTGGGCGATATCGGGATCGATGCTGGTTCCGAAGGTGAGCTGAATGCTGGCCGAGCCGGTCGACGAGGTCGAGGTCATGTAGGTGAGGTCGTCGAGGCCGGTCATGCCGTCCTCGATGATCGTCGTCACCGATTTCTCGACGGTTTCGGCGCTGGCGCCGCGATAGGTGGCGTTGATGCGGACCGTCGTCGGGGCGATGTCGGGATATTGCGAGATCGACAGGGTGAAGATCGCCAGAAGGCCGGCGAGCATGATGGTGATCGCAATGACCCAGGCGAAAATCGGACGTCGGATGAAAAACTTGGCCATCGGTTGTTCCTGTGCGGCTGAGACGGTGACGATGCGGGCTCGGAGCGATTACTTCGCTGCGGGCTTCTCAGCGTCACCGGCCGCGGGCTGCTCGGCAGCCACGACCACGCCATTGTCGTTGATCTTCATCGGAACCGGCTTCACCGGCATGCCTGCGGTGATCGACTGCAGGCCGCTGACGATCAGCTGATCGCCGTCCTTGATGCCTTCGGTCACCAGCCAGGAATTGTTGGAGGGCGAGCTGTTCTCGAAGGCGCGGGTTTCGACCTTGCCGTCGGCGGAAACGAACTGCGCCGTCAGCCGGCCGTTGGCGTCACGGCTCGTTGCCAGCTGCGGCAGCGCGTAACCGGTTTCGGCGCCGAGCTCCACCGTGGCGCGGACATACATGCCGGGCAGGACGATACGGTCGGGATTGGGAAAGAGCACGCGGATGATGAAGGTGCCCGTGGTCTCGCTGACCACCTGCTTCGACATGTCGAGCTTGCCCTGCTGATTATATTCCTTGCCGTCTTCGAGGATCAGGTGAAAGGCGACGTTCTCCGCACCCTTGATATCGCCGGCGGCCATCGCATCGCGCAGCCTCAGGAGGTTGGTGCTCGATTCCGTGAGCGAGATGTAGATCGGATCGAGCTGGCGGATCGTCGTCAGCGCCGTGGTCTGGTTGGCCGAGACGACGTTGCCGATATTGTAGGCGGTCTGGTCGATGACGCCGTCGAAGGGCGCGACGATCTTGGTATGATCGAGGTCGATCTGTGCGGCGGAAAGGGCTGCTTTTGCCGACTCGACCTCGGCCTTCGCCTGGAGAAGCGTCGTCCTGGCCGTCTCGTATTCGATCTGTGTCGCGCCGCTGCCGACGAGACGCTGGTAGCGTTCGAGATTGCTTTCAGCACTCGGAACGCTTGCCTCGGCCTTGGAGATGGCCGCCTTGGCCTGCTCGACGGCGGCGATATAGGGCGCATCCTCGATCTGATAGAGAAGATCGCCCTTCTTGATCTCGCCGCCTTCCTTAAAGGCGATCTCGCGGATGATGCCGCTGACCTGCGGCCGGATATCGGCCGTCTGGAAGGCTTCGGCGCGGCCGGGAAGGATCGTCGTGATCGGGAAACTTGCCTTCGTCAGGGCGACCACGCCGACGGGGGCCGCCTGCTGCGCCGCGCTCGCGCCGGCATTGCCGGCGGGCTTGCCGGCGTTGTCGCTGCAGGCGCCAAGCAATGCGCCGGCCACGAGGGCCGAGGAGATGAGGAGGGCACGCCGGATCATTCTGAATTTCCTCATGCGGTGGCAATCGCCGTTCGATCCACGGGCTCGGCCGGGCCGGGCGCAGGCTTATATAAGCGTCAGGATTGGCTTGGCTTCAAATGCCATTGTCCGAGTCTAAGAAAAGCTTTACGAAGTGACGTAAGTCAGCAACCGTCACTTAGCAAGCGCTATTTTGCAGTGCGGCATCGACGAAGCACACGATATTCTCAGCGCGGCGCACCAGCGTCTCCTTATCGTCGCGAACGATGAGAACAGGGTGCAGCACGCAGGTCAGGAGGTCTGCGACGGTGTGTGCCGCGTTGCCGGGATCACTGCAATGGTAGCTGCCCTCCGCGATGCCTTCGCGAATGATCTCGCCGAGCTTTTCCTCTATACGGGCGCGGTAGCGATTGCCGGCCTCGAGTTTGGCCTCGATCGTGGAAAGCACCATTTCGAAGATGTAAGGGCTCTTCTGGATGTCCTGTAGATGGCCTTCCAGCAGGCGCAGGACGAAGCGGAGCAGTTGCTCCTTCGGCGGCAAGTTGGGGTCGGTGACGAAACGCTCGGTGGCGTTGTCGAGATGGCGCCCGGCGATGGCGTCGGCCAGCGCGATCTTGGAATGGAAATGCTTGAAGACATTGGCGGGCGACATATGCAGCGCGCCTGATATATCGGCGATCGACACGGCGACGAAGCCGCGCTCGCGAAACAGCATCTCCGCCATGGACAGGATGTCCTGTCGCGTTTCCTCGGCCTTGCGTCTCGGCCTTCTTACCATCTATCCCCCGCCGGGCCGCGCCCGGTATTCCCTTTTTTCCAATGCTAGCGCTATTGAGCGAAAACTGCCAAGCCGATGCCGGGCCCGGCGGCTTTCGCGTGTCGTCTTTTCAAGGGAAATAAGGGGCGAGGTTGTTGCGGACACGGGCAAGCGGCGTCTCGCCGCTGTCGTCGGGAACAAAGCGTTCGCCGGTGATCGCTTCGTAGGCCCTGATGTAGACGGCAGAGGTCTGCTCGATCAGTTCGACGGGAATTTCGGGAATTTCGTCCTTGTAGGGGTCGCAGCGCTCCGCCACCCAGGCGCGGACGAAATCCTTGTCGAAACTTTCCGGCCGCTTTCCGGCGGCAAAGCTTGCCGGATAGCTTTCGGCAAGCCAGTAGCGGCTGCTGTCCGGCGTGTGGATCTCGTCGGCGAGGATGATGTTGCCGTCGCCATCGGTGCCGAATTCATATTTGGTATCGACGAGGATCAGGCCGCGTTTGGCCGCCATCTCCTGGCCGCGGGCGAAGAGGGCGAGCGCGTATGCCGACAAGGTTTCCCACTGCTGACTTGTCAGAAGGCCGCGCGTGACGATTTCGGCGGGCGTCAGCGGCTCGTCATGGCCGCCGTCGAATTCCTTGCTGGTCGGCGTGATCACAGGTTCCGGCAGGATCTGATTGTCACGCATGCCGTCTGGCAGGCGCATGCCGTACATTTCCCGCTCACCCTTCTTATAGAGAGTCAGGATCGAGGTGCCGGTGGTGCCGGCGAGATAACCGCGCACGACGATCTCGACCGGCAGGATATCGAGCCGCTTGCCGATGACGACATTCGGATCGGGATAGTCGAGCACGTGGTTCGGGCAGATATCCCTCGTCGCTTCGAACCAGTAGCGCGCCGTCTGCGTCAGCACGTGGCCCTTATAGGGAATGCAGGTCAGGATGCGGTCGAAAGCGCTCAGCCGGTCGGTGCTGATGATGATGCGGCGTCCGTCCGGCAGGTCGTAATTCTCGCGCACCTTGCCGCGGTAGTAGTTCGGCAGTTCCGGGAAATGGGCTTCGGAGAGGATTCGCACGGCGCTCGACGGTCCTTATGATTGAGGGAAGTTTTCCTGCTCTAGTTTCATTGCCGGGGAAGTCAAGTCGAGCCAACTATCGCATCACAGCCAGAACAGGGCCAGGAGAAAGAGCGCAAGACCGTAACTTGCGAGGGTGAGCGGCCAGCCGGCGCGCAGGAAATCGCCGAAGCGGTAGCCGCCGATCCCCATCGCCAAGGTATTGTTGTGATGGCCGAAGGGCGTGAGAAAATCGAGCGATGCGCCGGCGGCGACCGCGATCAGATAGGCATCCGGGCCGTGCCGGCCGGTCTTTGCGAATTCCAATGCGATCGGGGTCAGGACGATCGCGACGGTCGCGTTGTTGACGAAGGGCGTCAATGCCATGGCGAGAAAGAGGATGAGGGCGATGCCGGCAAGCGGATGGGCGATGGGCACGACGATGCTGAGCCAGCCGGCTATGGTTTCGGCGGCTCCGGTGGTGGCCATTGCCTGGCCGAGCGGGATCATCGCCGCGAGCATGATGATGATCGGCCAGTTGAGGTCGGCCATCGCCTGCCGGATGTTCAGATGATTGAGCAAGGCGAGCACGAGCACGACACAGGCAAAGGCGATGTCGGGACGCAGGCCGGCTGCGGAGGCGGCGACGCCGCAGGCAAAGAGCGCAAAAGGCCGCCATGAGAGGAGGATCGGTTCGGCCGGAGTTGTCGGGGCGAGCGGCAGGCACTCGCTTTCCTCGAGCGCTTCGGCGATCGCCATACGCGGTCCCTCGAGCGTCATTATATCGCCGATCGACAATTGCAGGTCGAGGAAGCGTCCCTCGATGCGCGGCGCGCGCATGGAAAGAGCGGTGACCGCGACGCCGCGGCTGTGGAAGACTTCGAGCGAGCGGATGCGCGAGCCGACCAGTGTGCTTTCCGGCATGACGACGCTTTCGACGCGGGCGAAATCCGGCTGAAGGCCATGCGGATTGATATCGGCCACCAGCGCCTGCGCGGCGGCAAGGCCGGCAAAAATCGTATCGCCGCCTTCGGCAAGCAGGACATCGCCGGCTTCGATCACCGATTGGTCGAGCGGGCCGAAGACGAAATTGTCCGCCCGGATCAGCGCGTGCGGCTTGATGCCGAAACGCGCCGAACAATCGGAAAGCTTCACGCCGATCAGCGGTGAGACGTCGGGAACACGGCGCTCGACGACGATGCGGCGAACCGCCGGGGAGACCGTCGCCGGCGCTTCGTCAGGTTCGGGAAACAGACGCTGCACGCGAAAAGTAATGAGAAGAATGCCGGCGATTGCCACCGGCAGGCCGACATAGGCGAAATCGAAGAAACGAAAGCCTGTTCCCGTTGCCTTGGCGAGCCCGTCGCTGACGAGCAGATTGGCCGGCGTGCCGATCAGCGAAACGAGGCCGCCGAGCAGCGCTGCAAAGGAGAGGGGCATGACGATCTGGCGACGGGGGATGGTGAGCGCCGTGCCGAGCCGGAGCGTCACCGGCAGGGTGATCGCGAAGGCGCCGATATTGTTCATGAAGATGGAAATGAAGCCGGCAAGCGCCGATGTGCCAGCGATCACCTTGAAGTTCGAGGGCCTTGCGGCTGAGAAACGGGCGGCAAGGCTGTCGAAGAGCTTGGCGCGCGCCAGCACCTGGACGATCAGCAGGATTTCGACGACGGTGATGACGACGGGGCTGCCAAAGCCCGTGAAGATCTGGTCGGCCGGATAAAGGCCAAGCGCATGACCGGAAAGCAGGCCGGCGATCGAGACGACCTCGATGCGGATGCGACCGAGCGAAAAGAGAATGAGCATCGCCAGCAGAAGGATCAGCAGGGATGCTTGTTCGAACGACATGGGCGGATCCGTAGTGCGTCTATCGGTCGGACTCTGGTCGTCCGGTTCGCTATAAAGCGGTGCCGGCCGGCGAGATGCAATCCCGATATTTCGTTACGGTGCCGCCTGCCACCGGCCCGCGGCATTGCGCTCCAGGATGGGCGTTGCGAAGACGCTGACGATGCGTGCTGCCCATTGCGGACCGGCGGCGGCGAGGCTTTCGCGCCAGCGCTCCGACTGCAGCATTGCCGCGCCGATGGCGGCGGGTTCGATGCCGCAGGCCGTCAGCAGGTTCAGACCCGCGACGATCGAAGCGCCGCTGGAGATGACGTCGTCGATCAGGGCGACGCGCCGTCCCTGAAGCAGCGGCAGCATGCGCGGATCGATATAGAGGCGCTTCTGCTGTGTCGGCGTGGTGATCGAGGACAGGGCAACCGAGAGTTCGTCGCGATACCAGAATTTGCGCGAGGTACCGAGCGGAACGTATCTCTGGTGGCCGAGCTTTTGTGCGACGACGGCGGCGAGCGTCAGGCCGAGCGTCGGCAGGCCGGCGACGATATCGATCTCTAGGGGCCTGATCCTGTCGGCGAGGCTTTCGGCAAGCGCATCGAGCACGGCGAAGCTCGCCTGGTTGACGATCAGCGAGGCAAGGGCGCGATCGCCATCGGCGAGCACCCGGATCGGCAGGCGAAGCTGGCGGCCGTCTTCCAGCACGGCGACATAGAAGGAGGTGAACTCCTTCTCTTCGGCAAAGGTGCCGGGCGGATGAATTTCCTGCCAGAAATCGTGCGGCGCCATGTCAGTCACATCGCTCAATTGCGCCTCGTCCTTTCCATGCCGGCTTTGCGGCGCAGCGCCTGCAATTCCGCATCGGTCAGCGCACGCACGGCGCCTTTCGGCAGTTCGCCGAGTTCGAGCCCGCCGATCGCGACACGCACGAGGCGCAAACATTCGGCTCCGAGCGCCTCCAGCATGCGGCGGATCTGGCGGTTGCGGCCTTCGTCGAGCTCGACTTCGATCCAGGAATTCCTGTCGCCCTGGCGCAGCCGCCGCGCCGCTGTTGCCGTCAGCTGCTCGCCGTCATGGCGGATGCCCGAGGTCATGGCGGCCAGCGTTTCGTCGTCCATGATGCGGTCGACCTGGACATGATAGGTCTTGGTGACATGGGTGACCGGATCGAGCAGGACCTGGGCGAATTCCGTGTCGTTTGTAAAGAGCAGCAGGCCTTCGCTCGCCTTGTCGAGCCGGCCGACGGGAGAGAGATGCGGAATGTCGAAACCCTTGAGACAATCATAGACCGTCGGCCGGCCTTCGGGATCGTGACGGGTGGTGACAAGCCCGCGCGGCTTGTTGAGCATCAGATAGATCTTCGCCTCGGCGGCAACGGGGAGGCCGTCGACGCTGATCCTTGCCGTGGCGAGATCGAGCCATGCGGAGGCATCGCTGACGATACGGCCGTCGACGGCGACGCGGCTTTCGGCAATCAGCCGTTCGGCCTGCGTGCGGGAGCAATAACCGAGCTTGGAAAGAGCGCGGGAAAGCGTGACCCGCTTGGCTGCGGCCTCGGCGGCGGGTTTTGCCCGCTCGCGCCTTTTATGCGGTGGGCGCCGCTCCCTCATCTGTCGTCCTTGTCTGCCTCGATGCCTTTTCTTGGCATGAACGGCGCAACGACGCCAGTAAGGCACGCCAGGGATGCCGGCAAGGCAATCAAAGATCAGGAAAACAGGCGTCGTCAGAAATCATCAGCGCTTGGAGAAAAGCGCCGTCAGACATGATAGGAGGCCGCGCTGCCTTAACGGCAGGCCATGAAGCCGGCCAGTTCCTTGCGGCTCACGACGATACCGGCGGCGGCTTTGACAGGGTCGGGATGTGTGTAGGACAGGCTCGGCATTTCCGGCAGTTCGAGTGCCTGGCGCATATTCATGATACCGACCGCGTAACGGCCGTTGGCGCCGTCGACGCTGACTTCAATGATGCAATTGGCCCTCTTGTTTTCCATTGTCGTCCTCCCTTTAGTTTTTTATGTTCCCACCACTTGCATTAAAAATTGGTTTTTCTGAGACATAAGCCTTTACGCACCCAGCCGAAAAATGGATCGGCGGGTGCGTAAAAAAGCTGATTTTAGACGGACTTGACGTTTAGTGCCACCAATGGCGCGGCTGTGGCTGCGAATTGCCGGACAGCAGATATCCGGCAAGAAAGCCGATGGCGCCTGCAAGCGCCAGTGCAGTGGTGGTCACGGCCACGTGCTCGCGGGCGGCACCGGCGGCAGCCGCCCCTTCCGCCCGGATCTGGGCGACGGCGTTCTTTGCGCGGGGCAGGGCATCCTCATAGGCTTTGCCGGCGCGGCCGCGCACTTCGTAATAGGCTTCGGCGCCCTGAGCCGAAATCATCTTCTGCAGGCGGGATACTTCCTGCTGGAGTGCGGCAATGTCCTTGCTCACAGATGCTCTGATATCATCGGTATTGGCAGCCATGTCGGTCTCCTTCCTTCAATGGGAGAGACAACACTCCAGACCGCGATAGGTTCCGAATGTCGGTCGTTGATTTGTGACGGAAATTTAAAACGCGCCGGTCGGAGGCGCTTTAATCCTCCATTAACCATAAATTCGCTCAAGGCGCTGTTTTCTAGTCATATTTCGGCGGTGGAGAGCAGGCTTTCGATGGTTTTTTGACCGGTTGATAAAAGAATTTTCGGGAATCTGATCCGAAAAGGCCGCCTGTGGATAAAGTTGAGCGGCAAAAATGCCTTCCGAATCAACCTGTTACAAAAATGTCAAAAAACTTTTGGAATGAGTGTTGACTGTTTGGGAGGGTTAGTTCTATAAGCCCACTCACTGACGAGGGCGGCGGCGCTGCTGGCGACGAAGTTACTCGTTCTAGT
>NZ_LOKX01000012.1 GCF_002211285.1 Rhizobium sp. R635 | reverse complement strand
GGGCTAGGACCAATCGACATTCAGGATTCCCAAATCAGTTGATCACTGATTCATAGAGTACCCGTGTGACGCACGGAGGCCTTGATGGCGGTGAAGCGATACGAGTTGAACGAGTCGCAATGGTCGAGAATTGCGCCTTTGCTGCCTGGCAAGGCGGGCGATCCAGGCAGGACGGGAGCAGACAACCGGTTGTTTGTGAACGGCTGTTTGTGGGTGTTGCGCTCGGGGGCACATTGGCGGGACCTGCCGGAACGCTACGGCAAGTGGAAGACGGTCCATCGCCGGTTCAGTCGCTGGTGCCATGCCGGAGTCTGGGAGCGGGTTTTCGATGCGCTGACAGCTGAGCGGGACAATCAGTACCTGATGATCGACAGCACCATCGTGCGTGCCCATCAGCAGGCGGCCTCCGGAAAAGGGGGGCCAAGGATCAGGCGCTGGGGCGTTCCAGAGGTGGATTGACCACCAAGATTCATATGCTGGCCGATGCGCTCGGCAGACCATTGCGTTTCATCGTCACCGCCGGTCAGGCCGGAGATATTACCCAAGCTCCGGCTCTTTTGGAGGGGCAGGTCGGCAAGGCCGTACTCGGCGATAAAGCCTATGACAGCAATGCCTTGCGGGAAACGATCGCCGGCATGGGAGCCGAGGCGGTGATCCCCTCAAACCGCTCGCGTAAAATCATCATACCGCACGATGAAACCATCTACATTCAGCGGAACCGCATCGAACGCTGCTTCAACCGAATGAAGCACTTCCGTCGTTTCGCCACACGTTATGACCGCAGAACCATTCACTTCAAAGGCTGCGTATATCTCGTCGCAGCGATGATCTGGCTCAGATGAATGTCGATTCGTCCTAGGACGCCGGCCGCCACGTAACGCGCCGTCGCCAGTTCGATCGGCGTCAGCGGCCCGAGGCAGATGCGGATCACCACGAAGGAAGAAGCCCAGAAGAGGATCGTGATCACGATCGCCGCAAAGGCGATCAGATCGAAGCCGCCTTGCTGTTTTACCGAAACCGGTGTGCTTGCCGCCATGCTCATTTTCGCCTCCATCTATCCTTGCGACGAGGGATTAGACCTTCGATGCATGCTTGAAAAGCACCGCAATCGATGATCAAATGTGCGCATGGTTCACAGCTCGCCAGTGCTCCCGCCGCTCGATACGCTCGAGACCTTTGCCCGCGCCGCCCGGCTCGGATCGTTTTCGGCCGCGGCCGAGGAAAGCGGCATCACCCATGGCGCCGTATCGCGGCAGGTCTCGCGGCTCGAGCGCTGGATGGGTGTCCGGCTGTTTGCGCGCGAGGCTCGCGGCGTGCGCCTGACGCCGGAGGGCATGCGGTTTTTCGCCCGCGCCGAGGAAGCGCTTTCCCTGCTCGGCAATACCGGCGAGCGCTGGCTGCCTCGGCCCAACAAGGCAGTCGTGCGCCTCTCCGTGACGCCTTCGGTGGCATCATTGTGGCTGTTTCAGCGCCTGCCGAAGCTCGAAGGAAACGAGCTGCATGTCGAACTGACGCTCGAACATCGCCTGGCCGATTTCGGCGAAGGCACGGATCTCGCCATCCGTTGCGGCAAAGGGCCCTGGGCCGGCGTGCGCGCCCTGGCGATCTGGCGGGAGAAATCCTTTCCGATCGCCGCCCCGACATTGGCGAAACAGCTAAAGCAGCGTTCCGATGCCCTTTCACTGCTCGATCTGCCGATCCTTCACGATTCGAATATCGAAGGCTGGCGCCGCTGGCTCTCCCGCGAAGGCGTCGACTATACGCCGCGCGGCCAGGATCGGCGCTTCGAGGATTACAATCTGGTGATCGACGCCTGTGCGCAAGGGCTCGGCATCGCGCTCGCCCGGCCGCCGCTGTCGGATGCGGCGCTCGCCGCCGGGCGCGTCGTGGCGGTGTCGGAGCGCACGCTCGATCATCACGTGGCCTTTCACCTGATCCGCCCGGATGATGCGCTTCGGAGCCCTGCCATCGAATTTGCCAGCCGCTTCCTGCGCGAGGCCGGCCATGACGAGGAAACGATTGCGGCCTTCATTGCGCCGGGCCGCGCGAAAGCATAGACGGATCGGTTAGAGCTTTTGCGGGTTAGATTGAATCATTCTGTTGGCTCAAACGGACTTGGATGGTCGATCGGCCGGCGCGCGTCGTGATGGCGTGACGCTCCCGCCGCGTCGCGGCAGGAGCGCGTCAAAAGACCTGTCAGTTCGAGGGGGTCAGCGTCATCGATGCGCTGCCGGCGGCGACGTTGAGGCCGAGCTGGCCGGTGAGGCTGACCGTCTGCAGATGGATCGAGCCGGAAGTGCCGCCGACCAGGAGATTGGCGCCGACACCGGCGCCGACCGTCGCTTCGGCGCTGGCGCCGACATAGAGACCGGCGAGCGATCCGCGATGGTAGCCGGCTGTCGGCGCAAACACGGCCCAGATCAGGCGGCTGCGCGTGGTGAAGCCGAGATCGATGCCGAGTTTTCTGATTTCGCCGGTATAGTGATCGATAAGCTCGTTGCCGACGATCGACTGGAAGACGCAATCGGCTTCCTTGGACGAACCAAGCACGTAACCAGTGCCGCCGCCGATATCGCAGGTGAGATAGCCGATCTTCACGCCGTTGCGCAGATCCGGCTCTTCATATGTCCTGGTGACGGGATCCGCGGCGCCAGCCACATCAGCACCGACAAACGTCAACGATATCGCGGCAAAGGCTGTCGCAAGAGTTTTATTCATAAGTCTCTCCTTCTCAAATCGCGACGGGAGCAAAACACCCGGCTGCGGGCGCCGGATAACGGATGGGACCGCAAAACGATCCCAAATCGGCGCCGTTTTCGCGTCGCATGTCAGAGCGCGTGGGAAGCGCAAGCGACAAACACGCTTACGGTTCAGCTTCCAATGGGACATTTCGAAGGCACCATGCCGACGCTTGCGCCATTTCACAATCTTGTCAGGAATGGTTGCAGAAATGGCACGATCCAATCCGCCCCCGTAACCGCAGGGATGCCGGCTCATCCATCCGACACCAGCCCCTGCAATCGCATGAGGTTGCCACGTCGCATGTATAGCTGTAGTATTCGAAAGCTTTCTTTCTGCCGATATGCAGGAAGGGAGAAGCAATGGGCATTTTCCGGCATTGCCGCAGAATTTCTGCATGCTCCTTTGGCATTCTGTTTTCACTTTGACAGAAATGCCGCCTGAAATTCGAGACCAATATCCAGAAGATTGTTTTTGCCGGGGCCGGACAACAGCACGCCCGCCGATCTCTATTGGAGATGGCGGCGTATAGTTCATCGGGAGGGAAAAATGCGCATAACCACAACCATCATGCTGGCGGGGCTCCTGGCCGTATCCGCCTGTCAGTCCGGCACGACGTCACAGGCCGTCGCCGACAAGAATTCCGAATTCGGCTGCATTGCCGGCACGGTCGGCGGCGCGATCGTCGGCGGTTTGATCGGCAGCACGATCGGCGCCGGCACCGGCCAAGTCCTCGCCATCGGCGGCGGAATTGCCGGCGGCGGCTTCGTGGGCAACCGCCTGGCTTGCCGATAATGGGGAGGATAGAACAATGAAAATCGTGGTTTTGGTGACGGCAATCTTAGTAAGCCACTCTGCCGGCGCGCTCGCCCAGCAGTCAGGCTCCCCACAATCTACCTCAATGTATCAAGGGCAGATGGACCGGCTTGACGCCAATTCCAGCAAGACCGTCGATCGTTCCGAGTACGAAGCCTTCATGGGCACGGCCTTCGGAAATCTCGACAAGAACAAGGACGGCAGCCTGCAGACCGGTGAGACGGCCCAGATCCTGACCGTCGAGCAATTCACCATGACGGACGCCAACGGCGACGGCCGCATCAACAGGAGCGAATTCCTACAACGAGTAATGGCGGATTTCGCAACGGCCGATCACGATCGGGACGGCAATCTGCAATGAAAAAACCCGGCGAATGATTTCGCCGGGTTTCTATACTAAAGCGCGTCGCGATCTTTCAGATTCGCTCCTCGCGCTTTAGGTCTTTGTTTTACATATGTCGTTGTCGCAAAACCGCTGCACACTTTTGCGCGACATGCTCTAGATCCGTCGGCGCTATACTCTTCGCATGAAGCGCATGACGAGCGACACGACGAACAGCACCAGGAAAATGAAGAACAAAACCTGGGCAATCGAAGCTGAAGCCCCGGCGATGCCGCCAAATCCAAGGACGCCGGCAATCAAGGCCACAACGAGAAATACCAGAGCGTAATAAAGCATCGCGATCTCCTCTTACGTTGCTGCTGGCATAACGGAGACTGCGCACTTTTGGTTCCCTGCCCGTCTCACGGACGGCAGGAGGAACGCCGCATCGGCTTTTTCAGCCGAAATGAAAAACGCCGTTATACATCCGGTCGCCCTCGTTCGGCTCCGGAGGTTCGGCCGCTTCAAGATAAGCCTTGAGCGGTCCTGTCAGCACGAACCAGACGCTTGCGCCGAGCATGAAGAAGGACCCCACCGGATCGTCGATGCGGGCGACGAAGGGAAGGCAGGCGGATGCAAACAGGACGATCAACCGCACCGACCACTCCGCCTCGCGCTTGGTGACGGCACGCGCTCTCAGCGACTTGTATTCCCGCGCGCCATAGGCGCTGTTTCCAGTCTTCACCGCCGAAAACAGCTTTCGCGCGGAAGGCAGAGCCAGCATGATCAGCGCGGCGGCGCTGAGCGCGAAAGGCTTGCCGGCCATGACCTGTGCGCTCGCGATCAGAAGGAAGGAGAGCACGGCAAGATTCCACATCGGCTCCAGCAGCTCCGGCGGCTGGCGCGTGCGGACGTGCCAATTCCGCAACAAGCCTGCGGCGCCGTTCAATAACGGCTGATCGATGTAACGATTGATCCAGTCCATTTCGATGCGCCCGCCCTTCTTGCCCCAAGAAGGCCCCGCAACACCATGGAATTGGGTCATCATCGTGGCGAACGGCTGCAATACCGGCCGAAGTTGCTTCTCCCCACAAGAACTGGCCTTGGCCAACTCAATTCCTGCGCGACGTCCCAGACATGGCCCGACGGGTCCGGTGCGGCGGCCCCGGCCGCTCGGCGGCTATCGCCGACCAGCCCTATTGGTCGCTTCGACCGCAGCGGTTTCGACATGCCACCGGAAAAAACCGTCAGCTCCGCAGACCCGGCGCTTCATGGCCGGTGCGCGCCACATATTCCGTGTAGCCGCCGCCATATTGATGGATGCCGTCCGGCGTCAGCTCCAGCACGCGGTTGGAGAGTGCGGCCAGGAAATGCCGGTCGTGCGAGACGAACAGCATGGTGCCCTCATATTGCGCGAGCGCCTTGATGAGCATCTCCTTGGTGTCGAGGTCGAGATGGTTCGTCGGCTCGTCCAGCACGAGCAGGTTCGGCGGGTCGAAGAGCATCATCGCCATGACCAGCCGGGCCTTCTCGCCGCCGGAGAGCACCCGGCACCGTTTCTCGACATCGTCGCCGGAAAAGCCGAAACATCCGGCAAGCGCGCGCAAAGGCCCCTGCCCCGCCTGGGGAAATCGGTCTTCCAGCGATTGGAAAATGGTGCGCTCGCCGTCGAGAATATCCATGGCGTGCTGGGCGAAATAGCCCATCTTGACGCTGGCGCCGAGGGAGACACTGCCCTCGTCGGGCGCTGTGGTGCCCGTCACCAGCTTCAGCAGCGTCGATTTGCCCGCACCGTTGATGCCCATGATGCACCAGCGTTCCCTGCGCCGCACCATGAAATCCAGCCCTTCATAGATGCTTCGGCTGCCGTATTTCTTATGGACGTTCTTCAGGCTGACCACGTCTTCGCCCGAGCGGGGCGCCGGCTGGAATTCGAAGGCGACCGACTGCCGGCGCTTGGGCGGCTCCACCCGGTCGATCTTCTCCAGCTTCTTCACGCGGCTCTGCACCTGCGAAGCATGCGAAGCGCGCGCCTTGAACCGCTCGATGAACTTGATTTCCTTGGCGAGCATCGCCTGCTGGCGTTCGAACTGGGCCTGCTGCTGCTTTTCGTTCTGCGCCCGCTGCTGCTCGTAGAATTCATAGTCGCCGGAATAGGAGGTCAGCGAGCCGGCGTCGATTTCGAGGATCTTGTTGACGATGCGGTTCATGAACTCGCGGTCGTGCGAGGTCATCAGCAACGCACCCTCATAACCCTTCAGGAACTCCTCCAGCCAGATCAGGCTTTCGAGATCGAGATGGTTGCTCGGCTCGTCGAGCAGCATGACGTCCGGGCGCATCAGCAGGATGCGGGCAAGCGCCACGCGCATCTTCCAGCCGCCCGACAGCGCACCGACGTCGCCGTCCATCATCTCCTGACTGAAACTCAGGCCCGCAAGCACTTCGCGGGCGCGCCCGTCGAGCGCATAACCATCCAACTCCTCGTAACGCGCCTGCACCTCGCCGTAGCGCTCGATGATCTCCTCCATGTCGTCGACCCTCTCGGGGTCGACCATGGCGGCCTCCAGCTCCCGCAGCTCGGCGGCAACGATGCTGACCGGCCCGGCGCCGTTCATCACTTCGGCGACGGCGCTGTGGCCGGCCATTTCGCCGACGTCCTGGTTGAAGTAGCCGATCGTGACGCCCTTCTCGCAAGAGACCTGGCCCTCGTCGGGCTGCTCCTCGCCGTTGATCATCCGGAAGATCGTCGTCTTGCCGGCGCCGTTCGGGCCGACGAGACCGATCTTCTCGCCTTTGTTGAGGGCTGCGGAAGCCTCGATGAAGAGAATCCGGTGGCTGAGCTGCTTGCTGATATTCTCGATACGAATCATGATGTGCGCGGGGCCTGAAAAAAAGTTACGGCGCCCTTATCACGCGGGGAAACGGCGGGATAGGTCCGTTCCCTACCCTCTCGATCTCAAAGACCGGATTGGATAAGGTTGTTGCCTGCGCTGATCAAGGAATCCGTACCCATGAGCGTTCGCCCGCCGCAGTCTTTCAGGCAATCCCAGCAGGATAGGAACGGCTTCAACGTCCTCGAATACGAGTTGATGGCGGAACGCGCCGATGCGCTCGGACGTCACGGGCTGAAGGTGGAGGCGGCGCTTGCCGCCTTGAAAGCCTGGACCGGCGAGCGCCAAAGCGCGGAGGAACGCGAGAGGCTTCTCAATGACGCCTCCGACGCCGTCTGGGCGTTCTTCATCCAGCGGGAGATTTGCGGCTTTCGCAACAACCGCGACGCCATCCAGCGTTACGGCATCCCGAACGAAGTGATCGCGAGACTGGGCGCAATACGAAAATAACGGCTGGCGTGCATCTTCCACCTACAGATAGAAATCGCGGTGCAGGCAGCTGTGCTCGTACCGAACCAGCGAGAAAGGGAATTGCCATGCCAAGCACAATCCGGATCGGCAATCAGGATCTCACCGTCGACGTCTCTTCCCTCGGCGCGGAAATGCAGGCACTGACCACCAGCGACGGACGCTCCTGGTTATGGACGGGTGACGCGGCGTTTTGGACAGGGCGCTCGCCGATCCTGTTTCCGATCGTCGGCAAGGCGCCGGACGACAAGATCGCGATCGACGGCACGGTCTATCCAATGGCCCAGCACGGTTTTGCCCGGCGCAGCGAATTTGCCCTCGCAGCCTCCACGGCAACGATGTGCCGGTACGAGCTTGCCGCCTCGGCCACCACCCGGGCGGTCTATCCGTTCGACTTTCTGCTGGCCGTGGAACATGCGGTCGAGGGCCGCGCTTTGACCGTCGCCGCCGAGGTCAGCAACCGCGATCAGAAGGCGATACCGTTCGGATTGGGCTTCCATCCCGCCTTCGCCTGGCCGCTGCCTGGTGCTTCCGGGCGGCCCCACACCGTCATGCTCGACAATCAAGGCGAGCCCGGGCTCGTACGGCTGGAGGGCGGCCTCATTAATCCGACGCCACAGCCCTCTCCTTTCGACAAAGGCCGGCTGGTGCTGGATCATGCGATGTTCGAGCAGGACGCGATGATCTTCCCCGAGGGTGCGGGAGAAGGGCTGCGTTACGGCGTCGAGGGTGGACCGGCCCTGCGGTTCCGTTTCGAAAACCTGCCCAATCTTGCTTTGTGGACCAAGCCCGGCGCCCCCTTCCTCTGCGTCGAACCATGGCATGGAACGGCGGCCGAAGCTGGAGCGCCGAGCGAGCTGTCGCGGCGGCCGTATACAAGCATATTAGCGCCCGGCGCGACCGCGCGCTTCACCTGTACGGTCGAGATTTCGTAGCAGCAACGGTCGGCCGACGGAAAGCGCTGCGCTCTGCGCCCTCAGTTCGGCGGGGCGTCCAGTGCATGCAGGATACCGCGAAGCTCGGCAAGGCCGCGCATGCGGCCGATGGCGGGGTAACCGGGCGTGACTGTTTTGTCGAGATCGTCGAGCATGCGATGGCCATGGTCCGAGCGGAAGACGATCGTGTCTTCAGCGCTGCGGCGGCGGTCTTCGGCAACCAGTTCGTGGAGAACCGCGACCATGTCGACATCACCTTCCAGATGGGCGCTTTCATGGAAGGTTCGGCCGTCGCCCTCGCGCGTCGTTGCGCGCAGATGAGCGAAGTGGATGCGCGAGGCGAAGCGCCGGGCGATTGCCGGCAGGTCATTATCGGCACGCACGCCGAGACTGCCCGTGCAGTAACACATGCCGTTCGCCGCCGACGGCACCGCGTCGAAGAGGGCCGCATAGTCCTCGGCGGTCGAAGCAATGCGCGGCAGCCCGAACAGCGAACGCGGCGGATCGTCGGGATGCAGCGTCAGCTTGACGCCGCGCGCTTCGGCGGCTGGCGTCACTGCTTCGAGGAACTCGATCAGATGCCGGCGCAGCCTTACGGCATCGATGCCGGCATAGGCGACCAGCTTTTCCCGGAAGGCCGGAATGGTCAGAGGCTCCGTGGTGGAACCAGGCAGAGCCGAGGTGATGATACGGGTGATCTCGGCGATCTCCTCCTCCGACATCGTGTCGAAGACGATACGCGCCCTTTCGCGATCTTCCTTGGAGTATTGCTGCGCCGCATCCGGCCGTTCCAGAACGAAGAGGTCGAAAGCCGCGAAACGCTCGTGATCGAAGCGCATGGCGGTGGCGCCTGTCGGCGTCACGAAATCGAGTTCGGTGCGGGTCCAGTCGACGACAGGCATGAAATTATAGCAGACGATCGGAATGCCGCAGGCGGCGACCGCCTCGAGGCTGGCGATCCACGCCTCGATTTCGGCCTTCGCCTCCCCGCCCTTGCGCTTGACCGCGTCCGGAATCGGGATGCTTTCCACCACCGACCAGACGAGCGGCGAACGGCCGGCAGGCGTCGTCTCGATCAGAGACTGGCGCTCGCGCACTTCCTTCTCCGTCCAGGCCCTGCCGATCGGGACCTGATGCAGCGACGACACGATGTTGGTCGCGCCCGTCTGGCGGACATCATCCAGCGTCACCGGCGCTTCCGGCCCGAACCATCTCCAACCTTGCCTCATCCTTCTTCCTTCCTCGCCTTTTCGTTTCGTGTCTGGCCCTGCCGTCAGCAGAAATAATCGGGATAGCGCGAGCGCAATTCGTCGACGTCGGGGATGACGGCGCTCAAGTGATGGATCATCGCGTCGCGTGCGCCAGCGGCATCATGGGCGGTGAGCGCATCGCGGATGATCGTGTGTTCGTGCACCACATTGCCTGCGCGCCCAAGCGCCGGCAGCGTCAGCCGGCGTGCCCTGTCGATCTGCACCTTGACCGTCTTCAGAATAGTCCAAATGCCGGGATAGCCTGATACCTGCGCGATCGCTTCGTGGAAGGCCTCGTCTTCCTCGTGGAAGCTCAAGACATCGCCGGCCGCAGCATATGCCCGCTGGCGGGCGATGATGACGTCGAGACGGGCGATATCGGCAGGGGTGGCGATTTGAGCCGCCATCTCGACGGTCGTGCCTTCGAGCGCCTTGCGCACGACCACCGCTTCGGGGATCGCCGAGACCGGCACGCGTGATACGACAGTGCCCGACTGCGGAAAAATATCGACCAGTCCGCCTTCGGAAAGCCTGAGCAACGCCTCGCGCACCGGCGTGCGGCTGACGCCGAAATCCTCGGCGATCCGCTTTTCCTGCAGCAACATGCCGGGCGGCATGCGGAGCGACACGATGTCAGCGTGCAGGCGCTCGTAAATGGCGCCGGCCGCGGTAACGCGGCGCAGCCTGCCGCCGTCCTGCGACGTCGGGATCATGGGAACTTCAATGTCTGAGGCCGGCCGCATGAGGATACCAGGAACGTCGACACATTCTGGCATACTAGTATATCAGTTACAGCGCGTTGCCAAGACATGCGTCGATGGAACCGGAATTCGAACGAATGCTCGCACCTCAGGCGTGTTTTCTGCGTGAGTGAGCTTGCCCCGTTCCATGGCGTTGCAGCCCGTCATTGGCTAAGACCGACCTCATTCAGCTGTGCTGTTGCCGGAATACGACAGTGAAAAAAGCACGGGTTCAGCCCGCATTCACGGCTTGACAGCGGTGGCAACGGTCCTTAGCGAGGCTGGATCAGCGACACCTCAGGACCAGCAAAGTGAATTATTTCAGGCAACTCGTGATTGCGGTGCTTCATCCCGGGAATGGGGCGGGAAGCGCGCTTGACCGAACCAACGGCATTGCGGTCTTTTTCTTTGCAATTCTTCCGGGGCTCTCGCCGAATTTCAACTCTTTCATTCTGCTGGCGTCGATGCTGTCGGGCATCTACTGTCTGGCGACGGCTCGCTTTTCTTTGAACCTGTCGAAATCCGACCGCCTGGTCGCCATGTGCATGACGATCTACCCGGTGGTGATGATCGCCAGCATCTTCATCAATCCGCCTTACTCCGAAGTGCCCGACTGGATATTCAGGCTCCTGCCGTTCTTCTCGATCTGGTTGATTTTGCCGCGTATGCGCCAATCTCCGGATGGCCGCCTCGTGCCGCTCTTCATCCTCGGCGCGGGCATCGGCATGATCGTTACCTTTCTCTTCAGTCTGCTGCAGATCATATTTCTGCTGGACAGGGCGGAGGCTGGGACGTCAAATGCCGCACTCCTCGGAATCATAGGTCTTCTTTTCGGTGGCATCGCCCTTCTTAACGTTCAATCGCCGAAAAGCGTGGAGCAAAGAATTGCGATCCTCGGATATGCCGCCGGTCTAGGCTGCGTGCTGCTTTCCGGAACGCGCTCGGCCTGGCTGGCCATCCCCGTCCATCTCGTCATCCTTCTCTGGTATTTTCGCAAACACAGCTTCCATCTGAGTTTGCGCAGCCTCGCCATTACCGGCTCTTTGCTATTTGCCGGACTTATCGCGCTCGGCAGCGGCCAAATCCTCCACCGCATTCAGGCGCTGCAGGAAAATATGGCCTCGCTCGAAAGCAGCGAAGGCGAAGTCACGTCGCTCAGCGCACGGCTCGCTTTGTACGAAGGCGCCTTGTCGGCAATCGCTAAGGACCCGTTGACCGGTTATGGCCCACAAAACCGGATGGCTTCGGTTTTGGCGGAGCTGCCCGAGAGCATAAGGCCGCAGCTGCCCTTCTCGCATGTCCACAATGGGTTTCTGACCGCGGGAATCGACGCCGGCGTTGTCGGCATCGCGGCGCTTTCGCTGCTGCTGCTGGCGCCCGTGATCGGCGCGTGGAAAAAGGAACCTGGCCCAGGCCGGGATCTAGCGCTGGCGATCGCTCTCCTGCTCTTCAGCAGCTACGTCATAACAGGCAGCTTTGGCATCATGTTCAACCAAAAGGCATTGGATCCGATCTTCGCCTATATGGTCGCCCTCATTTGTGCGGATCGCGGCAGCACACGCTTTGAGCCCGTCGTTCGAAACTGATTTCCGCCACCCTGAGGATCTGGCAGAACCTCAGGCCGCCGTGTTGGTTTCTGCCCCAGTGAAAGCCAGGTCCGACACCTCACCCGTCGACGAATAGCCGGAGACGAGTTCCGCCAAGGCGGCGCGCGCCGCAATCATATCGTTTCGATCCAATGACGCATTGAGTGAGCTGAGCCTCTTCGAGAGCTCAGGCCAGGACAGAAAATCCTCGCGCGCCTTCATGATCCGAGGGTGTTCGGTTGTCTCGGGGTTATCCCCGATCAGCAGTTCTTCATAGAGCTTCTCGCCGGGCCTGAGGCCGGTGACGGAAAGCTCGATATCCCCTTCGGGATTATCCTCGTGACGCACGGTCAGGCCGGAAAGCTCCACCATCTTGCGGGCAAGATCCGCAATGCGGACGGGCTCTCCCATATCGAGCAGGAAAACATCCCCGCCCTCGGCCATGGCGCCTGCCTGTATGACAAGCTGCGAGGCCTCCGAAATGGTCATGAAGTAGCGGGTTATGTCAGGATGCGTCAGCGTCACCGGGCCGCCGTCCTTGATCTGCTGGCGGAAAAGCGGCACGACGGATCCGGAAGAGCCGAGGACGTTTCCGAAGCGGACCATGGAGAAATTCGTCCGCGTTCCTTCGGCGGCCGGCTCTGCCGCAAGCGCCTGCAGAACCATCTCCGCGAGCCTCTTGCTGGCGCCCATCACATTTGTCGGACGCACGGCCTTGTCGGTGCTGATCAGCACAAAATTCGACACGCCGCATTTGTCAGCCGCGCGTGCGGTGATCAGCGTACCCATGACATTGTTCTTGATGCCTTCCACGGCATTGTGTTCGACAAGAGGCACATGCTTATAAGCGGCGGCATGATAGAGCGTCTGAGGCCGCCAGTTCTGAATGATATGTTCCATGCGATCCTGGTCGCGGACGGAACAGAGAATCGGAACGATCTGCAGGCTTGCATATTTGTACAGCTCGGCCAGCTTCAGCAATTCGGCATGAATGTTGTAAAGGGCAAACTCGTTCTGATCGATGAGGATGAGGCTCGAAGGCGCGTTGCGCAGAATCTGCCGGCATAACTCGCCGCCGATGGAGCCGCCGGCGCCGGTGACCATCACCACCTTGTTGCGCATCGCCTTGTCGAGCAGCGCCTGCCGCGGGGCAACCGCTTCCCTCCCGAGCAGATCCTCGATCTCCAGCTCACGGATGTCGGAGACGGCGATTCGCCCCTGAGCGAGCGCCGTGAGATCCGGCAATGTCCGAACATTCACCCTGGCTTTGCGGATATGTTCGAGGATTTCATTCCGTCGCTGCCGCGAGGCGGATGGAAGGGCAAGAAGTACATTGTGCACGCCAAGAGCTTCCGCAAGCACCGGAAGATCCGACGGGTCGTAGATCGGCAAGCCGCCCATGATGCCGCCCTTGAGACGCGGGTCATCATCCAGGTAGCCGACGACATTGAGCTCGGCGCTGTTCGTCAAGGCGCCTGCGAGCTGCCGCCCGGCATTGCCTGCTCCATAGATCAGCACCTTGGCGAGCGTATTCTGGTGGAGGATACGCTGATAGGTATCCCCCAGCCAATACCGGATACTCAACCGCGACAGGCCGATCGCAATCAACAGCAGGAAGGGCTGGAGAATGCCGACGGTTCTCGGGACACCGGGGACGCTGAGCGCGGTAAATATCGTCATGAAGGCGACGCCGTAAATTGCGATAGCCTTCAGAACGGCAATGAAAGCAGCCATGTTGGCATAACGGAAGATCGCCCGATACATGCCCATGACGATGAAGATGGGAAGCGCCATGCACAGCGACACGAGGACCGGCAGCCACTGCACACCGGTCAACACAGTCCACTCATTGAGACGGAAGCAATAGGCCAGCCAGATCGTCAGAACACAAAAGCTGGAATCCACCAGCAACGCCAGAGCACGTTTGGCAGAACGCGGCATCGCCAGCAGAGGGGAGACGAGCGCCTGCATCGGCACCAAGAACCATCCCGAGCGTGGCGTCTCAGTGGGGGTATTTTCAGGCATTGCTTACCAGCGTCTCGCGGATCAATTAGACAACCACCTTCTTGTCATTTTCTGCAACGAGCGCAACTGAAATAATCGGAAAGCGCGGTCTTTCGAACCGCTTATCTATCGGAAGTAGTCAACTCAATGCGTGACGCCCTTCCGGCGGATGACCTTTTCCGCGGTCAGAAACAGGATGCGCATATCGAAGCCGAATGAGCGCCGCTCGAGATATTCGACATCGAATTTCACCTTCTCGGGAATCGGCAACTCATCCCGCCCGTTGATCTGCGCCCATCCCGTCAATCCCGGCAGGAGCTTGTCGACGCCGTGGGCCGTTCGCAATTCGATCAGATCATATTGATTGTACAGCGCCGGTCTCGGTCCAACGAAACTCATTTTCCCCGCAAGAATGCACCAGAGTTGCGGCAGTTCGTCGAGGCTGGATTTGCGCAGAAACGAACCAATGGGCGTCAGGAACCGATCCGGATCTTCGAGCAGATGCGTGGCAACCGTCGGTGTATCGATGCGCATGCTGCGAAATTTCGGCATCAGGAAGATCTGATTGAAGCGGCCGACACGCTTCGACCAATAGAGGATGGGTCCCGGCGAGGTAAATCGAACGCAAAGGGCGACGACAAGGCTCGGAACGAGCAGGATCAGCGAAGCAATCACCACCAGGAAAAAATCCACCGCCCGTTTCAAACTCATGTTCTCCATTCTTTCATCGACCAGCCAGCCGCCTTCCCGCCGTATCGTCAAAAAGCGTTTTCGCGTCAACAGCGGGATAGCACCGAGCTTGCCCGATGATCGCTTGTGCTCTCCCGAGGCCTTGTTTAGGCTGGCGGTCCAAACGAGGGTCGCGAAAGACATGGTCCTACTTTTGGAAGGGACACCTGTCGACAGGATCAAAAAGCGTTTGAGGCTCGGCGTCACGCCCCATACGGCCTTTTGACAATCTGCTAACCCGCTGATCCGGAAGCGGTAACCTGCCAATCAGAAGTTATCTCTGCCTTCATTTCCGTCACACTTCGTTAACCATAACAGTTCACGCCCGAGGCCGCGACGCGAATTCTCATCCGGTCTTGCCTCTCACAGGCGAATTGCTGCGAGCAAGAGCCATCAACATCGGTCCGATGGCGAATTCCCCCCTTTCCGCGCGGCGCGTCAGGTCGCGGAGATAACCGCCCGCCGAGTTGATGTGCCCTGCCCTTTCAAGGACGCAGGCCATAACGGTCGCGGCGTTTTCAGGCCCCATGATCTCGCAGGCCTGCTCATAAGCCGACGGGCTGACGCCAAGCATCGAGCGGACGACCACAGCCGCCGCCATCAGATCGCGCCAGGTGTCAACCGAACCTTGCGGGCCATAGGCTGCAATCTCAGGGCAAGCCTGCAGCACCAGCCCCAGTGGGAAGGATTTCAGCGTGCCGCTGACAGCGGAGGCGGGATTTACGACCGGCACATAACCGTCCTTCCCCTCATCCTTCCGTATCCGGGCTATCGGTTCGGCCCGGCCTGCCGATTGATCATCCGCCGTTGCGCCCTGCTTCGTTTCGAAGCTTGGTTCAAGTTCAGTAATGGGTTGTGGGTTTGAATTCTGTATGTGCCGCTCATAATGTTGGGCATTGCCGCTTTGAATTTGAGTTTTAACCTGCATTTCCAATTGATTGACGATTTCTTCGCGCAGCAGCTCCAATTCATCAAGTGCGGCGGCGACCTGCTCGGCGGAAGGTGAGCGCGGCAAGCGCTCGACGATGGCGCGAAAAAGCAGATGGATACCGCTCCAGTCGCCGGCAGCCCCCTCCTCCAAAGCCATCTCGATGAGCTTGGCGACGTCGCGGCGGCAAAGTGTGAGACGTTCCCGAAGCCGCTGGAGATGCAGTCGCTCGGCAACCACCTCCGCCGCCAGCCGTTCAATCTCCTCGGCGCGCACAAGCAGCGGCGCCAACGAAAAACCGAATGCTTCGCGGATCTCTCCGCCCTGCTCCTTGCGGGCGTAACGCTTGCCGTTCGGGCTATCCTTGCGGATGAGCAATCCCGCCTCGATCAAGATCGCCAGATGGCGCCGGATCGTCTGCTCCGCCATGCCATGCGCGCGCAGAGAGAGCTGTGCATTGGACGGGAACACGACAAGCCCGTTTTCCTCAGAGAGCTCTCCCTTGGGATAGAAGCTCAACAAGGCGTTCAGGACGGCAAGCGCCCGGTCGGTGATACCGAGCAAGGGCTTCGCCTCGCACAGAGCACGATAGAGTTTCCACTTCTCGATTGATTGGCCGGGCTCTATCTTTCGAGCAGACGCTTGGCTTGCCAACATGCCAAGCGTCATCGGCCGCCGCCCAAAGGGCGTCGTCACACTTCCGCTTTCCATTTTCTTCGCCTTCTTCAAGGCAAAAGATCACAGCTCACCAAATTCGGTGCCAAAGACTCTTGACTATGATTCGCGGAAATGTGATTCTCTGGGTGTCTAGATCAGAGAGGGCTTCCGCGACGGCAACGTTCGGGGGCCTTTTCTTTTGCTTATTGATCTCCGTTCTTCGTCAAATCCTGTGTCCTCTCGAACGCCTCGTAGAGACGGTCCAGATTGCTGGCGATATAGGCTCCGAAGGCCGATGCCTTCTCCGCCTTCAGCGCGATGGTGAACTGTTTTCCGTCATCCTTAATTTTCGCCTTGACCGCACCGTCCTGGCGCTGCCAGGCGCGAGCTAAGGGCTGAGGCGCCGGTGCGGGCGAAGCCGCTTGCTGCTTCCTGCTGATGAATGCAACCAGCATATCGAAGCGGGCGTCCGGCTCCGCAGCCTCGAATTCCGCCGACTTGGTGAATTCGATCGTCCGGGCGCCGATGTTTTCTGTTTCGAATTTCACCGACAGATCGTGCCAACGGTCCCGCCCTGTGGTCTTGGCCGCGCCGATGGCGGTCAGCACCTCGGCCGGAATCCGCTTTGTGACCGACAGCATCTTGGACACCGTCGTCTTGTCGGCGCTGAGCGCGGACATGATCGTTTCCCGATCAAAGCCCAGCGTATCGAGCTTGTCGGCGAACATCGTTCTTTCGATGAAGGAAAGATCGGCGCGGGCCGAATTCTCCTGCCCCTGGGCAATGACATGGTCGCGATCGTCGAGTTTCTTGACGACGGCGCGAACGGGTCGGCCGAGTTCCTTGGCGGCTCTAGCACGCCGATGGCCGAAAGCGATCTGATACCGGCCGTCCTTTTCGGGATGCGGACGAACGAGGATCGGCGAATCCTGGCCGCGCAGCCGGATCGCCTCGACCAGTTCACGGAACTGTTCGTCGGTATGGGCCAGCCGGTCGGTCACGAAGGAATCTTCGATCAAAGCGGGATCGAGATCGATCACCGTCTCACCCGTCGCCAGCTTCTCCTCGATCGCCTTGGCTGCATCAGCCTTGGCAGCCAGCGCGTCGATACTGCGCGTGACGGCACCGAGAGCACCGATCCCCTTATAGGTGATCTGCTGTTTCTCGTCCTTATGAAGTGGCTCGTCCTCATTGTTTACCGCAGTAAACTTCTTGGAATCGTCCATCAGGCCCGAGAGGAGATTCTTACGCGCCATTGGCCCGCTCCTTGTCCCAGTTTACCGCAGTAAACTTGCCAGTCATTTCCGCCCCCAGGCCTTGTGGATGAGATCGGTGATCTCGCCGTTGACGGCATCCATCGCCTCCATCGCCCGGTCATAAGTCGCGCGGGTAAACTGGCTCCGCTCGACCTCGTAGAGCGTCTGGTTGGTCATCGCGGCGTCGGAAATGGCGACGCTGCGCAACATCGGATTGGTCAGCACATGGTTCTTGAACATCGACCGCATGAAGGCGACCATCTGCGTCTGCGGTCCGTCCTGCGGATCGTAGCGGGTCACGAGATAACGCAGCCAGTCGAGGTTCATGTTGCCGCCGGCGCCCTTCAGCGTGTTCAGCACTTCGCCGAGCATCTGCAGGAACTGGCACATCGACATGACGTCGAGCATCTGCGGATGGACAGTGATCAGAACCGCCGTCGCGCCGCAGATGGCGCTCATCGTGAGAAAGCCGAGCTGGGGAGGGCAGTCGATGATGACGATATCGTAATCGTCTGCGACCGAGGACAGCGCCTCATCCAGCCGCGCGAAGAAGACGCGTCCATAATCGCCCGCCTTGCCCTGAGCAAGCACGCGCGGCGTATCATGCTCGAATTCCATCAGTTCGAGATTGCCCGGCACGAGATGCAGGTTCGGGAAATTCGTCGGCCGGATGATCTCTCTGAGCGGGCGCCGCTGGTCGTCGTAGCGAATGGCGGCGTAGAGCGTCTCATTCTCGTTGACGTCGAATTCAGGCTGGAAGCCATGGATGGCGGAGAGAGAGGCCTGAGGGTCGAGATCGACGGCGAGGACGCGGTGACCTGTCAGGGCAAGGTGCTGGGCAAGATGCGCGGCAGTCGTCGTCTTGCCGCTGCCGCCCTTGAAGTTGACGACGGCCACGACCTGCAGATGTTCGTTGCCGCGGCGATGGCGCATATAATGTGTACCCGCACGGGCATGGTGCTCCAGGAAAGCACGCATCTCTTCCATCTGCTCCGCCGTATAGGATCGGCGGCCCGAGGGCGTGACCTGGGGCAGGGCGCCCTTGCCTTCCAGCGATAAATTGCGAAGATAGCCGCTGGTGACGCCAAGGAAGCGCGCGACTTCGGCCAGCTGAAATTCCCGCAGGTCCTTCAGCGCGCGCGGCGGAAACATTTCAAGCCGATGCTGCTTCAGCTTGTCGGACAGTTCCTGCGCCTGACCAATGATCAGCTGGTCGACATCGGAAATTGCTTTTTCTATCTGCGGTGCCATATTCATGGAAATCTCGAAAATGCGATTTTAAAGCCCTGCGCACTATGAAACCGCATTTAGCGCCGATTCTGACCGAGTCGCAAGGCAAATAGGGTTAACAAGACCCTATCGGCGGGTTGTCCAATCTTTTTCAAAAGCTTGAACATACCGCGCGTGCCGCGGCCCGGCAGGCGAGATCGCAATCGTCAGAGCCGCATGCCGGCAGGATCATCGATCACAAACCGCCAGAATCGAAATATCGAGTATGAACGGCGTCTGGTGAAGCCATTTGATGGAGACGCATCTGGAACGGCCGGCGGCCGTTCAATTGTCTGCGCCGGTTTTGTGATAGGCAAGGACCGCTGGATCTATCCAGCGCATAGGCAAGTGCCATGCAAGGGGAGGGGCATCCGGCATCGCCGCAATGCAGCCGGCACGATGCATGCCGGCGCCTTCTCGGCTGTTTTCAGAGCGGATGGGCGATATCCGCCGAGGAAACTCCAAAGCTGACACCGTTGTTTTCCGCCTGCGCCATTGCGTTCACCAGCGCGATGATCGTCTCGCGAATATTCTGGTCGGCGATCTTCAGAAAGGCGCGATTGAGTACCAAGCCCTCTTTCGTCCGCAGGAACTCCGTGACCGGATCTCCATTCGCCGGCAAGTCCAGCCCCTGCAGCGTCAATGGCTCGGAATCCTCCTGTTCGAAGAAGAAGCTCGGGGAGGTGTGAAGCACTTCTGCGATCCGCTGCAGACGGCTTGCGCCGATGCGGTTGATGCCCTTCTCGTATTTTTGAACCTGCTGAAAGGTCACGCCGATCTGATCGGCAAGCCGCTCCTGGCTCATTCCGAGCAATTGCCGGCGCATTCTGATACGCGCTCCGACATAACTGTCTATTGCATTCGGTGTCTTGACATTCATCGCGTGTTTTCAGCCTCGATCGCATTCTCAATCGGCGCAGCTGTAGTATCCCCCGCGCCGGTTTTCCATGGCTGTTTTCACATAGCGTCTTCGATATGCGATGATCGTAACCGAGTGTGATATGAAAGCCCCCATCCGAGACGAGAAGTCAGGCTCATTCGATCGGTGGAAGAATAAATCGAACAAAATCCGTACCGATCCTGATAAAACTGGGCTGTGATTGCCGCTCGGCTTGCGTTAAATCCACTTAAGCGACCGCCGCTCGAGTGTCTCCCAGCTCCGATCGCCCGAAATCCATAAAAAACCGACGCAGCACGGCGCCGAACATGCCTGTGCAGGAGGAATATTCATGGCAACCGTTGCCGAGAGCGCGCCTCGTTTTGAAAAGACAACCATGTCTATTCTGATGGCGGTCAGCTTCTGCCACATGCTGAACGACATCATGCAATCACTGCTCGCCTCGCTCTATCCGTTGTTCAAGGCGAACTACGATCTCGATTTCGTTCAGATCGGCCTCCTCACCATGACATTCCAGGTCACGGCCTCGCTGCTGCAGCCGCTGGTCGGCATCGTCACCGATCGCTGGCCAATGCCCTATTCACTGCCGGTCGGCATGGCGAGCACGTTCTGCGGGCTCATTCTTCTCGGCAATGCCGGCAACTTCGCGCTGCTGCTGGTCGCCGCAAGCCTGATCGGCTTCGGCTCTGCGGTCTTTCATCCGGAATCCTCGCGCGTCGCCCGTCTTGCCTCCGGCGGCCGTCACGGTTTCGCGCAGTCGTTTTTCCAGGTCGGCGGCAATGCCGGCCAGGCGATCGGTCCGCTGCTTGCCGCCTTCATCGTGCTGCCGCTCGGCCAGCACAGCGTCTCCTGGTTTTCCGCCATCGCCATGGTCGGCATGGTCGTGCTGAGCTGGGTCGGAAACTGGTACATGAGCCATAGGCGCCAGAATGCCAGCAAGCCGGCGGTGAGCCGCGCCTTGCCGCTGCCGCAGAACAGGGTCGTCTGGGCGCTGCTGATCCTCGTGCTGCTGACGGCAACGAAGAACGTTTACATGGCGAGCGTGTCGAGCTACTTCACCTTCTATGTCATCGACAAGTTCGAACTCAGCGTGCAGCAGGCGCAGCTGATGCTTTTTCTCTTCCTCGGCTCGGTCGCCGTCGGCACTTTCCTCGGCGGGCCGATCGGCGATCGCTTCGGCGCCCGTTTCGTCATCTGGTTCTCGATCCTCGGCGTCATTCCCTTCGCCCTGCTCCTGCCCTATGCGAACCTTTTCTGGACGGGCGTGCTCAGCATCGTGATCGGCTTGGTCTTCGCCTCGGCCTTCTCGGCGATCGTCGTCTTCGCCCAGGAACTGGTGCCTGGGCGCGTCGGGCTGATTGCCGGCGTCTTCTTCGGCTTCGCATTCGGGGCAGGGGGGCTCGGTGCCGCTTTGCTCGGCGATTTCGCCGACACCCACGGCATCGAATTCGTCTACCGTATCTGCTCTTACCTGCCGCTGCTCGGTCTCCTCACGATCTTTCTGCCGCACATCCCCAGGAAGACACCGGCCTGAGACGAGATTATCGGCAAGGACGAACGTATTTTTCCTCTCCCGCGGAGAAGAGGGATCGCCATTCCTTTAATCCACTATTTTTATAGATAATATTCGTACCAACAATGACGTCGGTCCCGGTACGATATTGGAAGGAAATGGCATGTCTGCTCTGAAACTGGTCGGCCTCGCGGGTAGCTTCAACCGCCCCTCGAAGACTTTCGCACTTGTCGAAAACGTCGCCGGCCTCGCCGCTGAAAAATACGGCTTCGAGAATACCGTCTACGACCTGACCGATGTCGGCCCCTCGCTTGGCCAGGCACAGCGCCGTGACGATCTCGATAGCCGCGCCAGGGCCGTCATCGACGATCTCGTCAATGCCGACGTGGTCGTCATCGGAGCGCCGACCTACAAGGGCAGCTATCCCGGCCTCTTCAAGCATCTGATCGATCTGATCGATCCGCATGAGCTGCGCGCCAAGCCGATCGTCATCACCGCGACCGGCGGCGGCGACCGGCATGCGCTGATGGTCGAGCATCAGCTGCGCCCGCTCTTCGGTTTCTTCATGTCTCACACGCTGCCGACAGCCGTCTATGCCTCCGACCGCGACTTTACCGATTACCGCGTCTCATCCGAGCCGCTTTCCAAGCGCATCGGAGAAGTCATCGGCGAGCTTTCGGCCTTCTTTCCTGCCCGCAATCAAGCACTCATCGCTGCCGAGTAAAGGTTGCTGGGATAAGGTTGAAGCGGCGCCCCAGAGGCGCCGTTTTCATTTTTTAGAATATGCTTACGAGCCGCAATTAATCCATAAATTTGATGGAAATTTATCCTGCCGATATCGATGGCAGGGCAAGAGTTTTTCCGACCTTTCCTCTTCATCAGTCTTTCGTGCTTCGCTCGCGATCCGCGCATTTGCCATGATCAGCCTGCTCGGGGCGTTCGGCCTCATTCAGTCAGACGGGATATACGATGATCAAGAACAAAAATCTTCACGGCTTCCACCTTTCGCGCCGCGCGGCTCTCGCAGCCGTCGCCGTTTCCGCTGCCGCACTTTTTACCCTTGCAGCACCCGCCCCTTCCTTTGCCGACGACAAGTCGATCAAGGTCGGCATCATGGCCGGCGAAGATGAGGATGTATGGCGCGTGGTCACGAGCGAGGCGGCCAAGAAGGGCCTCAAAATCGAGACCGTCATCTTCAACGATTATACGCAGCCGAACGAAGCCCTGGAGCGCGGCGAAATCGATGCCAACGCTTTCCAGCACCAGCCCTATCTCGATAACCAGATCAAGCAGCACGGCTATCATATCGTTCCGGTCGGTTATACCGGGGTCTGGCCGATCGGCCTCTACACCAAGAAGTACAAGTCCGTCGCCGAGATCCCGGAAGGCGCCGTCATCGGTGTTCCGAACGATCCCTCGAATGAAGGCCGGGCGCTGCGTGTGCTCCAGAATGAAGGCCTCATCAAGCTGAAGGACGGCACAGGCATTCTCGCGACCGTCGCCGACGTGACGGACAATCCGAAGAAGATCGAGATCAAGGAACTTGACGCCGGCATCGTCGGCCGCTCGATCGACGATCTGGACGCCGGCGTCGTCAACACCGACTGGGCGCTGAAGAGCGGTCTTTCGCCTGCCGAACGCGTTGCCCAGGAACCGATCGCCGACAATCCGTACCGCAACTTCATCGCCGTCAAGGACGAGAACAAGGGTGCGGACTGGGTCAAGACGCTGGTGTCGTCCTACCAGAACGAGACCGTCAAGGCCGAGTTCGACAAGGTCTACAAGGGAACGGGTCTCAGCGCCTATTGATCCGAGAATAGGCCGGGGTTAAGGCCTGCCGAAAGGCGGCCCGGGCATTCCCAGCCCGGGCCGCCTTCGGTGTTTGTAAGGAAAAGCACATGAATTCGTTTGTTTCCACCACGGCGGTCGAGACAGATCCACAGGCGGTCATGGCCGAAGAGGTGGTGCGGCTCGTCGACGTGAAGCGTCGATTCGGAACGACACCCGCGCTCGACGGTATTTCCCTGCAGGTGAAGAGGGGCGAGATTCTCGGCATCATCGGCCGCAGCGGCGCCGGCAAGTCGACCTTGATCCGCTGCCTGAACGGTCTGGAGCGGGCCGACAGCGGCGAGATCCGCATCGAAGGCCGCGATATCACCCGGCTTCAGGAACAAGAACTGCAGCCGCTGCGCCGCCGTATCGGCATGATCTTCCAGCATTTCAACCTGCTGTCCGCCAAAACAGTCGAAGAAAACGTCGCGCTGCCGCTCAAGATCGAGGGCGTTGCCAAGGCCGAGCGCCTGAAGCGGGCGCATGAGTTGCTCGATCTCGTCAGCCTTGCCGACAAGGCGAAGGCCTATCCCGCATCGCTCTCCGGCGGCCAGAAACAACGTGTCGGGATCGCCCGCGCGCTTGCGGCACGCCCGGCGCTGCTGTTGTCCGACGAGGCGACATCGGCACTCGACCCCGAGACGACCCGGTCGATCTTGGCACTGCTCAAAGACATCAACCGTAAGCTTGGACTGACGATCCTGCTGATCACGCACGAAATGGAAGTGGTGCGCGGCATTGCCGATCGCGTCGCCGTCATCGATGCCGGGCGGATCGTCGAGGAAGGGCAGGTCTGGTCGGTCTTCGCCAATCCACAGCAAGCGATCACCAGGAGCCTGCTCGGCGGCATCCGCCCGCAGCTTCCCGGGCACATTGCCAGCCGGCTTTCGGCAACCGGAGGAAGCGAGGCCCTCCTCAGTGTCGATCTTGCCGGACCTGAAGCGCAAGGGGCTCTCTTTGCCGAACTCTCGGCGGCGCTGCCACATTCCTTCCGCCTCGTCCATGGCGGCATCGATCATATTCAGAGCCAGCCGGTGGCGCGGTTCTTCATCGCCGTTCCCACGCGCGATCCCGCGCTCGCCGGAAAGGTCGAACAATTCCTGACGTCCCGGTCCGCCCGGGTAGAGGTGCTTGGTTATGACACCGATCATGTTTGAACTGCTTCTTCGCTCCCTTTGGGAGACAGTCCTGATGACCGTCGCCTCGGGGGTGATCTCGCTCGTCGCCGGCCTGCCGCTTGGTCTGGCCCTCGTGATAACGGCGCGCGGCGGCATTGCCGAAAACCTCTGGATCAACCGCATGCTCGGCGCCGTCATCAACGGCTTCCGCTCGGTGCCCTTCATCATCCTGCTGGTGGCGCTGATCCCGCTGACGCGGCTGATCGTCGGCACGGCGCTCGGCACGTGGGCGGCCATCGTGCCGCTCGCCATTGCCGCGACGCCCTACTATGCCCGTATCGCCGAAGTATCGCTGCGCGAGGTCGACCGCGGGCTGATCGACGCCGTGCGCGCCATGGGCGGCAACCGCTGGACGATCATCCGCGAAGTGCTCGTGCCGGAAGCGCTGCCGGGCATCGTCGCCGGTTTCACCGTCACGCTGGTGACGCTGATCGGCGCTTCGGCCATGGCGGGCGCGATCGGCGCCGGCGGGCTCGGCGATCTCGCCATCCGCTATGGCTATCAGCGCTTCGAAACCAATGTGATGATCGCGGTCGTGGCCGTCCTCATCGTCCTCGTCTGCGGCATTCAGTGGCTCGGCGACCGCTTGGTCGCTAGGTTGGACCACAAATAGGTCAAAGCCGGAAGCGTACGGCAGGCAGTGAATGGCTTGCTACGTGAATTGTCCTAGGGCTGTATCGCATCAGCCGCCTGTGAAGTGATAAGGTGGCGATGAAGCAGCCGGAGGAAAGCATGACGAAGAAGACGCTGTCGGATTGGGCGGAGCTTGCGCAGAAGGAGTTGCGTGCCTCGCCCGAGACACTGACCTGGCACACGCCGGAAGGTATTGCCGTCAAGCCGCTCTATACGGCCGAGGATCTCGACGGCGCCGGCCATCTCGGCTCGCTGCCCGGTTTTGCGCCCTTCACTCGCGGGCCGCGCGCCACGATGTATGCCGGGCGCCCCTGGACAATCCGCCAATATGCCGGCTTCTCCACGGCGGAAGCGTCGAATGCCTTCTACCGCAAGGCGCTTGCCGCCGGTCAGCAGGGCGTCTCGGTCGCCTTCGACCTCGCCACCCACCGCGGCTATGACAGCGACCACCCCCGCGTCGAAGGCGATGTCGGCAAGGCCGGTGTGGCGATCGACAGCGTCGAGGACATGAAGATCCTGTTCGACGGCATTCCCCTGGAAAAGATTTCCGTCTCCATGACCATGAACGGCGCCGTCATCCCGATACTCGCCTCCTTCATCGTGGCCGGCGAGGAACAGGGTGTTTCGAGATCCGAGCTTTCCGGGACGATCCAGAACGACATTCTCAAGGAGTTCATGGTCCGCAACACCTATATCTATCCGCCCGAACCCTCGATGCGGATCGTTGCAGACATCATCGAATATACGGCAAGGGAGATGCCGAAATTCAACTCGATCTCGATCTCCGGCTATCACATGCAGGAGGCGGGCGCGACGCTCGTGCAGGAGCTCGCCTTCACCCTGGCCGATGGCCGCGAATATGTCCGGGCGGCCATCGCCAAGGGTCTCAACGTCGACGACTTCGCCGGAAGGCTTTCCTTCTTTTTCGCGATCGGCATGAACTTCTTCATGGAGGCGGCGAAGCTGCGTGCCGCCCGGCTGCTGTGGACCCGCATCATGGAGGAGTTCCAGCCGAAGAAGGCGTCCTCGCTGATGCTGCGCACCCATTGCCAGACATCGGGTGTCTCATTGCAGGAGCAGGACCCTTACAACAACATCATCCGCACCGCCTTCGAGGCCATGTCGGCCGTGCTCGGCGGCACGCAGTCGCTGCACACCAACTCCTTCGATGAGGCGATTGCGCTGCCGACGGAATTTTCCGCCCGCATCGCCCGCAACACGCAATTGATTCTCCAGCATGAAACCGGCGTGACCAAAGTGGTCGATCCGCTGGCCGGCTCCTACTATGTCGAAAGCCTGACGAAGGAGCTCGCCGACAAGGCCTGGACGCTGATCGAGGAGGTCGAGGCGCTCGGCGGCATGACGAAGGCCGTCAACGAGGGACTGCCGAAGCGGCTGATCGAAGAGGCGGCGACCCGGCGCCAGGCGGCGGTCGACAAGGGCGAGGAGGTCATCGTCGGCGTCAACAAGTACCGCCTGGAAACCGAGGAAGAGATCGACATCCTGGCGATCGACAATGCGGCCGTGCGCAACGCCCAGATCAGGCGGATCGAGGAAACGAAGCGCCGCCGCGATGGCGCGAAGACCGCCGAAGCGCTCGCCGCCCTTTCCGAAGCTGCCCGCAGCGGACAGGGCAATCTGCTTGCCGCTGCCGTCGAGGCGGCGCGCGCGCGCGCCACCGTCGGCGAGATATCGGATGCGATGCGGCAGGCTTTCGGCGATCATGCGGCAACGCCTGAGGTCATCAAGGACGTCTATGGCGATGCCTATCGAAGCGAGCCTGAGCTTGCCGTGCTGAAGACACGCATGGCGGAAGTGGCGGAAGCAATGGGGCACAGGCCGAAGATCATGGTCGCCAAGCTCGGCCAGGACGGGCACGATCGCGGCGCCAAGGTGATCGCCTCGGCTTTCGGCGATATCGGCTTCGATGTGCTTGCCGGACCACTGTTCCAGACACCGGATGAAGCGGCCGAGATGGCGCTTGGCGAAAGGGTCAATGTCGTCGGCGTTTCATCGCTCGCGGCCGGCCACAAGACGCTGCTGCCGCAGCTCATCGGCAGGCTGAAGGAGCAGGGCGGCGGCGATGTCATCGTCGTCTGCGGCGGCGTCATCCCCCGGCAGGACTACGAATTCCTGCATGAACACGGCGTTGCCGCCGTGTTCGGTCCGGGGACGAATGTCCTCGAGGCGGCAAACTCCGTGCTCGACCTGCTGCAGGGCAAGCGGCGAAACCAATAGTTAGAGCAGCCCGCGTTTGGCGAGGTTGCTCATCAGTGCCGAAATACCGAAGGTCCAGGGCGGGCATTCGGTGGAGAGGCGCACCGTGTTGACGAGCGTGCCGAGTCCCGCCGAGGAAATCTCGACGACATCGCCGATCTTATGGGTGAAGCCCTGTTTCGGCGCGTCGCGATCCTGCGTCGGCGCAAACAGCGTGCCGAGAAACAGCATGAAACCATCCGGATATTGATGATGGGGTCCGAGCGTCTGTTTGACGAGATCGGTGGGGTCACGGCTGATCTGAGACATCGAACTCTTGCCGTGCAGCACGAAGCCGTCCTCTCCTGACACCTTCAGGTCGAGTTCGGCCTTGCGCACGTCATCCAGGCCATACCCGGCATCGAACAGGCGGATGAAGGGTCCGATCGAGCAGGAGGCGTTGTTGTCCTTCGCCTTGCCGAGCAGGAGCGCCGAGCGGCCTTCGACGTCGCGCAGGTTGACGTCGTTGCCGAGCGTTACGCCTTTGATCTCGCCGCGGCTGTTGACCGCAAGCACGATTTCCGGCTCCGGATTGTTCCAGGTCGAAATCGGATGCAGGCCGACGTCGGCCCCCCAGCCGACGGAGGAGAGCACCGGCGCCTTGGTGAAAACCTCGGCATCGGGACCGATGCCGACTTCGAGATATTGCGACCACATGCCCTCGTCGATCAGCGCCTGCTTGACCTTGGCGGCTTCAGGCGAACCGGCCTTGAGGTTGGTGAGGCTGCCGCCGATCAGCGCGCTGACGCGCTCGCGGATCGAGGCGGCGCGGTCAGGATTGCCGGCCGCCTTCTCCTCGATGACGCGCTCGATCATCGACTGGGCGAAGGTGACGCCGCAAGCCTTGACCGCCTGCAGGTCGACGGGCGCAAGGAGGTGGGGCCGTCCAGCGTCCGGCGCTCCGGCGCTGTTGGCGGCAATCTCCTCCAGCGAGCCGATAGCCTTGCCATTTGCGGCTCGGACGAAGCCCGCAGCATCCTCTCTCTCGAGCAAGGCGCTCAGCGTCGGCGCCTCGCGCGACGTGATGTCGATGAGCATCCCGTCGCGAAGGGTCACGATGCCGGGGCCGGCGATTTCCGGAATCCAGACGCGGCCGACGAAAAGTCCGCCCGAAGCGGCAGCATCGAGAAGGGGATGAGACATGGTGATCCTCCGTTACAGGCAAGCGGGGAGCGCTCTATAAAGAATTTCGAGATTGTTGCCGCCCTCCAGCCCGGCGGCGGCCGAAATCGATCACATTCATCGAAATGGAGCAAGATACGCAGGGGAAAAAGACTTTCGCCCGATTGGATCGAACGGGCGCCTTTCCAATCGCGAAAGCTGCAAAATAACTATTTAGATACAAAATAATCGTTATTTTTCATATGTTTAATATTCCACCTCCACGATTTCACCACCGATCTCGCCTTGACAGGAGCCCGCTTTCGTTATCTGTTTTGACCGACATGGAGGATGCCGGCATCGGCCGGCTGCACGAAAATCCCGGGAGGATATTGCAGCGATGTTGAGATTTGCCGTCGTCGGAATCGACCATGGGCATACGTTCGATCACGTGAAGGGATTGCTTGCCTCGGGCGGCGAATTTGTCGGCTATTGCCCGCAGACCTCTGTGCCGGCATTGCGGGAAGCCTTCGAGAAGACCTATCCCGATGCCCCGCAGATCGATCGGGAGAAATTGTTTGCCGATCCGTCGATCGACGTCATCTGCATTTCCGCAATCCCGCGTGACCGCGCCGGCCTTGCCATCCGCGCGATGAAAGCGGGCAAGGACGTGATGACCGACAAGCCTGGCGTGACGACCTTTGCCCAGCTCGAAGAGGTCAAGCGCACCGTTGCCGAAACCGGCAAGATCTTCTCCATCTGCTTTTCCGAGCGCCATTGCGTGCGCTCCGCCGTCAAAGCCGGCAAGCTGGTCAAGGAAGGCGCGATCGGCAAGGTGATCCAGACACTCGGCGTCGGTCCGCACCGGCTGCAGCTGCCGACCCGCCCGGATTGGTTCTTCGATCCCGAAGCCTTCGGCGGCATCATCGTCGACATCGCCTCGCATCAGGTCGATCAGTTCCTGTTCTATACCGGCTCGACCTCAGGCGAGGTCATTGCCAGCTCAATCGGCAATTTCGGCATGCCCGACAAGCCCGCCTTCCAGGATTTCGGCGAGGTGCTGCTGCGCTCGGACAAGGCGGCGGGTTATATCAGAGTCGACTGGTTCACGCCGGAGGCGCTGCCGACCTGGGGTGACGGACGCCTCACCATCCTCGGCACCGAGGGTTATATCGAGCTGCGCAAATATATCGATATCGCTGGCCGGCCGGGCAAGGATCACCTCTTCCTCGTCAACGGCAAGGAGATGACCCATATCGATTGCAGCGGTGAAAAACTCGATTATTTCGATGCTTTCACCGCCGATGTCGGCAATCGTACACAGACGGCGATGACGCAGGATCACGTTTTCGAAGTCTGCCGCCTTTCGCTCGAAGCCCAGACGAAAGCCGCGCGCATCGGCGCTCGCTGAGGAGGATATCATGACGAGAAAATTGCGCGTCGGCGTCATCGGCGCAGGGATTGCCGCGCGGCATCTGGCCGGCTTCGGCTGGAACAAGGACCTCTTCGACGTTCCCGTGCTCTGCTCGCTCGACGAGGAGCGCGGCCGGGCGTTGTGCGAGGAATACGGCATCGCCGAATATACGCAGGACACGGACTCGCTGTTTGCCCGCGACGATCTCGACATCATCGACATTTCGACGCCGCCAAGCTCGCATTTCGAACTTTGCCGCAAGGGCATCGAATCCGGCAAACATGTGATCTGCGAAAAGCCGCTCTTCGGCTCGATCGCCGAAGTCGACGAGATGGGCCGCATCCTCGCCCGCTTCCCCGGCAGGAAGCTGATGCCGATCTTCCAGTACCGTTACGGCTCCGGGCTGCAGAAGCTGAAGCTGCTGATCGAGCAGGGCCTCGCCGGCAAGCCCTTCCTGACGACGATCGAGACTCACTGGTGGCGCGGCCCGGATTACTACGCCGTGCCGTGGCGCGGCAAATGGGCGACCGAACTCGGCGGCGGCCTTCTCGGCCATGCGATCCATGCCCATGACATGCTGAACTATGTGCATGGCCCCTGCGCCGAGGTGTTTTCCTATGGCGCCACACTGGTCAATCCGATCCAGGTGGAGGATACGGCGGCGCTTTCGGTGAAGATGCAGAACGGCTCACTGGCGACGCTGTCGATGACGCTCGGCTCGCGCAAGGAGATTTCGCGGCTGCGCTTCTGCTTCAGCGATCTCGTCGCCGAAAGCATCCTCGAACCCTATACGATGGGCCGCGATCCCTGGGTCTTCACCGCGGGAACGGAGGAGCATCAGGCGAAAATCGACGTAGCGCTTGCCGCCTATGTGCCCGGCGAAGACGGTTATACCCGCCAGTTCGAACTCTTCCACAAGGCGATCGTCGAAGATGCGGAGCCGCCGGTGACGCTGCAGGATGCCCGCAATTCGCTGGAGTTGGTGACGGCCGCTTATTTCTCCCAGCGCACCGGCCGGCCGACGCCGATGCCGATCGCCGCCGACCATCCGCTCTATCACTCCTGGCTTCCGGAAGAGGAACGGCACACGGCCCGCGCCTGAGCAGGGGAGGGCACTCCATGCTGAAATCCTTCGAGCATGTCGGCATGACGGTGAGCGACATGGACCGCGCCGTCGATTTCTATTGCGGCCTGCTCGGGCTGCGGCTGCATCTGCGCAAGCGGATGGCCGATGGTTCCGATGTCGCCTTTCTCGACGCCGGCGGCGGCATGCTGGAAATCTTCGCGCCGGCGGATGGCGCGGCGAGGGCGGTCGATGTGCCGGAGGGCACGGCCGGCCTGCGCCATCTGACCTTCCTGTTCGAAGACGTCGATGAGACCTTCGCCCGGCTTGAAAAGGCCGGCGTAGAGATCAAGGAGCGGCCGCGCCTGGCGGTTAACGCCGAGGTGCTGCACAAGGTCGCCTTCCTGCGCGATCCCGATGGCATCCAGATCGAGCTCGCAGAGAAACGGTAAGCCAACCTGTTGCGCCTGGGCTAGTTCCGGAAGGCGTCGGCGGGGATCGTCGTCACCAGCCTTATGTCGCGGCGGAAGTCCGATGGCGACATGCCGGCGATGTGGCGGAAGGATTTGTTGAAGGCGCTGATCGAGCCGAAGCCGCTGTCCATCGCCACCTGCAGCACATTGGCGCCTTCGCTCATCAGCATCGCCTGGGCGCGCGACAACCTGAGCAGCGTCACATATTTGCTGAGCGTCATGCCGGTCGATCGCTTGAAGAGGTTCATCGCATATTTCGGATGCAGGTCGGCGGCGCGGGCGATATCGACCGAATCGATGTCCTGCAGGAAATTGGCGGCGATGAAATCACACATGCGCGCGACACTGCGCGAGGAATTCGGATGTGGCTGATCGCCTTCCAGGCTGACGGCCGTCTTCGACGTCGTCATCGAATAGGGTTCGAGCGCGATGCGCTCGATGCGCAGCAGCAGCTCGTCGACCGCGTGCTGGGCCTTGGCGGCATCGCCAGACTTGGAATAGCGAGACCAGCGGGCGAAGTTCTCGTCGTCGGCGGCATCGGTTGACGACGTCAGCAGCGTCTCGCCCTTCATCAGCCGGCTGGAAACGCTGATCGGCAGACGCAGCCGGAAGAAATAAATGAGCGGCAGATGGGCGCCGGCATAGAGCGAATCATCCGAGGATTCATCCATCTGATGCGGCTGCCCACCCCAGAAAAGGCACATTTCGCCGGCGTTCAGCCGGAATTCGTGGCCGCTCATCCGATAATGGACAGTGCCACGCATGACGTAGTTGACCTCGACCTGCGCATGCCAGTGCGGCATGGCCATGACGAGCGGATGGGCATGAAACATCTGCAGCGCCGTCGGCGAACCCTCGATGCTGCTTGCGCCGGGCTGATAGATTGCACTCGTGCCGACCTTACTTTCCGCCAAATCCATGTTCCCTTTTTAGGAGACAGCCGCTCCCTTACGGATAGTCTAACCGCGTTCGTGAAAGATCGGCAATTGAAAAGGGAGGATTTTCAATGCGCTTCAAACTTCTCGCTGCGACCGCAGCTGTCGCACTGCTTGCTTCCGGCTCCGCCTTCGCGCAGTCGGCCAATCTGACCATCTGGAGCTGGAATGTCGCCGCATCGGCGCTGAAGTCCACGCTTCCAGGCTTCAACAAACAATTCCCCGATATCAAGGTGACCGTCGAGGACCTTGGAAACAGCCAGGTCTTCGACAAGACGCTTGCCGCCTGTGCTGCCGGCGGCGACGGCCTGCCCGATATCGTCAGCATCGAGAATTTCGAGGCTGAAATCTTCTGGAGCCGTTTCCCGGATTGCTTCGCCAATCTGAAGGAGCTCGGCTACACCGCAGATATCCAGGCGAAATTCCCCGACTTCAAGCGCACCGAGCTTGAGGTCGGCGATGTCGCTTACGCCATGCCGTGGGATTCCGGCCCTGTCGCCGTCTTCTATCGCCGCGACCTCTATGAAAAGGCCGGCGTCGATCCGAGCACGATCAGCACCTGGGACGATTTCATTGCCGCCGGCAAGAAGATTTCCGCCGCCAATCCCGGCACCGTCATGGCCCAGGCGGATTTCAACGGCGACAGCGAATGGTTTCGCATGATCGCCAACGAACAGGGCTGCGGCTATTTCTCGACCGACGGCCAGAACATCACCATCAACCAGCCGGCCTGCGTCGCTTCGCTGCAAAAAGTGAAGGAAATGAAGGACGCCGGCACGCTGACGGCGGCCAACTGGGACGAAAAGATCCAGGCCAACACCGCCGGCAAGGCAGCGAGCCAGCTCTATGGCGGCTGGTATGAAGGCACCGTGCGTTCGACCTCTCCCGATCTCAAGGGCAAGTGGGGCGTCTACAGGATGCCGAGCCTGACGGCCGACGGTCCGCATGCGGCCAACCTCGGCGGTTCGTCGCTCGCGATTTCGGCGACCTCGGCAAACAAGGAAGCCGCCTGGAAATTCGTCAACTACGCCCTCGGCACGACCGAGGGGCAGGTCACCATGCTGAAGGAATTCGGCCTGGTCCCGTCGCTGCTCGAGGCCGAGAAAGATCCCTTCGTCAATGAGCCGCAGCCCTATTGGGGCGGCCAGAAGGTCTGGGCCGATATCCTGGCGACGCTGCCGAAGATCGTGCCGAGCCGCGGCACCGCCTTCCAGAGCGATGCTGAAGCCATCTTCAAGGCGACGCAGGCGAAGTTCTTCGCCGGCGGCTATCCCGATGCGAAGGCGGCTCTCGACGATGCCGCCAACCAGATCGCTTCGGCGACCGGCCTTCCGATCGCGCAATGAATGACGATGCCGGGCGCCTCATGCGCCCGGCATTCTGCCCGCCCTAGGGCGGGCGGGTTATTCGTCCGTTCGTGAGGAGGAGGCTCGATGCCGTTCAGAACCCGGAGCGCCTATGCGTTCCTCGCACCCTATCTGCTGGTCTTTGCCACCTTCTGGGTCTGGCCGATCATCAATTCGTTCCTGATTTCCTTTCAGAACACGCGCATCAACCCGTGGAAATTCAGTTTCCAGGCCAATTGGGGGCGGCTCTTCTACGACCCGGCCTTCTACAATGCCCTGTACAACACGCTGATCATCCTGGTGATCCAGGTGCCCGTGATGATCGCGCTGGCGACGGTCATGGCCGTCATGCTCAATTCGCCGCTCTTGAAAGCGCGCCCACTCTTCCGCTTCGCCTTTTTCGCCCCTGTCGTCGTCGGCGAGGTCGCCTATGCCGCGGTCTTCCGGCTGATGTTCAGCCTCGATTTCGGCATCATCAACAAGCTGATTTCGGCCATCGGCTTGAGCCCCGTCTCCTGGTTCGACAATGCGAATGCCGCCATGGCGGTGATCATCCTGGCCGTCACGTGGCGCTGGGCAGGCTACAACGCCATCATCATCCTTGCCGGCCTGCAGTCGATTCCCGAAGACGTCTACGAAGCGGCGACACTCGACCGGGTGAGCAAGGTGCAGCAATTCTTCCACATCACCCTGCCGCTTCTGAAACCGATCATCCTCTTCTGCGTGGTCCTGTCGGTGATCGGCACGATGCAGCTCTTCACCGAGCCCTTCCTCATCACCAATCGCGGCGGTCCCGGCGGCGGCACGGAGACGCTCGGCCTCTTCCTCTACCGCCAGGGCTTCACCTCGCTGAACTTCGGCTATGCCTCGGCGATCGCCTATACGATGGCGGCCCTTGCCGTGGCCATCTCGCTTCTCAATCTCTGGGTCGGGAGGGATCCGAAATGAAATCCAAGTCGCAATCCCTCCTCATGCGCCGGGTCGCGCTGCACGCCGTTCTGGCGCCGCTTGCGCTGATCTGGCTGTTCCCCCTCTGGATGATGTTCGTCTTCTCGACGATGCCCGACAACGGCATCTTCAGCCCCGACATCGTACTCTGGCCGTCGACCAACTTCGTCGCGAATTTCAAGAACCTGCAGGCCGACACCGATTTCATCGGCGCAATGACGATCTCCGTCGGCGTCGCGATCATCTATACGATCTTGTCGGTGCTGCTGACCTCGATGGCAGGCTGGGCGCTGGCGCGCTACCGCTTCGTCGGCCGCTCCATCGTCATCGCCATCATCCTCGGCACGATCACGCTGCCGTTTTCGGTGGTCGTCATCCCGCAATTCATCATGGTGGCGCGCGAATTCAAGCTGGCGAACACCTGGGTGGCGCTGATCGTGCCGCCGCTCTTCAACTCGCTCGGCGTGCTGTTCATGCGGCAATCCTTCTCGATGATGCCGGGCGAGCTTTTCGATGCGGCGCGTGTCGAAGGCGTCAAGGAATGGCAGATCTTCCTGCGCATCGCACTGCCGCTGGCGAGCCCGACCATGGCGGCACTCGCGATCATCCTCTTCCTCGCCTCATGGAACAACTATCTCTGGCCGCTGCTCATCAATTCCAAACCGGGAATGATGACGGCGCCGGTGGCGCTGGGAACGCTGATCGGCCTGACCAAGGTCTCCTGGGGCGGCATCATGGCGGGGGCAGTGCTGCTGACAGCGCCGATCCTCGTCGTGTTCGTGGCTCTCCAGCGCTATTTCATCGCCGGCATCGCGGCCGGCGCAATCAAATAAATCGGGGACCGGCATGGCAGAGCTTTCACTCAGCAACATCGTCAAGCGCTTCGGCGGCTTCGAGATTATCCACGGCGCCAATCTGGAGGTGAAGGACGGCGAATTCGTCGTCTTCGTCGGCCCCTCCGGCTGCGGCAAGTCCACGCTTCTGAGGATGATCGCCGGGCTCGAAGACATCACCTCGGGCGAGCTTCGGATCGGCGGCAGGGTTGTCAACGACGTCGAGCCGGCCGACCGCGGCATCGCCATGGTCTTCCAGTCCTATGCGCTCTATCCGCACCTCACCGTCGAAGAGAATTTGAGCTTCGGCCTGCGCATGAACGGCAACCCGAAGGCCGATACCGAACGGCGGGTGCGTCACGTCGCCGATATCCTGCAGATCACCGAGCTGATGAAGCGGCGGCCGAAGCAGCTTTCCGGCGGCCAGCGCCAGCGCGTCGCGATCGGCCGGGCCATCGTCCGCGAACCTCAGGTCTTCCTGTTCGACGAACCTTTGTCGAACCTCGATGCGGAACTGCGCGTGCAGATGCGTGTCGAAATCTCGCGGCTGCACAAGCAGCTCGGAACGACGATGATCTACGTCACCCACGACCAGACCGAAGCGATGACGCTCGCCGACAGGATCGTCGTGCTGCGCGCCGGCAATATCGAGCAGATCGGCGCGCCGCTCGACCTTTACGACGATCCCGCCAACCAGTTCGTCGCCGGCTTCGTCGGCTCGCCGAAGATGAACTTCCTCAAGGCCGTGGTGGTCGAGGCGCAGCCGGGCAGGGCGGTGGTCGCCTTGGAAAGCGAGACCAATACGCGCCTGCCTATGGCCATCAGCGATCCCGTCGAAGCCGGCGCAAAGGTGACGCTCGGCATTCGTCCGGAGCACTTCGTCGATGCAGGTGCCGGCGATGCCGATCTCGTCGTCGGCGTCGACGTCGCCGAACATCTCGGCAATACCAGCTACATCTATGCCGCCATCGGCGACGAGCAATTGATCATCGAAAGGCCGGAGTCGCGTACAGCAGGCAATCGCGAGACTCTGACGGTCGGCCTTCCCGCAAGCCGCACATTCCTTTTCGACGGCGCCGGCAAACGGCTCCGCTAAACCGCAATCCCAAGGCAGAAAGACGAAAGAGGCTTCCATGACTTCCGATCAACCGATCCGCTGGGGCATCATCGGCCCCGGCACCATCGCCCGCACCTTTGCGGATGGCGTTGCCCATTCGCGCACCGGTAAACTGGTGGCGATCGCCACCCGCAATCCTTCCAAGCCGGGCCTTGCCGAAAACTTCCCCGGCGCCCGCATCGTCGATGGTTACGAGGCGCTGCTTTCCGACCCCGAGGTCGATGCGGTTTATATTTCCGTGCCCCATACCGGCCATGCCGAATGGGCGATCAAGGCCGCGCGCGCCGGCAAGCATATCCTCGTCGAAAAACCGATCGCGCTTTCGGCCTATGATGCCGAAGCCGTTTACTACGAAGCCAAAAAGGCCGGCGTCTTTGCCGGCGAGGCCTTCATGTACCGCGTGCATCCGCAGACGGAGAAACTGGTCGAGCTCATCAAGAGCGGCGTCATCGGCACCGTCCGCATCATCCGCTCGAGCTTCGGCTTCAACATGGGCAGCTACAAGCCGGAACACCGGCTTTTCGCCAACGATACCGCCGGCGGCGGCATTCTCGATGTCGGCGGCTATCCGGTCTCCATGGCGAGGCTGATATCAGGCGCGGCGGAAGGCAAAGCCTTCCTCGAACCGGAGAAGGTGTCGGGTGTCGCTCATCTCGGCCAGAGCGGCGTCGACGAATGGGCATCCGCCGTGCTGAAATTCCCGAACGAGATCATCGCCGAAGTCTCCTGCTCGATCATGGCCCAGCAGGACAACGTGCTGCGCATCATCGGCTCCGAAGGCCGGATCGAAGTGGCAGACTTCTGGTTCGCCTCCGGTCACAAGGGCGGCGTCGGCAAGATCGAGATCTTCAAGGGCGGCAAGCAGGAAACCATCGAGGTTAGGGAAGAGCGCTGGCTCTATTCCTTCGAGGCGGACGCGGCGGGCGATGCCATCCGCGCCGGCAAGACCGAGTTCAGCACTCCCGGCATGAGCTGGGCGGATTCGATCGGAAACCTGCGCGTGCTCGACCAGTGGCGCGCCTCTGTCGGTCTCGAATATGGCGTCGAGAAAGCCGTCAAGCGCACGGCTAACATATCGGGCGGCGCGGTCAAGCGGGGCAACAGCATTCCGCAGCGTCAGATCCCCGGCATTTCCAAGCCCGCTTCGGTCGTGACCCTCGGCTTCGAGTTCTTCCCGAACTTCGCCGCCGCCTCGCTGACGCTCGACGCTTTCTACGAAGCCGGCGGCAATGCCTTCGATACGGCATTCGTCTACGGCGCCGGCAAGACGGAGGCGATCTTCGGCGACTGGCACACCAGCCGCAAGGTGCCGCGCGAAGAGATCGTGCTGATTGGCAAGGGCGCGCATTCGCCGCTCTGCTATCCCGATATGATCGCCAAGCAGCTCGACCAGTCGCTCGCCCGGCTGAAGACCGACTATGTCGACGTCTATTTCATGCATCGGGACAATACCGACGTGCCCGTCGGCGAATTCGTCGATGCCATGGATGCCGAGGTCAAACGCGGCCGCATCCGCGGCATCTTCGGCGGTTCGAACTGGACAAGGGCGCGTTTCGACGAAGCGATCGCCTATGCCGAAAAGACCGGCAAGGCGGCGCCGGCGGCGCTCTCCAACAACTTCTCGCTCGCCGAGATGCTCGATCCGATCTGGGCCGGCTGCGTCGCTGCCTCCGATGACGACTGGAAGACGTGGCTGAATGAGAAGCAGATCCCGAATTTCGCCTGGTCCAGCCAGGGCCGCGGCTTCTTCACCGACCGCGCCGGCCGCGACAAGCGCGACGACGAGGAGATCGTACGCGTCTGGTATTCCGAGCGCAACTTCGGACGCCGCGACCGCGCCATCGAGCTCGCCAACAAGCTCGGCCGCAACCCGATTCACATCGCGCTCGCCTATGTGATCGCCCAGCCCTTCCCGGTCATTCCGCTGATCGGGCCGCGCACCGTCGCCGAGTTGGAAGACAGCCTCTCGGCGCTCGACATCAAGCTGACGCCCGATCAGGTGAAGTGGCTGGAAGGCTGATAAAACAGAGAAAGGGCGCGGGTTCGAAGCCGCGCTCCAGACTGCCGATAGAGACGGCTTAACTCCTCTTTCGTCATGCTCGGGCTTGTCCCGAGCATCTGCCCACGTCGATGCGCAGCAGATCCTCGGCACAAGGCCGAGGATGACGCCGAGTAAGGGAATAAAGTCTGTCACCAAACCGAGGGCGCGGCTAAGCTGCGCCCTTCTTATATCTACTTCTGCGCTTCGGGCGCCTTTTTTCTGGCTGCGTCGTCCATCAGCTCGTACCACATAGCGTTGAGGACGGCGAAGGCGGCTGCCAGCGGCAGGCCGAGAATCCATGCGAAATACCACATCGTTTCGTCTCCTCAATAGGCGTGGCTGTTCTTGTCGGTGACCGATTTCTCGTCGACCTTGCCCCACAGGACCTTGTAGACCCAGGCCGTATAGGCGGCGATGATCGGCAGGAAGATCGCCGTCACCACCAGCATGATGAACAGCGTCGTATGGCTGGACGATGCATCCCAGACCGTCAGGCTCGATCGCGGATCGAGCGAGGAGGGCAGGATGAACGGGAACATCGAAAGCCCGACCGTCGAGATGATGCCGAAGATTGCGAGTTTGCTGAAGAGCAGCGTCATCACCTCACGTCTTGCCCGCATGGCGATGAAGGCCAATACCGCACCGGCGAAGCCGAGGACGGGCGCGACGATCATCCATGAATGGGCGGTGTAGTTGGCAAGCCATGCGCCGTTCTCAAGCACCACCGTCTTCAATAGCGGATTGGAAGGCCCGATCGGGCTGATATCACTGGTGATGCGATAGCCGCTGACGCCGATCCAGAGGAAGAGGCCGCCGAGGGCAAAGAGCGCGATGGCGGCAAGGGTGGCGATGCTGCCGTAGCTTCTGGCCCGTTCCGCGACCGGGCCACTCGCCTTCAAAATTAGCCAGGCCGCGCCATGCATCGTCAACATGGCGACGGAGAGCAGGCCGCAGAGCAGCGCATAGGGGTTGAGCAGGGCGAAGAACGAGCCTTCATAGAAGATCCGCATGTCGTCGGCGAAGCGGAAAGGCACGCCCTGCAGCACGTTGCCGACGGCGACGCCGAAGATCAGCGCCGGCACGAAGCCGCCGATGAAGAGCGCCCAATCCCAGCCGTTGCGCCAGCGGGCACTTTCCCGTTTCGACCGATATTTGAAACCGACCGGGCGCAGGATGAGCGCGAACATGATCGCGAACATCGCGAGATAGAAGCCCGAGAAGGAAACCGCGTAAAGCGGTGGCCAGGCGGCGAAGATGGCGCCGGCGCCGAGGATCAGCCAGACCTGGTTGCCTTCCCAGGTGGCGCCGACGGTGTTGATCGCCACGCGCCGTTCCGTATCAGTCCTGGCGACGAAAGGCAGAAGCGTGCCGACGCCGAGGTCGAAGCCGCCCGTCGTCGCAAAGGCGATCAGCAGAACGCCGAGCAGCAGCCACCAGATGATACGCAGGGTTTCATAGTCGATGAGTTCGTGAAGGATCATGACAGGTCACTCCGCGGCCGGGACGAGGGTTTCGGAAATCAGGGCGGCTTCCGGCTCGTCGTCCGGCTCCGGTCCCTGGCGGATCGCCTTGAGCATCAGGCTCATCTCGATGACGATCAGCACCGTGTAGAGCACGGCAAAGCCGATGATCGTCAAAAGCACGGTGCTGGCGCCGAGGCTGGAGACGGCGGCCGCCGTCGGCAGCACGCCTTCGATCACCCAGGGCTGGCGGCCGAATTCGGCGACGACCCAGCCGAGTTCGATGGCGACCCAGGGGAGCGGGATCGCCAGCACGGCAATCCGCAGAAGCAGCGGATATTTGTCGAGATGGCGCCGCGCCGACAGCCAGAAGAAAGTGGCGGTCAAGAGGATGAAGAAGATGCCGAGCCCAACCATGATGCGGAAGGACCAGAAGAGTGTCGGCACATGCGGGATCGTATCGCGGGCCGCCTGAGCGATCTCAGCGTCTGTCGCCTGGCGGGGATCGTCGACATAGCGTTTCAGAAGAAGGGCGTAGCCGAGATGATGACCGAGATCTTCGAAGGAGGTGCGCACTTCCTGCGCCACCTGATCCTGTGCGGGTGCTGCACGGATCTGCATCAGCGCGTCGTAAGCCTTGATGCCGTCGCGGATGCGGGTTTCGGCCTGCTGTTCGAGTTTGTCGATGCCCGGGATTTCCGTGGTCAGCGACCGTGTGCCGATCAGGCCCATCACCCACGGGATATGCACGGCGAAATGCGTTTCACGCGCTTCCTGGTCGGGGAATCCAAAGGCGGTGAAAGCCGCCGGAGCCGGCTCCGTCTTCCACATGCCTTCGATCGCGGCGAGCTTCATCTTCTGGTTCTCGGTCGCGAGATAGCCGCTCTCGTCTCCGAGCACGACGACTGACAGAGCCGAGGCCAGCCCGAAGGACGCCGCCACCGTCATCGAGCGCTTGGCAAGCTCGATATGCCGGCCCTTGAGGACATACCAGGCCGAAACGCCGAGCACGAAGATCGAAGCGCAGACATAGCCCGCCGAAACCGTATGGACGAATTTCGCCTGGGCGACCGGATTGAAGACGACGTCGAAGAAGCTCGTGATCTCCATGCGCATCGTCTGCGGATTGAGCGCCGATCCCACCGGGTTCTGCATCCAGCCGTTGGCGATCAGGATCCAGAGCGCGGAGAAATTCGAGCCGAGCGCTACGGCCCAGGTGGCGACAAGATGGCCGATCTTCGACAGCTTGTCCCAGCCGAAAAAGAACAGGCCGACGAAGGTCGCCTCGAGGAAGAAGGCCATCAGCCCCTCGATCGCCAGCGGCGCGCCGAAGATGTCGCCGACATAATAGCTGTAATAGCTCCAGTTCATGCCGAACTGGAATTCCATGACGATGCCGGTGGAGACGCCGATCACGAAATTGATGCCGAACAGCGTGCCCCAGAATTTCGTCATTTGCCGCCAGATCTGGCGGCCGGTCATGACATAGACGGTTTCCATGATCGCCAGCAGCACGGAAAGGCCGAGCGTCAGCGGTACGAACAGGAAGTGGTAAAGTGCCGTCAGCGCGAACTGGAAGCGCGAAAGTGCTACGATATCTAGTTCCATTGTCTTTCTCCCACGGTCCCACGGGGTACGGAGCGTTCCTCAGCGCCGGCCAGCGCGTGAGGGCATGCGGTCGCGCTCAGTCCGGCCGAAGCCGGTCGAGCGCCTTTTCGAACGCCGTCTCTCCACGGCGCGAAATTTCTGCAATACGGCCGCCTTCGATGACGGCGATACGGTCCGCGATCGCCGCTTCGCGGCGGATATGCGTGGCGATCACCAGCGAGCGACCCGTCGCCATCTTGGAAATGCGCTGGAGCACGTCGCGGGCAGTGGCGCCGTCGAGGCCCTCTGTGGGTTCATCGAGCAGCCAGAGCGGCGTGTCGCGCAGGAAGAGCCGGGCAAGCGCCAGCCGCCGTGATTGGCCGCCGGAAAGGCCAAGGCCGCCTTCGCCGAGCGGCGTATCCATCCCGCGCGGCATGGCCTCGACATCGGCAAGCAGGCCGGCAGCCGCAAGCGCTTCGCGAAGGCGGGCCTCGCTCGCATCCGGGTTAGCGAGAGCGAGGTTGCCGCGCAGGCTATCCTCGAAGAGTTCCGTTCGCTGCGTCAGCAGGGTCGCCCCCATCGCGGCGACACTTCCGGTTCTGGCCGACAATTCGTGGGAAAGCAAAGCAAGCAGGCTCGACTTGCCGGCGCCACTGCTGCCGATCACGGCCAGGCGCTCACCCTGCTGGAGTGTGAGGTCGATGTCCTCAAGCGCCGGAACGGCGGAATTCTCATGGAAGGCGGTCACAGCAGCCAGCGAAAAGGCGTATCCCGGCTGCGGCGACGCCAAAGGTTGGGTCGCATCAGCGGCGGCAAGCCGCGGCGCGATGCGCTTTGCGGCCAGCAGCGTCCGCCCGAGTTCCAGCGCGCCGCGGCGTAGCGCCGCGAAGGGCTCGACCGCCGCGAAAGCGACGAGCAGGCCGAGGGCGGCGACAGGCGCAGTGATCGTCGTGGTTTCCGCAAGGGCCGCGACGGCAAGCAAGGATGCTGTCAGCAGAAAGGTGGAGACGAGGCCGAAGCCGAATGTCAGGCCGGTTTCGACGCGGTTCAGCCGATCGTCGGCATTGGCTGCATAGCTGTCGGCCTCCGCGATGGCGCTCCTCTGCGCGGCAAGCCGGCCGGCCATCAGGAGGTCGGTCTGGCCGGCAACGAAATCGATCGTCCGTGAGCGCAGCGCCTCGATACCATGGGCGCGCCTGCGGGCATGGCTGCGCGCCGCCCGGCCGGCGATCCAGGGCAGGCCGATGCCGGCGCCCACGAGAAAGAGGCCGAAACACAGGCCGAACAGGGGATGCATGAGCCCCAGCACCACACTTGCAGCCAATGCCGCGCCGATCGCGACCGCGGCAGGCACGAGAATTCGGAGATAAAGGGAGTCGAGCGCATCGATATCGGCGGTCAGCCGGAAGAGCAGCCTTGCCGGGCGATGCGAGAGGGCGCGCGCAACGCCCGGTTCGGCAAAGCCGCGAAACAATCTCTCGCGAAGAGCGGCCAGCACGCCGAGCGTCGCGTCATGGGTCGCAAGCCTCTCACCGTAACGCGCCACCGTCCTGACGATGGCGAGCAGCCGGATGCCGGCCGATGGCGCAAAGACGTCAAAGGTAACGGCGGCCGCGGCCGAAAGCCCGGCAAGCGAGGTCGCGGTGATGAACCAGCCGGAAAAGCCGAGCAGCGCGATGCCCGCCGTCACCGTCGCCGCAGAAAGCGCTGCGCCGAAGAGCAGCGCGCGCCGGCGCTCGGCAAGGAACAGCCGCAGGATCGGCTTGATATCCGCAACAAAGCCGCTCATTCGGCCGCCTCCCTCATCATGCTGTCGGCATCGACACGCAGGCTGCGATGCATGCGGGCTGCAAGCAGCGGGTCATGGGTAGCGACGATCAAGGTGCGGCCGCTCGCGAGCGAAAGCAGGCTCTCGGTCACTTCGGCCGCTGTGGCGGCGTCGAGATGGGCGGTCGGCTCGTCGGCCAGGATGATCTGGAGATCGGGATTGCAGGCCGCACGCGCGATCGCAAGCCGCAACGCCTCGCCGTCGGAAAGCCCGATCCCGCCTTCGCCGAGCGGCCGGCTGCCATAGGCGTCGGCCACCCTTCCGAGGCTGGCGGCATCGAGCGCACCGGCCAAGTCGCCGCGTGAGATGCCGGGCCTTCCGAGCGCGATATTGCCCGCGATGGTACCGGCAAAGATATGCGGGTTCTGGCCGATCCACGCCATGCCGCCGCGCACGGCAGCGGCCGTATCATCCGCAAGCTCGGTGCCGCCGATGACGATGCGGCCTTCGCTGCAGGGCGCCAGTCCCGCAACGAGCGAAAGAAGCGTCGACTTGCCGGAACCGCTGGCGCCGAGCAGCGCCACATGTTCGCCGGCGGCGATATCGAGGTTGAAACCGTCGAGAACAAGCGGTTCGTCGGCGCCATAACGAAAGGCGAGATTTTCAAGGCGGATATCCGGAGCCGTGCCGCCGGCGGGAGCCATGGGTTCGGCCGATCCCCGGATGGGCAAGCCACCGGCCGCAAGCGCGTCCAGCGCCTTCAGCGCCGCTTCGCCGGCCGCCCGGTCGTGCCAGACGGCGGAGAGTTCGCGCAGCGGCTCGAAGAAGGCGGGCGCGAGCAGCAGGATGAACAATCCCTCGGTCAAATCGAGCCCGCCCGACCAGGTGCCGAAACGGATTTCGCCGAGCAGGCTGAAGCCGACATAGACGGCGATCATCGCCACGCCGAGCGCGGCGAAAAGCTCAAGCACGGCCGAGGAAAGAAAGGCGATCTTCAGCACGGACATGGTGCGTGCACGCAGCGATTCCGCCTCGCGACGCAGCCGAGAAGCCGTCGCATCGACCGCGTCGAGCGCACGGATCGTCGTCAGCCCGCGCAGGCGGTCGAGCAGGAAGCCGTTGAGGCCACCGGTCGCGACAAGCTGCTTTTCGCTGGCAGCCTGGGCGCGCCAGCCGATCAGCGCCATGAAGATGGGGATCAGCGGCGCGGCAAACAGCAGGACCAGCGCGGCAATCCAGGAGACGGGGAGGATGAAGGCAAGGATGATGAGCGGCACGAGGCTCGACTTCATCCGTGCCGGCTGGAAACGGGCGAGATAGGGCACGATGAGTTCAGCCTGCTCGCCAATGACGCTGGCGGCTTTGCCGGAGGCCGGCCGGCCGCGGTCGACAGGCGAAGACAGGGAAAGAGCAGCGGCGGCGGCCTGCCGCTTGCGACTAAGCTCTATGCGGGCGGCGCGAAAGGCGAGGCGGCCGCCAGCCGCGTCGAGACAGCTTCTTGCCAATCCGAGGACGAGGATGCCGAGGGCCGGCCAGAAAACGTCGTGCAATCCGCCGCCATCGGCGATGCGGCCGATCGAGAGGGCGAGCAACCCGGCCTGCGGGATCCAGATGGCGGCCGCGAGCGCCTGCAGCATCGCCGCATTGCGCAGCCGCCCTTTCGCCGCGCCGGCACGTGGCAACGGCGCCTCTCCATCCCGCGGCCGGGCCTCCGCTTCATTTGTCGCGTCGAAGAAAGCAGTGCCCATGGCGCTAACTCTTGTTCGCAGGATTCGGCCGGCGGCTGCGGCCGAGCGAGATGACCCGGTCCTTGGCCTCCAGAAGCTTTGTCACTTTCGCGCCAAGCGAGAGTAGCGTCGCGAGCCTTTCCGTTTCAAGTTGTTTTACGTCTTCATACCAATGCGTCAGCTGTTCGATCAGCGTATGCATCTCGCCCATGCGCTCTTGCGCATAGCGCTCGGTTTCGCTCGCGGGGCGCTGCATCAGGATTTCACGCAGGACCGACAGCGTCGGGTCGACCTCCCGCTTCTTCCGCTCCTCGGCGAGCGTCCGCAATATCTGCCAGACATCATCGGGCGTGGTGAAGAAATCGCGGCGATCGTCCGGCTTGTGCTTGAGAAGGACGAGGTTCCAGGCCTGCAATTCACGCAGGCTCATCGACACATTGGAACGTGAGATGCTGAGGGAGTCGGCGATCTCCTCCGCGCAAAGCGGGGCGGGAGAGACGAAGAGCAGCGCATAGATCTGGCCGACCGTGCGGTTGATCCCCCAGCGGGAGCCCATTTCGCCGAAGTGGAGAACGAAGGACTGGACGAGAGGCGGAAGATTCATGGTCGTTTCCGTTGTGTCTGTGATTTCAGAAATTTCTGAAATCACCATACTAACTTTCGTATCCAGCCGACAGTCGGCAAAGCGGCCCTGCGTCAATTTGGATGTCCGTTCGTTGATTGTGCATCGGATATAGCCCGACGCGACGCGGCCGAATTTGATTTTGATCAAATCCGCGCGCCTGCGCAGCACGCGGAAACGCCCGGCAGCGTATGGCGCGTACCGGGCGTTCTAACTGGACTTTGATGTATGGAGGCGGCTGGACTGCCGCCAGATTCAGATCAAGCCGGCGAGGATGCCGACGCCTGAGATAGCCGCAATGCTGCCGGCTGCCCGTGTCACGAAAACGCCCTGACGTTCACCGGCGCGGCCGACGATATATCCAAGGGCAAGGCCGGCGACGTGCAGCAACGTGGTTGCGATCATGAAACCGGCGGCGTAGGCCGCACCGGTCACATTTTCCGGCATTTCGGCGCCGTGCGCATGACCATGAAAAAGGGCGAAGAGGCCGACGGTGCCGAGCGCTGCAGCAAGCGGCGCCTTGACGTTGAGGGCAATGGCCGCCCCGAGCACGACGACGGAAAGCGCGATCCCGGTTTCAACGAAGGGAACATTGATGCCGGCAACGCCGAGGACACCGCCGAGCGCCATCACCAGAACGAAGGTCGCCGGCACGAGCCATGTCGCGCGGCCACCGAGCTGAAACGCGAAAACACCGACCATCACCATGGCGAGGATATGATCGAGGCCTGATATCGGATGGGCAAAGCCATGGCTGAAGCCGGCGGCTTCGCCGATGGCGGGATGGGCAGTGGCGACGGCCGGGAGCGCCGCGGCAGCCAAGGCAAGCAGGCCGCTCTTGAGTGCTGATTTCATTGCTCGATCCCCTCGTGAGTTTTCCGATATCTTGTGACGGCCGAACACCGGGCATGGTTACAGGCCGTTCGCATCAAGCTAGTTCAACGAACTTGCGGCGTCAACGAGAACCAAAACAAATACTAAGCTAATTCAATTGCTTACTTGATAGGCAAATGCCGTTTTTGGCAGCGTCACCTCGATATCGACACATCGAAGGCCTTCAGTTTTCACATTCCCTCCGCCGAAACCTGGAAAGCACCCTGCGCAGGCGCTATCAATCGCTGAGCCGAGGCAGCGCAAAACGCTGCGATGGAGGAGACATCGATGACCAATACCGAACGTCCGCTGGCGATCAGCGCGCCCGAACCGCGCACGCTCGACCTGATCTTCACCGACGAGGCGCGCGCCGAACTACATGCGAAATACGAAATCGTCGAGGCCGATCCGGACAATATCGCCGGCCTCGGCGATGGCATCCTCGGCAGGGCGCGCTATATCATCGGCCAGCCGCCGCTTTCGGCGGAAACGCTTGCCAGAATGCAGGCCTTGCGCTCGATCCTCAACGTCGAGAGCAATCTCCTCAACAACATGCCCTATGATGTGCTCTTTGAGCGCGGCATTCATGTCGTAACGACGGGCCAGGTCTTTGCCGAGCCGGTAGCCGAAATCGGTCTCGGCTTTGCGCTGGCCCTGTCGCGCGGAATCGTCGATGCGGATGTCGCCTTCCGCGAAGGCAGCGAGCTCTGGGGCGGGGAGGGCAATGCAAGCGCGCGGCTGATTGCCGGCTCGGAGATCGGCATCGTCGGCTTCGGCGATCTCGGCAAGGCGCTGCGCCGGGTTCTGTCCGGCTTCCGGGCGCGCATCAGGGTCTTCGATCCCTGGTTACCGCGCTCGATCCTCGAAGAAAACGGCGTCGAACCCGCAAGCCTGGAGGATGTGCTGACGAAAAGCGATTTCGTCTTCGTCGTCGCAGCCGTCACCAGCGAAAACAAGGGTTTTCTCGGCGCTGAGGCCTTTGCCAGCATGCGCAGGGGCGCGGCCTTCATTCTCCTCAGCCGCGCCGATGTCGTCGATTTCGACGCGCTGACGGCGGCGGTCTCATCAGGCCACATCGTCGCGGCAAGCGACGTCTACCCGCAAGAGCCTCTGCCGGCCGACCATCCCGTGCGGAGCCTGAAAGGCTTCATCCGCTCGGCGCACCGGGCCGGCGCGCTCGACAGCGCCTTCAAGAAGATGGGCGACATGGTGCTTGAAGACATGGACCTGATGGATCGGGGCCTGCCGCCGATGCGCTGCAAACGCGCCGAGCGCGAGACCGTTTCCCGCATGCGCTCCAAGCCGGTCGCGGTGAATTAAAAAAGCCGCCCCGAACTGACTGACAGCTTGGGCGGCATGAATAAGAGCGTTCTTTAAGCGGCGCGCTGCTCGGTGCCCTGGATCGCGGCGAGTTTCCAGTCCGCGCCGGGCCTGCGCACGAAGGTCCAGATCTCGGTGCTTTCGCTCGGCCGGCGGTCGTCGCCGGAGACGACACGGCCGCTGTCGCGTTCGACCATGGCATCGATCGAGGAGTAGCGCATGGCGAGCGTTGCAAATTCCTGGCCGTCCTCGCGCCAGGCCTCGGCGATATCGCCCTGCAGCAGCTTGACGTCGGAGACGCGGTTGCGCACGCCGTTGGTGGCGTTTTCGCCGAGCTCCTCGGCAAGATAGGACATGGCCTCGGGCGTCGTCAGACGGCGCAACGTGCCGTAGTCTTCGGCGCCGTAAGCTGTCTGCACGTTCGTCAGCAATTCCTCGAACTGGTCGAGATCGGCCTGCGCGAGCCCGATCTCGTCGCTCGGGCGATTGCCGCTCGACTGTCCGGCGTAACCGGCGCCCGAACCGATCGCCGGAATCTGGAACGACGAATGGTTGGCGGGCGACATGCCGTAGGACTGACCAAAGGAGCGGCTCTGACCGCCGACGCCATAAGAAGGCTGGCGGCGGTTGGCGAAATAACGCATGGCGAGCATGATCGCGCCGCCGATAAGGGCGATCTGCAGCAGCATACCGAGGAAGCCGAAGCCGCCGCCGAAACCGTGGCCGAGCAGCATGCCGAGAAGGCCGCCGGCGATCAGGCCGCCGATCATCGAACGGCCGAAGCCGTTGAAGAGGCCGGGCCGCTGGGCGCCGAGGGGCTGCTGTGCGGTGGCCGGCGCCGTCGTCTGCGGACGCGGCGTCATCGACCGTTCGATCGGCGCGGCAGGCGCGGGTGCGGTCTGGGTGACGGGCGGAGCCTGGAAGGTGCGCGTGCCGCGGCTCCCGAAACCGGAGCCGCCGGCGCGGCGGGCCTCGGCATCACCGAGCGAAGCAAAAACGGTAGCGCTCGTCAGTACGGCAATCGCCGCAATCTTGGCAAAACGCGAAACGGCACCCGGCATTCCTGATCTCCTGTCATGCACAATCGTGGCATATCGGGAGCTAATATAGGTACTCATTCTCAAGTTTGAAGTTCTTCTGCCGCTTTACTGGCAGACGTCGACCCAGCTCGCGCCGGTGAGCTCCGCAAGCCGCCCGGTGGCGATGCGCACGGCCGAATTCGTCGAGCCGGCGGCGGGCACCACCTCGTCGAAGCGTTTCAGCGAGATGTCGCAATAGATGGGCAATGGCGCGGGCAGGCCGAACGGGCAGACGCCGCCGACGGGATGGCTCGTCATCGCAACGACCTCCTCCGCATCGAGCATGCGCCCCTTGCCTCCGAACGTATCCTTGAACTTGCGATTGTCGAGCCGCGCCGTGCCGCCGGCAACGACCAGCATCGCCTGCTCGCCCACGCGCAGGCAAATCGTCTTGGCGATCTGGGCAGGCTCCACGCCATGGGCTTCGGCGGCAAGCGCCACCGTCGAGGAGCTCTCGGCGGTTTCGATGATTTCGATATCGGGTGCGTGGGTGCTCAGAAAAGCGCGGACGGATTCGAGGCTCATGGCCGGGATGCTAGACCAGGAAAGGAGCAATTTGAAGCGTAAAAGATGCCTGCCGAAAACCGCCGCTTGCAAGTCGCTCGGACATGGTCATAATAATTTTGCACACGTGCTCAAATTTGTCATTCGGCCGTTACAACAAACCCATAGAGCGGGACTTGTCACGTTTTCGCGGGCTTTCGAAACGGTCGTCAACACCAGTGATGACCCGTCAAAGAGGCCTCACACTGCTCTTCTGGGGAGATGAAGAAAATGACCATTTTACCGACACTGAAGTCCCTCACCGTCGCGGCCGCCATCCTGGCTTCGACGTCCGCTCTCGCATTCGCCAAGGACATCACCATCAGCGTCTGGGCCGGTGGCACCGGCCCGAACGACGTCTATCGCCTCGACGCCATCGAGATCGCAGCCCAGCAGCTGCAGCGCCAGGCCGCGCTCAAGGGCGAAGACCTGAAGATCACCGTCGAGAAGAAATCCTACTCCGCCTGGGAGGACTTCAAGCAGGCGCTGACGCTCGCTGCGGAAGCCAAGACCGCGCCCAATATCGTCGTCAGCGGCCATGAAGACATCGCGCCCTGGTCGCAGGCCGGCCTCATCGTTCCGATCGAGGATTACGTCGATCTCGACTCCTGGCCGCTCAACGGCATCTACGAGAACCTGCTGCTGATCGCCTCCTACAACGGCACCGTCTACGGCATTCCGCAGGATGCCGAATCCCGCCCGATGTTCTTCTGGAAGCCTTATATGAAGGCGATCGGCTATAGCGACGCCGATCTGGACGCGCTGCCGCAGAGCGTCCAGGACGGCAAGTATACGATGAAGAACCTGCTCGAAGACGCCAAGAAGATGCAGGACAAGGGCCTCGTCCAGGCGGGCTACGGCTTCTATCCGCGCCCCAGCAACGGCCCCGACTACTGGCAGTTCTACACCAGCTTCGGCGGCACGATGGAAGAGGGCGGCAAGCTCGTCTTCGACAAGGCGGCGATGACCCGCACCTACCAGTTCTTCGCCGATGCCGTTAAATCAGGCGTTACGAAGAAGAACCATATCGGCATGCCGGGCGACCAATGGTGGAAGGAAGTCGCCACCGGCAAGGCCGGCATCTGGGACGGCGGCACCTGGCACTATGCCCGTCTCGTCAACCAGGAAGGCCTCAAGGACTTCTTCGGCAACGTGATCTTCGCGCTGATCCCGGCCGGCGAAGGCGGCAAGGCCAACACGCTGACCCATCCGCTCGTCTACCTCTTGACCTCAGGTCACGACAAGGAAGACACCGATATCGCCGCCCAGCTGATCACGATCGCCTCCGAGCCGCGCATTAATGCGCTGCATGCGGTCAAATCGGCCCATCTCGGCATCTCCGAGGCAGAATCCGAAGTCGATTTCTACTCGGCCGACCGCTGGACCCGCGAAGCCACGGAACGCCTGCTGCCGCATGCCAATGCGATGCCGAACAATTCCGATTTCGGCACCTACTGGAACATCATGTGGAAGAACCTCCAGGCATCCTGGACCGGCGACAAGACCGTCGATGCCGCGGTCAGTGATGCCGAGAGCGAGCTGAAGAGCACGCTCGGCGACAAGATCGTCATCCGCTGACGCATTCCTCCGGGCGGCGGCAATCCCGCCGCCCGGCCGGTCCCGCGAGGAGGCTGCCATGAAATCGTCCAGAACACTCGGACTGGTGATGATCGCGCCCGCGGCGATCATGATCGTCCTGTTCTTCCTGCTGCCGGTCGTTCTGACGGCGGTTTTCTCGATGACCAATATGACGACCGCGACCGGTATCTCCGGCGGTGTCTACCAGATCGCGCCCAATTCCCTGATCACGCTGAAATCGGCGATGCCCGACATTGCCGCCGAGATTTCCGAGCCGCGCTACGCAATCGATGAAGCCGGTATCAAGGCCGTGGAGGGCCTCGGGCTCGCGCCGGGGATTGCCGGCGAATTGCGCGCCAAACATACGGGCGAGGTCTTTGCGACCCGCCGCGACGCCGAGCGGATGATCAAGGATCTCTCCGAGAGGCCTTCGACGCGCGACGTCAAACAGATCTCCGAACAGTTCAACCGCTCCGTCGTCAACACACGCTTCGACAGCAAGGAACAGCTGTTTTCGGCTCTTGATACGCTGGGCCTCAAGCTGACGCCGGAACAGAAGGAAACGGTCGCCACGACCACCTATACCGGCTGGACCTGGACGACCGACAATTTCTCGCGCCTGGCCACTTCGCCCGACATGGCGCGCGTGCTCCTGAATACCGCGCTCTACGTCGCCCTGGTACTGACGCTTTTCAATGTCGGCTATGCGCTGCTGCTGGCGATCTGGACGCATTACATGCCGCCGGGGCCAGCCTCGATCTTCCGCGGCATCTGGCTCCTGCCGCGCATCACCCCCGTGGTCATCTATGTCCTGCTGTGGAAATGGCTCGCCTGGGACAGCGGCTTCATCTCCATCCTGATGGGCAAGTTCGGTTATCCCCCGAAGAACTACCTGCTCGACACCGCCTATAACGCCTGGTTCTTCGTCGTGCTGATCAACGGTTTCATCGGCGCCTCGATGGGCATGCTGGTCTTCTCGTCGGCAATGAAGGCCATTCCCAAGAGCCAGTTCTATGCGAGCGAGGTCGACGGCGCTTCACGCTGGCAGCAGATCCGCTACATCATCCTGCCGCAGATGCGCTGGCCGATCCTCTTCGTCACCTGCTACCAGACGCTGTCGCTGCTCGCCTCCTTCAACGAGATCCTGCTCGCCACCAACGGCGGACCGGGCAATTCGACCGAGGTCTGGGCGCTCGCCGCCTATCATACCGCGCTCAGGAATTATGCCGGCAATCTCGAATACGGGCTGGGTGCGGCCATGGCGCTGGTGCTCGTCGTCATCGGCGTGACGCTGTCGCTCCTCTATCTGCGCGTCTTCAACTACCGCACGCTTGTCGCCAAGCCCCTGATCGAGGATTGACCATGGCCGAACGATCGCAGCCCTCGGCAAATTACAGCAGCTGGCCCGTCATATCGGCACTGACGATCGTCAGCCTGCCGCTGCTCCTGATGTATGTCTATCTCTTCCTCGACACCGTGACGGTAAAGCAGCCGGACGCCTTGCTGCCTTCCGGCCTGACGCTCGATCACTGGCGTTTCCTGTGGCAGACGACACCGGGCAAGGCCAACATCTGGCAGGTGACTGTGAATACGCTGCTCTTTGCAGCCTGCACCACCAGCGTCGTGCTCATCGTATCGTCGATGGCGGGCTACGTGCTGTCGCGGCTGAATGTGCCGGCACGCGGCTTCTTCCTTGCCGGCGTCATGGTGCTGCATGCCTTCCCCTCGGTGACGCTGATCATCGCCATCTTCATCGTGCTGCAGATGATCGGCCTCTACAATTCGCTGGTCGGCGTGATCCTGGTGAAGGCGGCGATCGACCTGCCGCTCGGCATCTGGCTGATGAAGGGCTTCTACGACACCGTGCCCTGGGAAATCGAAATGGCCGGCGTCGTCGACGGCGCCTCGCGCTTCCGCGTCTGGCGCAGCCTCGTGCTGCCGCAGGTCAAGCCCGGCATCATGGCGCTCGGCCTGTTCTCCTTCCTCTCCGGCTGGGGCGAATTCATCCTGCCGCAGGTGCTGGCGCCCGGCAACCAGGTACAGGTGCTGTCGGTTTATCTCGCCGGCTTCCTGGTCGACGACAACAACTACGATTTCAACATGTTCAAGGCGGTCGGCATCTTCTACTTCCTTCCGGTTCTGATCGCCTACGCACTCTTCAACAAATATCTCATGAACATCTACGGCGGCGGGAGCAAAGGCTGATGCGCATTCTCCTCGACAATTTTTCGAAGAGCTTCGGCTCCACCAAGGTCATCGAGAACATGCAGCTCGAAGTCGGCGACGGCGAGATGCTGGCGCTGCTCGGCCCTTCCGGCTGCGGCAAATCGACGACGCTTTTTGCGGTCTGCGGCATTCACCGGCCGACCGGCGGACGCATCCTCTTCGGCGACCGCGACGTCACCGACCTGCCGAGCCAGGCCCGCAATGTCGGCGTCGTCTTCCAGTCCTATGCGCTCTACCCGCATATGACGGTTGCCGAAAACATCGGCTTTCCCCTGAAGGTGAAGGGCGCGCCCGCCGCCGACATCCGCAAGGAGGTCGACAAGATCGCGGCCCTCGTCCAGATCGGCAATCTGATGGGCCGCCGGCCGGCCGAGCTTTCCGGCGGCCAGCAGCAACGTGTGGCGCTCGCCCGCGCGCTGATCCGCAAGCCCGACGTGCTGCTGCTCGATGAACCGCTCGCCAATCTCGACGCCAAGCTGCGCCTCGAAATGCGCTCGGAAATCCGCCGCCTGCAGCGCGAGACCGGCATCACCGCCATCCTCGTCACCCATGACCAGGTGGAAGCGATGAGCATGTGCGACCGCATCGCCATCATGAAGGAAGGTGAGATCGTCCAGATCGCCACGCCAGCCGAAATGTACAATGATCCCAAGACCGCCTTCGTCGCCGGCTTCCTGGGCAATCCGCCGATCGCCTTCCTGCGCGGCATCATGGACAAGGGCGCCTTCGCAATCCCGGAAAGCGAAATCCGAGTAGCTTTGCCTGATACCGTCGCTGCCGCCGAAGGCACGAGGCTGATGCTCGGCGTCCGGCCGGAGCATTTTACTCCGGCGGGCGACACCCCCGTCTCCGGCAAGGTCACCTTCGCCGAAACTCAGGGGCGCGAGAACCTTTACGACGTTGCTCTTGCCGGCGGGCCGCTGCTGCGGTCGATCCAGCCGGTGCGCAACGACATTCACGTCGGCGACGATGTCCGTTGGGCGATCGACAGCCGCGGCGTGCTGGTCTTCGATGAAAATGGCGGGAGGCTCTGATGCCCCGCGATTTCTCAACCTTCTTCGGGCGTTACGGCTGGCCGGCGGCCAAGGGCCGGCTTCCCTTCTGCATCGGCCATCGCGGCGCCAGCGGCCATGAACGCGAGAACACGATCGCCGCCTTCCGGCGCGCTGCCGAACTCGGCGCTGAGATGTGGGAGCTCGACACGCAACTGACCAAAGACGGCGTGGTCGTCGTTTCGCATGACGACCATCTGGAACGCGTCTTCGGCATCGATCGCCGTATTTCCGAGATGACGGCCGCCGAACTCTCCGCCCTCGACGGCGTGGATGTTCCGAGTTTTTCGGAAGTGGCCGCTCTCGGCCGCGAGACCGGAACCGGTCTCTATGTCGAGCTCAAGGCGCCTGGAACCGGCCTGCGCTGCTGGCGTCATCTTGCCGAGATGAACCAGCGTTTTGCCTGCCTCGGTTCCTTCGACACCGCACAGGTGCGCGAACTCAGGGATGCAGGCTGCGATTTCCCGCTTTCGGTGCTGATCCGCGTCGGCCACGATCCGCATCTCCTCGGCGACGAGGCGGGCGCCGATATCCTGCATCTCTGCTGGGAGAGGGCGGGAGAACGCCCGCAGGATCTGGTGAGCGAGGCGCTGATGGCCCGCGCCTTCGAAGAGGGCCGCGAGATCGTGCTTTGGCACGAGGAACGGCGGGCCATCCTCGATGACATCATGACGCTTCCGGTACTTGGCATCTGCACGGATCTGCCCGATATGATGCGGCCGCCGGCAGAGAGGGAAAAAGCAGTTGGCAGACAGGGATAAGGGACCGCGCAAGGTAACCTCCTTCGACGTGGCGCGTGTGGCAGGCGTCTCGCGCGCCGCCGTGTCGCGCGCCTTCACGCCGGATGCCAGCGTCTCGCCGAAGACGCGCGAGAAGGTCTATCAGGCCGCCAAGGAACTCGGCTACCGGGTGAACTATCTCGCCCGAAGCCTCACCAACAAACGCTCCGATCTCGTCGGCCTCGTCGCCGCCGGTTTCGACAATCCGTTCCGCACGCTGCAGATCGAGCATCTGTCACGGGTGCTGCTCGCCCGCAATTTTCGACCCATCCTGCTGCCCACCTCACAGGAAGCGGATACGTCGACCGTCATCGGCCAGTTGCTGCATTACGCCGTTTCCGGCGTCATCGTCACATCGGACGCGCCGCCGAGCGAAATCTGCGAACAATGCGCGGCCGAAGGCGTGCCGATCGCGCTGATCAACAAAGGCAACGACATTCCCTTCGTCGACCGCATCATCTCCGACGACCGCATGGCCGGGCATCTGGCGGCCAGCCACCTGATCGACAGCGGCGTGCGAAAACCCGCCGTGATGGCCGCGCCGGCCAGATCCTATACGGCACGGCGCCGCAGCGAGGCCTTCGTCGCACGCTGCAAGCAGCTCGGATTCGAGGCGCAGTTTCTGCAGGTCAGGATCAACGATTACCAGAGCGGTTATGCCGCGGCAGGCGAACTTGCCGCCTCCGGCATCGACGGGCTGTTCTGCGCCAATGATTACATGGCCTGCGGCGTAATCGACCGCGTCATGCAGGGCCGCGGCCGCGATGATGCGCCGCCGATACGCATCATCGGCCATGACGATATTCCCCAGGCGAGCTGGACCGCCTACGAGCTTACAACGATCCGCCAGCCCTGCGATATCCAGGCCGAACAGACCGTCGATCTGCTGATGAGCCGGATCGCAGAGCCTGATCTGACGGCGCGCGTCGAATTCACGCCGGTAACGTTGATAAAAAGAAGGACTGCCTGATGAATTCCGCATTCGATGCCACCGCCATCCGCGCGCGTGCGCAGATCGCGATCGCCGTTGCCCTCGAGGTCGGGCGGGAAACGGCGCGGTTTCGGCGCGACTCCAACTCCGGGACGCTTGCCGTCGAAAACAAGGGATTGCAGGACTTCGTCACCGTCGCCGACAGGAAGGCCGAACAGGCGATCCGCGACAGGCTTCTGTCGCATTTTCCCGATGATACGTTCATGGGAGAGGAGAGCGGCGGGCAATCGGGCGGGACCGGCACCTGGGTCGTCGATCCGATCGACGGCACGACCAATTACATCAGAGGTTTCAGCCACTGGGGCGTCTCGATCGCCTTCGTCATCGATGGCAGAGTCGAGATCGGCGTGGTCTATGACGCAACCGAAGACAAGGTCTTTCACGCGATCCGCGGCGGCGGCGCCTTCAAGGACGGCCGGCCGGTGCATGCGGCTGCGACGGCCGATCCGGCCAACGCGCTCGTCATTCTCGGCCATTCCCGCAAGACCAGCTTCGACGATTATCTCGCCCTTTCCAAGCGGCTCCACGAGCGCGGCATGGATTATCGCCGCATGGGTGCGGCTGCCATCGATCTCGTCCGCGTCGCCGAAGGTGCGGCCGATCTCTATTACGAACGCCATCTCAACGCATGGGATATGCTCGCCGGCGCGCTGATCGCCGAAGAAGCAGGCGCGATGGTGGCGATGCCGCCGGTCGAAAGATTGCTTGCACAAGGCGGACCGGTGATCGCCCATTCGCCGGGGCTTGCCGACGAATTCGCTTTCATCCTCGATATAGAAGGACTGGCGCCCGCTAACCGTTAATGCGCCGACGCCAGGCGCGTTCGGTCGCCGGCGCCTCGTCGGTGGTGATCTGGTCCGGCTTGAGCGTCATCAGCGCCGAGAAATTCTGCCACTCCTCGTCGTTGAAGCCGGCCTCCGGATCCTTCAGAGTGAAGGTCCAGGCGTCGACGCGCTTGCCGTGGTCCCGGCACAGCGCGATCATATCCAGCCCCTCTTTGGCGGCATTGAGGATCAGCGGCCAGTGGAGATAGACCGTGTCCGGATCGGTCGGGCCGTTTAGGTCGGCGCGCAACTCCATCTCGACCGCCTTCCAGCCGCTGGCCTTCCTGATGTCGTAAAGCTTGTCGGTCGGATCGATGCCGCGCAGCAGGTGCGGAAGCTTCTGCCCGACCGCGACGATGAGGTCGAGGCTGCCGCCGCTGACGATCACCGAAGCGGCGATATTCCGGAAATGCTCGGCGAGATGGGCAATACCCCTCGAACCGATCGCTTCATAATCGTCCTTCATGTCGAATTGCAGCAGTGCGTCCGGATGCGTCGATTGCATCATGGCGGCGAGATCTTCGCTGAGGATCAGCGGCCGGCCGCCTTCCTGCATCCTGATATCGCGGAGATCGGTGATGTTCTTCGCGGCGATCGACCCATGGCCCGTCGTTTCACCTTCGAGCTCCTCGTCGTGCAGCACGACGAAGCCGCCGTCAGCACGCACGCGCAGATCAAGCTCCATCGACGCACCGGCTGCAAAACCCTCCGCCATCACCTCGGCTGAGAACAGCGGATCGGCAAACCGCTTGCGCAGCCGATGCCATTTCAAGCGGGTACGATGTCCCGCGTGCAAAATCTCCAGGCCCTGCGCATCCAGCAATTTCGTCATCTCTGCCGAGTCTCCGTGAAGCCATTCTCCTGCCTTGACGAGCCGTGATTATCAAGGGCCGAAGATTGGTTTCATCGACTGTAGGTCGCCGAAACAGCCTCCGAGGCGGCGGCAATGTCGGCCGGATGGCCAGCCTGCCTGAGGGCCACACCATAAGCCACGACATTCGCGAGCACCGCCTGGAACGTGGCGCGCGGGCCGGTATGATTCAGGCGCACGAGATGGTTGGGCGCGTTTCCCAAACCTTCGGTCAACTCGACGCCCAACCGCGCGGCAGCGCTAATCAAGGCGGCAGGCTCCAGTCCCGCCGGCACCGGCACGGCCGTCACCAGGTTGGAAGCCTTTGCCGGCGGCACCCAGGCTCCGGCGCCGAGTGCGGCAAGGCCCGCCCGTGTCGCCGATGCTGCGAGCGCATGGCGGGCGATCAGCGTCTCGATACCATCGGCCTCGACCCGGTCGAGCGCCGTCTCCAGCGCGAAGAATTCCAGCGGCGCCGGCGTTCCCGGCAGAGCCTGCCTGCCACTGTCGATCCATCTCTTCAAATCGGCCAGCGACAGGATCGAATCGCGCGGCGCGTCATCTCTCAAAATCAATTCCCAGGCGCGGCGGCTGACCGAGAGCGCGGAGACGCCAGCCGGACCGCCGAGCGCCTTCTGCGGACCGATGATTGCAATGTCGATGCCGAGAGCCTCGACATCGAGCGGATGGCCGCCGACGGAAGCGACCGCATCGACGACGGTGACAATGCCGCGTGAACGGGCAAGCGCCAGGATCTCCGGCAGGGGGTTCAATATGCCGCTCGCGGATTCCGCGTGAACCACAGCGAGCACGTCGATGCGAGGAGCGGCATCGAGCGCCGTGGCGACCACCTCGATCTCGATCGGCAGGCCCGGTTCGGCAACGATATCCCGGACCGTGGCACCACCCCGACGCAGCCATTGCCCGAACCAGCCGCCATAGGGACTGGTGACGATGTTGAGGACTGAAAGGCCGGGACTCGCAAGGCTGACGGCTGTTGCCTCCAGCGCCACCACCGCCTCGGCCTGCACCAGCAATATATCGTTGCGGCTCTGCAAGATGCCGCCGATCCTGTCGGCCAGGGCTGCATAGCGTTCCGCGGGATAGGAGGGGAGGCCGTGCAGGGGATTCCAACCGGGATCGGACATGGACGTTTCCTTCAGGACGGATCGGTGACGAGACGGGGGACCGCTTCCACGAGCGCGCGGCCGGCAGCCGATTTCGGTTTGGCAACGACTGCCGCCGCCGGGCCGGTCTCGACAATCCGCCCGCCATCCATGACGGCGATGCGGTGGGAGACGGCGCGCACCACGGCAAGATCGTGCGAAATGAAGAGACAGGCAATGCCCTGTTCTTTCTGCAGGCCGACCAGAAGTTCGAGTATCTTGCCGCGCACCGTGACATCGAGCGCCGAGACCGCCTCGTCAAGCACCAGCAGAGAGGGACGCGTGGCAATAGCCCGGGCGATCGCCACACGCTGGCGCTGGCCGCCGGAGAGCGCACGGACCGGCCGGCCGGCAAAATCGGCAGACAGGCCGACACGTTCGAGAAGCATTGCGATCTCGCCGGCGCGCCGTTCTCTTGGGACGACGCCATGAATGCGTAACGGATCGTCGAGAACGGTGCCCACAGTCGCCAGCGGATTGAAGGCCGCGAGCGGGTCCTGGAACACCATCTGCATTCGCGCCCGTTTGCGGCGCAGCGACGCGCCGTACAGCGCAAGCCAATCCTCTCCCTCGAAGCGGATCGAACCGGCATCACTGGAGAGAAGCCGCAGCAAGATGCGCGACAGCGTCGATTTTCCGCTGCCTGAGGCGCCGACAAGACCGAGTGTTTCGCCGGCTGCAATCGTCAGTGAGACATTGTCGAGAGCAGCGATCCTGCGCCCGGAGGAGGAAAAGCCTTTCGAGACGTTTTCGATGGAAAGCAGCATCGGGTTCATGCCAGCACCCCGGCGATCAGCGGCGGTGTCTCGAGGTCGCGATGGCTGGCGATGAGGGTGGCGGTATAGTCGCTTTTCGGCGCCGAAAGCACGGAGCGGACGGGACCCGACTCGACCAGCCGCGCATTGTGAAAGACGGCGATGTGGTCGACGAAGCCGGAGGCAAGCGCGATGTCGTGGGTGATGAAGACAAGCGTCATGCCATCCTGACGCACCAGACCATCGAGAAGACGGATGATCTCGGCCTGGACGACGACGTCGAGCGCGCTCGTCGCCTCGTCGGCGATCAGCAGCGCAGGTCTTGCGGCGATGGCCGCTGCGATTGCCACGCGCTGACGCTGGCCGCCGGAAAGCTGATGCGGAAAGGCCCGTATCACTTTCTCAGGCTGCGGCATCCGCACCCGCTCGAGCAATTCCTCGGCTCTGACATAGGCCTGTTTCCAGCCGAGACCGAGATGGCGCCTTGCGCCTTCGGCGATCTGCTCGCCGATCGTGAGCACGGGGTTGAGGCTGGAACCCGGATCCTGGAAGACGAAGCCGAAATCGCGGCCGGGACGGGGCGGACGACCAAGGCCGGGCCAGCGCATTTCGCCGCTGACCCTCGCTCCTTCAGGCAAAAGACCGGCGAGCGCGCGGGCGAGGGTGCTCTTGCCGGAGCCGCTTTCGCCGATGATCGCGAGCCTTTCGCCGGCGACGATATTGAGATCGACAGCTTCGAGTGCGACCGCGCCGCGCCCATAAGTGACCGAAAGCCCCCGCAGGCTGCAGAAAATGTCGCTCATGCCGCCCTCACGCCGTTCTCGACCAGCGCCTTGCCGAGGCCTTCGCTGAAGAGATGGACACCGAGCACGGTCACGGCGAGGGCGGCGCCCGGGATGACCGAGAGATAGGAGGCCGAACGCAGGACGCTGCGGCCCTCGGCGATCATCGAACCCCAGGTGGCGATATTCGGATTGCCGAGACCCAGAAAGGAAAGTGCTGCCTCGGTGAGGATCGCGCCGGCAACGATGGTGGCGGAAAGCGCCAGCACCGGCGGCAGCGCGTTCGGCAGGATCTCGCGGAAGGCAATCTCGGTCGGATGCATGCCGATCACCCTTGCCGAGGCGACATAATCCTGCTCGCGGATCGCCAGCACCTGCGCTCTCGTCAGCCGCGCCGGATCGGCCCAGGCGCCGAGCGCGATGGCAAGAACGACGACCGGCGTGGAGACGCCTATGGTGCTGACGAAGGCAAGGGCGAGCAAGAAAGCCGGCACGATCTGGAAGGCATCGACCACACGCATCAGCGCCTCGTCAACGATCCCACCGACAAAACCAGCCGCCATGCCGACGCAGACGCCGAGGAGCATGGCCGAAAACGCCGCTGCAAGACCGACAGCGAGCGACGTACGCGCGCCGTAGAGCAGGCCGGCGAGGACATCGCGGCCGAGACGATCCGTGCCGAGCGGAAAAGCCGGATCGGAAAATGGCGCCAGCAACGCGCGACCGGCAATCCTCAACGGATCACCCGGCGAGACGATGGGCGCAAGCAGGCTCGCTAGAAGCAGGATGACCAGGATCACAAACCCGATCACGCCTTCCGGCTGGCGCAGGAACAGCTGGAACCGGCTCATGCGCCGCCCTCCGAAGCGCCGATGCGCGGGTCGAGCGCGGCATAGACGAGATCGACGAGGAAGTTGACCGATATGACGAGGACGGCGCTGGTGACGATAATGCCCATCAGCAGCGGCGCGTCGCGGCCGTTGACCGCCTCCTGAGCCAGCCGCCCGAAACCGGGGACGGCAAAGACACTCTCGATCACCACGCTGCCGCCGAGCATGGCCGCCGATTGCAGCCCAAGCATGGTGACGAGGGGCAGCAGCGCATTGCGCGCGACATGGCGCAGCACGATGCGGCTGCGCGACAGGCCTTTGGCGCGGGCGAAAAGCACGAAATCCAGCTTCCAGGCCTCCGTCATGCCGGCCCGCATCACCCTCAGAAACAGGGCGAGATAGATCAAGGCAAGCGCGCCGACCGGCAGAACCAGATGATCGGCAATATCAAGCGCGCGCGCAAAACCCGTCTTACCGGACGCGATCGTCTCGATGCCGGCGATCGGAAACCAGCGCAGCTTCACCGAAAAGGCGATGCTCAAGACCAGCCCAAGCCAGAAGCTCGGAATGGCATAAACAACAAGCGAACCGATCGACAGCAGCCGGTCCCGCAAACTGCCCGGCCGCGCGCCGGCAAGGATGCCGAGGGCCGAGCCGAGGCCGAAGGAAAGCGCCGTGGCGCTTCCCATCAGGAGCAGCGTGTTGGGCAAGCGTTCGGCGATCAGTTCGCCGACCGGCCGGTTGAAGGCGACTGACCAGCCGAGATCGAACCGGGCCAGCGAGGAGAGATAGAGCCAGAGGCGCGCGAGCATGGAGCGGTCGAGGCCATAGCTCTCGCGCAGCGACTGGATCAGCACCGCGTCACCGCCGCCGATCGAGCCGAGATAGGCGTCGACCGCATCGCCCGAAGCGGATTCAAGCAGGAAAAACGTGAAAATCACCACGATCAGCAGCACCGGAATGCTGCTGATCGCCCTGCGTCTCAGGAGAATGATTGCTCGTTTCACGCCGGAGAGGGCCTCTGGAAGAGAGTTGCCGCCAATCCTATCACGATTGCAGCGCGGTATCGCCCCAGTTCGAAACGGCCCAGCGCGGATTGTTCGAGACGTTGAGCACGGTGTCGCGCGCGACGGTGATGAACCCCCATTCCGCGACGTTGATCAGCGGCAGATCGGCAACGACGAGCTGCTGGAACTTGCGGTAGAGATCGGTGCGCGCCGCCGTATCGACCGTCTCGGAAGCCTGCGCGATGATCTTGTCGAGCTCCGGATTGACGTAGCCGCCCTGGTTGGAGAAGGGCACGCCATCAGGCGTGCCGGATCGGACGAGAATGGTGGTAGAGATCGCCGGATCGCCGCGGAAGACCGGCGGGCCGACGGCGAGATCAAAATCGTGATCGGTATAAACAGCCTTCTGATGCGCGGCCGCATCGGCATTGACGATCTCGGCATCGATGCCGATCACCGCGAGCGCCTGGCGCAGATAATCACCGAACTGCCGGGTCTCGTTGAAATAGGGCGCGGGGCGAAGCTTCAGCTTGAAGCGGTTGCCGTCCGGCCCCTGTTTATATCCTGCCTTGTCGAGAATATCGTTGGCGGCCACGGGGTTGAAATCATAGGTCGCGACATCCGGCGTATAGAACTCCGGCGCATTCTTCGGCACCGGCCCGGTGGAGGCAGCGGCGTAACCGAGGAAAATCGTATCGACCACGAATTTCTTGTCGATCGCCTGCGCGATCGCCTGGCGGACCCTAAGATCGGCCAGTTCCTTGCGGCGGTGATTGATCTCGACGACGAGCTGGTAAGTCAAGGCCTCGTAGCCCTTGGAAATCACCTTGATGCCGTCGACCTTGGAGATGCGGCCAAGATCGGCAAGCGGCACCGCCGAGAAGGCGGCAAGCTGGATTTCGTCGGCTTCGAGCGCCGCACCCGCCGCCTCGCGGTCGGGCAGCACACGGTAGACGATCTCGTCGAGTTTCGGCTGGTCCTTGTCCCAGTAGTTCTCGTTGCGCGCCAGCCGGTAATATTCACCGGGCTTGTATTCGGCGAAGGTGAAGGGCCCGGTGCCGACGAGCTTGTTGTTCGCAGGATTGGTGGCGATATCGCTACCTTCAAAGATATGCTTGGCGACGACGCTTGTTACAACAGACAGCGCATTACGGATGAGCTGGAACGGCGTCGGCTTGGAGAAACGGAAGATCGCGGTGTAATCGTCGGGCGTATCGACGGCTTCGAGATTGGCGAAGACCAGGCGGCCGAGATTCTGCAGCGGCTTCCAGATATTGAGCGCGGAGAAGGCGACATCGACCGAGGTGAACGGCTTGCCGTCGTGCCAGGTCACACCGTCGCGCAGCTTGAAGGTGACGGAGAGGCCGTCGGGCGAGCCCTCCCAGGAGGTGGCGAGGCGAGGCGCAAGCCCGTCCTTGCCGTCGAAGGACGCTTCTGCGAGCGGCTCGATCACCTTGCTGGCGATGAAGAAGACGCCGTTCGAGGCGACGATGGCGGGGTTGAGGTTCTTCGGCTCGGAATCGGCCGCGACGACCAGCCGGCCACCCTTTGGTGCATCCTGCGCAAAGGCTTGCCGGGCGAGCGCCGTCGAGGCGAGGAGGAGGGCGGTGCCCTTCATCAGCGTGCGCCGCGAGATTTCTGGAATGGTCATGCGCCCTCCGGATCGATCAAATTCCGCGCACCCATATTCGGGGCGAAATACCAATTGTGATAGAGATTAAATTCGAATGATCAGGCCGGGCGAGACATTTTTTGTCACCCAGCCATTATTTCATTCAAGCGCTGGCGGCCAAGCGTGCGGGCTCGCTGAAGAGGTTGCGATAAGCCGCACCCGGATGCGGCGCGGCAAGCCTGGGTCCCGCGCCCCCAAGCTTTTCGCGCAACGTTCCCTTGGCATATTCGGTCTTGTAGACGCCGCGCTTCTGTAATTCCGGCACCAGCAGATCGACGGCATCCTCGAAACTCTCGGGCGTCACGGCATAGGCGAGATTGAAGCCATCGACATCGGTATCCTCGATCCATTCCTGCATCAGGTCGGCGACCGTCTGCGGCGAGCCGACGAAGACAGGACCAAAGCCGCCGACACCGACCCAGTCGGCCATTTCGCGCACCGTCCACTCCTTGGTCGGATCGATCGTCGTGAAAGTCTCCACGGCCGATTGCACGGCATTGGTATGACGGTGCCGCAGCACCTCATCAGGTCCGAACTGGCCGAAATCGATGCCGGTCCAGCCGGAGATCAGCGTCAGCGCGCCCTCGAAAGAGGCGTACTTGCGGTATTCGTTGAACTTGCGCTGCGCCTCCGCATCCGTCTCGCCGAGAATGACTGTCTGCAGGTTGAAGGCGAGGATTTCGCGCGGGTTGCGGCCGGCGCGCTCGGCCGCCTCGCGGACATTGGCGACATAGCGTTTCAGCACGGCCTTCGACGGCGAGGCGACGAAGATGCATTCGGCATGGGCGCCCGCGAAATCCTTGCCTCGGCTGGAAGCGCCGGCCTGGTAGAGCACCGGCGTACGCTGCGGCGAGGGCTCGCTCAAATGAATGCCGGGCACGTTGAAATGCTTGCCGGAATGGTTGATCGGATGGACCTTCTCGGGATGGGTGAAGATACCGCTTTCCCGGTCGCGAACGACGGCCCCGTCCTCCCAACTGCCCTCCCAGAGCTTATAGCAGACTTCGAGATATTCCTCGGCGAGATCGTACCGATCGTCATGCTTCGTCTGTGCCGGCTGGCCGATATTGAGCGCGCCGCTGTTGAGATAGGAGGTCACGATGTTCCAGCCGACGCGGCCCTTGGTCAGATGGTCGAGCGTCGAGATGCGCCGGGCGAAGGTGTAGGGATGCTCGAAAGAGAGCGAGGCGGTCAGGCCGAAGCCGAGATGCTCGGTCTCGTAAGCCATGGTCGGGATGAGCTGCAGCGGATCGTTGACCGGCACCTGAGCGGAATGGCGTAGCGCCGCATCGACATTGCCGTTCAGCACGTCATAGACGCCGAGCACATCTGCGATGAACAGCCCATCGAACTTGCCGCGCTCCAGCGTCTTTGCCAGATGCACCCAGTAGTCGAGATCCTTGTAGGTCCAGGATTTGTCGCGCGGATGGCGCCAGAGCCCCGGCGACTGGTGTCCGACGCAATTCATGTCGAAGGCGTTCAGCCTGATTTGACGGGTCATGTCTTTGTTCCTTGGAATTTAAGGATTGGTACGGCCGAGGCCGTAGGTCAGCGCCAGGGCTCCGACGAGCACGGCGCCCTTGACGAAATCCTGGGTGTAGTAGGGAGCGTTCAGCATGGTGAGGCCGTTCAGGAGCACACCGACGAAGACGGCGCCGGCAATGGTGCCGAGCACGTTCGGACGGCGCAGGTTGAGAACGGCAAAACCGATCAAGGCAGCGGCGACCGAATCCATCAGCAGCGAGCCACCCGACGAGATATCGCCGCGCCCCACCCGGGCGGCGATGACGATGCCGCCGAGCGATGCCAGCGTGCCCGATATGACATAGGCGAGCGTCTTCAGCCGGACGGTCGAGGCCCCGGCAAGCCGGGTGGCGACCTCGTTGCCGCCGGTCGCAAACAGCAGCCGGCCGATGCGGGTGCGTTCGGTGAGCACGAAGAGCGCGATGGCGACCGCCGCCATCAGCAGCACGGAAACGGGCAGGGTGCCGAAGATGCTGTAGCGGCCGATCAGCAGGAAGGCCGGGTCATAGGCCCCGGTCGCCTTCGAGCCGTCCGGCAGGGTGAGACCTGCTGAAATCGACCGGCCCGCTGTCGGGATCAATTGCAGGCCGGACAGCAGGAACATCATCGCCAGCGTCGCCAAAAGATCGGGCACCCTCAAGCGCACGATGAGAAAGGCGTTGACGAGACCGACGAGGGCGCCGAAGGCGAGCACCAATGGCACCGCCGCATAGGCGTCGAAGCCCCAGACGATCATCGCGTAGCTTGCCGCCATGACGCTTGAGGCGGCGACCGCGCCGATCGACAGGTCGAAGCCGCCGACAGCAAGCGTGACGGTGACGCCGGCGCCGAGAATGGCGACGACGGACACTGCCTGCAGGATGCTCATCAGATTGGCGATATTGATGAAGGCGGGCTCGGCGATCGTGAAACCGACGACGAGAGCCGCAAGCAGGATGAAGACCGCGCCCGCCCGCAGGAACGCGCCGAGAGCGGCAAGGCGGTTGCGGTCGGCACGCGGCAGGGCGCTTGCCTGCGACAAGGTTTCTTCGTCGATCGTCGTCATGCGGATATTCCATGGATTTCGGGATGAAGGGCGGTCCCGCCGATTGCGGGTCTCAACACATGGCGATCAATGACGAGGATGCGGTCGGCCACTTCATAGGCCTCCTCCGGATCGGAGGTCGCGATCAGCGTCGCCCGGTCGGTGCGGCTGCGGATGGCCCGGATGATGTCGCGGCGGGCGCCGACATCGACGCCCTGGAAGGGTTCGTCGAGCAGCAGAAGCCGGCTCGGCTCGGCTTCCCAGCGGGCGATCACCGCCTTCTGCTGGTTGCCGCCGGAGAGCGACCAGATCGAGGCGAGCGGGCCTGCGGCCTTGATGCCGAGACGGGTGATCGCCTGCTCGGCCTCGCGCCGCTCGCGGCCGCCGAGAAGGAAACCATGCGGATACCATTTGGCGAGATGCGGCAGGCTGATCGTCGCCGAGAGCGAATGGCCGGGCCATGCCGGCGGCATCAGCGAGGAGCGGTGCCGGTCTTCGGCCGCCATCGCGACACCTGATGCAATCGCCTCGGCCGGGTTTTTCGGCCGGTAGGGCCGTCCGTCCAGAAACATCGCACCACGGCTAAGCGCCGTTACGCCGAAGATTGCCTGGAGCAACCGGCTCTTGCCGGCGCCGAGCACGCCCGTCACCGCCACGACCTCGCCCTCATGCAGCGACAGGTCGAAGGGCGTGCTTCCAGGCATCAAACTGATATCGTGCATCTCGAAAATTGCCGGCCCGGTCGCGGGCCGCGCATCCGGCCGCGCCGCATCCAGTTTGCGGCCGATCATCGTCTCGATAGCGCTCGAAAAATCGATCGGTCGCGAGAAAGTGCCGACGACGCGGCCACTGCGCATGACCAGCGCACGATCGGCGATCGCTTCCAGATCGGCGGTGCGATGCGAGATGTAGAGGATCGCCAGGCCCCGTTTGCGAAGCCTCAGCAGAATATCGAAGAGGCGTCGGCTTTCCTCGCCGGAAAGGCTCGCCGTCGGCTCGTCGAGGATAAGAAGATCGGCGCGGTTGGCGAGCGCCCGTGCGATCGCCACAAGTTGGCGGTCGGCACTGGCGAGTTCGCCGAAATCGCGGTCGAGCGGCAGGCTGAAGCCGGCGGCATCGAGCATTGCCTGTGCCGCGCGGCGGATGCCGGCCCGCGACACGAAGAAAGGCGTGCTGCGATCGGCGAAGCGATTGAGAAGCAAGGCGTCGGCAACGGTCAGTCCCGCCGCGCCGACGAGATCCGTCGATTGGTGCACGGTGACGACACCAGCCTTTGCCGCTTCGGCCGGGCTGCGCGGCGCAAATGGACGGCCATCGAAATGGATCGTGCCGCCATCGGCCGGCAGAACGCCGGATAGGATCTTCACCAGCGTCGATTTGCCCGCGCCGTTCGCGCCCATCAGCGCCACGATCTCGCCGCGCTCGATCGAAAGCTGGGCGCCGGCAAGCGCCTGCGTCGACCCGAAGCTGCGGGTCATATCGTCAACGTGGAGAAGCGGCATCGGCAAGGTCCGGGACTGCATTTGTATCGGAAGTGTGCCTCGTTCGGACGGTCGAATTCCAGGCACGCATTTCCCTGGTGAGCTGCGCGAGGGAAACAAAGAATCTCCCGAAGCCCGCAAAATCGGATCATTTAATCTACTAAAAGCATAGATATTATATCTAATAAATCAACGCGTCGCGAGGGCTGAACCTGTCAGACGACGCCTCCGATTGTCAGAAGGAACGCGACGATGAAATCCCTCGCACGGCTTGCACTCTCCGCCGCCGTCATTCCGTTTATTTTCATTCAAGGCGCACATGCAGACGGTCTCTCCGGTGCTCCGACCCCCTTCGACAAGGGCGGCGTCAAGGTGGCGCTGATCAGCTACATCTCGGCCGGCGATTTCTTCCAGGCCTATCAGGCCGGCGCCGAAGCCCAGGCCAAGGCGCTGGATATCGATCTGCGCGTCTTCCCCGGCCGGCAGGACGCCGCCGAGCAGCGCGAACAGATCCTTCAGGCGATCAATCTCGGCGTCTCCGGCATCGTCATCGACCACGGCCTGCCGGAATCGCTCGGCGACGTCGTGCAGCAGGCGCTCGACAAGGGCATCAAGGTCGTGGCCTTCGACGTCAACCTCAACAATCCCAAGATCCCGCAGGTGGAGCAGAGCGACCACGAGCTCGCCTCTCTGGCGCTCGAGCAGGCGGTGAAGGATAACGGCAGGGACTTCAAAGCCGGCTATGTCTATGTCGCAGGCTTTGCGCCGCTCGACCGCCGCAACGAAGTCTGGGACAAGTTCAAGTCGGACAATAAAGGCGTCGTCGAAAAGGCCCGCTTCGGCAATGTCAGCGACACGACGGCGACCTCGACCGCCGACCAGGCAAAGGCCGCGCTCACCGCCAACCCCGATATTTCAGTCGTCTTCGCGCCCTATGACGAATTCGCCCGCGGCGTAAAACTTGCCGCCAACGACCTCGGCATATCGAGCAAGCTCAAGATCTATTCGGCAGATGTCTCGACGGCCGATATCCAGGAAATCACCGAGGAGGGCAGCCCTTGGGTCGCAACCGTCGCGACCAATCCTGCCGTCGTCGGCGCCGTCTCCATCCGCGCGGCGGCGCTCGAAATCGCCGGCCAGACGGTTCCCCGCCAGATCACCGTCAAGCCGACGCTTCTCACGCAGGAGAGCCTGCGCGCGGCCGGCGTCAAGACGATCGAGGATCTGGCGGCAAAGATCCCGGCCTTCAGCACCAGCGATGCGGCGACCGCTAGCTGGATCCCGGACAAGCTGTTCTGAGATTTTTCAGTTCGATCCTTCCGGCGGAAGCGTAAGGCTCCCGCCGGATCATCTTTTAAAGAATTGGAGTTCCGCCATGAGCCAATCCAATGTCGTCTTCGCGACCAGCCGCAACCCGACGCGGGAAGACCTTTTCGCCCGTGCCGAGGAAATCTCGGCCGAACTTTCCCAGCGCGCCGCAGACCTCGACCGCGAAGGCCGCCCGCCGCTCGCCGAGATCGTCAAGCTGAAAAATGCCGGCCTGCTCAACGCGCTGCATCCCGCCGAGATCGGCGGCGGCGGCCTCGACTGGGTCGACGGGCTGAAACTGGTGCGCATTCTCGCCCGCGGCGAGAGCTCGATCGGCCAGTTGCTCGGCTACCACTATGTCAACAGCCAGTATATCTATTGGGCGCTCGACGCCGCTCGCGCCCATGCGCTCGGCACCGAAACCGTCGCCAGGAACCTGTATTGGGGTGCCGCCGTCAATCCGCGCGATCCCGGGCTGGTGCTCACCCGCCGCGGCAACGGCTATGTGCTGAACGGGCGCAAGTCCTTCTCCACGGCTGCGCGGGTTTCCGACTACATCAACGCCAATGCGGCGCTCGACGACAAGATCGTCGGTTTCGCCGTGCCGACCAATCGCCCAGGCTATGTCGCCAATGACGACTGGGACAATATAGGTCAGCGCCTGTCGGACAGCGGCAGCGTCGAATTCCACGACTTCCCCGTCTATGAGGAAGATTTTGTCGGCGCGCCCGCCGCGCCCGATGCGACGGCACCGGTGCTTTCGACCTTCAACACGCCGTTCATCCAGCTGGTCTTCGTCAACTTCTACCTCGGCACCGCCGAAGGCGCACTGCAGGCGGCCGTCGACTACGTCCGCACGACCACCCGGCCGTGGATCACCTCAGGCGTCGAGCGGGCAGCCGACGATCCCTATATCCTCGAACGCGTCGGCGAATTCACTGCGGCGCTGAAAGCTTCCGCAGCCCTTGCCGACAGCGCGGCGGCTGCCGTGCAGGCGGGCATTGCCCGCGGCACGAAGGTGACTGCACGCGAACGCGGCGAAGCGGCAGCGGAAGCCTATGCCGCCAAGGTCCACGCCACCCATGTCTCGCTCGACATCACCTCACGCGTCTTCGAACTGACGGGCGCCCGCTCGACGGCCGACAAATACCGCTTCGACCGCTTCTGGCGCAATGTCCGCACCCACACACTGCACGATCCGGTCTTTTACAAAGCCAAGGAAGTCGGCGAATTCGTGCTGAACGATCGGATACCGGAAGTCAGTCTTTATAGCTGAAGCGCTTGCACCCGGCATCGAAAACAAAACTCCACCGCCCGCAATAGGCCAGTTTGCCGACAACCTCTCCTCCGTCATGCTCGGCCTTGTGCCGAGCATCTAACCACGGCAATTGTCGGGCAGAAAACGTTAGTTTCAGTCACTTAATTGGGCCGGCGCAGATCCTCGGCACTGTATGGACCGGAGACATGCCTGACAGTTGCCTGAGGATTTCTCGGGAGGTTGGCATGGTTTGGCGGGAGGCATCTGTCAGGTATGTCTCCGGTCCATACAGGCACAAGGCCGAGGATGACGTCGGGGGCTTTGCAGTGGTTTGTCAGCAGCCCCACCGTCGGCGGTGGGGTTTCCGTTTGAACAGGCTGAAATTTCAGAGCGCTCCGTTCTTCGGCGGCGTCACGCCGTTCAGATGGTAGTTGCCGACAACGTGGTATTTCCAGCGCACGGGGTCATGCAGCGTATGGGTGCGGGCATTGCGCCAATGACGGTCGAGATTGAGGCCGATCTGCACGGACGAGGTTCCGGCAAGCTCGAAGAGCGTGTTGGACGCCTCCAGCGCCACCTCTGTTGTCAGCACCTTGGCGGCGGCGACGGCAAGTGTCGCTTCGACCACCTTTTCCTCCGTCGTCTCGACTTGCGCGGCATCGACCTTGTGGCCGGCCCGCTCGACGAGAGCCGTCGCGGCTTCCAGCCGGATGGCGATCTGGCCCACCTTGGCAATCGTCAGGGGATCGTCGGAGGCGCGGGCGAGGCCGCTGTCCATCCAGGGGCGCGATTTGGTCCTGACGAACTCAAGCGTTTCGGCGAAGGCCGCCCGCGCGATGCCAAGATCGATACCGGCATGGATGATCTGGCCGACCGAGCCGATCGTCGTCGGCCGTTCGAAGCCCTTGTGATGGAAGACCACGGAATCGGCGCCGACATAGACGTTATCGAGGATCGTCGTGCCGCTGCCGGTGGTGCGCTGGCCGAAGCCGTCCCAGTCGTCGACGATTTCGACGCCTTCGGTGCCCTTCGGCACGAAAGCCATGGTCAGCCGGTCCTCCGCATCGAGTGCAAAGACAGTGATCCAGTCGGCGAAGAGGACGCCTGTGGAATAGAACTTGCGGCCGTTGATCCGGTAGCCCGGCCCATCGCGGGTGATGCGCGTATTGTAGTGACCGACCGTCTTGGTGCCGCGCTCGGAAAGCGCATTGCCGAAACGGTCGCCGGCCAGAACGCGGCCGAAGAAATAACGCTGCTGCTCCTCGCTGCCATCGGTTCTCAAGGCTTCGAGAATGTAGAAATGGTTCTGCGGGATCTGGCCGATCGAGCCGTCCGCCTCCGACAGGATCGCGGTGATTTCGGCCAGGACGGCGTTCGAGACATCGAGCCCGCCATATTGCGAGGGCACGGTGATTGCCAGAAGTCCAGACTGCGCGAGGATGTCGAGTTCGGCGAAAGGCAGGATCCGATCGGCGTCACGCTCGGCGGCGCGCGCGGCAAATTGCGCCGCCAGCCTGCGGGCGGTGGCGATCGCCTCCTCCTCGCTGTCGATACGAGCGGCCACGGGCCGGATCTGGTCTGTTTGCCTCAACACGCTGTTCATCGATGCCTCCAATTCTGAGGATGCTATCGGTGAAAGAAATCGCACGCCGAGATAAGAGTACAAATTCTATAGATGTGATAGAAAATAAAAAGTGTTTGCTTACCGGCCTCCGGCCGGCGCGATTAGGAGAACGCACTGAGGCACCAGACGAGATCAGCGTGCATTCTTTAGGGTAGCGCTCAGTTGCTGGCGTGAACTTTGCTAGCCGGCAAAACGCCAGGGATCGATGCATTCGACGCCAAGCGGGATGAAATGGGCGACATTGCGCGTAACCAGTTTCAGCCCGTGTTCCAGTGCCGTGGCGGCGATCATCGCATCGGCGGAGGGGCGCTTGTCCGCAGTCGGCAGCAAGCCGGCCCGGCTTGCCGTCGCCGTATCGAAAGGCAGGATGCGGCCGTTGAATTCCGGCAGCACGATCTCATCCATCCAGCGGCGGAGCTCCCCAGCGAAACCCGGGTCTCTTGTCCGCTCGCGCGCTATACCGAACTGGATTTCCATGATCGTGACCGCCGAGAGATAGGCCTCTGCAACGGAAAACGCCTTCATGAAATCCTGGAATTCCTGAGCGTGCCGCTCAATCCTGCGCGCGGCGGAGACGACATTCGTGTCAAGCAGGAAAACCATCAGAACTCGACAGTCCGGTTGCCAAAGCCGAGCCGTTCGGGCTCGAACTCCCGTTCATCCGCCTGGGGATCACGTAATGCCGCAAAGAGGGTCTTCGACGCCCTCCAGTTCGCCTGGAATTCGGCATAGCTCACCAGCACATAGGCTGCCTCGCCGTGATCGGTGATCACGAGCGGTCGCTCGCTTGCCTCTTTCTTCGCCTTGCTCGGATTCTGGTTGAAGGCGGCACTGGTCATGAACGACATTTTCATCGAAAAGTTCCATACTACATTAAGCAGAAAATATACTACATCATATCCGTTTTACAATACGCTCAGACCGAGGCCCCGACCTCAAACGCGTCGCTTTCTCCCGGCACCAGCTCCAGTGGCCAGATGATGTTGTGGCCACCATCCGGATAGAACGCGCGATAGGCCGGCATGTTGGCGAGAAGCGTCTGGCCGAGCGCGATACCGAGATCGTAGAGCGACATGCGGAAGCAACTGAGCGAGGGCTGCAGGAAGCGTGCGCGTGGGGCATCGCGGAAGCCGATCACTGCAAGGTCGCGGCCGATCCGGATGCCCGCTTCCATCAGCCGGCGGTAAAGGCCGATCGCCATCAGCTCGTAGATCAGGATGACCGCGGTCGGCCGATCTTCAAGCTGCAGCAATTCATGTGCCGCCTGATAGCCGCCCTGTTCGCTCGACTTGACACGGATGACGAGCGACGGGTCGAAGGGAATACCGTACCGTTCGAGCGTGCGGCGATAGCTCTCGACAAAGACGTAGCCGAGGTTGACTTCGCTCGAAGGCGCAGTGATCGCGATCCGGCGATGGCCGCGCGCGACCAGCCTTTCGACAGCGCGTTCCGCGACACCCTCGAAATCTAGATCGACCCAGGGGTAATTGCCGGCCGAACGGCTGCGGCCGACGGCGGCGAAGGGGATCTTTGCCCGCGAGAGAAGATCGATGCGCCGATCCATACGCTGCGTATTGGAGATGATCATCGCATCGACGAGACGCCGCGCCACCATGCGCTTCAGATATTCGCACGGGTCTTCGCCGGCCGGGCAGGGAAGCATGAGAAGGTCGAGCTTGTGGCGGGCAAAGACATGCTGCAGGCCGCTGGTGACGCCGAGGAAGAAGTTATCGGCATTTTCGACCGCTTCCTGGCTGGATTCGATCATCAGCCCGATGACTTTCGTCTCGCCTTGCCGGAGGCTTCGCCCCGATTGATTGGCGACATAGCCGAGCTCCGCCGCCGCCGCCAGCACGCGCCGGCGGGTTTCCTCGTTGACATCAGGCTTGCCGTTCAGCGCACGGGAGACCGTGCCGATCGAGATATCGAGGTGTTCGGCAAGCAGGCGAATCCCTTTCATGGCTGGCGATTTTCCTCCGGTTGGCACTTTCGCGTTCCGCCTCTATTGACATCCCAAAACGTTTCCGCCTACATTCGTAAACGTTTACGGGGTGCGTGTCACGAGGAGAGTTGGCGCCATTCCCTCGGAGGAAATCGTGAAATTCAGTGCCATTCTGTGCGGGTGCGGAGCTATGTCCAAAGGTTGGTTGCGCGCCATCGCGTCCAACCCTCAACTCGCCGACTCCATCGCCATCGTCGGCCTCGTCGACCTGAACCGGGAAACGGCGGAAAAGCTCGCCGCCGAGTTCGGTCTGGAAGGCGCCGTCATCGGCTCCGACCTGTCCGACGTCATCGCTGCCACGAAGGCCGATCTCGTCTTCGACATCGTCATTCCGTCCGCCCGATACGATGTCGTTTCGACCGCGCTCAAGGCCGGCTGCCACGTGCTCAGCGAAAAGCCGATGGCGGCCTCGCTGGCCGAAGGCGCCGCCCTGATCGATCTCGCCGCAGAGACCGGCCGCATCCATGCCGTCATCCAGAACCGTCGCTTCATTTCGGGGGTCAGGCGCCTGCGCCGTTTCGTCGACAGCGGTGCGATCGGCGAACTCACCGCCATTCATTGCGACTTTTTCCTCGCGCCGCATTTCGGCGGCTTTCGCGAGGAGATGGACAATGTGCTGCTTCTCGATATGGCGATCCACACCTTCGATGCCGCCCGCTACGTCGCGGACAGGAAGCCGCTCGCCGTCTATTGCGTCGAGCGCAACCCGAAGGGTTCCTGGTATCGGCACGGCGCCTCGGCAAACGCGATCTTCGAATTTTCCGACGACATCGTCTTCACCTATCGCGGTTCCTGGTGCGCCGAAGGCGAGCGCACCAGCTGGGAAAGCCAGTGGCGTCTCGTCGGCTCGAAGGGAATGCTCACCTGGGACGGCGAGGAGAGCTTCAAGGCCGCCGTCGCCGGCGAAGAGCCCGGCCTTCTGCGCGGCTTTGCTTCCGTAAACGTTCCCGGTCCGGAGCATCACGAGGAAACCCACGGCCATGCCAGCGTCATCGCGGATTTCATCGCGGCGATCCGCACCGGCAAGCAGCCCGAGACCGTCAATTCCGACAATATCAGAAGCCTCGCCATGGTCTTCGGCGCGATCGAAAGCGCCAGGACCGGCCGACGCATCGAAATTTCAGCATAGGATGAAGTGACGTGAGCAACCCTGCAAAATCCATTCGCATCGGCACCATGGTCAGCGGCAACAAGGGCGATGCCGCCGCGCGTATCGGCCAGATCGCCGACCTGGGCTTCGAAAGCTTCGAACCTTTCTTCTGGCAGACGACCAAGGGGCAGAACCTCGCCGAGCTCGGCAAGCGCTGCCTCGATGCGATCGGCGATCGCGACATCACCATTTCGACGCTCGGTATGTTCGGCAACCCGCTCGAAGAGAGCGCAATCGATCTCGAGACGCTGCAGGGCTGGAAGGATTGCATCGACAATGCTCATCATTTCGGCGCCACCTGCGTTGCCGGCTTCACCGGCCGCGTCCGCGGCAAGCCGCTGACCGACAGCCTGCCGCGCTACAGAGAGATCTGGAGCGAGCTCGCCAAACGCGCTGCCGACAAGGGCATCAAGATCGCCTTCGAGAATTGCGCCATGGATGGCAACTGGGCGAGCGGCGATTGGAACATCGCCCATAATCCCGACGCCTGGGAACTGATCTTCAACGAGACGCCGGATGACCATATCGGGCTCGAATGGGAACCCTGCCATCAGATGGTCTATCTGATCGACCCCATGCCGCAGATCCGCAAATGGGCACACAAAATCTTCCACGTCCACGGCAAGGACGCGACCATCCGCTGGGAGGTCATCAAGGAACACGGCATCTTCGGCAAGGAGAAATTCGTCTTCATGCGCACGCCGGGCTTCGGCGACAGCAACTGGACCGACATCATTTCCGAGCTGCGCCTTGCCGGCTGGTCGGGCTCGATCGACATCGAAGGCTGGCACGACCCGGTCTATCGCGACGAACTCGAAATGACTGGTCAGGTCTACGCACTGAACCATCTCAAGCATGCCCGGGGCGGCGAATTCGTCGTCGATCCGGCCTGATGATATCGTTTCCGGCAAGGAGGATTGCCGGAAACGGGGATAACCACAAAGGAGGAGAACCATGGCTATCCGCAAATACGCAATTCTCGGCGCTCTGGCGCTGGCAGGCGTCTCGCTCTTCGGTCTTTCGGCCAAGGCCGAAGACGTCACGCTGACGCTCTGGTCGCTCGACAAGGACACCCAGCCGGCGCCGAACCTCGTCAAGGAATTCAATGCCCAGAACAACGGCATCAAGATCGAATACCGGCTGATCCAGTTCGACGACGTCGTCACCGAGGCGATGCGCGCCTATGCCACCGGCCAGGCGCCCGACATCATCGCCGTCGACAATCCGGAGCATGCGCTCTTTTCGTCGCGCGGCGCCTTCCTCGATCTCACCGACATGATCGCCAAGTCGACCGTCATCAAGCCGGATAATTATTTCCCCGGTCCGCTGAAATCGGTCGAGTGGGACGGCAAATATTACGGCGTGCCGAAGGCGACCAACACCATCGCGCTCTACTACAACAAGGACATGTTCAAGGCGAAGGGTCTCGATCCGAACAAGCCGCCGCAGACCTGGGACGAGCTGGTCGAGGATGCGCGCAAGCTGACCGACCCTGCCAAGAACGTCTACGGTCTCGCCTTCTCGGCCAAGGCCAACGAGGAGGGCACCTTCCAGTTCCTTCCCTGGGCCCAGATGGGCGGCGGCAGCTACGAGCACATCAATGCCGATGGCGCGGTGAAGGCACTCGAAATCTGGAAGACGATCATCGACGAGAAGCTCGCTTCTCCCGATAGTCTGACGCGCGGCCAGTGGGATTCGACCGGCACCTTCAACTCCGGCAATGCCGCCATGGCGATCTCCGGCCCGTGGGAACTCGACCGCATGGTGCAGGAAGCGAAATTCGACTGGGGCGTTACCCTGCTTCCGGTTCCCAAGGAAGGGGCTGAGCGCTCCTCGGCCATGGGCGATTTCAACTGGGCGATCTTCGCCACCAGCAAACATCCGGCCGAAGCCTTCAAGGCGCTCGAATATTTCGCCTCGCAGGACGACAAGATGTTCAAGAACTTCGGCCAGCTTCCGGCCCGTTCCGACATCTCAATCCCCGAAAGTGGCCAGCCGCTGAAGGACGCCGCCCTCAAGGTCTTCCTCGAACAGCTGAAATACGCCAAGCCGCGCGGCCCCCATCCGCAATGGCCGAAGATCTCCAAGGCGATCCAGGACGCCATCCAGGCGGCGCTGACCGGCCAGATGAGCCCGAAGGACGCGCTTGATCAGGCCGCGGATAAAATCAAGGCTGTACTTGGCTGATTACTGGCTGTGAATGAGCCGCTTGCTCTCCTCTTCTCCCCAGCGGGGGTCCGAAGGACGGGGCGAGACACGCGGCTCGATCCAGGTACGGATGCCCGAAGGGCAGATGGGGAGGCGAGGAGCGAAGCGACGAACGTTCTGAGCGCAAGTGAAGAACAGCCAACACTGAACTCGGCGCCCCTCATCCGACCCTGCGGGCCACCTTCTCCCCGCTGGGGGCAACGACTCACCCACCGATGGCGCACCAGCCATCAAACCATTTCCTCCCGGCAGGGGCCGTCCCGCATCACGCGTCAGGCGGCCCCGTTCGGGATATCGGAGGACCCATGAAGAGGATACTGACGAGCATCAGGGACGGCCGCGGCTTCGATATCGTGCTGGTCGCTTTCCCGCTTGGCTTTCTGTTCCTGATGGCGGGACTGCCGCTCATCTACAATGTCGTGATGAGCTTCCAGGAGGTCGACATGTTCAGCCTCGGCACCTTCTCGCGCCCCTTCGTCGGCTTCAAGAATTACACCGACCTCTTCGCGCAGCCGGAAACGCTGCCGATCCTCTACAACACCCTTATCTTCGTCACCGGCTCGATCGCCGGCCAGTTCCTGATCGGCTTCGGACTGGCGCTGTTCTTCTGGGTCAATTTTCCCGGCGCCTCGTGGATGCGCGGTCTGTTTCTCGTCTCCTGGGTGATGCCCGGCCTCGTGGTCGGCGCCATATGGAACTGGATTCTCTCGGGCGATTTCGGCGTGCTGAATTTCATCCTGAGGGAAAGCGGCATCATTTCAGGCAATATCTTCTGGCGCTCGGACCCGCATTATTCGCTTTATGCCGTGATCATCGCCAATATCTGGCTCGGCACCTCGTTCAACATGATCCTGCTTTCCGTCGGGCTCGCCGGCATCCCCGCCGATCTCTACGAAGCGGCCGAACTCGACGGCGCCAATGTCTGGCAGCGCTTTTGGACGATCACGCTGCCGATGATGCGCTCGACGATCGGCGCCATCATCGCGCTCGGCCTGATCTTCACCCTGCAGCAATTCGATCTCTTCGCCGCGATCACCTCGGGCGGACCGAACAATTCGTCTAATGTCACACAATATTGGGCGTGGGATCTTTCCTTCCGCCAATACGACTTCGCCAAGGGCGCAACCATCTCCGTCATCATGATCGTCTTCGTCATGTTCGCATCCGTCGTCTATGTCCGCTCCACACGCCATGAGGTGCGCGGATGAGATCGATGAACCGCGACCGCCTGATGCTGGCAATATCGATCGTCATGGCGGCGATCTATCTCTTCCCGCTTTACTGGATGTACATCACCGCGCTGAAGAGCGGCTCGGAGATGTTCGCGACACCGCCAAGCTTCTGGCCTTCAGCGCCGCAATGGGGCACTTACGCCTATGTCTGGGAAAGCCGTGACATGGGCCGCTATCTCTGGAACTCGCTGCTCATCGCGCTCGGCGCCATGGCGCTCATCACCGTTCTCGGCGTCGGCTGCGCCTATGTGCTCGCGAGATACCGCAACGTCTGGGTGGATATTGGCCTGTTCCTGATCCTGATGCTACAGGTTCTGCCGGCATCGCTGATGATCACGCCGATCTTCGTAGGCTTCTCGCAGATCGGCCTGCTTTCCTATCCGCGCCTTGCCGTGATCATCGCAATTGCCGCCAAGAGCATGCCCTTCTTCGTCGTCCTGGTGCGGGCCACCTTCATGAGCGTTCCGCAGGAGCTGGAGGAGGCGGCCCTCGTCGACGGCAATTCGCGTGTCGGCGCCTTCTTCAACATCGTGCTGCCGCTTGCCCGCAACGGCATCCTCGTCAGCGCCATCCTGATCTTCATGCAGGCCTTCGGCGAATTCGTCTATTCGAAGTCGATGATCCAGGCGGCCGAGCTTCAGCCGGCAAGCGTCGGTCTCAACTCCTTCATGGGGCCGAACACCAACGAGTGGAACAACATCATGGCCTACGCCACGATGTATGTGACGCCGATCCTTGCCATCTTCGTTCTCTTGCAGCGCCGCATCGTATCCGGCCTCACCTCTGGAGCCCTCAAATGACCACGCAGATCGAACTCAGCGGCGTCAACAAATATTACGGCGCCTTCCATGCCCTGAAGAATATCGACCTTTCGATCGCCAAGGGCACTTTCGTCGCACTCGTCGGCCCCTCGGGCTGCGGCAAGTCCACGTTGCTGCGCTCGCTCGCCGGCCTCGAAAGCATCTCGACCGGCGACCTCAGGATCGCTGGCGAGCTGATGAACGGCGTGCCGCCGCGCAAGCGCGACGTCGCCATGGTCTTCCAGTCCTATGCGCTCTATCCCCATATGACGGTCGAGGAAAACCTGACCTACAGCCTGCGCATTCGTGGCGTCGCCAAGGCGGAAGCCAAGAAGGCGGCCGAGGACGTGGCGGCGACAACAGGTCTTTCGCATCTTCTGAAGCGTTATCCGCGCGAGCTTTCCGGCGGCCAGCGCCAGCGTGTCGCCATGAGCCGCGCCATCATCCGCCACCCGAAGGCCTTCCTGTTCGACGAACCTCTGTCCAACCTCGACGCAGCGCTGCGTGTCCATATGCGCAAGGAAATCCGGGCGCTGCACGACCGCTTGAACGCCACCTTCGTCTACGTCACCCACGACCAGGTCGAAGCGATGACAATGGCCGATCATGTGGTTGTCATGCGTGACGGCATCATCGAACAGCAGGGCGCGCCGCTTGACCTCTACGACCGGCCGGCCAACCGCTTCGTCGCCGGCTTCATCGGCTCGCCGGCGATGAACTTCATTCCCGCCATCGCTGCGGAAGACGGTAAGAGCCTGACATTGGATTTCGGCGCGGTGAAGCAGAAGCTTGCGATCGCACGCGCCGTCGAGCCGGGGCGCAAGCTCGTCGCCGGCATTCGGCCGGAGCACATCGAGGTGGTCGCACCCGGGCAGGGCAGCTTCGACGTGCCGATTGCCTTCGTCGAATCGACGGGGTCCTCGACCTTCATCGTCGCGGCGACCCAGCCGGAACTGACGATCGTCGAGACGCGGCGCGACAAGGTCAGGCCAGGAGAGATGATCGGACTTTCGGTCGACCCGACCCAGGTCCATCTCTTTGACGCATCGACCGAGCGCCTGATATAACACCCGTCATTCGAGGGCGGGGAGCTTCATAAAACCATCACCGGTCTCTGCGAAGGGAGTGGCTCCGCACGATTCACTTCGTCATATCTGCAGCATCCGGATTTTCCACATGACATCCTCCCCGATATCAGCGCGCCTTTCCCCGAACGCGTCATCCCGCCTCATCGTGCTTGCCGAAACGGTGTTGAAGGCGGGCGAGACGGCCCGGGCTTCTCTCCGGCGGCGGACATCCGGGGAAATGCTCGCCAAGGCGCCGCGCGACTACCAGACCGAGATCGACGTCGCGGTCGAACGTATCATCGTCGATGAAATGCTGAAGGCCTTTCCGGATTATGCCATCCAGGGCGAGGAAGCGGTCGGCAACCGCGCCGCCGGGCCGGAGACGCCGATCATCTACATCGACCCGATCGACGGCACCACCAACTACGCCTGGGGCATGCCGCATTTCGGCATGACGATCTCGATTGCCGAAGGCGGCAGGCTGGTGGCCGGCGTCGTTTATGACGCCATGCTGGATGAGCTCTTCAGCGCCGAGATCGGCGGCGGCGCTTATCTCAATGGTGAGCGCATCCGCTGCGCCGATGTCGCCGACATCGAGAACGTGCTGATCGGCGCCGGGCTGCCGATCCCCGGCCAGGTCAAGGCGGTTTCGGAAGAAACCTATTTCGACGCCATCAAACGCCTGATGGCCAATACGGCAGGCGTGCGCCGCCTGGGCTCTGCGGCGCTGTCGATCGCCTATGTCGCCTGCGGTCGGCTGGACGGCTTCTTCGAGGACGGGCTCTCGATCCATGATTTCGGCGCCTCGGCGCTGATGGTCGAAGAGGCGGGCGGCATCGTCACCCGTTTTTCCGGCGCGGCAGTCGACGGGCGCGGCGATATCCTTGCGGCCAGCAAGGCGCTGCATCCCTGGCTCAAGGAAGGCTTCCTCGTCAACGCGTGAACCGGCACAGTTGCCGGACTCCACCATATGGAAATCGGCGGCGGGAGACACTATCTCCTGGCAAACAAGGAGACATCCAATGACCGAAGAACGTGCAGTGCTCGCCGGCGGCTGCTTCTGGGGCATGCAGGACCTCATCCGCCGATATAATGGCGTGATTTCGACCCGCGTCGGCTATACCGGCGGCGATGTGCCAAACGCGACCTACCGTAACCACGGAACTCATGCAGAGGCGATCGAGATCATCTTCGATCCCTCAAGGATCAGCTACCGGGAAGTCCTCGAATTCTTCTTCCAGATCCACGACCCGAGCACGCGCAACCGCCAGGGCAACGACGTCGGCACGAGCTATCGTTCGGCGATCTTCTACACCGGCCCCGAGCAGGAGCGCGTCGCCCGCGATACGATCGCCGATGTCGATGCATCGGGCCTGTGGCCCGGCAAGGTCGTCACCGAAGTCGTGCCGGTGAGCGATTTCTGGGAGGCAGAGCCCGAGCACCAGGATTATCTGGAGCGGATTCCGAACGGCTATACCTGCCACTTCGTCCGGCCCGGCTGGAAACTGCCAGCCCGCCAGAAGATCGCCTGACCGCAATTCGTGCATGCATGCCGGAAACAGCGCCGGCATGCATGGCGCGTACGCTGCTCGGCAGGTGGGTCAGAACCCCGTGCGATCGGCGATGACACGCACCATTTCGTCGATGTCCCGATCGTGAATTTCGTGCCCGCCGCCAACAATCCGGTGCAACTGGGCGGTCGGCGTGACACGGGTGAAGGCTTCTCCGTGCTCGATCGGGAATAGCGGGTCTGATGTGCCGTGGATTACGAGAACCGGCACGTCGATGCGCGACGCATGCAACGTGGCGGCGCTATCCTCGCTCAACAGCATGAAATGATTGGTCGCACTGACAAAGGACGCGGCCCGGCCCATGTCGCGTGCGATGAGGGCATCCGCCGCCTCGGCATCGTGCGGATGCCTGGTGCCGGCCAGCATGGCTGAATCGCGGCGCAGGAAATCGGCAATGGCTTCAAGATCTGACCAGTCGAGACTTTCGGCAGCGGCGGAATGTTCCTTGTAAGCTTTGGTCGAAGAAGGCAGGCCGTCGACTCCAAGCGGCGACGAACTGATCGCGGTGAGTGTTCGCACCCGCCGAGGATGGCGCAATGCGGCCTCTTGCGCCAGGAAGCCGCCCATCGACATGCCCACCAGATGCGCGGCTTCAATTCCATAGCCGTCGAGAACGGCGATGGCATCGTCGGCGAGATCGCTAAACGAATAGCCCGGCTCGCCCGGCGGGTAACACGTGGAAAGGCCGGTGTCGCGCTGGTCGTAGCGGATGACGTAGCGCCCTTGGGCGGCGAGTTCCTCACAGAACCTTTCCGGCCACCACAGCATCGAAGACATCACTCCCATGATCAACAACACGGGCGGGTGGGCCGGATCGCCGAAGGCCTGGGTGTGCAGTTGCGTATATTCGAATGCGACGATCTTTTCTGCGACGAGAGTTGACCCGGTCATTTCCATGCCCCATCTTTCCGATTGCAGTTTGCAACTAGTATTCATCTTGCACAACTGATCCTAATATGCAATCTGTTTTGAGAGACTTGGCATGCGAGACCCCTCCACGCATCAGACTGAGAATTGATCCTCGAACAAAGCAGAGCGAGTGTCATGGCGTTAGATCGTGCCGACTTTTATGACGCGGAATTGGCGAGACACAATCGGCATCTCCAAATTGCTGCCGGCGTTGGCCCCGATGACCGAGTGCTCGATATCGGCTGCGGCGCGGGACAGACGACGCGCGAGGCCGCCCGTGCCGCGACGCAAGGAGAAGCGGTCGGGGTGGATACATCAGCTGAGATGCTCGAAGTCGCAAGGCGACGGAGTGCTGCGGAAGGTTTGCGAAACGTGGTGTTCGAGCAGGCAGACGCGCAATTCAATCCCTTTTCAGCTGCCGGCTTCGATCTCTGCATCAGCCGGTTCGGCGTGATGTTTTTTGCCGATCCGGCGGCCGCCTTTGCCAATATCGGCAGGGCGATGCGTCCGGGCGCGCGCCTTGTGTGGATGGTATGGCAAAGCCGGGAGCATAACGAGTGGTCCGGCGCCATCCGGCAGGCCCTGGCGCCCGGAACTGCGGTTTCGGCAGATGGTCCCAATCCGTTTTCGCTTGGCGATCCATCCACTGCGAAGGACCTTTTGAGCGTCGCAGGTTTTACGTCGATCGACTTTGCCGACGTGCGAGAGCCGGTCTTCTATGGACCAGACGTCGATGCGGCGTCCGAGGCGCTCGCCGGCCTTTATCTTGTGAAGGACGCGCTCGCGCGCACCGATGAACCGCCCGGCAAACCGCTGCAGCGTCTGCGCGATTTGCTGGAGGCGCATATGACGCCGGAGGGCGTGTTGTTCGACTCCAGCGCCTGGATCATCACTGCTCGCCGCGCAGGCGTCGTCGCGTCTCAATAGCGCGGTGCGTAATCCAGGCCACCGTCGATCCGGGAGGGGCGGCCATCCAGGAAAAGCTCGCCGATGCGCGGCGCCGAGCGGGCGACGACCTTGCCGCGGCGGATCACCGCCAGCCGGTTCGGCTTCAGCCGCAGCGCTTCCAACGTATCTCGCGCCTGGAGGATGACCAGGTCGGCGTTGCATCCCTTCTCCAGGCCGTAGCCTGTAAGCCCCATCGTCTTCGCCGAATTGACGGTCAGGGCGTCGAAGATCTTCTTCTTGTCCTCGATGCCCGCCATCTGCGCGACATGGATCGCCATATGGCCAACCTCCAGCATGTCGCCCGATCCCATCGAATACCACGGGTCCATGACGCAATCGTGCCCGAAGGAAACGTTCAGCCCGGCATCCATCAATTCCCTCACGCGGGTCATGCCGCGGCGTTTCGGATAGGTATCGTGCCGGCCCTGCAGCATGATGTTGATCAGCGGATTGGGGATGACGTTGATCTCGGCCTCCGCCATCAGCGGAATGAGCTTGGAGACATAATAATTGTCCATCGAGTGCATCGAGGTCAGATGCGAGCCGGCGACACGTCCCTGCAGGCCGAAGCGGATGGTCTCAGCCGCCAGCGTCTCGATATGGCGCGAGAGCGGATCGTCGGTTTCGTCGCAATGCATGTCGACCGGCAGGCCGCGATCGGCGGCGATGCGGCAGAGCGCCTCGACCGAGGCCGTCCCTTCGCCCATCGTCCGTTCGAAGTGCGGAATGCCGCCGACGATATCGACGCCCATGTCGAGCGCCCGGTTAAGCGCATCGATCGCGCCCGGCGAGCGATAATAACCGTCCTGGGGGAAGGCGACCAGTTGCAGGTCGATATAGGGCGCCACCTTTTCGCGGACCTCGATCATCGCTTCGACCGTCACCAGCCTGGGATCGCTGGTATCGACATGGCTGCGGATGAAGAGCAGGCCTTGCGTCACCGCCAGATCGCAATAGCGCAGCGCACGGTCGACCAGCTCTTCCTTCGTCACGATGGGGCGCAGCTCGCCCCAGAGCGCGATGCCTTCGAGCAGCGTGCCGGAGACGTTCATGCGCGGCAGGCCGAGCGACAGGGTGGCGTCCATGTGAAAATGCGGATCAACGAACGGCGGGCTGACCAGCCTGCCGTTCGCGTCGATTTCTTCGCCCGCCTGCGCCTGGAGATTGGGCTCGACGGCGATGATCCTGTCACCCTCGATGCCGATATCGATGCCGGTGCGGCCATCGGGAAGATTTGCGTTTCTGACGATCAGATCGAACATCGGAGCCTCGTTGGATGTGGATGGTCTCAGCGCTCGCCGCGGCGGTAGGGCTGCATCAGCGCCTGCGGAACGCGGGCGCGGCGGGCCATGACGGCAAGCGCGGCAATGGAGAGAATATAGGGCGTCATCAGGAAGAGCTGATAGGGCACAAGCCCGCTCAGCACAGTTTGCAGCCGAAGCTGGAAAGCATCGAAGAAGGCGAAGAGCAGGGCGCCGAAAAGCGCGCGGCCCGGCCGCCAGGAGGCGAACACGACGAGCGCAATGCAGATCCATCCGCGCCCCTGCACCATGGTCGGAAAGAAGCTGTTGAATGCCGACAAGGTCAAGAAGGCGCCACCCATTCCCATCAGCGCGCTGCCGGCGATGACCGCGCCGTAACGCACCTTCATCGGATTGACGCCCTGGGCTTCCGCCGCATGCGGGTTCTCGCCGGTCATGCGGATCGCAAGCCCCACGGGCGTGCGGAAGATGATGTAGGCCATCAACAGGGCGATCAGGATCGCAAGATAGGTCGGCGCGGTCTGCGTGAAGAAGGCCGGGCCGATGAAAGGCAGCGTAGAGAGGCCGGGAATGGCGATCGGCTGGAACGGCACGATGGTGGGCGGCGTATTGGCAAGCGGCACGATCAGCCGGAACACATAATAGCTGAAACTCGACGCAAAGAGCGTGACGCCGAGACCGGCGACATGCTGCGAGAGGCCGAGCGTCACCGTCAGCCCCGCATGCAGCAGGCCGAAGACGCCGCCGGCCACTGCGGCAATCAGCAGGCCGGTCCAGAGATCGGCGCCGTGATAGACGGATAGCCAGCCGATCATCGCCCCAAAGGTCATGATGCCTTCGATGCCGAGATTGAGCACACCCGCCCGTTCGCACAGAAGAGCGCCGAGCGTGCCGAAAATCAGCGGCGTGGCGATCCGCAGGATTGCCGCCCAGAGCCCGGCGGAGGCGATGATATCGAACAGCTGCATCATCGCCGAATCCTGTACTGAGTGAAGAACAACGCGATCAGCATCGTCAGCAGCGACAGCGCCACCGTGACGTCGGCGATATAAGTCGGGATGCCGAGGCCCCGGCTCATGCCGTCCGCGCCCACGAACATGGTGGCGGTGAAAATAGCGGCGAAGACGACGCCCAGCGGATTGAGGTTGGCGAGCATGGCGACGACGATGCCGGCATAGCCGAAACCGGGCGAGAGATCGGTCGTCACGTAACCCTTGACACCCATCACCTCGATCGCGCCTGCGAGCCCCGCGAGCCCGCCCGAGAGGCAGGCGACCTTCACCAGCGTTCTGCCGAGCGGCACGCCTGCGAAAACAGCGCCGGCAGGATTGAGGCCTGCGGCGCGGGACTGCATGCCGAATACGGTGCGGGACTGGACAAAATGGACGACGGCGGCAAGAGCGATCGCGATCGCAAAGCCGATATGCAGGCGCGAGCGGGCGATCAGCTTCGGCAGCATGGCGTGATCGCTGACGGACTGCGACTGCGGCCAACCGAAGGCGAGCGGATCTTTGAGAACGCCATCGATGAGCATTGACACGAAAAGCACGGCGATGAAGTTCAGGAGCAGGCTGGTGACGACCTCGTCGACGGAAAAGCGCAGCCTGAGCCACAGCGGAACCAGGATCAGCACCATGCCGGCAATGGCGCCGATCAGCAGCAGGAGCGGAATGAGGATGGGGGCGGGAAGATTGCCCAGCAGTTTCGAGCTTGCGGCCGCAACGGCAATCGCGCCGAGATAGAACTGGCCCTCGGCGCCGATATTCCAGAGCCGCGCCCGGAAGGCGACAGCGGCAGCAAGCCCCGTCAGCATCAGCGGCGTTGCCCGCGTCAGCGTTTCGGTTGCCGACAGCCGCGAGCCGAAGGCGCCGGTCAGGATGCGCCAATAGGCATCGAGAACGGGCGCGCCGGCAATCGCGATCAGGATGCCGGCCAACGCCAGCGCCGCAATGACCGCGACGACGGGCGTGAATATCAGCAGGGAAAGCGGGCGGTGCTCGCGGCGCTCAAATCGCATCGTGGGCCTCTGGGGTTTCCTGCCATTCGCCGGCCATCATCAGGCCCAGCCTGCGGGCGTCGGCGCCATCGGCCTCGACCGGCGGCGACAGACGGCCGCCGACGATCGCCTGTATGCGATCGGCAAGCGCGATCACTTCGTCGAGATCCTCCGAGATCAGCAGCACGGCGGTCCCCTGCCGACGCGCTTCGAGCAGGCGAGCGTGCACGGCGGCAACCGCACCTTCATCGAGGCCGCGAGCGGGCTGCGCGGCAATCAGGATGCGCGGCCGCCGGTAGAGGCTGCGGCCAAGAATGAGCTTCTGCATATTGCCGCCGGAAAGCAGCCGGGTGCGGATCGCCGGGCCGCCGCCGCGAACGTCGAACCCGTCGATGATTTCGCTTGCGAAGGCCATGCCGGCCTTGCGGTCGACGAAACCACGGCGCGAGAAAGCCGGCGAGGCGATACGCTCCAGCACGGCGTTTTCCCAGATCGCCATTTCTCCGATCACGCCTTCATGGTTGCGATCTTCCGGAATACGGCCGATGCCGGCTTCGACGACATCGGCGACGCCGAGATGACCGACCGCTTCCCCGAACAGCTTGAGGTCGCCGCCACTGCGCGCCAGCGTGCCGGACAGAAGATGCGCCAACGCCGCCTGGCCATTGCCTGAAACGCCGATGATGCCGAGGATCTCGCCCTGGTGCAGCCGGAAGCTGATCGATTTCAGCCGGTCGACGCCGCCGGTGCGCGCCGTCACGCCGTCCGCTTCGAGGGCAACGGCCCCGGGTGTCGATGGCTCGCGCACAGGCCGCGTCACGCGGCGCCCGACCATCAGTTCGGCGAGTTCCGCCTTGCTGGTGTCCGACGCCCTGCGTTCGGCGACCATCTTGCCGCCGCGCAGGACCACGATGCGGTCGGCCGCGGCCATCACCTCGTCGAGCTTGTGCGAAATGAAAATCAGCGACAGGCCCTGGCGGGCCATTTCCTTCAGTGTCGTGAACAACCGCTCGGCCTCGATATTGGTCAGCACCGCCGTCGGCTCGTCGAGGATCAGGATGCGGGCGTCGTTGTAGAGCGCCTTGAGGATTTCCACCCGCTGCTGCTCGCCGACCGACAGGTCGCCAAGACGGGCGTCGGGATCGACCGCGAGGCCGAAGCGCTCGGAAATGGCCAGGAGCTTCTTGCGCGCCGCTGACGTTGCCGAACGCCAGGACCACAGTCCCTCCGTGCCGGTCATGACATTTTCAAGCACCGTCAGATTGGGCGCCAGCGAGAAATGCTGGTGCACCATGCCGACCCCGGCGCGGATCGCCGCCCGCGGTTTGCCCTGCGGCGCCTCCGCGCCCTCGATCAGAATTCGGCCGGCATCCGGCATGTAGTGGCCGAAAAGGATGCTCATCAGCGTGGTCTTGCCTGCACCGTTCTCGCCGAGCAAGGCCACGATCTCGCCCCCGGCGAGCGTCATGGAAATATCGTCATTGGCAAGATTGTCGCCGAAGCGTTTGCTGACACCGATAATTTCCAGAACGGGCCCGGTCATGACGGCAATCCCGCCACCGGAAAGCGGTGCTGCCATCGCCCCTCGGCCTCCAGGCGTACGGCGAGCGACAGCAGGCGCGGCTCGTGGCTCATCGGCGCCATGAGTTGCACCGGCAGCGGCATGGCCTGTTGATCCTGTCCGAAAGGGAGCGTCAAAGCAGGAAAACCCGAAATATTGGCGAGGCAGGCAAGCGGCGCGAATGCCGCCATGCGTTCGAGATGCAGATCCGTGTCGGCATGATCGGACGGAAAGGAGCCGATCGCAAGCGGCGCGGAAGCAAGCATCGGCATCAGGATGCAATCGACCCTGTCGAACAGCGCCCAGAGACGATGGCTCACCAGGACGGCATCGTTCAGCGTGTCCCAGAGCATAGTCGCCGACAGCGCCCGCCCGCGCGCCGCGAACGCCTGCGTGAGAGGCTCGGCCCGACTCTCCTCAAGAGCCGCCGCCTCGATGAGTGCGGAAAGGTTGACGGAAACGATGTCGGCAAAGGCGCGGCTGCTGGCGGCGACACTCCATTCGAAGTCGGCCCAGGCCAGTGGAACGACGATATGTCCATCGCTTTCAAGCATGCGCGCCGCGTCTTCGACTGCGGCAAGCCGGCTACCCTCAGTCGGGTAAGCCGGCCCGGTATCGGTCAGCAGGCCGATCCTCAAACGGCCGTTGTCGATATCGACAGGGGAGGGGTCCGGAACAGGTCCGCGCGAATTGCCGCTCAGCCGGTCGAAAATCAGCGCCGTATCCCGCACCGAGCGGCAGACCGCCAGTTCGCTCGCGATGCCGGCGAGATGGTTGCCGAAGGATGGTCCGCCTGGCATGGCGCCACGTGTCGGCTTCAGTCCGACAAGGCCGCAGCAGGCGGCGGGCACGCGGATCGAGCCGCCGGCGTCGGTGGCATGGGCAATCGCGACGATCCCGGCCGCAACCGCTGCCGCCGCGCCGCCGGAGGAGCCGCCGGCGGTTCTCTCCGGATCGAGCGGATTGCGGCAGACCGGCCCGATCGCCGGTTCGCTGGCAAGCGAAAGACCGAATTCCGGGCTCGTCGTCAGGCCGAACAGGCAGAAGCCGGCGTCGCGGAACCGGGAGGCGAGATCGGAATCGGCTTCGCCGCCCTTTCTTTCGAAGAGGCGGGAACCGGCCGTCACCGGCAGCCCCGCAAAGGGACCGCCAAGATCCTTCGCCAACGTCGGCACGCCGGCAAAGGGCCGGGCGGCAAATTGATCGGGCGCATTTAGCCGCTCCCCGTCGCAAGCCTTCGCCGAGGCGAGCCCCATGGCGGCATCGATATAGGCGATCGCGCCGAGCGGCTCGTGCCGCGCGGCTGCCTCAAGAGAGATCTGCATCGCTTCCGCAGCGCTCAGGCTGCCATGCCTGATCGCTGCCGCCAGCTCGGTCGCGTCGCCCTGCATGAGCCGAACTACTTCGGCTCGTCCATCATCTTCGGAACTTCGAACGTGCCGGCTTTGATCTCCGCACGCTTGGCCTCCATCGCCGCTTCCGCCTCGGCGGGCGCGACACCCTTGACGAAGACGATGTCGCTGCCGCCTTCCTTCATCAGGCCGTAGGACGTGTAATTCCGTCCGACCGGTTTTCCGGCGGCGACATCGGCGATCGCGGCATTCAGGATCGGGCGGAAGTACCACATGGCGTTGGCGAACACCGTATCCGGATAGCGCGGCGTGTAATCGATCAGCGAGCCGATCGACTTGATGCCGCGCTCCTTGGCGGCGTCGGCCGTGCCGATACGCTCGCCGAACAGAATGTCGGCGCCGGCGTCGATCTGGGCAAGACCGGCTTCGCGGGCCTTCGGCGGATCGAAGAAGGTGCCGATGAACGAGACGAGGTGCTTTGCATCCGGGTTGACCGCCTTGACGCCCGCGGCGAAGGCGTTGATCAGCATGTTGACCTCGGGGATCGGAATGGCGCCGACCGAACCGACGACATTCGACTTGGTCATCTTGCCCGCCAGCATGCCGGCCAGATAGGCGCCGTCATAGTTCCAGGTGCCGAAGACACCGAAATTGTCGCCGGCCTGCTCACCGCTCGAGCCCAGGACGAAAGCCGTATCGGGATAGTCGGCCGCGACCTGCCGGGCTTCTTTCTCCACGGCATAGGCCTCGCCGATGATCAGCTTGTTGCCCTGTTCGGCATATTCGCGCATGGCGCGGGGATAATCGGTGCCGGAGACGCCTTCGGAGAAGACATATTCGATGACGCCGTCCTTGGCCGCGTCCTGAAGGGCCTTGTGGAGACAGGAATTCCAGGCATTTTCGACCGGCGAGGCATGAATACCGGCGACTTTCAACGGGGCGGCGGCCCTTGCGAGCGGGGCGAAGCCGCTGACGCCAAGCGCAATGCCCGATGCGATGACTGCCCGGCGTGAAATCAGGATGTCTTTGGTCATTGATTGCTCCCCTTATTTTTACCATCTGGTTCAAAAATCATAGTAGCGCCCAAAAAAGTGTCAAGCAGCGAACAGGCTTAAAAATCAGGCTGATCGGCCGTTACGACATGGCTGAAAACATGAGATATGGCAGGCCTGCACGCCCGGCGTCGCCGTGCTTCTCGGGCCGGATCTACAGGGCTTGGCGCGGCGACTCCGGCAGGATATGCATAGAACCATCGGGTTGGGGAAATTGAAATGGGTGAAGAAGAAGACGCCTCGCGGCGGCCGATCGCGAGCCGGTCGTCGTCCTGGGCGGTCGGGCTCAGCGCTTGGCTGGCGCGCACCGGTATCACGCGTAGGATGAGCCTCGGCCGTTCCCTGGAGAGATTATGACCGCGCTCATCCGTCGCCTTCTCGTGCTGTTCGTCCGGATCATGGTCGGCGCCCGAAGCGAGTGGCGGGGCTGTGCGCCCGACCCTCGCCGCCGCATCTATTTCGCCAATCACAACAGCCATGTCGATACCGTCGCCGTCATGGCCGCCCTGCCGTGGCCGATCCGGCGACTGACTCACCCGGTCGCGGCGCGCGATTATTGGGGAACAAGCGCCTTGCGCCGTTTCATCGCCGAGAAAGGCCTGCGCGCCGTCCTGATAGACCGCAAGCCTCTGCCCGAAAGCAACCCGCTGGAGCCGGTCGAGCGCCTGCTCGAAGAGGGGCGCTCGGTCCTGATCTTCCCGGAAGGCACGAGAAGCGCCAACGATGAGATCGCCCCTTTCCGCAGCGGCATCTATCGCCTCGCCTGCCGTTTCCCCGATGTCGATCTCGTGCCGATCCATCTCGACAATCTTCAGCGCATCCTGCCGAAGGGAAGCTGGCTCATCGTGCCGATCACCTGCACGGCGCGCTTCGGCAAGCCGCTGCGCGTCGAACCGGGCGAAGGAAAGGACGCGTTCCTGGCCCGCGCCCGTGCGGCAGTCATCGAGCTAGCGGACGGAAAGCACATCGCATGACCAGCCATTTTTCCATCGTGCTTGCCGCAATCCTCGGCCTGCTGGCCGTCGCCTCGGCCATCGGCTTCATCCTTCAGCGGCACGCGAGCGAGCCCGGCTCCGTCGCCACCGTCCACAATCTCAATGCCCGTATCCGCTCCTGGTGGATCATGGTCGCGATATTCGGCGGCGCGATCCTGCTCGGCGATACCGCGGTGGTCGTCCTGTTCGCATTCCTGTCCTTCATGGCGCTTCGCGAATTCTGGACGCTGACGCCATCGCGACGCGGCGACCATCTGGCGCTGTTCCTGTCCTTCTTCGTCGTCCTGCCGGTGCAGTATGTGCTGCTCGGGACACTGTGGTATGGCCTCTTCGCGATATTCATCCCGGTCTATGCCTTCCTGATCCTGCCGGCGGTGGCGACCCTGACGGGCGACGTCAACGAATTCCTGGCGCGCACCGCCCGGGTGCAATGGGGATTGATGCTGACGGTCTATTCGATCAGCCATGCTCCCGCGCTGCTCATGCTGCAGACCGGCACGCCGTCGGCCCTTCTTCTCGTCTATCTCGTCATCGTGGTGCAGCTCAGCGACGTCTTCCAATATGTCTGGGGCAAGCTTCTCGGAAAGCATCGCTTCTCACCGAACATCAGCCCGTCGAAGACGCTCGAAGGCCTGATCGGCGGCGGCGCCTCGGCCATCCTGGTGGGAACGCTGCTCTATCGCCTCACGCCGTTCTCGCCTCTGCAGGCGGCGGCCGTCAGCACGGTCATCGTCGTCGCGGGCTTCTTCGGCGGCTTCGTGCTCTCGGCCATCAAGCGCGATCTCAACGCCAAGGACTGGGGCTATGTCATCGAGGGTCACGGCGGCGTGCTCGACCGCCTGGATTCCATCACCTTCGCCGCGCCGCTGTTCTTCCACATCGTCCGCTACTGGTACACCGTCTGAGGTTTCATCCGCGAAAGACTATCTCGCAGCCTCCATGGACGAGGCATGGGCCTTCGCCATGGCCTCCTGAAGGTCGTCGATAGGCGTCGCATTCACCATCTTCCTGCCTTCGAGCTCCTTCGGCATTTTCCAGCCGGGATCGATGCCTTCCATGTTCGGCAGTTCGTGGGCGATACCCTTGTGACAGTCGATGCAGGTCGCCTGGCCGGAAAGCAGATATCGGGTATGGATCTCGGCGGCGCGTTGCGTCTGCTTCTGCAGATCCATGGCCACCGACGAATGGCAGTTGCGGCATTCCAGGCTGTCATTGGCCTTCATGCGCGCCCATTCATGCTGGGCAAGCTCCAGCCGCTTTTCCAGAAACTTCGGGCGAGTGTTGATCGTGCCGAATATCTTGCCCCAGACCTCCTTGGAGGCCTGCATCTTGCGGGCGATCTTGTCCGTCCATTGATGCGGCACGTGACAGTCCGGACAGGTCGCCCGCACGCCCGATCGGTTGGAGAAATGGATGGTGCGCGAAAGCTCCTGATAGACGTTGTCGTGCATTTCATGACAGGAGGTGCAGAATTTTTCGGTATTGGTCAGTTCCAGCGCGGTATTGAACGCCCCCCAGAACAGGACGCCACCGACGAAGCCGCCGAGCGTCAGGACGCCGAGCCCGATCGTCGCCGCCGGCGTCGTCAGGATCGACCACGCCCAGAGAACCGCTTTCCTGATAAATGCGATCATGACGGTCACTCGCTCCCGGCCGGTTTGAAACCGAGCTCGCTCATATCCTTGAACGCATTGGGGACGAGCGGCGGGGTGTCCGCCTGCGGCACATGGCACGCCGTACAGAAGTAGCGGCGAGGGGAGACGTCGGCGAGCATCTGGCCGTCGCGCGTCATATAGTGGGTGACGCTGATCATCGGCGCGCCGCTATCCTGCGTGAATTCGCGCTTGTGGCAGGAGAGGCAGCGGTTGGCATTGACCGACAGTTCGTAGCCTTCGATCGAATGCGGAATGATCGGCGGCTGGTCCGGATAGGCGCGCATCCTGCGCTTGTCGTCGACGATCCACTTCGGCAGGGGCCTGGCATCCCCTGTTTCCATCGAAGGCGTCGGGCCTTCCAGCTGGGGGACGGTTTGCTGCACCACCTGGCCGAAGGCGGCCGTCGCCAGGAAAACGACGATGCCGGCTGCGATTGCCTGCCATTCCGGTCGCCTTAAACGGCGGGAAGAATCTTGACCGCGCATTTTTTGAAATCCGTCTGCTTGGAGATGGGATCGGTGGCGTCGAGCGTGACCTTGTTGATCAACTGGCTGGCGTCGAACCAGGGGACGAAGATCACGCCTGACGGCATTCGATTCCGGCCCCTGATATCGATGCGCGAGCGGATCTCGCCGCGGCGGGAAACGATCCGCACCTCCGCTCCCTGGTTGATGCCGCGCTTGCGGGCATCCTCGGCATTCATGAAACATCGCGCGCCGGGAAACGCCCGGTAAAGCTCCGGAACCCGCATCGTCATCGATCCCGAATGCCAGTGTTCGAGCACACGGCCCGTAACCAGCCAGAAGTCGAATTCATCGTCGGGAGATTCGGCCGGCGGCTCGTAAGGCACGGCCAGGATGACGGCTCTGCCATCCTTCTGGCCATAAAATTTCACGCCCTCGCCGGGTTTCACATAGGGGTCATAGCCTTCCCGGTATCGCCAGCGCGTCTCCTGGCCGTTGACCACCGGCCAGCGGAGCCTGCGTACTTCATGATAAGTATCATAGGGCGCGAGGTCGTGTCCGTGGCCGCGCCCGAAGGAGGCGTACTCCTCGAACAGGCCCTTCTGGATATAGAATCCGAATGCCTTGGCCTCGGCATTGTCGTATTCGGCACTGATCTCACTGAGCGGAAATTTATCCACCTCGCCATTGCGGAACAGCACGTCGAAGAGCGTTTTTCCCCGATACTCCGGATTGGCATCGAGGATGTCCGTCGACCAGACCTCATCGGTGGTAAATCGCTTGGAGAATTCGACGATCTGCCAGAGGTCGGATCGCGCTTCCCCCTTGGCCTGGACGAGCTGATGCCAGACATGGGTGCGCCGTTCGGCATTTCCATAGGCGCCTTCCTTCTCGACCCACATCGCCGCGGGAAGGATCAGGTCGGCGCTCATCGCCGTTATGGTCGGATAGGCATCCGAAACCACGACGAAATTCTCCGGGTTGCGATAACCCTGCCAGGTCTCGTTGCTGGCGTTCGGTCCGGCCTGGACGTTATTGTTGACCTGCACCCAGTAGAAATTCAGCTTGCCGTCCTTCAGCATGCGGTCCTGCTGGACCGCATGATAGCCAGGCTTCTCCGGAATGATCCCCTGCGGGACCCGCCAGATTTCTTCGGCATGCTTGCGGTGCTCGGGATTCGTCACCGTCATGTCGGCAGGAAGACGATGGGCGAAGGTTCCCACTTCACGGGCCGTCCCGCAGGCTGACGGCTGGCCGGTCAGCGAGAACGGGCTGTTGCCCGGCTCGGAGATCTTGCCCGTCAGCAGATGCAGATTGTAGACCATCTGGTTCGCCCAGACGCCGCGCACATGCTGGTTGAAGCCCATCGTCCAAAGCGACATCACCTTGCGGCCGGGATCGGCATAGAGTTCGGCCAGCTGCTCCAGGAATTCCGGATCGACCCCGGTGAGTTCGGACGTCTTCCTCAGCGTGTATTCGCTGACGAACTCCTTGAAGGCGTCGAAATCCATCGGCTCGGTCTTGCCGGGGTCCGTGGCGTTGGCCGCGGCGACTTCAACCGGATTGTCCGGGCGCAGGCCGTAGCCGATATCGGTGACGCCCCGTGCGAATTTCGTGTGATCGCGGACGAAGGCCTCGTTCACACGCCCCGTCTGAATGATGTGATTGGCGATGAAGTTCAGGATCGCCAGATCGGTTCCCGGCTTGAAGACGATGGGAATGTCGGCAAGATCCATGCTCCTGTGCGTAAAGGTCGAAAGCACGGCAACACGCACATGCGGCTGCCCGAGCCGGCGGTCGGCGACGCGCGTCCAGAGGATCGGATGCATCTCCGCCATATTAGAGCCCCAGAGCACGAAGGCGTCCGCGTTCTCGAAGTCGTCGTAGCAGCCCATCGGCTCGTCCATGCCGAAGGTGCGCATGAACCCGTAGGCGGCAGACGCCATGCAATGCCTGGCGTTGGGATCGAGGTTGTTGGAACGAAAGCCGGCCCGCATCAGCTTTGTGGCGGCATATCCCTCGAAGATCGTCCATTGGCCCGAGCCGAATATGCCGACAGCCGTCGGCCCCTTGTCCTTGAGCACTTTCTTGCATTGCTCGGCCATTACGTCGAAGGCCTCGTCCCAGCTCACCGGTTCGAACTCGCCGTCCTTGGCGTAGCGGCCGTCGCGCTTGCGCAGCAGGGGGGTCTGAAGCCTGTCCTCGCCATACATGATCTTGGAGAGGAAATAGCCTTTGATGCAGTTCAGGCCGCGGTTGACCTCCGCCTGCATGTCTCCATGCGTTGCAACGACCTGGCCTTGCTTGACGCCCACCATGACGCCGCAACCGGTGCCGCAGAAGCGGCACGGGGCCTTGGACCATTTGATCTCCAATGCACCGACGCCACCGGGCACCGGCTGCGCGGCGGCCGGCATCGCTATTCCCGCGGCGGTCGCGGCGATGGCGGCGGCCTGGGCCTTCAGAAGGTCACGCCTGTTCAATTCTCCCGTCATGGCCTTGCATCTCCTCCTCGACATGCTCGAACACCATGTTTGCCGCAATCACCCCATCCAGGAGCGAGATTTGCGACAGACGATCGCCGAGCACGCCCGTGCTCGTTCCCTCGATGACGATGACGATCTTGCCGTTGGCATGACCGTGAACTTCCACATTCCGCATTTCGGCAAGCGCCGTAAGCACAGCCCCGGTGCGGGCCGGCATGGTCGCGACCACGGCGCTCGATATGTGATAGCGCAGAGCCTGCTCAGGCATCGGCCGCCTCCATCCCGTAAGGCTGCAACGTGATGGCGTTGACCGGACAGCTGGCGATGCATCCCCCGCATCCGTTGCAAATCTCGGTACGAAGCTCCGGAAGAAATGGGCCGCCGATGCGGGGCCGGAAACGGATCGCCTGCTGAGGGCAAACTTCTCCACACGACTGGCAGGTGATGCCGCGCTTCGCCAGGCAGGTATCGCCAATTGCGGCAACATGGGCAAAACGATCGATCCGTTCCGCGATGAAGACGGGCTGCGGGCACGATGCCGCGCATTCACCGCAGAACGTGCATTCGCCTCGCATGAAGGCGAGCGACGGCAGTCCGTCCACGAGACGGATTATCTTGGTGGGACATCGCTCCTCGCATCGTCCGCATCCGGTGCATGCCGCGGCAAGGGCCTCCATCGACGTTCCCGGCGGGCAAATCCTGCCATCGGCCGCTGCCGGCCGGCCTGAAAGGAATTGACGTCGCGACATCGGCGCATGGGACATGACTCAATGCCCCGCCGGCGGCCCCGGAGGGCCGAACACGATCTGAAACATCCAGACGAGGAAGCCATATCCGCCGACGACACCCACGGCCACCAGAGGCCATATTCCGAATGCGAGGACAAGAAAAGCCAACACTTCCGTCCGGCGCTTCGCGCGCGGATTGCTCTGCCCCGATGCTTTTTGAAGCAATTCAGACATGACAGACCCCCAGCGCAGACGATAACATGCTTGCTTAAACAAGCCTAGGTGGCTTATGCTCTTCCCGACTGCAACCGCTCTCATCGAAAGAGGCACGAGCCGCGTATCGCCGTAGAAGGGGCGACGAGACCGAGCCACGGAAACGACCGTCTAAACCCGGTCGACGTCCTTGAGAGTCTCGAACAATCGCTGCTGAACGTCCCGTTCCTGCCTGCCGATCGCCGTCAGCAGCTTACCCATGGTTCCCCTGACGCCATGAAGCTGGTCCACCAGATCCATGACGATATCGACGCCGGCTTCGTTGACGCCCATATTGCCCATGAGATCGAGGATGAGCCGGGCACGCGCGACGTCGGCGTCGCGAAACTGCCTTTGTCCCCTTGACGTCTCCGGGATCAACCACCCCTGTTCGATCCAGAAATCGAGCTGGACCACATCGATTTTCAAATAGAGACGGAACTCTTGATCATTCATGATCAGGCCTCCATGTTCTTCCTCGGATCGTATGGATGTGCCGCCGCCCATTCCTTCACCAGGGACGCCAGCCGTTCGTCAGGGCTATCGGGCAGCACGATCTTCAAGGAGACGTAGATGTCGCCGTGTCCGCCGCCGCGTTTTGCGATGCCCTTGCCCTTGAGACGCAGAACCTTCCCGGTGTTGGAATGAGGCGGCAGCGTCAGGCTGACGGGTCCTGACGGTGTGGGTGCGCGCACCTTGCCGCCGAGCACCGCCTCGTTGAGGGAAATCGGCAGTTCCAGGCGGATGTCGTCGCCGTCACGCGTGAAGAAGCGGTGCGGGCGCACGTGGATTTCAATGAGCGCATCGCCCGCCGGCCCGCCGCCGATGCCCGGCTCGCCCTTGCCGCGCAGCCGCAAGGTCTGGCCGTCGCGGGTTCCAGGCGGGATCTTAACCTCGAGCGCGGGACCATTGGGAAACTTGACCTCGGTTCCGGTGCCGTTGACGGCCTCGAGAAAGTCGACCTCCATGGAGAAACGCCGGTCCTGGCCTTGGCTGCGCGCCCGGCCGCCGCCGGTGCGGCGCGAAAAGAAGCTCGCGAAGATATCGTCGGCATCGCCGAAATCGGCAAAGCCCGCGCTCTTGTTATACGGATTATCGGGACCGCCCGCCGAAGCATAGTCACGATAGTAACTGCGCTGCGCCCGCTCGGCGCCCGTCATATCGATTTCGCCGCGGTCGAAACGCCCGCGTTTCTCTTCGTCGCTCAAGATCTCGTAAGCGGTCGAAATTTCCTTGAACCGCTCCTCGGCGCGTTTGTCGCCGGGGTTCAGGTCGGGGTGAAGTTTCTTGGCAAGCTTGCGGAATGCGCTTTGAATATCCTTTTGCGACGCATCCCGTTTCACGCCCAGAAGCTCATAGGGATCCTGGCTCATGCAAATCTCCGGTCGGGCAGCCAATTCTGCCGTTGATTCACTGGTGATATAGGTTGTCAGGCCGCAGCCGGGGAGGGGAGCGCGAAAGGTTAGAACAGCGCCGCGTCTTCCTGTGCCTGACCGGGACGCCGGTCGATGAGAACCGAACATCCGGCGTGACGCACCACCTTGTCGACGATCGACGAGAAGACGTAGTCGGTAATATCGGTCACATGGGATGAAAGCAGGATGAGGTCAGCCGACCTTTCCCTGGCGGCTGACACCAGCAGGGAGGCGGCAACGCCGATGCGAACCTCGACCGTCGCTGGAACTGCGAGCTCCTTGCTGAGCGCTACAAGCTTCCTCTCGGCCTCGATAATCGCTGTCGTCTCGAATTCCTCGGGGATGTCAGCCAGATGGTGGCGCGGGATATTCTCGATGACATGCATGACGACGATGCTGCCGCCTTCGTCCACCAGCGCCGCAGCCCGGCGCAGAAGCCGGATCGCCGTTTCGCGAGAGCCCATGCCGATGGCGCAGATGATCGTCCGATACATTGCAATCAATACCTTCGAATAGGAACAGGCGCGCCGATCATACCGGTGCCGGCCATGCCTGCCTTGACCAATATCAAGCAGAAACCTTTACCACATCGCAACGGCAGTCCGTGGAAAGCCGGCACATTCCTTCGAGGACGGAACCTCAGGCTGAATCGTCGCAGTTGACGGCGTGGCCACCGGCAATAGTTCTCGTTCGAATGCCATCACGGATCGAGGCTCACATGCCGAATTTTGCGATTATCGGGGCGGGCGCCATGGGTAGTGCCGTCGCCAAACGGCTGGTCGACCATGGCGCGACGGTGCTGACCTATCTCGAAGGCCGGAGCGAGAAAACGATAGCGAGGGCTGCCGCCACCGGCATGGTGCCGGTCGGCAGCGAGGACCTGGCGAAGGCCGAGCTGATCCTGTCGATCGTGCCGCCGGCGGAAGCCATCAGCGTCGCCGGACTCGTCGCGGAGATATCATCGAGGGTGCGGTCGCCGCCGCCTTTCATCGATCTCAACGCAATCTCACCGAAGACGATGCAGGCGCTCGCGGCACGGTTCGAAGGCTGCGGCGTAGACGTGCTGGACGGCGCCATCATCGGCGGCCCGCCGGTACCAGGCAGGCCCGGCCCGACCATCTATATCAGCGGCGATACCGCAGGGCGAAGCAGGCTGCTTGTTGATTGCGGCCTCACGGTCCGCAGGCTCGACGGGCCGCTCGGCGCCGCCTCCGCGCTGAAAATGTGTTATGCCGGCATCAACAAGGGATTTACCGGCCTCGGCGCCGCCATGCTGCTTGCGGCCTCGCGCTCGGGAGCCGCCGAAAGCCTGAAAGCCGAATTGACCGACAGCCTTCCGGATTTCGAGCGGAAACTGTCGAAATCCATTCCCGACATGTATCCGAAAGCCTATCGCTGGATCGCCGAAATGCAGGAGATCGCCGATTTCCTCGGAGAGGACGATCCGGCGGCAACCATCTTCCGCGGCATGGCGGGTGTTTTCTCCAAGCTGGCAGAGGACGTGGAGGGCAGCCACGCACTCGTCAGGCAATTGGACGACATCCTCGCGCCTCGCGAAACCGGCGCTTGACCCCAACGCTTTTCGCCACCGGCGCCCCGCAATGGAGGCGCCGGCGGCTGACGTGCGGCCGGTCCAACCGACGCCTATATCTTCGCGAAATCCTCGACCTGCGCCCTGATCGCGACCTCGGTCGGCAAGCGCTCCATCGAGCTTGCGCCGTAAAAGCCGTTGCAGCCCTTGCAGCGGGCGAGCACATAGGCCGCATCAGCCGGCATGGCGATCGGGCCGCCATGGCAGAGCACGATGACATCGTCGCGCACCGATCTCGCGGCATCCGACCATGCATTGATCTTCTCCACGCATCCGTCGAGCGTCAGCGCCGTTTCGGCGCCGATCGCGCCCCCGGTGGTCAGGCCGAGATGGCAGACGACGATATCGGCACCGGCCTTGGTCATGGCAATCGCGTCGTCGCTGCTGAAGACATAGGGTGTCGTCAGCATGTCCTTGGCGTGGGCACGGGCGATGATGTCGATTTCCAGATCGAAGCCCATGCCGGTCTCTTCGAGATTGGCGCGGAAGGTGCCGTCGATCAGCCCGACGGTGGGAAAGTTCTGGATGCCGGCAAAGCCCATGGACTTCAATTCGTCGAGGAAGTGATCGGGCAGCATGAAGGGATCGGTGCCGTTGACGCCGGCGAGCACCGGCGTGTGGCGTACGACCGGCAGCACCTCGCGGCCCATCTCCTTGACGATCTCGTTGGCATTGCCATAGGCGAGCAGGCCGGCCAGCGAGCCGCGCCCGGCCATGCGGTAACGGCCGGAATTATAGATCACGATCAGGTCGATGCCGCCGGCTTCCTCGCTCTTGGCGGAAAGGCCGGTGCCGGCACCGCCGCCGATGATCGGCTGGCCCTCGGCGATCTTGCGGCGAAGCTTCTTCAATATGTCGTTTCTGTCGATACGGGTCAAAACTCTCTCCTCAGGCATGGATCTCGTGGAAGCTCGCGACGAGCGCGGCGGCAAATTCCGGGCTGTTGATATGGGCATCGATCTCGATGAGGCGCCTGTTCGGCACATCGCGCCAACCGGTGCGGATGGCGGAAAACAGCGCCGCGTCGGCTTCGGGATCGTGGAACGGCTGGCCGGCGGCGTCGATTGCCGAAACGCCCTGAAGCGGCAGCAGGAAACGGACCGGCCCCTGCATCCGGTTGAGCCGTTCGACGATGAAGGCGCCGATCCGGGTGTTTTCTTCCGGCGTGGTGCGCATCAGTGTCACCTGCGCATTGTGGACGTGGAGCTTGCGGTCGCGGAAGGCTGCCGGCACCGTTTCCCGCGCTCCGAAATTCACCATGTCGACGGCGCCGACCGAGCCGACATAGGGCAGGCCGGTGCGGATGATGGCGCCGAAGCGATCCTCGGTCGCCGGAAAGACACCGCCGACAAGGAGATCTGGAACCTCCGTGGTCGTCACGTCGATCACCCCCTGCAGCAGGCCGGAATCGGCAAGCTTCTCCATCGACTGACCGCCGACGCCGGTGGCATGAAAGACGTAGATTTCATGCGTCTCGCCGAGCATCTCGCGAACCTGGGTGACGCAGGAGGTGGTGACGCCGAACATGGTCATGCCGATGCCCGGCCGGTCGTCCATCGAGGCGGGAATGGGGTTACGGGCCATGCCGGCCGCCGCATTGGCGGCATTGCCGATCACCTTGCGCGAGATCGCGTTCAGGCCGGCGACGTCGACGACCGAATACATCATGGTGAGGTCGTTCGGTCCGACATAGGGCGCCACATTGCCTGAAGCGACCGTCGAGACCATCAGTTTCGGCAGGCCGATGGGGAGCGCCCGCATCGCCTCCGTCACCAGCGCGGTGTTGCCGGTTCCGCCGAGGCCGAGCACGGCACCGATATCGTCACGCGATTTCAGGAACGCCGTCAGCGCCTTGGCCATGGCAGAGACCGCCGTTCCGCGATCGGTCTGCCCGAGCACGGCCGCGGCACCCCCAGAATGAAATTCGGCGACGTCGCGTGCACGGATATCGGCGCCGAAGCCGTCCCCGAGCGTACCGACATCAACCAGTAAGGCATCGGCTCCAGCCGCAAGAACCACCTCCTTGGCGTAGCTCAGTTCTGCTCCCTTGGTGTCGCACGTGCCGACGATATAGACCTTTCCCATTGGTTTTCCTCCTCTTTTTGAGCCGTTTTCCGCTTATTTTCGATAAAGTTCCTGTTTTTGTATTTTCCATATTGTATATTCTTTCGCATATTGCATACTTAAATCACGAACGCCAGACGGAAATGGAGACCATGAACGCACCGCGCCACCTCACCCTTCGCGAGCGGATCTACGAGGAAATCGTTCGACTGATCGTCTCCGGCGAACTGCCGAGCGGCGTCTCGATCGATGAAAAGGAATTGACGGAGCGCCTGCAGGTCAGCCGCACGCCGTTTCGCGAGGCGATCGGCACGCTTGCCAAGGAAGGGCTGATCGAGATCAAGCCTTATCGCGGCTTCTTCGTGCGCAGCTTCACGCCGAAGGAGATCGACGACCTCTATAATCTGCGCAAGACGCTCGAATGTTTCGCCGTCGAGCTCGCCGTTCCCGAGATGAGCGACCGGCATATCGCGAACTTCGAGCGCATCCTGGACGAGGCGGTGGCGGCACTGCGCCGCGGCGACATGGCGACTTACGGCATCCGCGACAAGGAATTCCACGAGACCATCGCCGAGCTTTCGGGAAGCGCGCCGCTGGTCGAAACGCTGGCGCGGCTCGCGCTGCAGATCCAGATCTGCCGCTCGATCGCCAATGAGAGCCGCGATCTCGCCGAAAGGGCAGCCGAGGAGCGCGATCAGATCCTGCAGGCTTTCCGGTCGCGCGACATTGCCCGCGCCAAGGCGCTGATGCACGCGCATATCAGCGACGTCCAGCAGGCCGTCATGGCGCGCTTCCAGAAGGAAAATCCGGCGCTTTAGCCGGGTGAATGAAGGAGAGGGAGGTCTCCTTTCAACGAGCGAAGAACGTGGCCGAGGAGCGGCCCGGAGGAGGGAACAATGCTGAAATTTCTTGCCCGCAGCACGGCACTGGCGGCGATGATCGCCGCAAGTTCGCTGGCACATGCCGAGACCCTGAAAATGTGGGGTCCGGAGCAGATCACCGAACCGCTGGTCGCGCAGCTCTGGAACGGCATCAAGGCCGATTTCGAGAAGGCCAATCCCGGTGTAACGGTCGAATTCATGCCGCCGACCGGCACGATCAGCAATGGCGCGGTGCAGGCGGCGATCCAGTCGGATGCCGGGCCTGACGTGATCCTCACCAACTCCGGCATCGGCCGCATCAGCGTCGTCAAGAACGCCAAGCAGGTCATGCCGCTCACCGAGCAATATGAAAAGCGCGGCTGGAAGGATGAGATCTATCCCTGGCTCTACACCGAGCTGAAGGGCCAGTTCGGCGGCGAAATCTATGAGGTTCCGGATGGCCTCGATGCGCTCGGCATCTGGTATCACAAGGACATTTTCGCGCAGGCGGGCTGGAAGATCCCGGCAACCTGGGCCGAGTTCGAAACGCTGATGAAGGCGATCGAGGAGACCGGCCTGCAGCCGATTGCCATCGGTCCGCGCACACCGGGCAGCGCCGGCCATCTCTTCGGCAACCTGCTGCAATCGGCAAGCGGCAAGGAAGTGATCGGCAAGGCGCTGCGTCGCGAGATCGCTTTCGACGATCCATCGGTCGCCGCCGGCGCCATCCGGCTGCAGAAGCTGGTCGAAGCGGGCTATATCAAGAAGGAAATGGCGGGCCTCGATCTCGACGGCGCCTCGCGCCTCTGGTTCAACAAGCGTGCGGCCATGTTCGTCGCCGGTCCCTGGTTCACCGCCAATGCCCGCAAGGCCGGCTACGATCTCGCCAACGCCGGTTATGCGCCCATGCCGTCCGACATCAAGGGTGCCGCAATCCCGACCGGCGGCGTCGGCTGGAGCTGGCTCGTGCCGGTCAACTCAAAGCAGCCGGAGCTTGCGATGAAGTGGATCGACTTCATGCTGTCGGATGCGGTGATGAAAAAACGCGCGCAGGATCCGGCAAGCACGATGATCTACCCGCGTGAAATCCCCGGTGTCGAACCGCCGACACCCGTGCTGAAGGACATCTTCGCGGCCGCGGCCGGCGGCGTCGGTTACAATCCGAGCGTCTATCTGCCAGGCCCCGTGCTCGACACCTACTTCCAGGTCATCCAGGGCCTCATCTCCGGCCAGATCGGCGGCGAGGACGGCATGAAGCAGATCCAGGCGAAGATGGCAGAGGCGAAATAGTGGTCATTCCAGAAACGCCCGGAAGCAAGGTCATGGCTCCTCTCAGCACTGCCCCTGCCGTGGCGGGACATACGGGCGGCAACCCCGCCCGTATGTCGAGACCACGAACGGCCGGGTCGATCTCAGCCGATGGCGATGCCCGCACCGCATTCTGGCTGATGGCGCCGGCGCTGACACTTTATGCGGTCTTCACGCTGTTGCCGATCGCCGCCACCTTCTGGCTGAGCTTCAACAGCTCGGCCGGCTTCAACACATCAGCAAGCTTCGTCGGCGTCGATAATTACGCCAAGGCGGCCCAGGACCCGATCGTCTGGAAGAGCCTCGTCCATACCTTCCTCTGGCTGGCCTATCATGTGGTGATGGCGGGCGGGCTCGGCCTTCTGCTGGCGCTTGCCGTCAGCAGGCTGAGAGTGACGCAAGTCTTCTTCCGCACCGCTTTCTTCCTGCCGCATCTGGTCTCGCTCGCCGTGGTCGGCGTCATCTGGGCCAATATCTACGATCCGTTTTTCGGCCTGCTGAACACGGCCCTGACGCAGATCGGGCTCGGCGCCTTCACGCAAGGCTGGCTTTCCGATCCTGCGCTGGTGCTGTTCTCCGTCAATGTCGCAAGCTCGTGGCAGGGTTTCGGCCTTTACATGCTGCTCTTCATCGCCGGCCTGCAGAATATCGATCACTCGCTTTACGATGCTGCCGAAGTGGACGGCGCCAACGCCTTCCAGAAGCTGATCTATGTCACGCTGCCGGGGCTCCGCGAGGTGACGACCTTCGTCGTCTCGCTGGCGATGATCAACGGCCTGAAGGGCTTCGCCACGGTCTTCGTCATGACCAATGGCGGGCCGTTCTATCAGAGCGAGCTGATCACGACCTATATCTACCGGCTTGCCTTCCAGTCCCAGGATCATGGGCTTGCTGCGGTGCTCTGCATCCTGCTCAGCCTGCTCGCGATCGCCATCACCATCGTCTTCAACCGCTGGCGCGCGAGGCTGTCCCAATGAGTGTGCGCAATCGCGAATGGCCGGTGGCGCTGGCGCTGACCCCGGTCTTGATCCTGATCCTCGCCCCCTTCGTCTGGCTCTTGATTTCGAGCTTCAAGACCGAGGCCGAGATCGGCCAGGCCGATCCCTTCACCTGGCCCGCCGACCTGATGTGGCGGAATTATCTCGACGCCTGGCAGATCGGCGGCTTCGGCGATCTCGTCGGCAACAGCCTCATCAACCTCGCGGGCGTCGTCGCCCTGTCGCTCATCACCTGCGCGCCGGCCGGCTATGCGCTTGCCAAGATCCGTTTTCCCGGCCGGGAATGGTTGTTCTACGCCTTCATCCTCGGGCTGACCGTGCCGGTCCAGGCGATCGTCATCCCGCTCTACCAGGTGCTCTTCGGGCTGAATCTCGTCAACACGCTTGCCGGTATCGTGCTGGTGCAGGTCAGCAACGGCATTCCCTTCGGCATCTTCCTGATGCGCAGCTTCTTCATCGGCGTGCCCGACGATCTGATCGAGGCCGCCAAGATCGACGGCGCTTCGCATTTCCAGATCCTCACCAAGGTCTTTCTGCCGATCTCGACCCCCGCCGTGCAGGCACTCGTCATCATCAGCGCGCTCTCCACCTGGAACGATTTCTTCCTGCCGCTGATCGTGCTGATCAGCCCCGAGGTACAGACGCTGCCGCTCGGGTTGGTTCGTTTCGCCAGCACCTATGCTTCCGATTACCGCCTGGTCTTCTCAGGCACCGTCATTTCGTTCCTGCCGATCATTCTTCTCTACATCCTGATGCAGCGCCGTTTCACCGAGGGGCTGACGCAGGGAGCAATCAAGGGCTGACCATGTCGCACCACGTCCAGCGGGAAATCCGCTACAATTTCGAATTCGATCACCGTATCAAGGCCTGCTTCATCGGCGCCGGCGGCCATGCCTACCGCAATGTCTATCCGGCGCTGCGTTATGCGCCGGTGGAACTTGCCGGCATCTGCGATCTCGATCTCGGCCGCGCCGAGAAATTCGCAAAACTCTTCGGCGCCGGCAAAGCCTATACCGATCATCGCGAGATGCTGGAGCGGGAAAAGCCGGAACTGGTCTTTCTCGTCACCGCCTATCATCCCGACGGCCGGGTGCAGGCGACCGATCTGGCCCTCGACGCGCTGGCAGCAGGCGCCCACGTCTGGATGGAAAAGCCGACAGCGGCAAGCATCGGCGATATCGAAAGGCTGCAGGCGGCAAGTGCGGCGGCCGGCCGCATGGTGATGACCGGCCTCAAGAAGACTTTCTTTCCGACGATCGAGAAACTCAAGGACCTGATCGGCTCGCCCGGCTTCGGCAGGCTGACCTCGATCAATGTCCGCTATCCCCAGAGCCTGCCGAGCCCGGAAGACCGCGCCGACCTCGTCAAGATGCAGAGCTTCCTCGATCATATTTACCATCCAGGAGCGATCCTGAATTTTCTCGGCGGCGAGATCGAGCGCGCAGGCTACGAGTGGGAAGCGCTGACCGGCGCAAGCGTCACCAGCCTGCGCTTCCGCTCCGGCGCGATCGGCACGCTGCATCTTGCCGCTGGCCAATCGGGCGGCAGCATCTTCGAGCGGGTCGAGATCATCGGCGAGGGCGCCAACGCCATCGTCGAAAACGGCAGCCGTCTGACCTATTTCCGCAAGGCGGACCTGCCGTCCTATGGCCGCGCCGCAAGCTTCATCCAGCCGGACGAGAATGCCGCGCTGCTCTATGAACCGGAGCATTCGCTAGGCCAGCTCTACAACAACAACCTCTTCTATCTCGGCTATGTGCCCGAGATCCTGCATCTGACGGATGCGATCCTTGCGGGCACGCCGATCACGAGGGGCACGCTCGAAATCGCCCGAGAGATCATGAAACTCTTCGAATTCTACAGACGCACGGATGCCGGCGTCACCACCAATCTCTGACCGGAGGCACAGTCTTGAGCGAGACCGACATCATTTTCAGGAAAGCCGGCGGCGAATTCATGCCGACCAGCTGGGGCGAACTCAACTGGAAGATCACCGGCGACGGCACGCCCGGCGCCGAGATGACCTTCGGCACCTGCCGCATCAATCCCGGCGAGCGCAACCAGCTGCACTCGCATCCCGACTGCGAAGAGATCCTCTACGTCGTTTCCGGCAGTTGCGAACACAAGCTCGGTGACGCCCTTTATCGGCTCGAACCTGGCGACGCCATCCGCATCCCCCGCAATATCCGCCACTGGGCGCGCGCGCTCGGCAACGAACCGCTCTTCGCCCTGATCATGTTCTCCTCCGGCACCCGGACGGCGGTCAATCATGAAGGCGAGGGCGCGGCCTGAACGCCGTCTGAAAGGGAAGACATCATGGCGTCGATCGCGCTTCACAACATCCGCAAATCCTACGGCACCCTGCCTGTCATCCACGGCGTCGACGTCGACATCGAGGATGGCGAATTCATCGTGCTGGTCGGGCCGTCCGGCTGCGGCAAGTCCACCTTGCTGCGCATGATCGCCGGCCTGGAGACGATCTCGGACGGCCGGCTTTCGATCGGCGGCCGCATGGTCAACGACCTGCCGTCGAAGGAGCGGGACATCGCCATGGTGTTCCAGAGCTATGCGCTCTATCCGCATCTGACGGTGGCCGAGAATATGGGCTTTTCCCTGAGGCTGCGCGGCACGGCCAAGGAGGAGATCGGCCGCCGCGTGCAGTCCGCCGCCAAGATTCTCGCGCTGGAACCCTATCTCGACCGCCATCCGCGTCATCTTTCGGGCGGCCAGCGCCAGCGCGTCGCCATGGGCCGCGCGATCGTGCGCGATCCGAAGGTGTTCCTCTTCGACGAACCGCTTTCCAATCTCGACGCCAAGCTGCGCGTGGCGATGCGCGCCGAGATCAAGGAGCTGCACCAGCGGCTGAAGATTACTACCGTCTACGTCACCCATGACCAGACCGAGGCGATGACCATGGCCGACCGCATCGTCGTGATGCGCGACGGCATCGTCGAGCAGATCGGAACGCCGCTGGAGATCTATGATCGCCCCGCAACCACCTTCGTCGCCGGCTTCATCGGCATGCCGGCGATGAACCTGCTCAAGGGCCGAATCCAGGCCGACGCCCCCTCGATCTTTCGCACCAACAGCGGGATCGCCATGCCGCTGTCGCTGCGTCCCGGCACCGCCGATCCCGGTGAAGAGCTGATTTACGGCATCAGGCCGGAACAGTTCGTCATCGCCGACGAGGGAACGCCGGCGACTATCGTCGTCGTCGAGCCGACAGGCGCGGAAACGCAGGTCGTCGCCCGGATCGGCGAAGAAAATGTCAATATGCTGTTTCGCGAGCGCATTGCCGTCAGGCCTGGCGACACCATCCGTTTCACCTTGCGGGCGGCCGGTGAACATCTGTTTTCGGCCGCGACAGGCAGGCGTCTTCCCGAAGTGGACGCCTGAAGCAGCCGTTTTCCTCAAGTTTGCCAAGGCTCTGACGATTGCGTGAGGCCGCTCCAAACCTGTGACAAAACCTCCCCGCCTCTGCTATGTCAGGAAAAATGCGGCGCCCCCAACGGCGCCGCGCTCTGTCTGACCAATCCCAGGAGTTTTGAAAGATGAGCGGTTCTCCCGACTATACACCCCCGAAGGTCTGGACCTGGAACAAGGCGAACGGCGGCCAATTCGCCAGCATCAACCGCCCGATCGCAGGGCCGACCCATGACAAGGAGCTTCCGATCGGCCGCCATCCGCTGCAGCTCTATTCGCTCGGCACGCCGAACGGCCAGAAGGTCACGATCATGCTCGAGGAGCTGCTGGCGCTCGGTCATAGCGGCGCGGAATATGATGCCTGGCTGATCAGGATCGGCGATGGCGACCAGTTCGGCAGCGGCTTCGTCGCCGTCAATCCCAACTCCAAGATCCCGGCACTGATGGACCGCAGCGGTTCGAAGCCGATCCGCGTTTTCGAATCCGGCGCAATCCTGACCTATCTCGCCGAAAAGTTCGGCGCCTTCCTGCCGACCGAGCCGGCCGCGCGCGCCGAATGCCTGTCATGGCTGTTCTGGCAGATGGGAAGCGCCCCATATCTCGGCGGCGGCTTCGGCCATTTCTACGCTTACGCGCCAACCAAGATCGAATATGCGATCGACCGCTTCGCCATGGAGGTGAAGCGTCAGCTCGACGTGCTCGATCGTCGCCTTGCCGAAAGCGAGTATCTGGCAGGCAGCCAGTATACGATCGCCGACATCGCCGTCTGGCCCTGGTATGGCGGTCTGGTGAAGGGCTGGACCTACGGGGCGGCCGAATTCCTGCAGGTCGAGGACTATAAGAACGTGCTGCGCTGGGCCGACGCCATCCACAACAGGCCGGCCGTGCAGCGCGGGCGCATGGTCAACCGCCTCTCCGGCGAGCCGTCGAGCCAGTTGCACGAGCGCCACGACGCCAGCGACTTCGACACGAAAACACAGGACAAGCTGGCCGCCGCCGAGTAAGCAAGCCGCATCAGCCTTTTGCAAAAAGAAATGAGGCTCCGCCGCCTTTGTGGCGGCGGAGCGTTTACAGGCTGCCCGAACTCAGTTCTTGACCGTGTCTTCCAGGAAGAAGCGGCCGAGGGGGTTCTGGTAGAAGTTCTCGATATTCTTGCGCGAGACGTTGATATAGGGGCTGTAATAGAGGTCGACCCAGTTGACGTCGTCCTTGGCCATCTTCTGCAGATCGACATACATCGCTTCGCGCTTTTTCGGGTCGAGTTCGAGACGTGCCTTGGCGACCAGTTCCTTCACCGCCTCGTTCTTGTAATTGGTCAGGTAGTTATTGTTGGAATCGTGGCCGAGGACGAAGGTGGTCTTCTGGTCCGGGTCGAGAATGTCGTTGGTCCAGTAGTTGACCGAGACGTCATAGTCGCCGGCAACCAGCATGTCCCATTGCTGGCTGGGATCGACCTTCTGCAGATTGGCGGTGATGCCGGCCTTTTGCAGCTGCTGCTGGACCAATACGGCCGTCTGCTCGTCGACTTCGTCGCCGGCGCGGACCAGGTAATTCAGCGTCAGGTCGGAGGCCCCGGCAGCCGCCAGCATTTCCTTGGCCTTTGCCGGATCATAGGGCCGCTGCAGATTGTCGGCGTAATAATAGAGCGCGCCCTTCGGAATGTAGGAATTGGCGACCGTGCCCTGGCCGAAGGTGATCGTGTCGACGATCGCCTTCTTGTCGATCGCAAGATCCAGCGCCTGGCGGACTTCCTTCTTGCCGAGCGCGCCATGCGCATGGTTGATCAGCAGATGATCCTCGCGGGTCGAGGCATCGATGTCGACATGGAGGTTCGTATCCTTCTTCAGTTCCTCGACGCGGGAGAAGGGAACGAAAATCGCCGCATCGAGTTCACCGGCCTGGACGTTCAGCATGCGGGTGTTGTCGTCGGGCACCGAGATCCACTCGACGCCGTCGAGCTTGACGCGGTCGGCCTCCCAGAAATTCGGGTTCTTCTTGAGGATGACGCGGTCGCCGCGCCGCCATTCGTCGATCACGAAGGCGCCGGATGCGATCGGCTTCTCGGCATAGGCATCAGGCCCCAGCGATTCCATGCCCTTCTTGGAAATGACCGAGGCATTGGGCAGCGCAAGCGTCGAGAGGAACGGCGCGGACGGATTCTTGAGCTTGATCGTCAGCGTATGCGCGTCGGTCGCGACCGCCGTGTCGATCACCTTGTAGGAATCGCTCCAGAGCGAGGCAGGATCGTCGCGGATGCGCAGCAGGCTGTAGGCCGCGTCTTCCGCCGTCAGCGGCGAACCGTCGGAGAATTTCGTGTCGCGGATCTTGAGCGTATAGGTCAGCCCGTCATCCGAGGCGGTCCAGCTTTCGGCAAGGCCCGGCTCCAGCTTCGTGCCTGTCTTGTCGACACGGATCAGCACGTCGTAGACGTTGGAGAACACCCAGTTGTCGATGTTCTGCGCGGTCTTGATCGGATCGAACGTCGTCGAATCCTCACGGCGGCCGATGGTGAGCACACCGGCGGCCTCCGCATAGCTTGCACTCAGCGTCAGGCCTGCGAGCATGGCGGCGAGCCCGATTGATTTCCACCTGTTTGTCATCAGTTCGTTCCCTTCTTTGTTATGGCATGCGTTTGATGGATATGGATTGCGGCTCGTCCCCGCCGCCGATGCCTTGCAGCAGCGGCTTGTCGGGATCGATGTCGGGAATGGCGGCGATCAGCGCCGCGGTATAGGCATGCTTCGGCCGCGTGAAGACTTCGTCGCAGCGGCCCTCCTCGACGATCTCGCCGCGATACATCACGACCACGCGTTCGCAGAGATTGCGCACGATCGCCAGATCATGGGCGATGAAGATCAGCGTGAGGTTCATCTTCGCGGTGAGCTGGCGGAAAAGCTCGATGATCTGCGCCTGGATGGTGACGTCGAGGGCGGCCACGCATTCATCCGCGATGATCAGCTTCGGCTCCACGGCGAGCGCGCGGGCGATGCCGGCGCGCTGGCACTGGCCGCCGCTCATGCTGCGCGGCTTGCGCTCGGCGAATTCGCGCTCGAGGCCGACGAGATCGAGCAGCTCGCCGATGCGTGCCGGAATATCGGCGGCGGCGACCTTGCCCTGGACCTTCAATACCTCCGCGAGCATCTGTCCGATCGTCAGCCGCGGGTTCAGCGCATTGTACGGATCCTGGAACACCATCGCCGTTTCGCGCCTGAGCTTCGCGAGGCCGGCGCTCCTCTGCTGCGCGAGATCGATGCCGTCGAAAGTGACGTGGCCGGCAGACAGCGGCGTCAGCCCGAGCACGGCGCGCGCAAGCGTACTCTTGCCGCTGCCGGATTCGCCGACGATGCCGACCGTCTCGCCCGGCATGATCTTCAGGCTGACGCCTGCAACGGCGCTGATCGTCTTGGCACTGCCTTTGAACAGGCCGCCGCCGCCCCTGAAGCGCACGTGCAGATCGTCGATCTCGAGTAAAGGCCCGGCCGGCGCGCTTGCCTCGGCGACCTCGCACGACGGCGCTGACGTCTCGCCTGATATCGACGGGTGGCTGTCGATCAGGTTGATCGTGTAGGGATGCTGCGGCCGTGCAAGGATCGTCCGTTTCGGTCCCTCTTCGACGAGCTTGCCGCCGCGCATGACGGCGATGCGGTCGCAGGTCTGGGCGACGGTGCCGAGATCGTGGGTGATGAGAATGATCGACAGACCGCGCCGGTCACGAATGTCGATCAGCAGGCGCAGGATCTGCGCCTGGATGGTGACGTCGAGCGCCGTCGTCGGTTCGTCGGCGATCAGGATCTTCGGGTTGCAGGACAGAGCGACACCGATCATCGCCCGCTGGCGCATGCCGCCGGAAAATTCATGCGGATAGCTGTCATACTGGCGGCCGGGGTCGGGAAAGCCGACCTGCGTCAGAATCTCCACCGCCGCGGCGCGGGCTTCGCGGGCACCCAGGCCCTGGTGGTAGCGGATGCCCTCGGCGATCTGGTCGCCGATCCGCATCACCGGATCGAGATGGCTCGTCGGGTTCTGGAAGATCATGCCGATCTCGCCGCCGCGCACCTGCAGCATCTCGCGATCGTCGATCCGCGTCAGGTCGCGCCCTTCGAGCAGCACGGAGCCGCCCTCGATCTTCAGCAGCGAGGAGGGTAGCAGGCGCACCAGCGAGCGGCAGAACAGGCTCTTGCCCGAGCCGCTCTCGCCGACGAGGCCGAGAATTTCGCCGCGGCCGAGGTCGAGCGAGACCGCGTCGAGCAGCGTGCGCGGGCCGGATTCGAGATGCGCCCTGACTGTGAGATCGCGGACGGAGAGCACAGGGCCGCTCATTCATGCACTCCCAGCAGTTCGCCGAGCGCATCGCCCAGCATGCTGAAGCCGAAGGCGAGGCAGACGATGGATAGGCCGGGAAACAGGGTGATCCACCAGGCCGTGGTGATGAAGCTCTGTCCTTCCGCGACCATGACGCCCCATTCGGCGATCGGCGGCTGGACGCCGAGACCGAGATAGCTGACGGCCGCACCGCTGAGCAGGACCAGCGTCGCATCGGACATGGAAAAGACGATCGAGCCGGCAATCGCGTTCGGCAGCAGGTGCCGGAACATGATGCGCCTGCGGCTGAAGCCGAGGCTGACGGCGGCAACGGCATAGTCGCTGCCCTTCAGCACCAGCATCTGCGCCCGGATCAGCCGCGCGTAAGAAACCCAGCCGACCAGCGCCATGGCGATATAGAAACTGCCGAGACCCGGGCCGAGGATCGCGATGATCGACAGCATCAGCACGAGGAAGGGGAAGGCGAGAATGATATCCACGAGGCGCATGAACAGCGCGTCGACGATCCCGCCGAAAAAGCCGGCGACCGTGCCGACCGTCGTGCCGATCAGGAAGGGGAAGACGACGCCGATCAGCGCCATCTGCAGATCGATGCGCGCACCCCAGATGACACGGGAAAGGATGTCACGGCCGAAATTGTCGGTGCCGAAGGGGTGAAGCAGTGAAGGCGCCTGCAGGCGCACCTCGGCGTTCTGCATGATCGGATCGTAAGGCGCGACAAGAGGCGCGCCAAGCGCAAGCAGGATGAAGAACAGCAGCACGCCGGCGCCGACGGCAAGCATCGGCCGCCGGCCAAAGAGGCGGCGCCGGCCAGGGGATGCGGGTGCGGCCGCCTCGATGCTCATAGCTTCACCCTCGGATCGACGGCGACGGTGACGATATCGGCGATGAAATTGATGAGCACGGTGGCGCAGGCAAAGACCATGGCGACGCCCTGCACCACCATGTAATCGCGCGAGAATATGGCTCTGACCAGCAGCTGGCCCATGCCGGGCAGCGCAAAGACGCTCTCGACCACGACAGTGCCGCCGATCAGCCAGCCGATGTTGACGGCAAGCAGGTTGATCGTCGGCACCAGCGAATTCGGCAGCACATGCCGCCAGAAGACGATGCCCTCGGGCATGCCGCGGGCGCGCGCCGCCGTCGCGACGTCCGATTTCAGCGCTTCGATCATTGCCGCCCGCAGGCTGCGCGTCAGCACGGTCGAGAGCGAGAGCGCCACCGTCAGGCTCGGCAGCACGAGATGCGCAAGCTTTTCGCCGAGTGTCGCGCCATAGCCGGAAACCGGCAGCAGGCCGAGTTCGACGCTGAAGAGGATGATCAGCATCAGCCCCAGCCAGAAGGGCGGAAAGCCGATGCCGAAGGTCGAGACGATACGCACCGCATGGTCCGGCGCGCGGCCCGCATTGCGCGCGGCGATCGCCGCCATCGGCACCGCGATCAGGACCGACAGGATGACGCTCGCGGCGACGAGCGCGAGCGTCGGCTCGATGCGGGTCGCGATCAGCTTCAGCACGTCGATCTTGTAGAGGATCGATTTGCCCATCTCGCCATTGGCGAGGTTCTTGAGGAAATAGACATATTGCAGCCACATCGGCTGATCGAGGCCGTATTGGGCGCGGATGCTAGCAAGGGCAGCCGGGGTTGCGCGCGTGCCGAGGATGTTGCGCGCGGGATCGCCGGGGATCAGCCGAACGAGAATGAAGGTGATGACGCTGATGCCGAAGATGACGGGCAGGAACTGCAGCGGTCGCGTCAGAACGAATTTATAGCGATGCATGACGGCGGCCACCCCTCTGTCTTCGTCCGGTTTGAGCCGCTTTCACTTGCATCAGGCTGCCTTCTGCCGGGCGAGGAAATCGAGAAGCGCCGGATAATAATCCTGCGGGTTCTCATAGAAGGGCATGTGGCTGGCATTGGCAAATACCTTGAGCTCGGCATTCGGCAGCGCGAGCTTCATCCTCAGCGCGCAGGCCGGCGTCAGCTCGTCATGCTCTCCCGTGGTGATCAGCACGGGCAGCGTCAGCCGCGGCAGATCGGGGATGCGGTTCCAATCCTTGAGGTTGCCGATATAGAGAAACTCATTGGGGCCCTGCATCGTCGCGTAAGGCGCCATGTTCCAGTCGTCGAGCGAACGGCGCACCGGCGCCGGCCATTCGGGCAAGCGGCAGACATGGCGATAGTTGAGGATGGTGACGGCGGCGAGATATTCCGGATGATCGTAGGTGCCCTGCGCCTCGTGCTTCTGCATCATCGACACCGTTTCCGGACCGAGCGCTGCCCGCAGCCGCTCCAGTTCCGAGATCAGATGCGGCATGTCGGCGACGGTATCTTCCAGGATCAGCGTCTTGAGATTTTCGGGATAGGTCAGCGCATATTCGATCGCCAGCCACCCGCCCCAGGAATGGCCGAGCATGTGGACCTTTCCGAGCCCCAGCGTCTTGCGCACCGTCTCGGTCTCCTCGACATACCGGCCGATCGTCCAGAGCGAGAGGTCGTCCGGCCGGTCGGAGGCGCCGGTGCCGAGCTGGTCGAAGGCGACGACGCGGTAGCCCTTGTCGATCAGGCAGGAGTGGGCTTCGCGCAGGTAATCGCAAGGCAGGCCGGGACCGCCGTTCAGGCAGAAAACCGTCTCGTCGCCGGCCCCGAAGCTATAGGCAACCACGCGATAGCCATCGACATCGATCTCAAATCGCGCGTCCGGCTGTATTTCACGCCACATTGATTGCTCCAGCAGAAAATATCCCTTGCTCAATATTTGGGCGTGGTTAATTTTTTACCGTAAATCGCGTGCCGTGCCAGCTATAAGAAGTGATAGGTAGGGCGCATGCCGAACCGGGGAACGCCCATGCTTGACGACATCGGAACGATCAGACGGCAGTTTACGGCGCATGAAACGCTGGACGGCTGCATCGACCAGGCCTTCGAGGGGATGAAGCAGCTGGGCTTCGAAGCCCTGATCTATGATTATACGCCGGTGCCCTACGACCTCGACGGCGCGATCATGATCCCGTCGCTGCTGAAACTCCGGAACATCGCCGACGACATGCACGACTACTGGTTCGATCGCGGCTATTTCCGCATCGACCCGGTCCAGCAGGTGGCGCTGCGCAGCAGCGCGCCGTTCTTCTGGAACTACGACACGGATGCCGACACGCTGATCAACCGCTTCATGAACGACGACACCGCGCCGGTGACGCGCTATCTCCGCGAACGCGACATGTCGACCGGAGTCACCGTGCCGGTCCATATGCCGGGCGGCGACTATGCGACGGTCACCGGTATCCGCTTCAGCGGGGACCGCGATTTCGAACGGCATGCGCTGCGCGCCATCGCCGACTTCAACCTGCTCGCCCACGTCTTCCACGAAACGGCCTATTCGCTCTTCGACACGAAGGCACGCAGCGTCGGCACGATCCGCCTGACCGAGCGGGAACGAGAATGCCTGCGCCATTCGGCGGAAGGCTATTCCGCCAAGGAAATCTCGCGCATCATCAGCCGCTCCGTGCCGACCGTTGTCATGCACCTCAATGCCGCCGCCAAGAAACTCGGCGCCCGCAACCGCACGCAGGCCGTGGTGCGCGCGGCCCACTACCGCCTGCTCGAAGAGCGTGGCCGATCATTGCCCACCCTATAACTTGTGATAGCTGCCTTCGCCGCTGCCGCCGCGTTATGGTTTCCACCTAGTCAAGAAATGGAGATGCCGGTGGCCGAAATCGCGACGCGTGAAGACTATTTGCCCTTTCGCGACTATCGCACCTGGTATCGCGTCACCGGTTCGCTGGAAAGCGGCAAGCTGCCTCTCGTCGTCGCCCATGGCGGGCCGGGCTGCACGCATAACTATGTCGATTCCTTCAAGGACATCGCCGCGCTCGACGGCCGCCCCGTCATCCATTACGACCAGCTCGGCAACGGCAATTCCACCCGCCTTCCTGAAAAAGGGCCGGATTTCTGGACTGTCGGCCTCTTTCTCGAAGAGCTGGATGCGCTGCTTGTCCATCTCGGCATTCAGAACCGTTATGCCTTCCTCGGCCAGTCCTGGGGAGGCATGCTCGGCGCCGAACATGCGGTGCGCCGGCCACAGGGCCTGAAGGCCCTCGTCATCGCCAACTCGCCGGCCAACATGCACACCTGGGTTGCGGAAGCCAATCGGCTGCGGCGGGAACTGCCGAAAGAGGTGCAGGACACACTGCTGAAGCACGAACAGGCGGGAAGCCTCACCGATCCGGACTATATCGCCGCCTCGCGCGTCTTCTATGACCGCCATGTCTGCCGCGTGGTGCCGTGGCCGCCCGAGGTGGCGCGCACCTTTGGGATCATGGACGAGGACAACACCGTCTACCGCAACATGAACGGCCCGACCGAATTCCACGTCATCGGGACGATGAAGGATTGGACGATCGAAGACAGGCTCGACCGCATCGAAGCGCCGACGCTGCTGATTTCAGGGAAATACGACGAAGCGACGCCCCTCGTGGTGAGGCCCTATCTCGAACGCGTTCCCGGCTGCGAGTGGGTGCTCTTCGAAAAGTCCAGCCACATGCCGCATGTGGAGGAAAAGCAGCTCTGCCTGGCAACCGTCTCCGGCTTCCTCTCGCGGCACGATTGAATGTTCTTGCCGGCTCCGTATCGCCCGGATCAGACTTCGGGGCAGCCGCGGATATTGGCGAATATGATACGGTCCGGCCTTCCGCTTCGCGTGAAGCCCTGAACCGTTATGGTCCGACGGGTTTCCCGCACGATCTGAGGCCTGCGAAGACCTGCATCGCGGGCGCTGTCCAGCGCATCCCGAACGTCACATCCACGGCGGTGCCGACGGTCGAAGTATGGATCTCGGTAATAATCACGCTCCCGCACATCGACGCCGCCAGGGCCTATTCGCAACTCCACCTGAGCATATGCCGGAAACGGGACTGCGATGCAGCCGAGAACCGCCGACACCAGAGCTGCTTTCAAGAGGTTCTTCATTTGCTTGCTCCCTAGATATTTAGGGAGAACTTGCGTCTTTGCCGTTGGTTCCGTTTGATCGCCGCAACGAAGTGCGGAACCGGCTCCGGTCTCGATGCACAACGGCCATATGAGCTTGTTCGAATTCTTGAAACTTCGCGATGATTTCGGGGGCATGCAGGACAGAACCTTCGGTGCAAGTCGCTAGCGAGCGGTACGAAAATACCGGCTCTCACACTTCACCGAGCTTCAACTTCTCGAAAATTTCCGAGCAAAACTCGTACCGCCAGGCTGTTCCACCGCTCTGGCTGCAATACAGTCATGCGAGCGCAAGCGATGCATCGGCCTGCAGAATTACCCCTCAAACGCGGCCTTCAGTGCCGTCATGACGGCACGAACGGACGGCACGTCCTTGATCTCGGCATGGACGACCAACCAAACCTCTCTTCTCAGCGGATCTTCGTCGTCGATCCGCAAGAGACCATCGGTTTCCGCCACGGCGAAATCGGGCAGCATGACGACACCGCCGCCAAGCTTCGCGGCGGCGGCCTGGAATTCCAGAATGGATGATCGTACTGCAATCGGCCGACCGCCGGCCCGCTCGATGAGGCGCAATTGCTGCGGCGAAGCGTTCATGCTCTCGTCGTAGCCGATGAACGTCCATTCGGACGGCTGAACGGTATCGAGGTAGATCTTTGATGCATAGAAGTGGAAGGAGATCTCCCCGAGCTTGGTGATGGAATAATCGCCTTGCTCCGGTCGCGAAAGCCGCACCGCGATATCAGCCTCGCGCCGATTGAGCGAGGCAAGCCGCTTCTCTCCGACAAGCGTGATCTGCAGGGCCGGATGGGCTTGCCTGATCGAAACCACAGGTTTCGCCAGGAGTACGCTCGAAAGTGCGGGTGGGGCGCTGATCCGCACATGGCCACTGACTTCCGTCGAGCTGCTTCGGCCAAGCTGCTCGATCGCGGCAGTCTGCAGGCCGACAACAGCCGCGTGTTTGGCAACCCGTTCCCCATCGTCCGTGAGAATGACACGCCGCCCGCGGCGATCGACGAGCTTGCACCCCAGCGAAGCTTCGAGGGACGCCACACGCCGGCTTATCGTGGCGTGCTCGACACCAATCTGTTTGGCGGCACCGAGCAACGTTCCCGACTGCGCGAGCGCGAGAAAATGGCGCAGGTCGTCCCAATCAATCTTTGTGAATTTCTTCCCATTCATTGCGCAACAATAGGGAATTTTCACACATCTGCCCAGGGAATAATCTGGGTGTGAAAAAAGGAGATCGAGGATGACCGACCAAATCGTATTTCTGAATGCACCCGGCGACGTCGCTCAGTTCCGGATAGAGGATCAATATCCGGATCCGCCGGGCACGGGCGAGATCAAAATCCGTCATCACGCCATCGGAACGAACTTCCTCGATGTCTATCACCGCAAGGGCATCTATCCGCTGCCATCCTATCCTGCGGTGATTGGCGCCGAGGCCGCGGGCGTGGTGGAAGCCACGGGGCCTGACGTCACCGACTTCAAACCGGGCGACCGGGTAGCCTATGCGGGACCGCCGGTTGGCGCCTATTGCTCGACCAGGAACATCGCAGCGGAAAGGGTAGTGAGGCTGCCCGAAACCGTTTCTGCGAAGCCCGCCGCGAGTTCGTTGCTCAAGGGCATGACCGCCTATCTGCTGCTGAAGAAAATCCACGACGTCGGCGACGGAAGCACCGTGCTGATCCACGCGGCGGCAGGCGGGCTTGGGAGTATTCTCGTTCGCTGGGCAAAGTCGCTCAACGCCACCGTCATCGGCACCGTCAGCACATCGCAGAAGGCGGCTCTCGCCAAATCCTATGGAGCAGATCATCTGATTGTCGGACGAGAGGCCGATATCGAAGGGCACGTGAAGCAATTTACAAGCGGGATCGGCGTCGATGTCGCCTATGACGGAATTGGCGGCGAGATGCTGATCAAAAGCATCCGTTCGGTCCGACCTTTCGGGAAGGCAGTCACGATCGGCCAGGCCGCTGGGCCGATTCCGCCTGTCCCGGTCGAGGAGCTCCGACCAGGCAAGTCGCTCTCCCATCCGAGCATCATGGCCTGGTGCGCCGATATCGGGCGCTATCGCGAGGCCGCACATGCGGCAATCCGCGCCATGGAAACGGGCATAGTATCTGAGATCGGCGGCGAATACAGGCTGGCGGACGTCGCGAATGCGCATGAGGAAATGGAAGCCGGACGGTCAGCCGGCAGCATTCTGCTGATACCATAGTTAGGCAAGGCAAGATCGACTGTCGTGAGGCTGATGGCGGTTCTCGAAGCCGGAGTAAGGGGCCGGCGCCCGATTGCATTCAATGCGATCATAGATCGTTTCATCGTTCAAGCATGAGAGCGAGAGTATCGCCGGCTGAACTCTGGATGGCAGTCCGTGGTCTCCTTAGAGCGGTTCAGCTTTTCACGGAAGCGCGTAACCGTTCTAAGTTTTTGTTTTTACGCAATTCCCGGCAAAAGCGCTTCGCGCTTTGCCTGGAAGTGCTCTAGAATTTAGGAACGGATCTTGAATACTCCAGCGAGCGGTACTTGCAGCGAATAACACCGCAAACGCAGACGCGATTGGCATGCGATCGGCTCATCAGTGCGACCGAGGCATTTTGTTCGCCATTAGCATAACAAGTTCTTCGGAGGCATCTGCGAGCGCCAGCGCCAGTTCCGCTGCCTGCCACCCGCGTTTCTGCAAATTCACGAGCATTTCCACCATCGCGATTTCGACCTCGCTTCTGCAGTTCGAAATCGGGCTCAATTCTATTTGCTTCTCATGGTCTATGGTGGTCATCTCAGCCTCCGTTCTGCCGCATGAAAGGGCAGGTTCGTATGAAATTCGCCGAAGCGTGGAATGGGTAAGGGTTGCGTGCAAGCCTCGGGCTCGTTACGCATCGACACAGATGGCGCCTCAACTTGCCCGCAACCCTTGCTCCGACGTCATTTGTCCATGTCCGACGTCGGGAGCGTCTTGCATAAATGCGATCCGAGGAAACCTGCATCACTGGCGACAAGATTTTTTCTCAGTGAACGAGGGTCGTATGACGAAAAATTCCACCGTAGACCGAATCTTGTGTAGAGAGCGCAGGAATACCCTCAGACAGTCACGACTATCCTTCCGTATTTTCAGGTTTTCTTTTGAAGAAAAGTCGCTTCACGTTTGAGAGCGCTATGCAACTACATGGCGCTGGGACGTGAATATTTTGGAAGTTCCGAACTGGTTCGGAGCCAACCATTGCTTATTTAGATACAGGATCGGGCTGCATTTGTCGTTATCCCCGCATCCTGAAAATTATCGTTCCGTACATTTCTGCACGGAAAAGAATATGATAAATAATTTATACACGTAGCGTTTCAACCGCTTACTTTTCAGGTGGCGGCGCGGAGGTTTCGGCCGCGAGAACGTTTGTTTTGCTCTCAATTTCAACAGCCCGGATCGGCTCATGCGCTGGAGGGATTGGATGGATACGGAGTCCGAATCTGGAGATGACCTCCCCGCGGGACGGGAATGGCCAGCCCACAAGGAGCGACGGCGCTGGCCACGCGAACCTGCCACGCAGAAGGAACATCGCTCGGATATTCCGCCTGCGCTGGCGCCCTTGCGTTTCTCGACGCAGGATCTGCCGCTGAAAGAGCAATTTCAGGCCTGGCGCGCGCATATGGCGCCGCTCGTCGATGTGCATCTGCCGGACGGAAAGTCCCCGGACGACGGCTTTCTTGCCGAACAGATCGGCTGGCGCCTTGGCGACGTACTCATCATCCAGCAGCGCGCGCAGGCATATAGTTTCATTCGCGATCAAACCATGCTGCGATCGAGCCCCATCGACCATTGGAACGTCGGCCTGCTTCGCAGCGGCCGGGCCTGGACCGAGGTCAACCGTCAGGTCACGGAAGCCGGTCCCGGTGCGGTATTTTTCGGATCTCTCGGTTATCCCCATCGCGGGCGGATGATCGATTCAGCCGCCGTGCTGGTTTTCTTGCCCTATGAATTGTTGGCTGCGAATGCGAGCCTTCTCCAGGGTGCCAACAACACGGTTCTTTCCGGCAGCCTGGCCGAACTGCTCACGAGCTATCTTACCGGCCTGGAAGCAAACCTGAGCAATGTGACCGCGGGGGAGGTGCCGCGCCTCGTACAAACGATCTCCGATATGGTCGTCGCATGCGCCGCCTCGTCCACAAGGCCGGATACGAGCCAGATCCAGGCAGGCATGGGAATGATGGAGCGGGCACACCGCTACGTTCACCTCAACCTCCATTCAGACGATTTGACGCCCGACGTCATGTGCCGTGCGTTGGGCATCTCGCGTACGCGGCTCTACCAATTGTTCGAAGCGAGCGGGGGCGTCTTCAATTACATTCGCAAACGCCGATTGCTGCAGGCATATGCGGATCTCAGCAACCCGGCCGACAACAGGCAAATCTCCGAGATTGCGGAGGCGGCCGGTTTCAACGCCGCTGCCAATTTTACGCGCGCGTTCAGCCACGAATTCGGGCTCAGCCCACGTGACATAAGAAAAACCGTGGCAACCGAGCGCCCGGTTGTCCCGGCCACGCTTCCCGCGTGCAGTCAAGGGACAACGATCGGAGATTGGCTGGTGCCGGCACATTAGAGCATGTCGCGCAAAAGTGTGCGGCGGTTTTGCGTTAACGACATGCGTAAAACAAAGACCTAAAGCGCGAAGAGCGAATCTGAAAGATCGCGACGCGCTTTAGTGTCATGGCCGAGGCCGCTGCTCAGCTAAGTCGGAGATCCACGCCCGGATATAGTTTCTTCAAATTCGGAAGGGATTTCGACTGCCACGGATACTCCGAGCTTCCGCGTACCGTGAATTGAACATTCGGCCTGTTGCGAACCTCAATCGTGAACTTCGCGAGCAGGTTGATTCCGGAAGAATTGAGAAATTGCAGGCCTGTGAGGTCGACGGTGACGCGATCAGGTGACGCTTCCAGAATACTCATGACAAGGGAAAAGATAGGCGCATAGGCCTCCGTATTGGGCAGGCGCATAGTGCCGTCGAAGTAAATTTCCGTACCTTCCGACCAGACGTGATATTCTTCTTGCCTGATTTCCATATCCACCCTCTCTCGTCAATTCGAGGCATCTGGAACTGTGATGGACGCATAGGTTTCGAGCGGAACTCGGCCGTCTGGCTTCCCGGCTCCAAAAACCCATGCAAAGTGAACGCCGTAGTCGCTCATAAGGGTTAGAAGTCCGAGACCTGAGCTGGTCGGATCCGCCTCTCTCGCATTCGCCTCTATCCGCTCGATGAGGAGCTCGCCCGGATCGCTTATGGTGATTTGCGAAAGCAAATGCTGGAATTTCCGGGAGGCTTCCTCATCGACAAGATTGGAGACCTTTGCGCGAAAGACATTCTTCTCGACTGAAGCCTCCACGACGATTTCGCCGGCCGCGCGGAATTTTACCGCATTCTCGACAAGCTCGTTCGTGAGGTAGCCGACATTATGCCGGACTTCCCTATAGAGGTTGCGGGATGTGCGGTAGCGCAAGGCGACAAACTCGGCGACGAAATCCGAGGTGATCGCGCAATGTTTCCAGCCGAGATCGAGAGGCCCCTCGAAAAGACGCAGCCTCGTGACATTTTCGCCCGTTCCGATCGCCAGATCTTCCAGTCCATATAGGATCGTCATCCACTCACCTGTGTTTCATAACCACGAGCGTGATGTCATCATGGATCTTCTGCGTGCCGATATGAGCCATCAAATCCTCGATGATCCCGACCTTGACGTCCTCGGCGCTCAAGCCGTATCGCCGGCCGGCGCTTTCGCAAAGCCGCTCGATGCCAAAGAGTTCGCCGTTATGATCCTCGGCCTCGGTCACGCCGTCCGTGTGCAGAATGATGATATCGTCGCGGTCAAAGGATACCTCGCGTGTCGCCACGAACGACGAAATATCCGGTTCCAGTCCAATCGGCAGGCCTAGATCGAGCGTGTCGATCCGCTCCACCTTTCCGGGCTTGCGAACGACGATCAGTTCCTCGTGCTGGCCCGACAGCGTCAGGCGTCTTCCGTCATAATCCAGGAAGGCGAGGGAAAGGTGCTTGTTGGTGCTGGTCCTGACGAGATTTTTATAAATGGCTCGGTTCACCCTGTTCAGGAACTGCGAGGGCTCCATGTCGCCAGCCTCCTGCAATGCCCGCGCAATCGACTGGACCATCAGCATCAACACGCCGCTTTCCAGGCCGTGTCCCGTGACATCGCCGATGCCGATTTTCAGCCGCTTTCCGTCCCTCAAGACATCGTAGTAATCGCCCCCCACCTCGTCGGCCGGCCGCATGTAAGCTGCGATTTCCAGTTCCGGAATTTCTTCCAATTCGCCGGTCTTGGGCAGAACCATCATCTGGATGCGGCGCGCCACCGCAAGCTCCGCACCCAGGCGCAGGTTTTCGCTGCGCAATTGTCTATTCAAGGTGGAGATCTGCTGGTTCGCTTCTTCGATCTCCTTCGTTCTGTCGTCGACGAGCTGCTCGAGATTCTCCGTATGAAAACTGATCTGTTCAGCCATGCCGTTGAAGGCCATCCCGGCTTCTCCAACCTCATCACGGGTCGGTATGTCCACCCGAACGGAATAATCCTTCGCCTGGATGCGTTTGGCGGCTTCGGCGAGTGAGCTGATGCCTCGTGTGATGCGCTTCGATATGGCAAAAATGGCTGTGATGACAAAGCACAGCGACACCAGAAGCGCCAGAATCTGGTAGATCAGAATCCGGTTTGCCGCCTGTGAAATTCCGGCTTGGGCGGCAAACAGCGAGGCGTAAATCTCCCGCTCCGGCACGACGATGCCGAGCAGCATGGCTTCACGCCTCACAGGGCCGGAAATCCAAAGATTCGTCGGCTGCAACTGTTTCAAGACGACGAGGTAGGGAACCTTTTCGCCATTTTCATCAAGGAGAATATGGCGCAACAGCCCATCCTCGCCCAGCGGCAGTTGCGCTACTTCAGACTGCGTACTCCCTTTCAGTGAACGGTTCAGGCCCGTGACACCTTCACCGCCCTGATTATTCGATGACCGCAATCCGATGATTTTCTCGCCGGTCGGATTGATGGCAACCACGTTGCCATCCGACATGGCCAGGAAGCCGAAGCCCTTGTCGGCAACCTTGACGTTCTCGACGATCCCGGCCAGTTGGTCGAGCGTGATATCCGTTCCGGCAGCGCCGGCGACTTTTCTTCGGTCAGGAGACCAGAGCGGCTGAAAAAAGCTGACGATGAGCTTGCCGGTGATTGCATCCGTATAGGGTGCCGTCTGGGTAATCTCGCTGCTGACCAGGCGTTTTCCCCTGTCTCTGCCCCACTCCTCCCACGACTCGTAAAGCCCGGGAAAGAAAAAGGTCCAGAACTCCGCGCTGTTATGGCCCGGATAGAGCTTGTCGAAGGTCTGGGCCTGGTCGGTGTAGGGCGCTGTCCTGAAGATTGGACGTTCTCTCGGGCCGATATAATACATCTGAAGCTTGGAAAGGCCGTCCGACAGCAGGCTTGGCGCCACTAGGTCGAGGACCGCACTGTTTTCGATGTCCCTCTGGACCTCCGGGACGGGGAGGTGATCAGATCCCAGCAGATAACCCCAGACGCTGACGACGGATGGCGAGCCCGGCAGGTTCTGAGCCCATCCTCCTTTCGCATCGTAGACGACCTCCGCGGTTCCCGGAGAACCAAGAGCCATGGCCTGGCCGATCTGGGTTTCTCGATCGGGTCGATCGATCTGTTCCTGAAGAACCCCCGCCAATGTGCTGACATCCGAATGGACCTGGCTCAGGAGCAGGTTGACATGTTCCGCGGTTATATCAGCGTAGGAGCGGATATAACCTTGATTGGCCTCCTCCAGGCCCTGGCCGACTTCGGCCGTGGCATCACGAGAGAGCCTTTGCACGTTCCAAAGCGCCAGGCCTCCCGTCACCAGCAGGTCGAACAGCACGGCGCTGCCGACGACGAGAACGAACTTTGCACGAAACGAGTGCAAGCCGAAACGTGCGATCTGTCCAGCCGGTGCATTCATGACGGCTTGCGTCCTGACGCCGCCCAGATTGGCCAGCCGGCATAGCCCTTGGGATGAAGGGCTGCAAAAATGTGGTCCCTGAAACCCTGTCGAAAACGTTCTATGAAGTCGGAAGAATCCCCGCGCCTGACAGCCATTTCCTCAACATAAACATTCTCCCAAGCTGCGATGACATCGGCAAAATCCTGCGGGTCGCCATCGAGATTGGTGACCATGAAAGACTCGATGAGAATATCGTCGAAGCCGGCATCGGTGAGGTATCGGCGGCTTTTCGGGCCGAGTTCCACGTCCATTTCGAAGTGGCTGAACAGCTTTGCGACTTCATTGTAGGTCCATTGGATGCTTTGTGAGCGGGGTTCTCCCAGGCAATGCGAATTTTTCTCGTTGGTTATGTATACCCGCCCGCCCGGCTTGCAGATCCGGAAGAGCTCCTTCAGAATCATATCCGGCCGATTGAATATCTGAAGCGAATGGCGGCACGTCACCAAGTCGAACTGGTTGCCTTCAAGCAGCATTTCCGAGGCGTCGCCGTAAGTATATTCGATATCGGCGACATCGAAGCTGGCGGCCATCTCGCGGGCATAGGCAAGACTTGCTCTGGAATGGTCGAGTGCGACGATCCGACCCGGCCGGAACTCCTTTTTGACAAGCAGGGCGAAATCGCCGATGCCGCAGCAGATATCGGCCATCACGATCCCTCTCCGCATGCCGTGACGAGGGAGGATGGTGCGCTCGTGGCGCCATGTCATCTTGGTCTGCGTGCGCAATATCGGAATGAAGCTTGGATCCTCGACGAAGCTCTGGCCGGGGTAAAATCCGGAATCATAGACCTCCACCGTTACCCGCGGCTCGATGCTGCTGAGGTGCTTGAACATGTGTTCGGTCCAACCGACGACGCTTGAAGTCACCACCACGAAACGAAGATCGGTTCTTGTTCGGCAGGTATCCAGCACAACGCGGGCAAAAGCCTGAAACGCGGTGTTATTCATCTGAACGAGGCGTTTTATATTGATGTAAAGAACGCCTCGGACATCATCGATAGCCTTCCTGAAGATGCAGATGCTGGAGCCGATCTCATCGACGGAATGAGGACGGATCACGCCCGCCAGGAAAAATTCCTGGCTGTTGGAGTCGAATTCCGCAAGGAAGGGTACTGTGCTCAACGTATGCTCCCTTCAAGCGGCAGGTCGACGACCAACGCTATGGATGCTGGAGCGGGCTCCTCCAGACGCAGGCGAGCATCGAAGTTGATTGCCAGATCGAGAAGAACGACCTCCCTGTTCGGCGTCTGGTCCATTGAAATTGCACCGAGATAACGCGCGAGTGCATCTTTTTGACGGGTTCTCGACACCGCCTCGCGATAGAATTCTCGCTGTTCGGCAGGGCACGTGAAACTGAGCCTCACCCGTTCCATCGCATCGCGTCGATAGACCGTGCAGTCTATCGAACCCTGCGGAGAACCACCGCGGAACGATACTTCCAGCAGTTCATTCAGGGCAAATGAGAAGAAATTGGAATGCCGAATAGGATCGGCGCGATTGTGGCTGATCATCTGCGCCATGAAGGTCGACAGCTGATCGCAATGCTGCCAGTCGGAAAGAAATGTCGCCATGTCCATTTCGAACCGGAGGAGGGGCTTGAAGGCCGCTTCCGTTGACCTGTCGCTGGTTGCCTGCATGCCGTTCCTCCTTCCCGTACTCACTCCGAGGAAGTCAAAAAACTGATGCTCACACTCGCCTGGGATCCAGAGGCCGCATTGCTCTGGGCATCGGGAAGTTTTCGAAGGGGACCGGCGGCATAAGCTTGTTGAGGAACGCGCCGATCTCTTCGGGGGACATCGGCTTGCCAAGGAAGTATCCTTGCAGCCGGTTACATTTTGCTTTTTTGAGCCAGGTGGCTTGTTCTGCCGTTTCCACACCCTCGGCAGTGACGCTCATGCCGAGTCCGTGGGCCAATGCTATGACCGAACGAACGATCGTCTGACTTTTGCTGTCGGTCTCGAGATCCTTGATGAAATACTGGTCGATCTTGATCGTATCGAAGGGGAAGTTCTTCAGGTAGCTGAGCGACGAATAATAGGTCCCGAAATCGTCGAGCGAAATCTGAACTCCCAGCATTTTCAACGTATTGAGGGTGTCGAGATTGTTGATCGTACGCTCCAGCAGCACAGACTCGGTGATCTCGAGTTCAAGCCGCTCGGCGCGGATGCCAACGAGGTCCAAGGTTTGAGCGATGCGGTCGGTAAGGCCTGCATGCAGAAACTCCGCCGGTGAAAGATTGACGGCAACCGAAAAATGAGAGGGCCACGTCATGGCTTCGCGACAAGCCTGTTCGAGGGTCCATTGACCGATTTCGCTCATCAAACCGTCTGTCTCAGCCATGGGAATAAAGACATTGGGCGGGATGATGCCAACGACGGGATGACGCCATCGCAACAGTGCTTCAAAGCCGGCGATCGAAAAGGGTGGCTGTACGAGCGGCTGGTATTCGACGAAGAACTGGCCATCTTTGAGAGCGGTTCGCAAGCTGCGGCGCAGGGTCTCCCGCTGTTCCAGAACCATCAGCATGGCGCGGTTGAACTTCCTGGCTCTGTGCCTGCCTTCCTCCTTGGCCGCATAGAGCGCAATGTCGGCCGCTTTCATGAGCTGTTCGAATTCGTTCCCATCCGATGGGGCAACGGCAATCCCGACACTGGCGCCGACGAAAACATTGATGCCCTCGACCGTGAACGGTGCCCTGAAAGCACCGACGAGCGCTTCCGCCAGGCGCTCCGCCTCCCGAGGCTGGTTGTTTCTTCGCTGAATGACGGCGAATTCGTCGCCGGCTAATCGATAAGCGAATTCCTGCTCACCAAGCACGTTTCTGATGCGTTCGGCAGCCATTTTCAGAACGGTGTCGCCGGCGCCGTGGCCCAATGTGTCATTGACCGGTTTGAAATCGTCGAGGTCGATTTGCATGAGGGCGAACTTCACCCCCTTTGATACCGGCAGAGCGCTCCGCAATTGATCGCTGAATTGCCGTCGGTTTGGCAGTCCGGTCAAAACGTCGTGGGTCGCCTGGTGAAAAAGAAGCGCACGGTCATTTTCAGCCGGGCTATAAGTCCCCCGCAAGCTCGACTTGCCGTCCGCCTCGACGACGCCTAAGCCGCGAGGGCTGCGGAAAACCGTGAGTGTGCGCCGATCTCCCGTTTTTGCGTTTGCCACCTCGACGTTGCGCGGCAGTCCACTCGAAAGCACGAGTTCGACTGCGGATTTCGTCGAAGGGGCCAAAAGTTCGGGATAGACATGCCACAAGGTAGCGTCGACCAAAGAATCGACATCGTAAGTCAGCCGATGCTTGGCTGAGCACTCGATAAGATGAAAGCTCTCGTCATAAAGAGAGACGAGCTCGTCGGTATTGGCAAGGAGATACGTTTCGACAGAAGCAGACTGTGTCGCGTCGCCGCCCGGCATCCTTTCCTCTCCTTCCGTGGAGTCCTTTTGGGACACCTGCTAATCCATCCCAGCCCGCGTGATTTTGATGCGACCCAAGATCGCATCTAATTTAGATAATTCTGAATAATGATCGCAGAACGTGTCGCGGTCAATGCCACTCGACTGAGGAGACGGTGGTTTTCCAGATTGCAGCGGTCTTGCTATCGAAATTTGCAGATGTACTGCCTGAAGTTCGGTTTCGTCCCGCACGAGGTCGCTGAGAGAGAAACGTGCGAAGAAGCGGGTCGTTGGGCATTTCGTTACACAATTCACCCCGGAAACAGTAATTCAACGACCGTTCCCTTGCCCGGCGCCGAGGCAATGCGCGCGTCGCCGCCGCTCTGGCGGACGAAGCCATAAACCACGGCCAGGCCGAGACCCGCGCCGCCTTCCGCGTCGCGGGTTGTGAAATAGGGCTCGAAGGCCTTATCGACCGCTTCGGCCGACATGCCGATACCGTCATCGGTCACGCTGACAATCACCCCGGCCTCGCTACGGGCGCAACGGATGAGGATCGTTCCGCCCAATGGCATGGCCGCGGCGGCGTTGAGGCAGAGATTGAGGATCGATTGCTCGAAGAGCGCCGTGTCGATGAGAACGGTGGGCAGGTCGTCGGCGATCTCGAAGGCAAGCCGGCATTTTTCACCGATGGCGATTTCCAGCACGTCGGCCATGCCGCGCAGCACCGCGCCCATCTCCACCGCGTCCGGACGGATCGGCTGCTGGCTGCCGATGGAAAGCATGCTCCCGGCCAGCGACCTGCCGCGGTCGGCAGCCTTACGGATGCGGGCGAGATGCCGCTTTTGCCGGTCATTGAAGCCGGTTTCGCGCTCCAGCAGGCCGAGGCTGCCGGTGATGATGCCGATCATGTTGCCGACCTCATGGCTCACCTGATGGGTCATGCGCATGATGCCGTCGAGCCGTTGGATCTTTGCTGCCTCCGCCTCCTGCCGGTCCATGTCGGTGATATCACGCGCCAGCAGCACGATGCCGCCGTCGGGTTGGCGCGATAGCGACACCTCAGTCACCCGCCCGGCATCGGAGCGGTGGCGCAGCACGGACCGGTCGGAGAGCAGGCCGGCGTCGTTTTCGGCCGGCAGGAGTGCCGGATCGATCTCCGGCAGCGGTGTCACGAATCTGCGGAGCGGCAATTTCCTGGCCGAACCGGACCAGCCGACCAGCTCGATGACACGGCGGTTCATCGTGATCGGCCGGCCGCGCGGATCGAACAGCGCGATGCCCTCGTTCATACTGCGGAAGGTGGAGCGGATGGTGCGGGCGGCGGCCTCCGCCGTGCGCCGCAGCCGCGTCACACGCTCGACGCTCTCGCGGAACGCACGAAAGGCTTCGAGCAGGCGCACCAGCTCGGTTTCCGTGCCGTCATAGCGCGGCGCATCGACATCCTTGCGCCCTTCTGCCAGTGCGTTCATGCCGTTCGAAAGCGCGACGATGCCGCGTGAGACGCGCATGACGGACCGGATCGAGACCACGGCCATTGCCAGCACCAGCAGCGAGGCAACGGCGACAATGACCAGGATGCGGCTCAAGGCATCGGAGGTCGAGACGAGGTCGTCGCTGAGGCTGCGGGCAACGGCCTCGCTCTGGGTTTCCGTCGCATGCGACAGATCGCGCGAGACCGTATGCAGGCGCGAAACGGCGGCGCGGATGGCAAACATTTCGAGGAGATAGCGTGTCTGTGCCTCGAACACCCGTTCGTAAGGCGCAAGCTCGGCGGCGGCAATCCGGACGTCCGGCGCGGCGGGTTCGAGGCGCGGGGCTGTTTCGGAGACGTAGCGCCGGCGCAATTCGCCGAGCTGGAAGAGGCTGTCCGAATTGGAGGCGGATTGCACGACGGCGTTCAGCCGACCGCGGAAGTCGGCATCCGCAATACCGCTGCCGGTCGCGATCTCGCCGAGCGCTGCCGCAGCCTCCGCCTTGTGCTGCTGGGCGGATTCCGCGTCGCCAGCAAGCGCCGTCGTCTGCGTGCGGATCGTTTCCAGCAGCTCGACGATACGGCTGCTCGCAAAACCCTTCACGGCAGCCCCGTCGTTTTCAGGTTGCATGGCGCGCAGCAACGTATCGACCTGCACGACGACCGAGCGGCTTTCGCTGGACACCCGGTAGGGCGAGGTCGCGTTCATCAGGAAGGGTGCGCTGGAGACGAGATCGGAAACCTGTCGCGACACCAGCGAGGCCTTGGCGAGACTCGAAAACGCCTGCAGGCCATAGGCGGCCATCTCCTGGCGCGCCCGCTGCAGGCCGTAGACGGCGATGGTCGCCAGGCTGAAGACGAGCACGCAGATGAAGGCGATGGCAAAGGGCAGGCGAAAAGCGATGGAGGAGAGGAAGGGACGGCTGATCACGGTGCGATCTCGCCATCGTCGGTGTCGAGAACGTAGCCCTTGCCGCGGCGCGTCTTGATATGACGCGGCAGGTCCGGATTGCGCTCGATCTTGCGACGCAGACGTAGCACGAGCACGTCGACATTGCGGTCGATGTAGCGCTCGCTCTCCGCGCCCAGCCGGTCGAGGATATGCGCGCGGCTGACGGGTGCGTTCGGCGTTTCGGCGAGGATTTCGAGCAGCGCGAATTCGGCGCTCGTGAGCGACTTGGCGGGGTCGGTGCGGCAGATGGCGCGGCGGCTCTTGAGATCCACCGACCAGTCGCCGAGCTTCAGGGATGTAGGCTCGTGCTCCCGTTCGCTTTCCCGCTCCGGCTTCAGCGACGGGATGGTCCGGCGCAGCACGGCCTTGATACGGGCCGTCAATTCGATCGGCTCGAAGGGTTTGACGACATAGTCGTCGGCCGCCGTTTCGAGGCCGAGCACCCGGTCCGCGGCGCTGCCGGCAGCCGTCACCATGACGATGCCGATATTGGTCTGCGCCCGCAGGCGCTGCGCGAAGGTGCGGCCGGAGGTGCCGGGCAGATTATGGTCGACGAGCACGAGATGCACCGTTTCGCGCGAAAGCACGATCGCCGCTTCCTCCGCCGACGGCGCGGTGAGCGGCGTCCAGCCCTCCGCTTCCACCAGGTCGGAGATAAGCTCCGCCATGTCCGGATCGTCCTCGACGATCAGAATGCTGATCCTCTCATTCAACACATACACGTCCTCCCGCGTTCATTATAGGCAGGGCCGTCACGATCTTCAAAGCGGGCTCGTGTTATGCGCTTTGTCACATTTGTAACCTTTGTCATTTTTGAGGGTTCGTCGCGGGCAAAGCTGTAAGAACCGTAACCATTCTTCGATTGCGCAAGGCAGCAGATGTGACATCCTGACTGCGGAGATTGGGACACAAGGTCCAATGGGAGGAAATCGTGAGAGGCATCACCGCTTTCGGCGCGGTCGCGGCTTTGTGGCTGGCGAGCGCCAGCACCGGCATGGCTGCCCCGTCGCTCACCGTTTTGTGCGGTGTGGACGAGATGTGGTGCGCCGCGATGAAGACGGCCTATGAGGCAAAGAGCGGGCATGAAATTTCGGTGACCCGCAAGAGCACCGGCGATATCCTCAATCAGATCCGCGCGGAGAAGGCAGCGCCGACCGTCGACGTCTGGTGGGGCGGCACGGGCGACACCCATCTGCAGGCCGGTTCTGAAAATCTTCTCGAACCCTACCAGCCGGCCCATGAGCGCGACATGCTGCCCTGGGCGCAGAATTTCTTCGCCATGTCCGGCGGCCGCTCGGCCGGCATCTATGCCGGGGCGCTCGGCTTTGCCTACAATGTCGATCTGCTGCGCGAGCTGAAGCTGCCGGCGCCGACTTGCTGGAAGGACCTGACGGACACCGCCTATCACGGCCGCATCCAGAGCGGCAATCCGAATTCTTCCGGCACCGCCTTCACCACGCTTGCGACGCTCGTCCAGCTCTTCGGCGAGGATGAGGCCTTCCGTTATCTCGCCGCGCTCAACCGCAATATCGAGCGTTACACCCCTTCCGGATCTGCGCCTATCAAGGCGGCGGCGCGCGGAGAAACGCTCATCGGCATTTCCTTCATGCATGATGCCGTCACGCAGAAGCAGGCGGGCTATCCGCTTGTGATCGTCGCACCCTGCGAAGGCACCGGCTACGAGATCGGTGCCGTGAGCATCGTCAAAGGTGCCAAAAACATCGAGGAAGCAAAGCGCTTCGTCGATTTCGCGCTGAGCCCGGAAGGGCAGGGTACGGGCGCAGCGTCCGGCCAGAACCAGGTGCCATCAAACGCGAAATCCAGCCTGCCGCTCGCAGCGCCTGACATTTCGATGATCAAGATGGTGGACTATGACTTCGCCACCTTCGGCTCGCCGGAAGAACGAAGTCGACTGCTCCGCAGGTTCGATGCGGAAATCGCCGCAACGAACTGATCGAGCCCTTTAGACAAACAGCAATCCGAAATCGTGAACGCGCCGCCGCGGGCAGGCCGAAGGCCCCGCTGTGTCTCGTTCATGGGAAAAATCCAACCCAGGCAACAGGAGGATGCCCGCATGAAAATCAACACCCTTTCCCTCATGCTCTTCGCCGGCACGGCGCTCGGGGCGCTGCCGGCGCAGGCGGCTGGCGAACTCAACCTCATCTGCTCGGCCGACGTCGTCATCTGCGAGCAGATGAAGGGCGATTTCGAGAAGGCGCATAGCGACATCAAGGTGAACATGGTTCGTCTCTCATCCGGCGAGACCTATGCCAAGGTGCGCGCCGAGGCCCGCAACCCGAAGACCGACATCTGGTGGGCCGGCACGGGCGACCCGCATCTTCAGGCGGCATCGGAAAATCTGACGCTGGAATACAAGTCGCCGAAGCTCGATGAACTCAACGACTGGGCGAAGAAGCAGGCCGAAAGCTCCGGCTACAAGACGGTCGGCGTCTATGCCGGCGCGCTCGGCTGGGGCTACAACACGGAAATCTTCAAAACCAAGGGTTACAAGGAGCCGGTCTGCTGGGCCGACCTTCTGGCGCCGGAATTGAAGGGCGAAATCCAGATCGCCAACCCGAATTCTTCCGGCACGGCCTACACCGCGCTCGCCTCTCTCGTGCAGATCATGGGCGAGGACCAGGCCTTCGACTACCTGAAGAAGCTGAACGGCAACATCTCGCAATATACCAAGTCCGGCTCGGCGCCCGTCAAGGCGGCTGCACGCGGCGAGACGGCACTCGGCATCGTCTTCGTGCATGACGCGGTGGCGCAGACGGCGGAAGGCTTCCCGGTCAAGTCGATCACGCCCTGCGAAGGCACCGGCTATGAGATCGGCTCCATGTCGATCATCAAGGGCGCGCGCAACCTCGACAATGCGAAGATCTGGTACGACTGGGCGCTGACGGCGGAAGTCCAGTCCCGCATGAAGGATGCAAAATCCTTCCAGCTGCCTTCCAACAAGAGCGCGACCATTCCGAAGGAGGCGCCGCGCTTCGAGGACATCAAGCTGATCGACTACGACTTCAAGACTTATGGCGACCCGGCAAAGCGTAAGGCACTGCTGGAACGCTGGGATCGCGAAATCGGCGCCGCCGCCAACTGATGTCCTGACAGGCGGCGCCTGCCTCCACAGGCGCCGCCTTCCTACACTCAAAACAGCGAGGTCAGCCATGAGACATGGCAATCGCAGGCTGGACGTGGTCCTGCTCCTGGGCGTGGTCGCATTGACCCTGTTGCCCTGGTATCGGATCGAGAACGGCTTCTTCGGGTTCGGTTGGCTGGCCGGCTTCCCCCTTTCCACGGAGGCCGCACCCGGTCTCGTGCAGATCTTCGCGCATGGCCGGCTGTGGCTTGCCGCTGCGCTCGTGCTCCTTCTCCTGGCGGTCGCGGCTCGCGGCATGGCGGACCCGATGCGCCGCGGCGCCGTGCTCGCCTGGATCGGCGCGATCGGCGTTCTCTTCCTCTCGCTCCAGGGCCTCGCCATCGGCTTTTCCGGCTGGAACTGGACGGTGAGCGACACGCTCTTCGGCCCGCTCTCGAACGGCCAGCCCGCCATGGGGGCGGGCGCGGTCCTCTCTTCCATCACCTTCGTGCTGCTCTTCGCCTTCGGCCTTGCCGACCGCGGCGTGATGAAGGGCGATGCCTTCGTCGTCAGTGCTATCGCGCTGCTGGTCTTCCTCGTCGCCGTCTTCGTCTTCTATCCGATCGGCAGCATGTTCGTCGGTTCGGTGCAAGATTTCGACGGCTCGTTCAATGCAGCCAATTTCATCCGCAATATCCAGGATCCGAGCATCTGGAGCCTCAACTGTGTGATCGGCGCCGGCCGCTGCGGCGTCGCCTGGCGCACGCTATGGCTCGCCATCATGACCGGCCTCGGCTCGACCCTGCTCGGGCTTGCCTTCGCGCTCGTCGCCACCCGCACGCGCTTTCCCTTCAAGAAGGGCCTGCGGCTGCTGACGATCCTGCCGATCATCACGCCGCCCTTCGTCATCGGTCTGGCGCTCACGCTGCTCTTCGGCCGTGCCGGTGTCGTCACGCAGGAGCTGTCGCAACTGCTCGGCCTAGAGCCCGGCCGCTGGCTCTACGGCCTCACCGGCATCTGGATCGCGCAGGTGCTGTCCTTCACGCCGATCTCCTTCCTCGTGCTGATTGGCGTCGTCGAAGGCGTCAGCCCATCGATGGAGGAGGCCTCCACGACACTGCGCGCCGACCGCTGGCGCACCTTCCGGCGGGTGTCGCTGCCGCTGATGAAACCCGGCCTCGCCAACGCCTTCCTCATCGGCTTCATCGAAAGCATGGCCGATTTCGGCAACCCGCTGGTGCTCGGCGGCAGCCATGGCGTGCTCTCGACGGAAATCTTCTTCGCCGTCGTCGGCTCGCAGAACGACCCCTCGCGCGCCGCCGTGCTCGCCATGGTGCTGCTCGCCTTCACGCTCTCCGCCTTCCTCGCCCAGCGCGTCTGGCTGTCGGGCAAGAACTTTGCCACCGTCACCGGCAAGGGCGACAGCGGATCGCATATCGCCCTGCCGCGCGGGCTGTCGATCGGCGTTCACGCCGTCGTCATCCCGTGGATCCTCTTCACCCTCGTCATCTACGGCATGATCCTGATCGGCGGCTTCGTGAAGACCTGGGGCCTCGACAATTCGCTGACGCTCGACCACTACGCCAAGGCCTTCTCGATCAGCTTCGAAAACGGGATCGCCTGGACGGGTGTCGCCTGGAACTCGTTCTGGACGACGATGGAGATCGCGCTGATCTCCGCCCCGCTGACGGCCGCCGTCGGTCTGCTGACGGCCTATATCATCGTGCGTCAGAAATTCGCCGGCAAGAATGCCTTCGAATTCGCCCTGATGATGAGCTTTGCCATTCCCGGCACGGTCATCGGCGTGAGCTACATCATGGCCTTCAACCTGCCGCCGCTCGAGATGACCGGCTCGGCGCTGATCCTGATCGCCTGCTTCGTCTTCCGCAACATGCCGGTCGGTGTGCGCGGCGGCATCGCTGCGATGAGCCAGCTCGACAAGAGCCTGGACGAAGCCTCGCTGACGCTCCGGGCCAACAGCTTCCGCACGATCCGCAAGGTCATTTTGCCGCTCCTGCGTCCTGCCATCACCGCCGCGCTCGTTTATTCCTTCGTGCGTGCCATCACCTCCATCAGCGCCGTCATCTTCCTCGTCAGCGCCGAGTACAACATGGCGACCTCCTACATCGTCGGTCTCGTCGAGAATGGCGAATACGGCGTAGCGATCGCCTATTCCTCCATGCTGATCGTCGTGATGATCACCGTCATCGCCGGCTTCCAGCTCATCGTGGGCGAGCGGCGCCTGCGCCGTGAAAACCGCGTCGCCGGCCTCGCCACCTCCGCTTCCTCTCGTCAGGAGAAAATCGCATGATCAACCAGAAAGCCGGTTCCGTCGTCTTCCAGAACGTGCGCAAGACGTTCGGCGCCTTCACCGCCATTGCCGACCTTTCGCTCACCATCGAGCCCGGCACGCTCGTCACCCTGCTTGGCCCTTCCGGCTGCGGCAAGACGACGACGCTGCGCATGCTTGCCGGCCTCGAACATCCTTCGGCCGGAAAAATCCTGATCGGCGGCAAGGACGTCACCATGCTGCCGGCCAACGAGCGCGACGTCTCGATGGTCTTCCAGTCCTATGCGCTGTTTCCGCATATGAATGCGCGCGACAATGTCGCCTATGGCCTGGAATCCTCCGGCCTGAACCGCAGGCAAGCGCGCGAGAAGGCGGAGGAGGGGCTGGCGCTCGTCGGTCTTGCCGGCATGGGCCATCGCCTTCCCGCCGAACTCTCCGGCGGCCAGCAGCAGCGCGTCGCCGTCGCCCGCGCGCTGGTGCTGGAGCCGCAGGTGCTGCTGCTCGATGAGCCGCTCTCCAACCTCGATGCGCGCCTGCGCCGCAAGGTGCGCACAGATATCCGCCAACTCCAGCAGCGCCTCGGCTTCACGGCTGTCTACGTCACGCACGATCAGGACGAGGCGCTTGCCGTGTCCGACCGGATCATCATCATGAAGGATGGCGAAATCGCCCAGTCCGGCGCCCCGCGCGACCTCTACGAAGCGCCGGCTTCCGCCTTCATCGCCGATTTCATGGGGGAGGCGAACGTCATTCCCTGCGAGGTGGTCGGCATCGATGGCGCCGATGCTGAAATCCGCATTGGCGGTTTCAAGCATCGCGTGCCCGCCGGTCGGGCGACGCCGGGTGCCGCAAGCCTTGCCGTCCGGCCCGGCGCCATCGCGCTTTCCGAGGGACGCGGGCAGGGGCTTGCCGGCCGTATCCTGCATTCCGCCTATCTTGGAGATCATGTCGAGTACGAGGTTGAAACCGACGTCGGCACGCTCTTCATCGTCGATCACGCCGTCGACCGCATCCTGCCGGTCGCCTCCGACGCCACGCTCGGCTTTCGAGGCCGCGGCATCGCCCTCATCAGCGGATGAGCCTCTAATATCTGAACATTCGGTCGGTGCGGGCGCTTAATTCCCGCAGTGACGACACCTAATGCAAGGAGTACCAGCATCATGTCGCAAGAGACGGAACTTGATACACGCTTCGCCTTCGCCAGAGCGGTGGCACAGGAGGCGGGCGCCATGGCGCTCGATTATTTCAACAGGCGCGAAACGCTCGTCATCGAAACGAAGCGGGATCTGCAGGATGTCGTGTCCATTGCCGACCGCAACGTCGAGACGTTCATCCGCCGGCGCGTGGCGGAAGCTTTTGGGGCAGACGGGTTTCTCGGCGAGGAATACGGGTATCAGGAAGGGCAGTCGGGATTGACATGGGTGGTCGATCCGATCGACGGAACGGCGCCCTTCGTCAACGGCATGCCGACATGGTGTGTATCGATTGCCGTTCTGCACCGCGGTGTGCCGGTGATCGGCGTCATCCATGTTCCATGCGCTGATGAACTCTACGCAGCGGCAGCGGGCATGGGTGCGAGCCTCAACGGCAAGAACCTCAGCCTCGACCCATCACGGACTTTGCAGAATGCAATGACGGGCATCGGCTGCAACACCTATGTCACGCCGGAACGGGTAGGCGCGATTGTCGCTGCCTTGCTCGGCAAAGGCGGCAATTTCATCCGTAATGGCTCCGGTGCCCTGATGCTGGCCTATGTGGCCGCGGGCCGGCTCGTTGGTTATTACGAGCCTCACATGCGCGCCTGGGACTGCATGGCCGGCTACTGCCTCGTCAAGGAGGCCGGTGGGACTCACCTAGCTTTCCCGGCTGAGGGCGAAGCCTTGCTGCAGGGCCATCCGGTGCTGGCGAGCAATCAGACGGTCTATGCCGATCTGCTGGCAATCCACACCGGCTGAACCTTCCAGACACCCAGCGAGTGTCGTGTCACCGGCGAGCAACTCCCACGCCAGACGTATTCTCGGAGGTCCTTGACTTTCATCAGAGCGGAGGGCTCCTAACGAAATCAGAAAATGACGAAATGGCTCAAGGATAGTGGATAAGATCGTGCATTGGATCGCCAGTGCCATTGGAGTGCTTATCGCGTATTTACTCGGTTCAATACCGACGGGATATCTTCTCGGAAAGTTCCTGCGCAACATCGATGTCCCACTGAGCCGGCCATAACGCGCCACGACCACTTCCACGAACGACATACCAGACGGACTGGCTGCTGACGGATGAGAAACGCTCCGCTAAGGACGGTGCCGAGCGGAATCCTGCTCACGCCAATTATGGCGCGCTGGCGCGTGAGGGCTTTCGAGTCGTTGCCCAGCATGTTGCTATGTTGTTCACGTTCTGGACGAAGAAGATCGCATAAATAGATCGACAGGAAGTGGCTGCGTACGGACGAACGGAAAAATCCCCGATTCCGAACACATAGCTATCTCCGGCGAGGGATCTCCAGTTCGAATCTTTTCAACTGCAGTCAAACATCGGATGTTGGTGTCTCAGGTGTCGCTCCCATCAGCTCAACTCATCGAGAGTTAACCTGCTGCCCAATACTAGGCTAACGAGCGGTGCAGACGGTCGCCGCGCAGCGATGATTATGACGTGACCCAGTCCGCAAAGGCTTTCGAGAGCCGACGTTGGCTGCCACTTTTGGGATAAGCCAAGTAATGTCCGATGTAACGATTGTCTCTACTGTTGGTGAAGGGGCGCACAAGGCGGCCGCTTTCTAGTTCCCGATTTGCGAGAGTGTTGGATTCTAAAGCAACCCCCAAACCATTTGCTGCCGCGTCAACCGCGAGAAAACTTCTGTCGAAGCTCATCGCAGGAAAAGGAGGGGGACCGAGATTGTTGAGTTCGAACCAGTCGATCCATTGAATGCGCTTTAAATCGCTTCTGATAAGTGGCAGGTGTTCAAGATCGCGCGGCGTTTTCAGCCGCTCTGCCATTTTCGGACTGCACAGGGGCGATACGACTTCCTCGCCAAGAGGCACGACGATGAGATCCTCCCGGTTGGAAGGCTCGCCGTAAACAATATCAACGTCGAAGAGGCCGTCAACGAACCGTGCGTAATTCGTGCTCGCCGCCACTCTGACTTCTACCCCTTTGTTCTTGCTGAGAAAGTCTGGAAGCCGGGCTGACAGCACCTGCGCTGCATAGCTAGGGGCGCAATGAACCCGCAAAAGATGCGCCTTGTTCGATGAAATCATCTCAACACCACGCCGAAGCTCTTCGAATGCATTCGAGGCATGGGAGAGGAGCGTCTGCCCGGCAAGCGTAAGGCTGACCTTGCGTGTGCTGCGTTCAAACAGAGAGGTGCCTAAGTCCCGTTCCAGCTTTGCAATCGCGTGGCTGACAGCACTTGGCGACAGGTGCAATTCTTCCGCGGCAGCACGGAAGGAAGCAAGTCGGGCCGCGGCTTCAAAGATGCGGACAGCGGAGAGGGAAGCCATCTGTAACATCCGATTAGTGAACCAGATTCACCTACCGTTGTAAACTTCGCGTTTGTCGAACGTCGCCGACTAAGTCAGGTTCGCCCAGCAAGCCAACTGACTTGTCGATGATTTGCCAGATGCTCGGGAAGCATCGGGAGGAGATTACATGCTACTGAATGGGAAGACCGCGGTCATTTCGGGCGCGGCGAGCAGACGCGGCATCGGTCGTGCCACCGCACAGCTTTTCGCCGAGCACGGCGCCCGCGTCGCGATCCTTGATATAGACACGGATGCCGCCGCAGAAGCCGCTGCGGCCTTGCCAACCGTCAACACCGGGGCGCACATCGGCCTCCGCTGCGACGTCGCCGCTAAGGACTCCTGCACGAAGGCCGCCTCCGAGGTCATCGCATCTTTCGGTGCGGTCAACGCGCTGATCAACAACGCTGGTATTACGCAGCCCGTCACAACGTTGGACATCACCGATGCCGATTGGCAACGGATTATCGCCGTCAATATGACGGGCGTGCTGTTTCTCAGTCAGGCTTTCATACCCTATATGCGCGACAACGGCGGCGGATCGATTGCCTGCATGTCTTCAGTCTCGGCGCAGCGTGGCGGTGGGATCTTCGGCGGCCCCCATTATTCCGCCGCGAAGGCAGGCGTTCTGGGCCTCGCCAAGGCAATGGCCCGCGAATTCGGGCCGGCGGGAATCCGCGTCAACTCGGTAACGCCCGGTTTGATCCAGACGGATATCACCGGCGGCAAACTCACCGACCAGATGCGTGCCGACATCATCAAGGGCATTCCGTTGAGCCGGCTCGGGGAGGCGACCGACGTCGCCAACATCTACCTGTTCCTTGCATCGGACCTGTCGGCCTACGTCACCGGTGCGGTGATCGACGTCAACGGCGGCATGCTCATTCACTGAGACCCGCCGCCAACCGACCAGGGGACACCCACATGACTCAGATTGGACACAACATCAGCCTGGCCGAGCGGGCCCGCCGCATCCGACGTCATGCGCTGCGCATGGGTGAAGTTCAGGGGCAGGGCTATATCGCGCAGGCGCTCGGGGTCGCCGACGTGCTCGCGGTCTCATATTTCCATGCCACGAATTACCGGCCGGAGGATCCGGAATGGGAGGGACGCGACAGGTTCCTGTTGTCGATTGGTCACTACGCCATCGCGCTCTATGCAGCGCTGATCGAGGCCAAGATCGTTCCCGAGGACGAACTGGAGACCTATGGCACCGACGACAGCCGTCTCCCGATGTCGGGCATGTCCGCCTACACGCCGGGCATGGAGATCACCGGAGGATCTCTCGGGCATGGTCTTGGCATTGCCGTCGGGATGGCTCTCGCTCTGAAGCGAAAGAAGTCGTCATCCTTCGTCTATAACCTGTTTTCCGACGGTGAACTTGACGAAGGCTCGACATGGGAAGCGGCGATGTCGGCCGGATCGTACAAGCTCGACAACCTGATAGGGATTGTCGACGTCAATCAGATGCAAGCCGACGGTCCGTCGATCGGCGTGCTCAATTTCGAACCGCTGGGCCCCAAATTCGAAGCCTTCGGCTGGTTCGTTCAACGGGTGGACGGGAACGACATCAATGCGCTCGTGAAGGCATTCGACGCCGCTCGCAGCCACACGGATGAGAAGCCTCGCATCATCATCTGCGACACGAAGATGGCGAAGGGGGTGCCCTTCCTTGAGGCGCGCGATCGAAACCACTTCCTGCGGGTGGAACCTCACGAATGGGCGGAAGCCCTCAGGATCATCGATGGGGGAGTGGAAGCATGAGGCGTTCGAAATACATTCGGCCGGCGCATCTCGAAAACGGCAGCGACAAGCCCCGCCTGACGACGTCGGCGATGATCGCATCGATAGCCGGACCCGATCAGCCGACGAGACCGGCACCCTTCGGCAACGCACTTGCCGCTCTGGCGCGGAAGGATGAGCGCGTCGTCGGTATGTCCGCCGACTTGGCAAAATATACCGACCTGCACGTTTTCCGCGCGGTGCATCCCGACCGCTTCTACCAAATGGGCATGGCCGAACAGCTATTGATGATGTCGGCGGCTGGAATGGCGCGCGAAGGCTTTCAGCCGTGGGTGACGACTTACGCCGTCTTCGCCTCCCGACGAGCCTACGACTTCATCTGCTTGGCGATTGCCGAGGAGATGCTGGACGTGAAGATCGTGTGCGCGCTTCCGGGTCTGACGACAGGTTATGGTCCGAGCCACCAGGCGACCGAAGATCTCGCAATGTTCCGAGGGATGCCGAACCTGACGATCCTCGACCCCTGCGACGCAAGCGAAATCGAACAGGCCGTTCCGGCGATCGCCGCCCATAAGGGTCCGGTCTACATGCGCCTTCTGCGCGGCAACGTTCCACTGGTTCTGGAGGAATACGGCTACAAGTTCGAGCTCGGCAAGGCGAAGCTGCTACGCGATGGCCGGGATACGCTCATTATCTCGTCGGGGCTGATGACGATGCGCGCGCTCGAGGCTGCCAAGCAGCTTCAAAACGACGGCGTCGACGCAGCGGTACTGCACGTTCCAACAATCAAACCTCTCGACGAGCCCACGATCATCGCCGAATGCGGGAAGAGCGGGCGCCTTGTGGTCGTAGCGGAAAACCACACTGTCATCGGCGGACTCGGTGAGGCAGTCGCCGGAACGCTGTTGCGTGCCGGCGTCGCACCGCCGGCCTTTCGGCAGATCGGCCTGCCCGACCAGTTCCTGGAGGCGGGCGCCTTGCCGACGCTCCATGACCAATACGGCCTGTCGACCTTCAAGGTGACGGAAGCGGTCAAGGCATGGCTCTCGACCTGACGCCGTCGGCCGGTTGAGGAGATGCCGGCCGTTTAAACAAGCTTGTGATGGAGGATGAAATGAGCTTGCAGATCAATCGAAGATTTTTCCTGGCGACCGCCGCTGCTGCGCTCGCGGCCCCGGCAATCGTGCTTTCAAGCCGATCCGCCAGCGCTGCCGCCACGACCCTCACCCTTGGCCATGGCGCCGCTCCCGGCAATCCCAGAACCGTGGCCGCGGATAAGTTCGCGGAACTCGTCAAGCAGAAGACCGAGGGCCGCATTCAGATCAATGTCGCGGGTGCCGAAACGCTTGGCAGCGACTCCGCGATGTTGACCAGTCTGCGGACAGGTGCGCTGGACTTCACCGCCAACAGCCAGGGCGCAACTTCGGCGATCGTTCCGGAACTGAGCGCGCTCGGCCTGCCGTTCCTGTTCGAGAATACAGACAAAGCCATGGCCGTCCTCAACGGACCGGTGGGTGCGGAACTTGACAAGCGCTTCGAAGCCGTCGGCGTCGTTCCGCTCGACTGGTGGGACAATGGCATCCGCCATCTTACCAACTCGAAGCGGAAGGTGGCGGCTCCGGTAGATCTGGTCGGCATGAAGATCCGAACACCTGCTGATCCGATGACCATCGACATCTTCCAGGCTTTGGGTGCAGGGACCGAACAAATCGCCTTCGGCGAACTCTACATCGCCTTGCAGCAGGGCGTTGTCGACGGGCAGGAGAATCCACTCGCCAATATCGAGAGTTCGAAGCTCCATGAAGTCAACAAGTACATCAGCCTGACCGCTCACAAGTGGGAATCCACCCCGTTCCTGATGTCGAAGATCGCTCTGGCCCGCTTGGGGTCTGATTTAGAGGCGGTTAGGGCCGCGGCAAAGGAGGCGGGTGCTCTGCAGCGGAAGCTCTCGAGCGAGAAGGCCGCGCAGGTGCTGGAGAACTTCAAGAAGAACTCTGCGGTCGAGGTCGTCGAAGTCGATCACGATGCTTTCGTCAAGGCGACCGCTTCCGTCGCAGACAATTGGAAGAAGAAGCCGTTCGGCGATTTCGTCGCGAAGGTGGAAGCTGCCGCGAGGGGCTGAGGCCTTTACGACCTGGAGGTGCCTCATGAGCAGGTTCTATTCGGCCGTCGAGCTGGTCGCCGGCACTATCGTTATCTTAGCGAGATCGGTCATCATCGTCAGCGGTATCGCGCTGACGGCGGTCACCACGGCCAATGTCATCGCTCGATATGTTTCGGCGAGCGGCGGGCTGTCGTTCGCCCAGGAATTGCCGATGCTGATGTTTCCATGGTTCATCATCGCCGGGATCATCATTGCAGCGCATGCAGGCGGGCACATGGCCGTCGAATGGATCTACGAAAAGCTCGACGGCAGTGCTCGGACGATGGCCCTCATCGTGGCGAACGCGATCAGCGTCGCCGCATTTCTGGTGCTGGCATATCAGGCGACCGTGGTGGCCGAGATCGCCGGGGCTGAACATAGCCCCGTTCTGCAGCTTCCGAACAGCATCGGCTATTACTCGCTGTCGATCGGCGCGGTGCTCGTGTCCATCGTTACCATCGCCGCGACCGTCCGCGTTCTCCGCCTCGGCTGGGATCACCGCCTCGAAATCAAGCCCGAGGAGATAGCGCTATGACACTCGTGATGATCGTTTCCTTCTGCGTCCTCATGGTTCTCGCCGTTCCCGTCGGCTATGGGCTGATCATCGCAGCGGGGCTTGGAGTCCTGTTCAACGGTTACGTCCCGCTCTCGGTGGTCGCCCAGCAGGTCTACGACCAGACCCAATCCTTCCCGATGCTGGCGCTCCCGTTCTTCATGCTTGCCGGCACGCTGATGCTTGGCGGTGAACTGGGGCGTCAGCTCCTGGAGCTCGCCTCTCGCGCGATGCAACGGTGGCGGGGCGGACCCTTGTCGACCACGGTCGTATCCTCCGTCGTCTTTGGCGGCGTATCCGGCTCGGCTGTGGCGAATGCGAGCGCGCTCGGCTCCGTTCTCATCCCCTGGCAGAAGAAGCACGGGTTTCCGCCGGCGCTCTGCGCCGCCAACAATGCGACCTCTGCTGTCATCGACGTCCTCATCCCGCCGTCGATCCCGATGATCCTCTACGCTCTGATCAGCGGCGTCAGCGTAGGCGACCTGTTCATCTCCGGCATTGTTCCCGGGCTGATCATGGCGGCGAGCTTCGTGTTCGTCTGCTGGTATGTCTCCGTGAGGCGGGGGTATGCCGTCGAAGCCGTGAAGGTCCGCAAGCGGGAGCTGGCGCGACTGGCACTGCAGAGTTTCCCGGCAATCCTGCTGCCGATCCTGATCATCGTCTTTTTGCGATCCGGCCTGGCGACGCCGACAGAGGTCTCGGTCCTCTCGGTCGTTTACTCGCTGCTGCTCAGCATCCTCTTCTACCGTGATCTGACCTGGAAACGCTTCTGCGATAACATGGTGGAAGCGGGCGTCGCGACGGGCGTGGTCATGCTGGTGATCATGGGAAGCGCTGCGGTCGGCTGGGTTCTGACATTCGATCAGGCTCCGCAGCACATGGCCGAGTGGGTCTCGACGCACATCTCCAGCCCGATCGTCATCATTCTCATGATGAACCTGATCATGCTGGTCGTCGGCATGCCGCTCGACATGCCGCCGGCGATCCTCCTGCTCGGACCAATCTTCGTTCCTCTGGCCGATTCCATCGGTCTCGATCGGGTCCAACTCGGCCTGATGATGGTGATTAATCTGGGGATTGGTCTCTATACGCCGCCAATCGGGACGACGCTGTTCATCTCATCGTCCATCGCAAAAGCGCCTTTGGGAACGACGACCAACGAACTCTGGCCGTTTTTCGGCATGGCCATGCTCCTCCTGCTGGCGGTCAGCTTTGTACCTGCCCTGACAATCTACTGAGGAGCGTTCAATGAGCGAAACGTCAAAGAACGTCATCACCGTCCGAGGACTTACAAAGTCCTACGGTGCGACCTCGGTCCTCAAAGGCGTCAACTTTTCCGTTGCGCGGGGGGAGGTTCATGCGCTGCTCGGCGGCAATGGCGCCGGCAAGTCGACGATGATCAAGATCATCACCGGCGCGGCCTCGCGCAACGATGGAGAGATTCACTTCTTCGACAGCGGGGGCAGCAAACGCAGCGAGGCCGAGGGCAGGGCGAAGGTCGCGGTCGTGCACCAGGAACTTGCGCTGCTGCCGCATCTGACTGTCGCCGAAAATATTGCCCTGCCGCATCACAGGAGAGGCGCGGCCTTGTTTCGGCGTGCGGCCGCGGCGGCACAAGCCTACGACGCGCTGCGGATGATCGACCAGGACTTTGCCGCCAGGTCCTTGCACAGGCTGGTTGGGAGCCTCAGCCTCCACGAAGGTCAGATGGTTGAAATTGCCAGGGCTCTTTCGTCGGGTGCGGAATTGATCCTCCTCGACGAGCCGACTGCCAATCTCACAGCTCTTGAGACGGAGAGGCTATTTGCGGTCCTGCGGCGGCTTACTCGCGATACCGGTCTGTCGGTTGTGTTCGTCTCGCACCGAATGAAGGAGATCAGGCAAATTGCCAATGTCTGCACGATCATCCGCGACGGCCGCACGGTGGTCGATCGTCAGCCGATGGAAGAGCTGACGGACGCCGGCATCATCGAAAAGATGGGGCAGGTGGCATCTTCTCATGCACCGCTAGGGGCGCCGCGGGTCGCATACCGGTCGGACGCCTCCGCTTCGACGGACACCATCACACTCGAGGAGGCAGGTTTCAGTCTGGAACTGCAGCCAGGCACAGTGTTCGGCGTGGCTGGCGCACCGGCTGGACCGGCAGCTCTGATCGAAGGACTGACAGGCGCCGCCCGGAAGAAGCGATGGACGGTTGCGCGTGCGGGATGGCCGGACCGGCTCCAATCGCCGCGCAAAGCCGCCCGCCTGGGAGCGGGATATGTGACCGGCGATCGGGCACACAAGGGAATCCTCCACAGTCTTCCGATCATCGATAACGTCATGGCGTCCCGCCGCGTGACCAGAGGCGCGCTCCTCGCCGGGGGCTCAGAAGCGGCCGAATGCCTCGATCTGCTGAAGGCCTTGAAGGTGAAGGCCGCTTCGGTCTGGGATCTGCCGAGCACGCTGAGCGGTGGCACGCAGCAGAAGCTGCTGCTTGCCCGCTGGCTAGGCGTGCCCTCCCGGCTGCTGGTCCTCGAGGAACCGACCAGAGGCGTCGATATCGGAACCAAGCGTGAGATCTATCAGCTTATCAGACAAATGGCCGCTTCAGGCACGGTGATCGTCTGGTGGTCTACGGAAAATGTCGAACTGCTGGAAGTCTGCGACCGCGTCATCGCCTTCGACACCGAGGGACGGTGTGCCGGTGTGATGGACCGCGATGACTTCAGTGAAGAGAAACTTGTTACCTTGACTGGAATGGCCGCATGACTGGGACCCGGGCACACATCGCGCCGACTGAGGCGCCGGCAACACAAATCAGGCAGCGGGAAAGCCTCTTTAGCGCCTACAGGACCGAAATCGCGATCGCTTTGGCCATCGTGCTGCTGGCCCTTGCGGTCGGCTCGCAGGTTCCTCAGGCGCTCACCTGGGGCAACTTCGCCAATATCACACAGGCCGGTGCGCCTCTTATCATCATGTCGTTGGGCGTCCTGCTTGTCGTCATCACCGGCGGTATCGACCTATCCGTCGGCTCGGTCTTCTCATTGACCGGCATGGTGACGGCGCAGGCGATGGCAAATGGGTTTGGCGGCATCTCGGCAAGCCTGATCGGTCTCGGCGTCGGACTTCTTTTCGGATCCATCAATGGCTTCCTCGTCACGATCGCCGGTCTGGCGCCGTTCGTCGTGACGCTCATCACCTTTGCCGTTGCCGGCTCGCTGGCCTTCATCGTCACCAACGGGCGCTCGATGCCGATCGGCGATCCGGACTTCTGGCTCCTCAACAGCGGCAACCTGATACCGGGCGTTCCGAATTACATTCTCTTCTGCGTGATCCTCCTGATCGCGATCGAGCTCTTCCTGAAGAAGATGGTGGCGGGGCGCTGGTTTTATGCTGTCGGCAGCAGTTCGACGGCCGCCTATCTGCTCGGCATCCCGGTCAAGCGGACGAAATTCATGGCCTATGTCGCATCGTCGCTCCTTGCGTCGTTCTCCGGCCTCCTGACGATCTCCTACATTCTCAACGCCGAATCCACGGCGGGGTCGAGCCTGATGCTCCAGGCCATAGCGGCGGTCGTAATCGGTGGAGCCAGTCTGTTGGGCGGCACGGGCACTGCGGTCGGCGCGGTGCTGGGAGCTCTGATGATCACCGTCATCCAGAACGGCGTCAACCTCATCGGCATCAACAGCTTCTGGCAAGGGTCCGTCACAGGTGTCGCCATTCTCATTGCGGTGCTCATCGACCGCTTCAGCAAGTCGCGGCGAGGGGCCGTTTGACATCAACCCGGCATGTCGCCGGACAAGTAGAGGAGGAACGAAAATGAAAAAACTTAAACAGGGGCTCAGGCTCGCTGCGGGTGTCGCAATCGCAACCTTAGCGATTTCTGCGGCAGCGCAGGCGGAAGACAAGAAAACGGTTGCCTATCTAGCCCCATCGCTCGACATCTCGTACTGGCAGTGGGTCGGCTACGGCGTAAAGGAAAAGGCGAATGAACTCGGCATGGACTATGTCGAATACACGTCTGAAAACTCGCCGGCAAAACAAATGGACAATGCCCGCACCGCCGTGACCAAGGGCGTCGACGCCATCGTGATCGGCCCGGTGAGCTCCACGAGCACGCCACCGCTTCTCGCATATTTGAAATCGCAGAACATCCCGATCGCCTTCGCGGGCATCGGTCCGCAGCCCGGCCAGACCGACTACACGTCATCGGTAACGGCTAACAACTACGAGACCGGCAAGGCACAGGGGGAGTTCGTCTGCAAGCTCGCCAAGGACCGCGGTGGTAATCAGGTCGGGATGTTGTCGCTGCCGCAAGACCGCGAAAATGCGCAAAAATACCTGAAGGGAGCGGAAGAGGCGTTCAAGGCAAGCGGTTGCGAATTGGCGCAGATGCTGGAGACAAGGGGGCTTACCGTCAACGAAGCGGTCACGCAGGCCAATGACATGTTGACGGCCCATCCTGATCTCAAGGCCATTTACGGCATGTATGACGAGGCCGGGACCGGCGCCGCCAAAGTGCTGCAGACCCGCGGTCTCACCGGCAAGGTCGGCATTGCGGTTGCTGATGGCAGCCCGACGACGATCGCGCTTTTAAAGTCGAACGCAATCCAGGGCATCTTCTTCCAGGAAGCTGTCGGGCAGGGAATAGACGGCACGCAGCAGGTGTTCAACGCGCTCTCCGGTGCGCCGGTCAAAAAGGATCTCGCTCTCGTCATGCCGCTCGTAACCGCGGACAAGGTTGATACCCCGGAAGCAAAGGCCGTCATAGCGCGTGTGTTTCCGCCGGCTTACTAACTTGGAATCGGGCGCCGGCGATCATCTCCGGCGTCCCTCCCAAGCGTGATCATATACAAGGGCAGCAATCATGGACGACCTACCAATCATCGATCCCCATTTCCATTTGTGGGATCTCGACAACAACTACTATCCATGGCTGTCGGACGGCGTGAGACCGTCTGCTTTCGGCGACTACACCGCGATCAACAAAACTTACCTCATCGACGATTTTCTGGCGGACGCCAGGAATCAGAACCTGGTGAAGGCAGTGCATCTCGACGTCGGATACGATCCGAAGGACCCTGCCGGCGAGACGCGTTGGCTGCAAAGTATGGCCGACAAGCACGGCTTCCCTCATGGGATTGTCGGATACGCCGACTTGCGCAAGCGCGACGTCGGCGATCTCCTGGACGAGCACATGTCCTATGCGAACTTCCGCGGCATCCGACAGTCGATGAACTTTCATGACGATGTCGCGAAAACCTATCTGACCGAACCGGAAGTCAGTCGGACGCCGGACTGGCGCAAAGGCTTCAAGGAGCTGGCACGGCGGGGCCTCAGCTTCGACCTTCAGCTCTATTACTGGCAGATGGAAGAATTCCTCGAACTCGCCCGCGATTTTCCCGACGTGCAGATCATTCTCAATCACACCGGCATGCAGGTCGATGGCCCTAGCCATTTCGAAGGATGGCGAAAGGGAATGCGCATGCTAGCCCGGGCACCCAATGTCGCATGCAAAATCTCCGGTCTCGGCATGGGAGATTGGACGTGGACGGTGGATAGCATCAGGCCTTACGTGGAGGAGGCAATCGCGGCATTCGGCGTCGACAGATGCATGTTCGCTTCGAATTTCCCAGTAGACAAGCTGTTCGGCAGCTATGACAAGATTATGGACAGTTTCAAGTCCATCACCGCTAGCTATTCACACGACGAACGAATTGCGCTGTTCCACGACAACGCCGCAAGATTCTATCGGATATAGAAGTCTCGGCAGCCGCCGAAATGCGTAGGTTATCGCATCCCAGCGTCACTGCAGGACATCAATACCCTGCACTTCACTACTTACTGCTCTTGATCGGACGAATGGGCGCTTGCACGCCTCGGATATAGTCCCAGCCCTTTCAACGTAACCTCAGCTATCAACCACAACTCTTCTTCCGAGCGTATCACCTTCGACATCACGTTCAATCCGATCATCATGTTTTGAAGTGCAAGCGCCAAGCCCCGGAGGTTGGCCTCCGCGGGAATCTCGTTTTGGGCCTGAGCAGTTGCAAGCAACTCCTGAATCCGATCCACCGAGCCCGTGGCCAGACCTGCCAGCATTTGGCCCGGACCGGACGGCGATGGGCAAAGCTCGGAGATCGAATTGACAATAATGCAGCCGTGACCTTCCTGATCGCTGCTCCGGACCCGGCAGATATTTCGAACGACACCCTCGATCAGAGCAAGAACCTCCTCCTCGGCCCGACCATAAAGCGGCGCATCCGGAGCTGATGGGGCATAGCGACGGATGACTTCGGCGAACAGTTCCTCGCGTGACCCAAACGTATTGTAAAAACTGGATCGGGATATTCCCAAACGCTCCGACAACGCCTTCACGGAAGCTTGCTGGTAGCCTTCCGAGCGGATCGCCTCAGTCGCGATTTCGATTGCCTGATCACAGTCAAACTTCATCGGTCGTGCCATCCGAAAAATCCTCATTTTTTATTTTGGTCACATGTGGACAAAATTATTGTCCTTAGTTATGTTCATATGTGTTTAAAATTCCAATCTGTCTACAGGAGATCCGAATGCCAGCGCTTGTCATCGCTGAGGTCCGCCCCAGAGCGGCCGAGAAATTGGGAGAGTATTCAGCTGCGGCGGCGTCTACGATTGCGGCATTTGGCGGTGAATTCGTTCACCGGGGTAAATTCGTCGAAGCACTTTCCGGTTCGACGACAGGACATGGCCTCGGCATCATCCGTTTTCCGGACCTCCAAGCGGCAAAAGATTGGTTCATGTCACCTGAGTATCAGGCGATTGCGCCGCTACGGGAAGAGGCAGCCGACATGAGCTTTCGCCTGTACGAGGTTGCCGGATGATCCGCATGCTTGGAGTCCTTGATCATTTGGCGATCCGAAAGGCAGTTTGATGGCCGATGCTGGAACGTCATCAGCGCATTCAATACCCGCCGTCGTTCGTTTGGGCGAGATGCCGTTACCGACATTCGGGAAAACCAGGGCCCTAGCGTCTGCTGTCGCGGCAGCGCCTGTCCGTGCTGCCACGCAGCCCAAGGCGGTGCGAAATATCGTCTTAGTCCATGGCGCCTTCTCTGACGGGTCAACTTGGCAAGACATCATTCCGCTCCTCCAGTGCAGGGGCTACAACGTCACCGCTGTGCAAAATTCGCTGACTTCGCTGGCCGATGATGTCGCCGCGACCCGGCGCGTGCTGCTGCGTCAAGAAGGCAGCGTTCTGTTGGTTGGACATTCCTGGGCGGGCGCTGTGGTGACGGAGGCAGGCAATGCTGAGAACGTCAAGGGTCTGGTCTATCTGTCCGCTCTCGTTCCGGATGCTGGGGAATCCGTCTCGGAGATGTTACAGAAACAGAATGTGTCGATGGGAGCACTGGCACCGGATCACGAAGGCTTTGTCTGGCTGGATGATCCGAAGACTTACACGCATGTGATGGCTGATGATGTCCCAGCTTCCCGCATTGCTGTTCTGGCTGCAACCCAGCAACCAATTTCCGCTAAAGTCTTTTCAGAACCTATCACGACTGCCGCGTGGAGCACCAAACCAAGCTGGTACCTGGTGACGGAACGTGACAACGCGCTTCCCACCCATGTTCAGCAATGGCTCGCGCAGCATATTGGCGCCACCACAACAGCGATCAACTCAGGTCACATGTCTATGATATCGCATCCTGAGGCCGTCGCCGATCTCATTGCACGGGCCGCTCAACAGCTTTGAGTTATCCAGCAGAGCGGCGCGAGTCCGGCTAAAGACCAAAGCCGCCGCCAGCGACAAGCTCGATGTGCATTGGTCCACGATTTTGAGGAGTTCCGGTTGGCAGACGCGCTTTTTTCATTCGCAGCAGGCTCTGGGCGAACGTCACATCGCGTCAGGTTTAACGGCATTGCGAAATTGGCGCCGAGGAAGCCCATATGATTTTATCTTGTCTTGTTGGTGCCACAGCAAGCCCATTTTCATAATGAGCGGAAGTGAATACATGAACGTAAATAGATTGCAGATTAAGGGCGAGAACCACGGAACGGCGGTGATCGGCGATAGGAGCTTGACGCTGACTGCGAATGGAAGCACCGATTGGTTTCATCATCCTGCAGATAGCTTTCGCCGAAACGACGTACTTTCCCTGGCTACGGAAGTCGTTGAAGAGACATTTGCAGTCACTGCCCGGGTCTCCGTCGAGTTCGCGGCCCCCTACGACGCCGGCGCGCTTTTTGTGCAGGTCGATGAAGACAACTGGGCAAAGTTGGCGTTCGAATACTCGGCGGCCAAGAAGCCAACAATCGTAAGCGTCGTTACGAGGACGACCTCAGACGATTGTGACGGTCCGAATTACCTTGGAGAAGCTGTTTGGCTTCGTGTCTACTGCGATGGGGATGCGATCGCGTTTCATTTTTCCGAGGACGGCAAATTCTGGCAGTTTCTACGCTGGTTCGCCATTCCCGGTATTCGCAACCGCCCGATCAAAGTAGGCTTTGGCGTTCAATCGCCGACGGGGGAAGGCTCCAAGGCGCATTTCGAACAGATCGACATAAATTTTGAAAAGCTCGCCGACCTGCGGAACGGCACGTAAATTCGGGGGTAGCGCGCTTGTAGAAGTACAAGGTCCGGCTGAGCTTTAGGTATAGGGCCGTGTGCTCCGCGCCCAGAAAGCTCAAGATCACCCCGCCGGCCGATCCACGAATTGGCGCCGCTGTGCGAGGTTCGACAGCGTCAGAGAGGAGCCTGTGTCTCTGAAACTCGGCCGAAAAATGCGAGCGATCCCCGATCGTACTCCGTCACAATCACAGACCAATCCAGGCGGCGACTGTCGTTACGACGCGCGCTTTACGAGACAGGGATAAGCAATGAAACTTCCCACCGCGGACTTTTTGCACAGACTGGCCGACGCCGCCGATCGCGAGACAATCGCCCGATTCCGGCGAAAGCCTGAGACCTCGACCAAACCGAAAGAGGGATACCGTTTCGATCCTGTGACGGAAGCGGATCGAGAGGCCGAGTTGGCAATGCGAGCGTTAATCTCCGCCGAATTCCCTGATCACAGCATTGTAGGTGAGGAATACGGGATCACTGGAACAGGGGCCTGCCAGTGGGTCCTCGATCCGATCGACGGCACACGTCCTTACCTGCTTGGAATTCCGGTGTGGGGGACTTTGATCGGCTTTTGCGAGCAAGGACGAGCGACTGCCGGCATGATGAGTCAGCCGATCACCAGAGAGAGGTTTTGGGCTCATAACGGAGAGAGCTGGCTCAAGACCGACAACGCCACAGCCCGCCTGAGAACAAGTGCGTGCGCGCAGCTATCGGATGCCGTGTTGCATACCAACTCGCCTGAAGGAGTTCGCAGGAACCCTGACGTTCGATTTGATATTCTGGATGACACTGTCAAAATGACTCGGTACGGCGGCGAGTGTTACGCTTTCGCCATGTTGGCAGCGGGCCACATCGACATCTGCGTCGAATACAGCCTGCAGCCCTATGATATCGTTCCGTTGATCCCACTGATAGAGGCGGCGGGAGGCGTGGTAACGACATTTGACGGCTCGCGCCCCGAAAACGGCGGCCGCATCATCGCCTCCGCGAACAAGGATCTCCATGCAACTGCGATCAGTGTTTTGATGCATGGGCGGTGAGTCATAACCGCTTCTGCAGCGCAACGCATCAAGCAACGAGGTTGGTCGAAGCGCCACGGCGATGTCCGGATAGCCTTGATCGAAGCAAATGAGGAGACGGCGAGTGAGTGAGACAATTCAGCGCGATGCGAGGGCTGTGTTCCTACCAGCATTCGATACATTGGATTTCCATGACGTAATGGCTCCTTTCATTGAAGCCGGCGGCTGCTCGGTCCTGATTGGAGAAACCCGCTCCGAATACGTGGCAAGGCGAATGTCCGTAGAGCGCCTCGCCACGGAGAGTAAACAGGCAGTCATTGATGCCATCGATGGTTTGCGTCGCGGTCAAGCGGGGCTGATTGTTGCCGTTGATCAAGAGCTCGGTGGTATCAGGCGTCTTGAGGGGCTCACTCCACCTTTGCCCACGCTACGCGAGGCAATGCAATTGCCGGCAGATGAAATCGAAGGCAGTTGCTTCGAAACAGCGCGAGCGGCCAAGGAGTTGGGAATAACAATGTTTCTCGCGCCTATCGCGGACGTTGTGGTCGGAAAAAATCCGTGGCTTGAAGGTCGAACCCTTGGACCAGATAGGCGAGAGGTTGGACGTATCGTCTCTGCATTTATCAGAGGCATTCAGCGAGCGGGGATCACCGCGGTTACAAAACACTTTCCCGGGTTCATTGATCTGGCGAGCGATCCCGCTCTCGTCGATGTTTCGATGGTACGCAGCCTCGACGAAATCCTGGAAAATGCGTCACCATTCCGCGAAGCTGTGGGCGCCGGGACGATAGCCGTAATGGCTGGACCAGCCCCCGTTGCCGCCATAGACCCGAAGAACGCGGCCTGTACATCAGCCAAGGTCATCGAGCTCTTGCGCGGTGAATTCGGGTTCGGTGGCCTGATCGTCAGCGATGATCTCGACGCGCCTGCCACGATGCGCGCGCAATCGCTCATCGATACTGCCGTTGCAGCGCTCAACGCTGGTGTCGATCTGCTGCTGGTTGCCGGTGGTCCACATCTGCCTGAGCTCTGCGACGGTGTAGTCGACGCCGTCCGCCAGGGGCGACTGCCCGCAGAGCGGTTGACCGAGGCTGCTAACCGCGTACGGCATGCCGCGTCCCACAGCCCGGAATCTGCTCTGGCTGCCTGCCCACACCATACGGCGGATGAATAAGGAACGTAGCGTTCAATGCTGTTCGATGATGCCTGGCGGCGTCGGCCATGTTTCAGCGGCGGACGTGCCGATGGCGAGCAACGGCCATCCGCGTGACGCAGTTGTCAGGCCTAGAGCAGGGTTCGGGCTTCCTTTGCCACTGGATCGTCTCACGCATGCTGGTCGTGGCATGGGTGAACTGCTGGCATTGCAAAGACAGGCTTTGACAAGCCATCCAAGACGGCCACCGCGTCGCCGGACTGCAGGCGCGCAATCGGCGGGATCAGGAGCCGTGATTGTTGACTTCGATCCAATACCCATCGGGATCCTGGATGTAGACCTGTCGATACCCGTCGAACCGTTCGCCTACCCTGTTGATGTTTCCGGGCCAATCGTAATAGGCGATACTCCGGTTTTCCATGTCGGCGAGAAATGCTTCGAAATCCCTCACACGCAGGGCAAAGTGCGTATCCTTTCGAAGAGAAGTGGTGCTTGTGTCGCCTTCGCTCAGGTGAATCGTGTCAGTGCCGCCAATCTTGAGCCAGCGGATCTTCTCGTTGTTGGTTTCCTCAATGATCTCGAAGCCGAAGACGTCGTTATAGAATTTGATGCTGCGCGCAAGGTCTTCGACCAGGAGCGAAAAATGATCAATCCGATATTTCAGATCCATTGTAGAAAGTCCTCCGTCCTCAGAATGGGCGTACAGCCTCTTAAGCGTTGAATCGACTAAGGTAACTCAAGCTTCGTTTGGCAAATTCCAGTGGCTGTCTCGGGTTGTCGTGCTCAACCACAAGCAACCACGCACCACACTCGGTGGCGGCTTTCCAGAGCGACGGCCAAAGAATGGTACCGTCACCAACATCGGACCAACCGTCTTCATCCTCATGGGTCCCGACGGGTGCCTCGTCCTTGATGTGGGCAGATACGAGAATGCCCCGATATCTCTTCAACCAGTCCGCCGCGTTCATTCCAGCGCGGTTCATCCACGCAATGTCTGCCTGCCACTTCAGTGGGCTTCCTCGGGCAGTGTCGACCAAGACTTCGAAGCCAAAGCGCCCATCTACGAGGGGCAAAAAGTCCTGGCGCATATTGTGGTAGCCGAGTGTTATCCCGGCACCGTGCAACCTCTCGGCCAATCGGGCCAACTCCCATCCGATAAAGCGCCAGTCACTGACGCTGCCCTTCGGCGCATGAAATGCAACGCCGGGAACAAAGAGCTGCTTGATTTCGCAAAATTCACATACATCGATAAGTCGCGTGAGGTGATTTCGTAGTGCCGAATGGCTTACATGCGCGGACGGCGCAGCTACCTGATGATCCTCGAGTAAAGCCTTCAGAATGGTAGGCTCGTCCAAATGCTCTTCCAAAAGCTCGACCGCCTTAAAGCCGGCGCTCGCGGCCCCAAGCACCTGGTCTTGAAGAGACCCCAGTGATCTAAGCGAATACAGCTGTAGCGCTATAACGTTCTTCATCGTCTCCTCGACATTTTCCACGGGCGCATCCCACTGCTGCACTTTTCTACGACGCTCGAGCGCGTCAAAGGAGCTTCATTGACCTAGCCATGAACGCCAATCCGACAACAGCCACTGTCGAAAAGACTGCCGGCAGGAAAAATACATAGGGAAGACCGAGCAAGGCGATACCCAACCCGCCCGCTGCTCCGCCAAGTGCGCTGCTAAGCGCCGTAGAGCTCATGAATATGGCTGAGGCAGTTGCGACCGCTGTCGGGAGCAGTCGTTGGGCGGCGATAATTCCCAGGGCCGCGAATACGCCCCATACGCCGCCCATGAGGATCTGACCCGCGAACATGCCCATGACGCCGTTCCAGGTCGCAAAGCAGATGTTTGCAAAAACACCAAGTGCTGCGGCAATAGACATCAGCCAAAGCATACCTGTTCTTCGCGCGAGGAGAACACTAAACGGCATAATTAGCAGCTCGACGAGAGGCTGAATTCCGATTACGGCTCCGCGTGTCGCAGCGTCAAGACCAAGGCTTTCGTCCATGTACAACAGAAGGAAGCCATATTTGATCGACTCTCCCGCATAGACCAGGACGAACAGACCAGTAAAAGCAAGGAGGGGCAGCATCTTCCCCAGACTTGGCTGGCTACGCTGCTTTTCCGCCACTCCTGTCCTTTCGGAGGGCCGAGGTGTGGCCAGCGTGCCTAGAGGTGCTATTTGAACGAGGAAGCAGAGGGAGGTAAACCAAAGCATCTCACGAATTCCAAACTGCGCCGTTATCCACGTCCCCACGACGGGCCCGATGACCCACCCGGCTGTCAGCGCCATTCGGACCGTTGAAACGATGTCGTCACTCGCCAGCGTTGTTCTGCACTGAATGTCATCGTGGATAGCGGCGAAAAGTTGCGAGGCGGCCGCTCCGGAAAATGCCAAGACAAATGTATTGACGATAAAGGGCAGCCAGCTGCTGGTCGACAGCGCAATCCCCGCCCAACCGATGAAGCCCATGAGAGCACATAAGCGAAAAAGGCCAAGGCGGTCGCCAGTGCGATCAGAAAAGCTGCCGATTGCATAACCGGCTAACGGCGCCGCCAGGTTTGTCAGGTAAAACAGGCCGGCAGCCGCCATCGGCGTATCGAGTTCCTTCACAAGGAACAATACGATCTGCGGAGCTGCAGCGGATGTCCCGAGGCCCGATAGGAACATCGCGATTGCTGCGCCCAAATAAAGTGGCGACGACGCGACCTGTCTCAGTGTGGATTGTTTTTCGAGAGCTTCCAATTGCTGTATTTCCGATGAGCCAAGACGCAGTCAAGGCGGGACAAAACGAACTGAGAGAATTCAAATGTCCAAGCGCTGACGCAACAACCGACGCCTAACCACTTGGCAGTTTCAACGACTGCGAGCTCCGTCGAAACGTGACATATTCAATGTGACCTGTGCACAGAGGACGCTTTTGGGATATAGGCGACAGGCTCGCCATACCAGCCGCTGCTACGCTTATGCCAGTACGAGTGGTGGATGCGGCGGGTTTGCTCGCCGACAGCGCCGGAGCCGACCGTGGTTCCGTTCACCGAAGACACTGGAATGATTCCACCTGCCGTCGTCGTAAGGAAGATCTCTGTGGCCTTCAGAAGCCGCTCGAAGGAAATGCGCTCCTCGACGACCCCGACATTCAGCTCGCTGCAGAGCTCCATGACGCTCCTTCTTGTCATTCCGTCCAGCATGCCGGAGGAGGGGGTGCGCAGTGCCCCCTCAATTACCGCAAAGATATTGAATCCGGGTCCTTCGGTAATGTTGCCGTCGAGATCACTCAGAACCACTGTGTCGGCGCCGTTCTCATAAGCCTCAAACAAGCTCATTTCAAAGTCGAGCCAATGGTAATGCTTCACCAATGGATCGACGGACTGCGGCGGAACTCTGACGCGTCGGCTTATATGAAGCGCCATGCCCGTTTCCTGTTTTTCTGGACTGGCGACCCACATATACGGCATGCAGAACGCCTGAAAGCGGTTTAAGCAGAGGCGCAGGTCTCGGCTACCGATGGGGGGACGTCCCCGCGTCATGATGATTTGGACGTAAGCATCACGGAACCCGCATACGGCAACGAGCTCGTGGACCACTCTGAGGATATCGGCCCTTTCGACAGGAGCCGTATCCATCCGGAGACGCTGGATAGACCTTTGAAACCGGTCAAGGTGGTCACTTAATCGGAAGAAACTGCCGTCCCACACCGAAATCGTCTCCTGACATGCGTCAGAGCGCAGGAAGCCCCAATCCAAGAGGGGCACCTTCGCTTCCTCAATCGGTACGATTTTCCCATCGACATAGGCTGAGCCGTTCGCGTAGGCGGGATCTGTGCGGAAATCCGGCAAATTTGTCGTATGCGCAGGCCAAACAAGCTTGTTGCTCACGGTCGTGTTTCTCCCAGAGACTCCGGATCCTGGCTTCGTTGCCGTCTGTCAATTCCCAGGCGCGCCAGTCCAACCATTACTTCCGGGGCTTTCATGAATAAGCGCCATAGCAAACCCGTGCGATAGTTCTCGATCATCGCCACCATCGGTCCCTGGTTGATCGCAAGATGGCAATCCGAAACCCAATTTTCAGCTGGGGCAAAGGCGTCAGCAAAACCGAACGCTCCCCACAAACGTCCGTTTCCGTAAGAAAGAAATGCACGTGCCGCGGCTTCAGCCTGAGCGGGCAGAAATGGAAAGCTCGATAAGGCGGCGGTCGGCGCAAGAACGCCGACGTCATTCATCGGGCAGCTCACGAGGTAACCCCTGGGTCCGTCTGATGCGGTTAGACCCCACCCATAGACTCCGTACCCAATGTGCCCCTTTGGGTTTCGTCTGCAATGCTCATAGTTAATTCCCGAATGAGCGACGGCCTGATCCCAATAGTCGATATGTTCATCGAACAAGCCGCGAGGATCCAAGCCGCAGAACGAGTACTGAGAAAGGAAAAGCGGGCCGCCGTAGGGCGAGCCGGCGGGGAGGGTATGGCCATAATAGCTTTCGCCGTTGCGATAGGCTCCCTCGTTTTTCCATCCGAGATGGAAGACCTCTGGGTCAATAGAATGATCCTGCGAGCCTGCAGCAAGGACATAGGCAATAAGGCCTTCGTTCCATCCTGTGATCGGCACGTTGAGGGACCACTCATACTGCGGGCTCCAATGCCAGAACAGCGATGGTCGGGCTCCCGGACGGACGAAGCCGCTCCATTCAATCGCCGTTAAAATTCGATGTATTTGCTCTCGGATCTCGTCTTCGGCCGGCGATTTCTCGTCGAAATATTCTCGAGCGCATAAAAGCCCCTGGGCGAGTAGCGCTGTTTCAATGAGGTCGGCCCCATCGTCCAGTGGCACCAACGGGACGACCGTGAGATCGCTGGCTTTTACGAAGTGGGGAAACGCTCCGCGATATCTCGGCATCCCGGCCAGGGCGTCGAGTATTGCAAATACGCGTGAAGCGGCGTGGTGCCTCGCCACCCAGCCACGATCAGCCATCACTATTATCGACATCAGCCCGAAGCCAACCCCACCGAGGGAAACCAGATCCGATATTTTCTCACCTTTGGTTCCCCGCCTGTCATAGGGGAGACCGGTGGCCGTGTCGGCACCATCCCAGAAATATGCGGCATGCTGGCGTTGAATAGTGTCAAGGAGACTAGGAAGCGATAGGTGCTGGGGCCGAGGCGGATGACTCATGGACCGGGGTTGGCTCACGGCATCGTATGTTCCCAATAAAGAAATTACATCCGCCATTTCAGTTCGCGTCTTTTTATTGCGTACTCTGCAGCCAGTCTCAGCTGCGTGCGGGTTCGCAGGAAAAATGTGTTTCGAGGACGCGTCATCGGCGACACGCTTAGCGGTCATGAGAATCGCATCCGCAACCATGTTTTTGCACTTCGCAACGCGAACTTTTGAGCATCGATATGCCGCAGAATTCGCGTCAAGTTGCGACTCCTATATTTCGATTGTCGGCGGCACCAAGACAGCAACCCAACTGTCCTTGGCAGGATGGGAACTCCGCCTCCGATCATCAGTGATCGGCGACCAACGGTAAGCCGCCGCACCCATGCGCAAACTGACGCCGTCAAAGCGCCATAGTGTGCCGAAACCCCGCGGGCCGGCTTTCAAACGTCCGCCTGTCGCCAGATATGCAAGTCGGCCACCGGCTTTTCCCGCAGGCTCCTCCGCCCAGATCCCGCAGGCTTGTTCAATCGAAAAGACAAGCGTTTTCACAGCATAAGCGACCGGCAGAAGCAGCTTATCGCGCTTGGCGCTTCACTGTGCATCAGCGTTTCGGTGCCTGCGAAGTTGCGGAATCGTCGAGCAAAGGCGCACACTGACCTAACTGTTGGAGGACAGTGCCAGCAATGCCGGCAGCCTTCAACCTGTCTTAAGCAAGGAACGAGGGTTGAACAATGAAGCTCACTGGTGGCCAAGTCGTCGCGAAGGCCTTGAAGGAATACGGTGTAGAATATGTGGCTGGTGTACCCGGTCACGGGATCTGGTCGCTCTTCGATGCCTTTTTGGAAGAGGGGTCTGAAATCCCATTCATCCAGGTCATGCACGAGCAGAGTGCTGTCCATATGGCCGATGGATACTATCGCGCTTCGGGAAAACCGATGGCTTGCTCGACCTCCGTCGGACCAGGCGCCGCAAATACCATCATCGGTCTCGCCACCGCTCTTTGCGACTCCACTTCGCTCTTCTACGTTTCCGGCTCCCCCCAGACTTACATGCACGGCCACGGGACGATGCAGGAACTGGAGCGCCATCAAGACAACGCATTTCCGCGCGTGACCGAGCAAGTCACGAAACGTGCATGGCAAGCCAATTCGGTGCAGGTCCTCCCAAGCATCATGCACCGTGCCTTCAACGCGATGATGACGGGGCGCCCTGGACCAGTCCACGTTGAAGTTCCGATGGATGTCCAGGTTGAGGCTGCGGATGTCGCCATCCACCCGCTCGAAAAGCGCCTTCCCATCGGTATTGCCTATCCGGACCCAAAAGCAATCGAAGCTGCTGTCAAGGTCCTTATGACAGCTGAGCGCCCAGTTATCGTAGCCGGTGGCGGCGCGATCACAGCGAATGCATCTGCAGAGCTTACTCGCCTGGCTGAAAAGCTCGGTGCGGCTGTCTCGATCACCTGGAACGGCAAGGGCGCGATTTCAGAGGATCACGAACTCTTCATCGGTGCTGTCGGACAGACGGGAACAACGTGCGGCAACAAGATCACTGCTTCAGCAGACGTCGTTGTCTCGGTCGGCTGCCGCTTCACCGATTGGTCTGCATCTTCCTATGCCAAGGGGGTGTCTTTCTCCATTCCGTCTGCGAAGCTGATCCATATTGATCTGGATCCGCGCGAGATCGGCAAAAACTACGAAACGGAAGTCGGTATCGTGGCCGACGCTAAGGTCACGCTCGAAGCTATCCTGTCGCTTATCTCTGACAGTGACTCGCAAAAATTGCTGTCACGGCGCGAAAACTTCCTTGCTGACGTTCAGAAAGCGAAAGCCGATTGGCGCGCTCAGGTAGGCCCTCGTGAAAACAGCGTTGAAACACCATTTACCTCGCAGCGTCCGCTGATGGCGCTTCGCAAGGTCCTCGATCGTGACGGTATCGTCGTCGTCGGCTCCGGCAATACTCAGGGTTCAGTCAAGCAAAGCTTCCCTGTCTATCAGCCACGCACCCATCTGACGTCCGGTTCTTACTCGCCAATGGGTTGGGCAGTGCCGGCTGCTCTTGGCGCCAAGCTCGCGTGCCCTGACAGGCAGGTCGTGGCGATCGTCGGCGACGGTGATTTCATGATGTCGTTGCCGGAAATGGGTACTGCCGTGATGAACGGTATCAACGTCGTGTTCCTTGTTCTCAACAATCAGGGCTACATGTCGATCCGTGGCGGACAGCGCAAGTTCATGGGCCGTCATGTTGCCTCGGAATTCAATCATCATGCCGGCAACGGCGAGCCATACTCCGCTGACATTGCCGCGTCGGCTCGCGCGTTTGGGCTTGAAGCCTGGCGTGTCGAGAAGAACGAGGACCTTGAGTCCAGCATCAAAGCCGCTCTCGAATGCGGTGGGCCAGCGCTTGTCGAAGTGATTGTTTCGCGTGACGCGGCCGGCCCGTTCGCGACGGGTTGGTGGGACTTCCCGTCGCCAGCTTACTACGAAAAGGAACAGGCGGCTTACGCGGAAATGCGTGCCCGCGAGCAGCATCTCTAAGCTGCACTGATCCTCGGGGCGCCGGGCAGGCGCTCCCAAAACCCAGGTTTTAATCATCGCGACTGCGGAGCGTGCTGCTTCCGCGAACGAAGAGCTATGTCATGATCAGACACATCAAAACAGCCAAGGCAAGCAATGGAGGCGGCAGTGACGCCGCGGTAACCAAGGCAGTCGAAACACTTCTCGCGAAGGTGGAGTCGGGCGGCGACAAGGCTGTTCGGGAGCTGTCGGTACAGTTCGACAAGTTTGATCGGGAGTCCTATCGCCTGTCGAAAGAGGAAATCTCAACCGCAGTCAATTCGTTGACGAAACAGGAGCGTGAGGATCTGGACTTTGCCCAGGATCAAATCCGCCGTTTTGCTCAGGCTCAAAAAGATTCCCTCAAGGATCTTGAGATCGAAACGATCCCGGGTGTTGTCCTCGGCCACCGGAATGTCCCGGTTCAGAATGTAGGCTGCTACGTCCCGGGTGGAAAATATCCTCTCCTCGCGTCTGCCCACATGACGGTTCTGACTGCGCGCGTGGCAGGATGCGAACGCGTAATAACCTGCGCACCGCCGTTCAAGGGGCAAATATCAAACAAGATTGTTGCTGCGCAGGCGCTTGCCGGAGCAGACGAAATCTATTCTCTGGGCGGTGTTCAGGCGATTGCAGCGATGGCATACGGGACTGAGACCATCCAGCCCGTCGATATGCTCGCCGGCCCGGGCAACGCCTACGTGGCCGAGGCAAAGCGTCTGCTTTTCGGAAAGGTGGGCATCGATCTTTTCGCTGGCCCGACGGAGACTCTCGTCATCGCTGATGACAGCGTCGACGGCGAGATTGTCGCAACCGACCTACTCGGCCAAGCGGAACACGGCGCAAACTCGCCGGCGGTCCTGATAACGAATTCCGAAAAGCTCGCGCGAGATACGCTCCACGAGATCGAACGCCTTCTCAAGATCCTCCCCACTTCCGCCATCGCAAGTCAGGCATGGGCCGACTACGGAGAGATCATCTTGTGCGACTCCCTCGAGGAAATGGTTGCGGAAGCTGACCGCGTCGCCTCGGAGCACGTCCAGGTCATGACCCGAGATCCCGACTATTTCCTGAACAACATGACGAACTATGGAGCACTGTTCTTAGGCGCTCGCACGAACGTCGCTTTCGGCGACAAGGTGATCGGCACCAACCACACGCTGCCAACAAATCGAGCCGCTCGATACACCGGCGGCCTGTGGGTCGGAAAGTTCCTGAAGACCTGCACCTACCAGCGCATCGAGACCGACGAAGCATCAGCATTGATCGGCGGCTACACCTCACGGCTTTGCATCATGGAGGGCTTCGCTGGCCATGCGGAACAAGCAAACATTCGCGTCCGTCGCTATGGCGGACGGAATATTCCTTATGCCGAGGGGGCGTCGCCCGTCAGAGCATAATTCCCTGGCGGCATCAGCTTTGAGCGCTCGGGCCGCCAGCCACAATCTCTAACCAAAAAGGGGAACTACCATGAAACTCAAAACTCTGCTTGCAGCATCGATAGCATTTCTTCCGGTCGCGGCTGCGGCCCAGGAAAAGACGAAGATCGAGGGCATCCATCATTGGGTGTCCGAGAGCGAAGTGAACGCGCTCAAGGTAATCACCAACAAGCTCGCAACCAAAGGCTATATCTGGCAGGACAGCGCAGTCGGAGGCCTGTCTGGCGGCAATGCACTGCAGGCTCTGCGGACACGCCTTGCGGCGGGCAATCCCCCCGCGACAATGCAATTTCTCGGCTTTGAAGGCCTGGACTGGGCAAAAGAAGGAGTCCTCCGCTCCCTCAATGACGAGTACGAGAAAAATGGCTGGGAGAAGACACTCGCTCCGCAATTGCTTGCTTTCGTCAAGAGCGACGATGACTTCATCTCGGTGCCCATCAATATGCACCGGCAGAACTGGGTCTGGGCCAACAAAGCCGTATTCGACAAAGTTGGACTTTCGGAACCGAAGAGCTGGGATGAGTTGATCGCCTATGGCGACAAGCTCAAGGCTGCAGGGGTGGTTCCACTCGCAATGGGCGATGAACCATGGCAGATTCTCGAGGTGTTCGAAGCGATCGTTGTCGACGTAAACGGTCCTGAGTTCTACAAGAAGGCGATAATGGACCTCGATGAAGAGGCCCTCGGCAGCGACAAGATGGTCGACGCTTTCGAGAAGCTTCGCAAAGTGCGCGGACTGGTCGACGACGGCTTCACCGGCCGCGACTGGGCTGTTGCGACCGGCATGGTTGCAAGTGGAAAGGCTGCCATGCAGGTCATGGGTGACTGGGCCAAGGGCGAGTTTCTGGCCAAAGGCATGAAGCCCGGTACGGACTTCCTGTGCTTCCCGACTCCGTCGGCCACGCCAAACTACAAGTTCGTCATTGATGCGTTCGGCATGTTCAAGATCGACAACGAAGCGATTACCGCCGGTCAGGACGCGTGGGCAGAATCGATCATGGACCCTGAAGTCCAGAAGGACTTCAACAAGATCAAGGGTTCCATCCCGGCGCGTTCCGATATTTCTGTTACCGATTTTGACGCGTGCGCTCAGCGCAGCTTCGCCGATCGAGAAGCGGCTATCGCCAGCAATGCGATGCTTGGCGGCCTGACAGAAGGTTTCGCCACTCAGCCACAGTTTTCCGGCGTGTTTAGTGATGTCGTCGGCAAGTTCTTCGTTACAGACATGTCTGCGAAGGATGCGGTCAAGGCCCTTGTAGACGGGATCGACAACGCTCGCTGACCGATCGTCAGAGCGCCGGCTATCGCGCCGGCGCTCTGAAACACTAGTACGCCTTCAACGCCGGATTACTGTGATGCACAGGACACCTTCACTAAAAGATAAACTAGCGCGCTGGCTACCTCGGCTCGTGTTGTCGCCAAGCCTAATCGTCGTTTTCGTCGGGGTTTATCTCTTCATCGCCTGGACGGCCGGAATTTCTTTGTCGTCCTCAAAAATGGTTCCTAGGTTCGATTTTGTGGGCTTGGAAAATTATATGCGTCTATGGGCGACGCCTCGATGGGAAACAGCGGTCGCAAATCTGTTCATCTTCACGGTGCTGTTCCTTGCGGTCACCATCGCGCTTGGTCTGTTCATTGCGATCTTGCTTGACCAGCAGGTGCGGGCAGAGGGTTTTCTTCGGGCTGTCTATCTCTATCCGATGGCGCTGTCGTTCATCGTAACGGGCACGGCATGGAAGTGGATTCTCAATCCCGAGCTGGGTGTTCAGAAGGTTGTCAATGAACTCGGCTGGACAGGCTTCGTATTCGACTGGATCACTCGGCCGGAATACGCAATCTATTGTGTGGTAATCGCGGCGGTGTGGCAGTCAACTGGATTTGCCATGGCGATCTTCCTCGCTGGTCTCCGCGGTATCGATACGTCGATCATTAAGGCTGCTCAAATCGAGGGTGCGACACTGCCGCGCATCTACATGAGCATCATCGTCCCCATGCTGCGACCAGCATTTCTCAGCGTCGTTGTTCTCCTCAGCTACATCTCGATCAAGAGCTTCGACCTCGTCCTGGCATTGACGGGCGGTGGTCCGGGCAGCGCGACCGAAATGCCCTCAACGTTCATGTTCTCTGCCACGTTCAAGCGGAACCAGATGGGCATCGGAGCGGCCAGCGCGATGATGATGTTGATGACCGTCGCGGCAATCATCGTGCCTTACCTGTATTCGGAGCTGAAGGAGAGCCGCAATGCACACTGAAGCTAGCTCAGCGCGACGCTCTTTGCAGTTTGGCCGGATATTCATCTACGGTTCGCTCATCGCACTTGCCGCCTTTTATCTGATGCCGCTGTGGGTGATGATCGTCACCTCTTTGAAGTCTCTGGACGAGATTTATTCCGGTTCGTTTATTGGACTTCCCAAGGTGATCTCCTTCGAAGCTTGGCAGAAGGCCTGGGGTGAGGCGTGCATTGGCACTGCGTGCGGCGGTCTCAAGCCGTACTTCGTCAACTCGCTCCTCATGGTCGTCCCTGCGGTCACCCTTTCGACCATGATAGGCGCAATCAACGGCTACATTCTTACGAAATGGCGATTTCCGGGCTCGAACTTCGTGTTTGGAATGTTGTTGTTTGGCTGCTTCTTGCCATTTCAGGCAGTGATCCTGCCAATGGCTCAGTTGCTTGGGGCACTGAAACTTTCCGGCACCATCCCCGGACTGGTCCTAGTTCATACGGTATACGGGATCAGTTTCACGACCCTGTTTTTCCGCAACTACTTCATCACGATTCCGGACGAACTTACCCGCGCAGCTCAGATCGACGGTGCCGGATTCCTTCGTATCTTCTTCTCTATCATGTTGCCAGCTGCTCTTCCGATCATCGTGGTCTCGTGCATCTGGCAGTTCACGCAGATCTGGAACGACTTCCTCTTTGGCGTGTCGTTCACCGCGGGTGAGTCATCACCGATCACCGTAGCACTGAACAACATCGTCAATGTGACGATGGGTAGAAAACAATACAACGTCGATATGGCCGCAGCAATGATTGCCGCAATTCCAACCCTTGTCGTCTATGTCATCGCCGGGCGCTACTTCGTCCGCGGACTGACTGCCGGTGCCGTGAAAGGCTGATACAATGTCTACTCTTGAAATCGATCGAGTTCGCAAAGCCTATGGTGACCTTGAAGTGCTGAAGGAGGTCTCGATCTCCATTGGCACCGGCGATTTCCTCGTGCTGCTAGGACCATCCGGCTGTGGAAAATCGACACTCCTCAATATGATCGCTGGTCTCGAAACGATCACCGGGGGCCAGATTCGCATCGCCAACAACGTGGTCAATGATCTGTCGCCAAAAGACCGCGACATCGCGATGGTGTTTCAGTCCTACGCGCTTTACCCGACCATGACGGTGCGTGAAAACATCGAATTCGGCATGAAGATTCGCAAAGTCTCCCCCGCCGATCGCGATAAAGCCGTGCGATCAGCAGCCGAGTTGCTCCAGATCAGCCACCTGCTGGATCGAAAGCCATCACAGCTTTCCGGAGGACAGCGTCAGCGCGTCGCAATGGGACGTGCCATTGTCCGCCAGCCAAAGCTCTTTCTGTTTGACGAGCCTCTCTCGAACCTTGATGCAAAGCTTCGCGTCGACATGCGAACGGAGATCAAGCGCCTCCATCAGCGCTTGGGAACGACGATTGTCTACGTCACGCACGATCAGATCGAAGCAATGACGCTCGCGACACGCGTTGCCGTGATGAAGGACGGTATCGTCCAGCACCTGGATGAGCCTCAAAAGGTTTATGATCGGCCGGCCAACGTCTACGTCGCGAAATTCGTCGGCTCTCCGTCCATGAACATTGTCCCTGCACGGGTTGAAGCCGACGGTTCCGGTGTGAGCGCAGTCGTGCAAATTCCGAACCGGGCACCGGCTCGCATTTCCGGCATTCCGATCTCCGCATCCGCACTGAAGAAATATTCAACCAAGGATGTGCTGATCGGGATCAGACCGGAAAACTTCAGCCCCGCACCGAGCGCAGGCGCAAACTGCCTGACGGTTGATATTGACGTTGTCGAGCCCACCGGGCCGGACGCGCTTGTTGTTTTCCAGCTTGCCGGTGTGGAAGTGACAGCACGACTTCCCCCCAACAGCGCCAGGTCAAGAGCTGAAGCTTGTTTGTCTGTCGACGGCTCGAAAATCGTGCTGTTCGATGCACAAACTGAAGCGCGGATCGATTGAGGATTTACACAGCCATGCAACACAATGCAGACATTGTGATCATTGGTTCCGGAGTTGGTGGCAGCTCCTTGGCCTATAGCCTGGCCGCATCGGGGCGACGGATCGTTATCCTGGAGCGCGGCGACTACCTCAAGGACAGCGCCGAAGCTCGGGACGACATTGCGATCTTTCAAAAGGGGTTCTATCGACCGGCCGAGGAGTGGCTTGGGACAGACGGTGAGAGCTTTCTGGCCAACAACTACTACTATGTCGGCGGAAACTCGAAATTCTTCGGGGCGGTCATGTACCGTTACCGGAAGGAAGATTTTTTACCCCGTCCCCACCTCGACGGGAACTCACCAGGCTGGCCTATGGCATACGACGACCTTGAGCCCTGGTATGAGCGCGCTGAAGAGGTGTTTCGCGTGCGTGGTGCCACTGGGGAGGATCCAACCGAACCTCCCCATAGCCGACCTTATTCCTACACGGCCGTTCCGGACGAGCCATCCATCGCATCAGTGCGAGCGCGTCTAAAAAGGGCGGGGATCCATCCCGCCAGCCTTCCGCTTGCCATCGACCTCGAGGCGTGGCTTGGACGTGCAAAAACCGGCTGGGACGCCTTTCCAAATACCGGGTTAGGCAAGATCGACGCCGAAGTCGGACCTTTAACTCGCGCCCTTCAGCATCCGAACGTGAGTGTCATCACCGGCGCAAGCGTATCTCGCCTGGAGACCGATGAAACAGGTAAGCGCATCATATCAGCGACGTTCACCAAGGACGGAGCAGTACATTCTGTTACGGCGGATGTCTTCGCTGTGGCCGCCGGCGCTGTTCAGACTTCCGCGTTGCTTCTTCGGTCTGCGAACGCGGCTCATCCGATGGGCCTGGCAAACAGTTCGGACCAATTGGGCCGGAATTTCATGAACCATAACACCTCCGCGATGCTCGTACTGGACTACAAACGGAACGCCTCAGTCTATCAGAAGACCTTGGCTTTCAATGATTTCTACAATGAGAACAACGAATTCGGAGCGCCCTTGGGAAACGTGCAACTGCTTGGTCACATCACCGGTAACATCCTGAAAGCGAATTTTCCCGTACCCGCACCATCCTGGCTCATCAACATCATCGCAAGGCATGCATATGGGTGGTTCCTTACGAGCGAAGATCTCCCCAACCCGGAAAGCCGGGTCATGGTCAGGCACGATCGGATCGTCGTCAACTGGGTGCGTTCAAACATGCGCGCGCATCAAGCGTTAATCAAAAAGACGAAGCAGGTGATGCGGAAGGCCGGCTTCCCGGTCGTATTGACCCATACATTTGGAAGAAAGACCACGTCCCATCAGTGTGGAACCGCCAGGCTCGGAAGTGATCCCAAAACATCGGTTGTCGACCTGAACTGCCGGAGCCATGATATCTCGAACCTATACATCACTGACGCGTCGGTATTGCCGACCTCGGCAGCCGTCAACCCGGCCCTTACCATTGCTGCCCTCGCAATTAAGGCAGGCGCATCGATAGGGAGCCGCTAATGTTCATGAACTGTCTCGGTTCTGCTCGTTACGGCGTGAAGCCGATCTCAGGCAAGGAAAGCCGCTATGACTATATCGTTGTCGGAGGTGGCTCGACCGGTTGCGTGATTGCATCGCGCCTTTCTGAAAACGAATCCGTCAAAGTGGCTCTTCTCGAAGAGGGGCCGCCTGATGCCAGCCCATACATACACATCCCTGGAGCGTACTACAAAACAGCGCAAGGTAGCTTGCTCAAGCGGTTAAGCTGGGAAGCCGGTCCCGAGTTGGCCCGAAACGAAAAGCAGACAATGGTTCAGGCCCGCGTCTTGGGCGGCGGCAGCTCTGTGAACGCGATGATCTATATTCGCGGCGTACCGTTTGACTACGAGCAATGGGTTCAGCTCGGCGCTGAGGGGTGGGGATATGATGATGTTCTACCCTATTTTCTTCGCGCAGAGGACAACAATCGCTTTTGCAACGAAGTTCATGCCGTTGGGGGGCCGCTAGGCGTCTCTGACATTGACTACATTCACCCGCTCACTCGCAGCTGGCTGCAGGCTTGCCAGCAGGCAGGCTTGCCTTACAATGCGGATTTCAATTCCGGAAATCAGGCTGGGTGCGGTCTCTATCAGATCACAGCGAAGGACGGTCGACGCAGCAGCGCAGCTGTAGCCTACCTTAAGCCCGCACGGGAAAGGCCAAATCTGCAGGTTGTTACTCGTACCGTCGTTACTCGTATTATTATCGAAAACGGCAAAGCGGTCGGCGTTGAATATATTCGAAACGGCGAAAAGCATGTGCTTCGAGCTGAACGAGAGATTATTGTTTCGGCCGGCGCGATCGGCACGCCGAAGTTGCTGATGCTATCTGGCATCGGTGCAGAAAAAGAACTGTCCCGTCATGGCATCGCGGTACAGGCTGATCTCCCCGGCGTTGGAAAAAACCTTCAAGACCACGTCGAAATATCGCTTATCTACCAGCTAAATGGACCCCACAGTTACGACAAATACAAGAAATTGCATTGGAAAGCCGCAGCGGGTCTCAATTACGCGCTCTTTAAGGGGGGGCCTGCCTCCTCAAACCTCATTGAGGGAGGAGCTTTCTGGTGGGGCAACAAGGAGGAACAGGTTCCGGATATCCAATATTTCATGGTGGTCGGCGCGGGTATCGAGGAAGGAGTCGATGCTGTTCCGGGTGGTAATGGATGCACCATCAACCTCGGGCAGATTCGGCCAAAGTCACGCGGTGAAGTTACATTGACCAGCTCCGACTTTGCCGCTGACCCCCGGGTGTCTCCCAATTATTTTTCTGATCCTTACGACTTGGATGCAATTACGGAAGGCACGATGAAGGCAATGGATATCATGTCCAAACCTGCCATCGCGAAATACCTTCACTCCAGATACGTGCCCGACCGGAGCGTCCTGACGCGGGATGAGGTGAGAGCATTCTGCCAGCGTAACGCACATGCAGCTCTCCACCCGTCGGGCACCTGCCGAATAGGCACGGACGAAATGGCCGTTGTCGATCCAAAGCTTCGCGTGCGGGGAATCGAAGGACTTCGGGTCGCCGATGCTTCAGTCATGCCCACTTTAATTTCGGGAAATCCCAACGCGGTATGTATCATGATTGGGGAGCGAGCCGCGGATTTTCTGCTTGCTTGCGCTTAGCGCATTGGCCCGAACTCCCAGGTCGGCCGATTTAGTGGATTAAGTTCGTTGCTTACCCGCTCACATTGCAGGTCCACATAGCAACCGAGCATTGTCGGTCGCGGTTGAGCGACCGACTGCCAAGGTTTAGCGGGGTCGATTGCAGAATGTTGCCCTCCTTATTTATCGGGAATGACGCAGCCCATGCGGCTGAGGTGCTGGGCCGTGTCCATTGGAGTTCCAGGGAAAATCAACACTACATCGTTGGTAATTTCAGCGCATGATGGCGGCGTTCGGCGCGCCCGACGCTTACGCTTTTCGCATGCCTTTGTTGAGCGGAACAGTTGTTGGGGCCAGAAGCGCGCCATCGACTCAAGCCACCGGATTTCTAGGCAGGCTCATGCGCTTGCAGGAGGCGACAGTTCACAAAAATTGCAGCTATATCGGCCTGGCTTTCAAAAAGGGCGGCAATGGTCCAGAAAGCGAGTGAACTGCTGAATGGCCCTGTCACAAGAGATTTGGAATTCGATCCGATCGTGGATCTCACGACGGCGAGAGGCTCGCATTTGGCAGAGCTTTGTAATCTTGTCTGGAATTGCCTCGATGTCTTTGAAACACAAAATTTTTCTCAGGTGGCTATCGAGCATCTCCTTCAGGCAACGATGATAACGCTCCTAAAAAAGGCATCAGGCCTTTGTGGGTGCCTAGCGTCCGTGAAGCGCGATTTGGCGAAACTCTTTTCAGGCTAACACTTTTGTCGGTACATTCAATTCTGAATTCCCTGTTGCGGAGCCATATTTTCGGAAGTTCGACGGCGTCGTGCGCCATTTTGACCGAAATGCGCGTACAAGATGGGAATCGTCGGCGAAACCGCTGGATGCCACAGCACAACGCGAGCTTCTGCAGAAAAAATGGTGGGCCTGCCGCTAAGCGTGAAGCCGTCGCGCATCTGAAGGCCGTCATGGGGCTTTCGGAACGGCCGTCCCGCCAGATCATATCCGCCGAGCGCAAGACGGTTCGCTATCGGTCATGCCGACCGCCGGAGATTGAGCTGCGTGCAAGGCTGCGAGAACTCGCAACCGAGACGGCGTTTTAGTTATCGGCGACTGTTTGTCCTGCTTTGGTGGGAGGGAGAGCCGGCCTGGATTTCGTCCACGACCAATTCGCCTGCGGCAGACGCTTCCGCGTGCTCAATGTCGTCGATGACGCGTCACGCGCCCTGGCGGCGATACCTGACACCTCGATCTCCGGTCGTCGCGTTGCTCGCGAATTGGCGGCGCTCATCGAACTGCGGGAAAGCCCCGCATGATTGTCTCCGACCATGGCACGGAATTCACGTCGAACGCGATCCTCGTCTGGTCAAAGGAACACAAGGTCGAGCGGGATTACATCGCACGGGGAAAGCCGATGCAGAACGGCTATGTCGAATCCTTCAACGACCGCGTGCGCGACGAACTGCTCAACGAAAGCCTGTTCTTCGGCCTCGACCATGCCCGAAGCGCAATGCTTAATGGGCCGACCGATTACAACCACTTCCGGCCGCATTCATCGCGGGGATACAGACCCCGGCGGCTTTTGCCGATGATATTGCCGCAACCGGCTACAACGCTACGCGAGATGAAAGCTTCGCGTTTCCGCCGGTTGCTCACCCTGCGCCACTTGCCGGATCGAAAACCGCCGAGGCTCTAATCGCCGCTGGATGAAAGTTCAGTGGCAGGTCATAGTCGACCCAGGCGCCTCTTAGGGCACGCCGCGACCGATGCGTGTTTGAGGAAACCTGAAAAAAGTAGCTCAAGATTTGATCTCAAACTGCTGGGCCAATGAGCGATTGCATCAGGGATTTAAGCTGTCTTGCAACGTCAAAGCTGTTTTCCTGGTGATTTCGATTGCAGAAAAGCTCGCAGCTCCACCAGCCTTCATAGCCAGTTGATTTCACCGCATCTGTCCATTCCTTCAGGTTCAAAACGCCGTCACCGGTTGGTACGTCGCGCAAAATGGGCTCGTCAGGTATGCCGCCTTTGAACTCCAGGGAGTCACACACGTGCACACCATAGATGAGATCCTTGTCGATTTTGGCAACTCTTTCAGGAGTATCGCCGGAGGTATAGCAGTGCCAATAATCTATGAGCAGCTTGATGTTGGTCCGTCCCGCCTTCTCGATGACCTTGAGCTGCTTGTCGATGGTATTCAGTGGTGTCCAGGATAGCGATTCAAGGTACAGCGTAAGATCATGTGATGCGGCCACGTCGGCGAGTTCCCGCAAATTCGCTGCAGTAAGGTCAATCTGCTCCTGTTCTGGGCGATCGATCAGACCGCGATATAGCCCCTGAATCGGAGTTTTTGATCTTACAGCATCAAGGCTGAGCGGCCCCGTTATAACCTCGACACCCTTTGCGCCGACTGCCGTCGCCAACTCGAAAAGTCGTACGGCGTCACTGAACAACTGGGGTCGTTCGTCGTTTTGGCGTTCAATGTTGATCAGGAAGCCAATCCCGGGGATAAACATACCATCGACCATCTCCCGCAGTGACGCTTTGGAAACGCCGGCGGCCAGGCAGTCGCTGATTTTCGACCCCGATGCCTCCAGCCCATCAAATTCAAGCCGCTTCGCAATCTCCAGATCGATCGCCATGGTCGAGTGTCTGGCAACCAGAGAGTGAAGGATGATTTTTTGAGTGGTAGTCACGAACCTGCTCCTGCGCTAATTGGCCGATATATTGTTCAAATCAACGACCTCACCCGTTTTCACTGACGTTCGCAGTGCCTCGATAGTTTGAAGATTTGATATGCTGTCTTCTCCGGTCGAAAGCCATGTGGGCCTTCCATGCAAACCGGTAACGAAATCATGCATCGCAGCGGCGTGCACATCGCGCTCGCGTATTGGGATCAGTTCGTTCTTACCCGCGATCCGTCGCGTAAGCGTTCCAGCTCCGCGGCCGTTCAACGTTCCATTCGCAATGAGCGAGCCTTTGTTGCCGGCCACCAGCACCATATCCTCGATCTCGGAGGTTGCGAAACTCTCATGCCCCTGAACGATGCAGCCGTCGTTCATCCGCAATAAGAACGCAAGATGCAGCGGGAGTTGATCCTGTACCTTTTTGAGACCGCTGATTTGGCGAGGTTCGGCGTCGGTAAGGTATCGGGCAAGGTCGACACTTTCGATGGCTGCATCGAAGAAGATGTCGCCGGCAGCGCGTTCGACCTTACCGCGCCGTTGCGGCGGTGGCTCGTGGGGACCGCCACGAATGACGATTATAGATTGCAGTTGGCCGATGTCGCCGTCGCGGATTAGCCTCTTCATCGTCTGGTGCACATTGGATGCGCGGGCGACGTGATGTACTGCTAGGGTGACCTTCATGTCATGGCAGAGTTTCACTAGTTCCGTGGCTTGCTCGCGATCATCGCAGAGGGGCCCATCGCATAAGATGTGCTTTCCGGCTCTCGCTGCTGCAGCCACGTGATAGGGGCGCCGATCTCTCGTCGCGCTAACATAGACAAATCGGACCTGGGGCGCAGCCCAGACAGTTGTCAGATCACTGGTAGCGTTCGAAATATCTAGATCGCCTGCAAAAGCCTGCGCATATTGAAGGTTTCGGCTGAAAACCCATAGAGGCAAATGGCCGATCGACCGGATCGCAGATACCATGTGCTCCGTAGCAATGGTTTCCGTGCCCATAATCGCCCAACCGATTTCGGCGCTTGCTGGCAATGATCGATCCCCTTCATATTCGCAATAAAATGTAAGGGGAATGACGGCCGGAGCAATTTCGCATTGCGTCTAAGGCTTTCGCGATATAGCGTAGCTATAGCGTCAATACGCGTCATTTTCTGGACGGCCAATGAACCATCTTATCAGCGATACGGCCTTCTTCGCTGCCAATCTTCGAACTCTTTGCAATCAACAAGGGTCAGTGGCAGCTGTATGCAGGAAAATAAAGGTAAATCGGCAGCAGTTTAATAAATATCTGTCTGGATCTCATGTTCCGTCGGCGGCGAACATGAGGATCATCGCAAACTACTTCGGCCTCAGTGTTCCCATTCTTTTCTCCGACCCCGAAGAGTTCAGAACCCTGGTCGATGGCAACTTTTTCCACGCTATGTCGGCGGCGCGGCAATTGCCTGAGTTTTCGCGATTTGTATCGACCATGTTGGTGGAAAACTCGGTACCCGATAGCGACCTGATCGGCGTCTACGATCGATACCAATTCTCGTCGATCTACAAAGGTTTTGTGCTGAAGTCGGCATTCTGCATCTACCGGTCCAACCAGTTCCTGCAACATTATTATGTCGAACGGTTCCCCAGTTTCGACGACCCGAAGAAGATGGAGTATGTCTTCAAATATTATGGGTTTTGCTTTCCGATCGCAGATCGCCTCTTTACCGCAGACTTTGAAGGAATTCAGTCAAACGAACTGACCTTCGGTGTCTATGCGCAGGTGAAGCGAAACTCCAAAAAGTTCATGTTCGGGATTTCAAGCGGTATTGCCGCAACCGTCTTCCGGCAGCCTTACTCAACCAAAGTAGCCCTTCACTATCGAGGGCCTGGGCTGCTTAGGAGGGAGCAAATCAAGGGGATTACGGTAATGGATAAAAATGACCCCGCAATACCTCGCGAGGCCCTTCAGTATCTAGGAGATGGCTCGGACATGATCCAGATGTCTTGAGACTCGCCCGAAGGCCATCAAGGATGCAGCTCAACAGCCAACCAGACGGAATCAGTGTCTGCGTAATATCTATGCCAAGGATAGGTCCACTGATTATATCCTGTCACCCTGCAAAACGGGTCGTGCGAATAGCCAATCGGCATGACGACGTCTTCATAGAGCGTTAACTGATCGCGTTCGGCGAATTTCTGCATCCGCCCCAGGCCGTGGATTTGTGTGTGCACCTCGAGGAAAGGATGTTCATTGTGAATGAAGCAGTCCGTGTCGCCAGGGGACCACCACAGGTTCAACTTCAGCGTAAAAGTTTGCTCGGCGATAGACTCGGCGGTTTCGTTGGTGAAAACGCGGGGGTCCACCCTCACCTGACCGATCTCGTCTTGAGCGGAAATGAAGAGGGGCGTGTCGCGCGGGAAGCTACGGATACGATTTCCGAGCCAATCCCAACCGCGGAATTGCGCGCCGCCAAGGTTCGTGGCTTTGACGACCTTGATCAATGCTGCGCGTTCCGCCGACTTGATTCTCCCGCCTTTCAGCCAGGTCGATTTCCAGGCGGGAACGATCGCTGGATGTTCCGTACCCGTTACCATGGGCGAGGGGCCGAGGTTGACAACAACCGCGTCGCTCACGTCATAATCGACAACGTTTTCCACCAGCTTGGCGGAGATAAACTCATCTGCGAATGCAAGGTCTCTTGTTGCGTTCTTCACGGTCGTCGGATCCCATAAATTCCAAAGCTCAAGCATATGAAGCCACGGATGGGTACTCGAAAACAGTGCGCGGGCGCCGCTTTTCTGAAGTGACACGCTGCTTGGTTTGCGCCACATTGCGTCAGAAGTCGGCATGAGGACGAGGTTGCCCAGTCCGAGCCGGCGGCGATACCAATTGGAAGGCGGAGCCGCGCCGTCGCCTGCGGTCGATGCGGCCCCGGTGGGCATCGAGCTTCAATGGGAATTGTTCGCCCCCTATAATGCGCTCGCCCGGATGGTTAGCCACCCTTCAAGATCGAGCTCATTCGGCTGCGCAGACAGTGGTGGAGTTTCGAGGGCTTGCAACGTCAGCCCATGGGCGCGCGTCAGAATAAGCTAGCCGGCGTGGTGACCATAGTCCGTATCGCCGAGCGTCAGGGTTGAAGCGCGATGCGAATTCGGGATGCGTAATTGTTCATCGCATTCAGCCATAAGCCGCAGAAGCTGCAAACCATAGGTGGCGTCGCAATATGGTTTTTCCTCTTTTCCGCTGACCAACTGACGAATTGCTTCGCGATAGGCCTCTGCTGCACCCCCGTTGATCATGTCGATCTGCGGCAGTTCAACCTTGCCTTCACTCCCAACAAAAGCGGTGTCACTTGCGAGGTCAGCGTCGAGCGCGGTTAATGCGAGTTCCGAATATGATGTAGCGCCGCCTTTGTGGCGAGCGAACAGCAAAACATGGCCCTTGGCATCAAACTTAGCGCAAACCTCTGAGATACCTCCGAGGACGGACTGCAAGACGGAAAGTGCGTGTGGCCCCAAGTCCCAAAGGGCAGCATGCGGATCGTGGCGCCACTGCGAGTTGTTGTATGGCGATGAAACTCTCATGGAGTTCGCCACGATCCTCACTCTCCCATGCATCAAACCGTGTGCTTGAGCAGCCGATGCAAGCTGCGATCGGAGCCGCGGGTGAAACAGGCGGGTCAGAAAAACAACAGAGCGTACACCGCTGTTGAGTATTGCATCGTTCAACGCGATGCCATCCCCCAGATTGAGCGCTATCGGCTTTTCGAGCAGCACATGTTTTCCCCGTTCTGCGGCCCTTTTTGCTAACGTGGCTTGAGCGCCGGGCGCGACGGCGAAGCTGACGGCATCCACTTCGTCCAATAGCTCGTCAAAATTGTCGAACGCCTCGACCATGTGGGTGTCGGCCAGTGCAGTTGCTTTGCCCCGATCTCTCGCCCAAACTCCAACGAAGGTCACATCAGGATCACCGGCGAGCCCGGGGGCGTGAATTTCCGATGCCCAGTGCGCGGCACCGACAAGCCCGATCTTCATGCCGTTTGCATCCTCTTCTGCGGCGATTCCTGATAGCCTAAAGCGCGAGAAACTTCCTTTGCAGCCGCCGAGATAACATCACCGATCGATGCAATGTCCTCCGAAACGATGCGACTAACGGGGCCGCTCATGCTGATTGCTGCAATTGGGCGCCCCGTCGCATCGAATACAGGCGCGCCGATACAACGTCCCCCGAGTGACGATTCTTCGTCATCGACCGCAAAGCCCAGCGCACGGATGGTTTGGAACTGAGCCCGCAGCAGAGATCTGGTTGAGAGTGTATTCTTGGTGAATACTTCCAGCGCTGGCGTGGGCAGCAAAACGTTAAGCGTCTTCTCGTCCAGCCAAGCCAAAATCGATTTGCCAAGTGAACTTGCGTGCCACGGATTCGGCAGTCCGACGGTTGCTCCCTGTTTAAGTGCCTGAGTGGCCTCAATACAATCAATTACGACAAGTTCATTATGAACCCACAGCGCGAGACTGACGGTCTCGTTGTAACGGCGGTGAAGCGCTTCGAGCTGGGGACGCGCCAGATTGCGTACATCACGATGTTGGAGGGCTTTCTGCCCCAGAAGGTAAAGCCCGATGCCAAGCACGTATCGCCCATTGCCGTCCCGTTCGACGTACCCGTGGCCGACCAGGCTCGTTAGATACCGCGACGTAGTCGGCTGCCCCAATCCTACCTCACGGGCAATTTGCGACAAAGAACTCGGTCCGTTGGCAGCGCCGAGAGCAGCGAGAATTGCAGCTGCCCGGTCGACAGCATCAAATCGTGTCGACTTTCCGCTTTCCACTTCCATCCGCCCGTCCTTATTAACTAGGAAACCGAACCACGCGAGATGCGAGGTATTTCGCCTGAACCCTCGGAGCTGCCTCCAAGAGAAGTCGCGTATATTCGTCCTGGGGGGAACGCAAAACCTGGTTCGTGCTTCCGCGTTCTGTCACCATACCATTCTTCATTATGATGATAGATTCGGCAATCTCGGACACCAATGGAAGGTTGTGGGTTATGAACAACATTGATAACCCGTCACGCTTCAGCTCCATAAGGAGATCGACAACGGCTGCTTGTACGGAAACATCGAGGGCTGAGGTGATCTCGTCGCAGATCAGCAGGTGGGGGCTCATTGCAAGAGCCCGGGCAATCGCAACACGTTGCCTCTCTCCACCTGATAGGTCCGCCGGATACAAGGTGGAAACGCGTCGTGGCAAACGCACTCTGTCGAGCAGCTGCGTCACCTTAGAGTCCATTGAGCCTTCGTCCGCGCCCGCAAGTTTTGCTGCGCGACCCACCGCATTATAGATGGATTCACGCGGATTAAGAGAACGATCAGGGTTCTGAAACACGATCTGAAGCGCGGCCAGTTGCGCCCGCGAACGGTTACGGTAGCCGAAGCTCAGCGCCGCATTCTGAAAAGTCATTCGGCCGTGACCGTTTGCATGAAGACCGGCAATGCACCGCCCCGTCGTTGTCTTGCCGCTACCACTCCCGCCGACAAGAGCTAGGCATTCTCCACGATCGATTGAAAATGAAATCCCGTGGACGACCCTGACATCACCATAGGAAACGCTCAAATCTTCAATCTTAAGCACAGCGGGGAGAGCCCCGTTGGAAGCGCCAACCTCCTCGACGACGTTACACCGATCGGGTAACTCCGGAATTGTGCTGAGCAGCGTGCGCGTATAGTCAGTTGCGGGCTCCGCAAAGATTTGCTCTCTCGTGCCCGTTTCAATGATCTTTCCGCCAAGCATGACGGCGACGCTGTCGGCGATGTTATGCACGACTGCAAGGTCGTGCGTCACATATACGAAGCTCGCCTTCGACGTCTGGACCAGTTCGCGTATCAAGTTCAAAATGGTTTGTTGCGTCGAGACGTCGAGCCCCGTGGTGGGCTCGTCCATGACGATCACGCGAGGGCGAGTAATGAACGCCATCCCGATCGCGACCCTTTGCAACTGGCCGCCGCTGAGTTCAAACGGGTAACGGCGCAGGAAGCCACCATCTGTGGGTAAGCCGACATTCTCGAGCATGTCCCGCCTCAAGGCCGGGGTCTCCGCCGCTGAGTAGCCGTGAACGCTCAGCAGTTCTGCGATCTGATCGCCGATTCTCATGCGCGGGCTGAAACTCGTCGTCGGATTCTGTGGGACCAACGAAACCTTGCTTCCCCTGTATGTTTGCAGCTTTTGCTCCGAGACACTCAGGATATCTTCATTATCGATCATCACCTCGCCGCCGCTGATCAGCATACCGGGCCGCGCAAAGCCCAGCAGGCCAAGAGCCAATGAGGTTTTCCCGGACCCCGATTCCCCGATAATAGCGAGCACTTCGCCCTCGCCGACAGCTATCGAGGCGTCGTCTACTATGATGCGGCCCTCGGTGTCGCGCATCGACAAGTTCTTAACGATCAATGGAGAATCAAGCATTTCCCTGCCTCTTCGAATGGCCGATGGAACGCGCGAAGTTGTCGGTCAGGACGTTCACTGCGACGGAGAAGATCGCTATCGCGGCCGCCGGTGCTACCGCAAGCCAGGGGGAGATCGTGATGCCCAAGCGATTCTCGCTGATCATCATTCCCCAGTCTGCGGCAGGCGGCGGCAGTCCCAGGCCAAGGTAACTGAGCGAGGCATAGAGAATGATCGATCCGCAAAGCCGGACGCCATAGTCAGCAAATATCGGAGGAAGGATGTTCGGCAGGATGTCTTTGAGGCACACTGCCGACCAGCTTTCGCCTCTGACGAATGCTGCCTCGACATATTCGTTTCGAGATATGTCGATCGTAATGAGCCGAACGATCCTCAGGACACGGGGTACGTGGATAAACACAATGCCGAAAATCACCGTGGTCAGGCTGGGCCCGGTTGCTGCGAGGAGCACGAGCAGAAAGATGGCGGGCGGCAAGGCATAGACGATGTCCGACAGCGCCACGAGAGCGTGGTCAAACGAGCCGCGCCGAAGACCTGATAATATTCCAATCGGCACTGCGATCATAAATGCCAGGGTCGTTGCAAGCACGGCGATCGTCAAGATGGTTTGGCCGCCGGTGAGAAACCGGCTGAAAGCGTCTCTCCCAAGGAAATCCGTCCCCAGGATGTGGTCCCGTGATAGCTGTGAAAAAGGCGGGCCAACGATCTCATCGTACGCGTAAGGCGCCAGCCAGGGCCCGACGGCGGCGACGCCGACGACCGCTACTATGAGGAGCAAAGATATCCATGAGGCACGATTTGAAAACATAAGGTGCAAAGTTCGAAGCATTGATCTTCCTCACGAAATCAAAGCACGGCGTGCTGTGCCCGCAAACGCGGGTTGAGAAACATGATCAGGATCTCAGAGATCAGATTGATCAGAACGTATGTTGCCGTGATCAACAGGGTCACGGCCAATACTGTCGGCATGTCCCGGTTGATGACAGCGTCTGCGAACGCACTGCCGATGCCGGGCAGTTGAAATACCGCCTCCGTCACGACGACTCCACCTGCAAGCCAAGCCGCGTTCAGTGCAATGGTCTGAATTGATGGGGTTACGACGTTGGGGAAGACATGGCGTATGAGCACGCGGCCTGGGCCAAGGCCACGGAGACGAGCCATATATACATACTCTGCCGACAGCACCTCGATGGCGACGGCCCGCACCATACGGACGACTTGGGCCAGCGTGGTGCACAGGAGAGTGACGACCGGCAGAAAAAAGAGGGTCGACTGTGACAGCAGCGTTCTGTTCCCCTGGATAAGCGATACCGGCGGGAGCAGGTGTAGACCAACGGCGAAGACAACGATCAGCACAGTGCCGACAACGAATTCCGGCAGCGCCACGAGGACTATGGTCGGGACGGTGATGATGTGGTCAGGAAATCGATCCTTCCATATCGCTGCTGCGATTCCCAGTAAAAACGACAGAGGAATCAACAACAGAAGCGAAGAGGCTGTCAGGATCACGGTATTTATCGCCTTCGGTCGGATCATCTCCCAGACCGGACGACCCGACGGAATGGACTTTCCAAAATCTCCGGAGACAACGCCTGTCGCCCAAGAAACGTACTGGGAAAATGCAGGGCGGTCCAAGCCGAACTCAACACGCAGCGCCTCAACGGCGGCAGGATCAGCTTTTGCGCCGAGCGCGGCCCTTGCCGGATCTCCTGGAAGGTAGAGCGTCGCAGTGAAGACCACCGCCGAGACAGCTACCAGTGTCAGAATCGAAAGCGCCAGTCTTCCGATCAGCAGCTTGGAAAAGCGTGCAATAATCATCCGTGTTCCCTTCTTTTGGTGCTCCGCCTCATCGCCAGGCGGAGCATCGTAGGCAAGGCAAAAGCTGACTAGGCTTGCAGGGAAATCCCTTCGAAGCGGTAATAGCCAAGATTACGCTGGCTGGAGGGAAGAAGCCCCTTTACGCGGACGTTCGCGGCGTCCAGGAGGTCTCTAAAGCCCCAGATGATATAGCCGCCATCTTCCCAGATGATCTTTTGCGCCTCGAAGAGGTACTCCTTCCGCTGAGATGGATCGAACGTGGTGCGAGCCATGGAAACCCACTTGTCAAACGTGTCGTTGGTCCAATCCGGTTCGTTCCAATAGGCACCGCGGGCATATGCCTGTCCAAACACCGACTCGATCGTGTGTTGTCCCCAGTCAGAGCTGGCCATGGCGGTCTTCTTGAATTTCGGTCCGGAGTAATAGCTGTCCGGCGGGACAACACTCAGGTCGATTTTCACGCCAGCCTGTTTTGCCTGGTTCGCGATAAGGGTCGCGGATGCCAGCATTCCTGGCGCCGCGTCCGAGGTGTAGAGCTCAAACGATAGATCATTGTCGTATCCTGCTTTTTTCAGGAGCGCGCGGGCCTGATCCGGATCGTGCTGTCGCTGCGGCAGCGCAGAAGCGTAATCGGGATCCGTTATGCAATGAAGATCGTTGCCAACCCTGCCATAACCGGCCAACGCGTTGGTCACCAGCTGCTCGCGATCGACAAGAAACCGCATCGCCTGGCGTACTCGGACATCGGTGAACGGCTTCTGCGCCACCATCATGAATTGGTCTGTAGTGGCGGCGCTCTGTGACCGCAGCAAAGCCATCGCTGGGTTTGCCTCGATGATACGAGCAAGATTGCCATCGAGTTGTGCAACAACATCGACCTGATCGGCAATCAGCGCGTTCATTCGTGCCGTCGGGTCATTGATTGCTATGAACTCGACACCATCGAGATAGGGCATTCCCGCTTTCCGGAAGGCGTCATTGCGCTTCAGGGTCACCCGTTGACCTTGGCTCCACTCGACAAATTTAAAGGGCCCGGTCCCGATAGGCTGGTTGAAGTCCTTCGTGCCATCCTTCACCAGAAACATCACTTTGCTGCCGAGAACCTGGGGCAGAAGCGCGTAGGGTTTGGCGAGCGAGACTTCAACCGTGCTATCGTCGAGCGCCCGAACGTTCGACGGCTTCATCAAGGTTGAAAGGTTGGTGTAGCCGTCCGCCTTGTTTTCCGGCGTCAGCATGTACTGCAGCGAGTAGACTACGTCTTTCGCAGAGAATGGCGTCCCATCATGCCAGACAACGCCGCTGCGAATTCGGATTTTCCAAATGTTGCCTTCCTTGTTGTGACTGAAGTCCTCCGCCAGGCTGTTGTAGATGTTTCCGTTGCCGTCGAAATCGGTCAACCGGTCGAAGATCGATTGTGCGACGGCAAAATCCATGTCTCCCGTCGAAATAAACGGGTTCAGCGATGACTTGGCCCCTGCTGCGCCCAGACCCACTCTCAGAATACCCCCGCGGGCCGGCTCATCGGCAAGCGCTCGATCGACAATGGCTGGGTTTAGTGCGATGCAAGACCCGACGGCCAGTCCCGCCTTGAGGAAATTGCGTCGCGGCATTGTCGCCGATGTAAAGATGTTGGTGCTCTTCTCTTTCATGACAGCTGCTCCCTTTTTGTGTTTGTAACGGCAAGCGGATGAGGTGCCGAAAGCTGGAAAAGATGATCCGACACCTCGGAAGGTCTTTGAGCTATGCGATAAGACCTGCGTGGCGCAGCGCAGCGCGGATATTTTCTTGATCTTCTCTGGCCAGATCGCCGCTGGGCTTCCGCGGTTCGCCCACCCGACGACCCAGGAGATTGATCGCGAACTTCACACGTGCGGGAAAGTTGGCCGGCTTGATCATCTCTCGCGCAAGAGGCGCGATTTTCTCGGTCAATTCTCTGCCCCGTCTGTAATCGCCTTCGACGTGAGCTCGGTAGATTTCCCCGTACTCTTTCGGGATCACAGTGTTTACGCCGGAAATCGACGCGTCAGCGCCCAATAGGAAACTTGCAATGTTCACACTATCCGCGCCGGCAGCAATCGCAACTCGGTCGCCAACTGTCTGAACGAGCTCAGCGACCGGCTCAAGCGCGACCTCCTTTACGCAAATCACACCAGGAAGCTTGGCGATGCGCTGCATGACCGAAGGAGGGCTGAAAAAGTGATTGTAGAAAATGATCGGCATTTGCGTCGCGTCGTGGATATCTCGGACAAACGCCTCGAGACCCTCCTGCGACGGCGTCGTATAAATCGGCGGGCCGACCATCAGGGCGCTCGCCCCTGCCTCTTTTGCCTTCTGGCCGCGCAGGATCGCATCCTTCGTTGTTGTTGTGATCACGCCGGCGATAATGCGAATGGAGCTGTTCTGCACCGCCTCCGAGACAAGCTGCTCCAGCTCATCAGCGGACAACTCATCTCCCGACCCTGTACTGCCTCCAACGACAGCCAATGTGACACCAACACTCTCCATGAAGCGCAACTCGTTTCGGAAAAGCTCGAGATCCAAGCTTCCGTCCGCCGCGAACGTCGAAACGAGTGGCGGTATGACGCCGCTAATCTCTTCCTTGCGTAGCGTTTGTCTCGTCATGATTCTTTCCTTATTTCACTGAATGAAAGCAACATTCGCACAATGAAATTCTTCAGCAGTCGGCTTTATGTGTCAACTCGCATTGAAAGCAAGTGCGCCACATCGCGTCACTTATCGATTTATTGCGAATGCTCCTCGAGCGTGCGATGGCCAGTAGGCCGTCACGGACGACAGCGGCACCGGACAGACGCGTCGACAGCGCCTGCCGGGTCTCACGCGAAACAGCGCACTCCCCGGCCGACCGTCCGGAGCTCCAACTTTGCAAACAGTGGCGAAGTGTTCCTCGTCGTAATCAACGAATGAGGGCGAGCTAGCTTGTTTCCATACAATGTGGCTGATTGGTGTAATCCTGCCGGCTTGTAGATCTCGGCAGCCAACCGAAAAAAGATGGATCGGCGTCATGCGATTTTCTCACGTTGAAGCATTTCGGGCGGTCATGCTTTCAGGCTCGACCACGGCCGCGGCGGAAATCCTGCACACGTCTCAACCCAACGTGAGCAGGTCGATTGCTCAGCTCGAGAAAATCAGCGGTCTGCAGCTGTTCGAGCGCTTGCCCGGCAAGCTTGTCCCTACCAGCGACGGACTTTCGTTCTTCAAAGAAGTGCAGCGCAGTTTTGCGGGTTTGCGGCACCTTGAGGAGGCGGCGAGAAGAATCCGCAGGTTTAGCGGCGGTTCTCTCACTATCGCCGCGATCCAGTTGATCGCGCTCGGTCTGGTTCCTCGAACGGTCAAACGCTTTGCCGAGCAATATCCCGAGGTAAGCATATCGATCCATACCGGTCACTCATCTGCGATCACCGAATGGGTGGATGATCAGATTTGCGACATTGGAATTGTCTCTCAACTCAACGCAGCTTACGCGCTTGAAAGCGAGGTTCTGTACGAGATTGACGCCGTCTGTGTGATGCCGAAGGGACATCACCTTGCGGCCAAGACATCCCTGGGGCCAAGCGATATTGCTGACGAGCCATACATCTCGTTTCCGCGCAACGAATCCGGTTATTCAGCTGTCGACGCGATTTTTGAAGAGGCTGGGATAAGCCGCACGATCAACTTGGAGACCTCGTACAGTTCGATCACGTGCTCGCTTGTTGCTCAAGGGCTCGGTATCGCCATAGTGAACCCGTTGGCCGCTCTGGACTACCGGCACACAGATATCGTAACCCGGCCGTTCCGTCCTGCGATAAAGCATTTTGGATATCTGATCTATCCGAAAGGCCGCCCGGAAGATCGGCTCATTGCCAGCTTCGTCGACACGCTCAAGCTCGTATTGCGCGATGACAAGCACCTGCTGACCGGCTCGTCATTGCCTTGAATGGGAGCTGCGCCCAGAAGTGAACTTTAGGCCGCGATAGGCGTCAGAGCTCTCGTTCGCAGACGGTAGAAAAGCCGCACCAATATAAGCAACCGGCCAAGCGCCGGATACAACAGAGACATACCGCAGCGAGCATTCAGGTCGATATCGCCGGTATTGTAGTGGCGAGATACGGAATTTTTGCTTCATCGATATATCAAAAACGCATAACCCCTTGTCGTATTTCTATTTGCTTCACTCCCCTTCCGCTCCTACCGTGCGTATCCGTCAGGCCGAAAGGCGAGAGCGGACCGACCGCTCACAAGCGGACCGCCCGAAACAAACAAGGGGAACGATGATGAAAATGAATACGCTTTGCTTGCTTGCAGCAACCGCATTGAGCTCGCCCGCGTTAGCGCAGGATACGCTGTATTTCGCCGGCTATTCCGGTGACTTCCAAACGATGTTCGAGAAGGAGATTTCTCCGTCGTTCGAAGCGAAGCATAATGTCAAGATTGTCTATGTCCCCGGAAACTCCAGCGAAACCATTGCGAAGTTACAAGCGCAGAAAGGCAACCAAGAAATCAACGTTGCGATGGTCGATGATGGCCCGATGCACCAGGCGATCCAGTTCGGTCTGTGCGACAAGGTTTCGGACGCGCCGGTCTACAAGGATGTCTACGATCTCGCAAGTATTGCAACTTTCGACGGCCGGGCGATCGGGCTCGGTTTAGTGGCCACCGGCATCACCTACAACAAGCAGGCTTTCGAGAAGAACGGCTGGCCGGCCCCCACCTCCTGGAACGATCTTACTGATCCGAAATTCGCTCAACGGCTTGCTTCCAACCCCATTTCCGGAACCTACGGTCTCAACACCCTGGTCATATTCGCTCGAATGAACGGCGGCGGCGAAACGGATATCGAGCCGGGATTTGACGCGATCCGCGAGAAACTGGCGCCGAACGTTTTGAGTTGGTCGTCATCGAATGCGCAGCTCGCACAGATGTTTCAGAACGGCGACATCGATGTCGCGGTCTGGGGAAGCGGCCGATCGGTGGCGCTGAAGAGCACCGGGTTCCCGGCTGAGTTCGTCTACCCCAAGGAAGGTGCCCCGGCAATCGTGATCTCCGCCTGTGCCGTCGCCGGTGGGAAGCTTCCGGAGGCGTCACAAGCGCTCCTGCAATACCTGGCGTCGCCGGACATTCAAGCGAAGTTTGCAACGCAAGGCTATGGACCAACAAATCGTCAGACGAAACTCACCGATGAACTTGCCGCGGCCGTGCCTTACGGCGAGGAGCGGCTGTCGAAGCTCGTTGCCGTTGACTGGACGACAATCAATCAGAAGCGCGCCGACTGGACGAAGGAGTGGACGCGGACGGTCGAAAAGTAAGCGCGACGCGCTTTGACCGTAACGCCAACGATTGAGCTTTATCCGATGACTACATTGTCTATTCGCGGACTTTCAAAAACCTATGCGGGCGACATCCATGCCGTCCGCAAGGTTGATCTTGAGGTCGAAAGCGGAGAATTCCTATCGCTGCTCGGCTCCTCCGGGTGTGGTAAAACCACCACGTTGCAGATGGTCGCGGGGTTCGTACCTCCGACCGCCGGCGCCGTTCTGGTGGATGGTCAGGACATCACGCATGCCGCGCCTGAAAAACGTGACATGGGAGTTGTCTTTCAGAGTTACGCCCTGTTTCCCCATATGACCGTCGCGCAAAATGTCGGCTTCGGTCTTGAGATGCGGAAAATGAAGCGGCCCCAGCTAGAGGACCGCATCGCGGAAGCTTTGTCCATGGTCCGGTTGTCCGGTCTCGAAAAGCGCTATCCGGGCGAGTTGTCGGGCGGGCAACGCCAGCGCGTTGCCATCGCTCGCGTGCTGGCGATCCGTCCACGTGTCCTCCTGCTGGATGAGCCGATGTCCAACCTCGACGCCAAACTGCGCGGCGAGATGCATGTCGAACTCCGAGCCCTGCAACGGCGCTTGGGAATCACGACAATTCTCGTGACGCACGATCAAGTCGAAGCCATGACGATGAGCGACAGGATCGCGGTCATGGCCAACGGGGGAATTGCCGAGCTCGGTACTCCCCAGGAAATCTACGATCGTCCCACCTCTGAATTCGCGTTTAAGTTTCTCGGGCAGACGAACGTCATTGTCGGGGATATCACCTCGGTGCAAGGGGAGATCGCCAGGGTTCGGGTCGGCTCGGCGGTCTTGCAGGCCAAGACCAGCGGAGGTCACAACGACCGGCAGATCAAGCTTTTCATTCGACCTGAGCGGCTCCGCATTTGTCCTGCCGATAGCTGCAGGGTCAAAGGAACGATCGTCACGCGCCTGTTTCTGGGGGGCGTGTGGTTCTATGAAATCGAAAGCGATCTTGGAAATCTGCGCCTCAGCGTAGTCAATATCGGAACTCCACAGCCTGAGGAAGGCGAGGTTGTCGGGATCACTTGGAATGACGGCGACTTGCAATGTGTCGCATCGGAGGCCGCCAATGGCTGAGATAAGTACACGCGGCAATGGTCGGCAATGGTTTCTATCGTCACCGGCACTCGTCTTGTTTTTAGGACTTCTCGTTGTTCCTATGGCGCTGACGGCGATGCTGTCGTTCAACGCATTTGATTCGGCGCGTGGAACATTGCCTGAATACACCTTGAGCAATTACCTCGAGGTCCTGTCGGACAGCTATTACTATGAGCTCTTCCTGCGCACCGCGCTGATGTCCCTCGGCGTGACAGTCCTTTGCATTGTCCTCGGTGTGCCGGAAACACTGATCCTGGCCAGGATGCGGCCGTTTTGGCAGGGCGCCTTTTTCGTTGTCATCCTGGGACCCTTGCTGATCTCGGTGGTGGTTCGCACCCTTGGCTGGTCAATCATTCTTGGCCGTGAAGGATTCATCAACGCGTCGCTGGTTTCGCTTGGCCTCGTACAGAAGCCGGTTCAGCTGATGTTTTCGATGACGGGCGTTGTCATCGTGCTGACGCATGTGATGCTGCCGTTCATGGTCATCGCGGTCTGGAGCACGCTGCAGAAGCTCGACGACCAGGTCGCCAATGCTGCTCGTTCGCTCGGTGCCGGGCCTCTGACAACGTTCCGTCGCATCATCCTTCCCCAACTGATGCCGGGCATTCTGTCCGGAGCCATCATCGTTTTCACCTTGTCCGCATCGGCTTTCGCAACGCCGGCGCTGATTGGCGGCAGGAGGGTGAAGGTCGTGACCACCGCAATCTACGACGAGTTTCTGAGTTCGCTGAACTGGCCGCTTGGCGCTGCTGTTGCGGTCCTGCTGCTCTTCGGGATCGTGTTCGTGGTGGTCGGAAGCAATCGCCTGATCGAGCGCAAATTCAAGCAGGTGTTCTCATGAGTAACCGTGGCATTGGCCAGAACGGGCCGGCGGCCCTGGTATTCCACACGCTGTTTACAGCGTTCATCATTGCTCCTTTGGCGGTAATCGTTTTGGTTTCCTTTTCCGACAAAGGCTTCATTTCGATGCCCTTCGATGGCGCCTCCTTGAGGTGGTATCGCGCCATATTCGACGCTCCTGAGCTTGTGAGCGCCTTCTGGCTGTCGATATGGCTCGCTTTGGGATCTGCAACTTTGGCAACTGCGGTCGCGATTCCTGCGGCGATCGCAATTGCCCGGTATCGGTTCATCGGACGCGACGCGCTGACCGCCTTGCTCCTGTCGCCTCTCATGATCCCTCATGTTGTCCTTGGCGTTGCCTTTCTCCGCTTCTTTTCCGTCATGGCATGGACCGGTTCCTTCGCGGCATTGCTTCTCGTTCATGCGCTGATCGTGGTGCCCTTTTCTCTCCGGCTTACCCTTTCCGCCGTTATCGGCCTGGACCGCGATGCGGAGCTTGCCGCCAGGTCGCTGGGTGCCACACGATGGATTTCATTCCGCCGGATCCTGTTTCCGCTGATCCTGCCCGGCGTGGTCGGAGGCTGGGTCTTGGCGTTCATCCAGAGCTTTGACGAAGTCACTATGACGATCTTCGTCGCGACACCGGGTACGACCACTCTTCCGGTAGCACTTTATCATCGGGTTTCGATGCTCACGGATCCGGTCACCACTTCGGTGTCGACGGTAATGATCGTTGGAACAATGCTCCTCATGTTCGTTCTCGACCGCGTGGTGGGATTGGACAAGGTTTTGATCGGCAAAAAGTAGGCGCGGCAACGGCCTGATCGTCCTCGCCACCGAGCGAGAGGACAGGAATCGTGCGCCGATTTCACAGAAAGAGCGGCCCGCTATGGGGATGTTGAATGAGTAGAGAACTAGTGACAGTCGTAGGGGGCGGGCTCGTCGGAGCAGCGATCGGCTATGGTGCAGCAAGGTGCGGCGCGCGCGTTCGGGTGCTCGACCAAGGCGATGCGGCCTTTCGAGCGTCGCGAGGGAATTTTGGTCTAGTGTGGTTGTCCAGCAAGGGAAGCGGCATACCGCGTTATGTCCGCTGGACGAGAGACGCCTGCCGCCTCTGGAGCGATCTCCATAACGAGTTGCTGGATCTAACTGGCGTCGACACCGGCCTCCAGCAAAAGGGTGGCTTCTGGCTGGGCTTCAGCGAGCAGGACGTGCAAAAGCGGGCGGAGTTGCTGGCGAAGATCGATCGCGAAGTCGGCGATGTCCCGTTCAAAATGATGGAGCCGTCCGAGCTGCGGCAATATCTTCCCGGCCTCGGACCAGCTGTCGTCGGCGGAAGCTTCGGTGCTCACGACGGCCATGCCAATCCATTAATGTTGTTGCACGCACTCCACGCTGGCCTTCGAGAAAAGGGTGCAGAGGTCATCACCGGCGCAGATGTCGTCGAGCTCAAGCACGATTTGGCGAGGGGTCAGTTCACGATCAGGGCCCGAGACGGCCAAAGCTGGAAGAGTGACCGGCTTGTGCTGGCGGCAGGCCTCGGCATTGCAAAGCTCGCCGACCAGGTGGGGATCTGCGCGCCCGTGACCACGACACGTGGTCAGGTGTTGATTACTGAGCGCCTTAAGCCGTTTCTCGACTATCCGACAAACAAGGCACGGCAAACACGCGAAGGTTCAGTTCAAATTGGTTCGACAACGGAGGATGTGGGGTTCGATGACAGTACGACGACCGACAAGATCGAATGGCTTGCACGCCGGGCCGTGGCAACGTTCCCACTTCTCGCCAGGGCGCGGCTGGTTCGCGCCTGGGGTGCTTTGCGTCCGCTGACGCCGGACGGCTATCCCATTTATCAGAGTTCGACGTCTTGCCCCGGTGCTTACGTCGCCATCTGTCACAGCGGCGTTACGCTGGCTGCCGCGCATGCGTACCTGATCGGCCCTTGGATGGGCGGGCTGGCCGAAGCCCCGCCTGACTTCGACATCTTCCGGAGCGAGCGCTTTTTGGATCCCAATGCGAGTTTCAGCCATGCCCACTGACGCACTCTTTTCCATTCCAAAATCGCCTAATGTACGACTGATCACGATTACCTTCGAAGACGCGAAGATCATGGTCCCCGAGGGTATCAGCGTTGCAGCGGCCTTACTGACCGGTGGGGCTCGGTCCTTCCGATCAAGCATCGTCAGCGATGCGCCACGAGCACCCTATTGCATGATGGGCGTTTGCTTTGAGTGCCTCGTTGAGATCGACGGGATGCCTGCCAGGCAGAGCTGCCTGATCCCGGTTCGCGAAGGAATGCAGATAAAGCGTCAGCAGGGCGCGCCGGCGCTGTGTGACGCGGCTATGGGAGACGATCATGACTGAAGTGGTTGATCTCGTTATCATCGGTTGTGGCCCCGCTGGAATGGCAGCGGCCTGTGAGGCTCGCAAACTCGGACTTTCGGTTGTCCTGCTCGATGAACAAACGGCGATCGGGGGACAGATCTATCGCCGGATTGAAACAGCGCCGCGCCAGCTCGTTGAGGTCTTGGGCAAGGACTACGAAGCTGGGCAGCGGCTAGCATCAGAATTCCGCACCAGCGGAGCCCATTATATTGGCGGCGCTGTGGTCTGGAACGTCGCTGCTAAGGGCGTCGTCGACTACGTCGCGAACGGCAAGGCTGATAAAGTCGCCGGCAAGTTTGTCCTGCTTGCCAGCGGCGCGATGGAACGGCCGTTCCCGATCAAAGGTTGGACCCTGCCGGGGGTAATGGGGGCAGGGGCAGGGCAGATCATGTTGAAGGGCTCGGGCGCTCTTCCCGCCGGGCCTGTGGTTCTCGCCGGCTCGGGTCCATTACTCTATCTTCTGGCGTGGCAGTATTTGCGCGCGGGGATCAGAATTCGGGCGCTGGTCGATACGACGGAACGATCAGCGTATTTCCATGCTGCCCGCTATCTGTTCGGAGCGCTCAAGGGCTGGCGCGATCTGCTTAAGGGCATCAAGCTGATTTCGGCGATACGGCGTCATGGCGTCCGAGTGTATTCCGGTGCCCACGATCTTTCGGTCGTTGGTGAGGCTCGCGCCGAAGGCCTGACATTCCAATCGCACGGCAAGACCATTCAGGTGCCTGCGTCGCTGGTGCTCCTCCATCAGGGCATTGTGCCCAATACCCAGCTGAGCTGGTCGACAGGATCAGCGCATAGCTGGAACGCTGACCAGCTCTGCTGGCAACCGGTGACAGATGAGGCGGGGCGTTTGGGAAGCACGTCTGTCTACGTGGCCGGTGACAGTCGTGCCATCGTCGGGGCCAAGGCATCAGCAGTCCAAGGACGATTGGCAGCGCTGGCTATCGGTGAGGAGATCGGCGTGGCGAGGGACTCGGCCAGAAAGATATCAGCCCTCAAAGCTGAGCTGAAGCGATCTATGCACATCCGCCCGTTTCTGGACGCGCTGTACCGGCCCCGCGACGAGAACCGTATTCCACCCGACGAAGTGCTCGTCTGCAGATGCGAGGAAGTGACCGCCGGACAGGTTCGCCACTATGTCGAACTAGGCTGCCTGGGACCCAATCAAACCAAAGCGTTCGGTCGCTGCGGGATGGGCCCGTGCCAGGGCCGCCTCTGCGGACTAACCGTCACAGAGGTGATTGCTGATGCGCGCCGGGTCGAACCAGCCGACGTTGGTTATTACCGCATCCGGCCTCCGGTCAAACCAATTCTTCTCGGCGACTTCGTCGATTAGAGACCCGAGATCCTTTGTCACCACACGAAAGGAACGTTAATGAACGACATCACTCGCATCGACACCGATCCCCGCCGCAGCCGCGCAGTTGTTTATAATGGCATGGTATTTGTTGGCGGCATGACTGCTGACGATCGCAGCCAGGACATTACGGGGCAAACCAAGCAGACGCTGGCGAAGATCGAGCAGTTTCTTGAAAAGGCCGGTACGGACAAAAGCCGACTCCTAACCGCGCAGATCTGGATCAAGGATCTTGCTCGTGACTTCGACGCAATGAATGAGGTCTGGAACGCCTGGACGGCTCCCAACTCTGCACCGACGCGCGCCACCGCACAGGCCGAAATGGGCGCTCCGGACGTACTCGTCGAAATCATCGTGACTGCAGCTGTAGGTTAGTAACATCCCCGATCCTTGCAACAGATGGATCATTCGGCGCGAATGATGCTGCAGCGGGGACCTGTTCGGCCTTCCGCTGCCCTCCATTCTAAGGAAAATAATGGACCATCAAAATGCCGGAACTAAACATCTAGATTCTCCCCAAAACTGGAGGGAACAATCGGCTCAGGTCACAACCGTTGCCGTCGGCCTCATTCGGGAATATCGGCAGAAAAGCGGGCTTCGGAAGGGCGCCGAAAACTGGAGCCGAAGCAGTCTGCAGCGTCGCCACGGCATCGACAATCAGATGCTGCAACGTCGTGCTGAGCGGAGGAAATTTTTCATCCTTACCGGCATCTTTTTTGGCCATCGAACATATTCCCTCGCTGCTTCCACCGAACGGTCAACATATCAGCGTGAAACAGGCGGATTCAATATGCCAGATATGTAAGTATCTTAGCTCATGCAGATGATCGAGCTCTAGATCGGCGTTTACGCTGCACGCTCCCTCAACGAAGCCTCGTCCCGGCGATTGCGGCCAGAACCAGCAATCCGCTGATTCCGAGGAAGGCAGCTGAAAGATCGGCCGCATGGGCGACGAAGCCAACCAGCGCCGGGCCGAGCAGGATTCCCGAATAGCCGATCGTAGTGATGGTCGGGATCGCGACGCTTGCTGGCATGATATTTTGGCGTCCGATGGCCGAAAACAGCACCGGCACGATGTTCGCGCAGCCAAATCCGGCCAGGAAATATCCGGCGAGGATGCCGGCAAATTGCGGGATGACCGTTGCAACGAATAGGCCGGAGGCCGCACCGATTGATCCCACAACGACAATCTTCCGGGGGCCGATCTTGCGAACCAACCAGTCGCCGATCAATCGTCCAAAAGTCATGGCGGCAGCAAACGACGCGTAGCCAAGTCCGGCATAATCGGCTCTGATACCGCGCAGCGTCGTCAGGAAAATTCCGCTCCAGTCGAGAACGACGCCCTCGGCTAAAAACAGCACGAAACACAAGACACTGATCAGCAAAACGGGACCTTTCGGAAGAGCATACCGAAAGCTTCCGCCTGCGCCGAAGCGCAGCAGGTTTGCTGAAACCAACGCCATGGCGGCGAGGGAACCGAACGACACGACGACGGCGGCGGCAAAAGGTGTATAGCCTGCCGCCATAATCGCGACCGGGCCGCCTGCGCCAAAAATGCCGCCGACGCTGAACATCCCGTGAAAGCCCGACATCATGGGTCTGCCGCCGGCGCGTTCGACGATCACCGCCATGATGTTGATGGTACTGTCCATTGCACCGATCCCGGCCCCAAAGAAGAACAGGGTGAGGCCGATAACGGCGAGCGAGCCGCTATACCCAAGAAAGGGCAGCGACCCGCAAACACTGAGGCAGGAAAGGAGGAGGATCGACCGGCATCCGAACCGGTGCGCAAACCTGCCCGACAAAGGCATTGCGATGATCGACCCTAGCCCAAGCAGCAGAAGAAGAAGGCCGACGGATCCATCTGGAATGCCCGTTCGCTCCTTGACAAACGGAATGAGTGGCGCCCATCCTCCCATACAAAAACCGAGCACAAAGAAGACGACTCTGGTGGCGATCTGCTCCGGTCGACCCCGAATCAGGCTTTCACTCCCACTTCGGCTGGCGCTGCGGTGATCCATTAGATTGTGTCGGCACCGATGGCCGCGAGGGCTGCCCGAGCGACATGAAAATCCTGCTCTCCGCTTCCGGATCCGACACCGATGGCGCCGGCGAGCCGGCCCGAAAAGCGGATCGGCAGCCCGCCTGGCAGTGAGGTGACGCCGCCCTGGGAGGCGATGCCAGCCGCCGTCCCAAACTCGAATGCCATCGAGCCGGTCGCGCTGTTGATCGATGCTGCCGTCCGCGCCTTGGCGCGCGCTGTATGCATGCTGAGGTATTTCGCGCCGTCCATACGCAGGCTCGCAATCGTCTCGCCGCTTGCATCTACGACGAAAATGCATTGCGGAACGCCGATCGAGAGCGCTTCCGCGACGCCCGCGGTTATTGCCGACAGCGCGCCTTCATGCGTCATCGAGATCGTTTCTTTGAACGCGGCCATGTTCATTCCTTGCCTTTACCGAAGTGGCGAAAACGCCGTTGGAGTGAGAATACGGATATTCTGCACGTCGATCAGTCCCTTGATGCTGGCCAGATATCCTGGCCAGCGCGGGTCGGCGAGCATTTTCGCCCGCTTCTCGGCGCGCTCGATCATGTCCTCGTATCGCCACATCGAAACGACGTGGTTGAGTTCGCCGATATCCGAGACGAAGAAGGCGTGCGGCTCGCCGAGATGTTCGCGCTGAACCGCCAGCCCCAATGTTTGATAGTTTTCCAGAAAGTCGGCGACGTAGCCGGCTTTGATCCGGTAATCTCTTTCTTCCAAGATCATGCCGAAACCTCCAAGGCCGCCTTCACCAGGCAGCCGCCCCGCCGTCGACGGTCAGCATCGAGCCCGTCGCAAATCCAGACTCGTCGCACGCAAGGTAAAGGATTGCATTGGCGATATCGAGGGGCTCCCCGTAACGGCCCATCGGCGCGCGCGCCTTCAGTCCGTTGACAAAGGCATCTGGGTCGGGGACCTGGGTCAGCATCTTGTTGTAATAGTTCGACCAGATGACGCCCGGGGCAACAGAGTTGACGCGAATGTTGTCGACCGAGTGGTCAAGTGCCATGGCTCGGGTCAGAGCTGCAACGCCGCCCTTTGCCGCCACATAGGCTGCTCGATCCTTGATAGCGAATTGGACGATGTTCGACGCCGTGTTGACGATCGCCCCGCCGCCGCGTGCGCGCAGTGCTGGAATCGCATATTTCGAGCAAAGGTAGACGCCCTTGAGGTTGACGGCGATGATGTCGTCCCAATCGCCTTCTTCCATCGTCTCTACCGTTCCGAGGCTGCCACGGCCAGCATTGTTGACGACGATATCCAGGCCGCCGAACTTGCTGACGGCGAGGTCGACCATCGCCTTCACCTCGGCGCTGTCGCGCACATCGACAGTGCACCCGATGGCATCCTCGCCGAGGTGGCTCACGACTTCGTTAACGGCATCGGCGTTGAAATCCGCAACGACAACCTTCGCGCCTTCCCTGATGAATAGTTCAGCGGTCGCCGCGCCGATACCTGCACCGGCACCGGTGACGATTGCTACTTTATTGATGAGACGCATGTTCGGTTCCTCACAGTTCGATGTTCTGGAAGTGGCGGATGATGCTTTGCTCGATGCTGAGAGCAGCAAGCCAGGATGTCTTGGGATTGTCCGGGAGAGGGCGGTTCTCCAATGAAATCGAGAAGCGTCCGAACGCGCCATGGGCTTCCACCTGATGTATGTTGCTCATCGAAGCCGGATCGGCAATGAGTGTCACCTTGGTGTTGTCGAAGCCAACGCCGGCGAGCGCCACTGCAGCCGTAACGTTTGCGTTTTTGGGGTAACGTCTTGAGGCCTCGAGTGCAGTCCCATCAAAGATCACGGTGCGCTCGCTCAAAGCGGCAAGGTCGAATTTTTCATCCGCCGGCGTCCCTTTCCAAGCAGCCGGAGGCTTACTTCCCGTGTAGACGACCGCATCCAGGCCAGCGATTTTGGCCGACCGCAGAACGTCCAAACCGCCGATTGCGCCGGAGGCAACGGTTAGACGGCTGTTTCCCGATTGGGCCGCTTTTTCGAGGTCAGCCAGGAGCGCCTCGTCGGACAAACTGCCGACGGATACGACAACTACGTCAATACCCGATCGCAAGAGCACCGGGACCGCATTTTTGACCGCCTCGTGACTGGCACATTCGACGACGAGGGATGGTTCCCATGCAATCAGCTCTTCGACGGTGCTGCATACGAAAACACTGTCCGGCACAACGGTACTTGCGTGGAACTCCTTCGGAAGCAGCGTGGCCTTGATTGCCAGACCGCTTTGCGCCTCGGCCAATGATGTTTGGAGGCTGCGGGCCATCGCGCCGAAACCAATGATTGCAATCTTTTGCGGATCTTTAGGCATATCCGTACTCCAGAAATTGGCGGATGATCTTCGCGAACCTGTCAGGGTGCACTTTGGGGAAAAAATGAGCGCCATCGAGCACCGTCAGCTTCGCGCCGGGGATCATCGCAGCGAGGCGCTGCGAGTGATAAAACGGAATGAGAGCATCATCCGTTGCGCCGATGATGAGGGTGGGCGCCTTGATCGAGGCTAGCTCATCGGACCGATAGTCCGTAAAGAGCATTTCGATACGCGCGCTGGCGACTTGCACAGGAGACAATGCAGCGTGGGCGCCCTCGATAACGGTATTGAGCTCGGCCTGATGCTGGTCTAGATAGTCGGCAGGGTATCCCACGGCATGCGTCAGGCGCTGATATACCTGCGAACCTGCTTCGAGAAGCACACCTAACCGAGCTTCGAACATCATGCGAAAACGAGGATCGGGTTTTTCCCAGCTGCCGCTGATGACGAGACGGCAGACCAGATCGGGATAGTCCAGCGCGAGATACTGGGCTATCATTCCTCCCGTCGAGTGGCCGATGACCGTGGCGCTCGTGGCGCCAGTCTCAAGAAGGATCTGGTGCGCATCCTCAGCAATACGCGCGATCGTGTATTTTCCGTTCGGTCGATCGCTGCGACCGGTGCCGCGATGATCGAAGGAAACGACCCTGTAATTCTCAGCGAGGCGCGGCACGATTGCCGACCAGAAGGCTGCCTGGCCTCCAAGCCCCGGTATGAGAAGTAACACTTCCCCGTTGCCGGAGACATCATATGTCACCCGGCATCCGTCGGACGCCACTATCGTAGGCATTTTAGACCTCTAGGCGTTATTCCGGCTTGGCTGCAACGAATGCAGTGCGCCGTTCGATCTCCAATACGTCGTCCGGTCGCGCAAAGGGCGTCGGGTCGGGCTGACCCGCTTCCATCGGACGGCCGATCTCTTCGAAGAAATCCTCCAGCCCGTTTGGCTGGATGAACCAGAGCCAGTGCAGATCCTGATCCGTGCTGGTATTGATGAACTTGTGCTTGCGGTTACGGCCGACGAAAATCGTCGTGCCGGGCAGGGCGTCGTATTCGACGCCTTCGACGACAGCCGTCCCCTTGCCGGAGATGAAGTGCAAGACTTCGTCGTGGACCGGATGGGCGTGCTCTCGGACATAGCCTTGCGGAGGGAGCGTCTGCGTGCCGATGCTGAAGGGGGTTTCGACATTGACGAACCCCGGCGCCACACGCACTGAAATATGTCCGTTTGCCGGTACCGGCTGCCAAAAATTCCTGCCTTCTTCCGGACGCAGGATCAGGACATCGCCCTTCCGTTCGGTATTTTCGCTCATTTCGAACTCCTTCACTCTGCCGCCGGCAGGTAATAATCCGCCACTTCATTGGGAAGTTTCTTGCCAAGAATGTCGTCGGACAGCTTCTCGGCCATCATAATCACGGGAGCGTTGAGGTTGCCGCTAACGATTGCGGGCATGATCGAGGCGTCGATGACGCGCAGGTTTTCGATGCCATGAACCTTCGCATGGGTATCCACGACCGACATGCTGTCGGTTCCCATCCGACAGCTGCAGCATGGATGATAGTTCGTGCCGGCTTCCTTGCGTAGAAACGCGAGAATGTCCTCGTCGGACTGGACGTTCTTGCCGGGCGTGACTTCCTCGCCTCGAACGTCGTTCCAGGCAGGCTGGGCAACGATGTTGCGGATTGCTCGCACGGCTTCGATCGCCTCCTTGCGGTCTTCCTCATGTTCGAGGAAGTTGAAGACGAATTTCGGCGCGACGTCAGGATCGGCGCTGGCGAGCCAGACGCGACCTTCGCTCTTCGGCCGCATCAGGCTGAAGAAATATTGGAAGCCGTTCTCCAGAGCGACACTGCCATGCTGCATTTCGCCGATAAGGGGAACGAACTCCAACTGCACGTTGGGTACCGGATGCTTCTTGTTGGTCCTGAGAAAGCCGCCGACCTCGAAGAAGTTCGTCGCCCCCAGTCCCTTCTTGGCGATAAGCCATTGCAGGCCAAGCTTCAGCTTGCCAAGGCGCGTCAGTTTGCCGACAACGGAGACAGGCTTGGTCGCGCGATACTGCACGGGGGCGGCGACATGGTCTTTCAGGCCCCTGCCGACGCCGGGCAGGTCCTGCACGACCGGTATCGACAGCTTACGAAGATCTTCCGCATCACCTATGCCGGAAAGCAGAAGGAGCTGCGGCGAGTTGATGGCGCCGGCTGCAAGAAGGACTTCCTTGTCGACGCCGATCGAGAAATGCTTGCCGTCGATCCGCGCACGCACGCGCACCGCCCGTTTTCCTTCGAACTCGATCTTAAGAACCTTTGCCTTGATCACGACGTCGAGGTTGGCCCGCGCGGGCTGAGCGTGGATATATGCTTGGGAGGAACTCCACCGAATGCCGTGGCCGACATTGCGCTGGGTTATATGGATGCCTTCCTGGCGGTAGGCATTGTGGTCTTCGATATAGGCATAGCCGGCCTGCTCACCGGCTTTGATGAAGGCCCGATAAAGCGGGCTGTCGGCCTTGCAGGTCTCGATTTGCATCGGGCCTTTGCCGCCGCGATAGGCACTGCTGCCTTTGTCGGAGGTTTCTGCGCGACGGAAATAGGGAAGAACTTCCTTGTAGCTCCAGCCCTCCAGGCCCATGGCCGACCAGTTGTCGTAATCCCACGGGCTGCCGCGCACCCAATTCATGCCATTGATCGAGGAGGAGCCTCCCAGCACACGCCCGCGCGCTTCCAGAATAATTCGGTTGTTGAGGTGCGGCTCCGGCTCGGAATTGTAGAACCAATTGAACCGGTCATTTGCGAGCGGAAGCGGAAGAGCCGCCGGCATTCGAATATGGATATGCTGGTCGGATGGACCAGCTTCAAGGAGCAACACGCGGTTCTTACCGTCTTCAGATAGGCGGCCGGCCAGGACGCTGCCTGCGGATCCGGAGCCAATGATCACGTAATCATAAGAAGAGCGTGACGGAGCGGTCGAAATCTTACCCATTTTTGTCACCGTTGTTGCGTTCGCGGAGCGCGTCGGTTGATGCCGGAGCCTGTAACTGGCCTCTGTCAGTACCAGCGAGAAAGCCATCGACATCACTCCCTATTTCGAGGTCTTCCAGGTATCGCCAAGCTTGTAACCCGTCGGGAATGGATCCGTCGGATCGAGGACATACTGGTGGAAAGCGGTAATCCAGGCCGTGCCTGTAATGGCCGGGCGGATCGCCGTATGGCCGGCGATCGACGTCGTCTCGACCACTTCACCGACGAACTCCGTGCCGATGATCGACTCATGGACGAACTTCTCGCCAACACCGATCTGACCCTTGGCGTGCAGCACCGCAAGGCGCGCGCTGGTGCCGGTGCCGCAAGGCGAACGATCGTGACGGCCAGGCGAAACGATGACGGTGTTCTTGGACCGCTTGATTCCGTTCTCTACGCGCATCGGGCCAGCAAAAAGGGTCTGGTTGATCGTGTGGATCTCGGGATTTTCCGGATGCACGGCAGGAACCTGCTCGGCCGCCGCCAGCTTGATCTTTTCACCGACATCGACGAGTTCGGCCGCTTCGTCCTCAGTAATGGCATACCCCAGCGCCTTGGCGTCAACGAGCGCGTAGATCATGCCGCCATAGGCAACATCGACCGTGACGGTGCCAATTCCCGGAACTTCCACCTTGCGGTCGAGAGCCATGACGAAAGAGGGAACATTGGCGAAGGTAATGCCGGTGACCTTGCCGTCCTTGCAATCTGCCTTGACTCTGACTAGACCGGCCGGGGCCTCCAGTGTCAGATGCGTGACCGGCTCGACCATCGGGATCATGCCGGTTTCTAGAAGCACGGTTGCCGTGCAGATCGTGTTGGTGCCCGACATCGGCACGTAATATTCCGATTCCATGATGATGAAACCGGCATCGGCGTCAGGACGGGTCGGGGGGAGGACCAGATTGACGCATTGCGTTACCTTGCCCCTTGGCTCGTGAAGCAGAAACTGCCGCAACGCATCACCGTGCTTTTCCAGATATTGCATCTTCTGAAAAATGCTGTCGCCGGGCACCGGCAGGACGCCGCCGGTGATGACCTCGTTGAGCTCGCCGGCCGCATGAGCGCCGACGACAGTTACCATTCTGCTGAAACGCATCAGTAAACCCCTTTTTCCGCAATTCGAAAACTGCGGCTCTCTTGATTGATAAAAGGAGTAAACGTTTTCTCGAAATGCGTCAAGCGGCTCTATTCGAACCACTCGGAGCGCGCGCGATGGAGTCGCGCATGATGAGGCTTGTTTCGAATTGCATCGACGTCAGCTTCTGGCCTTCCTCGAGATTCGCGATCATGGCGCGCGCCGCGTAGCGACCCATATCGCCTGAGGGGACCGCAAGCGTCGTCAGCGGCTGATAGAGCAGTGAGGCGAAAGCGACATCCTCGAAACCCGAGACGGACATTTCGTTCGGGACGCTGATTCCGAGCTTGCGGCATTCGGCAAGGACGCCGCAGGCGAGTAGGTCCGTTGCGCATATAACAGCCGTAACATTCGGATTTTCTTCAAGAATTCTGCGGAAAGCCTGGCCGGCGTCATTGATCGTATAACCAGGCTGCACCATCTGGGCCGTCGTCTTCAGCCCGTTGGCCTGCATCATATCTTCGTAGGCCTTGCGTCGCGCTTGCTGGCGGTCGTTGCCCTTGGTCGGCCCTGAAATATGGGCGATATCACGATGCCCGAGCTGCAGCATCAACTGCGCAATCTTTTGAGTGGAAGCGTAATTGTCGATGCCGACAGAAGGAATCGGGTTGCCTTCAAGATAGGAATAGATCTGTATGATCGGAACCTGATTATTCTTGATAAAAGCAAGTAATTTTTCATCGTCAATTCGACCAAATATAAGTAATCCCTCCGCTCCACGATTTAATAAACGAAATACAGCATCGAATATCCGGCTGTTGTCGTAACCGGAAGTCTGAAGAAAGCCTACATAATCGTTGGCAAAGAGCGTTTCCTGCACGCCATGTGCAATTTCAGAGAAGATCGGATCGTCCAGCCGCGGCAGAAGCGTCCCGATTGTCCTTGTTCGGGCGATTTTGAGCGCTTTTCCGGCGGAATTCGTCGTGTATCCGAGCTGCGAAGCCGCCGCCATCACACGATCGTACATCTCGCGGTTTACTTTTTCAGGCTTGTTCAGCACCCGCGAAACGGTCGCGATCGACACGTTTGCGACCTTGGCGACATCGTGGATCGTGGCACGCCGCAAATTTTCTGGCATTTTCTTCATGATAGCTCATGGCTCCTTGTATCTCAGCGCGCTTAACAGGCCCAAGTGGAGCCTGTTTATATTTAAATAAGTTGAATGCGTCCACAAAAACTGCATTGACAAAGCGCAAGGCTGGTGTTTACGTGAAAACGTTTACTCGGCATGGAGGAAAAGCCGCCGAGAACGTCCTTCAAAATTAAGGGGAACTGATATGACTCAAGGGCCATTTTCCAGTGAACTGTCTCGCCGTGCATTGATGCGCACGCTGGCGGCAGGTGCTGCAGCCTATGCATTGCTCCCAGCGGGTCGCAGCTTTGCCGCTGCGGCGGCTGTCAATATCCTCAACAGCAACGTCGCCTGGTCGAATGCTCTGACGGGCAGCGTCGCCAACGCTTATACTGGCGCCAAAATCACCGGTGAGTCCAATGCCTACGAAGCGCATTACGAAAAACTGCTGATCGAGCTCAGCCAGGGGTCCACCACCTTCGATATATTTACGACGGACAATCTGTGGATCCGTCAGCCGCTTCGCAACGGTTGGGCGAGCTCTTTCGACGACATTCGCGCGGAGGATAGTTCCTTGCCGGAAATCACCGTTGAAAAGCTTTCGCCTGCTTCAACCCAATACACTGAATACGAGGGCAAGCGCTGGGGTCTCCCAGTAGCGATGACCACACCTGTCTTCGTCTACCGCAAGGATCTCTTCGAAAAGGCGGGCATTACCAAGGTTCCGGAAACATGGGACGAGTACCGGGATGCGGCGCAGAAGCTTCATTCCGATGACGTGGCCGGCAACGTCCTCATGCTCGGGGGGCAGGACGCTCATATGAGCGGCGATTGGGGCAGCCGTCTCATGGGAATGACGAAGATCGCGCCGCATGACGACGGCGTTCTCGACGAAAACAACAAAGTGGTCTTCAATACTGAAGGTCAGGGCGCCCGTGCGATCGAACGGCTGCGCGAAGTCCTGCCGTTCACGCCAAAGGGCGTGGAAGGTTTTGACTACGCGGAGGGATCCTCCACCATGCAGCAGGGCAAGGCTGCAATGATGGTGACCTGGTCCGATGTTATCGTCGGCATCGAGGATGGCCCCCACAAGGGTAAATTCGGTTACACGGTCGCGCCGACTGAAAAATTCCAGCAGTCCATGATCGGCGGCTGGTCGATTCTCATCAACGCGGCGTCGGAGAACAAGGCGGAAGCCTACAAGTTCCTGAAGTGGATGAGCGAGGGCGAAGCCTACAAGCTCTTCCGCGAAGGCGGAGAGTCGTCTCTTTGCCTGCAGTCCGATATCGACAGCGACGAAGTGCTCGCGAAGGTTCCGATGCTCCAGGCGTTCCGCGATTTCAAGAAGCGGGGAACGTCGCCGGTCAGTATCCCGCCTTACCGGCTCACCAACGCCGTCGAGGTACAGCGCGTTCTCTACGAGAACATTCTCGCAGGTGTGAACGGGCGCAAGAAGCCGCAGGAAGCTATGGACGATGCCGAGAAGGCACTCGCCTCCGTCATCCGAACCTAACTGCTAACTCTTGTCGGTCACGGCACTTGGCTGCCGTGACCCTCCTGGAAGGAAATCTGTTATGGCCAAAGCTGGCTCCATCGGCGTTTCACCGGCAGCAATCGGCGCGACGAAGGCGGTTCGCGCAGGCGAGAAGAATGTGCAGTGGCTGCTGCTTGCGCCGACCCTCATCATCATGAATGTGGTGGGCTTATATCCGCTGTTGCACTCTCTCTATATCTCGCTGACGAACTACAATCCGACGTTCGGTACGAGTTACTCGATCATCGGCGTCGGCAACTATGTGCGGGCCTTCAGCGATGGGCAGTTTTGGCACTCGGTCGCTCTGACACTGCTGTTCACAGCCGTCAGCGTCTCCATTTCGCTGACGCTCGCGGTCCTTCTGTCGCTTCTCTTCAATCAGAACAGGCCCGGTTTTCTGTTCCTGCGCACTTTCCTCCTCATTCCGATGCTGATAACGCCGATCGCAGTTGGTATCGTCTGGCGTACGATGATGATGCCCGATCTTGGCATCCTCAACTACCTGCTGTCCTTTATCGGGATTGCGCCGCTTGCATGGGCAGGCTCGCCGAGCGGCGCGCTGGCGTCGGTGATCCTCGTGGACGTCTGGCAGTGGACGCCGTTCATGTTTATCATCATTTTCGCTGGTCTTCGCTCGCTGCCGCGCAGCCCCTTCGAGGCCGCCCAGATCGATGGCGCCGGGCATCTCAGTACCTTCATCCACGTGACATTGCCGATGCTGAAGCCGGTGATCGTCATCGCCACGCTTCTGCGCATCGTCGATGCATTCCGTACCTACGATACCGTCTATATCATCACGCGTGGCGGTCCTGACTTCGCAACAGACCTGCTTAGCGTTTACCTCCAGCGCGTCAATTTCCGTATCTTCGATCTCGGCTACGGATCGGCTCTGTCGTGGATCGCGTTGGTGATCATCCTTCTTATTGTCATCGTCTTCGTCAACGTGACCGGCTTCCTCAAGCTGGTTGCCGACAAAGAAAACCGTTGAGGAGCGCGACGATGTCTAGCGCAAGACTTATCAAGAAAGGCGTCAGCGGCGTTACTGCCTATGTGCTCGCAATCGCCGCAGCATTGTTTTTCGCGTTCCCGATCTACTGGATGGCCTCCTCCTCCTTCAAATCCGAAGTGGACATCTCCGCCTTTCCGCCGATCTGGTCGTTTGGCCCGACGTTGGACAACTATCGGCAGCTCTTCACCGAGCTCAATGCCTGGGACGCCCTGATCAACAGTGCACTGATCGTCGGAATGTCCACCTGTATCGCAATGGCCGCGGGCACCATGGCCGCTTATGCGCTCGCCAGGTTCGAGATCAAGGGCAAGGAAGTCCTGGCCTTCGAAATCCTCTCGATCCGCATGTTGCCGCCAATCGTTTCGGTCATCCCGATGTTCATAATCGCGCGGCAGATGGGCATTTTCGATACGCCCTGGCTCCTGACGGCTGCTTATGCGCTTTCGGGGCTGCCCTTCGTCGTCTGGGTCATGCGCGTCTTTATCCAGGACATTCCGCAGTCGATCGAAGAAGCCGCGATGATCGACGGATGCAGTCGTTTCGAGACTTTCTGGCGGGTAACCCTGCCGCTGCTTCTGCCCGGTCTTGCCGCGACCATGGTCATCGTCTTCATGTTCGCCTGGAACGAGTTCCTGCTGGCCAGCATGCTGACCTCGCAAGAGGCCAAGACGCTGCCGGTCATCGCAGCCAATGCGATCAAGCCGAAGGCGATCGCCTGGGGACTGGCCTCGGCGGCAGGCGTCGTCATGTCTCTGCCCGTCGTCGTTCTCGTCCTTCTCATGCAACGTTATCTCGTGCGCGGCCTGACGCTCGGCGCAGTCAAAGGTTAAGGAGCCCAGCCATGGCTATTCATATCGATACCGTCACCAAGCAGTTCGGTGCGCTGCGCGTCGTCAACGGCGTTTCCGTCGATATCAAGGATGGAGAATTCTTCTGCATGCTCGGCCCGTCCGGTTGCGGCAAGACGACGACGCTGCGAATGGTCGCAGGACTTGAACTGCCGACTTCCGGTCGCATCAGCATCAATGGCGCCGACATGACCTACGCCGAGCCGCGCCACCGCGATATCGCGATGGCCTTCCAAGACTACGGTCTCTATCCGAACATGACGGTCTTCAAGAACATCGAGTTCCCCCTGAAGATTCGCAAGCTCGATCAGGCGAACCGCCGTCGCAAGGTGGAGGAGACCGCCGAGAAACTCGGGCTGCACGAATATCTTCAGCGCAAGCCGTCGCAATTGTCGGGTGGCCAGCGTCAGCGCGTGTCGCTCGCCCGCGCGCTCGTGCGCAATCCGAAGGTCTTCCTGATGGACGAGCCGCTTTCCAACCTCGACGCCAAGCTGCGCGCCGTCATGCGCACGGAAATCAAGAAGCTCGTCACCAATCTCGGCATTACCACGATCTACGTCACGCATGACCAGATCGAAGCCATGGCAATGGCCGATCGCATCGCCGTCATGAGCAAGGGCAACATGGTGCAGGTCGCCTCTCCGCTCGAGGTCTATGACCGTCCAAAAACCAGGTTCGTTGCCGAATTCATCGGCTCTCCTCCGATGAACCTCTTCCCGGCGCAGCTGCACTCCGGATCGGCGGTAACCTGTGTGATCCCCGGGTTTGCGCATTCCCTGTCGGAGCAGGAGCGATCTTTCGCCGCCAAGATCGTCGACGCAAAGGGCGGTCTCCTTCTCGGCATCCGTCCGGAACATCTGGTGGTCACCGCCGCCGGCACGGCGGGTTCGACCGACGCGCTGGTGGAGCTGGTGGAACCGCTTGGTCAGACGACCAATATCTATGTAAGCGTCGGCGACGTCAGGTTCGTGATCGTCACCGATCGCACACAGGCCCGGGCCGGCGATACGATCGGTGTCGCGGCGCCCTCCGAACTGCTGCGTGTCGTTGCCAATGACGATGTGGTAGTCCGCCAGTAATCGAATTCTCTCGAGCAAAGGAAAGACGATGACGAATGTCCGCGAGTATGGGAACTGGATCGACGGATCCTGGGTCAAGACCTCCGCTACCGTCGAGAGGACCTCTCCCGCCAATGGCGAGCTTCTCGCCCGCTTCGCCGACAGCGGCGAGAAGGAAGTCGACCTCGCCGTGAAGGCAGCGAGAAAGGCCTTCGACGACCGGTCGATCTGGTCGGCGCTACCGGGATCGGAGCGCGCCAAGGCCATCGGCCGCTGGATCGAGCTGCTTGTGCGCGACACGGACAAGCTGGCGAAGATGGAAGCCGAGGAGGTCGGCAAGCCGATCCGCTTCGGCAAGGGCGAAACGGAATGGTCGATCGAGCTTGCCCGTTATGCCGCCGCGCTCGCTTGGCAGATCCCGAGCGACCTCGTCAACAACGCCGGCGATGCCAATCTTGGCCTGGTCGTGCGAGAGCCGCGTGGCGTCATCGCCATGATCACGCCTTGGAACTTCCCGCTTGTGACTCTGTTCCAGAAACTGCCCTACGCGCTTGCGGCAGGATGCACGGCGGTGATCAAACCGTCCGAGCTGACGTCGAGCACCACGCTCGAGATTGCCGCGCTCGCCAGGGAAGCGGGGATTCCGAATGGCGTCATCAACGTCGTGACCGGATCCGGCAAAGCCGTCGGCGAGGCGCTGACGGGCCATCGCGGCGTCGATATGATCTCTTTCACCGGATCGACTGCGGTCGGCAAGCGTATTGCAGCCCGCGCGGCCGAGCAGATGAAGCGCGTCGGTCTGGAACTCGGCGGCAAGGCGGCAAACGTCGTCTTTGCCGACGCCGATATTGATGCCGCTCTCGATGGCGTGCTGTTCGGCTATATCCTTAACCAGGGTGAAGAATGCGTGCAGGGCACCCGCCTGCTGATCGAGGAATCGATTGCCGAGGAATTTGTCGCAAAGCTGGTCGAACGGTCGAAAAAGATCCGTATCGGACTGCCTGAAGACCCCGACGCGGACCTCGGCGCACTGATTCACGAACAGCACATGGAAAAAGTGCTCGGCTATATCCAGTCGGGACTGGAGGAAGGCGCAAGACTCGAAGTTGGGGGCAAGCGCCTCACTGACAGCACGTTCGGCAAGGGCTTCTATGTCGCTCCGACGATCTTTTCGAATGTCACTCCAAACATGAAGATCTTCCGCGAGGAAATCTTCGGGCCCGTTCTCGCCGTGACCACGTTCAAAACAGTCGCCGAAGCTATCGAACTTGCGAACGACACCAATTACGGTCTCGGCAATGGTGTTTGGACCAAGGATATCGACAAGGCGATCCAGGTCTCGCGCGAACTCAAGAGCGGCACCGTCTCGGTCAATACCTTCCTCGAAACCAGTGTGCAGATGCCGTTCGGCGGCTACAAGGAAAGCGGTATCGGACGAGAGAACGGCATGGACGGCCTTTTGGAGTTCACTGAGGTGAAGTCGATCTTCATCAAGCTCGGCAAACGACCGCACGCGCTGCCTCATACGGCAGACTAATCCGCTCGAAGCGGAACACAGCCGTTTCGAAGCGTCGCACCTTCCAAGTGGCTACAGCTGGTGACGGAACTTCCCTTCATCAGCTTTTTCTGAAATTTGCGGCATTGGAGTAATCTCATGGATGAAAGCTTTCTCGCGCCGAGCCCATCGGAAACGCGCAGTGAATATGACTCGCTCGGTCCCGTCGAAGTGCCGGCAGCTGCCTATTTCGGAGCGCAGACGGCTCGGGCGATCAGTAATTTCCAAATATCCGGTATTCCGATCGGACATTATCCGCTGTTCATCAAGGCGCTCGCCTTCGTCAAGAAAGCTGCCGCGGCCGCCAATTGCGAGCTCGGCGATCTGCCGGAAGACAAGCGCGATGCGATTGCGCTTGCCTGCGACGATATTGCTGCCGGTCGTCTGAGGGGCCAGTTCATGCTCGATGTCTTTCAGGGGGGGGCGGGAACATCGACGAACATGAACGTCAACGAGGTCGTCGCCAATCGCGCGCTCGAGCATCTCGGACTGCCACGCGGCCGCTTTGACATCATCCATCCGAACAACGACGTCAATCTTTCTCAGTCGACCAACGATGTGTATCCGACTGCGATCAGGCTCGCTCTTCTCCTGAGTTACAAGCAGCTGTCTTCCGCGATATCGGATCTTGCGGACGCGTTCGAAGCCAAGGCGCAAGAATTCGGCGATGTCGTCAAGCTCGGCCGCACGCAGTTGCAGGACGCCGTTCCGATGACGCTCGGCCAGGAATTCATGGCTTTCGCGGTGACGTTGCGCGAGGATATCCAAAGGCTGGAAGATGCGGCAGCTCTGCTTCAGGAGGTCAATCTCGGCGGCACGGCGATCGGCACCGGGATCACAGCAGACCCTCGCTATGCGGCGCTTGCGATTGCCGAACTTGGGAGAATCGCAGACGTCCCGCTGAAACCTGCAAATGACTTCGTCGAGGCCTGCTGGGATACAGGCGCTTTTGTCCTCTTCTCCGGCACCTTGAAGAGAACGGCTGTCAAAATCTCAAAAATCTGCAATGATCTTAGACTGCTTTCGAGCGGACCACGGGGTGGACTGGGGGAAATTAGCCTTCCGTCAATGCAGCCCGGCTCCTCAATCATGCCCGGAAAGGTCAATCCGGTCATCCCCGAGGTCGTCAACCAAGTAGCCTTTCAGGTCATTGGCGCCGATCTTGTCGTTACTCTGGCAGCTGAGGCGGGCCAATTGCAGCTCAACGCCTTTGAGCCAGTCATCGTTTTCAACCTGCTGCAGTCGATGACTCTGATGACCAACGCTTTGCACACACTCGACGAAAAATGCGTGCGCGGCATTATTGCCAATGAAGAACGTTGCCGCGAGAATCTAGAGGCGGGCACGGCGCTGGCCACGGCGCTGACATCCCTTATCGGGTACGAACGTTCGGCCATGCTTGCCAAGGAGATTTTGGCAACAGGACGCACGATGCGCGAACTCCTGGAAGCCGATCTCACGCTTTCGCCCGAATTGATTGATCAGGTGCTGGATCCGAGGGCGCTGACACGACCTTCCAGGCTCCGGCTTGCGCCAAAAGCAGTCTGACAGACAAGAGGCACGCATTGCATAACGGGTTCGCAAGGCAACCGAAAACAATTATTTTTGATTTCGACGGGGTTATTTTGGACTCTGCCCGTCCGAAAACGATGGCGTTCGCTCAGTGTTATGCGGGTGAGGACGAGAGCAAAATCGCCGAAGTCATCCGTTATCAGGAACGCCATGGGGGCATCGGTCGCCAACAGAAATTCGAATATTTCGAAGAGCATGTCTTTGGCAGGAGAGTGGATGCCAGCAGAATAGCCGACCTGTGTGACCGCTTCGCATCCATCGTCGATAAGGCAATGATGGATGCGCCGTTTGTCCCGGGCGCCGAAGAACTCCTGCAAAGGTTAAACGGTTGCATCCCTTTGCATCTGGTATCCGGCATGCCGGATGGCGACTTAAAGTTGGTGCTCATGCGTCGTGGGCTTGTGCATTACTTTTCATCAGTCGCGGGATCGCCGAAAAAGAAGATCACTGAATTTTGCCGGATTTTGAAAAGCGAACAGTGCGATCCCAAGGATGCCCTTGCTGTCGGCGATTCTCGCACTGAGTTCGATGCTGCAGTCGAACTGGGTATCCCGTTCCTGGCGGTGGTGGCGCAGAACGCTCCGGACTTCTTCCCAGCAGATGCGGTCCGGTGTCGCGACCTGACCGGATTCGATGCGCTGGTAGCGCTTAAGAATTAGGACCCATCCCCGTTCATAACGATGTCGTCCAACGTGCCACATTTCGCTACTTATGGGCGGCGGCTCATCCAAAGATGGAAAACTACAGATCCAGGCTGCTTCGGCGATTATTCACGAGCTCACCAGAAATCCGTCGGGCTTGACGGGCTCGACGTCCGTTATGAGCACACCAGTTTCCCAAGCGACCAATGCGCGCTGTGACGCACTGCAGGTTTACAATGCAGTCTCCGCAACGAAGAGATAGAGGCGGGAGCGGAAGGCGACCCGCTCCAGCACGCGCCGTCACCCAGCAAAGCGCGAGGAGGCATCGAGCTCATCACACCTGACCAAGATGCGCGACAGACTGGCCAACGTGGGCCGCCGAAAACGCCGAGGTCAAGGGCTCCTATGCATCAAGCGGTTATCTCGACACGCGACCCATCCGGAGTGGTTATGACCGCTTCGTAAAATCCGTCGCCAGTCATTCGCGGCCCGGAGACAAGGATACCGTCAGCCTTACAGCGCGCAGCCATTTCGTCGACGGCGGCTGCGTTACCAAGAGAAATGGCGATATGATCCCATCCCGAGGCTTCCTCATAATCACCTGCATTAATCCAAGGTCCGGTCATAATCTCGATCTGGGCACCTTTCCCTGCGAGGGTAATGAACCTGGAAACGAAGCCCTCCCTCCGTTTGCTGCAGTAAGTCTCACCGATTTCGGCGTCGAAGTATTTTTCCCAGAACGCAACTTGCCGATCAAGGTCGGGGGTCCAAAGGGCAACATGAGCGATATACACTTGATTTCCTCTCAATTTCATACGGCGCCACAGCCGGTCTCTTCACCCGAAATGCAGCCCGATGTAAAATAGCGATATGTTTTTATCCGTTGTAGGGCGTCATCGGGCGACTCGCACAGCTATCATGCCGTCGCTGCGTTCAGGCCGGTCTGGATGTTTAGTCCCGGCATTTGATGGATAGGGTAGAGGGTGAATTGATCTGGCTCGGAAGTCCGCCGTTGCACATGAACTCGTCGGGCGTGAGGCCCTTTAATGTCTAGCGCGTGGCGGGCTCCCCGGTTGTTTTGCCGATAACGAGCTCCGTCTTAACGAAGGGGTCGCCTCCGTACGCGGCGTTTGTATCGATCAGCCTGCAAAGAGCTTCCAACGTCCGGCGCGCGAGCAAATCGATGCTTACTCTGCAAACCGTGAGCGCGGGATCCTGTTCAAGTGGTCCTATTGTGCCATCGTCGTAGGCAATGACGGAGATATCCCTTCCGACGACCAGCTGGCTCTCCGCGGCCGATTTCAAGATTTCGCGGCCAAGCCGCATGTTTGGGCACAGATAACTCGTCGGCCTCTCATGCTGTGCGACGTGCGAGAGACTTCGCAACGGTTCGAGAGATACAATCGCAGAACCATGAGTGCCGTTGGCAAATTGCGCCTTGGCGCGCATTGCACCGCTCAGATAGAGCTGCATACGCTCAGATTCATCGTCAATGATCGTAACGCGCTGATGGCCGAGCTGAAATAGAAACTTAGCTGCGGCATAGGCGCATTGTGCGTAGTCGATGTCGATCCAATTCAATTCTGTCCCGATAACGGGTCGCATACCGAGGCATACGATCGGCACGGGCCACTCGCCAGGGACCGGTGTCGTCCTTGGGTTGAGAAGCAAGGCCGCGTCAATCATACCCCTCAACGAAAGTTCTCGGGTTTCGCGGAGCCCGCCGTTGCGTCCAGCCATGATCAACACGAAGTGGAAACCGTAAGCGCAGGCGGTGGATGCAAGGGATCGGAGAAGGGTGATCTCAGAACTCTGACCCGGCTCACATCCTTCGGAGTACCATACGAGCCCGATCGCATTGGATCGCCCACCGGCAAGCCGCCGGGCATGTTGGCTGGGCTTGTACCCTGTTGCTGAAGCGGCTTGTAGTATTCGCTGCCTCGTCGGCTCGGCTACCTCCGGATAACCGTTAAGCGCTCGGCTGATTGTCGTCTGCGACAGTCCGAGTAGATTTGAAAGTTCCTTCAGATTCACGCGTCTACGCTGCAATCGCGGTTTGTTGCCGTTCGATTGCAAACTCCTCTACTGAAAGTCTTAACTGCAGGCACCCTTCTGCCAAGACTTGACTTGCTGCGTTGGCCTCTTCCACCATCGCGGCATTGCGCTGTGTTATTTTGTCCATTTCGGACAGCGCGGCATTCACCTCTGCCACACTGCTCGACTGGTCTCTTGTTGCTTGTGCGATAGATGCGACATCTTTTCTAATCGCGGCGACTTGAGTGATGATTGCTGACAGGGCAAAGCTGGTCTTTTCCACCAAGAAAGCGCCATTTCTCACTTCTGCAGTTGAGCCGCTGATAAGGTCCTTGATCTCCTGAGCCGCCGCCGCAGACCGCTGCGAGAGCTCGCGTACTTCCTGCGCGACAACCGAGAAGCCCTTGCCGGCGTCTCCGGCCCTGGCAGCCTCAATACCCGCGTTAAGTGCCAAAAGATTGGTCTGAAAAGCGATTTCGTCAATGACCTCAGTAATGCTGTTGATTTTGCCAGATGCGCTTTCGATTTTTTTCATGGCGCTGACTGTATCCCCGACCACCTGTGCGGACGACTCAGCATTCCTGTTCGTCAATTCGACGGCGTTGTCGGCACGAGCGGCTATTTCTGCGGACGCCTGAAGGGTCATGCCGATGTCCCCCATCGCTGCAACCGTTTGTTCCAATGAGCAGGCCTGCTGTTCGGTCCGACGGGCAAGTTCGATCGAGGCGTTCGACAAGTGACTACTATTGTCTTGCATAGCTACGGCGTTCTGCCGGATAGATGAGAGGCTTTCGTTAAGCTTCTCGACCGAGGAATTGAAGTCCAACCTTAGCGTTTCGAGGTTGCCTACAAACGGACGCTCGATCTTTTGGGACAGGTCACCGGCTGCGAGATTGGCAAGAGCCGTGCCGAGTATCTGTACCGCGTCGTTGATCTGGTCTTGCACCGCTTGCCGCTCTTCCTCGTTTGCCGCCCTCTCGGCGTCCGCAAGCCGGCGGGTACGCAGAGCCTCTTCTTCCGCATTCATTTTCGAGATCGCATTGCTTTTAAAGACTGCAAGCGCGCGCGCCATGTCGCCAATCTCGTCCTTACGATTTCCGCCGGAAACCTCGGTTTCGGTCCTGCCTTCGGCAAGTTGGCGCATTGCACGGGTAATGGCGCTGATCGGCCGGCGCAGTGTCCAGACCAGTCCGAAGCCGGCCACCAATGCGATTAGTGTCCCGACGGCCATCGCTGTCGCGGAAATCGAATTCGCCAATGCGGTTTGACTATCGGCTGCCGTCTTCTGACTTTCAGCAAAGGTTCGGAGGTCGTCCCATGCCTGATCGACAAGGACGCCGGCGCCATCGAAAGCGTCGCTTCGCTCGGCGTTGACCTGGATCAGGGACTTCGTATACTGCTCCATCCCGTTCATGATCCGCAGCAGATCTTCGGAAACTTGTTCCAATCCGTCCTGGCCGCGGGCGACCGCGCGCACGATTTGCATGTCATTCTGGACCGTATCGAAACGCTTCATCAGATCTTGTCTGCTATCGTTCGTTGCCGACCCCAGAAAGCGCGTTGCCGAGAGCTGAACGCCATGGATCGACGTCTGAAGCTTCGCCACGCTCTTTGTTACGGCTTCGAGTCCTTTGCCCGCTTTCTGTGCGACCTTCTGCTGTCCTACGAGCTCATCAAGCTTATCGAGGATCTGATCCGTTGATGAATTTGCGCGTGCAGATGCGACCGCATCGTTCAATAGCCCGTCGATCGAACTCTTGTCGGCAGCAGCTTGTTTGGCGAAAGCGCGCGTACCGGTATCGAGCCGCTCGGCGATCGCGGTGAGTTGATCGATGTTCGACGAGATCGTCGCGCGGAGGCTCTGTTCGGAGCCATACACTTGCCAAAGTACGTCAATGCCTGCGCTGATCCGGTCGGTTTTTTCACGCGCGGTCGCGAGAAGGTTCGTATCTTCTTCCTGCGCCATTCCACTTGCAACGGCAGCAAGCGCCGTCTGTTGATCGGTAAGGCGACTGACGACGGCGTTTTTGTTGGCCTCCGTGGTATTGCGCAGGAAGGTCGTCATGCCGGCATATGTGTCCTTGAACCCTGTCAACGCGTCCAGAACATTGTTCGATACGCTCAGCCTCGAACTCAACATGCCGGAGGAGTAATAACCCATGGCGCCCAGACATCCGATAGTGGCAAGAAGAGGCACCAGGAAAAGGATCACCTTGGTCTGGATTCTAAAGCGCGAAAGAAAAGCTTCCATATGGTGTCCCCCATTCTCTCGCGCCGTGTGCTCACCAGCGAACGTCGGCGACCTTTCCTAGTAAACGTATACTCGCGCTAAATCATTAAAGTTTGATGAGTTGGGCGATCGTCAATTTTGCAGCGCAAAAGGCACCAATATTGCTGTCATAACCGCATTCAAGCCCATGCCGACACCAGAAAACGTTCCCGCAATCGGGTGAACTTGCAGCGCCCTTGCTGTCCCGATGCCATGTGCGGCGAGCCCTGCCGCAAAGCCCCGTGCGCGCCAATCGCGGATACGCAGCAGGTTCATGAGTGGTGTCACAGTCATCGCGCCAATGACGCCGGTCAAAATGGTGGTGACCGCGGTCAGCGAAACGTCGCCGCCAAGCGACTGGGCGATGCCCATCGAAACGCCGGCCGTCGCTGATTTCGGTGCGATCGACAGGAGGACGTCCCGCGGTAACCCGAACAAGGAACTGAGCACGATGACCGAGCCGATGCCGAAACTGGAACCCACCAGAAGTGCGCAGCCGATCGGCAGCGTCGATTTGGCGATCACCTCCCTGTTACGATAGAGAGGTATTGCAAGCGCGACCGTGGCCGGTCCGAGAAGGAAGTGGATGAACTTCGCGCCTTCGAAATAAGAGCCATAAGTCGTCCCGCTCAATAACAGGATAATCGCGACCAGAATCACTGAATGGAAAACAGGATTAGCCAGAGGGTGCCGGTCCAGGAGCCTCGAAATGGCATCGCAAAGGCAGTAGGCGCCAAGCGTGATCGAAAGCCACAGGAGTGGCGTTCTCGAGAGATAGGCCCATAGCGAGAAATCGACGTCATTCATGGGTTTTGCCTCCCGTCAGCAGCCTGTCCGAAAGCCGCGATCCGCAAAGAAAGACCAGAACGGTCGCTATCAAAGTGATCAGCGTCGAGGCAATGATGACGATGCTGAGGCCAACTCCGTGGGCTGCCAGAACATCAATCTTCTGGATCACGCCGACCCCCGCCGGCACGAATAAAAGGGACATGTTGCGAAGGATAAACTCGCCGCTTCCCGTAATGAGTGGATTGCGATCCAAAAAGCCTCTACCGCCAATCCTGTCCAAGCATCCCAGAACGAGGAACAGAAGCACCATTCCCAGAACCGGTCCCGGGACCGGAAGAGAGCCTTCGTAGGTCAAGACCTCTCCCAACAATTGACATGACAGTATTGCGAGCAATCCTAGCAGCATCTGAGCACCGATCGGTTTGATTTCATTGAGCCTGTTCGTTTGCAGCAACAGCCGTCAATTCAACGATCTGCTATCCATTGCTTCGATCGAGGGAATAAGGGCAGCGCCGCTCAGCCAGTGACCGGACCAATGACGGAGGCCGCGCTGGCGACATGACGGCGACGGGATCGTTTTCGCCTCTCCGGCCACGCCGTTTTCTGGTAAACGTTTTCTCCACATGCAGGATATTTTTCTAGCGCAAACCGCAACGCGCTGCTAGTGAGAGATTTTATTGACATAACGTTTTCTGGGTAAGCGACTTGGACGCAGATTCTGCCGATTATTCCACTCGTGATCTGCTCGCGATGGAACGGCAAGGACGTATCAGAGGCATGATCGCAACGATGGGCTGAGTTTCTTCGCGCGAACTGGCCTCCCGTTTCTATGTGTCGGAAGATACGATTCGACGCGACCTGCGCGCGCTCAATCGCACCGGCGCGGTGCTGAAGGTCTATGGGGGAGCGGTTCGCGCTGGGACCGCCGATCCACCTTCATCCCCCCCGCGACGAGCAGCCGGAGGCGCTCTCGTCGACGTAACCCTTCGGCTTATTGGTCCAAGTCAGAGTATCTACCTGGATGAGAGCGACGAGAGCGTTGCCGTCGCCGGGGCCTTGTCTCCCGATCTTGATCTTACGATCACGACGAATAGCAGCCGTGTGCTCCATGTCCTGCCTGCACGGACTCGTGAGGTGATCGTCCTCGGGGGAGTCTTTGATTTTGAACGCTCTGCAACTTTCGGCAGCGCCCCGATCGGAATGGTGCGCAACCTACGTTTCGATCTTCTTGTCGTCGGCGACTGCGTCGTCGACATTAAGCGCGGACTTGCCGCGGCGAACTTGCAGATGGCCGAGCTCAAATCGGCGGCGGCCGAGCGCTCAAATGCCATCGCTCTGCTGAGAACCGGCACCGCGTTTGGCGCGGCGCCCTTCGCGATCGCCCCGATACACAAGATCAAGCATATCGTCAGCACGCACGCGCCGGACGAACGCATGCTTGGTCCGCTATCTGATCGGGGCATTGGTATCGAGACCGTCTACGAGGGTAACTGAGCATGGTCTCGATCCCAGTAAGGGTGAGGGCCATAGACGTTTGCTAAATAGTCTATAAACGCACGGACCTTTGACGGAAGGAACTGCCGGGTCGGATAGACCGCAGAGACGGTGATGTTGTGCGATCCCTTGACCTCGGGGAGCACGCGAACGAGCCTGCCAGTGCGCAGTTCCTCGCCGATATCCCAGGTCGATCTGAGAGCGATGCCGATCCCTGCGATTGCCGCCTCGCGCACGACTTCGCTGGAATTCGTGATCAGGCCGCCCTCTGGCCTCACGACGAAGCCGCCGTGAGGCCCGACGAGTCTCCAGGGGTCGCCATTTTGCGAGGGAAGGCAACAGTGGCTTTGTAGATCGTCAATCGTCAGTGGAGCACCGTGTGTGGCTATGTAGTCCGGAGAGGCGCAGAGGATCCTGTGCACAGATGCCAGACGGCGCGCAACGAGACTGGAGTCACTCAGCTCGCCAACGCGGATCGCCAAGTCGTAGCCTTCCGCAATCAGATTCGAGAACCCATCGTTCAGCGTCAGTTCAACGACGATCTTCGGATGCTCGTCCATGAAGCCCTTCAAATGCGGAGCGACGTGCATTCGGCCGAAAGATGTCGGAGCCGATAGCCGCAACGTGCCGCTCAAGTCCGTAGCGCGCCAGGAAATGTAAAACTCTGCCTCTTCGATCCCCGCCAATATATTGATGACCCGCTCGTAAAAACCGCGACCGGCTTCCGTCAGTGTCATCTGCCGTGTCGTTCTCTGCAGAAGCCTCGCGCCGAGCCGGTCTTCCAGCCGTTTGATGCGCTTGGATACGACTGCAGGCGAGAATCCCAGCAATTTGCCCGTTAGCGACATGCTGCCGGTCGCCACGACTTTCGCGAAAACCTCAAGATCGCCCAAGTTGGTCATGCCCATTCTTTCCGGAAATGTCATATGTCTTTAGCGTTTGCGCCAAATCGAAAAAGATAGTAAACGTTTTCTCGAGTAAAGAGGAGCGCTTTTTGCGCTGGGGAAATGTCACAGGCATCTATTTCTTTCCTGCCGCCGAAACAGCATATCCTGGCCAGGCGAGAGACGATTATCGCGGATCTTGAAGAGCTGTTGACACCGTCTTGTGTGATCAGCGACGCGCGCGAACTCGTACCGTTCGAGACGGACGCCTTCATAGCCTACCGGCGACTGCCGCTGGCGGTCGTTCTGCCGGAAACCACCGCGCAGGTATCGAGAGTCGTGGCCTATTGCCAGGCCAACGAGATTCCGATCATTCCGCGCGGGGCAGGGACCTCGCTTTGCGGCGGAGCCATTCCGCAGGAAGATGCCGTCGTTGTCGGCTTGTCGAAAATGTCGAAGATCCTGGAAGTCGATCTCGAAAACCGCACGGCGACCGTCCAGGCCGGCGTGACCAATCTGAATATTTCGAATGCGGTCGCAGGCCACCGTCTATTTTATGCGCCCGACCCGAGCTCGCAGCTTGCCTGCACCATCGGCGGCAATATCGGCATGAATTCCGGCGGAGCGCATTGCCTCAAATATGGCGTAACCACGAATAACCTTCTCGGGCTGACCATGGTAATGTTCGACGGGACAATCGTCGAAATTGGTGGAAAGGCGCTGGATGGTGCGGGCTATGACCTTCTCGGGGTCATCTGCGGATCGGAAGGCCAGCTTGGCATCGTTACCGAGGCAACGGTTCGCCTGATCGCTTCGCCGGAAGGATCACGTCCTGTCCTGTTCGGCTTCGACACATCCGAACAGGCGGGCTCCTGTGTCGCGGGCATCATCGCGGCAGGCATCATTCCGGTCGCCATCGAGTTCATGGACAAGCAAGCGATCGAAATCTGCGAAGCCTTTGCGCATGCCGGCTACCCCATGGATGTCGGTGCCCTTCTGATCATCGAGGTCGAGGGCTCCGACACGGAAATGGACGCCGTCCTTGCTGATATCATCGCCATCGCGCGTCACCATGACGTCAGGATCATCAGGGAGAGCCAGTCGGCTGCGGAGGCCGCGCTGATCTGGAAGGGTCGCAAGTCGGCTTTCGGTGCGACCGGGCGTATTGCAGATTACATTTGCATGGATGGCACGGTGCCGCTCGGCCAACTCTCTCATGTGCTTAAAATGACGTCCGAAATCATTGATAGATTCGGGCTTCGCGTCGCCAACGTCTTTCACGCCGGCGACGGCAATATGCATCCATTGATCCTCTACAACATCAATGACCCCGAAGATGCTGCTCGAGCGGAAGAGGCGGGAAACGAGATTCTCAAGCTTTGCGTCGATGCCGGTGGCTGCCTGACTGGTGAGCACGGCGTTGGTCTCGAAAAGCGCGACCTCATGCGTCATCAGTTCTCCGATGCCGACCTCAAGCAGCAGATGGCCGTCCGCCGGGCCTTCGATCCTGCCTGGATCCTCAATCCTTCGAAGGTCTTTCCCTTGGAATGCCGAGACGTCGCATGATCCTTTCTCCCGCGTCCGAAGACGAAGCATGCGAACTGGTCCGCGCGCGTTCGGCCAGCCGTTCTCCTGTCCGGATCATAGGCGCCAACACGCGTTCGGCGATCGATCCGACCGATGGTGACCTTCTCGCCACGACGGAGCTTACCGGCATTGTCGATTATGACCCTTCGGAAATGGTAATGACAGCCAGAGCCGGCACCGCGCTTGCCGACATCGAGGCGGCTGTATCGGAAAAAGGCCAATTTCTGGCATTTGAGCCGATCGACCTCGGTCCCGTCCTGGGGACGGCGGGCAGATCCACCATCGGCGGGGTAATGGCGACGAACAGCTCCGGGCCGGCGCGCTTCGTCAATGGTGCGGCGCGCGATCATCTGCTTGGTCTTCGCTTTATCAATGGGGCCGGCGAGATCATACGCGCCGGAGGGCGCGTCATGAAGAATGTGACAGGCCTCGATCTTCCGAAATTGCTTGCCGGATCGCGTGGAGAGCTCGGGCTGATTACCGAGGTCACGTTCAAGGTGCTCCCGAGACCGCAGACCTCCTCGACCCTCGTTCTTTCCTGTGACGACGATGCACACGCAGCAAAGGCAATGGCGGCCGCCCTTCGCCTGCCGCTGTCAGTATCGGGCGCAGCATTCGTCCCGGACGATCTCGCGGGTCGCGTCATGATCGGGAATTTGCCGGAGGAGGGCGCCGTTCTCCTTCGCATGGAAGGTTTGACCGCTTCTGTGAAAGAACGGGCCGAAAAGATGCGCATTGCGATGGCGCCGTTCGGCCCTGTCGCTATCGCTGATCATGAAGCCAGTATTACCATGTGGAACACAATACGTCATGCAATCCCCTTTTCCGTCGACCGCAAGTCATTCGTCTGGCGAATCTCCCTGCCGGCGATGTCGGCTCATCGTTTCGTCGCCGCCATTCGTCGAGAGGTAAAAGCAAACGTCTTCTACGATTGGCAGGGCTCTCTGGTCTGGATGGAGACAAGCGAAGGGCTCGACGCTCAACTAGTTCGGACGGAAATCGCCAAGGCGGGCGGCGGGCATGCTGTTCTGGTGAGGGCGAGATCGCGCTTGGATAGTCGTTCCTTCGATCCTCCGAGCCTACCTTTGCTGGCGCTCTCCCAGCGGATCAAGGCCGCGCTCGACCCGCAGACTATCTTCAACCCCACATTTTGACGAGCTACTGAGCGATGCGCACCAATTTCAGCGTCGAGCAACTATCAGATCCGGCAGTCGCCGAGTCGGAAGCTATTGTCCGCAAATGCGTCCACTGCGGCTTTTGCACGGCAACCTGTCCAACCTATGTGACACTCGGCAACGAACTCGACAGTCCGCGCGGACGCATCTACCTTATAAAGGACATGCTTGAAAACGGCCGCGCAGCTGACGAGAAAACCGTCACGCATATTGACCGCTGCCTTTCCTGCCTTGCCTGCACGACCACCTGTCCCTCCGGTGTCGATTACATGCATCTTATCGATCACGCCCGAATACATATCGAAAAAACGTACCGTCGGCCCATCTTCAGCCGCCTGCTGCGTAGCCTTGTCGCTTCCGTTCTTCCCTATCCCGGCCGATTCCGCGTCGCGCTGGCAATGGCCAAGTTTGCTCTTCCGCTCAGCGGTTTGTTCGACCGAATAGGCCCGTTGAAGCCGGTCGCCGCAATGTTGCGGCTTGCCACTGTTCCCAGGCGGAGCCGCTCGGCCTACCAACCGCCGGTGCGCGAGGTGATACCGACACGCGCCAAGGCAAGGGTCGCTATTCTTTCCGGTTGCGCCCAGTCGATCCTCGACCCCGGCATCAATATCGCGACCGCCTCGCTTCTCCAACGCCTGGAAATCGAACTGGTCTGGCCGAAAGGCGAGGGCTGCTGCGGAGCACTTGTCCATCACATGGGTAGGGAAGAAGCAGCCCTCGACGCGGCCCGCAGGAACATCGAAACATGGACGAATGAGATCGAAGCGAGGGGTCTCGACGCCATCATCGTGACGGCGTCCGGATGTGGCACGACCATCAAGGATTACGGCCACATGCTGCGCCACGACCCCGCTTACGCAGGCAAGGCAGCACGGATATCCGCGCTCGCCAAGGATATTACAGAGTTTCTGGCGAGCCTGGATCTTCCGAAGGCCGATCCGAAGAACCTCACCGTCGCCTATCATTCCGCGTGCTCCATGCAGCACGGCCAAAAGATCGTCGCGGCGCCGAAAATCCTGCTGAAGCAAGCTGGATTTGAGGTCCGTGAACCGGCGGAGGGACATTTGTGCTGCGGCTCGGCCGGAACGTACAATATTTTTCAGCCGGACATATCCGCCTCGCTGAAGGCGCGAAAGGTCAAGAACATCGAGGCGACAGGCCCCGACGTCATCGCCACGGGTAATATCGGCTGCATGACCCAATTGCGAAGCGGAACCGATATTCCGCTCGTTCACACAGTCGAACTGCTGAACTGGGCCTATGGGGGACAGGTACCACCTCCACTTGCCAAGCTGTCATCCACGACGACCTAGCTGCTGTTGGTGATTGCTGCCGCTCAATCCCGCGCCGGGATTGTCTGATAATCATCGCTATGCCGATGAGTTAAGCCTACTGCGCCGAAGAAATTGCCTTCAATCAAGCGTGGCCTGCGCCAAACGCATGCCTCTAATGCACAGCAATGCATTCAAATTAGGCGGAAAAATGCCTATATCTTCATCAACACCAAACGGAGATGATGAACATGAATATTCGCGAACGCGTGAAGAATTATGCCGCCAAGCGCCGGGCTATCCGCGAACTGAGTGCCCTTGACGACCATGCGCTGGCAGATGTCGGCCTGCTGCGGGAAGAAATCCGCGGCGCTGTGCAGGGCCGCTGATCTCAATCCCCTGATTTTCAAAAAACTCCGCTTCGGTGGAGTTTTTCGTGCCGCTACGAGCGCTGAGCGAAGAGCTGCTGGGCTGCCGTCGTTCCGGATCCGAGTGCGACGGGATAACCAAGCTCGTTCATTGCCATTTCGATCGTCGCCAAGCCGCCGAGGATCATCGTATCGGTAATCGAGCCGAGGTGGCCGATGCGGAACGCCTTGCCGTTCATCTGACCGAGGCCGATCCCGAAGGAAACGTTATACTTCTTGAGCACTAGATCGGTCAGAACATTGCTGTCGAAGCCCGCCGGCACGTAGACGGCGCTGATCGTGTCAGAGTGATGCGGCGCAGACTTCGAGCAAAGCTCCAGGCCCCAGCCGGAAACGGCCGCCCGCACTGCGTCCGCCGCCCGTCGATGGCGTGCAAAAACTCGATCGAGGCCTTCCTCGCTCAACATATCGAGGCTCTCCCGGAGGCCATAGAAATGTTGAAGAGCAGGTGTATAGGGGTAGCCCCCTGCCTTGTTGGCTTTCAGCATTTCCTGAAAATCGAAGAAGCAGCGGGCCGTCTTCGACACGCGCGAGAGTTCAAGCGCCTTTTCGCTGGCGGCCACCAGCGCGAGGCCTGCCGGAAGCATGAAGCCTTTCTGCGAGCCCGACACGGCAACATCCACGCCCCAGGCATCCATTTCAAAATTCATCGATGCGATCGAGGACACGCCGTCCGCAAGCAGGAGCGCCCCGTGCCCCGCCCGATCGAGTGCCTGTCTGACCGCGGCAATGTCGCTGCGCACGCCCGTTGCGGTTTCGTTATGCGTGACCAGAACGGCCTTGATTGCGCCCGCCTTGTCGGCCGCAAGCCGCTCTGCAAATGTTTCTGCCGGTGCCGGATTGCCCCATTCGGATTCGATTACCTCCACATCGAGGCCGTGCCGCTGGCACATGTCGATCCATCGGTGGGAAAACACGCCGTGGCGCGCTGCCAGGACCTTGTCGCCCGGTGCCAGAGTGTTCTCGATCGCTGCCTCCCAGCCGCCGGTGCCGGTGGAGGGAAAGGCGAACACGGTGCCCTTGCTGGTCTTGAAGATCGTCTTGAGATCCTGAAGGACGCTCCCGAACAATTCGCTGAACTTCGGAGAGCGATGGTCTACCGTCTGCCGGTTCATCGCATTGCGGATGCGGTCGGGAATGTTTGTAGGCCCGGGAATGAAGATCGGATTTTGGTCGGTCACGTATAATCCTCCTCTGGAGTGCGTGACAATACGTGATCGATCAGCCAAGGCTATTTTATATTTTTTCTTATCCGAAGCTAAAAAATAAAGCGCAAACATATGAAATCAAACGTATATATTATCCCACCAATGATACTTTCTTAAACCGAAATGGTTCTTCTGCAAAACTGTTAAAAATGATGGGACCATCATGAAAAATCCGCGAGGGCGCCCGCGCAGCAAGCAGGTTGATCTGAGCATGACCGGTCGGACCATGGCCGACCATGCGATCGACGTCATGGAAGCTGTCTCAAGCTTTGGCCCTATCTCGCTGCGCGACTTGACGACGAAAATGAAGGTTCCGGCTTCGACCGCTCATCGGTTTCTCCTCATCCTGGAGGCGCGGGGATTTTTATCGATGGACCCGGTGAGCCAGAAATGGGAGATCGGCGTTCGCGCGTTCCAGGTGGGCAACGCCTATCTGCGCTGTACCGGCCTTGCGGAGATGGCGCGCGCCTATCTCGCCACGATCGGCGCGGCATCCGGTGAAACCGCGAACCTTTCAATCCGGCAGGGAGATCGGATGATCGTCATTGCGCAGGTCGAAAGCCACAATCCGCTGCGCGCTTTCTTCCGGCTCGGATCGCAGATCCCGATCTATTGCTCGGCTGCCGGCAAAGCTGTTCTTGCGCATTTGCGGGATGATGAAGTCGATGCGATGTTCGAGAAGACGGTTCTTGCAAGGCTCACCGATCGAACGATCGTATCCTTGCCGTTTCTGCGCATGCAACTGAACGAGATCAGGGCGCGCGGCTGGGCACTCGACGACGAAGAACAGGTCGCGGGTATGCGCTGCGTCGCCGCCCCGATCATGGACAAGGATGGCCTGCCGGTCGCGGCACTGTCGCTGACAGGACCGAAGAGCCGCTTTGATGCGTCCTCGCTCAAGGGACTGAGCGTTTTGGTGATAGACGCCGCGCGGGGCGTATCTGATGCAATACGCGGCCGATGATGATCGCCGCTGGCGGTTCAACCAACGTCCAGAGAAGAGAAGCAACCTCGACAACCCGGAGCCTGAGGTGCAGCCTGTCGCCCGCGGCATATTCCATCGTGTCGAAGGCGTTCAGATCCGGCCGGAAGGTACGGTTCCCAATCCGTGATCATGTTCAGCACCGTCGACTTTCCGCATCAAAACGGAGCGGCCTGGACGGCGGGACGCGTTCTCGATATTCAGGTTCGCTTCTGAAATCACGCCGACGAAGCCGAAATTCTTGCGATTTTAGTCAAAGGCCAGCCAGACCGGCCTGTTATATACGTGAAAGGGAAGACACGGACGCCTCCTAGTCGGTGTCAAATCCCGGTAAGAGCAACCGCGCCGCCCGGCGTGTCGGGATAGTAGACGTTTGTCGTCCAGATGATCTTGTCGAGGTTAAGCTCGACGAGCCCGTTATCGACGAACACCTCGAGCGTAAACGTCCCGAGATCACCGGCCTCGATATCATAATCATGCGCGAACTCGTTCATGTCGCCGTAGGCGTCGCGAACCTGGCGGATGCGTGTGCGCCCATTCTCGTCGCGAAGGAATGTGAACTGCGGACGGTCGGCACTGAACAGGCTCAGGGCCACCTGTGAGCCTGGCGCAAGCGAAACCGTCTTTTCGAGATGATAGGTTCCGGAAGCCGGCTGCGCTTGCCCGGAAGACAGGTCGATCGTCGGGAACGCACCCGAGACGGCGTCCGGCACGAAGGACCCAAGACGCAGGCCGTCCGGTGTTTCCACCAGGCGGAGGTGGCGGGGCAGCGACATCAGCCCACTGAATTCCTCCATCGGCGTCTGTTGGGAATATTTCCAGTTGTTCGACCAGGCGAGCGAAAGCGGCGCATCCTTATGGGCTCCGAAAAAGCTCTGAGCCGCGTAATAGTCGCGGCCGTAGTCGAGCCACAACTCCGTCTCTCGTGGGTTCGAATTCGTGAAGGTTTTGCCGTCGAACTGGCCGATGAAATACATCGTGCCGGACCCCGGAGCATAGGCCTCATCACCGATACCGGCGACCAAGATCCAATGCTTGCTGCCATCGGGCGCGACCATCGGCAGGAGATCGGGGCATTCCCACGGGCCACTGCCGTGACGGCCGTCTTCGTTACCGAATTCGCTCTCGAAGGTCCAGTTGTTTAAGTCTACTGACGAATGGAAGCCGATCGACTGTCCGACCGTTTCACCATGCGCGAGTGCCATGATCCAACGGCCGCTTTCTCCATGCCAGAATACTTTCGGGTCGCGGAAGCATCCGAGGCCTGAATTCTTGATGACCGGGTTACTTGGCTCCTTCTCAAATTTCGAAAGCGAGCGGTCGGCATGAACGAGAGATTGCTGCTGAAAATCCCTACCAGCTTCATCAAAGCGATGCGACGTGTAGATCAGCTTGATCTGGCCCTCTTCTGTTTCGACCGCGCAGCCGGAGAAACATGTGCCGTTCTCATCAGGAAACAGCGCGACCTCGTGTTGGATCCAGTTTACCAAGTCACGCGAACTGGCATGGCCCCAATGCATCGGCCCGTGACGGATGCTGTTCGGATCGTGCTGGTAGAAAGCGTGGTACACGCCATCGACGCAAATCAACCCGTTCGGATCGTTGATCCACCCGTACTTCGCCGTCAGGTGCAGTTTTGGACGAAATTTCTCGCTGAGTGACGTTGACATATTTATCCTTTCGCAAAGCAAATGACGGGGAGGGTCATCATGGCAGCTGCCTGAATTTCGGAATTTCAAGCCGCGATCGGCACTTCAAAATGTTCGCATCATCCGGAAGACCGGTGGCGGGGCTAAAGCGTCGGTCCGGAAAATGGATCAAGGTCTATTGTGTTCTCGCCATCAACCAATCGAGCGCGACCGCCATTCCACCTTCGTCTGCATGCGGGCCAATAAAATGAGCAAAATCCCTGATCTCGATAATCGCGTTCGCCACGGTAACCGGCGTACCGGCCCATCGTAGCAGACTGAGGTCGTTTTCGGCGTCGCCCGCGGCAGCGCAGAGTTTCGGATCGAGTTTCAGGCGGTCGGCAAGCTGCCGTGCGGCTGTGCCCTTCGAGACGCCTGTCGGAGTAATTTCGAGAAGCCTCCAATTCGAGCCTGTCATCTCGCATAGCGGCAAAAAGCGCGCCCGAAGGGCATCGAAGCCTCCCCCTTCGGGCAAGGGACGCGCACACATGATCTTGAAAGGCTGACCGGGAAGGTCATTGAGGTCAGCCACCTCACAAACGCTCTCGCCGGTGATTGCGGCCTCCCGCCGAACGAGAGGCGAGTTGTCCAGCGTATAGATGGCATCATCGCGATACCACATGCTTGCTATTCCAAGACGACGGGTCTCCGCCATCACTGATAATGCAATCCGCCGTGCGATCTTAGCCTCCGAGATCGCCGCCTGTTCCAATGGTCTTCCGATCCATCCGCCGTTGAAACAGATAGCATAGTCGATACCGAGCGCACGGCAAATCGGCGCAACGCCATTCGGCGAACGCGCCGTCGCGAGAATGGCCTGGATACCGCGTCTGCGGGCCTTAAAAAAACCACGCACGACCGGCTCGGGAAGATCGTAGTCAGCGGTTAAAAGGGTTCGATCAACATCTGAAAAGAGGGTTGAGATCATGTTAGCCACGTTATCGGGGTGGGGGTCCGAGCATGCCTATGCTGCCACAGTTGTAAGTACAAGCGAAAACGTTTACCAGATCCAACCCTTTGCGCGGGGACACCTGAGCGAGAACGAATACAACAGTATGAGATTTCTAAGGATTTTCGTACTGCCAGCCCCGAATAATGGTAAACGTTTTCTTGTGGGAATTGCGGGCCCGGACATCGGAACCGACCTCGGGGTCGCCGCTGGTTCTGATCCCTTCAACCGCACGAAGGAGAACCGGACAACCTAAACTCACATCATGCCAGGCACGAGATCACAGGTTACGCTTCCGCCCGTGCGGCTGAGCGCGGAATTCTCCCCAGTTCATCGAAAGACGCCAAATCGTTTACGCCTGCGTTGTTCTTCGCGCGAGCCGCGGCTCCGTCAGCGCCTAGCTTTCGTTTTCTGTTTTCAGGGCATGCTTGACGCGGAGGATCGTGATCGCAACAGCTCCCACCACCACTGGAACGGCAACAAGCATGATCACGGGATCGAAATGGTACCCGGCGTGGTCAGCAGTCTCATATATAAATTTCATCAAGCTCAGCAAATAGTAGCTAATCGCGATGATCGAAAAGCCTTCGACCGCGCGCTGGATCTTGACTTGTGTCGCAGCGCGATCTGCCATCGCCTGGATCTGTGTAGCGTTCTGGAACTCAATCTCGACCTGAATCCGGGTTTGCAGCAGGTCGAGCAGGTGCATCGTCGCTCTTGATAGGTACTCAAGCCTCAAGGACGTTGCTTCGCAACTGCGAACCGCAGGCTTGAATCGCCGCTCTACGAAGGTACCGAAACGTTGGAAGCCGGCGACACGGGTTTCCCGCAACAGGGCTATCCTCTCTTCGACGATTTTGGCGTAGGCAGCGGTCGCCCCGAACCTGTTTCTGGTTTCGGCAGTGGCCGAAATGATATGCGACGATAGGACGGTGATCTCCTCAAGCAACTGCTTGTGCTGATGAGCAGAGGTTCTCAAGTTGCGGTCGGTCAGCTGAACGAGTTCCGCATCGTACCCGCCGAGAAGCGGGGCGAGACGTCGCGCCTCCGGCAGCGCAAGCAGCGCCATCGACCTATAAGTTTCGATCTCAAAGATGCGGCGCACCATACGCCCCAGGCGATGCGCATTCAGGTCCTTGTTGAAGAGGATGATCCTGCTTGAGTTATCCCCTCGAACTCGGAAGTCCGAGCAGACCTGCGCCGATCCACCACCGATCGACGAGGCGGCGGTATCGCCGAAATCGAAGGTTTTCAAAACCGGTTCCAGTTGGTCAGGAGGGTTGCCCAGGACAAGGATACTGGCGTGGCAAACAAGTCGAGGAGAGCTCAATCCTGCGAGCCGCGCAAAATCGTCTTCCGCGAGATCCGGTTCGGGCCAACGCTCTGGTTCCGAGGCTAATTGTCGGACGCGTGTGACCGTCACGAACTCGGTATGCCGTTCGACCCGGACCGAAATCTCACCTTCGGATTTGAGGCTGTCGTGGAACTCCTTGATCGTTCCATCTAACGGCATGAATGCAACGTGCTCGACGATCGCGGGACCGATAAAATAAATCGACGGGCGCGCGTGAAGCTCGGAGTTGAAGTCTCCTGGCTGCGGGCCAAAATCAGTTGGGCCAGAGACAGGTGGTGTGGGGCCAGACATTGTCGATGAAACCGTTTCTCCCGCGTGAATTAAAGTCACGGCCATCTCCCGTAGTCGCCAAGATAGGGCCGCCTGCTAAGCGCCGTACGCCCCCGCCACAAGGTATGACGTATGATCCAAGTGGAGGCAAGTGCGGCACTAAGATGTTGCGAATCTTATAAAATAACAAACTTGATGCCCTCTGGTTGATGCCACTGAAGAGCAGATAATTGCGGTGCTGAAGGAGCAGGAGGCTGGTGCGAAGGCGGCCGATCTCTGCCGCAAGCACGGGATTTCGGAAGCCACGTTTTACAATTGGAAAGCCAAATACGGCGGCATGGAGGTCTCTGAGGCGAAGCGGCTGAAGGCGCTTGAAGATGAGAATGCCAGGCTGAAGAAGCTCCTGGCCGAGCAGATGTTGGACGCCGCAGCACTGCGCGAGTTTCTTTCAAAAAAATGGTAGGGCCTGCCGCCAAGCGTGAAGCCGTCACCCATCTGAAGACCATCATGAGTCTTTCGGAACGGCGGGCCTGCCAGATCATATCCGCCGACCGCAAGACGAGCCGCTACCAGTCGAACCGACCACCGGAGACCGAGTTGCGAGCAAAGTCGCGCGACCTCGCCAATGAGCGGCGGCGTTTCGGCTACCGTCGGCTGTTCATCCTGCTTCGGCGGGATGGAGAGCCGTCCGGCGTCAATCGCATCTACCCCCTGGCCGGTAGGTGATTGCATGCAATCACCGTTAGGCGTCTTTACCGCGAGGAAGGGCTTTCCGTTCGCAAGCGAAAGGCCCGGCGGCGTGCTGTCGGCACGCGTGCACCGATTCTGGTCGAGGCGAAAGCCAATGCCCGCTGGTCGCTGGATTTCGTCCATGACCAGTTCGCCTGTGGCAGACGATTCCGGGTCCTCAATGTCGTTGATGACGTGACGCGCGAATGCGTTTCCGCCGGTTGCTCACACCGCGCCACTTGGCGTATTCAAAACCGCCGAAGCTCTAATCGCCGCCGGATGAAAATTCAGTGGCAGGTCACAGGTCTCATTATCGAAAATGAAGCGGGTTCGCTTGTGGCTTTGGAAGTCAAAGCATCCGCAACAGTCTCTGCAGCGGATTTCAGAGGTCTGCGAAAGGTGGCGCAGGCTGCAGGCAGCGATTTCCGTTTAGGCCTTGTGCTCTATGACGGTGAAACAGTTCTCCCATTCGGCGACGGTTTCTTAGCGGCACCCCTTTCATGCCTTTGGGGCTAACCGGCATCGAAGTGTCAAACAGCCGGATTTGAAGTTCGATTCCCATCAACTGCAGTCAGACGTCGGAAGACGGAATCTCAGCGTGATGCGTGCTAACCCAATTCCAGAATGACCGGCGGCGACATTGGATAGGCCCAACTGGTTGACGTGCTGGCGCCAGCTTTCAGGTGCTTATCTGTTGGATCTGCATGTCCGCAGAAGGCTCGGCAATGACGGCTTGATTCCGGCCACGCTGCTTGGCGCGATAAAGCGCGCGATCGGCTTCGAGCAACAGCGCCTCCGGGGAGATATTTTGATCCGGTGTCGCCAGCGCAATGCCGACGCTGATCGTTACCTGCCCGAAGGGCGACCCCTCATGCGCCAGCTTGACGGCCGCCATTGCCGAACAGAGGGCCTGTCCGATGACGGGCGCGTTGCCGGCTGAGGCAATCCGCGCGATGATAGCGAATTCCTCTCCGCCATAACGGGCAACGAGGTCCTGTTTGCTGCGCGTATTGCGTTCCAGCACCCCGGCGATTTCCTTCAGGCAGGCGTCTCCCGCCGGATGGCCGTATCGGTCGTTGTAGCCCTTGAACCAATCGGCATCCACCATGGCAAGCATCAGCAGGTCCTGACCCTGCCCAAGCCCGGCGAGCTCGCTTGCGAGAACCTCGTCGAAGCGACGCCGGTTGGCCACGCCCGTCATCTCGTCCGTCTGGCTGATCGTCAGGAGCCTCTGATTGAGCCGCTCCAGCTCGGACGTTCGATCCCGTATCTTCCCCTCAAGCGCTTCATGGGCGGCGTGAACGCGGGCGGCCATCGAGGCAAAATCGCGGGCAAGCTCGCCGATCTCGTCGTCGGAGTGCGTGGGCAGGGCGTCATTGGCAACGGTAACGCCGGAACGGCCGACCAGCTGCGTGGCGTGGATCAATCGCACCAGCGGTTCGGCGACCTGCTTCTGCAGGATCGAACGGAGGATGAAAAGTTCGACGAACAGGGTCAGCAGCCCGACCGCGATGACGATCCCGAGATTGGTGAGGATGGCGGATCGCATCAGAGATTTCGGATAGTGGACGGCGAGCACCCAGGGCGTATCCGGGATCCGGCCGACGGCGGCAATTTCACCAGCGCTGTCGATGAGCGACACCGAACCTGCTTCGATCGACTGGCTTGCCTTCAGCAAAGGCTGGTAGTCGGCGATTTCAAGAGAGGAAATCGAGGCTTCCCCGGCGCTGGCAGTGATCTTATCGGCGTATTTGCCGTCGAAGATCAACGTGCCCTGAGTATCGGCGGCAAAGATCGTCGCCCGGGCGCCCGGCAGTGTCGGGCTGGCGGTTCGTTTCATCAGATCGTCAAGCAGTACGTCGACACAGGCCATGATGCGATGTTTGCCCGAAGCGTCAGGCGCGTCGGGCGTCGCGATCGTCGTCATCCACGCATTGTTGGAGGGATCCCAATAGATGCGCGTGAAGAAAGTATCGTTTTGCGGCCCGCCGAACCCGCGGGAGTAAAATTCGAAGGTCTCGAGCTTCAGTGCATCCGGGCCTTCATATTGGAATACCTTGGCGATGTCGGCAGCCTGATAGATCGGGAAACCTTTTTCCGGCACCACGCCGTAGAAATTGAAGAGGCGGCCTTTGGTGGCAGAACCGAATTGGTAAGAGAGCAGATACGACAGCGCAAACCGTGTCTTGACGTCCTCATCCGGCGTCACGTCAGGCGCGTAAGTCGCCGACATGCCGGGAAACCTGCGCCCATCAGGCAACGGCTCGCCTTCGAACAATCCCGGGCGCTGGGTATAGGATCCGTCCTCATGGCGATAGAAAATATGGTCGAAATCGAGTGCCAATGATTGCCGGGCTTCCGCTGCCGCGTAGATCCGGTCGAACTCGGCCAGGAAATTCTTTTCGAGATCCTTCACCTCGCGGAATGGCAGAGACTCGCGCTGCAAGGCCTGTTCGGTGGAAAGCGAGAGCTGCTTGCGCACCGACTGCTCAAGTGCTGCATGATTGATGAAATAGGACACGCCGCCCGCACAGGCGCAGACGAGCGCGATGCGCAGTGCCGCAAGCCGCAATGCCCGCGACGCCAGCGTATGGCGTGTTTTCCGGTTCACCTTCGGTCTGAAGACGATCTTTAATAACGCGCTGATGCCGATGCTGCTCATTTCAGCGCTCCAGCCTGCGAGATCGACCATCCCTTTACACCGATCGCTCGCGTGTCAATAACCAGAAAACTGCTCAAGATCATGCATTTACCTCAGTCGTTGGAAGCAAACCTGTCCGGCTTCCCCCTCGAGGACAGCATCAAGACGTCGTGCATGGATGGGCATCGAGGGAAAGCGCCACAATTCATTCGTGACGTGATGAGTTCGGCAGCGGCGCCGAAGCTCGTCGGCACACCGAGACAGTGCTCGATAGACAGGAGCGATAAAGGCGTGGCGAGATGTTAACAAAGGGTGCTTTAACTAAAGCGCGAGCGAAATTGCCTGCGCGATTCGGATAGAGTTCGGGAAAAACGGATCAACGTTGCTCCATCGGCCGCCCGCGTCGGTCACGGGCCGTCACCTTGGTCGGCAAGACGGTACTGCAGGGTGGCTGCGCTGCTCGTCGTCGCCCCGGTTTCACAGATCATCGCGGTCGTCAGGCCGATACCATCTACGCTGACAAGGCCATTCAAGCGATGAAAGAAGGTCATTGCCGTGCGTATCGCCTCGTCGTTCGCCTCGGCGCAGCCATCGTACCAGCTGAAGATCTAGGGAGCGGGCAAGTGCAAGATCGGTGGAATGCATTCATGCCCTATCCGACTGTCAATGTCGGGCATGCGGCCACCGGCCCGCTCTCTGGCTTTCGCCTGGCAGTAAAGGATCTTTTCGACGTTGCCGGTTATCCCACAGCTGCCGGCAATGCCACGATACTCGCTGCCTCAGGTATCAAGACGTCAACGGCGCCTTTGGTCCGGACGCTGCTAGATGCCGGCGCTTGTTTCGTCGGCAAAACCAATACGGATGAGCTCGCCTATTCGCTTGTCGGCGGTAACATCCACTTCGGCATGCCGATCAATCCCGGCAATCCCGACCTCATTCCCGGCGGATCCTCGTCGGGCTCGGCCGTCGCGGTCGCGGCCGGCCTCGCGGATATCGGGCTTGGAACAGACACGTCCGGCTCCATCCGGCTGCCCGCCGCCGTCAACGGCCTCGTCGGCTGGCGGCCGACACATGGAAGCCTTGACACCCGCAGGCTGCGTCCACTGGCGCCAAGCTTCGATGTACCGGGGTTCATGACGAGAAGCCTCGAACCAATCGCAGAGGTGATGAGTACCCTCGGCATGCCCGCGACAAACGAGCACCCCTTATCTATTCTCATCGTCGAGGATATCTTCGAAACCCTCGACGATGCGGTCGCCGACGAGATGATCGTCAGCCTTCGGTCGGCGGCCATGTCTGTCCGCAGGATAGATACGATCTCCTCCTTCAGCCTCGCGGATCTTTCTCTGGCATTCACCACCATCCTCCAAAGTGAGGCCTGGGAAAGCAACAAAACGCTCTTCGAGCGGAGCCCTGAGGCCATTGCGCCCGATATTGCCGCGCGTCTTCTATCGGGGTCTCGCCTGGACGACGGGGAGGTGCGTGAAGCACGCGGGATCGCCAAACTCTTTTCCGAAGAGATCGACCGATTGCTTTGCGAAAAAGCGGTCGTGGCTCTTCCGACATTGGCAATGAGCCCGCCAACGCGCGATGCCACGCCGGAAAGCTTCGCTGCATTTCGTTCCGCCTGCATCAAACTTCTGTGCCTCTCAGGCCTTAGCGGCTGCCCGCAACTGGTGTTTCCGATTCCCGGTTCTGGCAGAAGGATTTCAGTCTCTTTGATAGGTGCCAGGCGCACCGACAAAATGCTGGTGAATGTGGCGAAGCAGCGGTGGTTCGAATGAAAAGCAAATGCCTCATCAGAGAGAAACGGACGGGACGCCGCCCGTTCGAGAACATCGGAAAGCGTAAGAGCAGCCGAATAGATACCTCGCTAACATAGCAGCTTGATAATGAGATATCTGGTGTCACAAATTCCCAGGTCGTTGGTTCGAGTTCGTTCAACTGCAAAAACGATTGTGGGATGGCAGAGTAGCCGCTCAGCTTGCCATCACTGTGCGAGGTAGCCCTAAGATCGGCACATTCAAATCATTCGCCGAACAGGATGGCGCCATAGTCGGTGGCGCTATGCAAGATATGGATAATGACTACCTTCGCAGTTTCGACGCGGTAGAAGATCAGGTAGTTGCCATGAACACGACGACGAATACCATGGTGCTCGTAGCGAGGGATGAGGGCGAAGCCGTTCGGACTATCAACTAGATCCACACATTTGCTCCGCAGCTCCCGGATAAATGACAGGGCGCGCAACGGATTGTGCTCAGCGATATAATCGGCGATCTGCTCAAGGTCGTTTTCTGCCTCGCTTGAGAACTCAAGGATCATGCCGATTTTTCGGCCTTGTCAGCCATCGCACGGTATTTGGCGTCGAGACGGTCGAAGACATCGCTCGCCGGCTTCGTCCGACCAGCGTCCGCATCGGCAATGCCGCGCATGATGGAGGCGTCCAGCGCGGCGAGCCGGGTCTCGCGGTCCTGGATCAGTCGCACACCTTCACGCAGGACTTCGCTTTTCGAGCCATAGCGACCAGTATCGACGAGTTGCTGGATATAGCTTTCGAGCTGTTTTCCCAGTTCGGCACTGATCATACGGTCCTCCATCTGATGTTGGTAGGCAAGATAGGCTCTTTATCAACTATTATCAAGAGTCATCATACCTTTTCCCGCTGTTCAGCGCCGGCCATTCATGCCTCAGCAATCGGCCTGAAGACATCTACGACGATCGCCTTGGCCTATGCATTACCCTGGTTCTGTCGACCGGGATCTCGGCAGCAAGACCAATCTGGTTGTCATAAATCACACGCTCGTATGCTTGGATGAACTTCCGATAGATAAAGGTAGCGGAACTGCTGGGTCGTTGGTTCGATCCCTTTCAAAGCGACCCTTTCAACGCGGCTCGACTAGCGCGACGCAAGGATACTTCATGCCGAGGACCTCGGCACAAGTCGGCCCTGCATGACAACCATCTCGGCGTCGCGTTTGCCTGTTATCATTTCGACCATGGCGTTGATCATCTCGTCAGTGGGCTGTTCGTAGCTGGTCAGTTCGTAGGCGGGAGCCCCGCCGAGTTCGATATTGTCGAAGCCGACGACTGCCAAGTTCTGTGGAACGCCAAGCCCGAATTCGCTCCGGGCTACATCCATCGCTCCCAGGGCCAAGATGTCATTTTCACACATCAGTACGTCGATGCGCGATGTGGGCGAAGTGGTGCTCAAATAAGTGCGTGCCGCTTCGGCGCCCGCCTGTGCGCTATATCTTTCCGCAGCCAACTCTGCGACGCTTTCGATGCCTTTCCGTCGCCAGAAATTTGCGTAGTGATGCCGCCTGCCCAGCGCCGTCGACAGGGTTCGTGCTCCCGTCATAAAGCCGGGGCGGCGATATCCCTTGTCGAACAGGTAGTCGACGATTTCGCTTAGAGCGAGTTCGGCGTTGCAAGCGATCGCGGGAACGCCGGGGATTTGGCTGTCCCTCGCAAGAACGAACATCGGCGGGAAACCTGCGCCAAGCCGTCGATCGCCCAGTGTTTCCTCGCGAAAGGCCGTGCCGAACAAGATCACCGCGTCGAATTGTCGTTGGTCGGCATTGATCAATGCGTGAACATGATCGAAATGGCGGTTAATGTTGATCAATACGGTCAATAGACCCTCCGCCTGCAGGCGCTCGGTCAACCTCTCCAGAACCGGGAGCTTGTGCGGGTTGGCGAAGTCGTCGACGAAGACGGCGACCTGATGTGTGGTGTTCGTCGCAAGGCTGCGGGCAAGCAGGTTGGGCGAATAATTCAGGGCCTCGGCCGCCTGAAGAACCTTTTGCCGGCTGGTGTCCGTAATGGATGCACCGGGCGTGAACGCACGGATGACGGTCCATTTCGACACACCGGCGGCTTCCGCCACCTCTTTCGCCGTCGCCCGTTTGCGCATGCCCGTCTCCTCTCAATTGGAATGAATATTCCACAAAAAAATAAAAATGGAATGGATGCTTGATTTTTGTCGATAATAAAGTAGCTTCGCAGAACTTGCTACCGGGTGCAAAGGAGACTGCTACCGGTAGCAATGGGAGGTTCGCATAGGGCGGACTGTTTTTGGGAGGGTAAAATGAAATTCGGTTTGAAATCACTTTTTGCGAGCGCAGCCATGGTGGGCGCGCTCCTCTGCTCTTCGGCAATCGCCAACGCCGCAGACATTCACATCGTTGCCGTCACCCATGGCCAGGCCAATGATCCGTTCTGGTCCGTCGTCAAGAATGGCGTCACCGCCGCGGCGAAGGACATGGATGTAAGCGTCGATTATCGTGCTCCGGAAACCTTCGACATGGTATCGATGGGGCAGCTTATCGATGCAGCCGTCAATCAGAAGCCCGACGGACTTATCGTCTCCATTCCGGACGCTTCTGCGCTCGGTCCATCCATCAAGAAGGCTGTTGCCGCTGGCATTCCGGTGATTTCCATCAATTCCGGTTCCGACGTTTCCAAGGAGCTGGGAGCACTTCTGCATGTCGGCCAGGACGAGTATACCGCCGGCAAGGCCGCTGGCGCGAAGCTTCATGAGTGGGGTGGCAAAGAAGGCCTCTGCGTGAACCAGGAGGTCGGCAATGTTTCGCTCGACCTGCGCTGCAAGGGCTTTGCCGATGGTTTCGGCGGTAAGGTCACGGTTCTGCCCGTCAGCAACGATCCGGCCGATGTCCGCGCGAAGCTCAAGGCGGCGCTGAGTTCCAATACGGCTGTCGATACCGTCATGGCGCTCGGTGCGAGCACGGCCGGCGAACCGTCGCTCGCGGCCGTCGAGGATGTCGGAATGACCGGCAAGACCAAAGTGGCGACATTCGACCTTTCAGCCGATTTCCTGAAGGCCGTGGCCGACGGCAAGGCTGCATTCGCGATCGATCAGCAGCAGTTCCTGCAGGGCTATCTGCCGGTCGTATTCTTGGCCAACTATGCCAAATACGGGCTTATCCCAGGGGGTAATGTTCCATCCGGCCCGAACCTTATCACCAAGGAAAAGGCTGCCCAGGTTGTGGATCTTTCCGCCAAGGGCATCCGCTAACCGGAATTGCCGAAAGGCATTCTCCCAGAATCTCCTCCCCCTGAGGGGGAGGGGGTTTGGTTGACAGAGCGCGCTGTCGAGCAGCGCCGCCGCTACGCTAAATTACGGTACCGTTGGAGGAGTTATGGCTTCGCTTGAGCAGACAAGGGCGGCCGCGCCGAAACCCGATGAGCGCGTGAAACAAGTGAGTTTTCTGACGCATATGATGCGGCGGCCCGAGCTTGGTGCCGTGGCAGGCCTCGTTCTCGTCATCGTCTTTTTCTTTCTCACCGCAGATTCGACGATGTTTTCGCTTTCGGGCCTGATGACGATCATGGCGCCCGCATCGCAATTGGGGATTCTGGCCATTGCAGCGGCACTTCTGATGATCGGAGGAGAGTTCGATCTCTCGATCGGCTCAATGGTGGCTTTTGCCGGACTGATCTTCGGCGTCATCCTCACGAACTTCGGTCAGCCGCTTTCGGTTGCCATCGTCATGACGATGCTCTTTGCCGCGTTCATGGGTGCGATCAATGGGCAGATCGTCATTCATACCCGTCTTCCGTCCTTCATTGTGACCCTGGCATTCCTCTTCATTCTTCGCGGCCTGACGCTCGTCGGCCTGAAGTGGGCGACAGGCGGCTCGACGCAGCTTCGCGGCATCGGTGACCATGTGAAGGACAGTCCGCTGCTCGGGCTCTTTTCCGGTGATGCTCTGAAGAGCCTATTCGTCTGGCTTGCAGATCACGACTTGATCGACAAGTTCCCCAATGGCCTGCCGAAGGTCACGGGCATTCCCGTGTCGGTCCTGTGGTTCGTAGCACTTGCCCTGGCTGCAACCTGGGTCCTGCTGCGCACCCGCATGGGCAACTGGATATTCGCAGCCGGTGGCGATCCGAATGCAGCAAGAAACTCGGGTGTGCCTGTCCATAGGGTGAAGACTGGCCTGTTCGCCTTGACGGCGTGTGCCGCAGCGCTGGTCGCCATCATCACCGTGCTTGACGCGGGGTCGACTGATGCGAGACGCGGTTTTCAGAAAGAGTTCGAGGCGATCATCGCCGCCGTCATTGGAGGATGCCTGCTCACAGGCGGCTATGGGTCGGCGATCGGCGCCTTCTTCGGAGCGATCATCTTCGGCTCGGTTTCCATCGGCCTGACCTATACCAAATTCGACTCCGACTGGTTTCAGGTCTTTCTCGGCTCGATGCTGTTGCTGGCTGTTCTCTTCAACAATTTCATCCGCCGCAAGGTTACCGGGGAGCGCTGATCATGCCAGACGTCAATAATCGAACCCCGATCATCGAAGTGACCGACATCACCAAGCACTACGGTTCCGTGATTGCACTCAACGGCGTGTCGATGCAGGTGTCGGCCGGAGAGGTGCTTTGCCTCCTTGGAGACAATGGTGCGGGCAAATCCACCTTGATCAAGACGCTCTCCGGTGTCGTCCGTCCAAGCGGAGGTGCGTTCCTGGTCGAAGGCAAGGCGGTCAATTTCCGCAGCCCGCGCGACGCGCTCGATGCAGGGATCGCGACCGTCTATCAGGACCTTGCCATGATCCCGCTGATGTCGATCACCCGCAATTTCTTCATGGGACGAGAGCCCCGCAAGGGCTTCTTCCCCTTCCGTCACCTCGACCTCACGCACTGCAACGATGTCACACGTGAAGAGATGCGTAAGATCGGCATCGATATCCGCGATCCCAATCAGGCGGTCGGCACTCTGTCCGGGGGCGAACGCCAATGCGTTGCGATTGCGCGTGCGGTCTACTTCGGCGCCAAGATTCTCATTCTCGATGAGCCGACTTCGGCGCTCGGCGTGGCGCAAACCTCGATGGTGCTGAAATACATCCATCAGGTCCGACAGAACGGTTTGGGCGTCATTTTTATCACCCACAATGTCCGTCATGCTTATGCGGTGGCGGACCGCTTCACCATCCTCAATCGCGGCCAGACGCTTGGCACTTTTGCCAAAGCGGATATCGCGATGGATGAGCTTCAGAACCTCATGGCTGGTGGCAAGGAACTGCAGCAATTGTCCGAAGAGCTCGGCGGAACGATCTAGCCGGCTTACTACTGAGGCGGCGCCGGTTGCCTTCCAAAGGCCGTCGCCCCCTTTCACTCAACTATCAAACATGGAATACGGTCATGAACGACGGCTCGTCGAATGCCTCATCCCCCTTCACGCTCGCGGTCTGCGCTGAGATGGTCTTCAAGTCGCTTCCTGTGCTCGACAGGCTAAAGCGCATCACCGAACTTGGCTTTCATGCCGAGATCTGGGACTGGACGAAACATGACATCGCCACCCTAGCAAAATCCGGGGCGGTCTTCTCTTCAATGACGGGCTATGTGACCGGCACGCTCGCGGATGATGAGGGCGCCGACGAATTGCTAAGAACTGCGAAGCAATCGATCCCGATCGCCAGAGAGCTCGGTTACCCGCGCCTCAACCTGCACGGGACCGGTCTCGATGGCCAGGGGCTGCCGGTGGTCAAGGCCGAAAAGGTAACGGGCGCCATGTGGCTCAAGGCGCGCGACACGCTCAACCGCATCGCCGACCTTGGAGAGAAAGAGGGCGTCACCTTTGTGCTCGAAAACCTCAATGAAGCCGTCGATCACCCCAAGACGCCGTTTGCCAAGGCGGAAGATACGCTTGCTCTCGTCTCGTCGGTAAACCGACCATCTCTGAAGCTCAATCTCGACCTCTATCACGCCCAGATCGGCGAAGGAAACCTGATCGAGCTATGCCGGCGCGCGCTGCCCCATATCGGTGAAATCCAGGTGGCGGATGTTCCCGGCCGCATGGAACCGGGCACCGGAGAAATCAACTACAAGGCAATCGCCCGTGCGCTCAAGGAAATGGGTTATCGCGGTACCATCGGCATGGAAGCCTGGGCCTCCGGCGATGATGAGACGGCGCTTGCCCGCTTCCGCGACGCCTTCACTGTTTGAAGATTTCGATAGTCAACACCTACATATCACGGAGAAATATCAATGATCAGGTTTGGAGTGATCGGCGCTGGCCGGATAGGCAAGGTGCACGCCGCGACCATTGCGGCGAACCCCAAGGCCAAGCTCGTCTACGTGGCGGATGCCTTCAGAGCATCAGCTGAGGCACTGGCCGCGCAGACGGGCGCCGCGGTTGCCGATGCGGAAGATGTCATCAAGACCCCAAACGTCGATGCGATCCTCATCGCGACACCAACCCCCAGCCACGCCGATCTCATCGAGGCGGCGGCGAGGGCCGGCAAGGCAATACTCTGCGAAAAGCCGGTTTCCCTGTCGGTCGAGCGCATCAATGCCTGCCTCGACGTCGTCGAGAAGAACAAATCGACCTTCATGATCGGTTTCAATCGCCGGTTTGACCCGAACTTTGCCAGCGTGGAAGCGCGCCTGCGCCGCGGCGATATCGGCGAAATCGAGATCGTGACGATCACCAGCCGAGATCCCGCGCCGCCGCCGGCCGACTACGTCAAATCCTCCGGCGGCCTGTTCCGGGACATGATGATCCATGACTTCGATATGGCTCGCTTTCTCATGGGGGAGGAATTCGTCGTCGTGAACGCGCTTGGGTCGTCTCTCGTCGACAAGGCAATCGGCGCCGAGGGCGATGTGGATACCGCCGCCGTCCAGATGCAGACGGCTTCGGGGCGCATTGCCGTCATCACCAATTCCCGCCGGGCAACTTATGGCTATGACCAGCGCATCGAAGTGCATGGAGCCGCCGGTATGCTTGCGGCGAAGAATATCCATGCAACAAGCGTCGAACTTTCCAATGCAGACGGCGTGAGCGGCGATCCTGTTCAATATTTCTTCCTCGAGCGCTACGCGCAAGCCTACGCCAACGAGATCAATGCCTTCATCGATGCGGTCGAAAGAGGCGATCGCTCGCCCAAGCCCGGCGGACTTGATGGCCTAGAGGCTCAGAAACTGGCGGAGGCGGCCACCGTAAGCTGGCAGACGGGCAGGCCGGTTCAGGTCGACTAAATGCTTTTGATGCGGCCGTGTGGAACATGGCCGCATCGGCATCAAGGATGAGATACCTCAGAGCCTCCGGGTCGCCAAAGATTACCGGAAGCGGGTTCTTTGGAAGGTGAAGCGCAATGCTACAGGATAGAGACCACCGTCCTCCCGCGACGCTACAGGAAATGAAATACCTGATCGCCAAGCGGAAGATCGTCTTTCCCAACAGTCTCGAACAGATCGCGAGGCTGATTTTGGAACGACCGGAAACGATTGCCTTCGAAAGTGCTGCCGCGTTTGCACGTAGATGCAGCGTTTCACCAACGACCGTCCACCGGCTTGCACAGTACATTGGGTTTCGGACATTCGCCGAGCTCCGCACAATGGTACGAGAACACCTTCGCAGCTCCGCCACAGATTCTCCTGATCCAGTGTTGACCTCACATGCGCGAGCAGGGCTCCCCTCCGCGGAAAGGTGCGCACCTCCGTCCAGATGGATTAGATGATCTTCATGCCAGTCATCGACACGCTCGAGATTATTCTCACGTTCCACCGTTCGCCAGAATCCGCTTTCCAATTCTGAACTGATTGAAGTTTGGCGTTTCGTCAGCCGGCCGGTAGCACAGCGATGATGGAGGTCTGGCAACGTGCTTGAGGCGAGGAGGTACTTAGGCAGCCAGTCCAAGCCCGGTTGCGCCGAAGATGATTTCCGCATTTGCGTTGACCTCTTCCCGGATTCGGTTGGCCGTTTCATCGAGTTCGAAAAGGCTCAGGCCTTGGCCGCCACGGCAGCTCGTCCCGCAGTTTCTCCGGTCCTCGTCACGGCCATGCCCATGTCCCACGTAACCGCAGTGACATCCGCGAAGTCGAGGTTGACCAGCCCTCTTTCAAGATCAGCTCTACGATCGAGCTAACACCTTCGTAGAGTACGGCGTTCAGCCTCGCCCGGTTGCGCGAAATGATTGTAACCTCTGCGCCTGCCGCAGACGCGATTTGAGTGGAAAGGCTTTACCCGAACTGCCGCGAATACGAGACTCGTTGGACACTCAGATCCGCGATGCCCATTGCTATGTTTCCCGCCTTGCCTTTCCGTCCGTCAGTTCCGTTCCGGCGAGCAATTCGACAAAACGGGCCAAAGCTGTGTGATCCTGACCTCGGCCGAGCGCCTTCCGGGCGCAGGACCAAAGATTCAGGCACAGTCCCGAAAATGGGACAGTCGTATCCGTGGCCTTGGCGACGCCCGGCGCGATGCCCAAGTCCTTAACCATCAGGTCAAGCCCGAAGCCCGCATCGAACCTCGGCGACAGCACGAACTGCTTTAGCTTCTTCTGGGTCGAATTGTTCATGCCGGTCGACACGTTAAGAACATCGACCATGAGGGATGGGTCGAGCCCAAACTTCTGGCCGATCAGCAGGGCTTCGACCCCGATGAGGAAACCGCCGGCGCTCACAAGATTGTTTAACGCTTTCATCGCATGAGCAGTGCCAACCGGGCCCGTTCGGATAATCGACGATCCCATTGTCCGCAGCACAGGCTCGATTTTGGCGAAGCCATCATCCTCGCCGCCAACCATGATCGCGAGGGCACCGGTCCGCGCGCGCGACACGCCGCCCTAGACTGGCGCATCCATCATTCAAGTATGACAGCCCCTTCCTTGAGGAAGGTAAGTGCGCCGTCGCTACCAAGAGTACCGACGCCACGATGGCGCTGCTCGATGTGAAGCGAGTAATTCTATCGCCTCTGTCAGCGCGCTCGATGCTCGGTTAAGCTCGCGATTAGCCCGACCGAGGTGCCGCACTTCATCATCTCGTTTCAGCTCATCCTATTTGCGCCATTGCCGATGCCGAGGCGAAACTAAGAGCGGCTTCCGCATATTGCTGGTCGGACATAGCGCGCGCAGCAGAAACTGAACCAATCATCAACGCGATGATATTCCACGCCTTCCGTTCGCGTTCGTGAATTTCGCCTTCTACAACTTCGGCGATTTTCGTAACCAGGAACTTGATCCGTCCAGTATAGGTGTCGCGGACATCGCCGCTGGCACGCGCGACGTCCGCGCTCAGGGCGGGCATTACGCATCCAGTGCCCGGACTATCTCGATGAGCGACGCTAAAGTACACGGTCAGCCATTCTTTCAGCTTCTGTCGACGCTCTGAAACCGTGCCCTCCGCGTTGACAAACGGTTCACCGAGGCAGGCCCCGATGACTTCCTGGAGCAGTGCCTCCTTGTTGGCGAAGTTTGAGTAGAACGCACCCGAGGTTACACCCGCTGCAGACGCGAGCCCATCCACTCCTATCCCGTTAAATCCATTCTGCCGAAGAGCTTTGGCTCCAGCCTCCACCATCGCGGCCCGCGCCTTCGCCTTCTGGTCGGGGGGATATCTCATCAATCACTCCAATTCACCGCTTGACATGTACAGACAGGGATAGCATAACGTTCGTTATATCACGATCGTTATCTAAAGCCAACATTCCGTTGGCGACGATGTGTTTTTGAAAGAGACGCTACCCATGACGACCTTTGCGACTGCCGAAACCAAGAAAGTTGACGTGAACGGGACCAAGTTCGTGTATCGCACACTGGGTCCGACGGACGGCGTGCCCGTTCTTTTCCTCCATCATCTGACTGGCGTTATGGATGACTGGGATCCGCGGTTGATCGAAGGAATTGCCGCCAACCATCCTGTTATTCTTTTCGACAATCGCGGAGTTGGTGGAACCGATGGCATTGCCCCCACGACCGTAGAGGAAATGGCTGCGGATGCCGTCGCCTTTGTCAAAGCCTTGGGGCTGGAGAAGATCGACCTCTTTGGATTTTCGCTCGGAGGGTTCGTTGCTCAAGCCTTCGTCCAGCGCGAACCTGGGCTCGTTCGTAAGATCATTCTTGCTGGAACCGGCCCAGCAGGAGGGGAGGGCATATCGGGTGTCGGCGGCCTGATCCAAAATGCCTTTCAGAAGGCTGGAGAGACGGGAAAGCACCCGAAGCACTTCCTGTTTTTCACCGAGACGGCCGACGGGCAGGCTGCTGGCGACGCATTCCTGGCACGCCTGGAAGAGCGCGCGGAACACCGCGATGCAGCCGCGCGGGATGAGACTATCGGCGCGCAGATCGCCGCCATCGATAATTGGGGCACGAGCGACGCAATCGACCTGAGCACCGTCGAACATCCGGTTCTGGTCGTGAACGGAGACGCAGACATCATGGTGCCCACGGTGAACTCCTTCGAGCTCGCAAAGCGCCTGCCCAATGCGCAGGTGAGCATTTTCCCGGCAACGGGCCATGGCGCGATCTTCCAGCACCACAAGCTGTTCGCACAGCAGGTTGTTGAGTTCCTTCGCTAATAGTCCGCAAACAGCACAACAAATTCAGGTGTGAAATGATCAAGCGCTTAGTACTGTCCACGATGCTTCTTTCGGCGGCCGTTATCGGCAACGTCGCATCGGCCCAGCCAGTTGCAGCCTCTGACTACACAACGACGGAAAACAAATATGTCGAGATCGGCGGCACGCGTTACGCCTATCGAACGATCGGCGACCGAGGCTCCAAGCCACCGCTTGTTCTCTTCCAGCATTTTACCGGCACCATGGATGATTGGGACCAACGAACTATCGAAGGTCTGGCGAAAGGCCGGGAACTCGTGATATTCGACAATGCTGGCGTCGGAGCATCTGGAGGCCAGTCCCCGGACAATGTGGCAGATATGGCTGCGATCGCCGCGCAGCTTATCGAGGCTCTAAAGTTGCAGCAGGTCGATGCACTCGGCTTCTCTCTCGGAGGCTCCATAGTTCAACAACTTCTGATAGAAAGACCATCCTTGATCAGGAAGGCCGTCTTGGTAGGTTCGGCGCCGCAAGGTTCGGCAGGGTTCAGGCGGCTTCCCGATGTGATTTCGACCGCAATCAAAACCAGCGGCGAGACCGGACGTCCTCTCCGTGCCCTGCTGTTCTTTACCGATACCGAATCGGGGAAGGCAGAAGCCGACGAATATCTGAAGAACATCAACAATCACTCAGTTGATCCCGAAGCTCCTGTGTCTGAGCAGACGATGGGCGCGCAGGCGAAAGCCCTCGTTACCTGGGGCAGCATGCCGGAGAATACCGAGCAGCTTGCGCAAATTAAGCAGCCTGTGCTGATCGTAAACGGTAGCGATGACAGCATCGCACCGACGCTCGAATCCGTTACGCTGTTTCAGCGCATTCCGAACGCCCAACTTAGCCTCTACCCGGACTCCGGGCACGGGTCCCTGTTTCAGCACGAGACTCTCTTCGTCTCGCAAGTCGACACATTTCTTGACTGACTGAGGTAAGCCTGGCGCAACAAGGCCAGATTGAGTCAGTAATGGCATTGTCCGGTGGGCGACGTGAAGGCGCCCCCGGTTTCGTCTGATGAGACTACGAGATGTCGATTGCTGTCTTTCCAGACTTTACCGCTCCTAGCTCTGTTTCTCTGCGCACCATTCACTGTGCCGTTTCACCTGGCTGCGTCCGGCGGCAGGCACCTAACACCTGACCACAACATGGGGGCCGTACGGCCCAAAATTCGGAGTACCGACTAATGAAGAATGAACCGGCGGCCATAGCACGACGCGACCTCATCAAGGCGGCCGCAACGATAGCTGCGGTGGCTCCCGTGACCGCAGCGGCCTCCTACACCTTCGCTGCGGAGCAGGCCCAGCAGGCTCAACTCGCACAACCGACTTCGGCCGTTCCGACGACACAAGTCACGACCCTAGCGGAGGTGGACTTTGGGCCAAACACCAAATTGACCATCGAACGCCGCGACCAGGTGGTGTTGTTCGGCCTGAATCGTCCGGACGCAGAAAATCGCGTCGATCCGGAAACTTTTCAGGCGTTGGCGAAAGCATTCTATGACTATGATCACGATCCGTCGCTGCGGGCCGCGGTCTTGTTCGGCCACGGCGAGAGGTTTTCTCGCGGCATCGACGTGGAGGCGTACAGAGCTGTGGCCGACAAAGGGGGGCCACTCGCTGGCCTGACTGATGTGATCAATCCACTCAACTACGGCACACTACAGCGCAAGAAGCCGCTGATTGCCTCCGTTCACGGCGATACCTGGAACTTGGGCCACGAATTGTTTCTCTCGGCCGATGTCCGGGTCGCTGCGGTCGGCACCAACTTCGGTCAAGATGAAAACGCGCATGGTCGGTTTCCGGGCGGCGGTTCGACCGTGCGCTTCGTGCGCGACGCCGGCTGGGGCAACGCAATGCGATACATGCTCACCGGAGATCATTGGACCGCCGAAGACGCTTACCGGATGGGCGTCCTGCAGGAGATCCTCGATACACCTCAAGGTGCCCTTGATCGCGCGATTGAGATTGCCGTCAAGATTGCAGCATGTGCGCCACTCGGTGTGGCAACGACCCTCGCTTCAGCGCACCTGGCCGTCGATTCGGGTGATGCCGAAGCGTTCTCGAGGCTCGGCGTGCAGTATGCGGCACTCTATCGAACGAACGACTTCATCGAAGGCCGGACCGCGCAAGCGGAAGGTCGTTCACCCGTTTTTCACGGCAACTGAACCGAAAGCGAGCTTTGCAGGTCGCAAATAACCTCGCTGGGCAACGGGTAAAGCAAACGGCCACGGTGCGGCATCGCCTCCGGACCAGCGTTACCCGCATATTCGCGCGGTCGATTTCGACGAGGCGCTGGAGGCTGACACGATCATCTTAGCCGTGATGTATACGACCATTCCTGAACTTCCTGGGGCGACCGACTGCGAGACAGTTGTTGACGCCACCAACGCGATCGACTTCGGACCTGGCGGCGGCGAAGGGCGCAATCGGCTCACAACCGCCAGACTACGAAAGATAATATCGACCATATCATTTCATCGAACCGCTATTTTAGCCGCCTCTGACCGTTACAGCTTCAACTGACGTCAGCCACAGTTGAACTCAACGCGGTGGGAGTCCGGTTCGCCAAGGGATCAATTTCCCACACATCCCGCCACACGTTTTATTTGACTCGTAATCTAAATTCCATATAGATTTCGATAGAAATCCAAATTCGCTTTCCGATCAGGCAAAAGTGGCCCAGCCCACTTACGCTTGGACCAAGTTGTAAACCACACACATCACCGAATGACGGCTATGCATCCAACTGTATCAATCTTCAAGAACCCTCCCGACGGCGGCCGGGGCTATCACAGGGATATGCGCGTACGTTGGGCACTTGAAGAAGTTCGCCAGCCTTATCAATTGCGCCTGCTTTCGTTTTCCGAAATGCGCCGTCCCGAATACCGCAAGCTTCATCCCTTCGGTCAAATGCCGACATATGAGCAGGGGGATCTGGTACTTTTCGAGTCCGGGGCGATTGTCCATCATATCGCCCAATCCTATTCCGGCCTGCTACCGCCGGATCAAAATGCCAGGTCTCGCGCCGTCATGTGGATGTTCGCGGCATTGAATACGGTTGAGCCGTGCGTAGACTCCGGAAGCGTGGGCTATTTGGTTCAACGGCTTCACGAACTGTCCGCTGTGCTTGATGCGCACGATTGGCTCGATGGAGAGTTCAGTGGGGGAGATCTGTTGATGGTGTCGGTGCTGCGTCCGCTGCGTGGAAGTGACGTCCTGCAGGACACTCCAAATCTTGGCGCCTACATCGCACGCGCTGAAGCTCGACCAGCATTCCAGCGCGCGCTAACGATGTCTTCCGACTTGATCCGAACGGCATAGCCGCAACCTGTAATCAAACAACGGAAAAAGCTCGTATGTCATTCAACACCAAGCGGATTTTTGTGATCGGGGCCACCGGAGCCCAAGGAATGTCTGTCGTGAAGGGCTTGGTCAGCGACGGCCAGTATAATGTTCTCGCTTTGACCCGTGACCGTACGTCAGATCGCGCGAAAGAACTTCTGGATTTAGGCAATGTCTCTGTCTTGCAAGGCTCCTTTGCGGATGAGGATATTGTTCGTCGAGGTCTTCGAGAGTGCGACGGGGCCTTTGTCAATATTGACGGGTTCAACACGGGGGAAAAGACAGAGACTTATCTCGCAATGAGAATTTATGAGATCGCCTTGGAGGAGGGGATCAAGTTCTTCGTTTTCGGCAATCTCGATTATGTCCTGAAAAAATCTGGATATGACTCGCGCTTTCGAACGGGCCATTATGACGGTAAAGGCCGCGTGGCCGAGTGGATTTTGTCGCAAAACCAAGACAATACTGCGAGGATGGGTGCCGCGATATTTACCACCGGCCCATACATTGAAATGGCATTTTCGCCCTTCACTCCTATGACGCCAAGAGTCGAGGACGGCGTTGTCACATGGAGGGTGCCGCTTGGCCAAGGCGCCGTGGTCCATGTCTCACTGGAAGACTGCGCATTTTACGTACGCTGGCTTTTCGACAACCCTGAGCGGTCCACGGGGATGAATCTTGAGGTTGCCATCGAACATGTCCGCTACGACGAGCTGGCCGCCGCCTTCGAACGTGTGACGGGACATCCAGCACGCTACATCGACACCGACATCGACGATTATTTCGGCGGGCCGCTTAAAAACGCAGCCGATCGTCCGGCTGGCTACAATGCGGACCCCGCAGACAAAAGCACCATGAGTTTCAGGGACAATTTCACAGGCTTCTGGAACATGTGGAAACATGACGTCATCAAACGCGACTACCGGCTTCTTGATGAGATTCATCCCAACAGATTGAAGTCCATCGATCAGTGGCTCGAGCGGCATGAGGAGTTGGCGCGCAAAAGCGGGCTCCCTTCGCTTTGGGACAAGATCCAGCCCGACGCGTTGCGAAACAGCTTTTCGATTTTGAAGAGTAGTGAGGATCGGCAGAAGGGCAATCTCGGGGGACTTTGAGCGCCCGGCATGCTGTTCCAAAACCTGTGAGGAGAATCCGATGGTTAACCACTCTGCACCCGACATCGTCATCTGCAATCCCGTTCGAACCGCGATCGGCACCTTCAACGGCTCTCTCAAAGAACTGCCGGCGACGGAACTTGGTGCGCTCGTGATTGCCGAAACTTTGAGACGATCGACGCTGGCTCCGTCAGAGATCGGTTCAGTGGTGATGGGAAATGTCATTCAGGCTGGGAACAAAATGAACCCGGCACGCCAAGCTGCAATCAGAGGCGGCCTTCCTGTAAGCGTGCCAGCCATGACGGTGAACAGGGTCTGTGGTTCCGGCGCTCAGGCGGTCGTGAGTGCCATCCAGCAGATCGTCGCCGGAGAGTGCGAAGCGGTGGTCGCTGGAGGAATGGAAAACATGGACCGCGCTCCATACTTGATGACTGGCGGACGCTGGGGCTACCGGATGGGTGCTGCAGAGATACTCGACAGCATGCTCACGGACGGTCTCGTCGACGCCTTTTCCGGGGCGCATTCCGGCTGGCACACGGAGGACCTCGTTGCGACGTCGCAACTCACTCGCACAGAGCAAGATGACTTTGCTCTGCGCTCGCAGCAGCGCTTCGTTGCCGCCCAGGATAGTGGCAAGTTTGTGCGGGAAATCGTACCGATTGAGCTAACGACAAAAAAGGGTATGGCGGTCTTCGCCGTCGATGAAGCCCCGCGGCCGGACACCACCATGGAGTCACTTTCAAATTTGCGGCCCGCCTTCCGCAAGGATGGAACCATCACCGCTGGCAACGCGCCCGGTCTCAACAGCGGTGCTGCGGCGATGATCGTGACAAGTGCCGATTTTGCGCAGCGCCATGGTCTAGAGACCATGGCGCGCGTTGCAGCGTACGGCATCGCCGGGGTCGAGCCCGGCCTATTCGGCCTCGGACCCGTGCCGGCTGTTAGGATCGCCCTGGAGCGCTCCGGTTGGTCGCTGGCAGACATCGAGCGCATCGAGATCAACGAAGCCTTCGCTGCCGTGCCATTGGCCGTTCAGAAAGAGCTCGGTCTTCCCTTGGACATTGTCAATGTGGATGGCGGAGCTATTGCGCACGGACATCCGATTGGAGCAACCGGGGCCGTGCTGATCACGCGCCTCCTCTACGCTCTGGAGCGTGAGGACCTGAGGCGAGGAATCGTTACGCTCTGCATCGGTGGCGGACAGGGCATCGCCATTGCGCTGGAGCGGCTGACCACCTAACCGCCGATCACGACGCACATGTTTACGAGGCCAACTACTCAAGCGTTTGCACTCGCTGACAATCCCCTGCAGACTGGCGAGCGGCTGCTGATCTCGCGCCCACTGCCTCAGCGCGGAGCGGTGACCTCCCGGTTGCGGGCAACAATCGCCTCGTGGCTGATCGGCTCGACACTCCTCATAAGTCCATTCATTACCGTGTCGCGATCACGGGCCAAGCGGTTCTGATCGGCAGAAGCCAGAGCATGACGAAGATCTGGAGCCGACAGTTCGGTACAATAGGCGGGTGAACCTGGCTGCTGCCGCCAGGAATCAGCCAGATCTCCTGCATCAAGTGCATCAAAGCCGGCGGTTTCAACGATACCCTGCGCTACGCTCTTTCCGCGTTGATCGTCTCCAGCAACAGGGATTGCAATCCGACCCGCAGTCCCCTTAGTTGCTCCACTTTGTCCCAGCGTATAGGCCAGAACAGCATTGAACGCTTTGATAACTGGCCGGCCAAGTTGCTCGCTGACCCAGATGCTCTCTGGTTTGCCTGCGTTGACCTCGGCGATCTGCCCGTCACGCTGCGGGTAATAGTTGGAAGTGTCGATGATTGTCACGTCGGCCGGAACATCGGCGAACAGCTCTGCGACATCAGGGATTTTCGCAAACGGAATGGACAGAACGATCACTTCGACGCCTTTTACTGCGTCCCGTGCGGTGGCCGGCACTGCACCAATCTTTTCTGCCTGGTCCCGGACGGCGTCAGGCCCTTTGGAACCCGCCAGCTTCACAGAATGTCCAGCCGCGACGAGCTTCTTCGCGATCGTCCCGCCGATATTGCCTGCACCGATAATTCCAATATTCATTTGCCTTCCTTTCAGCATTTGGATGTGAAGCCGCGGATCGAGCCCACATTGAGGGGGTACGCCGAGATGGGCGCGCAGGGTGGAGCCTTCGTAGTCATGGCCTTGAACTGACGCGCGAGATTATAGGGTTCATTGAATGTAGCCGAGCCTGTAGCCACCAGTCCGATCCGGCTGGTCCCGCGCGCGACCGCAGCGAGCGTCATCATCGGATCGATAGTGATCTGTGGGGCTTCGTTTTCGATATCGCCCTTCATTGCCGGGAAGTCGGGGACGAAGAGGAACTGAAATTTGCCGCGCTCCGCCAGCGTAGCGCACCTGATTGTCGAAGTTGGTATAACCCATGGGATCAACACCCGGCATACGCCAAGCACCGGGCTGCGAACCGTAGCCGTTGCCAAAATGCATGCTTATGATCATCTGCCGGGCCACAATGGATCCTCCTGCCGCAAAAAGTGCGTTTGGCCGGGGACCGCATTTGCTGTTTGACGAGCCGGCTACTAGCTATATGGAGAGCCTCTCCGTTTCGCAACAAATATGGAGAGTGTCTCCACTTTGCAAGAGGGCAGTGATTTTATGTCTCCAACTTCATCCTCACGCAGCGCCCGCAAGGATGCGCAATATAACAGAGCGCAGATATTGGATGCGGCGAGCCGCGCATTCGCAAGCCAGGGGGTCGACGCTTCCATGGACGCCATTGCCAAGGATGCGGGTGTCGGGGCAGGTACGTTGTATCGGCATTTCCCGAACAAGGATGCTCTGCTGGCCGCGTTGCTTGATGCACACTACCAAACTTTGGAGACAAAGCGCCAACTTATCGCCAGCGAAGACATCGAAGCTGACCAAATGCTCGACCGGTGGATAGATGCGCTCGGTGACTGGATGCTGGTCTACAACGGCTTGCCGGAACCACTCCGCGCGGCATGGTCCGAGGTGCGGTCACCACTGTCGCCAACTTGTCGGCAAGCAATCGAAACCACCGATCAATTTTTGAACAAAGCGAAACGCGAGGGGAGAGCTCGTCAGGATTTGACGGGCCATGAGATCTTTCTTGCAGCACTGGCAATCGCTTGGGCGAGCGGCGCGTCCACCGCGGACGGCAGCACGCGGAGCGCGCTTCGGAATCTGCTGAAATTGGGCTGGACTACTGGAAAGGATCAACAAAGGAGTTGAGCATCCCTAGATGAGCCCAAATGCCTGTAGGCAAGGTCAGAGCCGTTCCTGATCAGTTGCCCGTGCCGTCAAGGACACGAGAGAAACGACTTTGCAACGCGACTGCCGCAACACTTGGACGACAGGAGCCGACTTGCTGGTTTCGGAAATCCTGTCTTGACCAAGGTCAAATTCGACCGTCCAGACTTTATCAGCCGTCGGCATAGATATCCACTTTTCACCAGAGTGTCCGTTTTGCGGAGCAAAGGAATTGTGTCCGGTTAAATGCAAGACCTTCTTAACTCTACTCGGCGAGTTCTCGGGGCAGCGTTGTGCCAATCAGCGGATCATCAAGCCGCTTACCTCTCTTCAGGAGCTCCTACATGAAACGAAATTTTGGATCCTTCGGAATCGGAACCCGCCTGGGGATGGGTTTTGGTTTTCTTCTGCTCTTGATGCTGGCGCTAACGCAATACTCGGCAAGCCAGGTCAACGCGATTAATGAAGGTCTAGGCCAGATCAACGACGTCAACAGTGTCAAGCAGCGCTTCGCCATTAACTATCGCGGCAGCGTTCACGATCGAGCCATTGCTATCCGGGATGTCACGCTGGTCGAAACACCTACGGAACTGCAGGCCGCCGTCGATCTGATTGCGAAATTGGCGGAAACCTACGCTGTTAACGAGAAAAAGATGGCGGACATGGTAGCCTCTTCCGCTGGCGCCTCCGTCGAGGAAACGACCATACTTGCTGAAATCGCCGACATTCAGGCGAAGGCCAATCCGCTGGTTGCACAAATCATCGATCTGCAGAAGAAGGGCGATAAAGCGCAGGCAAAGACCATTCTGCTTGAACAGGCTCGGCCTTTGTTCGTAGCTTGGCTAGGCGCAATCAACAAATTCATCGACTATCAGGAGGCTCTGAACCAGAAGCTTGGTGGAGAAGTTCGTCAATCCGCCAGTGGTTTCCAGACATTGGCATTCGGCTCACTCGCGGGCGCCATTCTTTTGGCGATCGCCTCAGCCCTCTTGACGGGCCGTTCAATTACGAAGCCCATCGCCAAGCTGCGGTCGGCACTCCACCGTATGGCAAGCGGGGAAGGTAACGAAGCTGATACTAGCCTCGACGCTCGCAGCGACGAAATCGGTGATCTTGCACGCGCTGTCGGCGCTGTCCGCGACACAATCAACGAGCAGGCGGCACGCCGGGCTGAAAGTGATGCCAACCGTGCGGCGGCAGAGCGCGAACAACTCGAGAGTACTGCCAGGGACCGCGAGGCGGTGGTGGCAGAAACCAATGATGCGGTCGCACGACTCGCTCAGGCGCTGGAGGCCATGGCCGACGGCAATCTCGCTTTCCGCCTTACTCGAGCATTCGGCCCTGCCTTGGACAGGCTGCGTGTGAACTTCAACAATTCCGCCGACAAACTGCAATCGACCCTGAAGGCCGTCGGCGGCAATGCGTTCTCGATCGACGCTGGCGCTGCTGAAATTAGCACAGCAACGAGCGATCTGGCTCGCCGCACCGAGCAACAGGCGGCATCGCTTGAAGAAACCGCCGCCGCACTCGATCAGATCACGGCGACGGTCAACGGCTCGACCGCGCGTGCGGAAGAAGCTCGTACCGTTGTCGCCAAGACGCGGGAGAATGCCGAGCGGTCCGGCGACGTGGTCAAGCGTGCGGTCCTCGCCATGGGACAGATCGAAAGCTCGTCCAGCGAAATCAACAACATTATCAGCGTCATCGACGAAATTGCATTTCAGACCAATCTCTTGGCACTCAATGCCGGTGTTGAAGCAGCACGTGCGGGCGAGGCTGGTAAAGGGTTTGCCGTTGTCGCCCAAGAGGTCCGAGAACTGGCGCAGCGCTCAGCGACTGCGGCCAAGGAGATCAAGCAGCTGATCCACACATCTGCCGAGCAGGTCCGCTCCGGCGTGGCGCTTGTCGACGAGACAGGCAACGCTCTCTCGGAAATCGTTTTGGAAGTGCAGGAGATCAATCAACACGTTGACGCTATCGTCGAGTCCGCAAGGGAGCAGTCAACCGCCCTTAAGGAGATCAACAACGCCGTCAATGCGATGGACCAGTTCACTCAGCAGAACGCTGCAATGGTCGAAGAAACTTCTGCGGCAGGACAGAAGCTGGCTTCCGAAGCGGCGGCGCTATCGGCCCAGCTTGGAAAGTTCCGTTTCGATGGTGCAGATGCTGCGTCGATCCATCTGGCAGGGCCTGGATCCGAGCCGCGACCTTCTGCTCCCGTCGCCATGATCCGGAAGATTTCATCAGCGTTCGGCGGTGCTAGGGGTTCGGCGGTCTCAGCCGCGCAGCAATGGGAGGATTTTTGATGGGCAATCTTATCATCCTCCCTGTCAGCAAACCCGGGGATCGTTCAAAATCGATCGAGGTCGAGATAAGACTGAAAACGGAGGCTATGGAAAGCGCCCGGGACCAAATTCAGGAGGTCTTCGCTAAACTTGCGGTCATTCAAGATGAACTTGCACGGGTGCGGATCTGTGGCACTTAACCCGAGACAGCTCACCAACGATTGTCTCCACAAGAAAGTGTTATTGTGCAATCGCCGCGCTTTCGGCGCGGGGCTAGGAGCGGATTGCTTTTCCGCAACATCAGTTCGCTGGGGCGGTGGTTTCGAAGCACAGCTGAACCAATCGCGGACGCCAGTCGTCCGCGGCTTCTCCCTTGAGAAAGGCGACTAACGAGTCTGCCGCATCTTCGTTTGCTGCGGGGTTTCCCCGTAAACGGACTTGTAGAATGCGGAAAAGCGGCCTGGGTGGAAGAAACCCCACTTGAGACAGATGGTCTTGACGGATTGGCGGTTAGAAGCGTCCAGAAGGTCTTGTCTGACGGCCTGCACTCGCAGCATTCTTAAGTAGTTTGCCGGTGTCTCACCTTTGAAATTTCGAAATCCATTTTCTAGGGCACGAACGGATACATTGATCGATTGTGCGACCGTCGAAATTGTGATCGGGGTACTGATATTTTCCTGCATGAAATCTATAGCGCGTCGAACATGCCACGGCGCTGGCGTGATCCTTTGCTGGTCAAAACGTCCAGGATAGCGATGGCGCACCGAGCCAACCAGCAAATGAGCGAACGCTTCGGTCAGGCTAGCCATTGCCAACGGAGACTGTCGCAAGCCCCCGTCTTCACGCATGCCACAGATCAACGTCTCAGTTAAATTCTTGAACAGCGGACCCGTGTGGCTCAAGTCGTCGACCACGGGTGCCAGATCCAGAGATCCGCTCAAGGGAGCGTCGAAAAAATCGACGAATGCCTTGGAGATCACGCTCCAGTCCAGAAAAAACTTCTCTGATCTGTGAAAGGCGCCACCGACAAGGAAGTGGTCCACCTCATGATTGTGTCCAACGAGTATCTGGCCAGGCGACGCTATCGCCTGGATATCACGTCGCCCTATTCCGCAGATGCCGTGACGGGGCACATACACCGCAAGCCATGCCGGAGCATCCGATGTCGGCCGACATTTCAGCTCTCCATTACATTCGAACCTGGCAGATGTCATCGTTCCATTAGACCAACCATCAGCAGTCCAGCTAAAACCTGTGAGCGTATTGGTGGGTGTGGCTTCGAGCCGAGCAACCTCGGCCAGTGTGTCAAACATGCTCTGGGCATTCGCACCAGCGCATGGTGGCGTGACATCTGCGCTATTGTTCATGTGAATGCTCCGAAGGTCAAAGACATACAGCCTGATGCGAATGGTTTGAATTCAAAAGTACGAAAACGAAGACGGCTGGATGAAGCGAAACTCGTTGCTTCAACATCTATATTATCCCGCCATTTAAATTCAGACCAATGGCGGAAGCTATTCAAATCCATCATCCAGGCTAGCCGGCTATGCGAGACGTATTTTTGGATGTCCCATCCGTCGCGTATCGGAATTCTCGATCGCGGCCCCCCTGTAGCTCGACTTTCTCCCATTTCGGCCAATACACAGCTATGGTCGACAGGATTCCATAGATGATGGCCGATAGCGCCACGATAGCGTACAACGTTGGAAGGTCAGCACCCATCCATTCGACCGTGGCCCATCCTATGAACGCGGCAATGACCATACGCATAGTCCCTGCGAGAACGGGAAGCAGCACTCGCTTTGCGCCTTGACTGGCGAAGTAGAGTGCTAACCCAAAGGCGACAACCGGATAGAAGGGTGCGACCGTCGTCAGATAGAGACTGCCCTGAGCCACGACCTCGACCGAGCCAGTGAACAGCCGCATCCACACCCATGGCCAAGCGGTCGCCACGATTCCTACAACGGCTGAGAACCCGAAAGCCAAAGCAGCGCCAAGCCATGCGACCCTGCGGGCGCGTTCCACCTGACCCGCTCCGATATTGAGCCCCACCATGGTAACGATAGCGGTCCCGACGCCGAAAATGACCGGTATCTGGAGGTAGTCCAGCCGCGAGGCGATGCCGTAGCCTGCCAAGGCGTCGATCCCGAAATGGCCGACGGCTGCCGTGACGAAAACGACGGAGAGATTGACCTGGATGGTTCCGATCGCAGATAGAAGGCCCACGCCCAGGATCTCACTGAACAGGCGCCGCTCCAGGCGCACGATCCTTAATCTCAGGGTGCTACGGCCGGATCGCAAATACGAGACCAGAGCCAATGCCGCAATGAGATAATACACGACCACTGCAACGCCGCCGCCGGCCACCCCCATGTTTGGAAATGGCCCCCAACCGAAAATGAGCGCTGGAGAAAGAGGAAGAAGAATAAACGTTCCAGAAATGATGACAATCGCCGGGACCTTCGGGTTGCCTGCGCCGCGCAGCGCGGATGACAGCAGTGCCGTGACCCAGATCGGAACTGCGCCTGAAAATACGACCGCCGAGTAAGTCAACGCAGCGTTTAATGCGTCGCCCTCGCCCCCCATCGACCGATAGAGCACTGATCCGAGCGAGAATGCCAGCGTCGTGAACAAGATCCCAAACACCCATGCAATCACGACCGAATGCCACACCAGTGCATCGGCGTCGTCCCGCCGGCCGGCGCCTATCGCTCGAGCGACGGCTGCGGCAGTTCCGCCTCCAATTCCACCGTTCGACATCATCTGCATGAGCATCAGCACAGGGAACACCAGGGTTACACCAGCGACAGCATCGGTACCCAAAAAGCTGACGAAATAGGTCTCCGCTACACCAACGGATGTTTGCACCACGAGCACGAGCACCGTCGGTATCGAGAGACGCATAATTGCCGGGATGATGGGGCCGGCGAGAAGGCTTCTGCGATCACTGGTTGGCGCATTGCTTGTGACTCGGCCCATGGCATTCCCTGCAAGTTCGTTCGCACCCATTTAGAAGGAAAAGGAAATCTAAGTCAATATTTAGATGTCATATAACATCTAAACATATATGATCGAGCCACTCGCATGAAATTCGCCCCGCGACGCCAGATCGAAAGGTTTATGCATTGATGTTATTGATGTTCGCCGACTTGGCCGTGCGACTTTTCGGCGCCGCGTCATCTGAGAGCGTGGACAGGGATGTGTTTCTGTACGCGTTCCCCCAAGACAACCACATCCGCCGACCGCCTGAGGCCGGTCGCTATGATCGAAACCTTCAGCTTTTCGCCGAGAGATTCATCGAATGTGGCACCCAGGGTGATCTCGGCATCCGCATCGACCTGATCACGAATGCAACTCGCTGCCTCATCGACTTCGAACAAGGTCAGTTCTCGGCCGGCCGCGATCGACACCAGAATGCCTTTCGCACCTTTCAGGGTCGCCTCCCCAAACAGAGGGTTTTCTACAGCCGCCTTCGCCGCGTCGGCCGCGCGACCTGGCCCTGAGGCCTCGCCTGTGGCCATGACGGCTGGTCCCATCTCCTGCATCACGGACCGGACGTCAGCAAAATCGAGATTGATCAGGCCTTCCTTCGTGATCAGTTCCACGATCGACATGACCCCCGAATAAAGAATCGAGTCGGCCATCGCGAAGGCCTCTTCGAGCGTCGTGTGGGGACCCGAAAGCCGGAACAGGCTCTGGTTCGGAACGACAATAACGGTATCCGCCGCATGGACCAGTTGTTCGATGCCTTGTCTGGCCTGGCGAGCCCGGTGCGTTCCCTCGAAGCTGAACGGCTCCGTGACGACCGCGACAGTGAGAATGCCGGCCTTGCGCGCTGTATGCGCAATCAACGGTGCCGCGCCGGTTCCTGTACCACCTCCCATTCCGGCGGTCAGGAAACACATATGAGTATCGCTCAGATGCGTCATGATCTGATCGATCGATTCCTCGGCCGCAGCCCGGCCGAGTTCCGGCAGCGAGCCTGCACCCAGCCCCTCGGTGACTGTCACGCCAAGCTGGACAATGTGGTGGGCTTTAGACATCGCAAGCGCTTGTGCATCGGTGTTCACGGCAATGAACTCCGCACCGGACAGGTTTCGTGCGATCATGCTGTTGACCGCGTTGCCACCGCCTCCACCAACGCCGATTACTGCAATCTTGGGCTTCCAGCCGGTCATCTCAAGCGAAGGCATCACTACTATCCCATTCGGTTTCAATCTTGGCACTCGCAACGGCATCGTCTGCTAAATGCTCAGAATATCAAGCTTCTGCTTAGGAGCTCTGCCGCAGCTTCATCTTCTGGACCTGTGTTGTTCAGGCAGGTCATTCGCTCCAGCGCCGGAAAAGAGCGCTCGCGTTCACACCCCCGAACCCAAATCCGTTGGTAATTGCATAGTCCATCTGAACCGGCCGGGACTTGTTTGCGACAAAGTCGATTCCGTCGCCTGCAGGATCGGGCGCGTTCAGGTTCAACGTTGGCGGTGCGACCTGGTCTCTGAGAGCCAGGATCGTGAAGATAGCTTCCAGTCCACCTGCGGCGCCAAGAAGATGCCCGGTCGCGGATTTCGTGCCGCTGACCGCGATCCCTGCAGTCGAACCGAACACCGTCTTAATCGCCTCGATTTCCCCTCGATCGCCAAGCGGGGTCGACGTGGCGTGCGCATTGAGATGCTGGATCTCATGTGCGGCAATCCCCCCCTGCCTGATCGCGATTTGCATGGCTCTCGCCGCGCCTGATCCGTCTTCAGGACCGGACGTCACATGATAGGCATCCGCCGTTGTTCCGTAGCCCACCAGTTCGGCCAACGGTTTCGCCCCACGAGCCAGAGCGTGGCTCAGGGATTCGATCACAAGGACGCCCGCACCTTCACCCATCACGAAGCCGTCGCGCATCATGTCGAACGGCCTGGAGGCGAGGGCAGGAGTGTCGTTGAACCCGGTTGACAGGGCCCGAGCGGCTGCGAAGCCTCCGAGGCTGACAGTGTTCATGCACGCTTCCGTCCCACCGCAGACGGCAATGTCCGCCTCGTTCGCCCGGATCATCCGGGCCGCGTCGCCGATTGCCTGGACGCCGGCCGCACATGCTGTCACCGGAGCGCCGAGCGGCCCCTTTAGACCATGCCGGATGGAAACCTGACCTGCCGCTAGGTTGACCAGAAACGATGGAATGGTGAAGGGCGAAAGGCGTCGCGGCCCCTTCTGGTCGACGATTCGTACCGCGTCTGTGATCGCTGGAAAGCCGCCGATCCCGGAAGCGATGATCGTTGCCGTTCTGAGGCGATCCTCTTCCGAGACAGGTTTCCACCGGGCCTGTGCGAGGGCCTCGTCTGCCGCTGCCAGTGCGAAGAGGATGAAGCGGTCCACCTTGCGCTGATCCTTTGGTGGCAAGACGCTGTCAGGATCGAAACCAGCGTCGGCATCCTCTGCCACAGAGGGGACAACACCTCCGACCTTGGCGGGCAAATCGCCGACGATCTCGTCAGGAAGACGACGGATCCCGGACCTGCCCGCCAACAGGCGGGTCCAAGAGCTCTGGACGTTGGCACCGAGCGGGCTGACCGCTCCCATTCCCGTTACGACGACACGACGCATGATGACTCCAGAATAAAAACTGCGAACTAGCTGACTGCGGTTGCTGAACCGGTCAGGAACCTGTCGTTCCGGCCGTTACTCCGCCGCCTCCGAGGCTGCGACACGTTTTGCTTCGGTCGCGGCTGCTTCAAGCAGGCGGTCTGCCAGCTTCTCGTCGGTCACGATGCGCGACAAAGTGACCGCACCAACCATGAGCGCAAGCATCGCCATGGCCTTGCGGGGTGCATCGTCATCGTCACCACTGGCCGGCAACAGCTCTTCGATAACCTGCAGGTGGGCTTTGATACCGTCCTGAAACGGCTTGCGGACCTCGACGCTCTGGCGAGCCGCATCGGATCCAAGGGCGACCAGCGGGCAGCCGTCTCCGGTTTCCCCACGGTGCCCTGCCGAAAGATAAAGATCGACGACGCCCTGCAGTGGATCCGGGCTCAACGCAGCGACCGAGGACCATCTACGGGTTGCGCTTTCCATCGCTCGACGCGACGCAAGGGCTGCCAGGTCATCCTTGGATTCGAACTGCTTGTAGAAGCCGCCCTGGGTAAGACCGGCACCTTTCATCAGGTCCTTGAGGCCGATGCCATCGAAGCCCCGCTCGCGAAAGAGCCTGCTGGCGACGTTGATGACTGTCTCTCGGTTCGCTTCGGCCTGGGCACGACTGACCCTCATGATCATCTCCTTTTAGATTTCTGTTGACATCTATATACCTTTTAGAGTTAGAATGCAATCTAAGAATTGTGCTGCCACCATCAAGAAGGCCAGTGTCATGAAACGAACAATCCTCCTCTCAACCGTGGCAGTGGCCGCCCTTGTCGGCGTCGCCGCTGCAATTTTCCTGTTGCCGCCAACGAGCAAGGACGCGGAGGCTGCGGATCCCCGCAGTCTGGCTCCGCTGGTCAGCGTGACGAAGGTCAAGACCCCAGACGCAGCAAGCCGAAGCTTCACCGGCACGGTTGCTGCCCGCGTTCAAAGCGATCTCGGCTTTCGGGTGCCCGGAAAGATTGTCGAGCGGCTTGTCGGCCTTGGCGAAGAAGTCAAGGCGGGGCAGCCATTGATGCGGGTCGACGACACCGACCTGCGCCTTGCATTGTCGGCAAAGCGCAATGCCGTTGCGGCCGCCCGGGCAACATTGATTCAGGCGCAGGCCGACGAGCGGCGCTATGCTGCTCTCGTCAAGAACGGTTTGGCTGCTACTCCGCAGCGATATGAGCAGGCGAAGGCAGCGCTCGATACCGCGACCGCCCAGCTCGCCGCGGCCGAAGCAGAAGCGAAAGTTGCCGAAAACGAGGCGGCATATGCGGTTCTCGTGGCGGACGCGGACGGAACGATTGTTGAAACGCTTGGCGAGCCGGGGCAGGTGGTCTCGGCGGGCCAGCCGGTTATCCGCCTGGCGAAATCGGGACCCCGCGAAGCCCTCGTTTGGCTGCCTGAAAATCTGAGACCCGGGATCGGCGCCATGGCACAGGCCACTATCTATGGCCGAAGCACGGTAGAAAAGGCGGCCCTCAGGCAGATCTCCGATGCCGCCGATCCTCAAACCCGCACCTATGAAACGCGCTGGGTTCTGCAAGGTTCTGCAGCGGCCGCGCCGCTAGGGGCAACAGTTACAATAAGCCTGCAGAACGAAACAGCGCAGTCACACGCCGAAGTCCCCGTTGGCGCGCTGCTGGACGATGGCACCCGCACGGGTGTCTGGGTCCTGGATGAGCAGGCTTCCAGCGTTCATTTCCGGGACGTGAAGGTCGAGCGGATCGGGGAGGAGAAGGCCATAGTCTCGAACCTGACGGCCGGGGAAGCGATCGTTGCCCTTGGGGCACATTTGCTTCAGGACGGCGCAAGCGTGCGCACCGGCGTTGAAAAGGCGGAGGCGGCAAACTGATGAGCTTCAATCTCTCCGCCCTCGCCGTCCGTGAGCGAGCCGTCACCCTGTTCTTCATCGTCCTCTTGGCCACCGCGGGGGCCTATGCCTTCGTCAAGCTGGGCCGAGCCGAAGACCCGTCATTCACCATCAAGACGCTGACAGTTACATCGGTTTGGCCGGGCGCGACCGCGCGCGAAATGCAGGATCTCGTCGCCGAACCGCTCGAAAAGCGCCTCCAGGAACTGACCTGGTACGACCGTGTGGAAACGACTACGCGACCCGGCTATGCCTTCCTGACAGTGACGCTAAAGGACAACACTCCAGCGTCGGCCGTCGAGGGGGAATTCTACCAGGCGCGCAAGAAACTTGGCGATGAAGCTCGAAATCTTCCTCCCGGCGTCATCGGTCCTTTCATCAATGACGAATACTCAGACGTCAGCTTCGCCCTTTATGCCTTGAAAGCAAAGGGCATGGCGATGCGCGACCTCGTGCGACAGGCCGAGACGATCCGCCAGGACATGCTTCACGTTCCGGGCGTGAAAAAGATAAATATTCTCGGCGAGCAGCCGGAACAGATTTTCGTCGAATTTTCCTATTCCAAGCTCGCAACTCTCGGGATCTCGGCGCAAGACATCGCCGCTGCCCTGCAACGGCGCAATACCGTGACCCCGGCCGGATCGATCGATACGCAGGGTCCGCAAGTCTTCATTCGGTTCGATGGTGCCTATGACAGCGTCGAGTCGATTGCCGATACGCCGATCGTCGCGGGTGGACGTGTCCTGAAGCTGTCGGATTTCGCCGATGTGCGCCGCGGCTATCAGGACCCGGCCACCTACGTCATTCGCCATGACGGCGAGCCCGCCATCATGCTTGGCGTGGTGATGCAGCAGGGTTGGAACGGGCTGGAACTCGGCAAGTCGCTCGAAGAACGATCTTCCAAAATTGCGGGAAGTTTGCCGCTTGGCATAACGCTGACGAAGGTGAGCGATCAGGCCGTCAACATCGACGCGGCGGTCGGTGAATTCATGCTCAAGTTCGCGATGGCACTTGGCGTCGTTCTATTCGTCAGTCTCGTCGCTCTCGGCTGGCGCGTCGGCATCGTGGTGGCGCTTGCGGTACCGCTGACACTCGCCGTTGTGTTTCTCATCATGCTGGAAACAGGCCGGTTCTTCGACCGCATTACGTTGGGCGCGCTGATCCTGGCGCTCGGTCTGCTCGTTGACGATGCTATCATTGCCATCGAGGTCATGGTGGTGAAGATGGAGGAAGGCATGGACCGTATCAAGGCGGCCGCCTATGCCTGGAGCCATACGGCCGCCCCCATGCTGTCGGGCACGCTCGTCACCATCATCGGACTGATGCCGGTCGGCTTTGCCAAATCCACCGCGGGCGAATACGCTGGCAACATCTTCTGGGTTGTCGGGTTTGCCCTGATCGTATCCTGGATCGTCGCGGTGATCTTCACACCTTACCTTGGCGTCAAGATGCTCCCTGAAATCAAGCCGGTGGAGGGCGGCCATCACGCCATCTATAATACCCCAAATTACAAACGCCTTCGCAGCACGATCGAGTTTGCTGTCCGTCACAAGTTTCTGACCTGCGGCCTCGTCGGCGTTATCATGGCTGTCTCCGTCGTTGGCATGGGCTCCGTGAAGCAGCAGTTCTTCCCGACGTCTGATCGTCCGGAGGTTCTGGTGGAAGTGCGCATGCCGGAAGGGACCAGCATCGAGACGACCACTGCAACGGTCGAGAAACTCGAAGGCTGGCTAAGGGAACAGCCTGAAACGGAAATCACCACCAGCTACATCGGCCAAGGCGCGCCGCGCTTCTTCTTCGCCATGGCGCCCGAATTGCCGGACCCGGCATTTGCGAAGATCGTCGTGCTGACACCCGACGCGCATGGACGCGAAGCCTTGAAGCATCGCCTGCGCGAAGCAGTTTCCGGCGGCTTGGCACCGGAAGCCTTTGTGCGGGTAACGCAGCTTGTCTTCGGCCCCTACACGCCATTTCCCGTCGAGTTCCGTATCATGGGACCGGATCCGGATAAATTATACAAAATCTCCGAACAAGCGCTTGCAATCATGAAGGGCGTGCCGGACGTTCGTCAGGCAAGCCGCGACTGGGGCAATCGCACGCCCGTGCTGCGCTTCATTCCCGATCAGGACCGGCTCAACCTCATTGGCCTTTCTCCCGCAGAGGCAGCCCAACAGATGCAGTTGCTGCTGAGCGGCGTGCCGATCACGCAGGTTCGCGAAAACATTCGTAACGTGCCCGTGGTCGCGCGGAGCGCCGGTGAAAACAGGCTCGATCCTTCGAGACTGGCGGACTTTTCCCTGATGAGTAGGGATGGCCGACCGGTTCCGCTCGACCAAATCGGTCACTCCGAAATCCGCTTCGAGGAGCCGATCATGAAGCGGCGTGACCGCACTTCAGTCATTACCATCCGCTCGGACATTAACGAGACCACCCAGCCGCCGGAAGTATCGCAGGAGGTCATGAAGGCCCTTCAGCCGCTGATCGCCTCTCTCCCTGTCGGCTACCGCATCGAAATGGGGGGCAACATTGAAGAATCACTGAAAGCGAATGTGGCACTTGTCCAGATCTTCCCTGCCATGATCGCCGCCATGCTGATCGTCATCATCCTCCAGGTTCGGAGCCTGTCGACCATGACAATGGTGATGCTGACGGGCCCGCTCGGGCTCGCGGGTGCTGTTCCGGCCTTGCTCATGTTCAATCAGCCCTTCGGATTTAACGCCATTCTGGGCCTGATTGGCCTAGCGGGTATTTTGATGCGCAATACCTTGATCCTGACAGAGCAGATCAAGGAAAATCAGGCGACTGGTCTGGATGATTATCATGCTGTCATCGAGGCGACTGTGCAGAGAACAAGGCCGGTCATTCTGACAGCGTTGGCGGCCGTGCTCGCCTTCATCCCTCTCACGCACTCTGTGTTCTGGGGATCCATGGCCTACACGCTGATCGGCGGCACGGCGGTCGGGACGATTATGATCTTGCTGTTTCTCCCTGCACTTTACGCGACCTGGTTCCGGATCAAACCGCCCAAGAGGGTCATTGTCCCAGACACGGAGGAGAAGATTCCGAGCCTGAAACTGTCGGCAGCAGCAGAGTGACCCTCATGTCCATACAATGTACTGGCGTAAAGGAGAAAACCAGCGGTGCGGCATCGACGGTTCGTGATGACTTGGCGCACCATCGGCAAGAGCTGAAGCCTGAGGAGCGAGGTCTTCGCTCCGCAGTTCCGGGTGACCCAGTCTTGATGCAGGAACGTGATCGGATTCTGGACGTCGCAGAAAAGCACATTCGCCGTATTGGTCACCGCAAGACAACCGTTGACGATATCGCTTGTGATCTGGATACAAGTCGGGCGAACGTCTATCGCTTCTTTCCGACAAGAGCGGCAATTGATCAGGACGTTTACGCCCGCATTGCTAACCGGACACTCGATATCGCACGAGCGATCTCGCGAAGAAGGGATGCGTCAGGCATCAGACTGGCTGCAATGTTTGACGAAATTCACCGGCAGGCCCGAACACAACTCGCGGATGAGCCCTATGTTCATGAACTATTCGTCGCTGCCACAGAGGGCAAGTGGGGCGTCGCGAAGTGGTACTTCGATGAGATGACGCGGATATTCGAAGCGACTGTTCGCGAGGGCTTGCAGGTCGGAGAACTTGAAATCGACGATGCGGGTGATGCTGCTCGGTGCGCCATGGCAGCAATCATTTCGTTCGTTCATCCGAGCCTTTTAGAGCAACGGATTAGCAGTGATAAGGATGTGGAGGATGAACTCGGAGCTCAGACCCGCTTCGTATTGCGGGCTCTTGGGATTATGTCGGGATGAGCTTTTGCACGTCAGAGCCTGGTGGTCATCCATCAGGCTTTGTCGACCTGGCTCGAACCAGCCTCCACGGGCACACCAAAGCCTTTTGACTTACCGGCCTTTCCGCACGATCATGCAAGTCGAAGTACCGTGCGCGTGAATTTTACCCTCCTTCGTTTCTATTCTGCCTTCCAGCGTGATGATGGTCCAGCTAGGCGAAATAACCTGGCCGACAATGCAGTTCTCCGCTATCTCCCAGAATTGGGCGGACAAACTTCACTGATGTTTCCACCGCAGGGCATAATTCTCCAGGATCGAGCAGCGTATGCGCGGACAGCGCCATAGACGTGTCAAGGATTGTCATGCTCCAACCGCCGTGCACGGTGTTCAAGGTGTTGAGGAGCGGGGCCTGGGAGAAGCCCTGAGGTTGAGCGCACGTTTCTTTGGCGACAGAAGGAACAACGGCAGTAATTAGACCATCGGTGGACGGTTTTCTGATTGCGTACTCAGCCGCGCCCTGGCGCGAGCAATTGTTGCTTCGCATGCATCGGGGTAATCGGGGGCTGCCCCGTGCATGTCCTGTCTCTACATCAAAGTTCGGGCTTCCGGCGAAAATGCGAAATTCATGACATTTTTAAGCCCTTTCGCTCGAATACTACTTGATTTTTAATATTACGGGTGACATCTAATAACAAGATAGATTTCTAACGAAATCTATCCGCTTCGATGCCACCGCCGCGTGAATTTCATTTGACGAGCCACCGGTCTGGAACAGACGATAAATTTCAATAGAGGAGCCCGCAGTGGCCGAACAGAAAGTAGTAGTGATAACAGGGGCGTCCTCCGGGATTGGTGAAGCTACAGCCCGTCTTCTGGCGCAGAACGGCTATCGTGTGTTCGGAGGGGTGCGCGACCCAAGACGGGTTAAACCGACTGCTGGTGTGAAATTCGGAGCGCTGGATGTGACGGACGATGCGTCGGTTGCGAATTTTGTAGAATGGGTCCTGTCCGACGCAGGGAAGATCGACGTCTTGATCAACAATGCCGGTGTTTCCCTTGTCGGCCCGGTCGAGAATACCACGGTCGCCGAAGCAACGAAGGTTTTTGACGTAAACGTCTTCGGCCCCCTTCGTATGATCCGGGCGGTCCTCCCGTCGATGCGGAGTGCACGCAGCGGGCTGATCATAAATATCAGCTCGGTTCTGGGCTTCCTGCCGGCGCCGTTCATGGGAATCTATGCCAGCACCAAACACGCCCTTGAGGGCATGTCCGAATCTCTCGACCACGAGATCCGCGACTTCAACGTCCGGGTTATCCTTATGGAACCGACGTTTACGAAGACTAATCTCGATGTGAATGCCACGAATACGGAAGCGCCTTTGGGTGTCTATGCCGATCAGGCCGAAGCGACAATCAAGACTGTTCTGGCGCAGATTAAATCTGCACCCGCCCCAACGTTGGTTGCAGAAAAGATCCTCGTCGCCCTTAAGAGCCCGTATAAAATGCGCCAGCCCGTCGGGGGCCAAGCAACGCTCTTGAGTCGTCTGCGCAGGTTTGTGCCAGCAAAGGGATTCGACGGAAGTCTGCGAAAGACGTTCGGTTTCCGTAAGAGTTAATCCTCCTGTCCGGCGATGCCAAATAGCCGGTGTACGGAAACGAGTCGTATATCCCCCACTATCCCTGCGACTCGGCCGCCCATCTCCTGATGGGCGGCAATCTGTCCGGAATCACCGAAACGCAGAAGTTCAGTCAAGATTCCAAGGCTGGTAGATGATGGCGTTACAGTACGGCTTGGCTCGGTTCCATAAATTGGTTCTGTGCGTCAAGTTCAGCAATTTGGGACGGTCATGAAGCTGGTCATGCGGCGTTGCGGAGAGCCAGTTTCTTGTGCTCTCTGAGATCCTCTATGTTGATGTAGCGGCTGGCCTTCATCCAGTTCTCGTGGGTTTCGACGGCGAGCGCCCTGACCAGGCGCAGGCAGCTGTCGGCGTTGGGAAAGATGCGCACGACATCGGTTCGGCGCGGATCTCCTCGTTGAGGCGCTCGAGCATGTTGGTGCTCTTGAGGTGCTTGTGATGGGTGCGCGGCAGTCGCAGGAAGGTGAGCGTCTGCTCGATCGTTTCCTCGACCTAGCCAGTCAGCCGCGGGTACTTGCCTAACCATTTGCCGAGCCAGGTGGCGAGATCGGTCTTGGATAGCCAAGCCGCTCCCGCGTACGCTCGCCTTTTTGTGCCCCCAGCGCCTCGTTCATCTCGGCCTCCGGCACCTCCTGCATCACGGCGCGGATCACCTCGCGCAGTCCATCGGGTTGGCAAGCAGAATGTCTTTGACGGCGAAGGTGGCGGTCTTATCTTCAGTCTTGGTCATGGTGGCGTTCCTCGTGAGGGAATCAGGTGACGTGAACATCACCAGCCTGCCATGACCGCCCCTCTCAGAGAATTTGCAGAACCTTCAGCACACTACCCCAAAATTGCTGTTATGCCGCCAGGACGGCACCACGGATCCGCGGTTCGATCCCCTCAGGGCTTGGAGCAACTCAAGCGAGCGATGTCGCTTGGCAGTCGCTGGGATCGACGGGGCCGGCGTTTATTTCTCAAGTGCGCGCAGGCGACTGTCGAAGGGAAAGACGCCGAAAAGTGTTGATATCGTCGTGCTAACCCAACAATTTTAAGCATCATTCAGAAGCGAGCATAGCGCTCTTCCGGCTGGGGCGACTTCAACTCCTGGCAGCCACATGACGCGCCTGAGGGCAGTCGTGCTGCCGTTTCAAGGGCGACGCGCGAGGCGAGCACGGACAAGCTGGGCAGCACGCCCTCCTGAAGCAACGTGCCACGGCTCCGATCCATATAGTCATTAAATCCCGCAGTGACGAATGCGCATGGCACGAAGCACGCGCCTATCTCGCGCGAGAGCGTCGCTTCGGGCGCTATCGAATGGTTGATCACATCTGCGCCCATCGAGCGAAAAGCCAGCGCCTCGGCGGGAGTCGTCAGGCGTGGACCGTAGGCGTGCGCCGCAACTAACCCGTGTTCGATCCCATGGACCCGGCAGGATGACGGCCAGAGGCGGCGGGCCGTATCTGCCAGGACGGCGGCGCAATTCGGGCAGACGATCTGTTTGCCGGAACAATCGAAACGTTGCCGCCCCGGAAGAAGCGAGTACGGGGTCTGGGTCAGCTCGAGGATGTCGGCATTGATCACCATATCACCCGGCTGAATGGCCTTGTTGACTGCGCCAAGGGTCGAGCAGGCCAGCACGTGACGAACGCCAGATTCCATGAGAACCCAGAAGGCGCGTCGATGACAGGCGTGGTCTATATGATCTCGGGGATTGCCATGGGAATACATGCAGAGCGCGCGTTTGCTGTGTTGATCCGGCACGATGCTTGCGTCGAATTCCAGCAGTTTCCAGTTTTCCGACACACCGTAAGGGGTATCGAAAGACAGGTCGCGTGCGAGCACGCGGACCCCCGGCATGGCGACATCCTCGGGGAAGGCAAGGCCCCAATTGGCTGAACCGGTGATGATCGCCAGCTCGGTCTTCGGAATGACGGGAGTGATTGCAAGATTAGTCATGAATTATCTTTCACGGCATCCGAGCCCCGTTCGCGCAGGTTAAAAAACAGAAGCACGACGGAGACCAGGACAGTCCAAAAGGTTGAGATGGCGGCAATGGTGGGGTCGATCTGATCCCGCAGGGACATGAACATGAGTTTCGGCAAGGTGCTGCTTGGGCCGTTGGCGACAAAGATCGAGATGACCGCCTCATCAAGGGACGTCAGGAACGCCATCAATGCGGCGGTCGCTAAGCTGAGGCCCAACTGGGGAAGTATGATGCCTCCTATGGTGCGGAACCAGCCCGCACCAAGGCTGCGGGCCGCTTGGGCCTGAGCCCAGTCGAACCGATCGATGGCGGGGTAGAGCACGATCACAGCCACCGGAATTGCCAGGACCACATGCCCCACAAGAACTCCAGTAAGGGTGCCTACGAGTCCTAGCTTTGCGAGGATAAAAAAGAGCCCAATTGCCAGAAGGATGCCGGGCGTCACCGACGGGGACAGGAGAAAACCGTAGATCGCTCTCGCGCTTGGTCGGCCGAGCCTGTTGATAGCAAAACATGCCAGAAAGCTGACCGGCACCGCTATTACCGCCGTCAGCATACCCAGAAGCATGCTGGTTCTCAACGCGGCCATCCACACGGCTGACGAGAAGAAAGCCTCGTACCAGCGTAGCGACCAGGCCCTCGGGGGAAACTCCAGAAGGTCGGAGGCCGAAAAGGACAGTGGCACCACGATTAGGGTGGGCAGCATCAGAAAGATGAGAATGAGTGCGGAGAAGATCCAAAGGACCGCCTTGGTTAGCCGGCTGCCGTAATAGGCGTCAAGCATGGCGTGCCCCCTTCATCAGAAACCAGCGGAGGCCGAACAGCATGCCACCAGTTACCAGCACTAGGACCAGGAGCAGGACGCCAAGCGCGCTGGCCGAACCCCAGTCCTGAAATGTAGAGAGGGTACGATCGATGCGGACGGAGATCGGGTTGACCTTGCCGCCCCCAAGAATGGCAGGCGTGATAAAGAAACCAAGCGTGTAGATGAACACGATGGTCGAGCCAGACAGGATTCCGCCAGCCGAAAGCGGCAGGATGACGGTCCGCACGCAGTGCCAGAGGCTCGCCCCCATGCTGGCGGCAGCGCGGATCACATTATTGTCGATATCGCGCATCGCGGCATAGATGGGCAGAACGAAGAGCGGCAGCATGTAGTGAACCATGCCGATCAGTGTGCCGGTGAAATTGTAGGCCAGCGGCAGAGGCGTATCCGTAAGGCCGAGGCTCTGCAAGGTGGAATTGACGAGACCATCACGGCGCAGAAGTACCAGCCAGCCATAGGTACGCACCAGGATGGACGTCCAAAGCGGCAGCATGATCAGGATCAGGACCCTGTTCGCTATGCGCGTGCTGGTGCTGGCCAACGTCAATGCCAAAGGAATGCCGAGGACCATGCAGATGAGCAACGTCGCGCCGGACAGGGCGAGGGTGGTGCCAACCGCGGACCAGGTGAGGCCGCTCGAGAGGATCTTTTCGTAATTAGCGGTCGACAGGTCGCCTGCGATAGTCAGGAACGATTGGCGCAGGATCCACATCACCGGCAGGATAGCCGCGAGACCGACAAGCACCAAGGCCGGCACGGCAAGCGACAAAAAAAAGCGACGTTCGCGCCGGGCATCCTGCAAAAGGCTTGCAGCGTTCATCTCCCGGCTCCCTCGGGCAATCTGTGTACGTTCGCGGCCGCCGCATAAGCGGTTATCGCCTGACCGGTCCTGAGCTCGGCGCAGCCGACAGCGCGGGTTGCCGGCACGCTCAATGTGACCAAGACGCCGGTCTCGTTTTCCACGTTGAGAAGCCAGTTCTCGCCACGGAAAGCCTTGGCGCAGAGGCTGCCGGTGATCGCCACGGCGTCAGGTCCGGCATCGGCGGCGTCGAGATGGAAACTTTCTGCCCTGATCATCGCAAATCCCCGGGGGTCCTGCGTTGATCCGTTGAACCCCGTCAGACTTGCTGCGGGAAGAATGTTGGCTTCACCCATGAATTCTGCCACGAAGCGGTTGGTGGGATGGTGATAGATTTCGGAGGGCGCGCCAATCTGCTGGATCCGGCCGGCATCCATGACTGCAATTCGGTCGGACATCGTCAGCGCCTCTCTCTGATCATGTGTCACATAGATCGTCGTGATACCGAGATCGTCGTGCAGACGTCGGATTTCGAACTGCATGTGTTCACGCAGGTTCTTGTCCAGCGCGGAGAGAGGCTCATCCATGAGCATGACACGCGGTTCGAATACGATGGCCCGCGCCAGTGCAACGCGCTGCCGCTGGCCGCCCGACAAGGCGACGATGTTGCGGTCGCCGTAACCTGATAGCTCGACCCTTGCCAGGGCCCCCATCGCGCGCGCTCGAGCCTCGGCCTTTGGCACCCGGCGCAGCATCAATGGATACTGCACATTGGCGAGCACGCTCATATGCGGGAAGAGCGCGTAATTCTGGAAGACAATCCCGATTTCCCTTTTTTCCGGGGACAGCCGGGTGACATCCCGGCCGCCGATGGTAAGGAAGCCGCTATCTGGACGGACAAACCCAGCAAGTGCCATCAACAGCGTTGTCTTGCCCGATCCTGACGGACCAAGCAGCGTGAGGAATTCGCCAGCTGCAATCTCCAGCGAAACATCGTTGAGCGCCACGTAGGAACCGAAGACTTTCCTTACGGTGTCGATGGTTATTGGAAGCGAGGTTATGGCCATCTGGATACCGGCTCCCTGTCCGTCAACGGTTCATCATTTCGTCGAAGGCGACCTGGGCGGCTTCACCATTTTTCTGCCACCAGTCGGCCTTCGAAAAAACCGAGGTTTCGACATTGCCGGGAGCAGTGGCAAGGAGTTGCAGGCGTTCCGACGGGATCAATCCACCTTCATAGGCCTTGGGGTTGACCGGTCCATAAGCGATGAAGTCCGTCAGCTTCGCGCCTCTTTCTGGCTTCGTCATCGCCGCAATGAGCTTCATTGCGGCATCCTTGTTTGCCGCGCCCTTCGGAACGGCAAGGCAGTCCGTGCCAATGACCGAACCCTTGAAACTGTAATCGACAGCACCGCCGTCGGTCTTGACGCTTTGGGCGCGACCATTCCAAGTGACGACCAGGTCGGCTTCGCCGTCCTTCAGGATCTGGGCCGATTGCGCACCCGAGGTCCACCAGATCGCAACATTCGGCTTCAGCTCTTGGAGGCGGGCGATGGCGCGCTCCAGCCCACCTGGTGCGCTCAGGACGTTGTAAACGTCATTGGGCGCTACTCCTTGCGAGAGAAGTGCTATTTCTATGAGATCCTGCGCATTGGCTCGCAGCGCGCGGGTTCCGGGAAATGTCTTGACGTCCCAGAACTCGGCCCAGGTCTTCGGCGGATTCTTGCCGATGGTCTTTGTGTTCCACGCCATCACTGTACCGTAGGAACTGAAGGGATAGCAGTATTCCGATTGCGCGCCTGCTGGCAGTGATTTGCCGTCGATGACGGAATAGTCCAGCGGCTCTAAAAGTCCTTGAGCGGCAGCCTGCGCACCTTCTGGCGACCCGAGGTGGATAACGTCGGTCGTGACTGCACCTGAAGTGACCTGCATCTTGAGTGCTGCAAAGCCGTCGCTCTGGGTTTCTTCACGCACGTCAAAGCCAAGTTCGTGGGCGGCAGGTTCCCACATGGCCTGCTTCATGGCGGCACCATAGTCGCCGCCGGCCGTTGTGATGGTCAGTGTCTGTGCAGCCAGCGGGCCGGCGGCGGTTATGGCGATAACCGCCACGGATAAGCGCAGCATACGAAACATTCGATATCTCCTTTGTTCACCTCTGAATGACGATTTCTGGGGTCTAGCGCCCGATTTTTGTAAATCGTAACGTTACGATTGCTAGATGTCGACGCTTTCGTCAAGCGGAATCTCGTTCTTCAACCGGCCCACTTCCAATCTTCCGGCGGAAAGGGCAGTGTATTGAAGAAGCGAACCACGGAAGATTGACAGACGCGATGGCAGTGAATTCGAGACCCAATCTGAGGCAGATCGCGACAGAGCTTGGTCTTTCGGTGACAACAGTTTCCAGGGCATTGAAAGATGGGCCGGAGGTTCATCCCGACACCATAAAGCGTGTAAAGGCGGCCGCCAGCGCTACGGGCTATGTCCCGAACTTCCATGGCAGGGCCTTGCGCACAGGTCTCACACGAGCGCTCACAGCCATACTGCCGATGGAGACGCGGGACTACCTGTCCGACATTGTGAAACTGCCCCTAATCGAAGGGCTGACGGTCGCCGCTCGGGAACACGGGTATAGCCTCTCAATATACTCCACCACACCAGAAGAAGATCCGCAGGAGAATCTCAGTCGGCTGATCTATGCCGGCGGCGCTGATGGAATCGTGATTACCCGAATGCTCTCGGAAGATCCGCGCATACCGTTTCTCCTGGATCGCAGCATTCCGTTCATCGCCTTCGGCCGAAGCGGCAGGGCGCTCGACTACGCCTTTGTGGATGTCGATAACGAGGGTATAGCCTTCCAGGCAGCCAACATGCTTCTCGAACGAGGGTGCCTGCGCATTGCACTTCAACTGCTCACCCGAGAGGATCAGTCCAGCACCGTGCGGATGACCGGTTATGCCAAGGCTGTCAGCGGAGCGGGGCTTTCGATAGATCCTCAGCTGATCGGGCACGAGGATTTTACCATGGAGGCGAGTGAACGCTGGGTAGCGCGCTTGCTGGAGCTTCCGGAGCCGCCGACAGGCTTAATCTGCGCCAACGAACTCGGCCTTCTCGGAGCGCTAAGTGCCGCGCGCCGAAAGGGCCTGACTGTTGGCCGCGATTTTCACATCGTCGCTCGCGACAACACGCATATGTGTCGCTACCTCTCTGTCCCGCTCATCGCCCATACCGTGGATATGGTAGCCGTCGGACGCAGCCTGGTCGAAGGGCTTGTGCGTCAGATCGAGCGGCCGGACGCCCCTCATGTGCAGTTGGTCGTGGATGGAAAAGTCGAGTTTATCGAAAACGCCTGACGCTCGTGCCATCGCTGCGAATAACAACACAGCCGCGCGGCCCGCCGGGTTATTTCCGGCAGGCCGATGCTGAGCCCTTTTCTGCTGAACTTCGATCGGACAATGGTTCAGCCGAGGGCAGCGGTCAGCGGGTCGTAGGCATAGACCCAAGCGGGATCTTCCGGTTGCTTCAGCCACGTGTTGGCGTTGGATATGGTCTGGACCGTGGTGGCCCGTTCACGCCGTGTAGCCTCATAAAGCGAGAAGGCGTCCCTATAGTCAGCCATGCCGCTTTCTTCGAGGCATCGCACCAAGATCGCTGCGTCCTCGATGGCCATACAGGCGCCCTGCGCCATATGTGGACGCATGGGGTGGCATGCGTCGCCCAGCATGACAAGACGACCACGGCTCCAAAGGTTTAAGGGGTCGCGGTTCCAGAAAGGCCATTTTGTGACGGTTTCGGTGGCGTCGACCAGTGCCTGCACCATCGGATGGGAACCTCCGAATATCGCTTCCATCTCCTCTCGGGAACTGTCGACGAAACTGGTTTCATGCTCCCAGCTGTCCACCGGCACACCGGTGACATAATAATATTCGCTGCCATTGCCTTTGGTGGCATAGGCCATCATGTGGCGGGAGGCTTCCCACCACCACTTGACGCAGGCTTCGAACTCGAGACCGGAACCACGCAGCTTATCCATGTTGACGAGAGCGCGATGGCCAATCCAGCCGGAGAAGCGGGGTTTTTCCGGCCCGAGCAGCATGTCGCGGATCATAGAATTGATACCGTCGGCACCGACGACAAGACCGGCGGCAACTTGCCGGCCATTCTCGAATGTGAGCAGCACGTCGGTCTCCCGCTCTTCGATGCCTGTCAGGCGGTGGCCGAAATGGACCCGGTCCTGCGGCAGCGCGTCTATCTGTACGGCATGCATGTCGCCGCGGTGGATGGTGATGTAGGAGGCGCCGTATTCCTTGCGGCCATAATCGCCGAGAGGAATGCGCGAGAGATAGTCGCCAGTTACGCCATCCCGAGAGAACCAGAAATCCGGATGTGAGCCGATCTCCTCCAGCTTCTTTTCAATGCCGATGCGGCGGAAGATTTTCATCACGTTCGGGCCAATGTGAATGCCGGCGCCGAGACGCGTGAAGGCCGGGGCCTGTTCGAAGCTATGCACGGAGAACCCGGCGCCGGCGAGCAGAGCTGCTGCCGCAGCGCCGCCAAGGCCCGCTCCAATAACTGCGATCTCGACCTTCTCAATGTTCATGCTCATGGGTTGATCCTTCTTCTCTCAGGCATATTGTTGGTCAACAATCAAGTGAATGCGAACCGGTCGTTGTCGTCGCCGGAAGTAGACCCTGCGTAATCACGGGCCTCCGGCATTACCAGGGTGGCAAGTCGGGGGCGAAGCGCTGCCGCAGATAGCGAGCGAGGGCTTGCCGTTCCACGTCTGTGAATTCACCGTGGAAGGACGGCATGTCACGCAGATCCAGCCCGTCCGGCGCCTTCAGGCCTTCGTCCAGAACAGAGAAGAGGGCATCGGGCACGGGCGCGCGCAGTGCAGCCGACCGGCTAATCGGCGCAAGAGCCGCCGTGACTGTCCCGGCAAGCGCGGGCTCATGGCAGACGCCGCAGGCGCTTTCGTAGATCCGGCTGGCTCGTGAGGGTGCAAGTTTGGCTTCAGGAGCGGACACGGCGGTCGCGATATCAACGCCAGTCAATGAGGCCAGATACGTGGCCATTGCGCGGATATCACTATCGGGCAGGGCGGTAAGGCTGGCGGCGACTTCCGCCATCGGGCCTGATGCAGTCGCTGCCTCGGAATGCCCGCGGCGTAGATAGGAAAAGAACGTCTCCTCGTTCCAGCCGCGGGTGGCGACTTGCGGACCGGCAAGGGCAGGGGCGTACCAGCCTTTGATCATGGCTCCGGTCAGCTCGGGCAATTCCGCCCCGGCAATATTACGGGGGGCATGGCAGGCGGAACAGTGGCCCGCCGCCTCGACCAGATACTTGCCACGGTTCCATATCTCGCTGCGGTCCGGATCGGGTGTGAAGGGCGCGGCGTCATGATAGAGCCAGTTCCAGGCGGCGAGGGCCGGGCGCAGGTTAGTCGGCGCGATCATCCGTGACGGTGGTGGTTCCTGGTGTACGGGCGTCAGCGTCTGGATGTAGGCGTAAAGCGAGAGCATGTCCTCGCTGCCGATCTTGGCAAAGGAGGTATAGGGAAAGGCCGGGTAGAGGTTATGGCCATCGCGGCTGATCCCATGTCGCATCGCACGCTCGAATGCCTCGAAACTCCAGCGGCCAAGACCTGTTTCCGGCTCGGGGGTAATATTGGTGGAATAGATCGTGCCGAAGGGGGTGACCATTGGATGTCCACCCGCATTGGGCAACCCACCGTCAGCGGTGTGACATGTGGCGCAGTTACCAAGGGCAAACACCTGCCGGCCACGTTCGAGTGTCTCCTTCGAGAACATGCCGGACGCAGGCGCAGCCGAAGGGGCAACGGACCGATTGAGCGGTAGGGCAATAGTACCCATCGTAAGCATGCCGCCGATGACGGCGCCAAGCCCGAGCAGTTTCTTGCGCAGTGGGCTACGGCTTTTGGGCGAGCGAGCCTCCGCGGCGGCGAGGGCGGGCATGGTCCCCGTAGCTGTCAGCGCCGCGCGAATTTTCTCCGGCGTGAACGGCACTTCCCGCATGCGCACGCCCGTCGCGTCAAAAATAGCATTGGCGATGGCCGCCGCACTTGGCACCGCCGCGCTTTCGCCAACGCCGAGCGGAGGATCGTCCGGCCGCTCGATCAGCATGGTCTCGATCTCGGGCACGGCAGGAAAAGTCTGAATCGGATAGGCCGCCCAGCTTCGCGGTGTGGGAGAAATTTCGTTGAAGGTGACTTCCTCGATCAGCACCCGGCTTGCCGTCTGAATGGCGTTGCCATGGATCTGCTGGCGCACGCCGTCCGGATTGATGACGAGGCCCTGATCCTGGCCGATGAAGATACGAGTGAGCGTGACGTCACCGGTTTCCGTATCCACGGCGACATCCACCACCCAGGCGGCTGAGGCCGCCGCCGTGCCGGGGAAGGTGCCATGGACATAGGTGGCGAAGGCAAAGCCCTGACCGAAGGCCATACGGCCCTCGCGACGCAGGCGCGGACCGACACGCTCCGCCCATCCGGCCTGTTCTGCCGTGCGGCAGACAAGATCAGCCTGCCGCGGGTCGTCGAGATGACGGAGCCGGAAGGCAACCGGATCCTCGCCCGCCTCGTACGCCATCTCGTCCATGAAGCTTTCATGGGCAAAGGTGTTGGGCAGGGCGGAAACACCGCGCATCCATGCAGCCCGCACGATCGGCGCCATGTCATGCACCGTGATGCGCCTATGAGGCACCCGATAAGGCGGTATAATAGTTCGGTCGCCCATGTCGGAAGGCCGCGCCTCCGAACTGATCCGGCCCGTCAGCAGCAGCGACAGGTTCGGCCCACGGTTGGATGGATACCAGGTGTCGATGGCATAGGCGTGCAGCGCGCCGGCCTTAAGTCCGCCGTGCACCTCCATGAGTTGCGCGGCTCCTTTGGGCTCCCAAAGATGCTCCTGCGCGCGGGTGAGCTGGACCCTCACTGGCCGCCCCGTGGCACGCGACAGAAGCAACGCGTCGCCGCAAACATCGTCGGCGCAATTACGGCCATAGCAGCCAGCGGCCTGATAGCGGCGAATCTCGATCTGCTCAGGCTGCACTCCGACAAGAACCGCCAGATCACCGCGCAGCATATGCGGGTTCTGAGTGCCCGACCAAACGAGAGGCGTGCCGCCGTTCCAGTCGGCGATGGCGCAGGACGGGCCGATGGAGCCGTGTTCGTGATAGGGCCAGACATAGGTGCGCTGCCGGGCCACGTCGGATTCCGCAATAGCCCGGGCAAAATTACCGGCACGATCAAGGCTGCGCGGCGTGGAGGGATGGTCCTTCAGCGTCTGGCGCAGATCGGCCATGTCAGGAATTTCGGGCGGCAGATGCCAATTCACCGGCAAAGCCTCGGCGATTGCCTGGGCCTGATCGGCACGTTGCGCCACGACGCCAAGGAAATCACCGTGGCGAACGACCGCGATAAAACCGGGAAGGTTTTGCACGGTGGCCTCGTCATAACCCATAAGGCTATGGCCGACGAAGGCTCCACTGTCGCGTCCGGCATAAGGCGGCCGGATGACATGGCCGTGCACCATACCAGCAATGTCCACATCATGAATGTAGGGATGTATCCCGCGCAGCTTGTCCGAAAGATCACGGCGTCCGGTCTTGCGGCCAACGATGCGATAGTTCGCCGGAGGCTTGACCGGAGTTGTCCGGTCGAGCTTAAGTGCGACATCCTGCCCCGCAATCAGGTCACCATAACCACAAGACTTGCCTTGCCAGCTGAGGCGGCCTGCCTCGATCACGATGCCGTCTATTGGGGCATTGAAGCGACGGGCAGCCTCCGCCACCAGGAAGAGGCGGGCCTGTGCGGCTGCCAGGCGCAACGGAATGGCGGCGATCTGGATCGTTTCGGAGGCGATCGTCGGCCCCTGGTCGGGGGTTGAAGCCGTATCGCCAAGCACCATACGCACCGCACTCAACGGTAGGTCCAGTTCCTCCGCGACGATCTGGGAGAGCGCAGTGTCGATGCCGGTGCCGAGATCCACGTGGCCGTTGTAACCGGTGGCAACACCACGCTCGTCCATTCTCAGGAAGACGGCCGGCCCGGAAGAGAAATCGTCATAGATGGACAGGCTGCCGGGGAGAAGGCTTTCAGTCATTCTGGGCTCCACGCATCAGTTCGGCGGCGCGTTCGACGGAAGCGATGATCTCCAGATGTGTTCCGCATCGACAAAGATTGTGGCGTAGAGCCACGCGAATATCGTCGCGCGTCGGCGAGGGGTTATTTCGCAGGAGAGCGACGGCGGTCATAACCATTCCGTTCAGGCAGTAGCCGCATTGCGCGCCTTCGCATTCCAGAAAGGCCTTCTGGACCGGACAAAGCGCTCCGGTCACAGGATCGGCTAGGCCTTCGAGCGTGGTAATGACGCGGCCAAAGGCACGTTTTGCCCGCAGCACGCAAGCCCGTGCCGGCGAGCCGTCGATGAGCACGGTGCAGGCGCCGCATTGCGCCTTACCGCAGCCATACTTTGCCCCCTTCAGGCCGAACTCATCCCTCAAGATCTCGAGAAGTGTTCGTTCCCCGGGGTGTTGAAGCAGGTGCGCGGTCCCGTTCACCGTCAGTTCGAAGGTATTCGTCATCGGTTCCCTCGGGCTCTATTTTTGACCCTTACCTGGAATTCAGCAGAAATATCGTTTGTATGCAAATGAATTTCTGCTACCTGCGGGCTTTTTTTGCCCAACCAGCAGGCAGTAAGAGCTTCTGACCGATATTTAAGCAGCTCCGAACGCGTCTGCTGTCGCCAATCGAGGCGCCGCATCATCAAGGCGGATGCAGAATTCCGGCTTGACGCCAGGCATTGGGATGTTGCAGTTCGACCAACTTCCTTCAGAAGGCTGGAAATCGCCGATGACCGACCCAAACGAAAGTTACGTCCTTGACGAGCAGGTCGGCTTCTTGCTGCGTCTTGCCTATCAGAGGCATATGGCCTTGTTCATGGAGCGCATGACGGGCGGATTGACGCCGACGCAATTCTCTACGCTTTACCGGCTGCGTGAGGCCTCGGAGCCGCTTTCGCAAAACGCCCTCGGTCGTCTTGTCGGGATGGACGCCGCAACCACAAAGGGCGTCGTCTCGCGCCTGCTGGCCAGAGATCTGATCCACGTGGAGAAGGACGGCGAAGATCGCAGACGCTACACACTCTTCATTACTGACACAGGCTGCCGCCTTCTCGATGCGGTACTGCCGGACGTGATAGGCAGCAGCGAGGCCACGCTTGCTCGATTGACATCGACGGAAAGGGACCAACTTCTGCAACTGCTGAAACGGCTGATTTAAAATTATACACGTGGATAATAAAAAACCTGAACATACCCAGTGAAATGGGCGCAAGCCCCTGACGAGGACGATCGCGTGGTCGAGCAAAAGCTCAAAACAAAAAACCGCAGTCCGGGGCGCCCTTCGAGAACCGGCGCCTTCGGCAACGTCTCGGATCTGCGCGACAGCATTTTGGATCATGCCGAATTGGCGTTCGCGGAAGCAGGCTTCGAAGGTGCCAACCTGCGGGAAATCGCTTCTCTTGCGGGCGTCAACCAGGCGCTGATCCGGTATTATTTCGGCTCGAAGGCCGACCTCTTCGATGAATGCTTCAGGCGGCGCGGCGGACTTCTGGCAGGACATAGACACGTCAACCTCGATCGGCTTTTGGAGATCAGCGAAAACCCATCCGTCGAGGATCTTGTTTATGCCTACCTCAAACCACAATGGGACATGAAGTATTCGAGCCCCAATGGCGCCGCCTTCGTCGCGATGCAGGCACGACTGCATGCTGAGCCCGAGGAGCATGCGCTGCGCCTTCGAAGGGAAATCTACGACGCTTCGGTCAAACGCTATATATCAGCACTTTCACAGGTTCTGCCGCAGGTGCCGAAAGACATCATCAGCGTGCGCATGGCGTTTCTTGTCGGAGCATATCTTTTCATGCTCAACGACTTGGGGCGCATCGGCGATCTAACCGAAGGCCATCTGACGTCCTTCGGCAAGGACGAAATGCTCGATCAACTTGTCCGCTTCCTTGCCGCAGGGCTGCGGGCGCCTGCCTAGATGACATAGGAATATGCCAGTCTCTGCTCAATTTCTGAGCCGGCCGAAAATTTGTGCTTGTTATTATTCAAATGAATAATTAACATCCCTCCATCAGATCGAGGGAGCCGCGCATGAGAACCTATCGGATCGGACAGATCGTCCCGAGCTCGAACGTTACGATGGAGACGGAAATACCGGCGCTGCTGCGCGCACGCGAGATGGTCGCTCCCGAACGCTTCACCTTTCATTCCTCCCGCATGCGGATGAAGCACGTGACGAAGGAAGAGCTGGCCGCCATGGATGCGGACAGCGACCGCTGCGCGCTGGAACTTTCCGATGCCCGGGTCGAGGTGATGGGTTATGCCTGTCTGGTCGCAATCATGGCGATGGGGCTCGGATATCATCGCCAAAGCCAAGCACGCCTGCATGACATCACGGTCTCCAACGGCAATCCGGCGCCTGTGGTGACGTCTGCCGGAGCGCTCGTAGACGGTCTAAAGGCGATCGGCGCCAAGCGCATCGCGCTGGTCGCACCCTACATGAAACCACTCACGGAATTGGTCGTTTCCTACATTCGCAATGAAGGAATCGAAGTCTCGGACTGGCGCGCGCTGGAAATTCCGGACAATCTGGCTGTGGCCGCCCACGACCCGATGAACCTGCCGGAGATCGTAAAGGGCATGAAGACTGACGACGTGGATGTCGTGGTACTTTCGGCCTGTGTCCAGATGCCATCACTGCCGGCCGTTTCCATGGCCGAAGCGATCACGGGCAAGCCGGTCCTGACGGCGGCCATCGCCACCACCTGGCAGATGCTGCGAGCTCTCGATCTCAATACGCGGGTACCGGGCGGCGGCACACTGCTGTCCGGCGCCTATTGAAGAGGGCGCGCACATGGCAAAGGGATATCATGTTCGGGCAAATGGAATCCGCCAGCATCTCCTCCATTTCCCGGGGCAGGGGCCGACCATGTTGCTGGTTCCAGGCATTACGTCGCCCGCCATCACCTGGGGTTTTGTGGCCGAGAGATTGGCGGCGGTCTTCGATGTGCATGTCCTTGACGTGCGCGGTCGCGGACTGAGTGAGGCGGGCAATCTTGATTATTCGCTGGATGCCATGGCAGCAGACGTCGTGGCATTGGCGACGACGGCAGGGATCGGCAGCCCGATCGTCCTTGGTCATTCCATGGGCGCGCGCACGGCCATCCGCGCGGCCCGACAGGCTCCAGATGCATTTTCGGGGCTGATACTCGTCGATCCTCCGGTCTCGGGCCCGGGGCGGCGTGCCTATCCCTCAGCCTGGAGCTGGTATGAGGATTCCATCCTGATGGCGCAGAAAGGCTGTTCGGGACAAGACATGCGCAGTTTTTGCCCGAGCTGGACGGATGAGCAGAATGCTCTGCGTGCCGAATGGCTGCATACTTGTCAGGTCGATGCGATCCGCACCGCCTATGATGGCTTCCACACCGACAACATTCATGCCGACCTTCCCGAGATCACCGCACCGGCCCGGCTGGTCGTTGCCGGTGGCGCCACCGTGATCGGCGCGGCCGACATCGACGAAATCCGGCAACTAAAGCCCGGCATCGACGTGCGCATCGTCGAAAAGGCCGGTCATATGATCCCCTGGGACGACCTCGAGGGGTTTCTCTCCGCCGTTCTCGACTTCCAGCCCAGCCGCACGATGAATTGAAAAGGACCCAGCCATGGACCATGCGAGCTTCACCGAAATCTGCCTGCACCAGTTGAAGATGTCTGGTGTTCGCGAGGGCGAAAAACTGATCGTGCTCACCCAGGGCAGTGATCGCCTGGACTATGCCGACGCCTTCATGGCGGCGGGCCAGCGCCTCGGCGCAAGCATGTATCACATGCGTCTGCCCGCCCCCCTGCCGGTCGGCGGCTGGAATGTCGGCGTCACCGGCCTTGCCGCCATGCCCGATGCGGTCGAGGCGCTGAAGGCCTGCGATATGCTTATCGACTGCATCTTCCTGTTGTTTTCGCCGGAGCAGATGGCAATTCAGGCGGCCGGAACGCGCATCCTGACCGCCGTGGAGCCACCGGAACTGCTGGCTCGCATGTTGCCGACGAAAGAGATCCGCGAGAAGGTTGAAATCGCCGGTGAAATGCTCGCCAAGGCCAAGGTCATGCGCATCACCTCGCCGCACGGAACCGACGTCAGCTACAAGCTCAACACCTATCCGACGGTAACCGAATATGCCTACACCGACGAGCCGGGACGCTGGGACCACTGGCCGTCCGGCTTCGTCTTCACTGGAGGCGACGACGATGGCGTCGACGGTCAGATCGTGGTGGCAACCGGTGACATCCTGCTGCCCCAAAACATATATGTGCGCGAACCGATCATCTATACCATCGAAAAGGGCTGGGTGACCGACATCCGCGGCGGGCTCGATGCGGAACTGGTGAAATCTTACATGGCGGCGTTCAACGATCCGCGCGGCATGGGCATGAGCCATGTCGGCTGGGGTATGAACCCGCATGCGAAATGGCACAACCTGGTGCCGGGCGCGTTCCCGGGCGGCATGGGTATGGAACCGCGCAGCTTTTATGGCAACGTCATGTTCTCCACCGGCCCCAACAACGAACTCGGCGGCCCCAACGATACGGCCTGCCACCTCGATATTCCCATGCGCGGGTGCTCGCTGTTTCTCGACGACGAACCAGTCGTCATCGATGGCGACATTGTCGTGAAGGAAATTCAGATGGAGCGCGCCTGATAGCACTCTTTCCAGCGTGAGGGGACGGCGCATGTCGCAGCAGGAAATCTACAAGACCGCCGGGTTCGGGCAGCCCGTCCCGCGGGGCATTCGCCCAGGAATCGTCGTCGTTGATTTCACCTACGGGTTCACCGACACGATCTACCCTACAGCGGCAGACATGAAGGCCGAGATCGCCGCAACGCGGCGTCTCACCGATCTTGCCAGGGCGAAAGACATTCTGGTGGTATACACCACCATAGCCTATCATCGAGGCGAGGTGACGATGTTGCCATGGCTTCGTAAGGCAACCGGCATGGCGGCCCTGATCGAGGGGAGCCGGCTTGTGGAGATCGATGCGGCCACCGGTATTCAGCCCGGTGACCCTGTGATCACCAAGAAGGGCGCATCCGCATTCCATGGGACGCCTTTAGCCGCGCTTCTCACCGGTGCCGGCGTCGATACGCTGGTGGTCGCCGGCGCGACGACTTCCGGATGCGTGCGAGCAACCGTCGTCGATGCGGTCCAGTCAGGCTTCAATGTTCTGGTGCCAGCCGACTGCTGCGCGGACCGCGCCCGGGCGCCGCATGAAGCCAATCTTTACGATATGCATCAGAAGTATGCAGACGTCACGGACGCTGACGATATAGAGCGTTGGTTGGTCTCCCTCTGATCACTGATGCTGCCCGTCACTGTGACCTATAAGCGGGTCCGCAGGTCAAGCTGCCCTTAAACCGGACAGTCCGGCGGCGCCTTTGGTGCCAGCAACCGTTTCGCTCCGATTATCTTGATCGACATGAGGGCATCCAATCTCGCGTCGCTTAGCCGCTGCGGCCGCTTCGAGCGAGACTTACGCGGACGTTGGAAGCGACAGGATTGGGATGGAGGCTAAGAAGGCGATTGCGGTGATCTAAGCTTGTTGCTCTGGAAAGGCAGCGAAGGGGCGGCATTGCGCTTCCGTTGAACTAAAACACCTTGTATTACGGGCAGTCTTAAAGCCGGACCGCCGTTGCTTTCCCAAGGATGTCTCATGGATCAGACACTCGCGACCATCGCGGCGCCAATTCCCTTCAGAGTGTCAGCCACCGACGACCCTGCGGAACTGCTTCGTTTCGCGCTAGACGCCCACGGTCGCGGAGCGGCGGCGCTCGCCACCCTCGTCGACATCCGCGGCGGGGCGGCTCGCACGCTCGGCTCCCACGTGGTTGTCGCTGCCGATGGACGTTTCTGCGGTTATGTCTCCGGTGGATGCGTCGAAGCTGCCGTCGCTTCCGAAGCGCTTCTGGCGATAACGGAAGGACGCGACCGCATGGTGAAGTTCGGCGACGGCTCTCCCTTCTTTGACATCGTCCTTCCCTGTGGCGGCGGAATCACCGTCGCAATCCATGTACTGAAAGATGCCGGAGCTATTCAGGATGTTCTGGATTGTCTCGGACAGAGGCAGGAAGCCGGCTTGGCCTATTCACCAGAGCGGCAGACGCTGGAACCGTCAGACCCGCCGCCACGGGCCAGTTGGCTGGAGCGAGATTTCGTCAGCGTCTACCGTCCCCGCACCCGCGTCGTCATTTCCGGACAGACGATCGAAGTGCAGGCCGTCGCACGACTGGCCGAGGTTTCCGGCTACGACGTGGTCATCCGCGGGCAGGGCGAGGAGGGCAGGGCAGCGGCCGGTGCCATCGATCCCTTCACGGCCGTTGTGCTCCTGCATCATGATCTCGAAGCCGAGGCCGCCATTCTCGAGACCGCGCTTGCCTCGCCAGGGTTTTATATCGGCGCGCTCGGCAGCACCCGGACGCATCGCCGACGTGTCGAGCGGTTGGCAGCCATGGGTTTCAGACGCGACGAGATCGATCGTATTAAGGCGCCCATCGGGATTTTCGGTCCGACCCGGGATTCAACCTCGCTCGCCCTGTCGGTTCTGGCGGAGGTCGCTGCGGCAAGACCGATGGCTTATGCTTAAAGCGTCAGTCGCGATCGTCATTCTCGCTGCCGGCAAGGCAAGCCGGATGGGTGAGGGCGGCAGGCACAAGCTGCTGGCCGAGTTCGATGGCGTGCCGCTGGTGCGGCGCTGTGCACTGACCGCGCTGGGGTCGGATGCAGCCTGCGTTATTGTGGTTACAGGCCATCGCAGGCCTGAGATCGAGGCCGCACTCGCTGGGCTTCCACTCACTCTCGTCGACAATCCCGACTACGCAGACGGCATGGCGAGTTCGCTGATAGCAGGACTGTCATCAAAGCGCGCCGACGACGCCGACGGCATTCTCGTCATGCTGGCCGATATGCCCGGCATTTCCATCGCGCATCTGAATGCCCTGATTTCCGCATTTCGCAACTCGGGCGGCAAAGCCATCGTCCGCGCCGTCTCATGGGGCAAACCCGGCAACCCCGTCATCCTGCCACGCTCTCTCAATCACGTGATCCTCAGGCTTGAAGGCGATGTCGGCGCGCGCGATATCATCACGACGTCGGGCCTGCCGGTGCTCGGCGTTGATGTTGGCGATGCAGCTAGCCTCGACGTCGATACGACCGAGGATATATCGGCCGCCGGCGGCGAGATGAAGAATTAGGCAGATCCTGTGATCGAGGAATCAATCTTGATGTGACCAGGCGAAGGTCGATGTTTGTGGGATGCGGTAGGCCTCGCCGCCTCACGCCAGCCCAATGCGCAAGCGACTTCAAAGCTGCAGGATATGACTTGAAAAGTGAAGTTCCATAAATACCTTTTACGCCGCCGACACTGAAATAGTGGGGCAACGGTTCTGGCACGGCGAGAGCTTTCCTGGCCAGCGTCCAGCTTGTTGCCGTTGTGTTCACGTTCTGGGCGAAGAAGATCGCATAATGTACCGAAGGGAACACCAATTCATCGGACACGCCGATGGCCGGTATGGTGAAGGGAACTACGCCGGCAAGCGCGCCTCGGCATAATGGTCGGCGGCCTCTTCCAGCACCTCTTCTGCCCACTGGTTCAGACTCTTTCCCGAAAGCTCAGCAGCAAGAGCTGCTCGGCGATGGACTTCGGGAGCGACACGAAACATCATCTTCCCAGAATAGGGTCGCTGAGGCTCTTTGCCGATTTTCCTACACGTCTCCAGGTAGTCATCGACTGCCTCATGGAAGGCTTTCTTGAGTCCAGCAACACTGTCACCGTGAAAGCCGATTACATCCGAGATACCTGCAATCCTGCCGAAAAACACATCGTCCTCAGCGTCGAATTCGATGCGAGCGTGATATCCGTTGTAGGTCATGATGTTCATGGCGTTACTCCAATCTGCATCAGGAACTCGCGAGCATCGCGCACCTGATAACGCTTTGCTTCCTTGTCCGGATGTGGTCTATGGAAGCTCGCAATGATCCCGTCTTTTTCAAACTTAACGCGGGAACCGTTCCCCTCAATGAGGTCGGCTCCGGCAGCCACAAGCAGATTCTCTATAGCGGCCCATTCAATGGTTCCCGAGACCGGGTCTTTGAAGACCGCCGCGAGAGTCTTTCTCTGCTTGCTGTTCATGCTAGCAAATATAGAGACGCTTGCTGATTATGCAAGCATAAACTCAACAGCCTCTTGAATTCATCCCAAAGGTCGAACGGGAGGCGTGGTGGGGCAATAGTCACGGGTCGGCAGTTCGATCCTTTCAACTGCTATTCCATCGCTAATGTGCTCGGGGCCCTAACCTGGTCATTGGGGAGCTTCACACCCCACCTATGTCATTACGACTAACACTTAAGCTCACGTGCGTGTGGTTAAGGTCGAGAGCTGATCGGTGTCGTAGCGGTTTCGCAGATCGGCGAGGACTTCTGAGTCGGGCACGCCCTGCGCGGCAAGCTTTGCGAGCTCTTCGAAATAGTGCTCATGGCCGGGCGGTGAGACTGTCATCAACACGCGGGCTGGTTTCTCACTGACATTGGTAATGTTGTGCGGCACGCCGGGCGGGATGAACAGGTAAGTTCCCGGCGTCGCGAGGACAACTCTGTCGCCCACATGCCACTCACATTCGCCCTCGAGCAAGTAGAAGGTTTCCTCTTGCACCCGATGAACGTGGCGCCCAGTAGCGAATCCTGGGGGAATCGTCCAGTCGAACATGCTCGTGTGCCTAGTGTTTTCGCCGGTGACGAGAAAGTGCATCGGATGACCGCGCAGTATTACTCCGTTCTTCTCGTCGGGCATGCGGATGATGGGTTCGGCGCTCATTTTGACCTCCATTGACAAGGTGTTTGCATTGCAAACATCGATCCCAAGATCGGCGCCCAGCGCCGGAAAGTCGTGAATCCGTTCCTAAAAATCTGCTAAAAGTGCGGAATGATGAGTGGGAACGATATCTACCAGTTTGGCCCGTTCCGCCTCGATCCGGCGGCAGGTATTTTGTATCGAGGCAACGAGCCCACTATGCTTGGGCGTCGCGCCGTCGTGCTGATGCGCAGGCTGCTCGATAATGCCGGGACGCCGGTGTCGAAAGACGCGCTGGTCGAAGCCGGTTGGGGCGAATTGGCGGTCGCTGACAACAACTTAACGGTCCAAATCGCAGCCTTGCGCAGGGTGCTGGCGAAAGAGGATGCCGAGAAGTGGGTTGAGACGATACCGCGGCATGGCTATCGATATGTCGGACCGGCGGTTGTTGCGAACGTTCGGAATGCGTCAATTGCCGACCGCGCCGCACCAGCACTGGCACTTCCCGAGAAGCCCTCGATTGCTGTTCTGCCTTTTTCGAACCTGAGCGGGGATCCGGAGCAGGAGTATTTCGCTGATGGGATGGTCGACGACATTATCACGGGCCTTGCACGCATTAAGTGGCTGTTCGTCATCGCGCGAAATTCTAGCTTCGCCTACAAGGGGCGAATTGCGGACGTAAAGCAGATCGGCCGGGAGCTTGGGGTGCGTTATGTGCTGGAAGGCAGCGTGCGCAGATCTGGCGGCAGCGTGCGGGTGATCGGCCAGATGATCGATGCGTCGACCGGATCCCATGTATGGGCCGAACGCTATGACCGCAATTCCGCAGATATTTTTGCGCTTCAGGACGAGATTGCGCTTTCCGTGGTGGGTGCGATCGCGCCCAGCGTACGAAAAGCAGAGATTGAACGTGTGAGGCGGAAACGGCCCGAAAGCCTTGATGCCTACGATCTCGTGCTCCAGGCCCAGCCTGACGTTGATTCAGGGATGCCGGAGCAAGTGACAAGAGCGCTGACGCTTCTTGAGCGCGCCATCGCACTTGAGCCTGCGTACGCATTGGCGCACGGCAATGCCGCGATGTGTCATCATTGTTTGTTTCTCCGCGCCGGCCTGCAAGAGGTCAATCGCGCCGCTTCAATTCACCATGCTCGATTGGCTATTGCCTATGGCCAAGACGATGCACTGGCTCTGACATGGGCGGGGTTTTCGATCGGTATGGATGCGCACGATCGCGCCGCTGCATTCGCAGCGTTGGAGGCAGCGCTGGCGATCAGCCCGTCGTCGGCGCTGACCTATATTCTCGGCAGCGTCATTCTCGGCTGGAGCGGCGAGGCCGAGCGCGCGATAGAATGGAGTGAACGAGGCGTGCGGCTAAGCCCGTTTGATTCCTGGGTGTGGGCGGCGTTTGACGCGCAGGCAATGAGTCATTTGTTGCGCGGCCGCTATGAGGATGGCTGTCGCGCGGCCTACAAGTCCGTCCAAGCCAATCCCGCGCACAGCATTACTTATGTGCAGCTAGCTGCCGCGCTAGCCAAACTTGGCCGCTTGGACGAAGCAAGGGCGGCGGCCGCGCGCGTGCTTGAGCTTCAGCCGTTGTTTCGCTACGGTCGGCAGTTTGCTGGCGTAAACTGTTCGCCAGAGCTCGCATCAACACTCGGCGACGCCCTGCGTGACGCCGGATTGCCGGAATAGCGCCGCGTTTAGCAATCGAGGAGGCGATCGAGGCACCATGGTGATTAGGCCACGCCCAGCGGCGGTCCAGTGAAGCGGAGGCGGTGCCTGCCCGCAGACTCTGCGATCCGTTCCATATCCTGCGGGATTTGGAACTGGCCTGCAGCCATATCGGCGAAGAAGCCTTCGAAGCCGCCCGGTGTCAGGATAACCAGATGCCGCGACGGCATGTCGCCGGTTACCCTGAAGGTATGCTCCATTCCCCGCGGTACGAAGACGGTCTCGCCCGCCTTCTTTGTAAAGGTCTCACCCTTCATCCAAAATTCGCAGGAGCCGGAAAGAAGAACGAAGGTCTCGTCCTCTCTTTCATGGATGTGTCGTGGCGGCCCGCTGCCAACGGGTGAGAGGCTGTCGACGATGGACACTGCCCCGCCAGTTGCTGCGCTTGCAAGAATAGTTCGGTAATGAACCCCGAGCCAATTAATCGTATCGGGGCATCCAAGTAGGTCCATCATCGTTTCCTCCTGTTGTCAGAATGAAACGAAAGCGCTTTCGTCTTGCAGTTCTTAGCATTTTGACCATTATTAGAAAAATCGTTTGATGACATAGAAGCTATCGGCGAAATGAATTTCGCGACCTTTGATCTCAATCTTCTACGCGTGCTCGACGCGCTGTTGCGGGAAGGCTCGACCGTGAAGGCCGGCGAAAAGCTGGGAATGTCGCAATCGGCAGTGTCCGGCGCACTTTCGAGACTGCGTTATGCGCTCGATGATCAGTTGTTCGTCCGTCATGGCCAAGGTCTGCGCCCGACGGATTATACGAGAGGTCTGGCGGTGCCTCTGCGCGAGACGCTCGACAGGGTGGAGGCGATGTTGAGTAGCGCGTCCTTCGATCCCAGGAGGGCCAGCATCACTTTCAAGCTGGCGGGTAGCGATTTTTTTGCGGAGATGCTGATGCCGCGGCTGGCGCGAGAGATTCACGAACGCGCACCGGGTATTCGGGTGCAATTGGTCGATCTGGTCCCAAACAGCTACATCGACTCCCTTGAGCGGTATGAAGCCGACATGGCTCTCATTCCTGATGCAGAATTCCCAGACTGGATCGACCGACGTCCGCTATTCCGATCGTCCTTCACGACTATCGCCCGCAGAGGAAACGCCGCAATCGAAGCCGCCGGAATAACGCTTGGCGAAACCTTGCCGATTGATCTGTTCTGCGAGCTCGGACACATCCTTTTCTCGCCCGAAGGAAAAACGAAAGCCATGGGTGATGCTGCACTGGCCAAGATCGGGCGCTCCCGGAAGGTGGTCATGACGGTACCCGTGTTCTTCGGTGTCTGCCGAGCTGTGAGCGGGAGCGATCATATTGCACTCGTCCCTCGCCAACTGGCGGAGCGCTTAGCGGATCTTTTCGGCCTCGCCATTTATACACCGCCCATGCCGCTTCCGCCGGCACTCATCGTCGGCGTGTGGCACAAGCGCTCGACCGGAAATCCCGCTCATCGCTGGATCCGCAACCTGATTGCCCAAATATTGCTGCCGCTCAATGTCGGCGAGCACCCCCTTCTTAACGAAACGCGCTGAGTTTCCACTCCAATCTGCACCGAACATCCCACGTAACGGAGGCGGTTTCGGCTTAAAAATTCATCGCAAGTTTGGTTCTAGCAGTTGGAAGGTATCCGTAAGCGATTGCGAGTTCGCCACCGGTGTCGGCCACTCACACAGCCGCTCATGCCATAAGCGTCATCGGCGCTCGAATTAGCGGGATCGACGGTTCTGATCTCTTCAACTGCTAAAACGCACACGTCGAGTGACCGGGTTCGGGTTCCCATAAAGGGCTGGATAGACGGTTCGGCATCTTCTTCGAAATAGCGCATCGCAATTCCGGCCAAGATCCGTATTGAGGCGAACGGCCGGCACTACCGCCGCACCGATCAAGCGATCTGCTATTGAGAATTTCTTCCAGACTGGATTAGAGTTAACGGAGCAAAGGAGCGCATGATGGACCTGCAAACAGCTTTGACGTTTAGCCTGGCCTTCTTCGTATTCGCGGCAAGTCCCGGCCCCGACAATCTGACCATCTTGTCGAAGACCGTGTCCAGCGGTCCGGCGCATGGTGTTGCCTACGGGATCGGCGTCGTTTGCAGCATCTTCCTTTTCGTGATCTTTGCGGCCATCGGCTTCAACGCCATTGCCCAATACATGAACGAAAATCTGCGCTTCATTCAATATGCCGGTGCTCTCTACCTGATCTACACGGGCGTCATGATGTGGCGTTCGAAACCGAACATCAAACCTCGCGTGATGCGGGGCGGCCTGATCCGCCTTTTCCTCACGGGCTTCCTTCTCAACATCTCCAATCCCAAGATGCCGATTTTCTATCTGGCGCTTCTGCCGGGCGTGCTCGGCATCCGGCCGCTCACGGTCTCCGATACCGTGGAACTGCTGGTGATCATTGCGCTGATAGAAGTGATCGTGGTCGGAGGGCATGTGTTCCTCGGCCATAAGGCAAAAACGGCTTTGGCCGATCCGAACAAGATCAGCATCCTCAATCGCGGAGCCGGAGCTCTGATGGTCGGGGCAGGGGTTCTTGTCGCCAGCCGTTAACGCCGTTGGGACGCCGGGCAGGCGTTACCCACGCTCTTCCAATATTGTCACGGGCCGGTCCCATTGGATGAGCACGACGCAGCCGGTGTCGCTCCAGACCGAGTGCTCGGTACCGGGTGCGTTGACGATGTAGCTGCCGCGGCCGTAATCGCCGGCTTCATCCGATTGCACTCCATCGAGCACGAGAATGGTTTCCAGCCCCTCATGCCGATGGCGGGGAACGCCGGCGCCGGCTTCGTATTTCAGCAGCGCCACGCCGGGCTGGTCGCCCTCGAAGGGCCGGATCCAGTGGATCGTCACCTGATCGCGGAAGGGGCCGAATTGCAGATCCCTCCAGCCGCCTGATGTGAGCAATTCGCGAGTGGTTTCAGGCATGGGCGATGCTTTCCAATATGTCGTCGACATGGGCTGTCCAGCCGACGATCGCGCCTTGGGCGCGGATCATGGCGATTGCGGCGGCCTTGAACTCCGGAAAATAGCTTTCCGTCGCCTCCACGGCGAGCAGGCATTCGTAGCCGCGGTCGTTTGCCTCACGCATTGTCGTCTGCACGCAGACCTCCGTCGTCACGCCGGCAAAAACGAGCTGCTTGATGCCCTTCTGCTGCAGCACCTCGCCGAGCTCGGTTGCGTAAAAGGCGCCTTTGCCGGGCTTTTCAATCACGACTTCACCTTTGACCGGAGCAAGCTCCGGCAAGATCGCGGTGCCGGGCTCGCCCGAAATCAGGATCCGCCCCATCGGGCCTTCGTCGCCGATCCGGAGCGTGGGATTGCCGCGGTCGCGTTTTGCCGGCGGCAGATCCGAAAGATCGGACTTGTGGCATTCCATCGTGTGGATGACCGGCAGCCCGGCATAACGGAAGCCCTGGATCAGGCGTTTGACATCGGGCACGATCCTGGTGATGCGGCTGACATCATTGCCGAGGCTGGCGCCAAAACCGCCGGGCTCGGCGAAATCACGCTGCATGTCGATGACGATAAGCGCGAGCTGGTCAAGCTTCACCGGAAAGGCGAAGGGTTCTGCCTTGATCTCGGCCATCAGTGATGCCCCGCCATATGGGCGCCGATCACGCCGATGTCGGCAGATCGTGCCGGTGTCTCGTAGACCAGCTTGCCTTCGGAGATGACCATGATGCGGTCGGACATTTCGAGCAGCTCGTCGAGGTCCTCGGAAAGCAACAAGACCGCGGTGCCCGAATTGCGCGCCTTCATGATACGGGCGCGGATTTCGGCGACGGCCGAGAAATCGAGACCGAAGCAGGGGTTGGAAACGATCAGCAGGTCCACCGCGCCGGTGAGCTCGCGGGCGAGCACGGCGCGCTGCACATTGCCGCCCGAAAGTGCCGCGATCGGCGATGAGGAGGAAGCGGTCTTCACCTTGAAGTCGGAAATCAGCGCCGTGGCGCGCTTCTTCATCTTGCCCTTGTTCAGCCAGATCGCGTTCTTGCCGCCCGTTTTCAGGTCGAAAGTGCGGAAGGCGAGGTTTTCGCTGACACTCATCCTCGGAGCGCAGGCATTCTGCAGCGGCTCCTCGGGGATGAAGCGGACATTGTTCTTGCGCGTCTCGCGACGTGTTGCGCTATAAACCTCGCCTTTGACGCTGACACGGCCGGTATTGGTCGGTCGCTGGCCGGCAAGGATTTCCGTCAGTTCCTTCTGGCCATTGCCCGATATTCCGGCGATGCCGACGATCTCGCCAGCGCGCACCATGAGATTATCGATCTCGATGGTTTTGAGGCCGGAACGATCCGGCGCTTTGACCTGCGCCACTTCGAGGACCGGCTTTGCGGTTTCCGGGACGGGGACGCGGGTGTCAAGTTCGGCGAGTTTGACGTCCCCAATCATCATCGCCGCCATCTCGGCTGTGGAAACTTCGCCGACTTTTCCAGTGCCGACGAGCTTGCCGCGCCGCAGGATCGAGACGGCATCGGCAAATTTCGTCACCTCATGGAACTTGTGGGAAATCATCAGCACGGTCAGTTCGCCGCGCTCCGTCATCCCGCGCACGAGGCCGAGCATTTCATCGGCTTCTGCGGGCGTCAGCACCGAGGTCGGCTCGTCGAGGACCAGGAAGGAGCGGCCGAGATAGAGCTGCTTGAGGATTTCGAGCTTCTGCTTCTCGCCGGCGGCAAGCTCGCTCACCGGCCGGTCGAGCGGGATCTTGAAGGGCATCCGCTCCATGAAGGCCGCAAGATCCTTCCGCTCCTTCGCCCAGTTGATGATGGCGGGGACTTCCGCCCGGCTGATGACGAGGTTTTCGGCACCCGTCAGCGAAGGAACCAGCGTAAAATGTTGATAGACCATGCCCAGGCCGTAGGCCGCAGCGTCCCTGGGCGAGGCGATCGCCACTTCGCGACCGTCGACGGAGAGCGAGCCCGACGTCGCGTGATAGAAACCCATGATGCATTTGACGAGCGTCGACTTGCCGGCGCCGTTTTCGCCGAGCAGGGCATGGAAGCTGCCGGCTGGCACCTTGATCGAGACATGGTCAAGCGCGATGAAGCTGCCGAAGCGCATCGTCATATCCATCGTATCGATGCCGACGGCCTTGCCGGCCTGCGGAAGTGGCGTGTCGCGGATCGTGCTCATGGCAGTTGGCTCACGAGCGTTGCGGAATTGGAGACGGAGCCGAAGACGCCGCCCTGCATCTTCACCATCTTAATGGCGGCGAGATGATTGCCGTAATCGGTCGCGCCGCAGCAGTCCTCCAGCAGCAGGCATTCGAAGCCGCGGTCGTTGGCCTCGCGCATGGTGGTGGAAACGCAGACATCGGTGGTGATGCCGGTCAGAATGATGTTCTCGATGCGCTTCTGATTGAGGATCAGTTCCAGATCGGTGGCGCAGAAAGAACCCTTGCCGGGCTTGTCGATGATCGTCTCGCCTTCGATCGGGTAGAGTTCCGGAATGATGTCCCAGCCGGGCTCGCCGCGTGTGAGGATGCGCCCGCACGGGCCTGGATCGCCGATGCCTGCGCCGATGCGCTGTGAACGCCAGCGTTTATTGGCCGGCAAGTCGGCGAGATCGGGTCGATGACCCTCGCGGGTATGGATGATGTGGTAGCCCTTGGCGCGCATGGCGGCCAGCACGCGTTTGATCGGCTCGATCGGCGCCTGAACCAGCGACAGGTCGTAACCCATATGATCGACATAGCCGCCCTTGCCACAGAAATCGGTCTGCATGTCGATGATGATGAGGGCCGTATTGTCCGGACGCAGGGCGCCGTTATAAGGCCAGGGATAGGGATCGGCGTCGATATAATGTCCTTTGGTCTCGACCATGGCGTCCATCGTCTTCTTCTCCTATTCACCTGCAAGTTTGAATGTTTTGCTTGCCGCGGCTGGATATCAGCGGCTCCGTCTTCATTTCGTCAGCGACAACGCGCCCGGCGCACCGGCAAGCGAACGTGTCGGCGAGGAGGTCGCGATCATGATGACGAGGGTGAGCACGTAGGGCGCGGCATAGAAGAGATAGTAGCCCTGGGTCACGCCGATCGATTGCAGCGCCGGCCCGAGCGCACCGGCGCCGCCGAAGAGCAGGGCGGCGAGGAAGCAGCCGATCGGGTTCCAGCGGGCGAAGATGACGAGCGCCACGGCCATCAGGCCCTGGCCTGAGGAAATACCCTCGTTCCAGGAGCCGGGATAATAGAGCGAGAGATATGCGCCGCCGATCGCCGCCAGCGACCCGCCGGCGGCGGTGGCCAGCAGACGCACGCGATCCGGGTTGATGCCCATCGCGCGGGCGGCATCCGTGCTGTCGCCGACGACGCGCAGGATGAGACCCACCCGCGTATTCCTGAAGCCCCACCAGAGGGCGAAGGCAAGCAAGGCGCCCAGGATGAAGAGCACATTGATGTTCAGGGCGGCCTGGATCTGCGGCAGGCTCGACCAGAGGCCGAGCGGGATGGACGGCAGATGCGGCGCCACTGGCTGGATGAAGGATTTGCCGAGGAAGAAGGCGAGGCCCAGGCCGAACTGCATCATGGCGATGCCGATCGCAATGTCGTTCACCTTCGGCCATTTGCAGATCCAGCCGTGAACCAGACCGAAGGCGGCGCCGGTCGCCATCGCGGCGAGCACGCCGAGCCAGGGCGAGTTGGTCATGACGGCGACGGCGTAGGCCGTCATCGCGCCGAAGACGAGCGTGCCTTCCAGGCCGAGATTGATGCGGCCGGAGCGCTCGGTGATCGTCTCGCCGAGGCTGACGAAGATGAACGGGGTGGAAACGCGAATGGCGCCCGCCAGGATCGCGAGTGGCACGCCCCAGATGCCGATGCCCGTCTCTTCCATCAGAGGCTCCTTTTCCAGAGGTCGGGATTGAAGATCTTGAAGCGCCCGTAGAAGGTCTCGCAGAAGAGGATGACGATGAAGAGCGTGCCCTGCAGCACCAGCACGGTGGCATCGGGCAGGCCCATGCGGCGCTGGATGAGGCCGCCCGAGGCATCGATGCCGCCGAGCAGGATCGCAACGGGGATGATCGCCAGCGGATTGTGCCGGGCGAGGAAGGCGACGAGGATGCCGGTATAGCCGTAACCGGCGGCGAGCGAGGCATTGGCGCTGCCCTGGACGGCGGCGACCTCGATCATGCCGGCAAGACCTGCGAAACTACCGGCGATCGCTGTGAAACCGGCGATCAGCCTGCCGACCGGCAAGCCCTGGATCTGGGCGGCGTGCACGTTGCCGCCAGCGATGCGCGCGGCAAAACCGTAGCTCGTCACCTCGATCAGAACCCAGGATAGGATGCAGGCGAGGATGCCGATCACGAGGCCCCAATGCACATCCATGCCGGGAATGTTGCCGAGCATGTAGTCTGCCGGCAACGGCTTGGTCGATGGCTTGTTCAGACTGGCGGCATCGCGCAGCGGCCCTTCCACGAACTGGTTCATCAGCGCGATGGCGATATAGGAAAGCAGCAAGGAGGAGATGGTCTCGTTGACGCCGCGGTAATGGCGCAGGAAGCCGGCAAAGCCGATCCAGATGCCGCCGACGACCATGGCGGCGATCGCCATCAGAATGAGAGTGGGAAACACAGGAGCCGCTCCCACAAGCGGCATGGCCATGGCGGCGGCGGCAACGCCGCCCAGCACGACCGCTCCTTCCCCGCCAATAATGACGAGGCCGAGGCGGGCAGGCAGGGCGACGCAGAGTGCCGTCAGGAGAAGGGGTGCGGCACGGCTTAAGCTGTTCTGCACCGAAAACCAGCTACCGAAGCCGCCGGTGTACATAAGCTGGAAGAGCGTTACCGGCGATTTGCCGATCGCCAGGATGAAGAGAGAAAAGAGCCCGATCCCGATCAGGATGGCGGCAAGGCCGATGACCACCGGTTCGGCCCTGCGTGCCGTCCATTCGAGCAGCGGACGCAGCGAGGCCGGGTTGTCGGAGGCGACTGATATTGCGGGATCATTGGCCTGAACGGTCATGGCGCTTCTCCCTCTCGCGGTTTACGCCGTGGACCCGACGACGCCCTCGACTAGGTAGTTCATGCTTTCGAGCTCGATCGCATCTTCCGCATAGGCCTTGTCGGCCGTGACGACAGCGTTGCCCTTGTTGTCCTTCAGCGGCCCCTTGAAGACCGAGAAGCCGCCCTTCATCATGTCGGCATGCGTCGCTTCGAATGCCTTGCGGCCCGCCTCGGAAACGCCGGGGCCGAGCGCGCTCATCTTCACGAAACCGTCCTTCAGGCCGCCGCGCACGAAGTTGCCGAGCTTCTCGCCGGCCTGCGCCTTCTTGACGAAGTCGCCATAGACATTGCCCCAGGCCCATTCGGCGCCTGTGAGATATTTCTCGGGCGCAAGCGGGCTCTGATTGGCGTGGTAGCCGCAGACGAAGGCACCGCGGCCGGCGGCCGTTTCGACGACCACCTTCGGGCTGTCGACATGGCAGGTGATGACGTCGGCGCCCTGGTCGACCAGCGCGTTGGTGGCTTCCGCCTCCTTGACGGCGAGCGACCACTCGCCGGTGAAAATCACCTGGCAGGTAATGGTCGGGTCGATTGCGCGTGCGCCAAGGAGGAATGCGTTGATATTCTGCAGCACCTGCGGGATCGGCTTGGCGGCGACGAAGCCGATCTTCTTGCTCTTCGTCGCATGGCCGGCGGCGATGCCGTTCAGATATTGCCCCTGGAAAATATAACCGAAATAGGAGCCGGTATTGGCCGGGTGCTTGCCCTCCTGCCACATCCCGCCGCAGTGACGAAACTGGATATCGGGATATTTGGCGGCCATGGCCAGCATATGCGGATCGAAATAGCCGAAGGAAGTCGGGAACAACAGGGTGGCGCCATCGAGATTGATCATCGATTCCATCGTCTTCTGCACGTCGACCGTTTCGGGCACGTTCTCTTCTTCGACGACGGTGATGCCAGGCATCGCCTTGATGGCAGCGGCCCCCTCGGCATGCGCCTGGTTGTAGCCATAGTCATCCTTGGGGCCGACATAGATGAAGCCGACGGTGAGAGCCGTCTGTGCGAACGCACGCGAGGAGAGGAGGCCGGGTGCCGCGCCGACGAGAGTGGCGGCGGCGGAAGCCTGAAGGAAATGGCGTCTGTTCATGGAAAGGAGTCTGGTCATCGGAATGCTCCCCTGACGGCGATTATGCCGTTTTCAATTGGTTACAGAAAAGTGTATGCAATGGTCGTGCCAGATTTTATTGTATTGATTTTATAAATGAAATTCTCTTCTCTTTGGCGGACGCCTAAGAAGTGCATGCAATTTCATCTTGAAATTAGATGAAAAAATATGCACAGCCTATAAAATTGCCCGATATCCATGTCGTTGGGCTCGAAGCGCCGACCAAGCGGTAGTGCAAAATACATTTTTGCTAGCGACATCAATAATATATACTGGCGTTTGACTTTGCCGGCCTGAGCGGGCATGTGTATGCAACCCAACAATGTAGAATCATTCCTTGAAGCAAGTCAGGCGCAGAGAAATCATCAGGGCAGGAACGACCGTCGAGCAGATGGTGCGGGCGATCGCCGACATGATCGTCACCGGGCAGATGCTGCCGGGCGAGAAGCTCGATGAAGTTTCGCTGGCTGGTCGTTTTGAAGTGTCGCGCACACCGGTGCGCGAAGCGCTTCGTGAACTCGGTGCGATGGGGCTTGTCGACCGGGAGCCGAACCGCAGCGCCGTCGTCACCACCGTGACCGAAACCTATCTGCATTCCATGTTCGAGGCGATGGCGGAACTCGAAGCCATCTGCGCCAGGCTCTCGGCCGAACGCATGACGGTGGATGAGCGGCGCACGTTGGAGCTGGAGCACAAGGCGTCGATGAAGCTGGTGCATACCGGCGCGGAAGAGGACTATGCGGCTCACAACACCGAGTTCCACACCCGCCTTTATCGCGGCGCGTATAACGATCATATCTTCGAGATGGTGACGCAGACGCGGGCACGGCTCGCCCCATTTCGACGGGCGCAGTTTCGGCTGCCCGGCCGCTTGGCAAAATCCTACGAGGAACATGGCCGGATCGTGATCGCGATCATGCGAGCGGACGGCACTGCTGCCTCACAGGCAGCCTATTCCCATGTGGAGATGGTCAGCGATGCGAGCGCGGTGTTTGCCGCAACCGGCGAGCCGAGCGCGCGAAGCACCTGAGGTCGTGCACGCTCATTCGCGCTCTCCTGATCCAACAAATGGAATGACGCGCCGTCTTCCGCTTAGCCGAGGAAATGCCGATGAAGAAGATTTTCAATCCGCCCTCGGTCCGCCGTCCGTTCGGAAACTATAATCACGGGTTGCTTGTGCCGCCGGGCGCTTCGCTGCTCGTCACCTCAGGTCAGCTCGGCATCGGTCTCGACGACGAGGTGCCTGAAGACATCGGCAAACAGGCCGAGCTATGCTTCGAAGCGATCAAGGCCATTCTTGCCGATGCGGAGATGAGTTTTGCGGACGTCATCCGCATTTCCGGGTTCGTGACGAAACGGGAGGATTTCCCAGCCTATATGGCGGTGCGCGATCGTTACACGCTCGACCCGAAGCCTGTCTCGACATTGATCATCGTCGGCGGCTTCACCCGGCCGGATTTCCTCGTCGAAGTCGAGGTCACGGCCGCCAAAGTCTTATGACGCCCGGTGGCGCGATACGCTTCAGAACCGTTCCATCGACGTCTTCACCTTCGCCAGAAATCTTGCTCGCGTTTCGGGCGTGCAGTTGTTCATGTCGTAATGAGCAAGGAAGGTGACAGGCCGCAGCGGGTTGATCTGTGCTCTCAGCACGCGCCTGACGATTTTCTTCGGCGGATTGCCGGCGACGAAGGCGCGCAATGGCGTTGCTCCATACGTCAGCACGGCGGCGAGCTTGCGGATATGGCGCAGCCGCGATTCCACCTTGCCGTCGACGAGTTCGAAGGAGACGCCGGGAAGCCAGACGCGGTCGAAATAGCCCTTGAGGATCGCCGGGAAACCAAAATTCCAGACCGGCGTCACCAGCACCAACCCTTCGGCCTGCTTCAGCCGCTCGACATAGGATTTCACCAGCTCGGTATTGCCGGGATAGTCGTGGTAGGTCAGCCGATCATGCCGGGAAAGGACGGGATCGAAATTCTCGGCATAAAGATCGCATCCATCCACCTCGTGGCCGCCCTTGCGCAGGCTTTCCAGCGTCTGTTGGTAGAGCGCCTTGCCGTAGCTTTCCTCGACCGGGTGCGAATGCAGCACGAGAACCCTCATGAAGCCTCCATGACACTCGCAAGGCCGGGGAAGAGATAGTTCTTGCCGGCATCAAAATCGAAGTCCGGGTTTTCCCAGGCGATCATCTTGCCGGGGTTCAGAAGCCCCTTGGGGTCGGTTTCGTGCTTGAAGGCGAGTTGCACCTTGTCGGTGCGCTTCATGCCGCCTTCCTCCAGCGTATAGCGGTGCGGATTGAAGATCGGGCAGCCGTGATCCTGGTGGATCTTGATAATCTCCTCGAGCCGCTCCTCGGTGGTGTAGCGCACCAGCGGCAGACCCGAGCACTGGATCTGCCCGTCGAAGCGGATGAATTCGAGATGACCGGGAACCTCGTCGCCGAAGATCTCCACCATCCTGGCGACCTTGGCCACGTGATCCGGGCCCGGGTACTGGACCTGCAGATAGGTGAATCCGGGATCGACCTTCAGCGCCCGCAGCGTCGTATGGTTCCAGGCAAGCTCATAGGCATGCGGAATGCCCTTCATGCTCTCGACCTTATCGGAGCGGAAGATGACCTCGCCTTTGTGGGCCGAGGTGAAGGCAAGGAAGGCATCCATCGCATGCGGCGCGATCATCAGCACCACCAGCGATTGCCCCTTGCGGATATAGGGCTTGTGGCGGGTGAAATAGTCGTGCGGGATGGGTGCGGCGATCGGGGCGATTTCCTTGACGAGGATGCCGTTGCATTTGGCAAGCGCATCCGAGAAGCGCACGCACGCCATGAAGTCGTCGTAACCGACGAGAACGTCGACCCAGTCATAGGCGGGCGCCAGCGGCATTTCGATCTCGGTGATGACGCCGTTGGTGCCGTATGCATGGCTGACCTTCTGCAGATCCCAACCGGTGAGATCAAGCACGCGCGGCTCGGCTTCCATGGTGACGACGCGCAGGCGCAGAATATTGCCGAGATCGCGCAACCCGCCCCACGTGATCGAGCCGACGCCGCCGGAGCCGCCGGCGATGAAACCGCCGATGGTCGCCATCTGCGCCGTCGAGGGATGGAACCGCAGTTCCTGGCCGGAATGGGCCTTGGTCTGCCTGTCGAGCTGGGCCATGATGATGCCGGGCTCGCAGATCACCCGGCCGGGATGGATTTCCTTGATCTTGTCCATGGCCGCAAGGTTCAGCACGATCCCGCCGGAGAGCGGCATCGCCTGGCCGTAATTGCCGGTGCCGCCACCGCGGGGGGTGACTGGCGCGCCGTGGGCGAAGGCGACCTTCAGCGTCCGGATGACCTCGTCTTCGTTTTTCGGCGTGACGACGAGATCGGCCGTCACATTGTCGAGCTGCGCTTTCAGGATCGGCGAATACCAGTAGAAATCGCGGCTCTTCTGGCGCACCAGCGCCGGATTGTCTTCGATGGCGATGCCTTCGAGTTCCTTTTTGATCGTCTGATAATCCGGCATGTCAGGCTCCCACGACGCTGTCGAGTTCACGATAGTCCGGCAGGCTGCGGTCGATCACCTTGCCACGGCGAAGGACGACGCGATCGGACTGCGGACGGGAAAGAAATTCGCTCCAGCGCCTGGCGCTGAAGAGCACGAGGTCGGCAGCAGTGCCGATGGCGATGCGTCCCATATCGGGCCGGCCGAGAATGTCGGCGGGCGAGGTGGTGATGACGCGCGCGGCCATATCCAGCGGATGGTCGAGATGCAGGATGCGGACCGCCTCACGGAACACTTCCACCGGGTCGAGATCGCCATAGGCGTAGAAGGGATCGCGGGTATTGTCGGAGGCGACGGCGGTTGCAACGCCCGCCGCCGCCAGTTCGTGGAAAAGTGTGACGCCGCGCCAGCGCGGTGTGCGACCGGGATAGCGGTCCTGCAGATAGGTGTTGCACATCGGCAGCGAGACGATGGCGAGACGGGCCTCTGCGACGAGATCGACCGTGCGTTTTGCCGTCTCCTCGTCCTGGCGGGCGAGCGAGCAGCAATGGCCTGATGTGACCTTGCCGCCGAAGCGGTTGCGCAGCACGGCTTGCGCGATCGCCTTCAGGGTCTCTGCCGCCGGATCGTCGGTCTCGTCGACATGAAGATCGACATCGAGGCCGTTATCGGCCGCGGCTCTGAACAGCGTGTCGAGTTGGCTGTCGAGATCGGCGCTCATCCGGGTGACGCCGCCGATCAGCCCGCCCTTTTCGCGGATCAGGGTGACGAGATCGGCAAAATAAGCCGTGTCCGCCATGTTCTCCAACGGAAAGAGCGCCACCGCCTGCAAAGCGATCCTGTCCTTCCAGACATCGCGCATCTCGGCAAAGACCTCGAAGGAGATGCGGTGCTGCGGCGCAAGAGAATCCAGATGGGTCCGGATCAGGCTGGTGCCGTGCGCGTAGGCGCAGCGCAGGGAAAACTCCATGCGCTTCTTCACGTCGGCAGCCGACCAGTTCGCCTCTCTGTCTGTGCGCACGGCCTCCAGCGCTCCCGGGAAAGTGCCGTCCGGATTGGCATTGCGCGGCCAGATGTGGCCCTTGTCGAGATGCGTATGCATGTCGGCGAAGCAGGGCCAGACCATGCCCTCCTTCAGATCGGACTTCGCCAGTTCGACGGGCGCTTCGCCCGGCGGCAGCAGGGCTGAAATCATACCGTCGGCGATGACGATATCGGCCCTGACGAGCCCCTCGACAACCGGCGCTTCATAATCGGCAACGGCGGCGGCAGGCAGCGTCGCATTGCTCAGCACGAAGCGGCCGGCATTGGGCGGCGAAATGAAGGAATAGCTCATCAGTTTTCCCGTTTCAGGCTGCTCTCGTGCCAGCGGTACAGGGCAAGCCACGAAATGAACGAGGTGACGGCGAAGATCGCGACGCCGAGCAGGGAGAGCATCAACAGCGCCGCAAAAAGGCGCGGAATGTTGAGCCGGTACTGGGCTTCGAGCAGCCGGAAGGCGAGCCCGGAGCCGGCGCCCGCCGAACCCGCGGCAAATTCCGCGACGACGGCGGCAATCAGGGCAAGGCCGCCGCCGATCCTGAGTCCGGTCATGAAATAGGGCTGCGCGGCCGGCAGCTTGAGAAAGAACAGCGTCTGCCAGCGGGAGGCACCGTAGAGTTCGAACAGGTTGATGAGGTTGTGGTCGACGCTTTTCAGCCCTTGGACCATATTCGATAGGATCGGAAAGAAGGCGACGAGGAAAGCGCAGATCAGCAGCGCCACCTGGGTCGACGGCGCATAGATCAGGATCAGCGGCGAGATCGCCACGACCGGCGTTACCTGCAGGATGACCGCGAGCGGATAGAAGGCGAGTTCGATCCAGCGCGACTGCGCGAGGAAGATCGCAAAACCGACGCCGCCTGCAAGCGCCAGCATCAGCGACAGGAAGGTGATCTTGGTGGTGACCCAGAGGGCGGGGGCGAGCGTGCCCCAGTCGGTCACCAGGGCATTGGCGACGGCGGCCGGCCCGGGCAGGATGTAGGGCGGTACGCCTGACAGTTTGACATAGATGTACCAGACCAGGATCAGCAGGGCGATGACGAGGATGGGGATGGAAATGCGCAGCGCCAGATCACGGCGCCCGGCGTTTGCCGTGCCTTTCAGAAGCAGCGGTGGTGCATCGGTTTCGTCGCTCATCCCTGATCTCCTGCCGCGTTGATGGCGCCGATCAGCGAATGCGACACCGTTTCGCAGGCTTTGCGATATTCTTCCGAGGTGCGGTAATGGGCGTCGCGTTCGCGGCTGGTGGCCAGCGGAACGTCGGCATGCACGCGGCCGGGCCTTGCCTTCATCACGACGATACGGCTCGAGAGATAGGCGGACTCAAAGACCGAATGGGTGACGAAGATGACGGTAATGCCGGTCCTCTGCCAAAGCCGCAGCACGTCGTCGTTGAGCTTCTGCCGGCTGATTTCGTCGAGCGCCGCGAAGGGCTCATCCATCAGCAGCAGCTTCGGTTTCGTCACCAGCGCGCGGGCAATCGAGACGCGCATCTTCATGCCGCCGGACAGTTCGCGCGGATAGGCCTTGGCGAAATCCTGAAGGCCGACGGTGGTCAGCACCTCCATGATCTGGTCATGCGCCGCAGCCTTCGAAACGCGCCTCAGCCTCAGCGGCAGATGGACATTGTCGAACACGTTCTTCCACGGCATCAGCGTCGGCTCCTGGAAGACGAAGCCGATATCGCCGTCCGGCAGGCCGCTGGCATTGATGCGCGAGCTCGGCCAATCGATTGCACCCGAGGTAACGTCGCCGAGGCCGGCGATGATGCGCAGCGCCGTCGACTTGCCGCAGCCGGACGGGCCGAGCAGGCTGACGAATTCGCCGCTGTCGACGGTGAGCGACATGTCTGAAAGCGCCACCGTTCCGCTGGAAAAGACTTTCGAGACCGAGCGCATGACGACCAACGGCCGCGTGCGCGTCTCCTTCGGGGATAGGGCCTGGGCTTCTGCTAAAGGCATTGCCTGTCTCATTCACTGGGGAGAGGATGCGATCCGCCGCATCTGCGGCGGACGCTCGCCGGCGTTCGGCCAGCCTATTTCTTCAGCGCCACGCCGGTGTTCTTGCAGACGAATTTCGTCGTGAACGCCTTGGTGTAATCCGTCTCCGGCTTGAACACCTTGATATCGACCATTTCGGTGAAGAACGCCTTGTAATGCGCATCGGTGATGCATCCGATGCCCTTGTCGAGGCTGTCGCCGGATTCGATGATCCCGTATTCCTTCATCTTGGCGATGGAATAGGCGATCTGGCCATCCGTCATTTCGGGATTGTCCTTCTTGATCAGCGCGTTCGCCTTGCTGTTGTCGCCGTAGAGATAATTGTACCAGCCCTCGATCGAGGCATCGACGAAGCGCTGGACGACATCGGGCTTGCTGTCGATCATCGTCTGGGTGGTGGTGATCATCGTCGAATAGGGGGAATAGCCGTTATCGGCGAGCAGGAAGACTTTCGGCTCGAAGCCGGCCTGCTTCTGGATCTCGTAGGGCTCGGACGTGAGGTAGCCTTGCTGCGCGGAATCCTTGTCGGCGAGGAATGGCGCCGGGCTGAAATTGTAGGGCTTGTACTGCTCGTCCCTGAAGCCCTTGAAGTTCGCCTTCATCCATTCGAAATAGGTGAGATAGCCGTCCTTGCCGAGAAACAGGGTCTTGAGCTTGGCGAGATCTTCGAATTTGTCGATGCCGGCATCGGGATGCGCGATCAGCACCTGCGGATCCTTCTGGAAGATCGCCGCGACGTCGACCAGCGGAATGCCCTGTTCGACCGCCGAGATTTCGCCCTGCGGACCGCCCATGTAGAAATCGATCTTGCCGGAGATGAGCAGGGCGCTGTTGGCGGCATTCGGGCCGCCCTGGACGATGGTGACGTCGAGGCCGTGTTTGGCATAGGTGCCGTCGGCGACCGCCTGGTAGAAGCCGCCATGCTCGGCCTGCGCCAGCCAGTTCGTGCCATAGCTCACCTTGTCGGCCGCCTGCGCCTGGAGGGCAGCGCCAAGCGCGCCGCCAAGGCCGACGAGTGCGGAAAAGACCGTATTCTTCTGTGCAATGCGCATGATCAACGTTCCCCTTCTGAGTTCGCAACGCCCGTGGCGACGTCGGATTTTCTTCATAGGAGCGATTGCTTTGCTCTTTGAAAAGCATCAAATTTCGTGCGCAATGATGCCTTTTCGGCATCTCGCTGAAAGCCTGTGCCTAATTTGTGCGGTCTGCTCTATTTTTATGCAAGGAGGTTGCGGTGCTGCATTCCAGAAAGCTTCTCTACATCAACGAGATCGCCCGAGCTGGCTCGATCCGCAAGGCGGCAGCGCGGCTGAATGTGGCGTCTTCGGCGATCAACCGGCAAATCCTGGCGCTGGAGGAGGAAATCGGCGCGCCCCTCTTCGAACGCCTGCCGCGCGGCCTGCGCCTGACGGCGGCAGGCGAACTCTGCATCGAGCATATTCGCGAGGTCTTGAAGAATTACGAGCGGCTGGAGAGCCGCATTCGCAGCCTCAGGACGCAACAAGCTGGCAAGATCCGGCTGGTGACGACGGTGGGCCTGGCCGCCGGCCCGCTGCCCGAGATCATCGCCCGGTTCCAGTCGGAGCATCCGCGCGTCTTCATGCAGTTGCGCAATGATGCGGGAACGATGACGGTCAACCCGGTGCTGTCGGGCGAGGTGGATATCGGCCTGGGCTTCAACATTCCGGCGACGCCCGGCATCCGCACGCTCGGCAATTTCGACATCCCGATCGGCGTTGTGCTGCCTCCCGGCCATCCGCTGATCGCTTCGGGTCCGATCAACCTTGCCGATATCGTCCAGGAGCGCCTGGTCTTGGCGCAACAGGGCACCAGCCTGCGTGACGTGATCAATCTGGCGATGGCCCGCCTCGACGTGCACATAGAGCCCGTGCTGGAAACGAATGCGTCGGAGATGCTGAAGAAGCTGGTCAAATCAGGGGCCGGGGTGACGATGCTGAACCCGCTCGACGTCATCACCGAATGCCGACAGGGCGAACTCGTCTTCCGGCCGATCGCCGAACCGCATGCGCGTCACCAGACGATGAAACTTTTCGCCCGCGCCCGCACTCCGCTCGATTCCGCCACCAGCCTGTTCGTCGAATATCTCCTGGCCGAACTCGCCGGCCTGGTGCAGGAACTGCAGGCCAAGGGGCATATCGCGATGGAAAGGTCCGTCGCGATCTGAGGCCATCTGCGGACGGGCCTATTGCGAATAAAGATTGGAAAGCGGATAGCGCTTCAGGTCGCAGAGCAATTCGATGAAGCCCTTGATCTGATGGCGGCAGATCGCTTCGCCCTTTTCGGCTGTCCCGAGCGAAGCGTCGCCGACGACGCCGTTGGGATTGAGGTCGTGCGCGATCCAGGCGAGCGAATGCGGTGGCAATGGCTGTATGTATTTCGATTGGCCGCGCATCCATTCCGCCTTGGAGGTGAAATTCTCCGCCTTCTCCATCCGCACCAGATCAGGCCGGAAATGCAGCATGAGCGACGTTTCCACTTCGCCGCCATGGATGCCGTATTTCAGCTCGTGGTCGCTGATCATCCCCTCGGGATGGCCGAAGCGGCCCCATTGCGTGGCGACGACGGCCATCGCGTGGCGCACGCGCAGCTCTCGCGCCACGATGCTCATGATATCGACATTGCCGCCATGTGAATTGACGATCACCATCTTGCGGATGCCGGCTTCGGCAACCTTGGTGCCGATCGCGGTCCAGACCGGAATGAGCAGCTCCGCGGAGAGCGAGAGCGTCCCCGGCCCATAGATATGTTCATTCGCCTTGCCGATCTCCTGCGTCGGCAGGACCAGGAAATCGAGGTCGTCCGGCTTCTGCTTTTTCAGTTCGGCCAGCATGCCGCTGGCGATCGCCACGTCGGTGGCGATCGGTAGATGCGGGCCGTGCTGTTCCGTCGAGGCGATCGGCAGGATGGCGATGGTTGTTTCGGGTGAAAGTCCGGCGAAGTCGGAGCTATTCAGTTCGTTCCAGTAGAATGGCATTGCCATCGCCGCGCCTCTCGTTGCTTTTCAAGCAGGAGTAGGGAAAATCATTGCGCGCGAAAAGCATCAATTTGCGCCCATCCCGATGCCTTTTAGATGCCGGTGAAGCAGCTGGCGCTCCCTGAAGAGTGGAGCTCATGGCAAGCGTGGCACATCTGTCGATTTATCACGATCGCTTGCCCGCCCATATCGCGCCGGTCCTGGCAATGAGGCCCCTGAGAACGAACTGCGCTGCCTTTGATAGAAGTTTTTGCATCCCATCTCCTTTCAGGACGCCGGACTGGTTGCGCTGACATAGTTGCGCCAGCCGCCGAATTCGGTGATCTCTCGTCCACCGGCGACGGCATGACCCTCGCAGAGAAATCCGGTCAGGCAACTTCCATCGTCGAGGGTGATCTTGCCCACACCCAGCGGAGCCGGAATGTTCTGCACGAAACGGGCGAATGCCGACGGTGGCAGGGCCCAGACTTCGATCTCGACGCCATTGCCCGCAAAGCTGGGATCACGAACCAGCCCCGGCTTGGGTGGGATTGTGCCATGGAGCGCAAACAGCCGGTAGCTGCCATCCGTGCGTCCTGTCTTCAACCTGTAACCGCTCGCCCGCGTCAGCTCATGGTTCAACGGCATATCCGTCAGATGCGCGCCGACGACCACGATCGGAACGAAGTCATCGGCCGGAGCCGCCACCCGGCTTGCCTCCGGCAAGGCGGCCTTGCGATCCTGCCCCATGCCGGCCTTCGCCGCCCGGTGCATGGCGTCGGCGAAGGAGGCAAGCGCGTCATCGGTGAAGGCGGGGCCGATCAGGGTCACGCCGGCCGGGAGATGACCGTTGGCGTCGAAGCCGGCTGGAACGGCGATCGCCGCACAATCGAGCAGATTGGCGAAGTTGGTGTACCGGCCGAATTGGCCGTTCTTCATGATCGGATCCGCCATCATTTCTTCGACCGTATAGGTGGTCGGCGAGGTCGGCAGCATCAGGATGTCGGCTTTTTCCCATTCCTTTTCGGTCTTTTGGCGCAGCGCTTCGAGCTTGTAGCGGCCTTCGAAAGCGGCGACCGCGTCATAGGCTCTCGCGCCCTCGATGATGGTGCGAACCGTCGGGTCGAAGTCGGCGGCATTCGTGGCAATAAAATCCTTCACAGCCGCCAGCCGTTCGGCGACCCAGGGCCCGTTGTAGAGCAGCTCTGCCGCCTGCCGGAACGGTGCGTAGTCGAAAGGCACGACCGTTGCGCCGAGGGCGCGCGCCCTTTCGATTGCGGCATCATAGAGAGCCTCGACATGGCTGTTGCCGAAGAATTCCCGTTCTGCTCCGTCGAGCACACCGATCCGCAAGCCAGCGGTGGGCAGGCTGGACGGAACGGCCCTGCGCGAGAACGGATCGGCGGCATCGTAGCCCTCCATCACCTTGCGGATCGCAACGCCGTCGCCAACCGTTGCAGCAAAGACGGTGACGACATCGACGCTGCGGCAGGCAGGCACGACACCGACATTCGGCACCAGTCCCGGTGTCGGCTTGATGCCGACGAGATTGTTGAAGGCCGCCGGCACGCGTCCGGAACCGGCCGTGTCGGTGCCGAGCGCGAAGCTTGCCAGGCCGGAGGCGACGGCAACCGCCGAGCCGGAGCTCGAGCCGCCCGACACATAGTTCTTGTCGAAGACGGAACGCGGGGCACCGTGAGGCGAGCGCGTGCCGTTGAGGCCGGTGGCAAACTGATCGAGGTTGGTCTTGCCGATCACGATTGCGCCTGCAGCCCGCAGTCTTGCAACGACGGTTGCGTCGCGCTCGGGATCATAGGCGAAAGCGGGGCACGCGGCCGTGGTCGGCAGACCCTCCACATCGATATTGTCCTTGACCGCGAACGGAATGCCCCAGAGCGGCAGGCTGTTCGGCTCAGGTGCCCGTTCCATGAGGGCGCGTGCTTCGGCCCGCAACGCTTCATCCGGCGTCGGCGTGATAAAGATTGCGGGATCCTCCGAGGCTGCGCGACGGACAATGATGGTCTCGACAACGTCGAGCGGGCTTTGGCCGGCTTCATAGGCTGCGCGAAGGCTGGTCAGATCGAGAATGGTCGGCAGCATGGTTCAGCATTCCTCCAGTACAACAATGATATCGCCCGCTTTGACATTGCGGCCGGGGCCGGCACGCAGGTCGCGGACGCGGCCCGGCGCATGTGCGGTGACGTTGATTTCCATCTTCATGGATTCGATAATGGCAAGCGTGTCGCCGGCCGCAACCGGTGCGCCCGGCTCCACCAGCAGTTTCCAGATATTGCCGGGCACGGCGCTGGCAACACCGAAGCAGCCTTCCGGGATATCTCCATCGGGGCTTTCGCCGGTGCCCTCGTCGGTGACGAAGCTGTCGAGCCCGGCCTCCTTCCAACGCTGGCGTTCGGCCTCGAAGGCGGCCTGCTGGCGGGCCTTGAAGGTCGCGATGGAGGCGGCATTTGCCTGCAATTCCCGCTCATAGGCGGCGTAGGAGAACTCCGTCTCCTCGATCCGGACAGGATAGCCGCCATGCGGGAAGGCGCTGCGGACTTCCGCCAATTCCTGATGGCTGACCGGGAAGAAGCGGATCTGATCGAAGAAATCGAGCAGCCACGGTTTGTCCTTGGCGAAGACCGGCGTCTGCCGCCAGCTGTTCCATACCTGAATAGTGCGGCCGAAGAGCTGGTAGCCGCCGGGGCCTTCCATGCCATAGATGCACATATAGGCACCGCCGATGCCGACGGCATTTTCAGGCGTCCATGTTCGGGCCGGATTGTACTTCGTCGTCACCAGTCGTTGGCGCGGATCGACGGGGGTCGCCACCGGTGCGCCGAGATAGACGTCGCCGAGGCCGAGCACGAGGTAGCTCGCATCGAAGACGACGTCACGCACGGCCTGTTCGTCTGCCAGCCCGTTGATGCGGCGGATGAACTCGATGTTGTCAGGGCACCAGGGCGCATTCGGACGCACGAGTTCCTGATATTTGCGCATCGCAAGTGCCGCATCCGGATCGTTCCAGGAAAGCGGCAGATGGACGATGCGGCTCGGCACCTTGACGTCCTGGGCCGCAGGCAGGCTCGCCTCGATTTCGGCCAGCAGGCCGAGCAGGCGGTTGCGGGTCAGCGTCGTGCCGTCATAGTGGATCTGCAGCGAGCGGATGCCGGGCGTGAGATCGATGATGCCGGGCAGACGTGCCTGCGAGACGGCCTGCATGAGCAGGTGCACCCTCAGCCGCAGGGCGATATCGAGCGTCATCGGCCCGTATTCGACCAACAGATTGTCATCGCCCTGGCGGCGGTAGACGACAGAGACAGGCCCGTCGTCGCTTTTACCGACGATAGGCGAGCCGGCGTGCTGTTTCGCCCGATGCACCACCGGACCGGCGATGGGATCTTCGGGCCGCGCAACGGGATGAAAGCGAATGCGGTCGCCGGGCTTGAACTGGCCCATTTTCCACTGCTCTTCGCGGGCGATAACCGCCGGGCAGACGAAACCGCCGAGGCTCGGCCCGTCCGGTCCGAGGATGATCGGCATGTCGCCGGTAAAATCGATCGCGCCGATCGCATAGGCATTGTCATGCAGGTTGGAGGGATGAAGGCCGGCCTCGCCGCCATCGCTGCGCGCCCATTTCGGGGCTGGGCCGATCAGGCGAACGCCGGTGCGGGCGCTGTTGAAATGCACCTCGTAACTCGTCGAAAACAGCGTCTGGATATCGACATCCTGGAAGAAATCAGGCGCGCCATGCGGACCGTAGACAACGCCGACCTCCCATTCGCGCGTCAGTTCCGCAGGCTCGGTTGCCGGCTTCGGCGCATCGGCGGCCGCCTGACGGGCAAGATGCAGCACATGGCCGGTCTTCAGCGTGCCGGTGGCGTTGCCGCCGAACTGGCCGAGCCCGAAGGTGGCGCGCGAGCCGAGCACGACGGGCGCGGCAAAGCCGCCTGACACGGCGAGGTAAGCCCGCTGTCCCGGTCCCTCGATGCTGCCGACTGTGAGGATCTGACCGGCGCGGATGGTCACGGCCTTGCCATGCCGCAGTTTCACGCCGTCGACGCTCATTGCCATCCCGGCGCCGGCAAGTGCGACCACCGTGTCGGTATGGAATTTCAGCACCGGGCCGGAAACCGTCAGCTCCAGTGCTGCGACCATGTCGCCATTGCCGACGAGACGGTTGGCGTGACGGAAGGAACGCTCGTCCATCGGGCCGCTCGGCGGCACGCCGACATGCCAGAGGCCAAGCCGGCCCGGCAGTTCCTGGAGGCTCGATTGTGCGCCCGGCGCGATCACCTCGATGACATCGGGCACGAAGGAAAAATCGCGTAGCGCGGTCGTCGCCACCTTGCCGCTCGCTAGAAGTTCGGAGCTCGCGATGGCCCTGAGATAGTCGAGATTGGTTTCGATGCCCGATATCGATGTTTCCGCAAGTGCCGCCTTCAGCTTTTCGATCGCAGCCGGGCGATCCTCGGCCGACACGATCACCTTGGCGAGCATCGGATCGTAGAAGGGCGTGACATCAGTGCCGGTCTCGATCCAGCCGTCGATGCGTGCGTCCCTGGGGAACGCCACCTCGGTCAGCAGGCCCGCACTCGGGCGGAAATCGGCATGCGGCATCTCGGCATAGACGCGCACTTCGATCGCGGCCCCTTTCGGCTGCAGAGCCTCCGCACCGGACAGCACATCCTCGCCTGCGGCCTGGCGGATCATCCACTCGACCAGGTCGATCCCGAACACGGCTTCGGTGACGGGATGTTCGACCTGCAGGCGGGTATTGACCTCGAGGAAATAGAATTCCTCGCGCAGGGGATCATAGATGAACTCCACGGTGCCGGCGGATTCGTAGGAGACCGCAGAACCAAGATCGACAGCCGCCTTATGCAGGCGGGCGCGGGTTGCGGCGGAAAGGCCGGGAGCGGGTGTCTCCTCGACCACCTTCTGGTTTCGCCGCTGCAGCGAGCAATCACGCTCGCCAAGCGCCATCACCTTGCCTTTGCCGTCACCGAAAAGCTGGACTTCCACATGACGGGCTGCAGCGACGAACCGCTCGATATAGACGCGCGCATCGCCGAAGCTTGCCCGCGCCGTGCGCTGCACGCTTTCGAAGGACGCCTTCAGGCTTTCGGGATCGGCACAAAGCTGCATGCCGATGCCGCCGCCGCCGGCCGTGCTTTTCAGCATGACGGGGTAGCCGATCGTCTCTGCCGCCGAAAGCGCTTCATCGGCGCTCGACAGCAGGCCGGTGCCGGGCAGCAGCGGCACGCCGCTTGCCTTGGCGAGTTCGCGGGCCGTATGCTTCAGGCCGAAGGCCGAGAGGTGTTCGGGCCGCGGGCCGATGAAGGTGATGCCTTCGGCAGCGAGGCGTTCGGCAAAACCGATATTTTCCGACAGGAAGCCGTATCCAGGATGCACCGCCTCTGCCCCTGTCGCCTTGCAGGCGGCAATGACGGCGTCGACATTGAGATAGCTTTCGCCGGCAGGCGCCGGCCCGAGACGGATCGCCTCATCCGCCATCATTGCGGGCTTGGCGAAGCGGTCGGCATCGGAATAGACGGCGACGGAGGCTATGCCCATCCGTCGCAGCGTCTTGATAACCCGGATGGCGATTTCGCCCCGGTTGGCGATCAGGACTTTCTTGAACATGCTCAGTCCTCGCCGTCCCAGATCAGCACCCGGATCGGCGTCGGATCGAAGCCGTTGCAAGGGTTGTTGATCTGCGGGCAGTTGGAGATGACGCAAAGCACGTCCATCTCCGCGACGAGTTCGACATAGTCGCCCGGTGCCGAAATGCCGTCGACGATCGTCATTTCGCCATTCGGCCTGATCGGCACGTTCATGAAGAAATTGATGTTGGGCACGATGTCGCGTTTGCCCATTCCGTGTTTGCTGACCTCGAGGACGAAGTTGTCGCGGCAGGCATGCAGGTATTTCGTGCCATGGCCGAAGCGCACCGTATTGCTCTCGCAGGAGCAGGCGCCGGCAGACGTGTCATGGCGGCCGCAACTGTCGGCCGTCATGGTCAGCATGACATTGCCTTCGTTCGACATGATCTTCGTGCCGATGCCGATATAGGCAGCACCCTGCATGCGCATCGTATCCTGACTGGAATAGCGCTCGGAGAAATCATCGGCACGGTAGAAGAGCGTGTCGATCGCCTGCTGGCCAAGACTGTCTTCGATGCGGATCGTCTGGCCCTTGCGCACAAGGCCGGACCATGGAGCTTCGGCCGGAATGAAATGATCCTGCGCGGCATTCTGCAGGTTGCGGGCAGGGGAGGTCTGAATGAAATCGGACATCGTCATCTCCTCAGGCCAGCATCAGGGCGTTGTTTTCGAAACCGCGCGCTGCTTCGGCCGTTGCCGTGCGGCAGAGATCGTCAGCAGCCGGGATTGCCGCCTTGTAGCGGGTGATGACGACAGGCTTCGGCTGATAGGTGGGATCGGGATCGAGCGGATGCGGGCAAGTGGAAAAGCCGACCAGCATGTCCATCTCGGCACGCAGTTCGACATAGTTGCCGCTGTTGGAGCGTTTGCCTTGCCAGCCGAACCCACCGCCCTCGGCCAGGCGGACGGGCGCGAAAACATTGAGGATGCCGGGAATATCGCGCCTGTCGAGGCCGAGCTTGACGGCGACGAGGATCAGATTGTCGCGGGTATTGCGTATCTTCTCGCCCGGATATTTCGCGGCATTCGAGGCAGCCGTCGAACCGCCCATCAGGCAGTCATGGGCGCCGGAGCTATCTTCGATCATCGAGAACATGACGCGGCCCATATCGGAGAAGATCACCCGCCCCTTGCCAAGTGCGGTCGTCCACTGGACCTTGGCGGTATCGACGAGATTGATCCGCTCGCTCGTATCGCCGGCATTCCAGGCAACGAGCGCCACGGTGGAATTGCCCTCGACCTGATCGATGCGGATCGCCTCGCCGCGCAAGAGTTTCGTCGACCAGTACCAGCCGCCGGGAATGGTCTCCTGGTGGATGACGGCAGCAGCATCGATGGCCGGCGCCGGCAGCGGGCTTGGGCCGGGAAGCGCCTTGGGCGCGAATTCCAGACCCTTCTTCTGGTGCTCCTCGTAGCGCGCGCGATTGGCGGCGATCTCTTCCGGCGAGCGTCTCACATGCATCATAGCGTCTCTCCTGATGATGCCAGGTCGTCCCAGCTGTGCCCCAAGGAAGAGACCGGGCCGTCCCGGTCAGGGCTGAAGATCGATGACTGGCCGGCAAGGCGTGGCGGCCAGATGGAAATATCCTTGGTGATGGTGGCGCCGTAGCGCTCCTTCTCTTCCGGCCGGTCGCGGCGGCGTTCGAAGGCGACGACGCGGTTGGCCAGCGTGAAAGCCTCGCGCATATCATGCGTGACCATGACGACGGTCATCTGCGTTTCATGCCAGAGCCGCTTCATCAGCGTGTGGATCTCGGCGCGGATGCCGGGATCGAGTGCGCCGAAGGGTTCATCGAGCAGCAGCACCTTCGGCTTCATGATGAGCGCCTGAGCGAGCGCCAGGCGCTGCTGCATGCCGCCGGAAAGCTGGGCTGGATATTTGCCCTCCGAACCGGCGAGCCCGACCTCGGCAATCAGCGCACGTGCTTCCTCGATGGCGTTGCGGCGTGCCGCGCCGAAAAGCTTGGCTTTGTAGCGCGCGGCGGAAAATTCCTTGCCGAGCAGGACATTGCCGAGCACCGTCAGGTGCGGAAAGACGGAATAGCGCTGGAATACGACGCCGCGATCCGGTCCCGGCTCCGGCGGCAGAGCTTCACAGTCGAGCAGGATCCTGCCCTTCGTCGGTTGCTCCTGGCCGAGCAGCATGCGCAGGAATGTGGTCTTGCCGCAGCCGGAGGGGCCGACAAGCGCGACGAAGGCACGCGAGGCGACGGTCAAGGATACGTTTTCGAGCACGATCTGGTCGCCATACTCCTTCCAGACCCTTTCTATCTTCAGTTCGCTCATGCCTGCTTCTCCAGTTCGGACCAGGGGAAGACGGCGATGCGCAGGCGATCGAGCAGGGCGTTCATGACAACGGCAAGCAGGGTGATCCAGACGACATAGGGAAAGATGATATCCATCGAGAGATAGCGGCGGACGAGGAAGATGCGGTAGCCGAGGCCGGAATCCGACGAGATCGCCTCGGCCGCGATCAGGAACAGCCAGGCCGGACCGAGCTGCAGTCTGAGACAGGTGATCAGCCGCGGCAGGATCTGCGGCAGCACGACACGCAGGCCGATCTGCCAGGAGGAGCCGCCGAGCGTCTCGGCCTTGACGATCTGTTCGCGGGGCAATTCCAGCGCCTTCAGCGCGAGGTCGCGGATCATCGTCGGTGCGACGCCGATGACGATGAGGGCAATTTTCGATGTTTCGCCGAGCCCCATGACGATGAACAGGATCGGCAGCAGCGCCAGTGGCGGCACCATGGAGATCACGGCGACGGAGGGGGAAAGCAGTGCTCTGAGATAGGGCAGCATGCCGATTAGCATGCCCAAGGCGAGCGCGATCGCCGTCGAGATGCCGAGGCCGGCAAGCAGGCGGACCAGGCTCGCGCCCGTGTCCGACCAGAGCAGAAACTCGCCGGTACGCGGGTCGGCGACGAAGGCCAGGCGGTTGATCGCATCGGCAAAGCCGGCAAGGCTCGGCAGAAGCTTGTCATTGGCGTTATCCGCCAGTCGCGCGGCCGAGCCGAAGGCATAGGCAAGGGCGAGAAGCACGAAGGGCAGCATCGTCAAGGCGAATTGCGCGCCCCGGCTCGGCCTCGTGTTGATCCAACGCATGGGAATGCTCCGCTGATGAAGGGAAGGGGCGCGAGCCAAGCCGCGCCTCCGTTGCGATCAGAGCGAACCGTCGGCGGCTGCCTTCATATAGGTCTCGGTGAAGCGCAGCTTCACATTGCCGGCGTCGCCCAGCACCTTGCCATCGGGCATTTCGATGCCAATAACGTCAGCCGACGGCGCTCCATTGCCGAGCAAGCCTTTCTCGAAGAGGAAGTTGCGCACCAGATCCATGGTCTTCGGCAGATTCGGCGAAGCGGTGAAGGCAACGGCATCGGCCGGCTTGTCAAAGAGCTTGGTGGCGGCGAGCTGCGCTTCGAAGCCGGCGAGATCGGTGCCCGACGCCGAGCCCATGGCCTCGCGGGCTGCCTTACCCTCGCCGGTATCCGCTCGCAGCAATGCGGCCGTCTCATACCAGATGCCGGCAAGCGCCTTGCCGAAGTTCGGATTGTCTTTCAGCACACCGCTATTGGCGACCATCAGGTCGATGATTTCGCCCGGCACCTGCGAACTGTCGAAAACCTTCTTGGCGGAGGGATCTTCGAGAATGGTGGAGACCAGCGGGTTCCAGGTGACGACGGCGGTGACATCGGGCGTCTTGTAGGCAGCGACCATGTCGGCATCAGATGTGTTGACCACCTTTACGTCGCGCTCCGTCAGCTTGATGCTTTCGAGCGCACGGGCGAGCAGATAGTGCGACACGGAGAATTCGACGAGATTGACGCTCTGCCCCTTGATATCGGCAAGGCTCGCCTTGTCCTTCAGGATCACGGCGTCATTGCCATTCGAGAAGTCGCCAACGATCACGGCCGTCGTATCGACGCCGCCGGCGGCCGGGATCGACAAACCGTCCATATTGGTCAGTGTCACGGCGTCGAAGGCGCCGGCCGTGTATTGGTTCATCGATTCCACATAGTCGTTGAACTGCGTGACCTCGATCTTGATGCCGTATTTGTCGGCCCATTTCTTGACGATGCCGTGGTCGGCCGCGTAACCCCAGGGCATCCAGCCGACATAGATCGACCAGGCCACCTTGAATTCGGACTTCTGTTCCGCCTCTGCGACGGAAGCAACCCCGAGCATCAGCGATACCGCCAGCGCCGTGGTGGAAACAATCTTCGAAAAAGTCTGCATTGAAATTCCCCTTCTGCTTTTCTTCAAAAGGGATCGGCAAAGACCATCGTGCCACCAATCCCTTGGCTTACGAGGTCTCCCGGGCTTTTGTCCCGCCGTGCACCCGCCGGGATTTCTCCCCCGTCGGTGGTGGCTCTCGGACCAGCCGCACTTCTGAAAAGCGCCGGAACCCTAGCCACCAACTCGGCACATTCCACGCAAGAGGTGTGCCAGCTTATAACGTGTTGATTTTTCTCGCCTCAGTCTCTTGGGTTGTTTGGCATTGTGTACACTTGCAGCATTTTGCTCAATATTTGAGCATTTTCCAAGGCCCAGCTGAGACGGCTCTGGGTGCGAGACAGGAGCCGGGCGGCGCTATGCTAATGTTGTCTGATCGTGCCAAGTCGAACTAACGCATACCCCGCACCACCCATTTGAATCAAAAGGTCTGCTCTCATTTCCCTGTCGGTGACGACCTTGATTTGGGTCCATTTGCCTATCTTGATATCGAGCGGCAGAGGTAAGCCTTCTCGCAGTAAGAGGGTAAGCTCAGGTGCTCTTTCCGACTTATAAATGCAAATCCTCATCGCACGGCGCCCCACTGCACAGATTTGTGACAGTTATATTGCAGTGCGCCACCAATTATTGCAATGCCGCAAACCCTTTTCCGCAAATCCGCTTCTTTTGAAGGTAACGGTCGACCACTCAGCTTCCAGCAAAGCAGCGGAAATATGTGACTCGCCAGCCCAGAGAGAAACTTTTCATAATGGCAAATCAGCGAAAGGTTCAGCAGCGCCTGCGCGGCCTCTCACCTACCTGATGCCGCAGTCTGGCATGCCACTTACTTTAAATTAGCGCTACGCCGATTTCAAATGGCCACGCCTTGACTTTCAATCGGTCATAACCATAGTTTCAAACGGTCATAAAAGGAATGAGGCTGTGGCGCTGTATCCAAGGCTGGTTGAGCAACGCGTTGCCGACGCCATGTCAGACACGAGAGTCGTTCTGATCGTAGGTCCCCGACAATCAGGAAAAACGACGTTGGCCAAGAAGATGGCCAACGAGAGGATGGAGTATCACACGCTGGATAATGCGACGACGCTCAACGCAGCGCGACAGGATCCAGTTGGCTTTGTAAGACGTATGGATCGCGCCATCATCGATGAAATTCAGCGTGCTCCCGAGCTGTTGTTGGCCATCAAGGAAAGCGTGGATGCCGACGAGCGCCCAGGACGTTTCCTCCTGACCGGTTCGGCCAATCTCATGACGCTGCCACGCGTGGCGGATTCGCTGGCAGGGCGCATGGAGGTCGTTCAATTGTTGCCGCTTGCGCAAAGCGAGATCAGGACCGCCGGCAGCAGCTTCCTGCGCGACGCCTTTCAAAACGAAGCCAAGACCGGAGAACCGATCGTCGGAGACGACCTGATGGCTGCGGTTCTGGCCGGTGGATATCCCGAGGCATTGGGCCGCAAAACCTTGAGCCGCAGACAGGACTGGTATGCGAATTATATCCAGGCGATCGTCCAACGCGACGTTCGCGATGTCGCGCAAATCGAGCAGATTGCTCAAATGCCGCGCCTGCTACGCATTCTGGCGGAACATTCGGGACAGCTGGTGAACTATTCCGGAATTGGTGCGGCCATCGGGATGAACCACGTCACAACGCAAAAATATGTCGGTATCTTCGAGAGCCTGTTCCTGGCCCGAACCGTACAACCCTGGTTTTCCAACAAGCTTAAACGTCTCACGAAGACACCGAAAATACATTTCCTCGATTCAGGTCTCCTCGCATCCCTTCGTGACCTTTCTCTCGAGAGGCTCCGGGACGACAGGGGTCAGTTCGGGCCCTTGCTGGAGACTTTCGTTTTTGGCGAGATCCTTAAACTCGCCAGCGGTGGGCAAACCCACTTCGAATTTTCGCATTTTCGTGACAAGGAGCAGAACGAAGTCGATATCGTCATCGAAGACAGAAGAGGGCGGATCGTCGGTATCGAGATCAAAGCGGCAGCATCCGTCTCGAATTCCGATTTTTCGGGATTGCGAATTTTGGCCGAAGCATCCGGAGATCGGTTTGTTTCGGGTATGGTCTTGTACGACCATGACAGGGTGATCCCTTTCGGGGAACGTTTGTCCGCTGTGCCAATATCGGCGTTGTGGAATTAGCGCCTGGGAAATTTCGTTGCAGTCTCCAGACCCGAGCATTCTTGAAACTTCGACGGCGTCGACGAATAACGGACCTCAGGTTCGATTCCTATCAACTGCAAAAAACAGGAATTTTGCTTTGCCTGAATGTGCTTCAGCGATTCCGGACGCAGTCTTGCGCCGGCGGGAACAGCTGTAAAGCGTCGTGGAACGTCCATAGCGATTAGGAAATTGACGCCAGAACGAGATTGAGCCTCTCTTAAATGGAAACGTTCTGGGGCTCAGCGAGGAACCCTGGTTACCCATCTTCAGACCAAGCTTCCAAATGTCAGGCGGTGGAGGCGCCCCTGGTATTCCTGGACGCCTGCTCATTCCTGCGCTCGATACGGGTTAGTTTCTCAGATCCGACTGGAGCAAGGTCGAAGTGCGTTGACGAAGTCCTCGGACTTGCGCTAACGTTAGCAAAAATGGAGGTCAAAAATGAAAATTGTCCGCTATCAGGCCGTCGACGGAATTTACTACGGTGTCGAAAGTGAGGGCAGGATCGAGCGGATTGCTGGTGATCCTTTCCTGGTCATCGAGCGGACGGGGCAAGTGGACCGCCTTTCCGACGTCCGCTTACTGTGCCCCGTCGAGCGGCCTCGGATATTTGGCGTCGCGTATAATTACCGGCAGCACACCGACGAATCCGGGAAGGAGCAGCCGACGCTTCCGGTGCTGTTCATGAAGCCGAGCACGGCCGCGAGCGGTGACGACGACGCCATAGAATATCCGATTGACGGCGAAATCGTCCACTACGAGGCTGAACTGGTTGCCGTTATCGGCAAGGGCGGACGCCATATCAGCAAGGAACATGCTTTGCAGCATGTTTTCGGCTACACCTGCGGCAACGACATCAGCGACCGCATCATCCAGCGGCAGGAGAGCAAATTTGGCTGCCTGCTGGCGGGCAAGGGCTACGACACTTTTGCCCCGATGGGGCCGGCGATCGTGACGGATCTCGATCCGACGAACCTCGACGTCATCCTTCGCCAGAACGGCAGCGTCAAACAGTCCGGGAATACGCGAGACCTCGTCTACCCGGTTGCCGACATCGTTGCTTACCTGAGCCGCTTCATGACGCTGCTGCCCGGCGATGTGATCATGACCGGTACGCCCGCCGGCGTCGGGCCGATCGTTCCCGGCGATGATCTCGAGGTCGAAATTCCCGGGATCGGCGTCTTGAAAAATCCTGTGGTTGCCGCACTGCACTAAGTGGGACTCGAGCGGAAATCTGGTCGGGCGGATTGGAGGTATAAATTCCGGTTGACCTTCAATCTTTGAATGCTATTAATGCTAACGTTAGCATCTGCCGGCGACAGGTTCTGCACCGGATGGCCAGGCAGGAGATTTGTGAAGACAAGGCAGAGGGTGGAGAAATGGCACGCGTAAAATATGTCTCGAACTGTGAACTCGCCGAGACGCAACCCGCATTGAATGAGCGCCTGCTGAAGGAGAGGAAGGTTCCGACCGGAAATATCTTCCTTGCGCTCGCCAATGCTCCGGCAATTCTCGACGACTTCCTGACCTATGCGAATGCGGTCCGGGCTGCCGACCTCAGCCCGAGGCTGCGCGAGATGGCAATCCTGACGGTCGGCTACTGCACGAACTCCGAATACGAGGTGAAGCACCATCATTCTCATGGCCTCAAGGCAGGCTTGACGGAGGAGCAGTTCCAAGCCATCCCGCATTTCGAAACCTCCGACCTTTTCAACGAGCAGGAAAAGGCTGTGATGGCCTTTGCCAAGGACTCCACGCTGAACGTCGATGTTTCCGATGAAGTGTGGAACGGCGTCGCGAAGTTCCTGTCGGAGAAGCAGCTTGTCGAACTGTCGATCAATGTCGCCTGGTACAATTCCGGCGTTCGTCTCATGGGTGCGCTGAAGATCGATCTTGAAGAAGGATACAGGTGAGCAAACGGGTGGCGCGGAAACTGCATCCGCCGCAGCTTGCCGCGTCGTCTTGGCGGCGGCTCATCAAATAATCCAGAGCCTTCAGCGTCCGGTCCTGGAATATGGGATGAATCACAGCCAATCAAAGAGAGGTGCGCGCCGCGGGGCGGGCGCCTCTCTTTGATCTGGTGGGCCGCGGCGCGTGTCTGCAGCCTGCCGGCGTTTCAGGGAGCGCCCGTGCTGCCGCGAATGACCAGTTGTGGCGGAGAGATGAAGCTGTAAGGCTTGCTAAGGTCACCCTTGTTTTGAAGGTGGTGCAGGAACCAGAGCCCGCAAGCCGTAGCCAGCTCCGAAACAGGCAATTGGACCGTCGTCAATCCAGGCCCCCACCACCGATACCCAAGCTCATCGCCAAATCCGACGACCGAAATATCTCGAGGGACACTCAAGGCCTGGTCCTGGATTTCGTCAATGACTCCGGAGGTGTTTTGAACTGCGCCGATCACCAGCGCCGTCGGTCGATCCTTTAGGGAAAGCAGGCGGCGCACGGCCTCCCGTCCGAATTCGGGCGAGGAGGGCGCGCCAAGCTCCTCGTGAACGGTGATGGTTCGGCCGGCGCTTTTGACGGCGTCCCGGAAACCCTGCACGCGCGCCGCGCCGGTGGGCAGTTCTTCCGTACCGCCGATATAGGCGATCCGTTTGTGACCTGCATTGATGATATGTTCGGTGCTCTCGTAAAGCGCCCGCCTGTCATCGATCCCAAACCATTGGTCGCCGAGCAGCGGCGCCTTTCGCAGTAATTGAATGTGCGGCGTCATCTTCAGGATTCGCGCGGAATCGGGATGAGGTTTTGCGCTCGGGACCAGAATGATCCCTGCGACGTTGACGCTCGTGAGTTCCCTGATGTGGCGAAGCTCGTGCATTCTGTCGTCATCGGTTTCGCACAAGGTCAGCTGGTAATTCGCCGAAAGAAGGCACTGCGAGAGAGCGTGGGCAATCGTCGAGTAAAAGTTGTTCCGGATATCTGGAACGATCAGCCCGACGAGATTGCTCTGCACTCCGCGCATCATGCGTGCAGCACGATTGGCAACATAGCCCGCTTGAGCTGCGGCTTCGTTCACCTTTCGCTTCATCTCGGCGCTGATCCGGCGATCGTCGGCCAGGGCGCGGCCCACGGTCGAGGGGGAAACTTGAAGTATCGCCGCTATGTCTTTAATTGTTACCATTGTGTGTGGCTCGGAATTGTCGATTTGGCCAACGATAGCATTGGCGTCGCGGTTGTCAAACCTTCCGTACCGTTTAAGTAGCAATCTTTTGATTTTTCGCCACCTGCACTTGGCCGACGTCGCCGATAGCGTTGTTAAATAAAAATATTTCAAATACTTAAGTCTATCGATCCCAATTGCTGCGCCGATGGCGGCGCGCTCGCACAGGCGCTTCGGAGCCAATTAACTTCTTCAGAGCCGTTGACAGGAGGCCCGTGCTGTGGGACGAATGTTTGTGCAAACGTTAGCGCAAACGGGAGGAGGCATAACGTATGGATGTTCTGGTGTTCCTGGCATCGATCATCACGTCCGCAGAGGGACGTAGATTCTGATGACCGTCGCTCTTTTCCTGCAATCCGCTGTCGGCGGCGTCCTGTTGGGCGGGATCTATGGCCTGCTGGCGATGGGTCTCAGCCTGAGCTGGGGTCTGCTGAAGCTTGTGAACCTCAGTCATTTCGCGCTGGCGTTCCTCGGCGCCTACCTGACCTACCAACTCGGCACCATTTATGGCGTTCCGGCATATTTGAGCGCTCTCATAATCGCGCCACTGTTTTTCGCGCTTGGCGTTGCGCTGCATAGCGTGTTCGTGCGCTTCAAGGTGAAGGAATTCGCATCTCTCCTGGTGACCTTCGGCGTCACGATCCTGATCGAGTCTCTGATCCAATGGATCTGGTCGGCGGACTTCCTTCGTTATGAAACACCCTATGCCCAGACCACCATCCGGCTCGGTCCGATCTTCGTGCCCGTATTGGATCTCTCAGCCTTCGTCTGCGCCGGGGTGCTGGCCGGGGCAGCCTGGTACGCGTTGAACAAGACCATGCTCGGCAAAGCGCTGCGTGCCGCTGCCCACGACGCCCCCGTCGCGTCGGCTTTCGGCATCAACTCCACCCGCGTCTCATACATTCTGGCTGGTCTTTGCTCAGCCACAGCCGGTATCGCGGGTGTCTTCATCGCCCTGATCGGAACTTTGGCGCCATCTCAGATCGAGGCCTGGATCGGGGTCGTATTTGCCGTCGCCATCATTGGAGGATTGGGCAGCCCGATCGGCGCGCTGGGCGCCGGAATGCTGATCGGCGTGGCCGAGAGCCTGACCATGTCCGTCGTGAATCCCGCGTGGGCGCCGCTTGTGGCATTCAGCGTCCTCATCGTCATCCTCCTGCGCAAACCGGTGATTTGACCATGAAAAAGCTTCTAACCACAGCGCCGGTCGTTGGGATTTTGGCCTTGCTGCCTTACCTCGGAATGGCGGATTACTACCTTTCCTACCTCTACATCATCTTCTTCTGGGTCGTGCTGGCGACGAGCTGGGGCATCCTCAGCGGTTACACGGGCTACTGGAGCTTCGGTCACGCCGCATTCTTCGGGATTGGCGTCTACACCACAGCCACGCTCACCACGCAATTGTCTTGGCCGTTCGTTGCGACAATCCCGGCCGCGGCACTGATTGCGGCCGCGATCGCTGTCCTGATCGGCTTGGTCGTGTTCCGCTCCGGAGCCTTGCGCGGGGAGTTCTTCGCGCTGCTGACGCTGTCGGTGACCTTCGTCGTCGCCGCCATCGTGTCAAACACCTCGCTGGACTCAGGTACGGGCGTGTTCCTCTCGGGGATCGAAATCCCGATGATCGGCGTGACGGCGTCCGGTTCCCTCTACATGTTCGGGCTTCTCGCGGCTCTGGCTGCGCTGGCGACGTCCTACTTCATCTTTCACAGTAAATTCGGGCAGGGCTTGCTTGCCATCCACGATGATGAAGACGTCGCGGAGGTGAAGGGCGTTCCGACCTTTCGCTATAAGCTCATCTCGTTTGCCGTCTCGTCGGCGCTTGCCGGCGCGATGGGGGCGATCCATGCGGTATATGTGGGCTACGTCACGGTTGGCGAGACGTTTGCGGTGACCGTTCCTCTTTATGTCGTGCTCATGAGCATCCTCGGCGGTGCTCGCCATTGGGCCGGTCCTGCCATCGGCGCGGTCATCATCACCGTGCTGCAGAGCGCGATCGTCAGCGGCGCGCATGCAGAATTCGGCCGCGCGGGCGTCGCTCTTGCGCTGATCGTTGTCATCCTGGTGCTGCCGTCCGGCATCGTTCCGAGCCTTATTCGCAGGTTTGCCGAAAAGCGCGGTGGAATTGCCATGCCGCAGGCGGCGGTTCAGGCTGCAACCCTGCTTGCGCCTTCAACTGCTGACGGTTCCAGCCCGGTGCTCCTCAAATGCGAGGACGTCACAAAGTCCTTTGGCGGTATCCGGGCCCTGACCGGCGTGACCCTCGACGTTTTCCGAGGTGAAATTCTGGCCCTGGTCGGGCCGAACGGTTCCGGCAAGTCCACGCTGATCAACATGATCAGCGGCCACTACACCATGACCTCCGGCAAGATCACACTGGAAGGCGAAGAGATCTCCGGTCGATCCCCGCATCTGATCGCGCAGCAGGGCGTGGCGCGGACGTACCAGATCCCGCGCCTGTTCGACAATCTGACCGTCCTCGAAAACGTTCAACTCTGCGCAAAATTCGGCAGCGCCGATGGCATGGGCGCGGCTGAGGTCGAGGCGGTCACCAGCGAGGCGCTTGCCTTCACCGGCCTGGCCGACAAGGCCAACGTGCTTCCCGAAGCCTTAAACCTGCATGACCGAAAGTTTGTCGAATTCGCCAGAGCGCTGGCCGCAAAACCGCGGCTGCTGCTGCTCGACGAGGTGCTCTGCGGCCTCAATCCGGCCGAGGTCGACCACGCGGTTGAAATGATCAAGCGGATCAAGGCCGGCGGTACGACGATCATCTTCGTCGAGCACCTGATGAGGGCGGTCGTCGCGCTGGCGGACCGTGTCGCGGTGCTGGATCAGGGCAAAGTTCTGGCGCTCGGGCATCCTGGCGAAACGATGAGAGATCCAGCCGTGATCAGCGTATATCTGGGAGGCAGTCATGCTGCTTGAGGTCGATAAGATCGAGGTCGGTTACGGAGATGCGATTGCTCTTTGGGACCTGTCCATCAGCGTAAAGCCGGGCGAGATCGTTTCCGTCGTCGGCCCGAATGGAGCCGGCAAGAGCACGCTGGTCAACGCCATCGCCGGCATTCTTCGGCCGCACAAAGGAAAGATCGTTATCGAGGGTAACGATGTTTCCAAAGTGCCCAGCCATCGGGTCTGCGACTACGGCATAGCAGTGGTGCCGGAAGGGCGCCGTCTCTTCACGGCGATGACGGTCCTGGACAATCTGTTGCTCGGTGCCTACCGCTCGATCGCTCGTGCTGAGCGTGAGGCCACGCTCGCCGAGGTGTTTCACCTGTTTCCTGTTCTGAAAGAGCGCCAGGATTCATTGGCAGGCTCCCTCTCGGGCGGGCAGCAGCAGATGGTCGCGATCGGCCGCGGCCTGATGGCCAAGCCGCGCGTGCTGCTGATGGACGAGCCGTCGCTCGGGTTGTCGCCTTTGATCGTCGGGGAAATGTTCAAGATCATCCAGATGATCAATGAGCGGGGCGTCGCCGTGCTGCTCGTCGAGCAGAACGTGAACAAGGCGCTCGAAATTGCCCATCAGGCCTACGTGATCGAGCAAGGCCGCGTGACGGCCTCCGGAGCGCCAGAAGTTCTCATCAATGATCCAAGCATCAGGGAGGCGTATCTTGGCATCTGAAAATTCGAGCGGAAGGGTTCCCGTGCATGTTCGACGCGTGGTGACGGAGCACTCCAGTCAGGGTGTCGCCGGCTTCGCTGAGGACGGCGCCGTTCCGCGCACGGACATATTCAGAACGATCCCCGGCTTGGTGTCGCGGATGATCTGGTCGACGTCGGCTTCCACGACCCTTCCATTCGACGGAACCGATCCAACTGCCTCGGTGACGAGCTTCGTTCCCGAGCTCGGCGAAACGCGATTTCTAGTGCTAACGTTCCCACCGGATGCCGTTTTCATGTCTCCGGATTTCGACGGTCCGGCAGCCATGACTGAGAATCTGGCGGTCAGCCCAGGCTTGGCCGAACGCTTCGAGCCGGATGGCAAACATCAAACACCCACCGTCGACTATGGAATCGTCCTCGACGGTGAGATCTGGATGGAGCTCGACGATGGCAATGAGACCCGCTTGGGTCCGTTCGACGCCTTCGTACAGAACGGTACGCGTCATGCCTGGCGAAACAAAAGCGACAGACCGGCAACCATCGCCGTGGTGCTGGTTGGTGCGAAACACTCCGATACGACGGATTAAGACGACGGCCTGTCGGCCTCGATGATCCAAATTTCAACCTGACTTGTGGACAAACTGAACATGATCAACACCGAAATCCGAAAAGTGCAGGGTCGTCGCGTCTGGGATTCCCGTGGCAGGCCCACTGTCGAGGTGGAGATCGAATTGGCCTCCGGTGCGACCGGCAGGGCCATCGCTCCCGCCGGCGCATCGACCGGCACCGGCGAAGCACTCGACCTTCGTGACGGCGGCAGCGCCCTTGCCGGCCTGGGTATCAACAAGGCCCTGACCGCCGTCAACGGTGAAATCGCCAGGTTGCTGATTGGCCGGGATGCCAGGGATCAAGCCGAAGTGGACCGCGCCATCATCAACCTGGACGGCACTGCGAACCGGAGCAGGCTGGGTGGAAATGCATCGGTGGCAACGTCGATGGCGCTGCTTCACGCGGCAGCGGCAGCCGCCGATCAACCGATCTGGCGGTATCTCGCGGGTTCCGACAGGGGAATTACGATGCCGCTGCCGGAAATCCAGATCTTTGGCGGCGGCGCGCACGCGGCGCGCCGGGTAGACGTTCAGGATTTCATGATCATGTGCCCTGCCGCCTCGACGTTCTCGGAGGCTTTGGAGTGGACCGCAGAGGTTTATCGCGCAGCAGGCGACATCATGAAGCGCGCCGGCAAGCTCCAGGGCGTGGCGGACGAGGGAGGCTACTGGCCTGCTTTTACCAGCAATGAAGAGGCTCTCGACGCCTTGGTTCGCTCGATCGAGGCCGCGGGCCTGAAGCCAGGCGCCGACGTCGCGATATCGCTCGATATCGCGGCTTCCGAATTCGGTCGCGAAGGTAAGTATTCGCTGGCCTTGGAAGACCGGCAGCTCGATACGGCCAAAATGATCGACATGCTTGGCGGCTGGTTGAAGGCTTACCCGATCGTCTCCATCGAGGATCCGCTTGCCGAGGACGATCCGGATGGCTTCAAGGAGTTCACCGCCCGCTACGGCTCCAGATGCCAGATCATCGGCGACGACTTCTTCGTGACGAACGCGGCGCGTGTCACCGAAGCGATCAAGGAGAAAAGCGCCAATGCGGTTCTGATCAAGCCGAACCAGGCGGGCACGATCACAGAGACATTCGAGGCGCTTTGCGTGGCCAAGAAGGCGGGTTTCCGGACGATCGTTTCGGCCAGATCCGGTGAGACGGAAGATGTGACGATCGCCCATCTGTCGGTCGGCTGGGATGCCAAGCAGCTCAAGGTTGGATCGTTCTCCCGCTCCGAACGGATGGCCAAGTGGAACGAGGTCCTCCGGATCGAGGAAGCCCTTGGAAAAGAGGCTTCGTTCGCCGGCTGGTCGGCGCTAGACTTGGCTGAAAAGCCGGCCGCGGCTGTCGCTGTCGGTTAGAATTTGGATGGGCCGGCTGCTGCTCTCGCTCGAAAACAGGCGTTGACAAAAGACTTGGCCATTTTATGCTAACGTTAGCAAAATTCCACGAGGGCAACATGCTTCCGGCCGTTAATCTGAAACCTCCGTTCAACATCACGCGCTTCAGCCATGTCGTGCTCGATGTCGATGATGTGGAGCGCAGCCGAGATTTCTACGTCAATGTCGGCGGCCTGGTCGAAACAGAATTCGCCGACGGTGTTTCCTATCTTCGCGGATTGTCCGAGGCCTGCCATCACAGCCTCGTGCTCGCACCTGCCGACGGGAAGCCGGCGTGCAAGCGGATCGGTTACCGGGTGTTCCTCGAAGAGGATCTCGAGAAGGCCAAGATCTTCTTCGATGAGAAAGGGCTGCCGACAGAATGGGTCGAAGTTCGAAACCAGGGGCGGACTCTGCTTGTCAGCGATCCGTCCGGTGCGCGTATCGAGCTTTGCTCCAGCATGAGCGTCCATCCCCGCAAGTTTCTCGAAGTGCATGAACATCGTGGCGCCCGAGCCCAGGGCCTCGACCATTGCCAGGTCATGGTTGCCAATCCGCTGGCTCTCAGCGCGTTCTATGGCGAGCTCGGTTTCCGGACTTCGGAATATATCGCGGCAGGCGACGATCTCATTGCGAACTTCATGTATCGCAAAGGTGTTTGCCTCGACCTGGCCTTGGTGCCCGGTATCGGTCCGCAGCTGCATCATTTCGCTTACACGGTTGCAGAAAGCAGCGACATCTTCGCCGTGTGCGATTTCGCCAGCCGTTATGGCTATGGCGACAGCGTTGAGCGGGGGCCTGGACGACATGGACCTTCGGGAGTCCTGTTCGTCTATCTGCGTGATCCCGATGGGCATCGGGTGGAGTTCTTCAACAATCACTACACCACGATAGACGCGGAGTTGGAGCCCATTCGCTGGGATGCGGCATCCCTCAGCACCAACGTGCATTGGGGCATGCCAGCCGTCTCGAAGTGGTTCTTCGAGGCCAGCGAATTTACGGGAGTGCCGCTGGAGCGCCCCGAAAAAATGCCGAACCCTATGACGCTGGAACGCTACGCGGAAGCGCTGGCGAAGCGCTGAGGCCTGCCGCCGGCGGCAGGGATTGATAATGACATGCCGGAAGCACTTGGGAGGATGAGATGAGTGCGAATTCCATTATACTGAAGAGACGAGCATTCCTCGGGTCTGCAGCCGCAGTAGCAGCTTTCAGCTCGATACCGAGGGTTTTTGCCCAGGAGGGGCCGATCCGCGTCGGCGGAACGCTGCCGTTGACGGGTCCGCTCGCGGGTGTGGGCGCAATCCACAAGCTCGCGGCCGAGGTGTTCGTCGAACAGATCAACGCCAAAGGCGGTATTCTCGGACGAAAGGTGGAATTCGTCCTTCTCGACGACCAATCACTTCCCGCCAATGCCCGAACGCTCTATGAGCGCCTGGTGACGGCCGATAAGGTCGACCTGCTGATGGGGCCATACGGCACGTCCTCGATCATCGCGGCAATGGGCGTTGCCGCCCGGTTCAAGAAGGTGCTTGTCCAGAGCAGTCTTGGAGACCCGAGTCTGGCGCCGTATCCCCTGCAGTTCCCGTCTCTTCCGATCGGAGCCGAGCCGCAGTTGGCCGATACCGAGGTCGTTCTCGATGCTTATGCGAGCCTGCCGACGCCTCCCAAGACGATCGCTTTCGTCACGAGCAAATTCCCCTCGGCTCTGACGATCGCCAAGGGCGGCCAGCAGGTCGCAGAGAAGCGTGGCATCAAGAGCGTGCTGGACCTCGAATACGAGTTCGGCACGAAGGATTTCGGTGCAATCGCCAACCGCATCAAGGCGGCTGATCCGGACCTGCTGTGGTCCGGCGCGATCGGCATGGAGGCCGTGCAGCTTCTCGATGCGATGAGCCGGATCGACTATCAGCCAAGAAACCAATTCTACCTGTTCCCGGCGCCCGGCCCGACCGCAGCTCACCCCAAAGCAAACAGCTTGACCTCGCTGACCTGGTTTGAAGAGCACGAGCCCTTCCTCACCTATCACGGCGCACAGGAATTCGTGAGCGCTTACGACAGCAAGGCCAAGGCGGCAGGCTTCCCTTATCCGCGCGCAGAGTATCAGGCGGCCGTCGAATATGCTGCATGGCAAATCCTTGCCGCCGCTGCGGAAGGGGCAGGGAAACTGGACGACGCCGCAATGGCTGCGTGGTTGCGCTCGAATACCGTCGAGACGGTTGTCGGGCCAAGGACGTTCGACGGCAAGTTCAATGCCGGCAAGCCATCGACGAAGCTCAAGCAAGTTCAAGGAAAGGATTGGGTGACCGTCTGGCCCGCGGACTTCCGGCCGGCCGGAAAGGAATTCCCAGCCCCCTGACGAATGCCGCACGGCGCTTTGCCGCGCGCCTGTCTGAAACTGCAAAAAAGCATTCGGTCGGGCACCGTCCGACCGATGTCCCCATGGAGGAGTGAATGGTTAAGACTATGATTGCCGCTCGGCTGCATGCTCTGCATCAGCCGATGTCGCTGGATGAGATTCCGGTTCCCACGCCGCGGCCCAACGACGTTCTGGTACAGGTCAGGGCCTGCGGTATCGTGCCCAACATGGCCAACGTCATCAATAATTGGCCGACCTGGTTTCCCCACCAGCCGCTGCCGAAGTTTCCGGCAGTGTTTGGCCTGGATCCAGCCGGGGTCGTCGCCGAAGTCGGCGAGGCGGTCACCAATGTCAAAATTGGCGATCGCGTATATGTCAGCCCTCTCAGGTCCTGTGGCTCCTGCAAGGCGTGCCGGTCCGGCAACCGCAGTCAATGCCGTTATTACACCTTGAATGGCTACTTCAGCACCAGCCGCGATGGTCAAAGGATCTTCGATCTTTATCCCTATGGCGGCTTCAGCCAATACATGACGGCCCCGGAATATTCCCTCGTGTGCCTGCCGGACAATCTCAGCTTCGAGCAGGCCGGCCGCTTCGGCTACCTCGGTACATCCTACGGCGCCCTGAAGAACGCGCAGGCCGGACCGGGCCAGGTTTGCCTCATCGACGGGATCACCGGTACGCTCGGCGTCGCGACCACCAAGCTCGCTCTTGCGATGGGCCTCTCCAAAATTCTGGGCACCGGCAGAAACAAGGAATTGATGGATCGCATCAAGGCCATCGCTCCGGACCGCATCGACACGATGATGCTCGGCGAAGGCTCGACGGGAGAATGGGCGAAGGCTGAGACCGGCGGCGAGGGCGTGGATTTCGTCATCAGTGCGCTCGGCGCGCGCGCCCCGGCCGCCACCGTGATCGATTCCATGCGCGGCGTTCGCCGAGGCGGCCGCGTGGTTATCGTTGGCGGCGTCGCGGAAGATGTTCCGGTCGACGTGAAATGGCTGATGGACGAGCAGGTTCAGCTCATCGGCTCCAACTGGTTCAGCGCTGCCCAGGGGCAGGAAATGGCCGACATGGTCCGCACCGGCGCACTCGATCTCTCCTATCTCGAGCACAAGATCTATCCCCTCGAGCGGGTAAACGAAGCCATTTCCGGCATCGGCGAACGCGACGGCGGCTTCAGCAACTACGTGGTCGTTCCGCCGGTCCCGGCCTCTTATCAGTAACAATCACCGGCGTCGGCTATCGCCGGCGCCATCACGCGAGAAGAGAGAACATGTCCAAGAAAGATATCGCGGTCCTGGTCGGAAGCCTTCGTCAGGCTTCGATCAACCTGAAGCTCGCCCGCGCCATGCAGAAAGTGGCGCCCGACGGGCTGAACCTGGAAATCGTCCCGATCGGCGATCTTCCGCTTTATAATCAGGACCTGGAGACCGAGACGCCGCCGGCGGAGTGGACGTCCTTCCGCGAGCGCATCAAGGCTTGCGACGGAGCAATCTTCGTGACGCCCGAATACAATAGATCCGTACCGGCGGCATTGAAGAATGCGATCGAAATCGGTTCTCGGCCATTCGGGAAGAGCGTGTGGGATCACAAGCCCGGCGCGGTGACGGGGGCTTCTCCCGGTCTCATCGGCGCAGCCGCTGCGGCGCTTCAGCTCAGGGTTATCTTGACCAACATCAACGTGCCGACCATGCCTCAGCCTGAAGTTTACCTCAGCACGGCAGACAAGTTGGTGGGTGACCATGGTGTGTTCCTCAACGAAGGAACCCAGAAGTTCATCGAGAGCTTCCTGGTTGCGTTTGAAGGCTGGGTCGCTCGCTTCTGAAGCCGAAGCAGATGCGAAGTCTTCATCCGCCATCGCGACAACCTCGCGATGGCTTTCACACCCTCATTGAAAATGAATGCACCGCTTTCCCGATGCGCCCTGTTCCGCCGCCCATGCGCCGTGCCGATCGCGGCTTCGAAAATGTGATTTTCGTGATGATGGGAAGTGCCGCGTGAACGTCGTTATTCGCTCTTCTGAGCATTCCACAAGACCACGCGGTTTCGGCGCAACGGCAACGAAATATGCCGCTGTCCGAAGACCCTATGCATTATGAAAACCAGGCCTGAGCCACGTCAGCCAGCTTTTGCCGAGGCGATGCGATCAGCGGGATTGCGGCTTTGCGGACCATTTCGCGCTGGCATTCATCGGTTATGTACTCGACGGGCGATTTGCCGTCGATCCGAGCGAGGAAGAGGGCGGGCAACAAGCTTGCGGCCCGCGCTTCGAGAGCATGCCGGTCCTCCCAGTCGACTTGATCCAGGTAGGCTGCCGTCAAAGCCGCGAATGACGAGGCGAGCTCCGGCTCCGCTTCTCCGATAATGATCTTCTTCAACAAGAGATGGTTGAGGCAGAAGGCCAGGTCGAAAGCCGGATCGCCGAACCAGGCGCATTCGGCATCCAGGAACACCGGGCCGCTTTCACCCAGAAGGATGTTCTTCGGGCTGACGTCGCCATGGACCAGCGCCAGCTTTGTTTCGGCCGTGCGCTGAACCAGCTCTGCGAGGCGATCACTGACGAAGGGATGTTTGGCGGCAGTCGCCACCAGATAGGGCTCGAGCCGAAGAGCATAGAAATTCGAGCCGGAGTCGAACTGATCCCGCAAGCCCGGCGTACGGGCACTGACGGAATGGATCTGTCCGATCCGCCGGCCGGTTACCTCTGCCGCCTTTCGGTCGACGTGTCCCTGGAGCAGCTGGGTCTTCCAGAGCGGGTATTCGTCGCCGGGAAGGAACTCCATTGCGAAGACGCCGGACGACGCGTCATGTGCGAGCGGCTTCGGCACGGCGGAAGGAAAATGCTGCGCCACGAAGGAAATCCAGTTCCATTCGTATACATTTCTCGACACCGGCGCCTGCCAATCAGCAGACACCTTGAGTTTGGGAAGTGCGCGTTTCACACAAAGCAGCCGGCCGGGAAGTCCCACGCGGTAGATATCCGAAGAAACGCCGCCGGTCAGCGGCTCGTAGACCGCTTCCTCGGAAGTATTTTTCAGGCCGCTCTTCAGCAGGAAATCATCGAAAATCGTCGTCTCGTCTTCAGACATGAAACCAGTGTCCTTGCGGCATTAGCGGCGGGGGCTGTTGCGGGGTTGTTCGGGCATCTCTCCGGAGAGGACCCTGACAACCTCTTCCGCCGCCCGGCGACGCAGCTCGATCAGCGAAGCATCCGAGGAAAAGGCGACGTGCGGGGTGATCATCGCGCCGGGATGAGCGATCAGCTCCGGTGGAACGCGTGGTTCGTCCTCGAGGACATCAAGGCCGACACCGCTCAGAATGCCGGAGTTCAGCCCCTCGATCACGGCAGCGGTATCGACGACGCCGCCTCGGCTGACGTTGATCAGCAGGCTTCCGCGGCGCATCTTCGAGATGGCGTCTCTGTTGATCAGGTGGCGCGTCGCAGGCGCAAGCGGCGCATGCACGATGACGATATCGCTCCTGGCCAGAAGGGTATCGAAATCGGCAAGCTCCACATTCGCAGGAATATTCGAGGCATGAGGATCGTAAGCTAGCACCCGGCACCCGAGCGCCTGCATTTTTGCCGCAGTCGCACGACCGATGCGGCCAAAGCCGATGATGCCGCAGGCCAGCTCCGAAAGCCTGCGCAGATTTGCCGAAGCCGGATCCCAGCGCCCGTCGCGAACTTCGCGATCAAAGCGGATCAGGCCACGGGCCCAGGCAAGTGCAAAACCGACGGCGTGGTCGGAGACCTCCGCGACGCAATAATCGGGAACATTCGTAACCCATATCCCCCGCTCCGTCGCGGCGTCGACAGCAATATTGTCGAGGCCAACGCCAAGGCGGGCGACGATCTTGAGATTGGGAGACGCAGCGATTGCCGTCTCGCTGACCTGGGCCCAGCAGGTCAGAATCGCGTCCGGCTGATGTTCTGCAGCCAAAACGTCTATCTCGGCAGATGGAGAAGGTTCGGCAGGGCCGCTGACGAGTGTGAACCCGGCCCGCTCGATCACCTCCCGTTCTACTTTGTCATCCGGCCAGGCGTAATCGGTCAACAGCACGGTCCGCGTCATGAATTCCTCCCATTTGTGCGAACGTTAGCGCAACGGCATTGTCGCGGTCAAGAAAAATAGGCTTACACCATCTGCATTGGCGGCTCGCTACCCGCTGTTGCGTAGCCCCGCGGCGATGCCGTTGATGGTCAGATGCAGCGCCTCTTCGGTATCCTGATCGCCTTGTCCGGTACGGTGGCGGCGAAGAAGGTCGATCTGCATGTGGTTCAGCGGATCGAGGCATGGAAAGCGATGATGGATCGACTGCTTCAGTGCCGGATTGTTCTCGAGCAGTGAGGCTTGATCCGTTATGGAGCATAACGCAGACGTCGTCGCTTCCCATTCGTCTTTGATGCGTGCGAAGATTTGCTCATGGGCGGATGCGTCGGGCGCGAGATTCACATAACGCGCCGCGATCGCCATATTGGCCTTGGCCAGAACCATCTCCATGTTGGCAATCAGTGTCTGGAAAAAGGGCCAGTCCCGATGCATTGCCTGAAGAGTTTGCAAGCCGTCGGGACGTCTCGCCAACCACTGTCGCACCGCCGAGCCAAATCCAAACCAGCCCGGCAACATTATGCGGCTCTGCGACCAGCCGAACACCCAGGGTATTGCGCGAAGGTCTTCGATGCGACGTGAGGCGCTGCGTGAGGCCGGGCGGCTGCCGATATTGAGTTTTGCGATTTCGCCGATGATCGTTGCTTCCCAGAAGAACCGTTCGAAGCCCTCGGTCTCGTAAACCAGACAGCGATAGGCTGCAAAAGCGAGATCCGACAGTTCCTCCATGGCGCCGAGATAGTCGGAATCCGGTTCCTGTGCCTCGGAGGGCAGCAGGGACGCTTCCAGGGTCGCGGCGATCAGAAGTTCGAGATTGCGGCGGCCGAGCGCTGGATTGGAATATTTCGCTGCGATGACTTCCCCTTGTTCCGTCAGCCGGATCGACCCGGCAACCGCGCCAGGCGGCAGGGCGGTGATGGCTTCATAGCTGGGACCGCCGCCGCGACCGACGGAGCCGCCGCGACCGTGAAACAAGCCGAGGCGAAGGCCTTCTCGCTCAAAGAGCGGAATGAAGGCCGTCTCCGCCTTATACAACTCCCATCCCGAGGTCAGATAGCCGCCATCCTTATTGCTGTCGGAGTAGCCGAGCATGACCTCCTGCTTGCCGCCAAGCGCTTGCAGATATGTCCGGTAGGCCTCGATGGCCAAAACCGTCTGCATCACGTCATGCGACCTTCGAAGATCCGAAATCGTCTCGAAAAGCGGTATGATGTTGACTGACGCGGCTTCAGGTTCATCGGGCCGGAACAGTCCTGCCTCGCGGAACAGGACCATCACCTCCAACAGGTCGGACGGGCTTGCGGCCTTCGAAATGATGTAGTTGGGGATGCTGGCGCGGCCATAGCGTTTATGGGCTTCGGCAGCTTCACGTAGAACGGAAAGCTCTGACATCGTCTCGGCCGAATAGGCCTTGAGCGGTGTGGTCAGCAGCTGGGAAGATCGAAGCTCCTCAGTGAGCAGGCGGATCTGGTCGCCCTCGGCCAACGCCCCGTACCCTGTGCCAGGCCGCACACTCTCGAAAAGCTCATGAACAACCCGTTGATGAACCTCGGAATTCTGTCTCAAGTCCAGGCTGACGAGGTGAAAGCCAAAGACGTCTATCGCGCGTTGGAGCCTGCGCAGTTTTCCTGCGGCGATCTTTTCTGCGCCGTTGGCCGTCAGCGATTTGCTGATCGTCGCCAAGTCGTTGGCGAATTCGGCAGGGTTGAGGTAGGATGGCGCCGCCGCCACAGGCTCGCGAACCAATTCGGCGCTGCCGAAATTGCGCGCCGTGGCCGCCAGGCGAGCATACATGCCCGAAATCGCCAGGCGATACGGCTCGTGCCGGCGCTGCTCCGATCTGTCGGGAGAGTCGGTCGCGAGCTGCCGAAGCTCCTGCGAGACCCTCACATACCGGTCATCCAGGGAAAGTTCGGCGCCAAGGCCGTGCAGTTCGCCGAGATAGAACGCGAAAACTCGCTCGCTCTGCAGCCGGAGCGCCTCTTTCAAGGTCTCACCGTTGACATAGGGATTGCCATCCCGGTCGCCGCCGATCCAGGACCCCATGCGCAGGAATGGCGGCAGCGCGTCCCGACCGAAACTCCAGGGTGAGTCTCGAAGCTGATTTTCGAGACTCTCGTACACCTCCGGGATGACGCGGAAAATGGTGCTGTCGTAATAGGATAAGCCATTGAGGATTTCATCGACGACCTGCAGCCGCCGGCCCCGCAGACTGTTCGTTTGCCAAAGCGTTGTCGTCGCTCTTTCCAAATCCTCTTGATGCCGCCCTATCTCCTGCTCGGTGAGGCCGGCCTGGTCGAGCTGCGTCAGGCATCGTGCAAGCTCCTGCTCGATTTCGATAACGCTCTTGCGCCGAACCTCGGTCGGATGCGCCGTGAAAACGGGCGAGACGACCGCTTCAAAAAGCAGTTTGCGGATATCTTCCGCCTCAATACCGGCCGCGGCCAGAACCGACAGCGATCTGGCAATCGTTCCCGGCATGGCAGGTTCGCGATCGACGACGCTGAAGCGCTGCATCCTGGCTTGGTGCGCGTCCTCGGCAATATTCATGAGCTGAGAAAACTGGCTGAAGGCACGGATTACGCGCTTGAGCGTCCGGGGAGGCATATCTGCACAGAAGGGGGCGAGCTTGTCGTGCAAGTGCGGACCGGTCTTTCTATGGCCGGCAACCGAGAGAGTGCGGACCTGTTCGACGATCTCACGGGCCTCCTTGCCGTCGCTTGCTTCAATAGCCTCGCACAGCAGGCGGCCGAGCAATTGAACATCCTTCACCAGGGCCCTGCTGGTCGTGAAGCGTTTCCCTTGCATGCTGGCGTTCTTCAATTGAAGGTGCAAATGCGCATTCCTTATGCTAACGTTAGCATAAACTGGCAGGATTTGACGGAGGAGTCAAGCAGCGCTCGCAATCGAGCATCAGGGAATTATCGAAGGCAGGGTTCATCGGCTGTTATTGGCGGCCATCGCCCGCTATCAGCCGGCAACGCCCTTCTTATAGAGCGCGACCTGTTCCAGCAGCCATGCGCGGAACGCCACGACAGGGCGGAAATCCTTCCTGCTGAGAGGCGCCACCGCATAATAGGCGCTGGGGCTTTTGACCTGATGCGGGAAGGCTTGAACGAGTTGCCCGTTCGCGAGCTCGGAGTCGATCAGGAACGGCGGCATCAGTGCGAGCCCCAATCCGGCGATGCAGGCCTGGGCGACGCTGCTGAACTGTTCGAACCGCATCGCCTGCAACGGGGTGCCATCGACCTGGAGGCTTTCGAAAAAATGGCTCCAGGCCCCGGGGCGAGAGGCCATCTGCAGCAGCGGAAGACGAAGCAGATCTTCAGCCGTCACGATCGGATGCGTGCTGAGAAAAGAGGGCGATGCGACCGGTGCGACCATCTCTTCCATGAGAAATGTGCTTTCGGCGCCCGGCCAATCAGGCTGACCGACATGGATCGCCATATCGATGTCGTCGCGGTCGAAATCGAATATGCCGATGCGCGTCGCGAAGTTCAACGTGATCTCCGGATGTCTCGACACGAACTGCGGAATGCGCGGCATCAGCCAGCGGGTGCCGAAGGTCGGCAAGATGGCAAGATTGAGCTGATCTCTATGCTGTTTGGTCATGGCCTGCAGTGAAGCGGAACGGATTTCCGCCAGGGCGCCGGCAATCGCCCGCGCATAGTCGGTGCCTGCCTCCGTGAGAATGACACCGCGGCTGGTCCGCTCGAACAGCAAAACGCCGAGCTGGTCCTCCAGTGTGGCGATCTGACGACTGATGGCTCCCTGCGTCAGGGAAAGTTCGTCTGCCGCCGCAGAAAAGGTGTGCAGCCGTGCGACGGAATCAAAGGCGGCGAGAGCTGAAGTCGAGGGGAGGAGTCTTCGCGATAGGTTTGCCATCAGCTATTACTATACCTCATAGGCTGATGAGTAAACCTCGCTTTGTCAGCCGTCAAAAAGCGGCTTTAATTCCGTCAATTTCGAATTGCCGATAACCTCAATGGGAGGACGACGAACTTGGCCTTTTCTTGGAATGATCCCTTTCTGCTCGACGACCAGTTGACCGAAGATGAACGGATGATCCGCGAGTCCGCTGCGGCTTTTGCAGAGTCCGAACTCTTGCCGCGCGTTGCGGACGCCTATCTCGAGGAAATGACGGACCCCGAACTGTTCAGGCTGATGGGGCAGACGGGTCTTCTCGGTGTGACGCTGCCGGAAGAATACGGCGCCGCGAACGCATCCTACGTCGCCTATGGCCTGGTTGCTCGCGAGGTCGAGCGCATCGACTCCGGATATCGCTCGATGATGAGCGTGCAGTCCTCGCTCGTCATTTACCCGATCTTCGCCTACGGCTCTGACGAGCAGAAGAAGAAATATCTGCCGGGTCTCGTTTCGGGTGAGCTGATCGGCTGTTTCGGCCTGACCGAGCCCGACGCAGGCTCCGATCCCGGCGGTATGAAAACCCGCGCCGAGAAAATCGAGGGCGGCTACCGGTTGCGCGGCTCGAAGATGTGGATCTCGAACTCCCCGATCGCCGATGTCTTCGTCGTCTGGGCAAAGTCTGAGGCCCACGACAACGAAATACGCGGCTTCGTTCTCGAAAAGGGCATGAAGGGCCTTTCGGCTCCGAAGATCGGCGGCAAGCTTTCGCTACGTGCCTCGATCACGGGTGAAATCGTGATGGACGGCGTCGAAGTCAGCGAGGATGCGCTTCTGCCCGGCGTTTCCGGTCTCAAGGGACCGTTCGGCTGCCTCAACCGCGCCCGTTACGGCATCTCCTGGGGCGTCATGGGAGCTGCCGAAGATTGCTGGTTCCGCGCTCGTCAATATGGTCTTGACCGCAAGCAGTTCGGCAAACCGCTCGCGGGCATGCAACTATATCAGAAGAAGCTTGCCGATATGATGACCGAGATCACGCTCGCGCTGCAGGGCTCGCTTCGCGTTGGCCGCCTGATGGACGAACACAAGATGGCCCCGGAAATGATCTCGATCGTCAAGCGCAACAACTGCGGAAAGGCGCTTGAGATCGCACGGCAAGCCCGGGATATGCACGGCGGCAACGGCATTCAGATCGAATACCATGTCATGCGCCACGCGCAGAACCTCGAGACGGTCAACACATATGAGGGAACCCACGACGTCCACGCCCTGATCCTTGGACGTGCCCAGACGGGCCTCCAGGCGTTCTTCTAATTCCCCACGGCCAATCGGCACCGTCCTTCAACTTCCGGATCAACGAGAGGCAGCATGCCTATAGCGAATAAGATTTCTACCGTCGCCATCATCGGCGCCGGCCAGATGGGGACTGGGATCGCGGAAGTCGTCGCGAAACACGGGTATGAGGCATTGGTCTATGATCTCGATAAAGATCGAATTCGCGCAAGCATCGAAACGAGTTCCGGATATTTCGGACGCCAGGTGGCAACCGGAAAAATGCCGGCTGAGGCGGCTGATCAGGCGATCTCCCGAATAAGGGGAGCGTTCTCCCTTCCCGATCTGGCGAGTGCTGATTTGATCATCGAAGCGGTCAGCGAGAATGAAGACATCAAGAGGAAAGTTTTTACGGACGTGTGCACTGTCCTGAAGCCGGATGCGATCTTGGCGACGAACACATCGTCGCTCTCCATAACGCGGCTTGCCGCGTCAACCGACAGACCCAATCACTTTATAGGGATACACTTCATGAATCCCGTTCCTGTTATGAAGCTGGTAGAGCTGGTCCGCGGCATCGGAACGGATCAGGGGACATTTGCCAGAGCCAAGGATTTTGCCGAATCCATCGGCAAGACCGTCACCGTCTCCGAGGACTTTCCGGCTTTCATCGTAAACCGTGTCCTCATCCCCATGATCAACGAAGCAATCTACACCCTGTATGAGGGGGTCGGAAACGTCGAAGCCATCGATACCGGCATGAAGCTCGGCGCCAATCACCCAATGGGGCCGCTCGAACTGGCTGACTTTATCGGTTTGGATACATGCCTTTCCATCATGCAGGTCCTTCATGAGGGGTTGGCTGACAGCAAATATCGTCCCTGTCCGCTGCTGGTCAAATATGTCGAAGCCGGCTGGCTCGGCCGCAAGGCGCAGCGCGGGTTCTACGACTATAGCTACGTTCCGGCTCGGCCAACCCGCTGACCCCATCGCATTCCAACATCGAGATTGTCAGGCATTTATCATGACCGAAGAGCACGCAGCCGAGAGTCGTGAAAGCATGGAATTCGACGTCGTGATCGTCGGTGCCGGTCCGGCCGGTCTGGCGGCGGCGATCCGGCTGAAGCAGGTCGATCCGGAACTGTCGGTCGTGGTGCTGGAGAAAGGCGCCGAGGTCGGCGCCCATATCCTGTCGGGCGCGGTCGTCGATCCGATCGGCATCGACCGGCTGCTGCCCGGCTGGCGCGAGGATGGCGATCATCCCTTCAAGACCGAGGTGACGGCGGATCATTTCCTGGTGCTCGGCCCGGCCGGCTCGATCCGCCTGCCGAACATGCTGATGCCGCCCTTGATGAACAATCACGGCAACTACATCGTCTCGCTCGGAAACGTCTGTCGCTGGCTGGCGACCAAGGCGGAGGAACTCGGCGTCGAGATCTATCCGGGCTTTGCCGCAACCGAAGTGCTCTACGATGATAAGGGTGCGGTGATCGGTGTCGCCACCGGCGACATGGGCATCGAGAGGAACGGCGAGCCCGGCCCGAACTATACCCGCGGCATGGAACTGCTCGGCAAATATGTGCTGATCGGCGAAGGCGTGCGCGGTTCGCTCGCCAAGCAACTGATCGCCAAGTTCGATCTGCAGAAGGATCGCGAGCCGCAGAAGTTCGGCATCGGCATCAAGGAACTCTGGCAGGTCAAGCCGGAGAACCACAGGCCGGGCCTGGTGCAGCACTCCTTCGGCTGGCCGCTCGGCATGAAGACCGGCGGCGGCTCCTTCCTCTATCATCTCGAAGACAATCTGGTGGCGGTCGGCTTCGTCGTCCACCTGAACTACAAGAACCCCTATCTCTATCCCTTCGAGGAGTTCCAGCGCTTCAAGACCCATCCGGCGATCCGCGGCACCTTCGAGGGCGGCAAGCGGCTCTCCTATGGGGCACGTGCGATCACCGAGGGCGGCTACCAGTCGGTGCCGAAGCTCACCTTCCCCGGCGGAGCGCTGATCGGCTGTTCGGCCGGTCTCGTCAATGTGCCGCGCATCAAGGGCAGCCACAATGCGGTGCTGTCGGGCATGCTGGCGGCGGAGAAGGTTGCGGCGGCGATCGCATCGGGCCGCAGCCATGACGAGGTGGCCGAGATCGAGAACGAATGGCGCAAGGGCGACATCGGCAAGGACCTGAAGCGGGTGAGGAACGTCAAGCCGCTGTGGTCGAAGTTCGGCACGGCGGTTGGTGTGGCGCTCGGCGGTCTCGACATGTGGACCAACACGCTGTTCGGCTTCTCCTTCTTCGGCACGCTTGGTCATGGCAAGACGGATGCGCAGTCATTGGAGCCTGCCGCAAACCACAAGCCGATCGCCTATCCGAAGCCGGACGGCGTTTTGACCTTCGACCGTCTGTCCTCGGTGTTCCTGTCGAACACCAATCACGAGGAAGACCAGCCGGTGCATCTGCAGGTCAAGGACATGGCGCTGCAGAAGCGATCGGAGCACGACATCTATGCCGGTCCGTCGACGCGTTACTGTCCGGCGGGCGTCTACGAATGGGTGGAGAAGGATGGTGAGGAGACCTTCGTCATCAACGCCCAGAACTGCGTGCACTGCAAGACCTGCGACATCAAGGACCCCAACCAGAACATCAACTGGGTGCCGCCGCAGGGTGGTGAAGGTCCGGTCTATCCGAATATGTAGTCCCACAATATCCGCCAACTTGGGAATGGTCAGGAGTTATCGATGCAGTTTCCGCTGGAAGGCGTTAGGGTCGTGGAATTGGCGCGTATCCTGGCTGGTCCGTGGGCCGGACAGACACTTGCCGACTTGGGTGCGACTGTCATCAAGGTGGAAAGCCCGGAGGGCGACGATACGCGCCGGTGGGGACCTCCCTTCATTCGGGATGGCGAAGATATCGCTGCGGCCTACTTCCACAGCTGCAATCGCGGAAAACTCAGCATCACGGCGGATTTTAACTCGGCGGAAGACGTCGAAAAGCTTCGTGCACTGATCGCGAACGCCGACGTCGTCATCGAGAACTTCAAGGTCGGCGGGTTGAGGAAGTTCGGCCTTGATTATGAGAGTTTGAAGGCAATCAATCCGAAGCTGATCTACTGCTCGATTACCGGTTTTGGTCAAACCGGCCCATACGCCGGGCGAGCAGGATATGATTTCATCGTCCAGGGCATGGCCGGCATCATGGATTTGACGGGCGAACCTGATCGGGAACCCCAGAAAATCGGCGTCGCGTTCGGCGATATCTTCACCGGGCTCTATTCGGTCATCGCTATCCAGGCCGCCTTGATTCTGCGCAACAGTACGGGCGAGGGACAGCATATCGATATGGCCCTCCTGGACAGCACGGTGGGCGTGCTGGCCAACCAGGCGATGAATTTCCTCGCCTCGGGAAAGGCGCCGACGCGGCTCGGCAATGCGCATCCCAACATCGCGCCATACCAGGTATTCCCGGTATCCGACGGCAATATCATTATCGCCTGCGGGAACGACAGCCAGTTCGCACGGATATGCGATATTCTCCGGCTTTCCGCCGTGGCAGCCGACGACCGTTTCAAGACCAACGCGGAGAGAGTACGTCATCGAGCGGAACTGACATCGGTGATGGAAACGCAGACGAAGCTCTTCCAGCGTACGGATCTGTTAGCCGACCTTGCGCGTGTGGGCGTTCCCGCCGGGCCGATCAACACCGTGGAAGATGTATTTGCGGATCCGCAAGTGGTGCATCGCAAGATGGTGGTGGAGAATGAAGGGATACCAGGCATCCGGACGCCAATCGTTTTCTCGGGGACGATGCTGACCTCGCATCACAAGTCGCCGAGGCTCGGTGAGCACAATGGCAAAGTGCAGCCGGACTGGTCTTCAAGAGGCTGATTTGTTTGGCGTAATTGGGTTTAAAGGAGCGCGCACTCCATGAAAATTCTCGTGCCCGTCAAACGGGTTGTCGATTACAACGTGAAGATCCGGGTGAAGCCGGATGGCACGGGTGTCGAGCTTGCCAATGTGAAGATGTCGATGAACCCGTTCGACGAGATCTCGGTGGAAGAGGCGCTGCGGCTGAAGGAGGCCGGCAAGGCGGAGGAAGTGGTGGTGGTGTCGATCGGTCCTGCCAAGGCCGAGGAGACGCTGCGGACGGCACTTGCCATGGGCGCCGACCGGGCGATCCTGGTCGAGACCGAGGATCAGGTCGAGCCGCTCACTGTGGCCAAGATCCTGAAGGCGGTCGCCGATGCCGAACAGCCGGGCTTGATCATCACAGGCAAGCAGGCGATCGACGACGATTCGAACCAGACCGGCCAGATGCTGGCGGCGCTCTTGGGTTCGGCCCAGGCGACCTTCGCCTCGAAGATCGAGATCGAAGCTGCCGTCCCTGGGGGCAAAGCAACTGTCACCCGCGAAGTCGACGGCGGCCTGCAGACGATCGAGATCAAGCTGCCGGCGGTCGTCACCACCGATCTGCGTCTGAACGAACCGCGCTATGCCTCGCTGCCGAACATCATGAAGGCGAAGAAGAAGCCGCTCGACAAGAAGGCTCCTGCCGATTTCGGCGTCGATACGACACCGCGGCTGAAGGTGCTGAAGACCGAGGAGCCGTCTGGCCGCAAGGCCGGCGTCAAGGTCAAGTCGGTCGCCGAACTGGTCGACAAGCTCAAGAACGAAGCCGGCGTGCTCTAAGGTTCGAAAGGAATATCACCATGACCATTCTTCTTCTGGCCGATCATGACAATGCCAGCCTTTCCGACCAGACCGCCAAGGCGCTGACGGCGGCAAGCCAGATCGGCGGCGATATCCACATTCTCGTTGCCGGCAAGGGCGCCAGGGCTGCGGCCGATGCGGCGGCCAAACTTTCCGGCGTCTCCAAGGTGCTGCTCGCCGAAAGCGACGAGCTCGCCAACAATCTGGCCGAACCGCTTTCCGACCTGATCGTTTCGCTGGCCGGTTCCTACGACACGATCCTCTCGGCCGCGACTTCGGTCGGCAAGACGGTGCTGCCGCGTGTGGCCGCTCTTCTCGACGTCGCCCAGGTCTCGGAGATCATCGAGGTCGTTTCATCCGATACCTTCAAGCGTCCGATCTATGCCGGCAATGCCATCCAGACGGTACAGGCAAGCGATGCCAAGAAGGTCATCACCGTGCGCACCGCTTCCTTCGCCTCCGCTGGTGAAGGCGGATCTGCCTCCGTCGAAGCAATCCCGGCTGTCTCCGATCCCGGCCTGTCGCGTTTCGTCTCCGATGCGCTGTCGGCCTCGGAACGTCCGGAACTGACCTCGGCGAAGATCATCATCTCGGGCGGCCGGGCGCTCGGTTCTGCCGAGAAGTTCAAGGAAGTCATCCTGCCGGTTGCCGACAAGCTCGGCGCCGCGGTCGGTGCAAGCCGTGCCGCCGTCGATGCCGGCTATGCGCCGAACGACTGGCAGGTCGGCCAGACCGGCAAGGTGGTCGCGCCCGATCTCTATATCGCCGCCGGCATTTCCGGGGCGATCCAGCATCTGGCCGGCATGAAGGACAGTAAGGTGATCGTCGCCATCAACAAGGATGAGGAGGCGCCGATCTTCCAGGTCGCCGACTATGGCCTCGTCGCCGATCTCTTCGACGCACTGCCGGAATTGCAAAAGGCGATTTAAGCGGTCGCAGGTTCGATTCCCATCAACTGCAAGCCAGGCGTCGAATGACGGCGTCTCACGTTTCGAGAGCTGCGTACCAGTTGCAGCACGGTCGACCGTCAAATCGTATTTATTGGCTTTTGGGCCGTTCGTCGAGCCTGAGTTATCCGAGGCACCTGCGCGAATGTTTATCGTGCGGCGCAGCCGACTTTTGCTGCACTGCAGTTTCTTGGGGGCGCACCCAGCTGTGTGAAACATCGACGGGTCAATCGGCAATGCCGAATAGATCGGTTCGCTATAAATAAACGCTATAGCGGCAGAATGGAGTTGTGTTGGCCAGCGACGCTTTCCTGAACCTACTGTGACGGTGTCAGCGCTGGGCTGACGCCATAAGAACCGCGCAAAGCGGTCAGGAGTACGCTGGGCCATACGCCCAAGCGTTTGCACCCGAGAACATGGAGTGGGAACATGAAACTTACCGTAAGCCGCAGAGCACTTTTCCTTTCTACAGCAGCCCTTTCGCTGGCGGTTTCCGTTTCCGGCCTGCCGGCTGGCGCGCTGGCAGCGGACGGCACGATCAAGCTCGGACTCGTGGCGCCGATGAGCGGCCCGAATGCGCGCTACGGCGCATTTTCGATGCATGGCGCCGAACTCGCCGTCAAGAACATCAACGATGCCGGCGGCGTCGATGGGATGAAAATCGAACTCTTCAATGCCGACAGCCAGGGCACACCGGTCGAAGGCGTTTCGGCCGCCCGTCGTCTGATCGACCAGGAGGGGGTCGACTTCCTCATCGGTGACGTTTCCAGTTCGGTGACGCTCGCCATCCAACCCGTCGCGGAAGATGCTGAAGTGCTTCTCCTGAATGCGGCGTCGTCGAACCCGAAGATCACCTATCAGGCCGGTGTCGGCGGCTTCAAATGGACCTACCGCAACTATCCGACGGATGAGAACCGGGCGCTGATCGTCGCCAAATATGCCGCCGAGCAGCGTGGCTTCACCAAGTTTGCCGTGCTCTCCGTCGACAGCGACTATGGCCGCTCGGCCATCACATTCACGAAGAAGTACCTGCCCGATTTCAAGGGAGAGATCCTCAGCGAAGACTACTACAAGGAAGGCGAAGTCGACTTCCGCAGCGTGCTCGCAAAGATCCGCGACAACGGCGCCCAGGCCATCATCATGTACGGTCTCGCCGATACGACACCCATCATCGCCCGCCAGATGATCGAACTCGGATTGGCCGGTAAGGTCACGCTGATCGGCAATGGCGAGTTCAACACCGAAAAGACCATCAAGTCTGCCCCGTCAGCGCTCGAGGGCGCCGTCGAGGCAGCCGCCTGGCTTCCGCAGTTTGATTCGCCGGAAAGCAAAGCCTTCGTCGAGAAGTTCACGGCCACCTACAACGAGGCGCCGAACAACCACGCCTACGTTCACTGGGATACCGTCAATCTCCTCGCAGCCGCAATCAAGCAGGCCGGCAGCGCCGACAAGGTGAAGGTTCGCGACGCACTCTCCAAGATCAAGTATAAAAGCCCCGTCGGCGAAGTCACTTTCGACGACCATAACCAGGCCCGCCTGCCGATGATCCTGCTGCAGATCGAGAACGGCAAGCCGAGCATCAAGGGTGCATATACGGCGGACATTCAATACCCCGCCAACTGATCTGCCGGGAGGAGGTACGCCCATGCTCTCGACCATATTCGAGCAGTCTGTGAATGGAATCGTGACCGGTTCCGTTTATGCAATCGTCGCCGTCGGCATGACCATGATTTTCGGCGTGCTGAGAGCCATCAACTTTGCTCACGGCGAATACTACATGCTCGGCACGTTCGGGGCGTGGTTTGCGATCGACTATCTCGGCCTGTCCTACGAGGCGTCGATCGTCGTGGGGGTTCTTGCGACGATCGTCGTTGCCTATGTGGTCGGGCAGCTGGTCATGCGCCGGATGGTCGGTGCACCGGCGGAGTCCGGCGTACTCGCCACCCTCGGCATCGCGCTGATCCTACAGAACACCATCATTCTCGTCTTCGGCGGAGGCTACAAGTTCTTCGCCGGAGGCTATATCGAACCGGTTTCCATCCTCGGCTTCAGCCTGGCTCAGCAGCGCATTCTCATTCTCGTCGTCTGTCTGCTGGTGTTCATCGGCCTCGAACTGATGGTCAGCTACACCCGCCTGGGAATGGCGATGCGCGCCGTTTCCCAGAATGTCGAGTGCTGCGGCGTCGTCGGTATCGACGTACCGCAGGTGGTGCTTCGAACCTTCATGCTGGGGGCGGGCCTTGCGGCGCTTTCAGGGGTCCTGACGGCGCCGGTCAATGTCAGCGTCTATGGCGGCATGGGCGAGCTGATCACCTTCAAGACGCTGCCGATCATCATCATGGGCGGTTTGGGGAATGTGCGCGGCACTTTCGTCGCGGCGATGATCCTCGGCGTTGCCGAGAGCCTGGTCGCCACCTATGTCGGTCTGCAATTTCGCGACACCGTCGGCTTCGCCACGCTGATCCTGATGCTGATGTGGCGACCGCACGGCCTCTTTTCGACGCAGGCGCGCTTCTAGCCGCGGCGCCCGCCGACCTTTCTCGAACGCCGAGGACCCGACATGTCTCTCACGGAAACCGCCCAACAGGCACGCAGGCGCGACCTTCGCATACCGCTCGCCGCCGTCCTCATCGCCCTGGCGCTTGCCGCGCCGTTCATCGGCAGCCGCTACATCACCCATTCCCTGATCATCGCCCTGATTTTCATGCTTCCGGCGCATGGGCTCAATCTGCTTGTGGGCTACACCGGCCTTCTCTCCTTGGCGCAGGCTGCGTTCTTCGGCATCGGCGCCTATACGGCGGGTCTCCTCGCCGTCACCTACGGAACGCCGTTCTACGTCAACCTCATCGCCGCCGGCGCCGTCTCCGGCGCCCTTGCCCTTCCGCTCGGCATTCCCGCCCTGCGCCTTCGCTCGACGTCCTTCGTGATGTGCACGCTCGGTTTCGTGATCATCGGCCAGGCCATCGCCAAGAACTGGATCTCGCTCACCCGCGGCGATATGGGCCTGTCGGGCATTCCAAAGCCCTATGTCGAGTTGGGTCCGCTTTCCTTCACGGTGTCCGGCACGACGAACTTCTATTATCTTGCCCTTATCGTCGGAACCCTTGCCACCTTGGCGGCCTGGGCGATCGTCCGCTCACCCGCCGGGCGCAACATGGTGGCGATCCGCGAGAACGAGACGCTTGCCGAGTCTCTCGGCATTCCCACCTGGCACTACAAGCTGATCGTCTTCATGATCAGCGCCGTGTTTGCCGGGATCGGCGGCTGCCTTTATGCCTATTATCTGACGGTCGTCAGCCCGTTGACCTTCCAGATGTATTATTCGACCACGATGCTGATCATCGTGCTGGGCGGCGGAGCGGGCATGATTTCCGGCACCGTGTTCGGAAGCCTACTTTTCGTGGGGCTGACGGAAGCGCTGCGCATCACGCCCGAATTGCGCATGATCGCCTATGGCTTCAGCCTTCTTGTGCTCGTCTTCTGGTTCAAAAATGGATTTGCGCCACTGATCAATCGCTTCTGGAATGCGATCGGAGGCGCGAAATGACCCGTCATCTTCCGCTTCTCGAGATCAGGAATCTCAGCAAGTCCTACGGCGCGGTTAAGGCCGTCAACGATGTCAGCATTCATATCGACCGGGGTGAGATCGCCGGCCTGATCGGACCGAACGGCTCGGGCAAATCGACCTTCTTCGATTGCAGCACCGGCCTTGCGCGGCCGGATGCCGGCCAGGTCGTGCTCGACGGACAGGACATAACCGGTTGGTCCTTGAACCGCATCGCCCGGGAAGGACGCATGCTGCGGTCTTTCCAGAAGACCGTCACCTTCCGGTCGCTTGATGTCGAGGAGAACCTGGTCATTGCCGGACAGATGTTCACCTTCACCTCCATCGCATCGACCTTCGGGCTTGGAAGAATGTCGCGCCAGCGTATCGGCAGCCTCAGGGAGAGAGCCCGCGAGCTCATCAAAATGGCGGGTCTTTGGGATGTCCGCCACCAGCCGGCAGGCAATCTGTCGGGTGGACAGCAAAAGCTCATCCAGTTCGCATCCATGCTGATGCCCGAACCGAAGCTCATCCTGCTGGATGAGCCGATGGCCGGCATCAATCCGAAGATCATCGAGCGCGTCGTCGACACCATCCTCTATGCGAACAAGTCGCTCGGCGTAAGCTTTCTGGTGATCGAACACAACATCGATGTCGTCACCAGCATCTGCCAGCGCGTCATCGTGCTCGATCAGGGAGCCAAGCTCGTCGAAGGCTTGCCGGGCGACATCATTCAGGACCAGCGCGTCAGGGAGGCCTATCTTGGCGGCTAACTCGAACCTTTTGATCCGTGACCTCCGTGCAGGTTACGGCAATCTGGATATCCTCAACGGCGTCGATCTCGACGTGCCCGCCGGGCACTTCGTGGCGCTCATGGGGCCGAATGGAGCGGGAAAGTCCACTCTTCTCAAGACGCTCTACGGCATGACGACGATCAAGCAGGGCAATATCGATTGGCGTGGCAAGAACATTGCCGGCTGCAAGTCGAGAGCCATTCTGGGCGAGGGGATTTCCTTCGTGCCTCAGGGGCGCTGCAACTTCCCCGTCATGACCGTCGACGAGAACCTTCAGATGGCGGCCTATACCCTCCGCGACGCCAAGGTGAAGGCCGACCGCGATTATGTCTACGACCTGTTTCCGATCCTCAAGACGCGCCGCGCGACGCTGGCCGGAAACATGTCCGGCGGCGAGCAGCAATTGCTTGAAGTGGCGATGGCGGTGCTGCAGCGGCCGAAGGTGCTGCTGGTCGACGAACCGTCCGTCGGGCTGTCGCCGGCCGCGATCGGCATCGTCTTCAACGAGCTTCTTCGGCTTCACGCAGACGGCATGACGATCCTGCTCGTCGAGCAGAACACCAAGAAAGCCATGGAAGTGGCGCAACGCGCGGTCATCCTGAGACTTGGCAAGGTCATCTGGGATGGGCTGCCGAAAGACATCACCCATGACGAACTCGGCGAACTTTTCCTGACCGGCAAGATGCGCGGCGAAACTGAAGCCGTCCACTGAAGGCGATCTCGCCTCTCAAAGAATAGAACGAGGAAATCCCAATGAGCACCTTTGTGCCCGCATCACGCGTGTCCAGAATCAAGGTTTCGCCAAGCACGGCAGCGGCCGCCCGGGCGCGCGAACTGAAGGCGGCGGGTCGCGACATCGTCGATCTGACGGTCGGCGAACCGGACTTCGACACGCCGGAGAATATCAAGGCCGCAGCGCACGCCGCCATCGACAGAGGCGAAACGAAATATACCGCCGTCAACGGCACGCCTGCCCTGCGCAAGGCAATCATCGGCGATATCAAGCGGCGGCTTGGGCTCAGCTACGCCGACAACGAAATCTGCGTCGGCGGCGGCGCCAAGCAGATACTCTTTCTGGCGCTGATGGCGAGCGTTGAGAACGATGCCGAGGTGATTGTTCCGGCACCCTACTGGGTTTCCTATCCCGATATGGTGATCGCCAATGAAGGCAAGCCGGTCATTGTCGAATGCCCGCAGGAAGCAGGCTTCAAGTTGACGCCGGAGGCTTTGGAAAAGGCGATCACGCCAAAGACCCTGTGGCTGATCCTCAACGCGCCGTCCAATCCGACGGGTGCGGCCTATGACAGGCGCGAGCTGGAAGCGCTCGGTGAGGTGCTGCTGCGCCATCCCCACGTCTTCGTGCTCTCCGACGATATTTACGACCAGGTCTGGTTCAAGGACGAGCCGATGACGACGCTCGCCGCCGCCGTCCCGCAGCTGAAGGAGCGTATCCTCCTGACCAACGGCGTTTCCAAGTCCTACGCCATGACCGGATGGCGGATCGGCTATGCGGCGGGCCCGGCCGACCTGATTGCAGCCATCAACAAACTGCAGTCGCAGATGTCATCCTGCCCGTCGTCGGTCAGTCAGGCCGCCGCTGCCTATGCCCTGTCTTCGGATCAGTCCTTCGTCGCCGAAAGCGTGAAAGTCTACAAGGAACGGCGGGATTATGCATGCGCAAGGCTGAATGCCGTGCCGGGTCTTTCCTGCCTCGTGCCGGATGGGGCTTTCTATCTGTTTCCAAACTGCGCCGGCGTCATCGGCAGGAAGGCGCCTGACGGCAAGACGATCGAGACGGACCTCGATTTTGTGCTCTACCTGCTCGACGGCGTCGGGGTCGCGGCGCTGCAAGGAGCCGCCTACGGCGTATCGCCGCATTTCCGCCTCTCGATCGCGACATCGATGGAGACGATCACGCAGGCATGCGACCGCATCGAACGGGCGGTTGCCGCGCTGCGTTAACCGCGAAAGGCCGGTGGGGACTTGCGTCCCTCCGGCCGCAGGCTTTACGTTTTGCATGAAACAACAAGCCGGTGGCCATGAGCGTCGATTTCCGAAAACTGAGGAGCTTCGTCAAGATCGTCGATACCGGCAGCGTATCGCGCGCGGCAAGCATTCTGAGGACGGCACAGCCGGCGCTGTCGCAGCAGATCGCTTCCCTCGAGGCGCATTTCAAGCATAAGCTTCTGATCCGCAGCAATGTCGGCATTACGCCGACGGAGGCGGGACTCATCCTCTACCGGCACGCGCAACTGATGCTGAAGCAGATCGAGCAGACGCAGGTCGATATCGATCAGGCGGCCAAATCGGTGGCGGGCCGGGTCTCGATCGGGCTCGCCACCTATTCCTCGTCAAGCGCCTTGTCGCTGCCGATCCTGAAGGAGATGAAGGCGAGGCATCCCCATATCGTCGTCCACATCAATGACAGTTTCGGCCAGATCCTGAGCGAGCTGATCATGACCGGCAAGATGGACATGGCGCTGATCTATGCAGCCACCCCCATCAAGGGCGTCACCCTGCAGCCGTTGTTCCGCGAGGAAATGTTCCTGGTCTCGCCGCCGGGCATCGAGCTTCCCGGCGATGGCAGCGCACCGCTTCCGCTTGCTGCCCTCCAGGACATCCCGCTGCTTCTTCCCAGCAAGGCGCATCTGCTCCGCCGGTTGATCGACGATGCCCTGGCGCGGGCCAGGGCAACGCCTGACGTCGTCTCGGAAATCGAGTCCGTTCCTGCCCTCAGTGCGGCGGTGCTGGAAGGGCTGGGATCGACCATTCTCCCGGCTTCGGTGGTGACGGAGACGGCGAGCTTTTCCGGCGCACAGGTGAGGGCGCTGACCAAGCCGGTGATCGACGCGACCGTGTCGCTCTGCGTCGCCGATCACCTTCCCTTGTCGGAGCCCGCCATTGCGGCGCGCTCGGTTCTCCTCGACGTCGTCGCGAAACTGATGAGCAGCCATCATCCGGGAATCAAGCCGGCCTAACGACCAACGGGCACGCGGGCGCGGATTTTCTTTCATGACGCCGGCTGTCCTGTCGCCTTGCGGCAGCCCGACGTCGTATCTTCGTTCCGCCATAAGCAAACCCTATAGCGGCAGACTGTAGTTGTGTTAGCCAACGCGCCCGGCATTCCCCTAACCTCCAGGCAGATACTGGTCCGGGCATCGGATCCGCAAAGCGGCGCCTCCCGCGCCGAACGCTTCGAGGACAACATGGCAAAACTGGCTTTCGACACGGGCGGTACCTTTACCGATTTCGCGCTTCTGGACGACAAGGGCGACCTCCATCTCCACAAGGTGCTCAGCACGCCGAAGAACCCGGCGGAAGCGGTTGTGCAGGGCGTGTCCGAATTGCTGGAGAAATTCGCCGGCAGCATCGCCATCGACAAGCTGCAGGTACTGGGCGCCACCACCGTCGTCACCAATGCCGTGCTCGAGCGCAAGGGTGTCGAGACTGGCTTCGTCACCACCGACGGCTTCCAGGACATGCTGCGCATCCGCAACGAAGGCCGCTACGACCTCTACGACCTGAACATCAAATATCCCGATCCGCTGGCGACCCGTGCAAACAGCTTCGGTGCGAAAGAGCGGATCGCCGCCGACGGCTCCGTCATGACCGAGCTCAAGGAAGAAACGGTGCGCGAGATCGCCGGCCGCCTGAAGGAAAAGGGCATCCGCTCCGTAGCCGTCTGCCTTCTCCATGCCTACAAATATCCGCAGCACGAACAGCGTGTCGCTGCGCTGCTGCGTGAAGAAGACCCCGACATCTTCGTCTCGCTCTCGTCCGAAGTCTGCCCTGAAATGCGCGAGTTCGACCGCGCCTCTACAACTGTTGTCAACGCCTATACCCGGCCGCAGATGGCCGGCCACGTCGCTCATCTCCAGCGCGAATTCGCCGCGAAGGGCATCGATCGCCAGGTCCTCTGGATGACGTCGTCGGGCGGTCTGGTGCCGAGCCGTCGTGCCGCGGAACTGCCGGTGCGCCTGATCGAGTCGGGCCCGGCGGCCGGCGCCGTGGCGGCGGCAGAGTTCGGCCGCACGGCGGGGGAGGCGAGCGTCCTGTCCTTCGACATGGGCGGCACGACCGCGAAGCTTTGCCTGATCCCGAACGGTGAACCGAATGTCGGCACCGACCTCGAAGTCGCCCACTATCAGCGCTTCCGCAAGGGATCGGGTTTCCCCCTGAAAATCCAGTCGATCCAGATGATCGAGATCGGCGCGGGCGGCGGTTCGATCGCAGCCCGGAATTCGCTCGGCCTGCTCGACGTCGGTCCGCATTCGGCAGGTGCGATGCCCGGACCGGCCGCCTATCAGCGCGGCGGCACCCAGCCGACCGTCACGGATGCCGACATTCTGCTCGGCTACATGGGCACCGAATCTTTCGTCGGCGGGTCGTTCAAGGTTTCCAGAGAGGCCGCTCACGCGGCGATGGCCAAACTTGCCGCCTCGCTCGATGTCTCGGTCGAACGCTGCGCATGGGGCATCCATGACCTCGTCAACGAATCCATGAGCAAGGCCGCCGCCATGCATGCGACCGATCTCGGCGTCGATCCCCGCTCGCTGCCGATGGTTGCGTTCGGCGGCGCCGGCCCGGTCCACGCCTATGGCATCGCCCGCAAGCTCGGCATTTCCCGTATCATCTGCCCAACCGGTGCAGGTGTGAGCTCGGCAATCGGCCTGCTGATCGCTCCCGTAGCGGTCGATCTGTCCGCAAGCCATCCGATGGCGCTCGACGCCTGGAACGTCCAGGCGATGAACCGTCTGCTGGACGAGCTTTCGTCCCAGGGCGCCGAGGTCGTGTCGGCGGCGGGCGTCCCGAAGGATACGATCAGCAACCGCTATACCGTCGATATGCGCCATGTCGGCCAGGGCCATGAAATCACCGTGGTTCTGCCCGACCGGGCCCTGCCGAAGGAGGAATTCCTTGGCGAGCTTCGCGGCAACTTCTTCAAGCTGTACCGCGAGCTCTTCGGCCGTACGGTTGCAGCGCCGCTGGAGGTCATCACCTGGCGCCTGCGCGCCAGCGGCGAAAAGGATCAGGTGACGCGCCCGCACGAAACCGTCATTGCCGACGCGAGGAAGGGCAGCCGTCAGGTCTATTTCCAGGAGATCGGCGCCTTCGCCGAGACTGCGGTCTACGACCACTACAAGCTGCCGGTCGGCGAAGAGATCAAGGGGCCGGCAATCGTCGAGCAGCGTGAATCGACCGCGGTCGTCGGCCCAAGCAGCATCTTCCACGTCGATGCCCATGGCAATCTCGTGATCAACATTCGCTAGAGCGGTTCAGCTTTTAACGGAAGCGCCGAACCGCTCTATCCTTTTGTTTTTACGCAACACCCGGCAAAAGCGCTTCGCGCTTTGCCTGGAATTGCTCTAAGGGGGACTCAGATGTCGAAACCCGCCACCGATTTCAACGACCCGATCAACCTTCAGGTCATGTGGAACCGCCTGATCTTCATCGCCGACCAGGCCGACAACGTTCTCGGCAAGACGGCGTTCTCGCCGATCGTGCGCGAGAACCACGACTACGTCACCGTCCTGCTGGACAGCAGGGGACGGGCGCTGGCGCAATGCACCTGGTCGATCCCGGTTTTCATTACCTCGCTCCCTGCCGCCGCCCAGAACTACTTTCTACCCAAATTCCCGGCGGACAGGCTCGAAGAGGGCGATGTTCTGGCCACCAACGACCCGGAGATCGGCACCGGTCATCTTCCCGACGTCACGATGATCACGCCGATCTTCAAGAACGGCAAGGTCGTCGCCTATGCCGGCTCCATCGCCCATCTTCCCGATATCGGCGGTGCGCCTCTGCATTCCGAAGCGAGCGACATCTACGAAGAGGGCATCCGCTTCCCGATCGTCAAACTGCTGAAGGCCGGCGTTCCGAACCAGGATGTTTTCGACATCATCGAAGCCTCGGTCCGCCTTCCCACAGAGGTGCGGGGCGATCTGGAATCGATGATCGCCGCCAACAACGTCATGGGCCGCGAACTCGTCAAATTCCTCGACGAGTATGGTCTCGACGACGTCGAGGGCCTGGCCGCCGCCATCCATTCCCGCTCCGAAGCGCAGACGCGCAATGCAATCCGGGAATGGCCGAACGGCAGCTACGCCGCCGAGGTTCTGCTCGACGGTTACGACGTCGACGTGACGCTGAAGGCTTCGGTCATCATCCGGGACGACTCTGTTCACGTCGACTATACCGGCACGTCCGATCAGGTTCTGCACTCGATCAACTGCCGGACGAACTACCGCTACGCCCATTCGGTCTATGCCCTGAAGTGCCTGCTCGACCCCGAAACTCCGAACAACGAGGGCTGCATCATTCCGATCACCGATGAGGCGCCGCTCGGCTGCATCCTCAATCCGCAGGCATGGACGGCAGGCAACTCGCGAAACCTGATCGGGCACGTCATCCCTTCGCTGATCTTCAAGGCGCTTGAAGGCGTCGTGCCCGAGAAGGTTATGGGCGACAGCGGCGGCGCCCCGATCTGGGCCGCCAATTGCGTCGGTCAGCGCAATGACGGTTCGCAATATGGATCCGTCCAGAATTTCCATGGCGGACAGGGCGCCCGAGCCGAATTCGACGGTCTGGACACGCTGAGCTTCCCCTCGAACTGCAAGGTAACGGCCATCGAGATGTTCGAGGTTGCGGTTCCCGTCCTGACGGAGCGAAAGGAACTGATCGCCGACTCCGGCGGAGCAGGCAAACATCGCGGCGGTCTCGGCCAGCGTGTCGTGCTGCGGAACCTCGGCAAGAACCCGATGAACATCTACCTCGCCTCCGAGCGTGTCCGCCATCCCTGCTTCGGCGTCGTCGAGGGGCAGAGCGGATCGGCCGGAAAGGTCATGAAGGAAGGCAAGCCTCAATTCCCGAAAGGCAAGGTGGTCTTGAAGACGGGAGAGCGTCTGGAGGTAGAGACCCCCGGCGGCGGCGGCTGGGGGCATGCGAGCGATCGTTCACGGGACCTCATCGCACAGGATCTTTCCGAGAAGCTGATCACCGCGAAGGCTGCGAGAGACATTTACGGCTATTCTGGCCCGATCACTGCTGCGGCCGAATAGGGGAAAGCCATGGGACGTCTGCAAGGAAAAATCGCTCTCGTGACGGGAGCCGGCTCCGGGATCGGTCGCGAGACCGCCCTGCTGCTGGCAAAGGACGGCGCCACCGTCGTGCTGACCGGGCGGCGGATCGAACCGCTACGCGATGTGGCGGCCTTGATCGAACAGGCTGGTGGCAAGGCCGTTGCGCAGGTACTCGATATCGAGACTCGCGAAGAGGTCTTTGCGGTCGTGAAGCAGATCAAGGATAGCGTCGGACCCGTCGACATCCTGGTGAACAATGCCGGCAGCGCAAGCAAAGTGCTGAATGCGCGTTTCTTGAGCGAGGCCGAGTGGAATTCGACCATCAACGTCAACCTGACGGCCGTCTTCAACCTGACCCAGGCAGTCCTTCCCGATATGATCGCGAACGGCGAGGGGACGATCATCACAGTTTCGTCGCTTGCCGTGATCAATCCCAACCTGCTGGGCGGCGCGGCCTACGGTGCGGCCAAGGCCGGCGTGAAGAACTTCATGACCTTCCTGCACAACACCTATCGCAATCAGGGTATCCGCGCCACGACGATCCTCCCCGGCGAGACGAATACGCCGATCATGGACAATCGCGCGCGGCCGCCTTTGCAGGAGGAACGTGCCGTCATGATGGATCCTCACGACGTCGCTCGCGCGATCGCGCTGTGCGCCAGCCTGAACAAGAGCGCTGTGATTCCGGAACTTCACATCTGCCCGACATTCATGCGGGACACGTCTGCGGATATCGAAATTGCCCGTTGGGTCGGCGCGCCCGCCGATACGCCGGATCTGCCGGAAAAGTAGAATTGGGAGGACATGATGAACGGAGCGAAGTTGCGCGCGCGGCTGTTGGCCGGCGAGGCGGTCACCATGTATACGCCGCACCACGTATCGTCGGGCCTTGCTGGCCGACTGGTGGAGCTCGGCGCCGATTCCGTCTTCGTCGACTGCGAACACGGAAGCTGGAGCTTTGAAGATGTGCGCATGACCGCGCAGATCGTCCGCTCGGTCGGCGGCGCGGCGATCATCCGGCCGCACTCGCACGAGCGCCCGATCATCATCCGCTACCTGAATGCCGGCGCCGACGGGATCATGGTTCCGATGGTGGACACGGCAGAGCAGGCGCGCGCCATCGTCGAAGCGGTGCGTTACGCTCTTCCGTCCGACTTCGACAAGCGCCTGGTGGTGGCGATGATCGAGACGGTGGATGCCATCGACAATCTCGAGGAGATGCTGAAGGTCGACGGTATCGATGTCTTTTTCATCGGACCCGGCGATCTTTCGCAGAATATGGGCTATCCGCCGGCGCCGCCCTTCGGCGAACCGCGTCCGGCAGCGGTGATCGACAAGGTCGCCGTCGCCGTCGACAAGATCCGCGCAGCCGGCAAAATTGCGGGCACGCTGGCGACCGCCGATGAACTGCCTCACTGGTTTCAGAAGGGCGTTCAGTTCTTCTACATCCACACTGATCCTTTCCTGCGCCGCGGGATTGCCGGTATCAAACAGACATTGACGCGGTGAGGGGGCACTAAAGGCGGCGCGTGAAAGCAACGATGGCGTTGCCCGAATGATAGCCTCGATCTCCGCCAATGGTCTCAAATAGGGCTGACAACGCCTGGAGATCAACGCCTTCGTATCGGAAGGCAAATTCCAGATGAGCGCCAAGCGCAGGCTCCGGACGATACCGCGGCGTCAGCATTGGCCATGCCTCGGTTATTGAAATCGGGTGATGTCGGTTAGAGATATCGGCCGCCCGGATGGGCGACGGTAAGATTAGGTCATAGCGTGACATGATCGCTGCGTAGCCAGCCGGTTGACCGCGTTCAGGCAGCAGAGGTCTGTGAAAATCCGTCACTCTGCATCGGCCATTCACTCATTCTTGTCCTCGCGAAATCGGATCGCCGGGTCTAGACCCAGCTGTGAAAATCCTTCACTGCCCTGCGTAAAACTATTAGGCGCTATTCTTTTGCGAACATCAATCACTGTCTAGGCAGCTGCCGTCGATAATCACGGCCTCTGATGGTGCGGCGGCGTCAAAACCAACGAAGAGCTTGTCAAGCTCGAAGACCTACATCTTGTATGCCACCAAGTTCGCACACTCACCGACGACGATTGCCGCTGGCATCACAATCACGAAATCCGCCTCCTGGCGATTGCTAGCGGGATGATCGCGGCAGCCAAGACCGGCCTGAAGGCATCGGTAATGGGTCGCGCGGCGGACCAATACAATACCCATCTGGTGGCCTGGCGCCATCACAGCGATCAGGTGCGGAACTGGTTCCGGCACAACACGAAGAAGCTTCTCGCCTCATTCTGTCAGATGGCTCTCCCGCGAGCCCTGTTTGCTCCGAAAGGACGTCGGAGGCGGAATTTTCAGTGAATTGGCCAGTTTGCTGATTGTCGCTACCGCAACCCCGGTTCGATTCCTTTCAACTGCAGCCGGAATCCCCGCGTGACGGGTCCTCCAAGCAAAGGGTTGCTCTAACTGTGCATTCCTCTCCGGAAGAGGCCGTGAAAATTCGCATTGGGGAGGTCCTACTTCTCGCTCGACTTCAACCTCTCGAACGGGAACGGAATTCGCTCGGTGCAAGACCGACAATTTCCTTGAACTGGCTTGAAAAGTGAAAAGCTGAGTGAAAGCCCAATAATCCCGCGATCTCCTTCACCGACTTGTCGGTGTTGACAAGGAAATCACGCGCGCGCTTGATACGCACCGTCATCTGGTAGGTCTTTGCCGACATGCCTGTCTGCTGGCGAAAGAGCTTTCGGAAATAGGGGTAGCTGACGCCGAGTTCCGCGGCGACGTCCTGGACCGGCTGGTTTGAGCCACATCTCTCCATGAGGATCATCCGCGCTCTGTCTATCAGCCGGGCGCTGGCATCCGCGGCCATGCCGTCGGACTTACAAAGCAGGGCCAGCAACTGTAGTCCGAGGGTGGAAAGGACCAGTTGATTGGCAAGCGGGTCTTGCTGAGCAAACCCGTGGATCGCGGCAAAGGTGCCGGCCGCCTCCGGGCTGGCCGAGTAGTTCGGTCTCTCTGTCGAGACCAGCCCGGAATCCAGAGCGAAATCAAAGGCGTTTCCTCGGCATTCGATCCAATGCTCCGTCCAGCCGCTTTGAACATCGGGCGCAAACCTATGCCAGACGCCTGGAAATAGCAGAAAGATGGTTCCGGCGTTGATGGTCAATTGTCGCCGGCCACTGCCGAATTCGAGCTTGCCGCGCCCGGAGCTGATCAGAACGATTTGGTATGCCTGGAGGATGCGGCCTCGCGACCAGCTGAAATGATGGTCGTCGGGATGGCGGCTCGGGGGATAGTTTGAGTGCGGCGCAATTTCCGTATAGCCGATGGATATTGCCGTGCATCCCCATGCTGCAGATACCCTGTTTTCCGGCATGTAGACAAAGTAATTCTGCGTCACGATGTTCAGCCCATCAAGATCATTATTTGCATGCAAATGATCACTTTTGCGGTTTTTGGCTCCGTGTCAAGGCAATCGGCCGGTGGTAGGGTCCAGATCTCAGCGCGGAACCAAGACACGTTGGAGGGTGCTGAAGCGATGAAGATCACTGCTGCCGGGGAGGGCAGCAGCCGGAGGAGGAAAACATGAAAATCCCAACCAGATTTCTGGTCGCAGCCGCTTGCCTGGCGGCAACCAGTGTTTATGCCGACGATTTCCACGGCTTCGACCCGGCCAAGTTCGATGGCAGCATGCTGTCGGCCGACGCCCTCAAGGCGATGGTCGCCGATGCCTCGAAAGTGACGCCGCCGAAGAACGGCACGAAATACAGTATCGGCTTTGCAAACCTGCAGCGCGACATCGCCTTCGGCGTGTTGGTCGAAAAGGGTATTCAAGCGAACGCGGACGCGGCCGGCATCGATCTCGTCATCGCCGACAACAGGCTCGACGGCCCGACGGCGCTCGCCAACGCCAAGTCCTTCGCCGAGCGCAAGGTAGACTACGTCATCGAGTTCCAGACGGATGCAAACTTTGGGCAGACGGTGATGGACGTCTTCAAGGCCGACGGCACCAAGGTGACCGCGATCGATATTCCAATGCCGGGCGCAAGTTTCTTCGGCGTCAACAATCCGAAGTCGGGCTTCATGGGTGGCTCCTATCTCGCAACCGCCGCGGCGAAACAGTTTGGCGCAGATGTCAACAATGGCTATCTCGTGATCGGTGCACTGCCCCAATCCGGCGTCATCCCGCGTATGCGCACCGATGGGCAGCGCGCCGGCTTCCTGTCCCTGACAAACGACTTCCCAGCCGACCACATCATCGAGATCGACACGAAAAACACGTTGCAGGAATCCTACACGCAGATGAACAACGTGCTCGGGCGTATCCCGCCGGGCGCTCCGATCATGATCATCGCGATCAACGATCAGGCGACCATGGGCATGTTGCAGGCGGTGAGAGCAGCCGGACGTGTCGATCAGGCGATCGCGGTCGGCAATGGCGCCGACGAGGCCGAAGCGCTCGCCACCGATCCTAAACTCGTCGCGGCGACGGGGTCGTTTCCGGGCAGCTACGGAAACTACCTCATTCCGATCGCGCTTTCGTCTCTTGCCGGCAAAGAGGTTCCAGAGGCCACCTTCGTCACCCATCAGATGGTAACGAAGTCCAATATCTGCAAATTCTACAAGGAGTTTGAATGCGCGGGCGAGGCGGACGGCTACACCTTCCCGGAGGCTCAATTCGCCACCTATCTCTCCGATCTGAAAAAGCAGGACTGGTTGAAGGGCTACGAGGCAATTCTTCCCCAGCAATGATCCTCGATTGTCGGAGGCTTCGATGCCAAGCGCTGCAAGCAACGGGAGCCGCGTACCGCGGCTCCAGCTGACGAACGTCACAAAATCCTTTTCCGGCAGCCAGGTTCTGAAGAACGTGGCTTTCTCGGCCTATCCCGGCGAGGTCGTGGCGCTTCTCGGGGCGAACGGCGCCGGCAAGTCCACGCTCATGAAGATCCTGTCCGGCGTCTATGCGTGTGACGACGGCAAGATCGAAATCGACGGTGAGGCAGTCGACATCATCTCCGCCCGAGACGCGATCGCTTCGGGTGTGCGTCTGATGCCGCAGGAGATCTCGGTTCATCCGGACCTGTCAGTCGCCGAAAACATCGCGCTCGGTTCCATGCCGACGCGCAAGATCGCGGGTGTGACGTTCGTGAACCGGGGGGAGATGCTTCGACAGGCCAGAGAGCTTTTGACCCGGTTGAAGGTCGAGCATATTTCCGCGGAACGGAGAATGGGGTTGCTGTCCCTCCCCGAACAGCGGCTCGTCGAAATCGCCAGGGCGTTGGCCGGGCAAGCGCGCATTCTGATCATGGACGAGCCGACTGCGGCGCTTGGGGAAGCGGATGCCGAAACGCTATTCGGCGTCATCGCCTCGCTTCGTGCCGATGGTGTCACGATCGTCTACATCTCTCATTATCTCGACGAAGTCTTTCGCCTGTCCGACCGCATCGTTGTGCTGCGTGACGGCGAGGTCAAGGGAGAGTTCCAGACCTCCGCGACCAGTCATCAGGAGGTTCTCCGGGCAATGCTCGGAAGCGATCTCGGAGATCTCTTCCCCGAGAAATCCGCATCCCCGTCGGACGAGGCCGTGCTTGCCGTCAAGGGATTGTCGCAACCTGGCTGGCTGGACGATGTCTCGTTCACCATCGGCCGCGGGGAGGTGCTGGGGGTGTTCGGTCTAATCGGCTCCGGGATCGAGAAGCTGGGCCGCGCGGTTTACGGCGCCGAACCCGCCGCGAAGGTTCGTTCGCTGGAAATGAACGGTGCTGCGGCAGAACTGTCGACCCCGAAGGCGAGCATTCGCAGCGGGATGGCCTTCGTGGCGGCGGAACGCAAGCAGCAGGGCCTGATCGGAAACCTGTCGGTCCGCGCCAATACGACGCTTCCCTATCTCAGTCTCTTTACCCGATCGGGAGTCATCGATCAGAAGCGCGAGCGAGCGATATCGGCGCATTGGATCAAGGCGCTGCGCGTGAAGACCACCGGGCCTGAGCAGGAGGTGCGGCTGCTATCCGGCGGCAACCAGCAAAAGGTCTGCCTTGCACGGTGGCTGCTCGGGAGACCCAGGCTCCTTGTTCTCGAGGAGCCTACGCGCGGCGTCGACCTCGGCGCCCGGCGGGAAATCTACGAAGAGATCCGCCGCCTTGCCCTGGACGGGCTGGGTATCCTGCTCGTCTCCTCGGACGCCGAGGAGATTGCAGGCCTCGCCGACCGCATGATCGTACTGGAGGGCGGACGCGTCGTCGCAGAGCTCGGATCAGAGGCGACCGCGGCCGAATTGATGCAAGCAGCAGAAGCGCGTCCCTTGGCGGACGTTATGAACGGGGAGAAGCTATGAGCAAGTCGAATTTAGTCGCGGCGCATGCGCCGGCCCCGGCAGCCCGACGTCGTCCTGCAGCCGATATGCTGGCGAGGCCGACGGCCGGAATCGTGCTCCTGCTCGGCTTCTACGTCGTGCTTCTCATAGCATTCGCGCTGCTGTCTCCATTCTTTCTCACAATCAGCAATCTCGCCAACATCGGTACGAACATGGCCTTCATCGGCCTGATGGCGGCGGCCGGTACACCGCTGATCATCGGCGGAGGGCTCGATCTGTCCGTCGCCGCGGTGGCCGGGCTTGCCGGTGTGATCGTCGCCCTTGCGCATGCAAGCGGCATCAATATCTGGCTCGGCTGCATCGTGGCCCTGGTCATAGGTGGCAGCGTTGGGGTGCTCAACGGCGTGATCGTCACCCGGCTTCGCCTCAATCCGCTGATCGTTACCCTCGGAACGATGAGCATTTTTTCCGGTCTGTCCATGGTGATGACAGGTGGCTTGAGCAAACCGCTTTTCGTGCCGGCCTTCAACTGGCTGGGGTCGGGCCGCCTACTGTCCGTTCCGTTTCCCGTGATCCTGATGCTGGTCGTGTTCCTGGTGTTGTGGCTGGTACTTTCCAAGACGCCGTTCGGCAGGTTCGTCTACGCGTCCGGAGGCAATCCGGAGGCCAGCAGTTTGCTCGGCGTTCCCGTCGAGCGCACGCAAATGATCCTCTACGTGGTCTCCGGCATCTCGGGAGCCGCAGCAGGCATCGTGCTTGCCGCCATGCTCGGCGCAGCCGCGCCCAACGCCGCAAGCCAGCATCTTCTGACGATCATCGCAGCGATCATCCTCGGAGGAACAAGCCTGTTTGGAGGGAGGGGCAGCGTCTGGGGAACGCTGATTGCCGTCCTCATCCTGGGAACGTTGAACAACGGCCTCACCTTGATGAACGTCTCGAGCTTTTGGCAGGACGTGACGCGCGGGGTCGTCCTGCTCCTGGCGGTGGGCCTCGACCAGCTTCGAGTCCGACTGCAGGGCTGATCCGCATTATATTCTGGAGAATTGAGATGATTGAACGCCCTTTGAAGGCCGGCCTGTTCGGGATCGGCTTGGAGGCCTACTGGCCGCAGTTCGATGGCCTGGAAAAACGTCTGCGCGGTTACGTGGAGGTCGTCGCCGACAAGTTGGCGCGCCCCGGCGTTGAAGTTGTCAATCTCGGCCTCATCGACACGCCGGAAAAGGCGCTGGACGCAGGTCACGCCTTCCGGGAAGCCGACGTCGACATCATCTTTCTTTATATTACCACCTACGCCTTGTCGTCGACGGTCCTCCCCGTCGTCCGGCGGGCCAAGGTGCCGGTGATCATCCTCAACCTGCAGCCGACCTCGGCGATCGACTATTCCACCTTCAATGCGCTCGGCGACCGAACCGTCATGACCGGGGAATGGCTTGCCCACTGCGCAGCCTGCCCTGTGCCTGAGATTGCAAATGTCTTCACGCGCGCGGGGATCGAGTTTCATCAAGTCACCGGCGTCCTGAGCGGCGATCCAATCGTCGACGAGGAGATCGAGGACTGGATCGAGGCGGCCCGCGTCGCCCACGTCATGGCGCACAATCGCCTCGGCGTGATGGGGCGTTACTACAATGGCATGCTGGACATCTATTCGGACCTTACAGCTCAAAGCACCGCATTCGGGACGCATATCGAAGTGCTTGAGATCGATGAACTTGCGAGGTTGAGACGCGAGGTGACGGAAGCCGAGATCGCTGCGAGCCTTGAAAGGATCCGATCTGATTTCGACGTACAGTCCGACTGCAACTCCACCGAACTTGCCCGCGCGGCGAAAACGGCTGTCGCTCTTCGCAAGCTCGTCGACAGCAAGCGTCTCGGATCGCTTGCCTACTACTACGAATCCGTGCCCGGCCATGAGTATGAGGACGTCATCACCTCGATCATTGTCGGCTGCTCCATGCTGACCGCCGACGGAATTCCCGTTGCCGGCGAGTACGAGATCAAGAACGCCCAGGCGATGAAGATCATGGACAGCTTCGGCGCCGGCGGATCCTTCACAGAATACTATGCAATGGATTTCGACGCCGATATCGTGCTGATGGGGCACGATGGTCCCGGGCATACGCGGATCGCCGAGGGCAGGACGAAGATACGCCCGCTGCAAGTCTACCATGGAAAGGTCGGCTCCGGCGTCAGCGTCGAGATGTCGGTCAAGCATGGGCCGGTGACGCTGCTGTCGGTGGTGGAGAGCGCCGGTGCGCTCAAGCTGGTTTGCGCCGAGGGGCAATCCGTGCCCGGCCCGATCCTCGAAATCGGCAACACCAATAGCCGGTACGAATTTCCGATAGGTGCAAGGGCGTTCGTCGAGTCCTGGAACGAGCAAGGCCCGGCACATCATTGCGCCGTGGGGGTTGGGCATATCGCCAAGCGCATCAGCAAGCTGGGCAGGCTTCTGAAACTCGATGTCGTCAAGGTCTGTTAAATCGCTAAGCGCGTTGTCAGAGGAAAGTCCTTGATGCCTCGCCAAGGATTTTCCTAGAATCGCGGTACCCGATTGCATTTCTGCGATCTCGATCGACAGGTGCGAGGAGAGTGCTTGACGGTGATAATAAGTCTTGCAGGACTTTGCCACCCTTGCGCAGGAGGGGTCGAGCGGCGCGCTGTGCGGCGAGCCGCAGCCCCTATTCATGGCCACAGCAGAACGCGAGGAGGCGCAAGCGACGCCAAGCAGCAGGAGCGGATTGAACTTCAACAGACGACCGATAGCCATAGAGTCGCCGCGGACTACACTCGTACTGGGCTCACGCTTTGTCAGCAGCCGCCAATTCGTGCGAAACAGCACGATACCCGGCTGATGTTCCACGCCGGATTTGCAACATTGGAAGGCAGTTTCGCGAACCGGTTCCTCATCGTAATCTCCAAATAAGGACAATCGCGAGCTTGCTCTTCCCATACAATGTGGCTGGTAGATTGCGGCAGCTAAGGAAAAGAAAGGTGAAGAAGCTTGGCCACGATTGGACGCAACTTGGCGGTGATCGACTTCGGGCGCCTAACAATCGCCGGCTGGCTCGCTTGGTGGATTTGGGGTGTAGCCCACATTTACTTCTTGATCGGAACCAGAAGCCATCGCGCTGTAGCAATGAGTCGATTAAGGATATTTTCACGTCAGCGCGGCGCACGGTTGATCACTCAACAAGATGCCAAACCTGTTCTGTGCAGCCGGAAAACTGCCAAAAGTTCCATAAATCGCCTTATGCGATAAAAATATGTAGCGGCTATTTAGTAATGCGACAGTTGGGCCAGTTAGAGATGCGACAGTCTCGCCTCTCGCCGTTCTGGTCAATGCCAACGTCAGGAGCAAGGATGACGACCTCCAGCCTGGTCGAGACCATGAGCGGTCGGAGTCGTCATGTCCTGTTTGATCACCATGTCGCAGAAAGAATTGCATCGCCTCGAAGTCATTCAGAAGATCCGCGACCGGCGCCTGAGCATCATCCAGGCGGCCGAGTTGCTGGAACTCAGTCGAAGTCAAGTTCATCGGCTGCTGCAGGCCTATGACCGTTTCGGTGAAGCCGGCCTGGTTTCGAAGAAGCGATCCCGACCGAGCAATCGGCGTCACAGCGAGGATTTTCGCAATGCGGCGCTGGATCTGATCCGCGAACGTTATCTGGATTTCGGGCCGACGCTGGCGCGCGAGAAGCTGATCGAACTGCATCAGATTTCGGTCGCCAAGGAAACGCTGCGCCAATGGATGACCGAGGCCGGCATCTGGATCTCGCGGCGCGAACGTAAGAAGCGGGTTTTCCAGCCGCGCGGCCGGCGGGATTGTCTCGGCGAGTTCGTCCAGATCAATGGCTCGCATCACTGGTGGTTCGAGAACCGCGGCCCCAAATGCGCCCTGCTCGTCTACATCGATGACGCCACCGGCAAGCTGTTGCACCTGCACTTTGCCGGATCGGAGAATACATTCGACTATCTGCATGCGACGAAGGCCTATCTGCAGCAATGGGGCAAGCCGCTGGCTTTCTACAGCGACAAGCACGGCGTTTTCCGCGCCACGCATGCGTCATGGCGCCGGTCGCCGTCAATCCTATGCCACCCTCACCATCAACACAGGCAATCGAAAAGAAGCATGCCACGAACAAGTAGTGACAGCGCGGCGACGTCGACGTCACCCTGCAACTTGATTTGCGGAAGCATCGTGCGGCTTTGGTCCCTACCCGGCCTCGTGCAGGTGCGAATGAATATCAACCGGCGACGAAACAATTGCTACTGAGAAAGCTAAAGCCAAAGGGGAGCGTCATCACCCGCCCCCGTTTCTCCCTTACAACCCAGCCCAGCCGGTCGGATCGGGGGCTGATCTCCCTGCCCTGTCGCAGCCTTTAAGCCCTTGTTGCATTTACAATAGAAGTCGCAAACCGACGACGAATAAGCAGACGATTTAAGTGTAATTTTCTTTGCAGTAAATTCGCCAGCCATTGTAGTCCATTGCGAATCTTATGCACATTTGCACCTGTGCAGTCGGCGCTACAATGTGTGGCGAAACATATCGGCTAATGCGGACTCGGCATCAATGCTTACACTACGACAAATTGAGGTCATACGAGCCATCATGGTCACCGGCAGCATCGCTGGCGCCGCCAAGCTTCTCAACGTGTCTGCGCCCGGCCTCAGCCGCCTGATGAAATACACGGAAGATTCGCTTGGGATCCGGCTTTTCGACCGCAGAGCCGGCCGTTTTGTTCCCACCTCGCAGGCGCGCAACATTTTCGATCTGCTTGACGTGGTGCACCGGAAGATCGACGATCTGCAATCGGCCGTCGCGGGACTGGGCCGAGGCCAGAGCCAGGAGCTTTGCATCGCCTCCGTGCCGAGCATCGCCAATGTCATGGTCCCGAGGACCGTCGCGAGATTGCGGCAACGTTTTCCGGATCTCGGGCTCGACCTCAACATACTCAAGATCGAAGAGGCTATCGATTACCTGCTTCTCGGCCGCGGCGAACTGGTCGCGATCTCCTCGCGCTTCGACCATCCGCTGATCGAATTCGAACCGCTGGCGAGCGGCCGGCTCCTATGTATCGTCCCGGAGACGAGCCCACTCGCGATCAAAGACAAGATCACGCCCCAGGAGATGTCCGAATACCCACTCATCGGCATCAATCCCAAGGACCCGTATGGGGCAGTCATGGCAGCGATGTTCACGGACAATCATGTCGACTACCAGATGAACATCAAGGCTCGCTTCGGCACGACGGTCTGCAGTCTCGTCGCGGCCGGGCTGGGGATCGCGATCATCGATGAATTCACCGTGGCGCATGGCGTCGTTCGCGGATTGAAAAGCATCGAGATCGACGCCGACAGCATCTTTCATACCTTCATTGCCTACCGCAAGGATCTACCCCTTTCCGTCTATGCAGAGCATTTCCGATCGCTTCTTCGCCAGGAGATGAACAGCGTCAGTTCACTCAAATCTCCCGAGAAAAAGACGAAACGGAGGAATGGCCGGTGCTAGGGCCGATCGACATTCATTGTAGCCATATCATGATAGCGGCGAGTTGGATGAATCCAGTGAAATGAATGGTTCGACGCTCGTAGCGGGTGGCGAAGCGTCGAAAGTGCTTGAGCCGATTGAAGCAGCGTTCGATGCGGTTGCGATGCTTGTAGGCGACAGGATCATGCGGAATGATGATCTTGCGGGAGCGTTTTGATGGAATGACTGCCTCGGCGCCCATAGCCTTGATCGTCTCGCGCAAGGCGTTGCCGTCATAGGCTTTATCGCCGAGCACAGCCTTTCCTATCTGACCATCGAGCAGAGCCGGGGCGTGCGTGATGTCACCGGCCTGGCCGGCCGTCACGACAAAGCGCAGGGGGCGGCCGAGCGCATCGGCCAGCATATGGATCTTGGTCGTCAATCCACCTCTGGAACGCCCCAGCGCCTGATCCTTGGCCCCCCTTTTCCGCTCGCCGCCTGCTGATGAGTGCGGACGATGGTGCTGTCGATCATCAGATACTGGTTATCCCGGTCCGCTGTGAGTGCGTCGAAGACCCGCTCCCATACGCCGGCATGGCACCAGCGGCTGAAGCGGCGATGCACTGTTTTCCATTTGCCGTAGCGCTCAGGCAGGTCCCGCCAATGTGCGCCTGAGCGTAGAACCCACAGACAACCATTCACGAATAGACGATTATCCGCACCTGTCCGACCTGGATCGCTGGCCTTGCCCGGCAGCAAAAGAACAATCTTCGACCACTGCGCCTCGTTCAACTCGTATCGCTTCACACCCATCAAAGGTCTCCGTGCTCAACACGGTGCGCTATGAATCAGTCATCAACTGATTTGGGAATCCTGAATGTCGATCGCTCCTAGCAGGCATGCGGATCTGTCGCCCCCGCACCCTGCATGGACACGCAGCCAGGCATTAACATGATGTTACGGAAGCCTGCAAAAATGATACTCGATATGCCGCCCAGGGTTCGCTAGGCTTCAATCGAAAATGCGCTGTTGGAGCGCAGGATTGATTGCTTCGGGAGACGGATGCGACGGGAAGGCCCGTCCCTCCCCTCTCCCGGTGGAACGGACGACACATGACGGGTATCATCCCTTCGGGAAATACGAGGCTCTTTCCGGTCGTTGGCGACCCCATCGCTCAGGTTCGCTCGCCGGCCGCCATTACCGGCTTGTTTGCGGATCGTCAGCAGGACGCCGTCGTTGTCCCGATGCATGTCAGCGCCTGCGATCTCTCCCATCTTTTTCGTGCGCTTCATTCGGTGCATAATACGGGAGGCATCCTCGTCACCGTTCCGCACAAGCAAGCCGCATTCACGCTTTGCACGACGGCGACCGACCGTGCCGTCTTCGTAGAGGCGGCAAACGTCGTACGCCGGACCGAGGAGGGCTGGCACGGCGACAATACGGACGGGCTTGGTTATCTCGACGGGATCGAAGCCGAGGGGTTTTTCGTTGCCGATCGCAAATGCCTGCTGGTCGGCTGTGGCGGCGCCGGTTCGGCAATCGCGCTCGAGATCATGAGGCGTGGTGCCGCGGTGCTTGCCATACACGATATCGACGTTGCGCGGCGCGACACTGTCGTAGCAAAGCTCGAGCAGCAATTCCCCGGGCGCGTGCGTCGTGGCAGCGCCGATCCCACGGGCTATGATCTCGTCGCCAATGCCACGCCCCTCGGCATGCGGCCGCATGATCCCCTGCCGATCGATGTCGCAAAGCTCGAGTCTTGGCAATTCGTGGCCTGCGTCATCACGAAGCCGGAAATGCCGCCGCTGATCGAAGAAGCCCGCCGGCGTGGATGCCGGACGATGACAGGCGCCGGAATGTTCGACGCGCAAGCCGTTACGCTTGTGGACTTTTTGCTGTCGCGACCGACGCAACGGGAACTGCACTTGAAAAGTGGCTAGCTTTCGTCTCCTGCTGACGTGAAGCCTGGTGGCGCATGGAGACGGCGCCGTAAAAAGCCAGTCTATTTTTAACTGGGAGGACTACATGTACCGAAAGGAACTCATTGCAATTTCGACCGCGCTGCTGGCCGGTCTCGGCGTGGCGCATGCCGAGGACACCGTGAAGCTTGGCATGGTGGCCGAACTATCCGGCGCCGGCGCCCCCTCGGGAACGAACTGGCGTGACGGCGTCAAGATCGCGGTAGAGGAAATCAATGCCGAGGGCGGGATTCTCGGCAAGAAGATCGAACTCGGCGAATACGACACTCAGACGGATCCGCAGGTTTCGCGCGCCCTCGTTCAGAAGGCGATCGACGAAGAGGCCTATGCGATCCTCGGCACGATCTATTCGGGCTCGACGATGGTCAACATGCTCGTCGCCCAGCAGAACAGCATCCCGCAATTCGTCGGATCGGAATCTCCGAGCATCGTGCAGAAGGGCAATCCCTTTGTCTTCCGCACCTCGTCGGGCTCGCAGAAAGGCATCCCCGCGCTGGTGAGCTATTTTACCGATACGCTCAAGGCCAAAAAAGTCGGCATCGCCTGGGTGAACAACGAATTCGGCAAAGGCGGCCACGATGTTTTCGCCGCAGAAATGAAGAAGGCCGGGATCGACGTCATCGCCGATGTTTCCTCCGAACAGGGGCAAGCCGACTATGCAGCCGACGTCGCCAAACTCAAGGAAGCCAATCCCGACGCGGTCTTCGTTTACATGAATCAGGAAGAATCGGCCCGCTTCCTGATCGAGGCCAGGAAACAGACCCTGCCCATGCCGCTCCTGGGAGAGGTCACGCTTACCGAAGCCAAGGTCGTCGAGCTCGCCGGCCCCGCCGCCGATGGCGCCATCGCCCATGTCGGCCTGACGGCAGCGGCAACGGATGTTCCCGGCATCGGCGCTTTCGACAAGAAATTCGAAGAGACATACAAACGCAAGCCGACACATGACGCCATCAAGGGCTATATCGGCGCCTGGACGACGAAATACGTCACCGAGATGGTCGGCGAATTCGACGGCGAAGCCTTCTCCGAGAAAATGCATGGGCTGTGCCTGAAGGCCGCGGACTATCCGAAGATCCTTCTCGACACCTGCTGGGACGAGCATGGCGAAATGTCGCGTCCGAGCTTCATGGTCCAGGTGAAGAATGGCTCGCCGGTTGTGATCGGAACCGTTCCGGCCAACTGATCGATCCCCGACCCAGCCGCGGCCGCTTCGGCCGCCGCGGCCCTTCGAGAGAATGGCACGATGTCTCAATTCCTACAGGTCTTACTGTCCGGTCTGGCGACCGGCTCCATTTATGCGCTCGTCGCGATCGGTTTCACGCTGGTATGGCAGGCGGCGCAGACGGTGAATTTCGCCCAGGGCGAATTCGTCATGCTGCCGGCATTCTTCGTACTCGCCTGCATGAGCATTCTCGGCATGCCGTTTTGGGCTGCCCTGCTCGCCGGGCTCATCTTGTCGGTCATCATTCTCGGCGTCCTTTTCAAGAAGCTGATGGTCGAGCCCATACTTCCGCACGGGGGGATCACCCTGATCATTGCGACCATGGCGCTCGGAATTCTCTTGAAGGAGAGCGTCAAGGAATTCTACTCGGCCGAAGCCCAGCCGTTTCCCGCCATGTTCCCGAGCGATCCGATCAACGTATTCGGCGCCGTTCTGTCGATGCAGGATATTTTCAACCTCGTGCTTTGTCTCGGCATCGTCGTCCTCCTGACCCTGTTCCTGAATCGCACGCGTACCGGGCGCTCCATGCAGGCGACCGCACAGAATCCCGCAGTCGCGGAAATCCTCGGCGTCAACGTCAAGCGCATGGTCCTCTATACTTTCCTGATCAACGCGGCGCTCGCAGCACTGGCATCCTACCTCATCACGCCTGTCTATCTCGCCAAGTTTTCGAACGGCGAGACGCTCGGCCTGATCGCCTTCATCGCGGCAATCGTCGGCGGCTTCAACCAGATAAGGGGCGCGCTGGTCGGCGGCCTGCTGATCGGCGTTCTCGACAACCTGACCGCAGCCTATGTCACGGCGGAATACCGTGCCGCCCTGCCCCTCCTCCTCCTGATCGTCATCATCCTCGTCAGGCCGCAGGGCATCATGGGAACATCCGAAGGAAGGGCCGTCTGATGATGAGAAGCTCCAAAATGCGTGTCGCGATCATCCTGGCGCTTCTTGCGCTGGCGATCGTCGCTCCCATCGGCCAGAAGAACTACATCATCTACGTTCTGACCTCATGGCTCATTTTTACGATCGCCGCGATGGGACTGAACCTGACGCTCGGCTATGCCGGTCAGATTTCGCTGGCGCAGGCTTCGTTCATGGCGATCGGGGCTTACATAACGGCGCTGCTGACGCTTGCCGGCTGGCATTGGGTCGTGGCCACGCCGCTGGCGCTGCTGGCATGTTTCGTCGTGGGTCTGCTCCTCGGCTATCCCGCATTGCGCGTCAAAGGCCATTTTCTCGCCTTCGTGACGCTCGCCTTCAATACGCTCGTCTTCCTCGTGCTCAGAAACGAGGATTGGCTGACCGGCGGCAGCATCGGGCTCGTCGGCATGCCTCGCCCGGATTTTGGTCTGTTCTCGACGATGAAACAGCTGCCTTTCTACTATTTCACGCTCACCGTCACGGTGCTCGCGGCACTCGTCATGTGGGGGATCGTGCGCTCGCCGTGGGGACGCGCATTCAAGGCCTTGCGTGAAAACCCGATCCGCGCCGAGAGCCTGGGCGTCGATACGCGGCGCATCACCCTTCTCGCCTTTGCCATCGGTTCCGCATATGGCGGGCTGGCCGGCACGCTGATCACGCCTCTCGTCCAATTCATCGAGCCCGGGTCCTTCGCGCTCGCCCATTCCCTTCGCATTCTGCTGATGGTGATCGTCGGCGGTGCGGGATACTTCTTCGGGCCATGGGTGGGAGCAGGTGTCGTCATTCTGCTGCCTGAGGTCCTGCGCTTCACCGAAGGATATTATCTCATCATCTATTCCGCGCTGGTCATCGTCATGCTGATCTTCGTGCCGTCGGGACTGATCGGCGTCGGCGCCAGAATCCGTGACAAATTCTGGCCGAAACAGCAGGTCCGCACAGACATGGCGCAAGGAGCCAGCCTGAAATGAACGCGCCCATCCTCTCCATCCGCAACATCGGCAAGAGTTTCGGCGGCATCCGCGCCGTCGACGGTGTTTCCTTCGAGGTCGGCAAAGGTGAGATCCTCGGCCTGATCGGCCCCAACGGGTCGGGCAAGTCGACGCTCTTCAACTGCATCCTCGGCCAGTTGACCCCGGAGACGGGCGACGTGACGGTCAACGGTAAAAACGTCTCCGGCATGCGCGCCTCCGATCTCAACAAGCTCGGCGTCGGGCGGACCTTTCAGCAGCTTTCGGTCTTTCCGAAGATGTCCGTGCTCGACAACATCATCCTCGCCGGTCAGGAGCATCACGGTACGATGCTCTCGCGTCTCTTCGGCCCCGGCGATGCCGGTTTGACGGCAGAGGCGGAGCGCCTGATCGCGTTCTTTCGCCTCGGGCATCTGCGCGACACGCTGGCAGGCTCCCTTTCCTACGGCCAACAGAAGCTGGTGGATGCGGCAATGGCGTTCATGGCCGGCCCCAGCCTCGTCTTGCTCGACGAGCCGGCGGGCGGCGTCAACCTGACGATGCTCGCCAACCTCAAGGATCGGCTCATCGCCTACAATGCCGAGCACGGCACGACCTTCGTCGTCATCGAACACAATATGGAGTTCGTGATGAGCCTGTGCTCCCGCATCATCGTCCTTGCGGAAGGCCGCATCATCGCCGAAGGCACGCCGGACGAAATCCGGTCGAACCAGACCGTCATCGATGCCTATCTCGGAGGCTGAGAATGCTTGAACTGAAAAACATCCATGGCGGTTACGGCAAGATCACCATTCTGAACGGCGTATCCTTTTCGATTCCGAAAGCGTCGATCACCACGGTCATCGGCCCGAACGGCGCCGGCAAGTCGACGGTATTCAAGGCCATTTTCGGTCTCTTGACCATCAATTCCGGCCAGATCCTGCTCGACGGCAAGGACGTGACCAGACAAACGCCGCGGCAGATGATCGGGCACGGCGTCACCTACGTCCCCCAGGGCCGCAACGTCGTTCCCCAGCTTTCCGTCTACCATAATCTGGAGCTCGGCGGCATCACCGCGAGCGACCAGGCGAAGGTGCGCAAGCGCATCGACATGGTGATGGACCAGTTTCCGATGCTGCGCAAATTCAGCGATCGCAAGGCAATCGAGCTGTCCGGCGGGCAGCAGAAGCAGCTGGAGGTGGCCCGTGCCCTGCTGCTCGATCCGAAGCTGATCCTGATCGACGAGCCTTCGATCGGCCTATCGCCCAATCTCGTGCAGGAGGTCTTCCAGACCCTGATCAAACTGCGCGACCAGGGCGTCACCATATTGATGGTGGAACAGAACGCAAAGTCGGCCCTCGCCATGTCCGATTACGGCCTCGTGCTCGAGCTCGGTCAGACCCGCATGCACGACAAGGCCTCCGCTCTCCTCGCCGACCCGCGGGTCGGCCAGCTCTTTCTGGGCGGGCACATCGAGGAAGAACATGCGCATTGAAGCGCTCGGCTGCGCCCCCGCGAGACTGGGAGAATGCCCCGTCTGGTGTGGGCGCAGTCAGCGATTGTGGTGGGCGGACGTGCTTGCTCCGGCATTGTGGAGCTTCGATCCGAAAAGCGGAACGATTGTCGCTCATGCGGTGACGGCGCGGCGGATAGGTTCACTCGCATTGCGCAAAGCCGGCGGATTGCTGCTTGCCTGCGACGACGGACTGTATGGCTACGATCCCGAAACGGAAGAGCAACACTTCCTCATCGACCCGGAACCGGGGCAGCCCGGGCATCGGAAAAATGACGGACGGACGGATTCCGCGGGCAATTTCTGGATCGGCACATTGCGAGAAACCGACTATGCGCCGGTTGGCGCGATCTACAGAATCTCGCCGGATCTCAGCATAACCACATTTGCCGATGGCCTCGCCATTCCCAATGCGCTGGCTTTCGATCCGGAACGACAGCGGCTCTACTTCGCCGATACACGCGCCTACACGATCTGGGCATGCGAATATGATGCGGAGACAGGCCATGTCGGAGACCGCTGGATTTTTACGACGACGACCGCCCCGGCGCGCCCTGACGGAAGCTGCATCGATGCGGAGGGCTTTCTCTGGAATGCCGAATATGCGGGTGGGCGGCTGGTGCGCTACAGTCCGGACGGCAGGATTGATCGAACGGTCGACTTGCCCGTCAGCCATCCGACCTGCTGCTGCTTCGGGGGCGAAAATCTCGACCGGCTCTACGTGACGTCGGCAAGCGAACCTCTTTCGGCCGCGCAGAAGGAAGCCGAACCGCTCGCCGGCCGCGTGCTGGTGCTCGATGCCGGCCTTCGGGGAAGACCGGAATTTCTGACCGCACTCTAGAGCCTGTCGCGCAAAAGTGAGCAGCGGCTTTGCGAGAACGACATGCGTAAAAACAAAGACCTAAAGCGCCAACAGCGAATCTGAAAGATCGCGACACGCTTTAGAAACCCTGCAGGAGCCGACCGATGAAAACTTCGATTGCGACGGTATCGATCAGCGGAGAGCTTCCCGAGAAGCTGGATGCGATCGCCAAAGCCGGCTTCGATGGCGTGGAAATCTTTGAGAGCGACTTTCTGGCCTTTGACCGCAAGCCGGCGGATGTCGGCAGGATGGTGCGCGACCGCGGGCTTGAAATCACCTTGTTTCAGCCGTTCCGCGATTTCGAGGGCATGCCCGAGCCCTTGCGCGGCCGTACCTTCGACCGTGCCGAACGAAAGTTCGATGTCATGCAGGAACTTGGCGCCGACCTCATTCTGGTTTGCTCGAACGTCTCGTCCGCCTCGCTCGGCGGTATCGATCGGGCGGCGGCGGATTTTCACGAGCTCGGCGAGCGCGCCGCAAGGCGAGGCCTGAGGGTCGGTTATGAAGCGCTCGCCTGGGGGCGGCACATCAATGACCATCGCGACGCCTGGGAAATCGTGCGCAGGGCCGATCACACAAATGTCGGCCTGATCCTCGACAGCTTCCACAGTCTTTCACGCAAGATCGACATCAATTCGATCCGCTCGATTCCGAAGGACAAGATCTTCATCGTCCAGTTGGCGGACGCACCGCTCATCGACATGGATCTTCTCCATTGGAGCCGGCATTACCGCAACATGCCGGGCGAAGGCGACCTTCCGGTAACGGCTTTCGCAGCGGCGATCGCCGAGACAGGATATAACGGCTACTTCTCACTGGAGATCTTCAACGACCAGTTTCGCGGCGGGCTGCCTCGTGCGATCGCCGCCGATGGGCATCGCTCGCTGCTCTATCTCGGCGACCGGGTTCGGCGTGAAGCCGGCTCCGAGCAGCTATCGGTCAAGGCCATGCCCGACCGTGCGGCCGTCAAGGGCATCGCTTTCGTGGAGTTTTCGGCGGACGAGGACGAGGCGGCCGAACTCATCGGCATATTGAGAACCCTGGGTTTTCGCAAGACGGCCGTCCACCGGACGAAGAGCGTCGCCCTGTACCGCCAGGGGGATATTTGCCTCATCGTCAATACCGATGATCGCGGCTTTGCCGGCGCCTCGTTCGCCGTGCGCGGAACGTCGGCCTATGCCATTGCATTGAAGGTCGATGACGCCAGGGACGCTTTCGACAGGGCGATTGCCCTCGACGCGGAGCCTTTCAGCCAGCCGGTCGGGGTGGGCGAGATGGAAATTCAAGCAATTCGGGGTGTCGGCGGCGGGCTCATCTATTTCATAGACGACAAGAGCGATCTCGCCCGGTTTTCGGAAGTCGATTTCGTTCCCGTCGAGGACGAGACCGATATCGTCCCCGCCCATCTTCTTCATATCGATCACGTTGCCCAGACGGTTCCCTATGATGAGATGCTGACGTGGATGCTGTTTTACACCTCGATCTTCGAGACGCAGAAGACGCCGATGGTCGACATCATCGACCCCGCCGGCATCGTCCGTAGCCAGGTGGTGGAAAACGCGTCCGGCTCGTTGCGGATCACCCTGAACGGCGCCGAAAACCGCCGCACCCTTGCAGGGCATTTCATGGCCGAGACATTCGGCTCGGGTGTGCAGCACCTTGCCTTTTATACCGACGATATCTTCGCCACCGCAGCGAGCCTGCGCCGCAACGGCTTCAAGCCCCTCGTCATTTCGCCGAACTATTACGATGACATCGAAGCCCGCTTTGGCCTGGAATCGGAACTCAGCGACCGGCTGAGAGCGGAAAACATCCTCTACGACCGGGACGATCAGGGCGAATATTTCCAGCTCTACAGTTCCACATTCCGCGAGGGCTTCTTCTTCGAGATCGTCCAGCGCCGAAGCTACAGGGGCTATGGAGCCGCCAACGCGATCTTCCGTATCTCAGCTTTGAAGAAGCACCTGCGACCGGAGGGCGTGCCGAAACGCTAGCTCGACGCGGGTTGGGTAACGGGCTTGCTTCAACAGTGTAACGTGCGCACTCGAGCCATTGCGGTATCTCTCGCTTTCCGCTTGCATTGTGCTCTTCGAGCATCTTGAACCTCATCGACCGTCGCGAGTTTAGATCGATGCCCCGGCCTTCCTCTATCTCGGTTAGAACAATAACTCTCGCATCGAGAGCCTTCTCAACGCGACGGCGATATTGGCGAGCAACGCTTCCTTCTTCGGACCGCGATAGGGGTAGCGGGTCATGTTGTCGCCGTTGTGCATGAAGACGTAGCCGCCGCGTCCGGTCACGACAGGATATTGCCAGATCCAGTCCGCCGGCTTCGGATCGTGCTCGGGTTCCTGGATGGGTTTCTTGCCTAGCTCGCCGAGGATATCGGCGAGCGTATGGCGGTCGCCTGATCAGAAGGTTGTTCTTTGCCGGCTTATTCCGCCGGGGCGGTTCCGATGACGACGCCATGCGGTTCATGGCTGAGCCAGCGGTAAAGCGCGCCGCCGATCACGCCGCCGGCGATCGGCGCCAACCAGAACAACCATAGCTGCTGAACGGCCCAGCCGCCGGCAAAGACCGCCACGCCGGTGCTGCGCGCCGGGTTGACCGATGTATTCGTGACATCGATGCTGATCAGGTGAATGAGCGCCAGTCCGAGACCGATGGCAAGCGGCGCAAAGCCGGCGGGAGCCTCGCCGTGCGTTGCCCCCATGATGATGAAAAGGAACACCGCCGTCAGCACAAGTTCTGCGACAAAACATGCAAACAAGCTGTATTGGCCGGGCGAATGTTCTCCGTAGCCGTTCGAAGCAAAGCCCGCGGAGAGATCGAAACCGGCTTTGCCGCTGGCGATCAGATATAGAACGCCGCCGCCGATGACGCCGCCGACCACCTGAGCGACGATATAGGGGACGATCTGGCTCGCCGGGAACCGTCCGCCTGCTGCAAGGCCGATCGTGACCGCCGGGTTCAAATGGCAGCCCGAGATATGGCCAATGGCGTAGGCCATGGTCACGACAGTCAAACCGAATGCCAACGCCACTCCGAGATATCCGATTCCGACATTCGGCAGGCCGGCTGCGATAACGGCGCTGCCGCAGCCTCCAAATGTCAGCCAGAACGTACCGATTGCTTCCGCAGTATATTTCCTCATTGCCATGGAAACCTCTGTCGATGGAGATCATGCGTCGCCACCCTGGCGGGCACTGAGGAAATCTAGCGCCGGGAGATTGCGTGAGGCATGCTCATTTCTGCGCCGACACGCGTCAGCCGCGAATGTAATCCGGATACTCGGCCTTGATCACGTCGACGATCGATAGCGTGCCGGACAGGTGTTTCCGCAACGCCGCCGTCGCGGCGCCAGGGTTTCCCGAGGCGATGCCCGCGACGATTGCCTCATGATCGGCAAGCACGGTCTGCATCTTGCCCGGCATGGGCAGGTTCAGCCGCCGCAGCCGGTCGATATGCACGCTCTGGCGCCTGACATTGGCCCAAAGCTGCAATATTCCGGCTTTCTCGTAAAGTTTCCGGTGAAAGTCGCGATCGATGTCGTCGAAGACGTCGTAGGTCTCAGGGGAGGAAACCGCCTTCTGCCGCGCCAGGATCTCACGCAGTTCCGCCGCCGTCTGCGCCGGCGCTTCCTCGGTCAGCCGCCGCACCGCCTCCAGTTCGATCGACAGCCGCAGGAACTGCGCCTGGCGCGCATGATCGATGTCGATCTTGGCGACCACGGTCGCATATTGAGGATAGACTTCCACGAGCCCCTCTTCCTGGAGACGCATCAAGGCGTCCCGCACGGGGGTCTGGCTCACGCCGAATTCGAGCTGGAGCGAGGCGCGGGACAGGACCGTTCCCGGCGCCAGGTCCACCTTCATGATCCTGGCCTGCAAAATCTCGTGGATCTGCAGCGCCACCTGCCGCGACCGATCCAATCGGCTGTCCCGAACCATTCCACTCATCTCGTTGGCCTGTCCCTGCTTCGTGGCAATGATTAGATCATGTTTTCAATGTTGATGCACTGATGCATTAGTGCTTCAATGGCTTCCTGTCTGCCAATGGAGACGAAGGAATGGCGATGGGTCGCCCCTTCCCTCTCGAAAAGGGTCTGTCATGACATCAAGGAAAACGCCGGAAACGCTGCGGAGTGCGCGATGGTTCGCGCCTGACGACCTGCGCAGCTTCGGCCATCGCTCGCGCATGATGCAGCTCGGTTACGCGGAGGAGGATTTTCGCGGCAAACCGATCATCGGCATCCTGAACACCTGGTCCGAACTCAACACCTGCCACGCCCATTTCAGGGAACGCGCGCAGGACGTGAAGCGGGGCGTCTCCCAGGCCGGCGGCTTCCCCGTCGAGTTGCCGTCGCTGTCGGTCGACGAAAGTTTCACCAAGCCGACCTCGATGCTCTACCGCAATATGCTGGCGATGGAGACGGAGGAGATGATCCGCTCGCATCCGCTCGACGGCGTGGTGCTGATGGGAGGCTGCGACAAGAGCACGCCGGGCCTCGTCATGGGTGCGCTGTCGGCCGGCGTGCCGATGATCTACCTGCCCGCCGGGCCGATGCTGCGCGGCAATTACGCCGGCAAGATCCTCGGCTCCGGCTCCGATGCGTGGAAATATTGGGACGAGCGCCGGGCCGGCAACATCACCGACGCGGAATGGCTGGGCGTTCAGGGCGGCATCGCCCGCTCCGCCGGCACATGCATGACGATGGGGACCGCCAGCACGATGACGGCGATCGCAGATGCGATCGGGCTGACGCTGCCGGGGGCATCGTCCATTCCTGCCGTCGACGCCAATCATCAGCGGATGTCGGCCGCCTGCGGCCGGCGGATCGTGGGCATGGTCTGGGAGGATCTGACACCGGACCGGATCGTCACGGAAGCGGCCTGCCGCAACGCCGCGATCGTCGCCATGGCCACGGGCTGTTCCACCAATGCCGTCGTGCATCTGATCGCGATGGCCCGGCGCGCCGGCATCAACCTGACGCTCGACGATCTCGATCTGCTGGGACGGGTGACGCCGCTCATCGCCAACGTCCGCCCCTCCGGGAAAGACTATCTGATGGAGGACTTCTTCTATGCCGGCGGCCTGCGGGCGCTGATGAAGCAGCTCGAGGACAGGCTTGACCTGACGGTGATGACCGTCACGGGGAAGACCATGGGCGAGAACCTTGCCGGCGCCGTGGTCTATAATGACGATGTCATCCGGCCGCTTTCCAACCCGGTCTATCACGAGGGATCGCTCGCCGTTCTGCGCGGCAATCTCTGCCCCAGCGGCGCGGTGATGAAACCCGCCGCCTGCGACCCTAGATATCATGTGCATCAGGGGCCGGCGCTGGTCTTCGACAGCTACCCCGACATGAAGAAGGCGATCGACGACGAAAATCTCGACGTCACGCCCGATCATGTCCTCGTGCTGCGCAACGCCGGGCCGCTCGGCGGACCGGGCTTTCCCGAATGGGGCATGCTTCCGATCCCGAAGGCGCTGATCAAGCAGGGCCACCGCGACATGCTGCGCATCTCGGACGCCCGCATGTCCGGCACGTCCTACGGCGCCTGCATCCTGCACGTGGCGCCGGAGAGCTATGTCGGCGGCCCCCTGGCGCTGCTCAGAACGGGTGATATCGTCCGCCTCGACCTGCCGAACCGCCGGCTCGATATGCTGGTGGACGAGGCAGAACTCGTCCGCCGCCGTGAAGCATGGAAGGCGCCGGAGCCGCATTTTCAGCGTGGGTACGGCTGGATGTTCTCCCGCCATGTGACGCAGGCCGACCAGGGCTGCGACTTCGATTTTCTTGAAACGGGCTTCGGCAGAACCGTCGGCGAACCGGATATCTATTGAGGAGAATGAGAATGACCGACTACGTGCTGAGCGACGCGACCCGGGCGAAATTCAAGACGATCTCCACCGCATCGATCGCGACCGCCCTCTTCAAGCGCGGCCTTCGGAACCAGTTCATCCAGGGCGTCGTGCCCGTGGCGCCGAAGGCCGAGACGATGGTGGGACAGGCATTCACATTGCGCTATATTCCCGCCCGCGAAGACCGCAACCCGATCACCGTCTTCCAGAATCCGAACCATCCGCAAAGAGTTGCGATGGAGACATGCCCTCAGGGACAGGTGCTGGTGATGGATGCGCGCAAGGATGCACGGGCCGCCACCGCCGGCTCGATCCTGATCACCCGCCTGGCGCTACGCGGCGCGGCCGGCGTCGTCTCGGACGGCGGCTTCCGGGATGCCGAAGGGATCGGGGCGCTTGACATGCCCGCCTATTACGCCAAGCCGTCGGCGCCGACCAACCTCACGCTGCACGAAGCGCTCGACATCAACGTGCCGATCTCCTGCGGCGACGTCGCGGTCTTTCCAGGCGACGTGCTGGTCGGCGACCGCGACGGCGTCATGGTCATCCCGGCCCATCTGGCCGATGAGATCGCCGACGAATGCACGAACATGGAAAGTTACGAGGACTTCGTTCTCGAACAGGTCAAGGCCGGACAAACGATCATCGGGCTCTATCCCTGCACGAAGGACGAGCACCAGCAGAGATTCCAGGCGTGGCGTCGGGAAAACGGCCGCTGAGCCTGCCTGACGGGCCGGAACGGTGGAACCATAATCTTTCCCGCAGGTTTCTTTTGGTCAAAACTGGAGGAGACCCCATGAACCGCAACCTGACCGCCCTGCTCGGCATTCTCGCCGTCGCCGGCTACCAAAATCGTGACAAGATCAGTGAAATCCTGAAGGGCCTGACCCAGGGAGGCCAGCGCCCACCGGGACAGGCGATCCCCGGAAGCACGCAGGGCGGCCTCGGCGATATCCTCGGCAACCTGACGAGAGGCGGAGGCGGTGGTCTTGCCGATCTCATTCGCGGCGGATCGGCCGGCGGCATTCTCAGCGGCGGCCTCGGCGGTCTTGTCGACCAGCTGACGAGAAGCGGCCGCGGCGACGTGGCGGATTCCTGGGTGAAACCCGGCCCGAACCAGCCGATCGAACGTCCTGATCTCGAAAACGCCTTGGGCGACGAAGTCCTATCGGAACTGGCTGAGAAGACCGGCCTTAGCCGGGAAGAGATCGTCGCGCGCCTGTCTCGCGACCTGCCGCGCGCCGTCGACGACCTGACACCAGACGGCAGGGTGCCCGACAGCATCTGATCGAGGCTGCTGTCGCGACTTGATAGGGATGGCGTGGCGATGCCGCAGCATCGCCATCAAGCCTGGGTTAATTGCCTTTCAGGATCGCTTCCGCGGCCTTCTCCGCGATCATGATCACCGGCGAGTTGGTGTTGCCGGAGACGATCGTCGGCATGATCGAGGCATCGACGACCCGGAGCCTCTCCATCCCGTGCACGCGCAGTTGCGTATCCACCACCGCCATCGGATCGCTTCCCATCTTGCAGGTGCCGACAGGGTGGAAGATGGTGGTGGCGATGTCGCCGGCGCGGCGGATCAGATCGTCGTCGCTCTCGTATTCCCGGCCCGGCAGCATTTCCTGCGGGTTGAACCGGGCGATAGCCCTCGTCCGCATCAGGCTGCGCGCATGACCGATGGATTTTGCCGCAAGCAGCCGGTCGCCGGCCGTCGAAAGGTAGTTCGGGTGGATTTCCGGCGGCTGGCTCACGTCGCGGGTCGTGACATGCACCGTGCCGCGGCTCTCCGGCCGGAGATTGCAGACGGACACCGTGACGGCGGGATAGCGGTGCAACGGCTCGCCGAGCCTATCCGTGCTCAGCGGCTGGACGTGATATTCGAGGTCCGCCGTGGCGACGGCCGGATCGCTTTTGGCAAAGATACCGAGCTGGCTCGGCGCCATGGAGAGCGGGCCTGACCGGCTGACGGCATATTGCAGCCCCATGCCGGCGCGGCTGAAGAGATTGTGGTAGAGCTGGTTCAGCGTGCGGGCGCCTTCGATCTTGAAGACGGTGCGGATCTGCAGGTGATCCTGGAGGTTTTCGCCAACGCCCTGAAGCGCGTGACGAACGGGAAGATCGAGGGCGGAAAGAACCTCCGGCCGGCCGATGCCGGACAGTTCCAGGATCTTTGGCGAGTTGATGGCGCCTGCCGACAGCACGACCTCGCGAGAGGCGCGGGCGATGCAGAGCCGCCCACCGAGGCGGAACCGCACCCCGGAAACGGCCTTGCCGTCGAACTCCAGCCGATCGGTCTCGGCGCCTGTCAGGACGCGGAGATTCCCACGTTTCATGGCCGGCCGGAGGAAGGCCTTCGTCGTGTTCCAGCGCAGGCCGCCCTTCTGGTTGACCTCGAAATAGCCGGAGCCTTCATTGTCGCCATCGTTGAAATCGTCGGTCTTCGGAATGCCAAGCTCTTCCGCCGCATCGCGGAAGGCGTCGAGGATCGGCCAGGAAAGGCGCTGGCGCTCGACGCGCCATTCGCCGCCTCCGCCATGCATGGCGGATTTGCCGCGGTAATTGTCTTCCGACTTCAGGAAGTAGGGCAGTACGTCGTCCCAGCCCCAGCCTGCGTTTCCGGCCTGCCGCCAGCCATGATAATCGGCCGCCTGCCCGCGCATGTAGATCATGCCGTTGATCGACGAACAGCCGCCGAGGAGCTTTCCGCGCGGATAGTTCAGTGCGCGGCCATTGAGCCCGGCTTGCGCGGCCGTCTTCATCATCCAGTCGGTACGCGGATTGCCCATGCAGTAGAGATAACCGATCGGCACATGGACCCAGTGATACCGGTCCGTGCCTCCGGCTTCGAGCAGCAGCACCCGGTTCTTCGGATCGGCCGACAGCCGGTTTGCCAGCACACAGCCGGCAGAGCCGGCGCCGACGATGATGAAGTCGTAAATACCCTCGTCTGTCGGCGTTTCGTTATCACTCATCATCACGCCGCAGTTCCCTTCGCCGTGGGTAAGGTTGCCGAAAGCCGCCGCCAGAGCGGCGTCATGGCTTCGGTGATATCCTGGTAGAGCGCGTAGCGCCGGCCGTAATGGGCGGCAAGCGCGGCATTCGGCTTGTAATGCCGGTCGATACGCACCATGGCATTGGCTCCTTCCGTGAAATCGGCAAACAGGCCGACGCCGGTTCCAGCCGCAATCGCCGCGCCGAGCGCGCCCGTCTCCCGCGAGACGGCGACCGAAACGGGCAGGCCGAGCACATCGGCAAAAATCTGCGGCCAGAGGCGGCTGCGCGATCCGCCGCCGGAGAGCACCGCTTCGTCGAAACTCGCTCCCGCCTTGCGCAGCGTCTCGACATGGTGGCGGTGGCCGAAGGCGACGCCTTCCAGAAGGGCGCGGATCAAGTGCCCCTTGCTGTGCCAGCCGGCAATGCCATAGAAGCCGGCCCGCGCGTGGCCGTCCTGCTGGGCGCCGTAGAGATAGGGGTGATAGAGCGGGTCGTCGGCAGCCGGCTGAATTTCCGCCGCGAGCGCGCAGCAGGCATCGAAGGGCGACACGCCCTCGTGCTCGCCTTCGAAGAACTCCCGCACCAGCCATTCGAGATTGGCCGCGGAAGTGGCGCTGTTTTCCATCGCCATGTAGCGCGTGCGGTCGAAGGTCGAGGACATGAAGACCGGGCCGCCGAGATCCGGCCCGTCGATGATGACCTGGTTGATGCTCCAGGTGCCGGCGATGATCGAGGCGCTGCCGGTGCGCGAGACGCCCGAGCCGAGCGCCGAAGCGACGACATCGAACAGCCCGCCGATCACCGGCGTGCCGGCGGCAAGGCCGGTCTCCGCCGCGACCTCTTCGGTCACCTTGCCGGCAATGTCGGCGCTTTCGATCAGCCGCGGCAACAGGTCCATGCAATCGCCAAGGCCGTAAGCTTCCATCAGCGTCCTGTCATAGCGGCGGGCGGCGAGATCGAGCAGGCCTGCGCCGGACATGTCCGACATCTCGCTGACGCGTTCGCCGGTCAGGCGGTTGACGACGAAATCCTTGGAATAGAACACCGTGCCGATGCGCTGGAAGAGGTCCGGCCGGTAGCGTTTCAGCCAGGCGAGCAGCGTCGGCGTCTGCGAGGGCCAGGGCCTTTGACGGGCGATCGGATAGGTGCGATCGCCGACACTCTCGGCCGCCCATTCCTCGACGAGCCCGGTCGCGCGTGTATCGAGCGACTGGATGCCAAGCAGCGGTTCACCTTCACGATCGAGCGCGTAAAGACCATTGCCGTGGCCGGCGCAGCCGATCGCGGCGATCTCGGTCGCAGCGATCCCGGCCCGGTCGAGGCAGGTGCGGATGACGCGCTTGGCGTTGGACCAAAGCTCGCCGAGATCGCGCTCGACATGGCCGGGGCACGGCATGCGGCTATGCCCCTCCTCCCCCGCATGTGCCACTTCCCGGCCGGTGCGGTCGAAGATCACCGCCTTGATGACGGTGTTGCCGGCGTCGAGCCCCAAGAGATATTCTCCCATTCGAACCCCTCCCAAGGTTCTGTGCTTGTTAAATTGCTCCAGCGCCTCAGCCCTGCCGATAGACCGCAACGGCCTCTTCGCCGCTCGCGTTCTCATGGATGATCGCCATCAGACCGCGCACGACGGCGCTCGGATTGGCATGCTGGTAGATATTGCGACCATAGACCATGCCCATTGCGCCCTGCCGCATCAAGGCGGCGGATTTTGCGAACACGGCGCCGAGATCCTCCTTGCCGCCGCCGCGCACCAGCACCGGGCAGCGCGCCGCCTCGACGACACGGTGGAAATCCTCCGCATTCGTCGTGGGATCCGCCTTGACGATATCGGCGCCCATTTCACGGGCAAGCCGCGTCAGGGTGACGATCTTGTCGGCATCGCCATCCACCATGTAGCCGCCGCGCTCGGTCACCGGCTGCATGACGAGCGGTTCGATCATCAGCGGCACGCCGTATTTTTCGCAGTCCGCCCGGACGCGCGCAATGTTCTGCACGCACTGGCGGAAAAGGTCGGGCTCATCCGGCAGCATGAAGAGGTTGACCACCACGCAGGCGGCATCCATCTGCAATGCGCCGATCAAAGGCTCCGCTTCGTTCTGCAGCACCGCCCACATGTCGCGGTGGCGGATGCGGTTATAGGGATTGCCCATGTCGATGCGCATGACGAGGGCCGGCTTGTCCTTGCCGGGCAGATCCTGCAGCAGATCGGTCTGGCCGTAGTTCATCTGGATCGCATCCGGCCGCGCATCGACCAGCGCCTTGACGACGGCCGGCATGTTCTCCAGCCCGTCGAGGAAAGACGGCTCGTTGCAGACGCCGTGATCGATCGCCACGTCAAGGCAACGGCCGTTGCCGAACAGCCGGTTCATCCGGACCTTACGGTTGTCTCGCATAATTCGCTCCTTCGTTCGTTCCTTGCGGAAAGGGTTGCTTCCGAGACGCCATGGCGCTCGCGCATGATGGTGAGAAAACGGATGCGCTCTTCGGCGGCGCGTTGCGCCGGCCAGCCTCTGGCGGCGGCGAGCAGTGCCAGCACGGCATCGGCCATGTCGAGCGAAAGCTCCCCGGAAATCGCAAGCGTCGTGCGGCGCAGCAGCAGATCGTCGAGATGCTCGACGGCTTCGGCGCCGATCAAATATTGGAATTCGCGGAGGCTGTAGCCGGCATGCGGCAGGGGGTGATCGGCTCCCGCAGCGATGAAGCCGGCGACGTCAGCGCCATCGGTTCCGTAGCGTTCGAAGAGGCATGCGGCGCGATCGGCGGAGATACCCGTCGATGCCGCGAGGTCACGAATCCAATCATCGCGATCCCTGGGAAAGGCGCGCCCGCCGCCCAAGGCCCTCTCCGCCGTATCGACGCGCCGGGGCCGGCCGAGCCGTTCCAGCGCCATGTCGGCCGCCAGTTCGCCGAAGGAGCGGAACGTGGTCCACTTGCCGCCGATCATGCAGAGTACCGGCGGGCCGCCGTCACGGCCTTCGATCACGGTGCAGAAATGGTCACGCGGAATGCGGCCGGTAAAACTGTCCTTGCTGGCCGGCAGCGGGCGCACGCCGGCGAACTGGAAAACGACCTCTTCCGGCCGGATGCGGACGCCCGGCAGCACGAAGGCGAGCGATTGCAGGATATAGTCCCGCTCGTCGGCCTCGCAGCGAACGGCACCGGGATCATCGACGCGGATATCCGTCGAGCCGACCAGCACCTTGCCGAGATAGGGAAAGAGGATGCAGATGCGCCCATCCTCGTTCTCGTAATAGATCATGTGCCCGTCAAGCATGTCGCGGAGCGCGGGATTGTCGATAATGAGATGCGACCCCTTGGTGCCGCCCATCAGCGGGGCAGGCCGCGCGCCATCGGGAAAGAGCGAGCCGTTGGCTATATCGATCCAGCCACCGGTGGCGTTGATGACCAGTCTCGGCTGAATGAGAAGTGTTTCCCCAGCAATGCCGTCGTGCAGCAGGAAGCCGGCCCCGCCGGACTGTTCCAGCGTCGCGTAATTCAGGGCTCTGGCATTCGGCCCGGCAGACAGGCCGTCGCGCAGCAGTTCGATGCCGATCCGCTCGGGATGGCTCACCCAGGCGTCGTAGTAGGTGGCGGAACTGCGGATCGCCGGATTGAGCGCCGGCCATTTTGCCAGCGTCGCCCTGCGTCCGCGGAACTGGTGGCGAGGCATCAGCGCGCGCTTGCGTGTCAGGAAATCGTAGATGGCCAGCCCCGTCTTGATGGCGACGGCGCCGCGGCGGCTCGGGCGGCGGGTGAGGCCAAGGAAGCGCACGATGCCGTTGGCAAGGCCGGAGAAGACGTCGAAGATCGGAACCGTCGTCGGCAACGGCTGAACATAATGGGGAGCGTTGCGCAGCAGCCGATCGCGCTCGACGAGCGATTCCTGCACGAGGCTGAATTCACCGTTCTCCAGATAGCGCAGCCCGCCATGGACCATGCGCGAGAGGGCGGCACTCGCGCCGGAACAATAGTCGCCCTGTTCGACGAGCAGCACGTTGACGCCCTGCAGCGCCAACTCTCGGAAGACGCTGAGCCCGTTGATGCCGCCGCCGAGGACGCACACGTCCACCGCCGGGCTTTGGCGAAGCCCGTCCATTGTTTCCACACGGTTCATGATGACAGCCCGTTATTCCATGGTGGCCAGTTGCGCCGATATGGCGGTGTCGATGGCAGCGAGATCGGCTGTCGAAAGACGAAGCGTTCCGGCCCTTGCATTGTCGAGCGCCTGCGCCGGGTTTCTCGCGCCGCAAAGCGCGAAGGTCACACCCGGCTGCGCCAGCGTCCAGGCGATCACCGTCTGGGCGATGCTGGCTTCGTGGCGCTCCGCCACAGGCCGGATCGCCTCGGAAAAATCCTTGGCCTTCCGGCGGTTGGCGACGGAGAAGCGGGGATTGTCCTTGCGCTGGTCGTCGCCGGAAAACACGCGCTCCGGCCCGATCGTGCCGGAAAGCAGGCCGAGCGCCAGCGAGGAATAGCTGAGCGTCGACACGCCGTTCGCAATGGTGAGCGGCAGCAGGTCCGCCTCGATCTGGCGATCGATCATGCTGAACCGCTCCTGGATCGCATCGAGCGAGCCGGTCGCGATATACTCTCCAAGTTCCTCCCGGCTGACGTTGCTGGCGCCGATCGCGCGGATCTTTCCAGCCTGTTTCAGCTCTTCCAGCGCCGCCACGGTTTCCTCGATCGGCGTCGTCTCGTCCTGCCAATGGGTAATGTAGAGATCGATATGGTCCGTGCCGAGCCGGCGCAGGCTTTCCTCAACCTCGTGAACGATCGAATCCCGTCCGAGATGCCGGTGCACAGGCCTGCCGTCCTGATCGAAGAAATGGTTGCCCTTCCCAGTGTGCCACACCAGCCCGCATTTGGTGGCGATCACCGCCTTGTCGCGGCGTCCGGCGAGCGCCTTGCCGACGATCTCTTCCGATCGCCCGAGGCCGTAGGCCGGCGCCGTGTCGATGAGCGTCACGCCGGCATCGAGCGAGGCCTGGATCGCGGCGATCGATTCCGACTCGTCCGTGCCGCCCCACATCCAGCCGCCGATCGCCCAGGTGCCCAGGCCGACGGCCGATGCCTTGACGCCGGAGCGTCCGATTTCGCGGGTCAACTGTTCGCCGCTCATGCGGAAAATCCTTCCTCGGATGCCAGTTCAAGAATGCGCGCGCCCGTCGCCTCGTCGGTGACGAGCGTGTCGAGGTGATTGCCGCGCAGGATGCTGAGTATGGGGCGGGCCTTGTTCGGGCCGCTTGCGACGCCGATCTTCGTGGGGATCGAGGCGAATTCCGGCAGCGTCAGCGAAACCAGCGACCGGTTGAGGCTATAGTCGCAGACACGGCCGTGATCGTCGAGCAGGTGAGCGAGCAGTTCGCAGTTGGCGCCCGAACGCTCGATCGCCGCGCGATCGGTGCTGGAGGATGGATGCAGGTCGTAATAGCTCGAATCGTCGGTCAGGATCGAGCCGATGCCGACCACAGCCACCTTGGCTTCGCGCGCCCGCCGGAAGACGTCGGCGACGGAGCGCATGTTGATCAGCATCGCCCGCTGCTCGGCATCATCGGCAAAGAGCGGCGCGTGGATCTGGTAGGAGCGCCCGCCGAGCCGGTCGGCCATCAGGGTCGAAACGTGGTTGACGTCGGTATAGTGTTTGCCCTGCACGCATCCGGTTGCCGGGATGACCTCGACATCGAAGCGGCGCGGCGGCTGGAGGCCGGCGACGACGGCGCTGACGCCCTTGCCGCCGGTGATGCAGATCGTGTCGCCGTCGGCGATTTCTTCGAGCAGCAGGCGAGCCGCCGCCTCGCCGACCGCCTGCAGCGCGGTCTGCGGATTGTCGGAGACGGTCGGGACGACGACCGCGCGGCTGATGCCGCCGAGCGCGAGAAGCCGTTCCTCCATGTCGACCAGAGGTTCGACCGGCGACTTGATCTTGATCTCGACAAGGCCGAGCTGGCGGCCCCGTTTGATGAGGCGATTGACGGTGGCGTGCGAGATGCCGAGCTGATCGGCGATCTGCGCCTGTGTCAGGCCTTCCAGAAAGTGCAGGACGAGCGCCTGGTGCATCTGGCGGGCAATGACGATTTCCTCGCGCGGAGCTGTCGTCCTGGATTTCAGTTTGGCGATCGGCATGTCAGGCGGCCTTCCGCTTGTGCAGGAAATGGTCGATGGATACGGCGGCAAGCAGGATGCATCCTTTGATCATGTCCTGCCAATAGACGGAAACGTTTAGCAGGATCAGCGACGAGGTGACGAGGGAAAGAAGCGCCATGCCGAGGATGGCCCCGAGGATGGTTCCCGAGCCGCCGTTCAGCGAAGCTCCGCCGATCACCGCGGCCGCAATGATGTTCAGCTCCATGCCGACGCCGAAAGTGGGGGTCGCGGCGCCGAAGCGGGACATGTAGATGACGCCGGCGACACCGGCGAGCGTGGAGCACAGCACCGTCACCCAGAACTTCACCTGGTTCGTCTTGATGCCGGAATAGAGCGCCGCCTTTTCGTTGCTGCCCGTGTAGAAAACCTTGCGGAAGGCGGTCGCCCGGCGCAGCAGGAAATCGAACAGGATGACGACGGCGACGAAGATCAGGATGACATAGGGAATGCCGTAGAACGTGCCCTGCCCTACCGCCTTGAAGCCCGCCGGCAGCGTGAACAGCGAGAGCGGCGTGCCCTTGGTGACGATCAGGCACAGGCCGCGCACGATCACCATGGCCGCCAGCGACGTGATGAAGTGGTTGAGGCCGACGACCGTCACGAAGAAGCCCATGATGGCGCCGATGGCGCTGCTGGCAAGAATGCCGGCAAGCGAAGCCGTCCACGGGTCGAGCCCGGCAAGAAAGAGCGAGCCCGAGAGCACCATTGCGAAGCAGACGACGGAGCCGACCGCAAGATCGATGCCGCCGACGATGAGCAGGATCGTCATGCCGACGACGACGATGCCTTCCACGGAAAAGCTCATCAGCATGGCGCGGAAATTGCCGAGCGTCAGGAAGTGCGGCGAGGCGAAGCTCATGATTATGCCGAGCGCGAGGATGATTGCGATCAGCCCCGCTTCGCGCATCGTGCCGATGCGTTTGAAGGACGATGCCTTGGGCATTGCCATCATCGTGTCGATTGCCATTTCCGTCTCTCCCGATTTCTCTTCACGCGGCATGGTCCGCCGCCCTTGCCGTGCCCATGCCCGAGGCAAGACGGATCACGGCCTCCTCCGACATTTCCTCCGGACCCAATTCCCCTGCGATGCGTCCCTCCCGGACGACAAGCAGCCGGTCGCAAAGGCCGAGCAGTTCCGGCATTTCCGACGAGATGACGACGATGCCGATGCCCGAACGCGCCAGCTCGCGCAGCAGGCGGTGAATTTCTGTCTTTGCCCCCACATCGATCCCGCGCGTGGGCTCGTCCATCAGAATGACCTTCGGCTTCACGGCAAGCTGCTTGGCGATCGCCACCTTCTGCTGGTTGCCGCCGGAAAGCGATTTCACCGGCGCCTCGATGCCGCCCATGCGCACGGCGAGCCGCCGGGCGAAATCCTCGGCCAGCGCGGCTTCCGCCCGGCCGTTCAGGAGGCCGGCCCGGTTGGTGAACACCTTCAGGTCCAGCACGGAAATGTTCTGCGCGATGGACATTTCGAGAAAGACGCCCGACCCCTTGCGGTCCTCGGAAAGATAGACGATGCCGGCCTTCACGGCGTCGGAATAGACGCGGATCGGCCGCGCCTGCCCATGCAGGCGCACCGCGCCCGCCGTGCGCGGCCGCAGCCCGCAGATGCCCTCGGCGATTTCCGTGCGGCCGGAGCCGATGAGGCCGCCGATGCCGAGGATCTCGCCCTTGCGCAGGCGGAAGCTGACATCATGAAAACGCGCGCCGTCCCCAATGCCGTCGACCTCGAGAATGGTCTCACCGGACATTTCGTCTGCGCCGAGCTTGTCGGGATAGAGCTGCGTGATCTCGCGGCCCACCATGCGGCGCACCACGTCATCAGGGGTCACGTCGGCGATGCGGTCGGTGCAGACATAGCGGCCGTCGCGGAACACGGTGACCCGGTCGCAGAGGCTGAAGATTTCGGCCATGCGATGGCTGATATAGATGATCGAAATGCCGTTCGCCTTGAGATCGCGGATGATGGAGAAGAGCTGCTGCGCCTCGGTTTCAGTCAGGGCGGCAGTCGGCTCGTCGAGGATCAGCACCCGGCAGTCGAGCGTCAGCGCCTTGGCGATCTCGACGAGCTGCTGGCTTGATATCGGCAGGTCGGCGACCTTCCGGCGGACATCGATTGCCGCAAGCCGGTTCATCACGGCCTGAGCATCGCGTTCCAGAGCACGGTAATTCATGACGGGCGCCCGGCGGCGGTTGGTCGCCGCCATGAACATGTTTTCGGCGACCGTCGCATCCGGGCAGAGCGCGATTTCCTGGTGCACGAGGCCGATGCCGAGGGACTGGGCGGCGGCGGGAGAGGAAATGCGCACGGCCTTGCCGTCGATGCGGATTTCACCCTCGTTCGGCTGCAGCACACCGGCGATGATGTTCATCAGCGTCGATTTGCCGGCGCCGTTCTCGCCGCAAAGCGCATGGACCTCCCCGCGCTCGAGCGTGAAGTCGACATCCGTCAACGCCTTCACCGCTCCGAAATGCTTGGTCACGCCACGAATGGTAAGCACCGGCTCCGCCATCATCTCTCTCCCTCTCCGTCCGAACCATCCGCGCCAAAAGGCGCGGATGGTCTTGTCGGGCCTTATTCCTCGATGCCCTTCGTTCCGCGGCGCTTCAGATACTTGTCCCAATAGAAGTCGTCGGCATTTGCGGCGGTCACGATCGAGAGGCCGTTGTCGACGACCGGGATGCTCATCGGGTTGAAGCCCGAGCGCTTGGCGTCGTTCATCGGGTCGATCAGTTCCGGGTGCTTGGCGAGCCACAGCAGCATGAAGCCCATGTAGCCCTGCATGCCCTGGTTCGGGTTGATGGAGCCGAAAACCTCGCCGGCCTTGATCATGTCGAGGATGTTGGCATTGACATCAGCGCACATGACGAGAACCTTGCCGCCGGTTTCCTTATTGGCCTGCGCGGCGCCGATCGCGGAATTGGCTTCCGGCATGAAAACCGCGCCGAGGTTCGGATTGGCCTGGATCAGGCTGGAGAGCCCCTGATAGGCCTTGGTCGGATCCTGGTTGGACGCGGCGCGGCCGACGAGCTTCATGTCGGGCCATTTCGCGTCCATACGGGCGATGAAGGCGGCAATGCGCTTGTCGTGGTTGTCCTGGCCGGGATTTTCCAGAACCGCGTATTCGCCTTTGCCGCCCATCTTCTCGGCGATCGCGTCAGCGGCATAAGTGCCTTCGCGGGTATTGTCCGAAGTGATGAAGGAAACCCGCTTGGAGAGCGGCGAGTCGGCTGCGAAGGTGACGACCGCAGTGCCCTGATCGACGGCGCGGTTGATCGGCTCGATGAACGGATCGGAGTTCATCGGATGGACGAGAATGCCGGCCGGATTTTGCGCCAGCGCCTGGTCGAAGGTTGCGATCTGCTTGTTGACGTCATATTCCGGGGTCCCGGTATATTCCGTTTCGCAGCCGAGCTGCTGGCCCGCCTGCTTGAACATTTCATAGACCGGGAACCAATATTCGACGCCCGAAACCATGACGTTCATGACGTATTTTTCGCCCGGCTTGCAACGAAACGGATTATCCGTCGCAGCGGCAGAACCGGCAAAAAGCGTTGTCGCCAGGACCGCCATTGCGGTCGTCGTGAGAAAAGTGCGCAAAAGTCCTCCTCGAGGCCGAAGCCCCTCCCAAAAAGCCCGAGGGCGCCGAAACGACGCCGCTGATCGCGTTGAAGCCCGGATTTCCTCCTCGAAGTCCGGTATAGGCAGCTAACCTCAAAGGGAAATACATGTCAATATAATTCATAGTCAGAAATATATTTCACATTCGATCCCTGTACGGCCGTCTTTTGGCAGATGGAAGTGCGCTGTTAGGACTCATGCCAATCATGCGCGAATCCGCTATTACCGGCAGCGTGATATTGTGATTGGCCAATGTGCCCGGAGACTGCCGCATGCCCTTAGCGCCGAGCCTTTCCAAGTCTCTTGGTTTCACCGTGGTCCTCGCGTCGCTCTTGGGTGCAAGCCCGGCATTGGCTTCGGGGAAAACATCGCCTGTACCAAGCTGGCTGGCCGGCTATGTCGGCGAAGGAAAAGGCCAGATCGCTCCCGTCGTGCTGGAACGGGCTCGGGCGCTTTACCTGCAAAACATTGCGGAGGGAAAGGTCAGGAATTCCTGCTATTTCGCGATGGACGCCACACGTCCGAACGATCTTACCGACGGAACGACAGGCGGCCGGTTCTACATGATCTGCGAAGCGGAACAGTCGTTCCGGGTGATATCGGCGGGGCATGGAGGCGGCCGCAACCTGAAGGGCGTCGTCAACTTCTCCAACGGACGGGAGTGCGCCAGGAATTTCGGCAATGCGATGAACTCCAATCTGACGGCCGGCGGTGCCTATCTGACGAGTGAGATCAAGACTTCCTTCAAGGGCTATTACGGGCCTACCGCCAATCAGGAGACGGTGCTCACCCGCTCCTTCGTGCAGTTCGATGGCGTCGGCGAAACCGCGAACGCAAGGCAGCGCGCCATCGGCGGACATGCTGCGGCACTCGTGTCCGGCATATGCATGCAGAAAAAGCCGGAAAGTCCCTATGCCAATCGTGAGGGCTATGTCCCATTCGGAAAGCTGGTCATTTATGCGGGCGGCCGCAGTGACGGCTGCACCAGCTGGTCGCCCGAGGAAGCCCCGCAGGTGCTGTCGATGGTGAAGGACAATCCGACCACCCTCTATATCTATCCGGAAGCCCGCGATATCAGCGCGGTCGCGCGCGCGGTGACATCGGGCCAGCCGCCGGCAAAGGCCGGTTCCTATTGGAACGCTTCATGCCTTGGTGAAATCGGCTCTCCGCAGTTCTGGCCGAAGGAGAAGCTGGAGCCGGTCATCGTCAAGTACGGGCAAGATCACCCGGCGCCGCCGCCGCGCCCCGTACCGCTTTGCCAGACCCCTTCCAATTGAGAGACGCGTTCGACGCAGCGTCGGAAACTATTTCCCGTCAAGCCATTCCTGCAGTTCCGCCTCGGCCCGTTCCAGAGCGCTGTAGTTCAGGAGTTTGCGCAGGAATGCGACGGTGACGGCGCGGGCGCGCAGATTGAAGCGCCCGTCCTCGTGGTCGTCGCCGGCCGTCTGATAGACGTCGAGCTTGTCGTAGAGCTGCTGAAGACGGTTCTGGACGCTGCGCAGCGACAGGCCCCGGCGTTTGGCGATGGCCCGGTCGGTCAGGCCGAGCGCTATATCGACGAGGATCTCGTATTCGGAATCGGTGAAGCCGTTCGTCTGGCCAAGGCTCTTCTGCTGCAGGCCGCGCACCTCGCGGTCGATGACGCATTGGCTCTCGATGAAGATCGAGCGAAGCGCCAGCTTCAGCCGCTCGTCGGAGGCCGATTTCAGCACATAGCCATAGGCGGCCCCATCCGGCACGATGCGCGAGACGCCGCGCACATAGGCCTCATCAGAGTAATTCGACCAGAACAGGATGCGGGTTTCCGGCCGCTCCTTCCAGATCGTGCGCGCCGCCTCGATGCCGTTGCGGCTCGCCATCTGCAGGTCCATGACGATATGCGCCGACTTGTGGTCACGGGCGAGCTTCTCACCGACGGTTCCGTTCTCCGCCTCGATCACCGTGTCGCATTCCGGCAGCGCGGCGTTGACAGCCTCGTGTAGGTAGGACCGGTGCAGCGGGTCGTCCTCGACGATCAGAACTTTCATCGTGTCTTTCTCCTCAGTCTGGCTCGCCCGCCGGGCCGTTCGGCGCCAGCGGCAGCACGACGCGCACGGCGGTGCCGCGATTGTTGTGGCCTGGGCCGGTCGTGAAGCGCGCCGAAATTAGCCGCGCGCGGGTCTTCATATTGTCGATGCCGCCGCCGATCCGTCCCCGCGTCTTGGCAAGTCCGGTGCCGTCGTCGGAGATTTCGATCGACAGCTGTTCGTCGTCGGCTTCGAGCCGCACCATGATCGCCAGCGGGGCGGCATGGCGCACGGCATTGTTGATCGCTTCCTGCGCGATGCGGAACAGGGCGACGCTGACGGTCGGCTCCAGCCTTTCCAGCGCCCCGTTCGTCTCGTCGGCGAGGCCCCATTCGATGCCCGATCCGGTGTCGCGGGTCGACCGGTCGAGATGATGCTCGATCGCCTGGGCGAGACCGAAGAGCTGGAGTACGGAGGGTTTTGCCTGCTCGATGATCTGCCGCAGATCCTGCATGCAATGCTGCAGGGACCGCGAAACGGGTTCGAGCGCCTCGGGCGTCACCTCGCCGTTGCGCGACAGCCGGTCGATCCGCCGCGCAAGCCGCGTCAGATCGGCGAGCGTCTGGTCGTGAAGGTCCATGCCGATCCGCTGACGCTCCTGCTCCAACGCTTCGGTCAGCTTCAGCGCGCCCTGCCGCAGCCCCTCCTCGCGGGCGCGGGCTTCGGCCTCCACGATCGCCGAGCGTTGCGCCTGCTCGGCCGCCTGCAGCGCGAAGAAATAGGGCGTCAGCAGATCGGCGATGATGCGGGCGCGCTCGACGTCCTCCATCGTATAGACGCCCGCCCTGTGAGACGAGCAGGAAAGGGCCGCAATGATCGTGCCCTGCACCTTCATCGGGACATGCAGCCGGCTCCTCAGCGATTGTTCGACGATCGGCCGCTTGAACGCACCCTCGAAATGGAAACGCGGATCTTTCATGGCGTCATCCGAGAGCAGAAAGTCGACTTCACCGCGCAGGAGCGAGCGGATGGGGCTGTTGACGACAGGCGCGCCGGCAATCTCGCCCCAGGCGGTCTCGATGCCCGTCTCATAGGCCGTGTGATAATTGCCGCCTTCCAGCAGCACGCAGACGTCGAGATGGTCGTGCGGAATGATGTGGGCGACTTCGGCCGCGACCGAACGGATGGCCGAGCGGAAATCGAGCTGACCCGCGAGCAGCCGGGAAATGCCGAGATAATGGTCGAACAGGGCTGCCGGTGCGAGATGCAGCATTGTCAGTTCCTCCCCGTCACGACAGGCTCCTCAACCCGCCGCGATCGTTTCCCAGTAAGCGCCCGCAAATGGGCCGCCGTCTTGCGTAAACCCGCAGCTTGTTGCGCAAAACCCGCAAACGCGTTGCCGCCTTGCCCCTGTACAGGCCGGCCGATCTCCCGCATCCTGCCCTTACTGAGAGGAGGAAGCTCAGTGCAAGAACAATTTTCACTCGGGGCCCGCTTGAGCCGGCTGGAGTGAAGCGATCCGCCGACCGGCGCGATCATGAGGGAGGAAGACATGACAATCCGTAAGATGCTTCTGGCATCGGCCGCCATTGCTTGCGCCGCCATGCCCGTTTCCGCCTTTGCCGACACGTCGGCCAAGAAGATCGCCCTTTCCAACAACTATGCCGGAAACTCCTGGCGCCAGGCCATGCTGACGAGCTGGGGCAAGGTGACGGGCGAAGCCGTGAAATCAGGCGTCGTTGCCGCCGCCGATCCTTTCACCACCGCTGAGAACCAGGCGACGGAACAGGCCGCGCAGATCCAGAACATGATCCTGCAGGGCTATGACGCCATCGTGCTGAACGCCGCCTCGCCGACGGCGCTGAACGGCGCGGTCAAGGAAGCCTGCGACGCCGGGATTACCGTCGTCTCCTTCGACGGCATCGTCACCGAACCCTGCGCCTGGCGCATCGCCGTCAACTTCAAGGAAATGGGCCGCAGCGAGGTGGAGTATCTGTCGAAGAAACTCCCGCAGGGCGGCAATCTGCTCGAGATCCGCGGTCTTGCCGGCGTCTTCGTCGACGACGAGATTTCGGCCGGCATTCACGAAGGCGTCAAGCAGTTCCCGCAGTTCAAGGTCGTCGGCTCCGTCCACGGCGACTGGGCGCAGGACGTGGCGCAGAAGGCCGTCGCCGGCATCCTGCCGAGCCTGCCCGACATCGTCGGCGTGGTGACGCAGGGCGGTGACGGTTACGGCGCTGCACAGGCGATCGCCGCGACCGACCGGAAGATGCCGATCATCATCATGGGCAACCGCGAAGACGAGTTGAAGTGGTGGAAGGAGCAGAAGGACGCGAAGAGCTACGAGACCATGTCCGTGTCGATCGCGCCCGGCGTCTCCACGCTCGCCTTCTGGGTCGCCCAGCAGATCCTCGACGGCAAGCAGGTCAAGAAGGACCTCGTCGTGCCCTTCCTGCGCATCGACCAGGATAACCTCGAAACGAACCTCGCCAACACCCAGGCCGGCGGCGTCGCCAATGTGGAATACACGCAGGCAGACGCGATCAAGGTCATCGAGTCGGCAAAATAACTCTCCCGGCGATTGCCGCGCGGGCCGAAAATGGCCGCGCGGCAGTCCTTCCGAGCAGATGTGGCGGGCAGCATGAATGAGGTTTTGAAGGCGGTGATCGCCGTCGACGGCGCCAAGGTAAGCTTCGGCGCGGTCAGAGCGCTCGACGGCGTCACGCTCCGCGTCATGCCGGGCGAATGCGTCGGGCTCGTCGGACACAATGGAGCCGGCAAGTCCACGATCGTCAGCGTCATCAATGGCGGCCTCACGCCCCATGAAGGCAGCGTGACGAGCGATGGCGAGCGGCTGGAGCGTTACGGCATCAATGCGGCGCGAGCCCGCGGCGTGCGCTGCGTCTTCCAGGAGCTTTCGCTCTGCCCCAACCTTTCCATCGTCGAGAACACGCGCATCATGCACCGCGATCTCGGCGGCTTCGGCTGGCGCAGGCGCGCCGCAAGAATCATCGAAAAGAGCCTCGATGCGGTCTTTCCCGGCCATGGCATCGACAGCAGCCGGGCCGTGGGAGACCTTTCGATCGCCGAGCGGCAGATGGTCGAAATATCAATGGCCTTTTCCGACGCCGGCATTGCGCCGCGCCTGGTGATCCTCGACGAACCCACCTCCTCGCTCGATGCGAGCCTCGCCCGCCAGATGCTCGACCATGTCCGCCGCTTCGTCGCGGCCGGCGGCTCCGTCATCTTCATCTCGCATATCCTGCACGAGATCCTCGAAACCTCCGACCGCATCGTCGTCATGAAGGACGGCCGCGTCGTGGCCGAACGCCCGGCTGATGGATTCGACCATCGTGGCCTGGTCGAGGCCATGGGCACAGTTGCGAAGGAGGAGACGGGCCAGCGCCCGGCACGCGAGCAATCCACCGCTCCGCTCATTCTCTCCCATCAGACGGCGGGCCGTCCCTTTTCGGCCCGCAAGGGCGAGATCATCGGACTGGCGGGTCTCGCCGGCCACGGGCAGACCGAACTGCTGCTTGCCCTGCATGCTGCCCAGTCCGGCAACTGGCTGCCCGAGCGCGACCCGCTCGTCACCTTCGTCGCCGGCGACCGACGCCTCAACGGCGTCTTCGAACTCTGGAGCATCCTGCGCAACTTTTCCGTCGCCTCGCTCGGCGACCTGTCGCGGCGCGGCCTCATTCTGGCTGATGAAGAGGAGAGCAAGGGCGCGGACTGGAAACGGCGGATCGAGATCCGCACGCCCGACATGGCAAACCGCATATTATCGCTCTCCGGCGGCAACCAGCAGAAAGTGCTCTTTGCCCGCGCCCTTTCCACGCGCGCGCCTGTCGTCCTGATGGATGATCCGATGCGCGGCGTCGATGTCGGGACCAAGCAGGAGGTCTACGCCATCATCCGCGACGAAGCTTCGCGCGGCCGCACCTTCATCTGGTATTCGACCGAGATGGACGAGGTCCGTCTCTGCGACCGCGTCTACGTCTTCCGCGAAGGCCGCATCACGGCCGAACTCGCCGGCGACGCCGTCAGCGAGACCAACATCATCGCCGCATCCTTCGAAGGGGTCGCCGCATGACGTTCCGGCTCTCGTCCGACGCCATGCGTCTTGCCATTCCCGCTTTGTCGCTGACGCTGCTCCTCGCCGCCGTCTTCTGGCTGCAGCCGCGCGCCATGAGCTATGTCGGGCTCAACCTGCTGTTCAATCTGGCGGTGCCGATCGCGCTGGCGACGATCGCCCAGATGCTTGTCATGGCGGTCAACGATCTCGATCTGTCGATGGGCACCTTCGTCAGCTTCGTCGCCTGCGTGAGCGCGACCTTTCTGCGCGATGACCCTGTAATCGGTGTCCTGATCCTTGCAGGAGCGATCGCAGCCTATGCGGGCCTCGGCGTCATCATCTACCTGCGCGACCTGCCGTCCATCGTCGTCACTCTCGGCATGAGCTTCGTCTGGGGCGGCCTTGCCGTGCTGCTGCTGCCCGCACCAGGCGGGCAGGCGCCGGATTGGGTGCGCTCTCTGATGACCGTCAAGCCGCCGCTGGCGCCCATGGCGATCGTCGCCAGCATCATCATCGCCGTCATCGCCCATCTTCTCGTCATGCGGTCGTCGCTCGGCGTGCTGATCCGCGGCATCGGCGGCAACCAGCGCTCGGTCGAGCGCGCCGGCTGGTCGATCGTCGCCGCCCGCGCCGCCGCCTATGGCCTGGCCGGCCTTTTCGCGGTGCTCGCGGGTATTGCCCTCGTCGGCCTGACGACGTCGGCCGACGCCAATATCGCGTTGCGCTACACGCTGCTGTCGATCGCCGGCGTGATCCTCGGCGGCGGCGAATTCATCGGCGGCCGCGTCTCCCCTGTCGGCGCGGTCATCGGCGCGCTGACGCTGACGCTCGCCGGCTCCTTCCTCTCCTTCCTGCGCATCTCGCCCGACTGGCAGATCGGAGCCCAGGGCGCGATCCTGATCATCGTGCTCGCCCTTCGCCTGATGCTGAACCGCCTGGAGAAACGGGAGAAACGCCGCCGATGACCCATCTCCTCGGCCTTTTCGGCAAACCCTGGATTTGGTCATGGCTTGCCGCCTTCGTCGTCTGGTTCCTGACGATCATGGTGACGCTCGGCGCCAGCACGCTCGGCCTGTCGCAGGCAGCCCTCACCTTCGCGGCCTTCTCCGTCATCGTCGGAATCGGCCAGATGTTCGTCATCACGCTCGGCCCCGGCAATATCGACCTGTCGGTTCCCGCCACCATGACGCTTGCCGGCACGGGGGCGCTGAAACTGATGAACGTCGAAAACAGCTTGATCCTGCCCGGGCTTCTTGTCGCCATCCTCATCGGCCTCCTCGTCGGCCTCGGCAATTATGCGCTCATCAAGGCGCTGCGCATTCCGCCGATCATCGCTACGCTTTCCATGAGCTTCATCGTGCAGTCCGCGGCGATCTGGACGAACCGGGGCTTGCGCATCAAGCCGCCGAGCATGCTAGCGGAATTCACCACCTCGAACACGCTCGGCGTGCCGAACGTGGCAATCGCAGCGCTCCTCATCTCACTGCTGGCCTGGTTCTTGCTCCATAAGACGGTCTACGGACGCTGGATCTCGGCGATCGGCCAGAGCATGCCGGCCGCGCGCATGGCCGGCATCCCGGTCGACGGCACGCGTTTCGTCACCTATCTGTTCTGCGCTGTGCTCGCATCCGTCGCGGGCTACCTGCTCGCCTGCTTCTCCGGCGGCGCAGCGCTCAATATGGGCTCGGAATATCTGCTGACCTCGATCGCCGTCGTCGTGATCGGCGGCACGGCGGTCGCAGGCGGCGATTCCAACGTGCCGGGCATCTGGGGCGCGTCGCTCTTCATGTTCCTGGTTGTTTCCATGCTCAACACCTATGGGGTCGGCGCGGGCATCCGCCTCATCATGACCGGCCTCATCATCATCAGCGTCATCATGCTCGCCGGCGGCCGCCGGGCCGGCATGCGATAAACGGGAAGACCGCCATGGCCGAGGCCAGCATCTACGAAATCCACGACCCGCGCTTCCGGCAGTTGATCGTGGCTAGCGCCGGCCTCGACGAGCTTTATTCCGGCTGCCGCTGGGCGGAAGGCCCCGTCTGGTTCAACGATGCGAACCAGCTCCTCTGGAGCGATATTCCCAACCAGCGCATGCTGCGATGGACGCCGGAGGGCGGGGTCTCCGTCTACCGGCAACCATCCAACTTCACCAACGGCCACACGCGCGACCGCCAGGGCCGGCTCGTCTCCTGCGAACATGGCGGACGCCGCGTCACGCGCACCGAGATCGACGGTTCGATCACCGTGCTCGCCGACCGTTTCGAGGGCGCGCGGCTCAATTCGCCGAACGACTTAGTTGTGAAATCGGACGGCACGATCTGGTTCACCGATCCCACCTACGGCATCATGTCGAATTATGAAGGCTATCAGGCCGAGCCCGAGCAGGCGACGCGCAATGTCTACCGCCTCGATCCGGCAACCGGCGAACTTGCCGCCGTCGTCACGGATTTCATCCAGCCGAACGGCCTCGCCTTCTCGCCCGACGAGACGATCCTCTACATCGCGGACTCGGCGGCAAGCCACGACGAAAGCCTGCCGCGTCACATCCGCGCCTTCGACGTGATCGATGGCAGCAGGCTCGAAAACGGCCGCGTCTTCTGCCATATCGACAACGGCATTCCGGACGGCATCCGGATTGACGTCAATGGGAATCTCTGGTCCAGCGCCGGTGACGGCGTGCATTGCTTCGATGCGACGGGCAAGCTGATCGGCAAGATCCGCGTCCCCCAGACCGTCGCAAACCTCACCTTCGGCGGGCCCGCACGCAACCGCCTGTTCATCGCCGCGACGCGCTCGCTCTATTCAGTCTATGTCGCCGCGACCGGCTCTCAAATGCCATGAGCCGATGATGGGCCTCCATCATGCGGAACACAGCAAGGTGTCGATCTCGGCGCGAGAAGGCATGGCGGGAGCCGTGCCCGGCCGTGTCACGGCAATGGCAGCCGTGGCGGAGCCGAAGCGGACAGCATCGATCGGCGCGCGTCCTTCGGAAATCGCCGTCGCGAAGCCGCCGAGGAAGGCATCGCCGGCCCCGGTTGTGTCGATGACGCTGCCCGCCGAAAATGCGGGCACGAATTCGCACTGACCCTCGGTGTAGTAAAATGCGCCGCGTGCGCCGAGCGTGATGATCGCCGCTTTCGCCCCTCGCTCCACCAGGGCACGGCCGGCTGCGCGCACCTGTTCATCGCTTTCGATCGCGTGACCCACCAGTTCGGCCGCTTCCACCTCATTGGGAACGATGAAATCGCACAGGCCGTAGATGCTGTCCGGAATGGCGCGCGCCGGCGCGGGGTTGAAGATCGTCGTCGCCCCTGCCCTCTTCGCCATCGACAGCCCGTGCATGGCCGCTTCGAGCGGCTGTTCGAGCTGCGTCATGAAAATGGCGGCGCTTTCGATCTCCGCCCGGTTCGCGTCGACGTCTTCGACGCCGATAAGGCCCGAGGCACCCGGCGCGACGATGATGGCATTGTCACCGGTCACTTCGTCGACGAAGATGAAAGCGGCGCCGCTGGAAACGCCGTCCATCTTCATCACATTGGCTTTGACGCCCGCCGCCGCATAGGCCGCAAGGGCCATTTCGCCGAACGGATCGTTGCCGACCCGGGAGATGAAGGTCACCTTCCCGCCGGCCTTGGCCGCGGCGACTGCCTGATTGGAACCTTTGCCGCCCGGCCCGAGCGTGAAGCCCGACCCCATCAGCGTCTCGGCCATGTGCGGCAGGCGCTTTGCCTTATAGGCGGTGTCGGCGGCAAAAATGCCCAGAATGACGATCCCGCTTTTCTCGCTCATCTCACAGCATCCTCCGCGGGGATGACGCCCTTGGTCAGAAGGAAGCAACCGTAGAACCGAAGCTCTCCCGTGGCGATGACGCAATAGGCCTTCTTGGCAATCTCATAAAACGCCATCCGTTCGACCGGATACATCGGTGACGGCCTGCGTTCGGCGCGATCGACGATCGCCTGGACTTCCTGTTGAATCGGCGGAATTTCATCGGGCTTGCCGATCACTTCCATGCGGCCCACCGAGGGCTGGATCGGTGTGTCCAGGGGCAAGACGGAAAGGATCGCCTCGATCGCCTGCGGCGCGGTGATGTTTTCCATGGTCAGCAGCTTGCCCAGACGCGTCTGACGGGCGATCGAATCCGATGGAAAATTCATGTCGGATACGACGAGATAATCGCCGTGCCCCATGTTGCAGAGTGCTTGAAGAATGTCGCCGTTGAGTTCGGCCCTGATTCCCTTGAGCATTGATCCTTCCATCCCTTTCTCGTGGCCGGAGCACCGGCCTTGCTTCAATTCTTAATGTTTGGCGATATCGGGCTTCGGCTTCGGGCACGGGCCGCTCGAACCCCGCACGACCAGCGACCCGTCGACCATCTCGTCTCTCCTGTCCGATGGGTCCTCGAGGAGAAGGCCGACCGCGCGCCGCGCCAGCATGTCCGCCGGCTGGCGTATGGTCGTCAGCCTCGGAACGACGAGATTGGCGAGCGAAATATCGTCGAAACCCGTGACCGAGAGTTTTCGCGGCACGTCGATCTTGAGATCGCGTGCAGCGCGCAGCGCACCGATCGCCTGCTGGTCGCTGGCAGCAGCAATCGCCGTGGGCCGGTCCTGCGGCGGGCGCGAGAGCAGGTCGCGGGCAATTCTTTCACCGGATTCATAATCGAATTTGCCGTAGGCGATTTCGAGTTCGACCGGCTCCCCGGTTTTGCCGAACCGATCGATGCGGCCGACGAAGCCCTCTCTGCGCATGCGCCCGGCTTCAGTATCGGGCGGCCCGGCGATATAGGCGATGTGGCGATGTCCAAGCTCATAGAGATGATCGGCAATCAGCGCGGCCGCCTGCGCATGATTGGTCGAGACCAGCGGAAAGGCGCCGAAGCGCCGGTCGAGCGAGATGACCGGAACCGTGGCCTCCAGGTGGAGCCCCGGACCGGCGCTCGAAGCCACCACGATGATGCCGCGCACCGACCGATCGAGAAACGCCAGGACGTGGCTCTGCTCCGCCTCGCGATCGTCATGCGAGCTTGCCAGCATGAGGCTATGCCCGCGTTCGAGCGCCGCGCGCTCGACGCTGGCCGCAAGCTGCGCGAAGAACGGATTGGTGATGTCGGGAACGATGAGGCCGATGACATCAGTTCTGCTGGTGCGCAGCGCTCTCGCGGTGACATTCGGCCGGTAGCCGAGCGCCGAGATGGCGTCGTTGACCTTTTCGCGCAGCATGGGTTTGACCGCGGCTTCGCCCGACAGCACGCGCGAAACGGTGCCCACGGATACACCGGCATGTTCGGCGACATCCTTGACTGTGGGCATCTTTGACATTTTCGACCGTCCCGCAGCTATTTTACCGCTCCTGCCGTCATCCCGGCGATGATGTGCTTTTCCAGCACGACGCCGACGATAACAAGCGGAAGGATACCGGCGGTGGAAAGAGCGGCCATCGACCACCAGTTGATGCCCTGGCTGCCTGTCTGGCTCGCAATCATCACCGGCAGCGTATTGGTATTGGTCGAGGTCAGCAGTGCGGCGAAGAAATATTCGTTCCAGCACAGGATCAGCGCCAGCAGGAACGCGGCCACCATGCCCGGCAGAACGAGCGGCACGATGATGCGGGCAAACGCGCCCCAGACCGACAGGCCGTCGACGAGTGCGGCCTCCTCCAGCTCCACCGGTATGGTGGCGAACTGGTCGCGCATGATCCAGACGACGATCGGCAGCACCATCAGCGTGTAGACGGCGATCATGCCCACATAAGTGTCGAGCAGCGCCAGCTCCTTGTAGAGAACCAGGAACGGCAAAGCGAGGACGACGGGCGGCATGATGAGTTGCGAGAGGAAGAAGAAGGAAATGTCGGAATTGCGCATATGGCCGAACTTGTAGGAAAAGCGGCTGAGGCCATAGGCCGCGAGCGATCCGAGCACGACCGCAAGGGCGGATGCGGTGACGGAAATGATGACGCTGTTCCAGAGCCTGCGCATGAACTCGTCGCGCACCGTCGATATCTCGAAAATCGTATCGGGAGAAAGCCCGAGCGAGCGCCAGCCGAGCCAGCTGGGCGCAAAGTTGAACCAGGGGATCAGATTGCCGCGCATGACATCCGCGGCTGTCTTGAACGAGGTCGACACCGTCCAGAACAGCGGGAAGATGCAGACGAATGCCCAGATGATCAGCAGGCCATAGACGGCGAAACGCATGGCCCACCAGCGGATGCGCTGGCCGCGCCCGTATTTTTCGAAATCGATCCGAACCATCAGAGCCTTCCTGTCATGCGCTTCACGATACGGTCGGAAATCTTCATCAGCCCCGTCATGCCGACGACGATGATGACCAGATAGACCAGCGCGAGCAGGGTTCCATATCCGACATTCGAACGGTCGCGGTATTCGCGATAGATGAAACTGGTGACGGAATCGGTCGCGCCACCGGGACCTCCCGATGTCACCGTGATGATGATGTCGGCGAGCTTCAGCTTGAAGATGATGCGGATCATCACCGCCGTTACCGAAACCGGCAGCATCAGCGGGAAAATGACCTGCCAGAAACGTTGCCATTTGGTGGCGCCGTCGACTTCGGCCGCCTCCAGCACCTCCCTCGACAAGGCCTGCAGCCCGGCAAGCAGCATGATCATCATGAAGGGGATGAAGGTCCAGGCATCCATGATCATGATCGACAGCCGCGCCGTCAGCGGATCGCCGAAGAAGGAGGGATTTTCCCATCCGAGCCAGCGGGCGAAACGCGCAACCGGACCGAAACGGGTCTCCAGCATCGACTTGCCGACCATCCAGCTCACCGCGACCGGCGACAGCATCAAGGGCACGAGGAAGGTGACGCGCCAGAACTTACGGGCAAGGATTTCCTGGTTGAGGAGCAGCGCCAGGCCGAAGGCGATCGCATATTCCACCGCTATCGCCAGGCAGTAGAGGATCATGTTGAGTAGGGCGTTGGCATAGAACGGGTCGGCGATCATCCGGCGCACATTGTCGAGCCCGTTGAAGCGCCGGCCGGCGGAAGAGGCGAGGTTCCAGTCGGAAAAGCCGATCCAGAGCGCAAAGAGCAGCGGAAAGACCACCATCGACACGACGAAAAGCGCGGCCGGCAGAACGAAAAGCGCCTTCTTGCCCGCTTCGCCGTGAATGACGACACGGGTGACGCAAAGAACCGCGGCCCAGAGAAAATAGGCATAGAGAACCGGCCGCCAGTTCGCGAAGCCCCAACCGGTCCAGCCCAGTTCATGCATACCCTGCAGTACGAACGACGCTATGAACCATAGGGCGCTGAGCCACAGGGCCGCGCGGCCCCAGAAGCGGCGGCTCGCGGAAATGGAGCCGGCTTCGACCGTGTGGAGCAGGTCGCCTTCGACTGTCGACATGATATTCCTCGTCCGGACAGAATGGGCGCTGGCGAATTCCGATCCGCCAGCGCGTATGAGTGAGCGATCAGAGCCCGAGGCTTGCTCGGTAAAGCTTCAGCTGGCTGTCGCGGCCGATCTGGTCGGTGATCTTTTCCCAGGCAGCCGCGATCGCATCCGCGGTTTCCTGTGCTGATTTATACTGTCCGGCAAAGCCCTTTGCCAGTTCGTCCTCGGCAACGGAGTAATATTGGAAGATGCCGGGAATGCGCGGCTCGATGGCGGCGTTCGGATGGTTGTAGCTGTCGGCGTTCGAACCGAGATAGTCCTCGATATAGGCGCGGTCGTAACCTGCCTTTTCCCATTCGTCGTAGTTGAAGTTGGACTGACGATAGGGCTGGAAGCCGGAAGGATAGGCCGACGTCCACAGGGACAGATCCTTGCCGCCGAGATGGGCGGCGGCAGACCAGGCGGCCTTGCGCTTCTTCTCGTCGCCGGAGACCTGCTTGGTGACGTAGATGCCCCAGCCGAGATAGGCCATGTTGGGCGCTTCGTTGTACTTGTCTTCCCATTGCCCGGTCTTGCGGTTGTAGACCCGGTTGGAGCCGCGGTTGATGCCGAAGCCGACCACATCGCCCACGACCGACGTGTCCGAGGTGCGAGCGCTGGAGCCGACGTCGCCCCACCACATCAGCATTGCGCCGGTGCCCGCCAGGAACTGAGAGAAGGCGGTGGTGCCGGGGTCGGCGTTGATCTGGTCGGCCGGATAGGCCTTGGCGGCGATCAGATCCAGGACGTCCTGGATCGCCTGGACCCAGGCGGGGTTATTGACCAGCGGCTTCATGTTTTCAGGATCGAACAGCCAGGCCGGGTCGCCGGGATATTTGGCATAGGCCGTCGCGCGGTTCTCGATGAAATAGAAGCCGAACCCGCCCCAGCCCTTGAGCGGATCGAGATAGCCGTAAGCCGGCTGGCCGGTCAGCGGATCGGTCTTGCCGATCAGCGCCTTGGACGCCGCATTGACCTCCTGCCAGGTCTTCGGCGGCTCGGCCATGCCGCTGATCGAACCCTCGCCGAAGTAATCCTTGCGATAGGCGAAGGTATGGCAGTCGCCGTCGATCGTGACGCGATAGGTCTTGCCGTCCCAGGTGCCGACCGGCGGCTTGAGGTAGCTCACCAGGTCGTCGGCTTCGATCTGCTTTGCAGCCCAGTCGGGCATCTCGTCCAGAAGCCCGCGCCCGGCGGTGTCGCCTTCGAAGGGCGCGCCCATTTCTAGAATGTCGAAATCGACCGTGCCGGTCGCGATCGACTGCTGAAGGCGGGCGTTGTAATCGGCCTGAGCAAGGTCGATCCAGTTGATCTTGGCGCCCGTATAGGCTTCCCACGGCTTCAGGAAACCGCGGAACAGGAAGTTATGCAGATTCTGGTTGTTGAGCCCCATGAAAGTCAGCTCGACGCCCGCGAACTCGCCTTGCTTGACATTGGCCTTGGTCGGGCCGAGGCAGAGCTCGCCGACCTTCTGCCAGTCCGCATCCGTCGGCGAGCCCTTGCCGACGCCCGGGATCTGCAGGATCTGGGCGCGCACGTCATCGGCGGCAAATGCCATGCCGGGAATGCCGCCCATCGCGCCGGACAGACCGAGCAGGGCCGCGGCACTCGCCGTTCCGCGCAAAACGTCGCGGCGGCTTGCCTGACGGCGCATCAGTGCATCGTATATTTCGACTTTCATGTCTTCCTCCTCCACGTTTCCTAGCGCTGCCGGCAGCCGATCTGACGGGCCGGCTCCAGTCCGATTTTAAGACTGGCTTGGTGCAGAACTATCTGGTAAGCAAGAAATGAAACGTTTCATATCTTGCTTGAAACCGCTTCCTCCCGGTCTCGCGACGGAGGATCAGACGGCGCGCTGAAAAAGTCAACAAGAAATGAAACGTTTCACGGAGGACGATTGACGGGTGTTTTCGGGCAGGCGCAGAGGACGGTTTTGCCGGCCGGATGCTCTGGAATACGCGGCAAGGCATGCATGCTTCCGGGGCTGCCCGGGAGCGCTGGACAGCAAGCGGGAGGCACATGGCTGAGGTCGATATTTCAGGGGCGCGCAAGGCTTACGGCGCCGTCAATGTCCTGCATGGCGTGGATATAGACATTCGCGACGGCGAATTCGTCGTGCTCGTCGGCCCGTCCGGCTGCGGCAAATCCACCCTGTTGCGCATGGTCGCGGGGCTGGAAAGCATCACCGGCGGCACCATTTCGATCGGCGGGAAGGTCGTCAACAACCTGCCGCCGAAGGACCGCGACATCGCGATGGTCTTCCAGAGCTATGCGCTCTATCCGCACAAGACCGTCGCCGAAAACATGGTCTTCGCGCTGCGCCTGCAGAAGCAGCCGGCCGATCTCATCAAGCAGCGCCTGCAGGCGGCGGCCGAAACGCTCGACCTCGTGCCCTATTTGGACCGCTATCCGCGCCAGCTTTCGGGCGGTCAGCGCCAGCGCGTGGCGATGGGCCGAGCCATCGTCAGGTCGCCGCAGGTGTTCCTGTTCGACGAGCCGCTTTCGAACCTCGACGCCAAGCTGCGCGTGCAGATGCGCAAGGAAATTAAGGAACTGCACCAGCGGCTGAAGACCACGACCATCTATGTCACCCACGACCAGGTCGAAGCGATGACCATGGCCGACAAGATCGTGGTGATGCAGGGCGGCAAGGTCGAACAGATCGGCACACCGCTGGAACTCTACGACCGCCCCGGCAACACCTTCGTCGCAACCTTCATCGGCTCGCCGTCGATGAACCTGCTGAAAGGCCGCTACAAGGCCGACGGCGCGATCTTCGTCACCGAGGCCGGCGACGAGATTGCCCTCGGTTTCACGCCGGAAGCCGCCGACGGCCAGGCCGTGCTGCTCGGCATGCGGCCTGAACACCTGTCGCTCAGCGAAAGCGGGCTGAAGACGACGGTGAACGTCACCGAGCCCACCGGCCATGAAACGATGGTGTTCCTGCGCTACGGGCCGGGCGAGCTGGTCGCGGTGTTCTCGGAACGCCACGATTTTGACCCCGGGCAGGCCGTGACGATCGCCCCTCGGCCGGAGAAGCTTCATCTTTTTGATGCGGCATCCGGCAAGACGTTGCGACCGGAACAAGCCTCTGGCAGGTGAGGACATATAATATCCAGGGAGGCGCGCTGCTGGCGAACCGCTCTCCCCAGGAACTCTTCGGGCGTCCGGGTGTTTTGCTTTCTTCTCACTCCCCGAAATTGCGATCGACCGAGGAGTTGATCCATGGATATGACGCGCGCCCGGGATCGTATGGTGGAACAACAGCTGACACGCCGCGGTATCGGCGATCGGAGTGTCGTTCAGGCGATGCGCACGGTACCGCGCGAAAGCTTCGTCGACCCCGGCTTCGAGGAATTCGCCTATGAGGATGCGCCGCTGTCGATCGGCGACGGCCAGACCATTTCGCAGCCGTTCATCGTCGCCCTGATGCTCGAAAAGGCCGGCCTTAATGCCGGCGACAAGGTGCTCGAGGTCGGAACCGGTTCCGGCTATGCCTCGGCCCTCATCAGCCGCATCGCCAGGCACGTCTACTCCGTCGAGCGCCATGAGCGGCTGGCGCTGCAGGCCAGGGAGCGGTTCGAGAGGCTCGGATACTCCAACATCGACGTTCGTGTCGGCGACGGCAGCAAGGGTTGGCCGAAAGCCGCTCCCTTCGATGCGATTATCGTTTCCGCCGGCGCGCCCGAGGTCCCACTTGCCTTGAAAGAGCAGCTGGACTTCGGAGGACGGCTGATCATTCCCGTCGGCCGCGGCGACGCGCAGCGTCTGAAACGGATCACACGGACCGGAGCCGCCGTCTTCGAGGAGGAAGATCTCGGCGGCGTCCTGTTCGTTCCCCTGATCGGGGAAGACGCCTGGACCGCCGCACATCCGATGTATACGGCGACGGCCCCGTCATCGCCTGCGGAAGAGGCGCCCGCTGCGTTCATCGCGGATGCGGCGGAAGAATTCTCATCGCTTGATGACAAGAGCTTTGCAGCCCTTTTCGACCGGTTTGCCGAAAGCCGCATCGTTCTGCTCGGCGAATCCACGCATGGCACAGCAGAGTTTTACGAGGCCCGCGCCGCTATCAGCCGCCACCTGATCGCGCATCACGGCTTCAATCTGATCGCGGTCGAAGCAGATTGGCCTGATGCCGCGGCGATCGACCGATGGATAAACGGCCAAGCGCCGAAGGGCGGCGAGCCATTCAGCCGATTTCCCAGGTGGATGTGGCGCAATCTGGAATTTTCCAGCTTCGCCGGCTGGATGAAGGAGGAAAACCGGCCTCGAAAGACTTTGCAGAAAGATCCGGTACGGTTCTACGGCCTGGATCTTTACAACATGTCGGGATCGATCCGCTCCGTGCTCGACTATCTCGAAAGCGTCAGCCCGGAGACGGCGGCGACCGCCCGGGAACGCTACGGCTGCCTCAGCCCCTGGCAGAGCGATCCGGCGACTTACGGCAGAGCCGTCCTCACCGACGCCTACAGATCATGCGAGGAGGCCGTGCTGAAGCAATGCACCGAACTCCTGGCGCGGTCTCTCGATGACTCGGCCTCCGATGGCGACGATTTTCTGAATGCCGCCCAATCGGCAAGGCTGCTCGCCGCAGCCGAGCGCTATTACCGCGTCATGTATTACGGCGGTTCCCAAGCCTGGAATCTCCGCGACACCTATATGGCCGATACGATCGAACATCTGCTCGAGTTTCACGGACCGGCAGCGAAGATCATCATATGGGCTCATAATTCCCATATCGGCGACGCCCGCTATACCGACATGGCGGCCGCCCGCGACGAACTCAATCTCGGCCAGCTGTGTCGGCAGCGTTTCGATGGAATGACCAGCCTCATTGGACTGGGAACGCATTCCGGCGCAGTGATCGCCGCAAGCGACTGGGACGGTCAAGCCGAGACGAAGCAGGTCAATCCATCGCTGCCGGAAAGTTGCGAGCGGCTGTGTCACGACTCCGAAAAGCCGCGATTTCTCCTCGATTTCAAAGCCAGCGAGGAACTGCACGCCCGTCTTGTCGAACAGCGGCTTCAGCGCTTCATCGGCGTCATCTACCGGCCGGACACGGAGCGGCTGAGCCATTACATGCCGACGTCGCTGTCACGGCAATATGATGCCTTCCTCTGGTTCGATGAAACCCGCGCGCTTTCGCCGCTCGGGCCGCCGGAGCCGGACACCGGTGACCGGGAAACTTTTCCCTATGGTTTCTAGCGCATCGGCTTGAAGGCGGCCGCTCCTTGGTCCCGGGAACTTTTGCGTCCGCCGCAGGTTCTATGCGGAACGCATAGGGAGGGCGCATTGGGAAAAATACGCAAGCCCGCACTGCCGGAAGGCATGATCGACTCCACCGAGTTCCAGCAGAGATTCTGGGCAATTCAACGTATTTCCTGGATCGTCTTCACGCTGCTTCTGCTGGCCTGTTTATTGGGTCTGCTCGGAAGGGGCGGGCCGTTCTCACGCCAAACGCTGGTATTGCCGGGCGGATCCGTGGATTTCCCCACCATCTCCCGCTGGAACGCTCCTGAGCATATGGTCGTGAACTTCGGGCCGTCGTCCGAAGACAGGATTTTCACGATCGACGCGGCCTTTCTTCAGACGTTTTCCATTCAGAGCGTCGACCCGCCTCAAAAGGCGACCTTCGCGCGGGACGGTCGGATAGGCTACATGTTCCCCGCCGACCCGGCAGGGCCGACGCAGATCGTATTCCGCCTGCAGACGGAACTTGCCGGCCCGCGTCGCGCCACCATCGGCATCGGGGCGGACACCCGCGCGCAGTCGACTTTCATCTTTCCGTGAGGACGTCACCGTGGATGCTGTATTTCGCGGACTGACAATCTATTTCACGCTGCTTGTGATCATCCGTCTGTCGGGCAGACGGACGCTGGCTCAGATGACACCCTTCGACCTGGTCATCGTGCTGGTGATTTCCGAAACCACGCAGCAGGCGATGCTCGGGGACGACTTCTCGATCACCAACTCCATCATCCTGATCCTCACGCTGTTCACCACCGACATCGGCCTCTCCTACGTCAAGAGATGGTGGCCCCGCGCCGCTCACGTCATCGACGGCGTTCCCACAGTCCTCGTGACGGACGGCGCCTATGACGAGCGCGCGCTCAAAGGAGCCCGGCTGCAGAAGGAAGACGTCATGGAAGCGGCTCGAAGCCAGGAAGGTATCGAGAGCGTGGCGGAGATAAAATTTGCAATCCTCGAAGTGAGCGGCGCCATCAGCATCATCAAGAAGCAGAAACCCGGCTGACCATTGGTCGGCTATGCCAGGCGAGGCCGAACGAATATCGAAGCGGAGGCACGGGAACTCTCCGCTTTCCCGAAAGTTCGGCGGATCATCAACAGAGGAGATTCCGATGAAACACCTTGTCATTGCTTCACTCGCCCTCTCGCTTGCCGTTCCCGCCTTCGCACAATCCGCAGCCGAAAAGTCGGGGGTCAATTCCCTGATCGGCGTCCCGCCGAAAACCGAGGATTTCGTCAAGGAAGCAGCCGCCAGCGACATGTTCGAAATCGCCTCAAGCAAGCTCGCTGCCGAGCGAGGTGACGATGCGACCAAGGCCTTCGCGCAGCAGATGGTGACCGATCATCAGAAAACCAGCGATGAACTCAAGGCACTGGTCTCGAACGGCAAGGTCAAAGCAACGCTTCCAAGCGCCATGACAGCGGAGCAGCAGAGCATGCTCGACAAGCTGAACGGCCTGCAGGGAGACGATTTCAACAAGCAGTATCACTCGGATCAGGAATCGGCGCATGAAGACGCGGTCGATCTCTTCAAGCGCTACGGCGACGAAGGCGACAATCCCGAGCTGAAGGCATGGGCCGCAGCCACGCGTCCGGCTCTGGAGCATCATCTCCAGATGGCCGAGGAGCTGAACAAGTGAGCGGTGGGCGGAAACAACGATGATCGACGACGAGACGCGAAGGATTCGCGCCTACCAGATGTGGGAAAGCGAGGGCCGTCCGGAAGGTCAGGACCTCGCACACTGGTATAGAGCGGGTGACGATGCGGACAATCCGGCGGCGGATGTCGCCGAATATATCAGGTATGCCCAAGCCGCCGTCCCTGCCGGTTCGCTGGTCGTCAAACTCTATCGCTCGGGCAGCCATGTCAGGGGATATGTTCGCAACGTCGCGGATACGGACCGGAACGACAGGATATTTCCCGGCGAGGAGATGGAGCCCGAAGCGGCGTTCAAACTGGCCGAATCCCACCGAGGCAACAGCCGCAACCCCGTCTTCGTCGAGCTTGTCGAAGATGTCGAATGGGACCCGTCATGGGGTCGGCTCAGAAACAGCCCAATCTAACGGTCGAGCGACGCGTTTCAGAACGACAGGTCGAGCACCCTGCCCTCGAACAGACGGTCACGGGAGCCTTCGAGATGCGCCTTCATCAGCCTTTGCGCATCGTCGGCCCGGCCGTCGGCGATCGCCTTGTAGATGGCGTTATGCTCCTCATAGACCTGCTCCAGCCCCTGGCGGGGACCGAGCAGCGAGAGGCCGTGGAGATGCATGCCGACAGCGATATGGGCTTTCAGCGCATCGATCGAAGCTGTGTAGTAATGATTGTTGGCGGCTTCCGTCACCGCGCGGTGGAAGGTGAAATCGGCATCGGCGCGGTGAAGCTGATGGCTGGTCGCCTCGCGCAGATCCGCCAGCGCATTGGCGATCTTCTGGATGGCCTGCTCATTGCGGCGCTTGGCGGCGAAATAGGCGGCGGCCGGCTCGATCGTCAGGCGGAATTCGTAGCAGCGCTGGATATCGGCAATGGTTTTGACGGGCGAATAGGCGAGCTGCGTGGTCGGCGATCCATGCGCGCTGACGAAGGTGCCGGCGCCTTGGCGGGCATAGACCATGCCCTGGTCGCGCAGGCGCGCCAGCGCATCACGCACGATCGGTCTCGAAACACCCAGCATCGAGGCGAGTTCATGTTCGCCGGGAAGGCGTGAATCCGGCGGGTAGTTTCCGCCGCGGATGCGCTCCAGCAGCTGGTCGAAGACACGATCGACCAGCTTGACGGCCTTGCCGCGTTCGGGCTTGCCCGGCGGGCCGGCTTCCGCGTTCAAAGATTCGCCATTCGCTTCAACCACGTCATTCTCCCCGACGGTATTCTACTATGCCGCCTGATTCCGAGGAACCAGTCTTAGCAAACTATCGGGCTTGCCGAAGCCCCCCGACTTGACGGCGCACCGAAATTGCCGCCCGTCGCCGGCCGTGACATCAAACCACGGAACACCGGCCTCGATCTCGCCCTTCGGCGCCAGCACCCTGACGCCAAGCGCCTGAAACACGGCAAGGGCGGTATCGCCGCCACCAACCATCAGCATATCGGGCCCTGTGTCGTCGATGACCGCTTTGACACCTGCCGCAAAGCGGCTGGCGACGAGGCCCGCATCGGCCGTCATATCGCCGGTGCAGCGAAGGAGGACCGGCAGCGCCAGCCCCTCCCCGCATCCGATCTCGCCGATCGGGGCGTCCACCACCATGCGCAGGGCACCCGAAGCTTCGAGCCGGTTCATCTGGACGGCGGTGATCGGGTCGCGCGAGCCGAAGGCAAACAGCGTGCGCGGGCTTGCCGCAAACTCCATGGCAGGCTGCCCCGCTTCGCCAAGCCGGCGGGCAAATGCCGCGCCGAGGCCGCGCGCACCGACCGCAAGCGTTCTCGTCCAGTCGTGACCGTCGACGATCTGGTCGAGGTCAAGATCGTCCTCCGCATCGGCAACGACGACATTATCGCCACCGCGACCGAACAGATCGGCGATCGGCAATGGCTTGGGAACCCCGCGCCCGACGACGCAGCCCCGGTAGGTCACGCGCTCCTGATCGGGAATGGCGGGCGCCACCAGGATGGTTTTCAGGCCGAGCGCCTCGACGAGCGCCAGGCTTTCCGCCGCGACATTGCCCTTCAGCCGGGAATCTATCTTCTTCATCACGACCAACGGCTTCTCGCCGCAAAGCACCTCGGTCGCCGTACGGACCGCTTCGACGGCTTCGCGTTTGCCAAGCGCGCGCGAGGCAGTGTTGACGACGACGACATCGCAGCCGGTTGCGATCGCATCCTGCGCCGCCCCGACGTCGACCGCGACCGCAACCGAAAGGCCGGCCGCAACGAAGGGCGTACCGGTATCGAGTGCGCCCGTCAGATCGTCGGCGATAATGGCGGCCTTCAACGTCATGCGATCTGCTCTGTATTGACGGCGTGGCAGGCGACGAGATGGCCGGGTCTCGCTTCCTTCCAGGCGGGAATAACCTTGCTGCAGACGTCCATCGCGATCGGGCAGCGCGTGTGGAAACGGCAGCCCGAAGGCGGGTTCAGCGGGCTCGGCACGTCGCCCTGCAGGATCTGGCGCTGGCGGGTGCGCTCACCTTCCGGATCGGTCTCCGGAACGGCCGACAGCAGCGCCTTGGTATAGGGATGCAGCGGATTGTCGAAGAGCTCCTCGCGGGTCACCAGTTCGGCAAGCCGCCCGAGATACATGACGCCGACGCGGGTGCTGATGTGGCGCACGACCGCGAGATCATGGGCGATGAAGAGGTAGGTTAGCCCGTATTTCTCCTGCAGATCGAGCAGGAGGTTGATGATCTGCGCCTGGATCGACACGTCGAGCGCGGAAATCGCTTCGTCGCAGACGATGAATTTCGGCTGGCAAGCCAGCGCCCGGGCGATGACGACGCGCTGGCGCTGGCCGCCGGAAAGCTCGTGCGGGTAACGCTGGGCAAAGCGTGTGGGCAGGCCGACATCGGTCAGCAGCGTCGCCACCCTCTCCTTCAGCTCGGCCTTCACGCAGAGCTTATGAAAGAGCATCGGCTCGCCGATCGCCTCGCCCACCGTCATGCGCGGATTGAGCGTCGAATACGGGTCCTGGAAGACGATCTGCAGGTCGCGGCGGAAAGGCCGCATCTGCTTCTCATCGAGCGTGGCAAGGTCCTGGCCCTTATAAACCACCCTGCCGCTGGTCGCCTTGTAGAGGTTGAGAATGGTGAAACCGGTCGTCGACTTGCCGCAGCCGGATTCGCCGACGAGGCTCAGCGTCTCGCCTTCCATGATGTCGAGATCGACATTGTCGAGCGCATAGACCGTCGCCGAACGCTCGCCGAAAGCGCCGAGCTTGACGTGGAAATGCTTAACCAGGTTTTCGACCTTGAGCAGCGGTTGAGCAGCCATCACGCGGCCTCCTGCATTCTCTGGACGACGAAACAGGCGGCGCGATGCTTGCCGCTGCCGGCGAGCGGTTCGAGCTGCGGCACTTTCTCGTGACAGACCGCCTCGGCGAGCGGACAGCGCGGCGCAAAGGGGCAGCCCTTCGGCCGGCGGCCGGGCTCCGGCGGCGTGCCGCCGATCGAGCTCAGCCGGCTTGCCGGCGGGTCCGACAGTTTCGGGATCGAGGAAAGCAGGCCGCGCGTATAGGGATGGCTGGGACGAGCATAGAGCTCGTCCACCGGCGCATCTTCCACGACGGTGCCGGCATAGAGCACGGCGACGCGATCGACGAGACCGGCGATCAGCGCGAGGTCGTGGGTGATCCACACGACGGACATGCCGAGCTTGGCTCTGAGATCCTTCACCAGATCGACGATCTGGGCCTGGATCGTGACGTCGAGCGCCGTCGTCGGCTCGTCGGCGATCAGGAGCTTGGGGTTGCAGGCAAGGCCGATCGCGATCATCACGCGCTGGCGCATACCGCCCGATAGTTCATGCGGAAAAGCCTGCAGGCGCTCTTCCGGCCCGGGAATGCCGACGAGGCGCAGCAGTTCGACGGCGCGGGCGCGGGCTTCGGCCTTCTTCATTCGGCGGTGATAGATCAGCGGCTCGCAGATCTGGTCGCCGACGCGCATGACGGGATTGAGCGAGGTCATCGGGTCCTGGAAGACGAAGCCGATATCGCCGCCGCGCACCTTGCGCAGCTCGGCGTTCGACATCGTCTGCAGGTCGCGGCCGTCGAAGGTCGCCGATCCCTTGGCGACTTTGATCTTGTTCGGCAGGAGCCGCATCAGGCTCAGCATGGTGAGGCTCTTGCCGCAGCCGGACTCGCCGACGACGCCGAGGGTTTCGCCTTTATCGACATGCAGATCGATGCCATCGACGACGACGGCGGGACCATTGCGGCCGTCGATCTCGACGGTGAGGCCCCTGACATCGAGCAGGCGTTCTGTGCTTTTCGTATCCATCATTTGCTGCCCCGCGGATTGAGCGCGTCGTTGAGGCCGTCGCCGAGGAAGCTGAAGGCAACCGAGGCAAGGCCGAGCACGGCCGCCGGAGCGGCAAGGAGATGCGGATAATGCTGCCAGACGCGAAGGCCGTCCGAGATCATGTTGCCCCAGCTCGGCGTCGGCGGATTGACCCCGACACCCAAGAAGCTGAAGGCGCTTTCCAGGACCATCGCCGTACCGAGACCGGCGCTGACCGAGACGATCAGCGGACCAAGCGCATTCGGCACGACATAACGTTTGATGATGACCCAGTTCGACAAGCCGAGCGCCTGTGCCGCGGTAATATAGGGCCGGCTGCGGATCGACAGCACCTGGGCGCGCACGAGACGGGCATAGGGCGGCCAGGAGATCAGCGCCATCGACCCGAAGACGAGGATGAAATCCACCCATATGGTCTGGCGGTAGAAGGGATTGAGGGTCTCGAGGTAGCGCGCCTCCATCCATCGGGTGATCGGCGATTTCAGCGAAGCATTGATGACGACGACGAGCAGCAGGTTCGGAACCGACATAGTGACATCGGTCAGCCACATGATGGCACGATCGAAAGGATTGCCGAAGAAACCGGCCACCGCGCCGAGCGTCAGGCCGATCAGCACGGCGAAGAAGGTGACGATGACGGCGACGAGGAAGGCGGTCCGCGTACCGAAGACCACACGGCTGAAAACGTCGCGGCCGAGATCGTCGGTCCCGAACAGATGGTTCATCGACGGCAGCGCGTTGCGGGCGTTGAGGTCCTGGCTGAGATAATCATAGGGTGTGAGGTATGGCCCGAAGATCGCCGTGAACGCCAGGATCAGGACGACGACGAGGCCGAAGACGGCGAGCTTGTTGCGGCGCAGCCGATGCCAGGCGTCGCGCCACAGGCTGACCGGCGGCTCCTCGACGGTTTCGGTAGTGGAAAGAGGGATGGCGGACATGGTCAGCGGCTCCTTCTTGAATCGTTGGCGCGGGGATCGAGCAGCGGATAGAGAACGTCCACCAGCAGGTTCGACACCATCACCAGGAACGATCCGATCAGCGTGATCGCCAGGATGACCGGATAATCGGAATTGATCAGCGCCTGCACCGTCAACCGGCCGAGACCCGGCAGGCCGAAGACGAGCTCGACGAAGATGGCGCCGTTGACGATGGTGATCATGATCAGGCCGAGCTGCGTGACGACTGGCGTCAGGACCGGACGCAGGATATGGCGCAGCGCCACGACGATCTCGGGCACACCCTTGGCGCGGGCGGTCCGGACGAAATCCTCCGACAGCACCTCGATGACAGCGGCGCGGGTCTGGCGCACGATCAGCGCGATCGGCTGGAAGGAAAGCACGAGCAGCGGCAAGAGGATGCGGACATCGAGGATGCCGCCCCAGCCATAAGGCACGCTCGCGCCGGGCAGCAGCACGATGAGGCCGACCATCAGCAACGGCCCGGCGACATAGGCCGGGATCGCCCAGAGAAACAGCGCGGAGCCCAGAATGGCGTAGTCCAGGCGCGAATTCTGGTTCAGCGCGGCGATCATGCCGAGCGGGATCGCGACGACGGCCGTCAGGATGATGGAACAGAGGGCAAGCTGGAACGAGACGGGAGCGGCAGCCGAGACCATCGCCCAGACGGCGCGGCCCGAGGTCAGCGAATTGCCGAACTGACCGTGCAGCAGATTCCAGATGTAGAGGCCGAACTGCTCGATGAAGGGTCTGTTGAGGCCCGCGCTTTCACGGATCGCCTCGATGCGCTGCGGATTATAGGCGACGTCGCCCGGCGCGCGCAGGAAGATGAGCTTGATCGGATCGCCGGCGCCGTAGAAAGCCAGCGCATAGACGGCCAGCATCACCACGAGAACGGACGGAATCCAGATGGCGAACCGGGTTAGCACGTAGCGCAGCAAGGCCACCTCCCACCTGTTTTACGATGCGTTCCCGCCCTTGGCGGAAGCCTGGCGGATCGCATCTCTTCTTCTTGAAACTTGCGCGAAGGCCCTGCGGCCTTCGCGCGCTTATTGCCAGGAGACTATTGTTCCGGATCAGCCGATGGAGATGTTCCAGGGCTCGGCGATCTGCCAATCGAGGTTCTTCTCCATGCCCTTGACCTCCTTGGTGGCCCAGCGCGACATCGCCTGAGAATACCATGGAATGAAGGCCCAATCCTCGCGGAAGGCCTTCTGGGCCTCCTGGGCGAGAGCGATGCGCTGCGGATCGTCCGCCGCCTTGGTCGCCGCTTCGGCAAGGGCGCTGTCGACCTTATCGTTCTTGTATCCGCCGAGCTTGTTCTGCGCGTTCGACGAAGTCGAGGCGATGCTGCCTGTGAGATAAGAGACCGCATCGGGAACGCGGGTGCCGACGTCGTCGCGGAAGATCTGGACCGAGTTCTGATCCGGACCGGCATAGGCATCCTGCTGCGGTTTCATGTCGACGGCCGTGATGCCGAGATTCTGGCGCCACTGCTCGGCGATGAATTGGGCGGCGGCTTGAATGGCCGGCGCCGAAATGCCGACGAACAGGATCTTCGGCAGGCGCTCCGGCCCGCCATAGCTCGATTCGGCAAGCAGCTTCTTGGCGGCCGCCGGATCATAGGGAAAGGCCTCGAATCCGGAATTGTCGGCGCCGGGAACGGAATTGAGGATCTGATCGGCCTTCTTGTGCGGCCCATCGGGATAGGAGGCCTTGAACAGGCCGTCGCGATCGACCGCCATGATCAGCGCCTGGCGCACCTTCGGATCGTCCATCGGCGCGCGGGAGATGTTGAACCAGAAGTGCTGGCTGGTCGGGATCAGCGGGCCGGCCGAGAATTCCGGGCCGAGATCCTGAATGATCGTCGAGGTGACGAGCTCGGTATGGGCGTTGAACTCGCCGGATTTGATCAGCGACGTCGCGGTGACATTGTCCTCGATCGAGGTGATGTCGATGCGGGCCAGCTTCGGCTTCGGCCCAAAGAAGTTCTCGTTCGGCTCGAATGTGATCTTGCCGGCATCGATATCGATGCTCGTCAGCTTGAACGGGCCTGAAAAGACCGGCTTGCTGTCCGGCTTGTACCAGTCGATGATCTCCTCGCCATCGCTGCCGCGCGACTGCGACGCCTTGGTGATCGGCGCGATGTGGTTTGCCAGGCGCATGAAGAAGATCGGATCGGCGGCGGCGAGCGTCACAACGACGGTCCCCTCGTCGGGCGTCGCAACACCGATCAGCTCGTTGCCGGAGCCGGCGGCGATTTCGGCGTAGCCCTTGACCTTGCTCAGCACCTGGTCGGCGCGCTGGCTCTTGGTGTTCGGCATCGAGGCGACTTCCCACGATCCCTTGACGTCGGCGGCGGTGATCTTGCTGCCGTCGGAGAAGACGGCCTTGGGGTCGATCTTGAAGGTCCAGACGGTGTTGTCGGCCGATTCCCAACTGGTGAAGACGTAAGGCTTGATATTGCCTTCGCTGTCGAAATACATCGGCGCGGCCCACCAGATGGAATTCCAGCGGAAGGTCCTGCCGCCGCCGCGCAGCGGCGACCAGTCCTGATCGAAGGCCGGATGCGCGACCTTCAGCACCTGGCCTTCATCGGCCAGCACGATGCGCGCATTCATACCGAACACGGTGAGGCCGACGCCGGCCGCAAGGCCGAGCTTCAGCGCGTTGCGACGTGAAATATTGGTTTTGTCAGATTGATCAAAAGACATGGCATTCCCTCCCACGGTGAATTCGGCAGCGTTCTCCCTGCGCCTGCCGGGCGCAGCACAATCCGTCGCCTATGGTTCTCTCGTTATTGTAAATATGTCAACAAAAAATCGCAGTTTTGACCCGTTGAAAATTTTGAGTTTGAAATAATGTAATAATTACAATCAGATAAATTTTCGCTCTCGTATTAATCCATTTTGTCTTCTTGACAAAAGCGTCACGATGGAAAAGTTCTTTGCACTCATCGCCACAGACGAACGACAATTTTTCTGCGCAGCCGGCACGGCGGAGCGCGCCTAAGGGAGGGCGGAATGAGCCATCACAGGATTACAGGCGTTTTCAGCGCGGCCGCTACGCCGCTGACCGCAGATAACACGCCGGATCTCGCTCTTTTCACCGATCATTGCCGTCGGCTGCTGGCCGAGGGCTGCCATGGCGTGGCCCTGCTCGGCACGACCGGCGAGGCCAACTCCTTCTCCGGAGCCGAACGCCGCGCCATTCTGGAAGCGGCGCTGGAGGCCGGCATTCCTGCCGGCAAGCTTCTTCCGGGTACGGGCGTCGTCGCCATTCCCGAAACCGTGGAACTGACCCGGCACGCGCTGTCGCTCGGCGTCACCAAGGTGGTGATGCTCCCGCCCTTCTACTACAAGGGCGTTTCCGACGACGGTCTCTTCGCCGCCTATTCGCAGGTGCTGGAGAAGGTCGCCGATACGCGCCTGCAGGTCATCCTCTACCATATCCCGCAGGTCTCAGGCGTGCCGCTCTCCATTCCGCTGATCGGCCGGCTGATTGCCGCCTTCCCGGAAACCGTCGTGGGCATCAAGGAATCTGCCGGCGATTTCAACAACATGCAGGCGATTATATCAGCCTATCCCGGCTTCTCCGTGCTGGCGGGCGCCGATCCGCTGCTGCTGCCGCTCTTGAAGGCCGGAGGTGCGGGCTGCATCACGGCGACCTCCAATCTCGTGGCGGATTCGCTGCGCACCGTCTACGACCACGTCCATGACGAGGGCCGCGCCGGCGACGTCGAGGCGGCGCAGGCGCGGATCAACGCCTATCGCACGCTTTCCAACTCTTACGTCCAGATCCCGACGATCAAGGCAATGGTCGGGCTGAAAACAGGCAACTCCGCCTGGAAGCGCACGCGCGCACCGCTGATGCCGCTCAGCGAAGCGGATTATGCCGCACTCGCCGAAAGCTACGCCAAGCTGCCCTGAGGAGACCCGCCATGAGCTTTACCGGCCTGCCCCCCGAAGCCGTTCCCGCCCTGATGACCGGGATCATCGCTCCTCATCCCTCCTTCAAAGGCCGCGCGGATGCCTATCTGCCCTCGCCCTGCATTCAGAACCACGCGGCAAATCTCGCTTTTCTGCCCGACGGCACGCTCACCTGCGTCTGGTTCGGCGGCACGATGGAGGGCATGGGCGATATCTCGATTTACATGTCGCGGCTGGCGCCGGGCTCCAATCGCTGGTCCGAGCCGGAGAAGATGAGCGACGATCCGGAGAAATCCGAGCAGAACCCATTGATTTTCAACGCTCCTGACGGAAAGACATGGCTGCTCTATACCTCGCAGACCTCGGGCAACCAGGACGGTTCCGTTGTCAAATGCCGGATATCCGAGGATGGCGGCCGGACGTTCGGCCCGGTCCGGCTCCTCTGCGACAGCCCCGGCACATTCGTTCGCCAGCAGATCGTCGTGAACGGCAAAAGCGAGTGGCTGCTTCCGGTCTTCCGCTGCGTCGGCCTTGACGGACGGCGCTGGAGCGGCGACGCCGATACGGCAGCGGTGCTGATCTCGCGCGACGGCGGTGCGAGCTGGCAGATGCACGACATTCCGAACAGTATCGGCGCCGTGCACATGAACATCCTGCCGCTCGGCGGCGACGAGATGGTCGCCTTCTACCGCAACCGTTTCGCCGAAAACATTCTTTCCAGCCGATCGAGCGACGGCGGCAGGACGTGGAGCGCGCCCGAGCCTGCGGACCTTCCGAACAACAATTCCTCCGTCCAGGCGACAGTCCTGAATGATGGAGGGATTGCAATGGTTTACAATCATTCGAATGCAGCCATGTCCGATGCGCGGCGCCAGTCTCTCTATGACGAAATCGAGGGCGACGAGGCTGGAGAGACGGCCACCGCTGCTGTTGCCGATACCGGCCGCAAGGCGGTCTGGGGCGTTCCGCGTGCGCCGCTGAGCCTTGCGATATCGAGGGATGGCGGCAAGAGCTTCCCGCATCGCATGGATCTCGATACCGGCGACGGTTTCTGCCTCAGCAACAATTCGAAGGATTCGCTGAACCGCGAATTCTCCTATCCCTCGATCATCCAAGGCAGCGACGGCACGCTCCATGTCGCCTACACCTACTATCGGCGAGCCATCAAATATGTGCGCCTCGCCCCGCAATCCCTGCCGTGAGCAAGGCGGTGGCCGGCCTGTTGTAAATCTGCGTCCCTTCGAGCCCGAAAGGACGCAGGCCCGATCGCTTCGACCAACTGAACGGCCAGAAATTGACAACAGGCTTGACAGGCTTGTCATCAGTACGAGCTTTTGCCGCCCGCCACTGGCGATCGCCGTTCAACTATTTAATTTTATTATAAAATACCAGAATTTTTGGCTTATCTAAATCTGGTCCATCGCATATCGGACGACAAAATTTCCAGCTCTCAACAATGCCCGCTTGACTTTGACATTACAACTTTACATTAAAGAGAGCGACACTGTTGCCGCAAGATCCTGCAGGGAGGACTGGTCATGGCCAGCTTGGGTTCGCCAATCACGATAATTCGGCCGCATCAGATCGAATTCGGCATCGGCACGGCAGGAAAGCTCGGCAAATGGGCTGCCGAAAGAGGCTATCGGCGCACGCTTGTCATCTCGGATGCTTTCAACGCTTCGCGCATCGACGTGCTGGAGCTGAAGGGCGAGGTCGCGGTCTTCTCCGAGGTCACGCCCGAGCCGGATACGGCCAATCTCGACAAGGTGCTGGCGGCGGCCAACGCCGCCGATGCCGAGCTGATCGTCGGCTTCGGCGGGGGCAGCGCCATGGACCTGGCAAAGCTCGCCGCCGTTCTGGCCGGCTCGGAGCAGACTCTGCATGAGGTCGTCGGCCCGAACAAGGTGCGTGGGCCGCGCAAGGTAGGGCTTGCCCAGGTGCCGACGACCTCGGGCACCGGCAGCGAGGCCGGCATCCGCGCGCTCGTCACCGATCCCGCGACGATGGCGAAGCTAGCCGTGGAAAGCCTGCATATGCTGGCCGACATCGCCGTCGTCGATCCGGCCCTGACCTTCAGCGTGCCGGCGCGCACAACGGCCGCAACAGGCGTCGACGCGATGGCCCATTGCGTCGAGGCCTTCACCAACCGCAAGGCCCATCCGATGGTCGACATCTATGCGATCGAGGGAACGCGGCTCGTCGGCAGATATCTCGCCCGCGCCGTCAAGGACGGCAACGACGCGGAGGCGCGCGCCGGCCTCGCGCTCGCCTCGCTTTACGGCGGCTTCTGCCTCGGCCCGGTCAATACCGCCGGCGGTCATGCCCTCGCCTATCCTCTCGGCACGCGCTGGCATGTGGCGCATGGCGCGGCGAATGCCCTGATCTTCCCGCATGTTCTCGCCTTCAACACGCCAGCGGCCCCGGAAAAGACGAAAGCGGTGATGGCAGCGCTCGGCTATGAGGCTTCGGAAAACACGGCATCGGTCTTCGATGCGGCTTATGCTTTTTGCGCCGAGCTCGGCATCGAGATGAAGCTTTCCGGCCTCGGCGTGCCGGAAAGCGATCTCGACGCCATGGCCGACGACGCCTTTGCCATTCGCCGTCTGCTCGATAACAATCCGCGCGATCTCAGCCGCGCCGACATTCGCTCGATTTATGCAGCTGCTTTTTAGGCAGCACGGTTTCAGAAGGGACTTTGATGATGGACAGGAATGCGAAAGTCGCCGTGACGCTCGGCGACCCGGCCGGCGTCGGCCCGGAAGTGATCGTCAAGGCCTTGGCGGCGCTTCCGAGCGAAGAGCGCCGCGATTTCGTCGTCGTCGGCAATGTCGAAGCGCTGGAGCGGGCCGACCGCGTCAGCGGCACCGGGCTGAAATTCGCGCCTGCCGATCTATCCCGTGACGACAGGATTGGCGTTGATGAAGTCCCGCTCGGCGCGGCCCTGCCCGAGATCGGCAAGGTGAGCCCGGTCGCGGGCGATGCCTCCGTGCGCTATATCACCCGTGCCGTCGATCTTGCCATGTCGGGTCAGGCCGATGTCATCGTCACCGCGCCGATCAACAAGGAGGCGATGAACCTTGCCGGCCATCACCATGACGGCCACACCGGGCTTCTCGCGCATCTCACGGGCTCGAAGAGCTCTTTCATGCTGCTTGCCTCCGAGCGGCTGAACACCATCCATGTCTCCACCCATATCTCGCTGAAAGGCGCGATCGCACGCGCCAGGACGGAGCGGGTGCTGGCAACCATCGAGGCCGGACACAAGCATTTCCTGCGCCTCGGCAAGACGGCGCGCATCGCCGTCGCCGGCCTCAATCCGCATTGCGGCGAAAACGGCCTGTTCGGCACCGAGGACATGGAATTCCTGGCGCCCGCCGTCGAGCAGGCGCAGGCCAGGGGTATCGACGTCGTCGGACCGATCTCGGCCGATACGGTGTTTGCCCGCGCCTATAACGGCGCTTTCGATCTCGTCATCGCCCAGTATCACGACCAGGGCCATATCCCGATCAAGCTCGTCGCCTTCGAAACCGCGGTCAATGTCTCGCTCGGCCTGCCGATCGACCGCGTATCGGTCGATCACGGCACCGCCTTCGACATTGCCGGCACGGGCAAAGCCAACCATGTCAACATGCTGTCGGCCATCGCCTATGCCAGGCTGATGGCCCGCTCGCCGCGGCAGAAGACCTAATCCCACGTCAGGGAGGAACTGGCGGGAAACATTTCTCGCTGCCGCGTCACATGCCGAACAGACGACGATCCCAGAAGACGGGCTCGTGAAGGCTCGCTGTGATCGATGCGAATTCCGGATGCGCCGGGTTGATCAGCACGTTGCGGTCGACGCGGGCGGCGACGCTCGGCACCAGCAGGATGGCGCTGCGCTTCTCCTGGCACCAGCCTTCACCGAAGTCCTTGCTAACGCTGGCCGGCATGCTGTCCCAGCCCGGCAGCGCGGGCTCGGAGAAAACCTCGTAGCTGACCCCGCGCGGTATGGTGATGGTGACATAATGCTGGTTGGGCGGCAGCCGCCCGCTGCCATGCACGAGCTTTTCGAGAAGCGCCGTCGAATAGTGTTCGCTCGTATAAATGATCGGGCTGCCTGCCGTGTTCCACCGCCCCGGCGCGATGGTCGAACCGGTGGCGTCGAAGATCGGATAGGTTCCGTCAGGATCTCCGATACGGACGGATGTCAGCGTGCGGTCCAGGCGTTGCGCGCTCACGCAGCACTGCCGTATTTCAGGCTTCCGAGGATATCGAGAACGAGTTCGCCGCCGATTTCGCTCTGAATGACGACGTCGATCGGCCGCCTGTCCTCCAGCATCGCATGCGGGCGGAACAGGAAATCGCGCGCCTCGATCTCGCTCTGCCAGACATCGAGCGCCAGCCCCCAGACGCGCGCAAGGCGGGCGAGCTTTATGCCCTCGTCGGAGGAAAGCCGATGCTTGGACTTGCGCCGCTCATAGGTGGCCTTCGGCACCAGCCGGTACTTGAACTGCGCATCGCTTGGCGCCAGAAGCAGCGCCATCCGGTCAAGCGCCTTGACCGGCAATCCCTCTTCGATGCTGGAGAGCAGCCCGAAGGCCGAACGCGAGGCCGGCTCCCTGGCCGGCAGGCCGAGAACATCGGCAACGACTGCAAATCCCGTCATGACAATGGCTCCAATTCACTTGAGGTTATATTTAGTCTCAATTGGGCCAATGTTCAATAGCCGTTCCAGTCGGGCTTCGATCCTCCCCCACCGGGCACAGGCGATGATGGCATGTTCACTCGCTGGATCGGGGAACCGGCAGCCAGGAATGCGCTTAGCTACATCAAGTCTTTTCCTACAGGATCGTCTTTTTGGAAATTCATTTCTCCTCATTCTATTTAGTCCACTTAATTTATAGATATAGTCATTTGGAGAGTGATCATGAGCATCGAAAAGTCCGAAAGCGGTCTTGGAAGACGAGATCTGCTGAAATTGTCCGTAGCGGCCGGGGCTGCCGTCGCCGGCGCTTCGCTGATCGGGCAGAAGCCGGTTTTCGCAGCCGACGGGGAGCTGTCGCTGAAAGGCAAGCGCATCGCCATCAGCGCCACCGGCACCGATCACTTCTTCGACCTGCAGGCTTACAATGCCCAGATCGAAGAGGTGAAGCGTCTCGGCGGCGAGCCGATCGCCGTCGATGCCGGACGCAATGACGGCAAGCTGGTCTCGCAGCTTCAGACGCTGATCGCCCAGAAGCCGGATGCGATCGTTCAAATCCTCGGCACGCTCAGCGTCATCGATCCCTGGCTGAAGAAGGCGCGCGATGCCGGCATCCCGGTTCTCACAGTCGACGTCGGCTCGACCAATTCGATCAACAACACCACGTCGGACAATTGGGGCATCGGCAAGGATCTGGCGCTGCAGCTCGTCTCCGATATCGGCGGCGAAGGCAATATCGTCGTCTTCAACGGCTTCTATGGCGTGACGCCGTGCGCGATCCGCTACGACCAACTGGTCAACGTCGTCAAATATTTCCCGAAGGTGAAGATCCTCCAGCCGGAACTACGCGACGTCATCCCGAACACGGTGCAGGACGCCTTCACGCAGATCACGGCGATCCTCAACAAATATCCGGAAAAGGGATCGATCAGGGCGATCTGGTCGGCCTGGGACATTCCCCAGCTCGGCGCCACCCAGGCGCTGACGGCAGCAGGGCGGACCGAAATCCGCACCTATGGCGTCGACGGCAGCCCCGAAGTGCTTCAGCTCGTCGCCGACCCCAATTCGCCGGCCGGCGCCGATGTCGCCCAGCAGCCGGCCGAAATTGGCCGCACCGCCATCCGCAACGTCGCCAAGCTGCTGGCCGGCCAGACGCTGCCCCGCGAGACCTATGTTCCCGCCCTTCTCGCCAACAAGGTCAATGTCGGCGACGTCACCAAGAAACTCGGCATTGGTTGACGCAGCCCGATGAACGGTCCGGCCATGCCGGACCGTTCACTGCCGGAATCACGTTCGGAAGGATCGCATGACGGCCATTCCCCTGAAGCAGCCGGTGACGGCGCGAGACGACGTCATCCGCTTCGAAGGCATCGTCAAACGTTTCGGCGGCGCGCAGGCGCTGGCCGGTGCGTCGCTGATCGTCAGGCGCGGAACCATCCACGGCCTCGTCGGCCAGAACGGCGCCGGCAAGTCGACGCTGATCAAGCTGCTGGCCGGTCTCCACCAGCCGGATGACGGGCGGATCGAAATCGAAGGACAGGCATTCGACCGGCTGACGCCGCATCTCGCCGAAGAGCTCGGCATCCACTTCATTCACCAGGACCGCCTGCTGGTGCCGACCTTCACCGTCGGCGAAGCCCTGTTCCTCGGCCGCGAACCGCGCATAAGGGGCACGCCGTTCCTCGACCGGCGGCTGATGCAGCGCCGCGCATCCGAAATCCTCAACGACTATTTCGATATCCGCTTACCGAACACCGCTCTGATCGGTGAATTGTCGACCGCCGAAAAGCAGATCGTGCAGATCACCCGCGCCCTCCTCAACCAGCCGAAGGTGCTCGTCTTCGACGAGCCGACCGCCGCATTGGTCCGCCGCGAGGCCGATATTCTCTTCAGGCTGATCCGCCGCCTGCGCGATGAAGGCGTGACCATCATCTACATCTCGCATTACCTGAACGAAATCGAAGAGCTCTGCGACCACGTCACCGTGCTGCGCAACGGACTTGATGTCGCTTCCGTGCCGATCAGGGAGACTTCGGCTTCGGCGATCGCACGGCTGATGGTCGAGCGCGACATCAAGGACATGTTCCCGAAAGCTGAAGTCACGCTCGGCGACGAAATCCTCAAGGTCGAGCAGTTGTCGGCATCGGGAAAATACAGCGACGTCAGCTTCTCGCTTCGCCGTGGCGAGGTGCTCGGTCTCACCGGCCTGCTCGGTTCCGGGGCAAAGGAGCTGGTCCGCACGCTCTTCGGCCTGGAGACCCCCTCCTCCGGCAGCATCGAGATCAGCGGAAAATCCGCCCGTTTCGCCAATCCCACGCAAGCCGCCGGCCGCGAAATCGCCCTGGTGCCGGAAGATCGCCGCCGCCATGGCGTGGCGCTCGACCTCAGTGTCGCGGAAAATACCAGCCTTTCCAGCCTCGGCCGCTTCACGCGTTTCGGCTTTCTCGATCGCAGGCGCGAGCAGCGCGAGGTCGATGCCCTGATCGCGCGGCTGCAGGTGAAGACCAGCGGACGCAATGCGCTGCTGCGCACGCTCTCAGGCGGCAACCAGCAGAAGGTGGCGATCGCGAAGTGGCTGAGCCGGCACTCCGAGGTCTATCTCCTCGACGAGCCCACCGTCGGCGTCGATATCGGCTCCAAGGTCGAGATCTATACGTTGATCGGCGAGCTTGCGGCGCGGGGCGCCGGCGTCATCGTGCTGTCTTCGGATTTGCCCGAACTCATCGGCATCACCGATCGCATCCTCGTGCTCTTCCGCGGCCGCGTCGTGCGGGAATTCATCTCGTCGGAGACCACGGCGGACGCCGTGCTGGCGGAATCGACCGGATCGTCGAAGGGAAAACGCCATGTCGGCTGAAGTAGAATTCGCGCCTTCCGGATTTTCGGCGGTAGAACCGCCTGACCAGCCGGCCGGCAATATCGCGGCCGCGGCACTGCGCTTCGGATCGCTCATCGCTTTCGCGGCCATTCTGATCGTCTTCTCGCTGACCGCGCCTTACTTCCTCAGCGTCGGCAACATCGGCAACGTGCTCGGCCAATCCGCCATCTCGGGCGTGCTGGCCATCGGGCTGACGGTCGTCCTGATCGCCGGCGGCTCCAATGTCGTCACCGGCGGCATCGACCTGTCGCTTGCGGCCAATATGGGCCTCAGCGCCGCCGTCTATGCCAGCCTGACCCAGCTCGGCTACGGCGATGCGGCGGCGATCTCGGCAGCGGTCGCGACCGGGGCGCTGATCGGTGCGGTCAATGCCATTGCCGTCGTCCATGCCGGCATCGTGCCGTTGCTGGCCACGCTTGCCGTAATGAACGTCGTCGCCGGCCTGGAACTGGTGCTGACCCAGAATACCGTTCTGCCGGCTTCCACACCCCTCCTCTCGGCGCTTTCGGCATCCGGTCCCTTCGGCCTGCCGGTTCTTGCCTATGTGCTCCTCGGCTTCACGGCCCTTGCAACGGCGGTCGTCCAATATACGCCGCTCGGCCTGCGCCTTTATGCCGTCGGCGAATTCCCGGATGCGGCACGCGCCGCCGGTCTGCCGCTTCGCCGCCTGCTTGCCGGCGCATTCATCGCCAGCGGCCTATGCGGCGGCATCGCCGGCATCCTGAGCGTCTCCTATCTGAGCGGCAGCACGACCGGCTCCGGCGAGATGCTGTTGCCCGTCGTCGTCACCGCCCTGCTCGGCTCGGTCTTTTCGCGCCGGCTGGTTCCCACGATCACCGGCACATTGCTCTCGGCCCTGCTGGTCGGTTTCCTCACAAACGGTTTCCAGCTGCTCAACATTTCGAGCACGCTGGTCAGCGGCGTCCAGGGCCTGCTCATTCTCATCGTGGTCTCCGCGACCACCCTGTTGCGCCGTCAGGAGGCCTGATCATGTCGCTCCAGACTTCGACATCAACCGTCACCGGTCTGCCGCGCCTTATCGCCGCCGGCGCGGTGCGCTACGGGCTGATCCTCGCACTCGTCGCGGTGTCCGCCATCCTCTCAGCGGCAACGCCGACATTTCTGACGCTTGCCAACCTGCAGAGCATCCTCGTCAACAATTTCACGCTGCTTGCCATCGTCTCGATCGCCATGACCTTCGCCGTCTCCTCGGGCGGCATCGATCTCTCCGTCGGAACGGCGATGGATTTTGCAAGCTTCGCCTTCGTCTCCCTCGTCCTTGCCGGCCAGCCGGTGGCAATCGCGGCCCTTGCCGGACTGGCGGCAGGAGCGCTCGTCGGCGCCTTCAACGCGCTGCTGATCTCAGGGATCGGCGTCTCCCCCTTCCTTGCGACACTCGGCACACTGTTCATCGGCCGCAGCATTCAGCAATTGCTGACCAATGGCGGCAATCCGGTCTATCTGCCGCCGAGCGGCGTGCCGGAAGCTTTCCGCTTTCTCGGCCACGGCACGATCGCCGGTTTTCCCGTGCCGCTTGCGGTCGCGATCCTCATCATAGCGGCGGCCGCGGTCGTCTTTGCCCGTACGCGTTTCGGCCGCGTCATCCTGTCGATCGGCATCCAGCCGGCCGTCGTGCGCTATTCCGGCATCGCAGCATCTGCCCATATCGCCGCAACTTTCATCATCGTAGGCTTGATCGCAGCCGTCGCCGGCCTGATCCTGACGGCGACCGTTACCGTCTACATCCCCTCTTCCGGCAATGCCTTCCTGCTGAATGCCATCGGCGCGACCTTCATCGGCACGACGCTCAGCCCGCTCGGGCGGCCGAATGTCGGCGGCACCGTGCTCGGCGTGCTGCTGCTCAGCATCGTCGCCAACGGGCTGCTGCTGACCGATCTGAATTTCTATTGGCAGCAGGTCGGCACCGGCACGCTGATCTTCGCCGTGCTCGCCCTCAGCTTCATCAACAGGAAAGCTGCCGGCAACGCGTGAGAAAAAGCCGAAGTCTCTACCCCGCCGAGGTGTCCGAGATCATGCGCGAGACGGCATTTTTCCAGCCGATGATCTTCGCCTGCCGCTCGGTCTCTTCCATCGAAGGGTCGAAGCGGCGGTCGCAGGCCCAGGCCTGAGCAAACTCGCGTCTGCCGGGCCAGATTCCGGCTTTCGAGCCGGCGAGCCAGGCTGCGCCGAGCGCCGTCGTCTCGCGGATTGCCGAGCGGTCGACGGGGTTTCCGGTGATGTCGGCCAGGCACTGCATCGTCCAATCCGAAGCCGCCATGCCGCCATCGACGCGCAATACCGTTTCCAACTGGTTGGCGCCCCAATCCTTCTTCATCGCAACGAGCAGGTCGAGCGTCTGATAGGCGACGGATTCGAGCACGGCGCGGGCGAATTCCGCCGGGCCGCTGTTGCGCGTCAGGCCGAAGATCGCGCCGCGCGCGGCCGGATCCCAATAGGGTGCGCCTAGGCCGGTGAAGGCCGGAACGATATAGACCTGCTGGCCGGGGTCTGCCTTGGTCGCGAGAACCCCTGCCTCGGAGGCCTGATTGATAATGCCGAGACCGTCGCGCAGCCACTGCACGGCGGCACCGGCAATGAAGATCGAGCCTTCGAGCGCATAGGTCGTCTCGCCGTCGAGCCGGCAGGCGATCGTCGTCAGCATGCGGTTGGAGGAGGAAACACGGTCCCTGCCGGTGTTCAGAAGGGCAAAGCAGCCGGTGCCATAGGTGGATTTCATCATGCCGGGCTCGAAGCAGGCATTGCCCACAGCCGCAGCCTGCTGGTCGCCGGCGACGCCGAGGATCGGAAGCGCGGCGCCGAACAGCGCCTCGTCGACCCGGCCGAAATCGTCGGCGCATTCCCTGACCTCGGGAAGCATGGCGGAGGGAATGCCGAGAATGCCGAGAAGCTCCTCGTCCCATGCGCCGTCATCGATATTGTAAAGCAGCGTTCTCGACGCATTGGTCGCATCGGTGGCGTGCACGCGACCATCGGTCAGCTTGTAGATCAGCCAGCTGTCGATCGTGCCGAAACAGACTTCGCCTGCCTCCGCCTTTTCCCGCAGACCATCGACATTGTCGAGCAGCCAGCGCAGCTTCGTGCCGGAGAAATAGGGATCGAGCAGCAGGCCTGTTTTGGCGCTGAACAGTTTCTCGTATCCGTCGGCCTTCAGGCTCTCGCACATTTCGGCGGTGCGCCTGTCCTGCCAGACGATCGCGCGGTGAAGCGGCACGCCGGATTTGCGATCCCAGACGACCGCCGTCTCACGCTGATTGGTGATGCCGATCGCGGCGATCGCGGCGGCGTTCAGTCCGGCATCGGCGATGGCGCTCCTCACCGTGGCGACGACGGACTGCCAGATTTCAGCGGCGTCATGCTCCACCCATCCGGGCTGCGGATAATATTGGGTGATCTCCGCCTGCGCCGAGCCGGCCATTTTCATGCCGCCATCGAAGATGATGGCGCGCGAAGAGGTCGTGCCCTGGTCGATCGAAAGAATATAGCCGCTCATATATCCGTCTCCGGTTCGCACGAAACCGCTCGGCCCGCCGCTCAGCGGCAGGACTCAATGTTTGATGAGAGAAAGATTGTGGGTGCCACCGGCTTCAAGCCGGTGGCAGGAGGTGATGGCCGGAAGCCTCGTTGCTTCCGGCCGGGTCCGCCTTACTTCTGCCAGCTCTTGACGAGTTCGTCGTAGTTGACGGTAAGCGGCTTTTCCTTCTCGTTCTCGATCTTCAGCTGCGGCGCCAGGTTGCCCTTCTTCACCGCATCCGCGTTCCAATAAGCGAGATCATGCTCTTCGGCGAGTTTCGGGCCGATATCGCCCTGGACCTTGGCGCGCTCGAGGCGCTGCAGCACCTTTTCCTGTTCGGAGCAAAGCGAGTCCATTGCTTCCTGTGCCGTCTTGGCGCCGGAAGAAGCATCACCGATTGCCTGCCACCACAGCTGCGCGAGCTTCGGATAGTCAGGAACGTTCGTACCGGTCGGCGACCACTGCAGGCGGGCCGGCGAACGGTAGAATTCGATCAGGCCGCCGAGCTTCGGCGCGCGATCGGTGAAGGACTTATGGTCCAGCGTCGATTGGCGGATGAAGGTCAGGCCCATGTGGCTCTTCTTCACGTCGACAGTCTTGGAGGTGACGAACTGGGCATAGAGCCAGGCGGCCTTTGCACGGTCGTCAGGCGTGGACTTCATCAGCGTCCAGGAACCTGCGTCCTGATAGCCGAGCTTCATGCCGTCCTTCCAGTAGACGCCATGCGGGCTCGGTGCGAAACGCCATTTCGGCGTGCCGTCCGCGTTGACGACCGGCAGGCCGTCCTTGACGAAGTCGGCGGTGAAGGCCGTGTAGGTGAACATCTGCTGGGCGACTTCACCCTGCGACGGGACCGGGCCGGATTCGGAGAAGGTCATGCCCTGAGCCGCAGCCGGTGCATAGGCCTTCATCCAGTCCAGATACTTCTGGATGGAATAGACCGCTGCCGGGCCGTTGGTGTCGCCGCCGCGCGCGACGCACGATCCGACCGGACGGGAGTTCTCGTCGACCTTGATGCCCCATTCGTCGACCGGCTTGCCGTTCGGGATGCCCTTGTCGCCGTTGCCGGCCATCGACAGCCAGGCGTCGGTGAAGCGCCAGCCGAGCGACGGGTCCTTCTTGCCGTAGTCCATATGGCCGTAGACCTTCTTGCCGTCGATCTCGCGGCCGGTGAAGAACTCGGCAATATCCTCATAGGCCGACCAGTTGACCGGCACGCCGAGATCGTAGCCGTACTTCGCCTTGAAGTCCGCCTTGTTCTTCTCGTCGTTGAACCAGTCGTAGCGGAACCAGTAGAGGTTCGCGAACTGCTGGTCCGGCAGCTGGTAGAGCTTGCCGTCGGGCGCCGTGGTGAAGGACTTGCCGATGAAGTCGTCGATGTCGAGGCCGGGATTGGTGACATCCTTGCCTTCATTGGCCATCCAGTCGGTCAGCGAGCGGGCCTGCTGGTAGCGCCAATGGGTGCCGATCAGGTCCGAGTCGTTGATGTAGGCGTCATAGATGTTTTCGCCCGACTGCATCTGCGTCTGCAGCTTTTCAACCACATCGCCTTCGCCGATCAGGTCGTGGGTGATCTTGATGCCCGTGATCGCGGTGAAGGCCGGAGCCAGCACCTTCGATTCATATTCATGCGTGGTGATCGTTTCGGAAACGACCTTGATGTCCATGCCGGCGAAGGGTTTCGCGGCATCGACGAACCACTGCATTTCCTTTTCCTGGTCGGCGCGGGAAAGCGTCGAGAGGTCGCCGACTTCCTTGTCGAGGAAGGTCTTGGCCTCGTCCATGCCGGCATAGGCCGATGCTGTCATCGCCAGCAGCAAGCCTGCTGTCGTCGTCAATAAGTGCCGTCGCATATTATCCTCCCAAGGGTTTGCGATTGCAGTCACGTCTCAGGCGGCCAGTACCCCCGGCCATCTGTCTTCTCCTTGCCGTCACACGTAGCGGAACACGCCGATGGCGTAGACTACGGAAATGGCAAGAGCCCACCACAGGTTGGGCCCAGCGAGCCCAAGCCATGCAAGATGAATGAACGCTGCGCCGAGCAGCGAAATGAAAAGCCGGTCGCCGCGCGTCGTCTCGAAACGCAGCACGCCTGTGCGCGGCGAGCCGCCCGGCGAAAAATATTCCCAGACGCTCATGGCGATCAGAAGCGCCAGGATCGTCAGGAAGAACAGCGCCGTCGGCAGCGTCCAGGCCATCCAGGAAAATGTCATGGCCGTCTCCTCCTCAGACGCGGCCCAGGGCAAAGCCCTTGGCGATGTAGTTGCGGACGAAATAGATGACGAGCGCGCCGGGAATGATGGTGAGCACGCCGGCTGCCGCCAGCACGCCCCAGTCCATGCCGGCCGCCGAAACCGTGCGCGTCATGATCGCCGAGATCGGCTTTGCCGCCGTCGTGGTCAGCGTGCGGGCAAGCAGCAGCTCGACCCAGGAGAACATGAAGCAGAAGAAGGCCGCGACACCGATCCCGCTCGCGATCAGCGGCATGAAGATCTTCACGAAGAAGCGCGGGAAGGAGTAACCGTCGATATAGGCGGTCTCGTCGATCTCCTTCGGCACGCCGGACATGAAGCCTTCGAGAATCCAGACCGCCAGCGGCACGTTGAACAGGCAGTGGGCAAGCGCCACGGCGATGTGCGTGTCGATCAGGCCGAAGGCCGAATAGAGCTGGAAGAAGGGCAGCGCGAAGACGGCCGGCGGCGCCATGCGGTTGGTCAGCAGCCAGAAGAACAGGTGCTTGTCGCCGAGGAAGCGGTAGCGCGAAAAGGCGTAGGCCGCCGGCAGCGCCGCGAGCACCGAAATGACCGTGTTCATCGCCACGTAGATGATCGAATTGATGTAACCGCTATACCAGGACGGATCGGTGAAGATGACGGTATAGTTCCGCAGCGTCGGGTTTTGCGGCCAGAGCGAGAAGGCGCCAGTGATCTCGGCATTCTCCTTGAAGCTCATGTTGACCAGCCAGTAGATCGGCAGGAGCAGAAAGAGAATGTAGAGCGTCGTGACCACCCAGGAGAAGTTTCCGGCGGGCTTGTATTTCATTGTCGCAGCCATGGATCTCTCCTTTCTCAGGCGTTGGCGTCGCTGCTGGTCATGACCGTGTAGAAGATCCATGACAGCAAGAGGATGATCAGGAAGTAGATGATCGACATCGCCGCGGCGGGGCCGAGATCGAACTGGCCGACGGCCATCTTCACGAGATCGATCGACAGGAAGGTGGTCGAGTTGCCGGGACCGCCGCCGGTAACGACGAAAGGCTCGGTATAGATCATGAAACTGTCCATGAAGCGCAGGAGCACGGCGATCAGCAGCACCCGCTTCATCTTCGGAAGCTGGATGTAGCGGAATACGGACCAGCGCGAGGCGCCGTCGATCTTCGCAGCCTGATAATAGGCGTCGGGGATCGAGACGAGGCCGGCATAGCAGAGCAGCACGACGAGGCTCGTCCAGTGCCAGACGTCCATGACGATGACGGTGACCCAGGCATCGACCGGATCGCGGACATAGTTGTAGTCGAGGCCGATCGCTTCGAGCGTATGGCCGAGCAGGCCGATATCGACGCGTCCGAAGACCTGCCAGATGGTGCCGACGACATTCCACGGAATGAGCAGCGGCAGCGCCATCAGAACGAGGCAGACGGGAACGCCGATGCCCTTCTTCGGCATATTGAGCGCGATGAAGATGCCGAGCGGAATCTCAAGCGCCAGGATGATGAAGGAGAAGAGCAGGTTGCGTTCGAGCGCTTCCCAGAAGCGGTCGGAATGCAGGGTCTGGACGAACCAGTCGGTGCCCGCCCAGAAGAACTCGTTGTTGCCGAACGTATCCTGGACCGAATAGTTGACGACGGTCATCAGCGGGATGGCAGCCGAAAAGGCGACCAGCAACAGCACCGGCAGGACCAGAAACCAGGCTTTGTTGTTCCACGTCTTCTGCATGTCTCAGGCCTCCCTGCCGACACGCCAGCTGTCGGCGTAAATGCTGATGGCGGACGGATCGAAGGTGACGCGGGCATCCGTGGGGATGTCGGCATCCTCCTGCACGACGATCGCAATCGGCTGGCCGGCGAAGCGGGCGCGTACGATCTTCTGCCGGCCGATATCCTCGACCTTGGTGATGGTGACCTGCATGCCTTCCCGTCCGAGACGGATGAATTCGGGGCGGATGCCAAGCTCGGTCTTGGAACTGCCTGCGGTCTTCGGCGCGTAATCGAGCGTCAGCACCTCGTCTCCGACCTTGACGGCACTGCCGTCGATCTGCGCCGGCATGACGTTCATGCCTGGCGAACCGATGAAATAGCCGACGAAGGTGTGGCTCGGCCGCTCGAAAAGCTCGGCCGGCGTGCCGATCTGAACGATCTGGCCGTCATACATGACGACGACCTTCTCGGCGAAGGTCAGCGCTTCGGTCTGGTCGTGTGTGACGTAGACCATGGTGAAGCCGAACTGCTTGTGCAGCCGCTTCAGCTGCGAGCGCAGCACCCATTTCATATGCGGATCGATGACGGTCAGCGGCTCATCGAACAGGATGGCGTTGACGTCATTGCGAACCAGGCCGCGGCCGAGAGAGATCTTCTGCTTCTGATCCGCCGTCAGCCCCTGCGCCTTGCGCTTGGCCCAGCCGGCAAGGTCGATCATTTCGAGAATGTCGCGGACGCGCCGGTCGACATCGGCTTCCGCCACGCCGCGGTTGCGCAAGGGGAAAGCGAGATTGTCGTAAACGGTCATCGTGTCGTAGATGACGGGGAACTGGAAGACCTGCGCGATGTTGCGGCTCTGCGTCGAAAGATTCGTCACATCCTTGCCGTCGAAGAGGATGCGGCCATGCGAAGGCTGCAGCAGACCGGAGATGATGTTGAGCAGCGTGGTCTTGCCGCAGCCGGAAGGACCGAGCAGCGCATAGGCGCCGCCGTCGTTCCACTCGTGGTCGACTTCCTTCAGCGAATAATCATTCTCCGTCTGCGGATTGGCTCCGTAGGCGTGGCGGATATGGTCGAGCGTAATGCGTGCCATTGTGCTCTCCTATGCCTTCTTTTCGGCTGCAGCGATGGCGCGGCTGTCGGCGCCGAACGCCAAGAGGTGGCGCGTGTCGAGGAAGGCCTCGATCTCCATGTCGGGATCGATGTCGTGAATCCCGTGCGCCAGCATCACCCAGCGCACGCCGTCATATTCCAGGTGGACGAAGCTCTCAGAACCGGTGATCTCCGAAACCAGCGTGCGCGCCTGCAGGCGGGCCGCGTCACCCGTCTGTGGCTTGAAGCCGAGATGATGCGGGTGAAAAGCGATGGTCACCGGCCCCTCCGGCACGGCAGCCAGATGCGGGGGAACTGGAAGGGCTGCTCCGCCCGGACGCGTAAAGACATTGCCGGATTTGGTGACGTCGAGCGTGTTCAGCGGCGGGTCGGCGAAGATGCCGGCGGTGGCGAGGTCGGCAGGCCGGCGGTAAACATCGATCGTCGGCCCGAACTGGGTCACGCGGCCTTCGTTCAGCGTCGCCGTATTGCCGCCGAGCAGGAGCGCCTCGGAAGGCTCGGTCGTGGCATAGACGAAGATCGCGCCGGATTGGGCGAAGATCTTCGGCAGCTCTTCACGCAGTTCCTCACGCAGCTTGTAATCGAGGTTGGCGAGCGGCTCGTCCATCAGCACGAGGCTGGCATTCTTGACGAGCGCGCGCGCCAGCGCGGTGCGCTGCTGCTGGCCGCCGGACAGGTTGAGCGGCGTGCGGTCGAGATAGGGCGTGAGCTTGAGAAGTTCGGCCGCCTTGCGCACCTCGCGGTCGATCGTGGCCGCATCCTTGCCCGATATACGCATCGGCGAGGCGATGTTCTCGTAAACGGTCAGCGCCGGATAATTGATGAACTGCTGGTAGACCATGGCGACGTTGCGCTTCTGCACCGGCATGCCGGTGACATCGACGCCGTCGAAATGGACGGAGCCGGCGGTCGGACGGTCGAGCCCGGCCATCAGCCGCATCAGCGACGTCTTGCCCGACAGCGTCGGCCCGAGCAGGACGTTCAGCGTGCCGCGCTCGAGGACCAGATCGGTCGGATAGATATGATAGTCCGCGCCCACCATCTTGGCGGCGTTTCGCAGTTCCAGCATTCCGATTCCCCTGCCTCCACGCAGCGGGGACCACACGCCGCCTTATCCGGCCATCGCCGGTATGGCAGCCATGTACTCCTCCAGTGACTGAGCCTGCTCCCTGGAAAGGCGCAGACCATCCTTCGTTCTCCTCCACAGCACGTCTTCGGCGTGCCGGGCCCATTCATGTTCGACGAGGTATTTGACCTCGGCTTCGTAAAGATCGCCGCCGAACAGCTGCCCGAGGTCTTCGATGCCGCGGGCATCGCCGATCAGCGTCTCGGCCCTGGTGCCGTAGCGGCGCACCAGCCGGCGCGCATGCGGATCGGCAAGGAAGGGATAACGCCGCTTCAACTTGGCGACTTCGCCTTCATAACCCTGGACCGCGAAATTGCCGCCCGGCAGATGGCTCTTTGCCGTCCACGGGCTGCCCTTGACGCCGATCGCGGCGCCGATCTTCTCCAGCGCGTGCTCGGAAAGCCGGCGATAGGTGGTAAGCTTGCCGCCGAAAACGTTGAGCAGCGGCGCAGCCCCGCCTTCGCCTTCCAGCTTCAGCACATAATCACGCGTCGCCTCCTGCGCCTTCGAGGCGCCGTCGTCATAGAGCGGCCTGACCGCCGAATAGGTCCAGACGATATCTTCCGGCCGCACCGGCTCCTTGAAATATTCCGAAGCCGCGTTGCAGAGGTAGGCGGTCTCCTCCTCGGAGATCCTGACGTCCTTGGGATCGGCGGTGTAGTCCCGGTCAGTGGTGCCGATCAGGGTGAAGTCGCCCTCATAGGGAATGGCGAAAATGATGCGGTTGTCGGGATTCTGGAAGAAATAGGCTCTGGGATCGTCGAACTTCTTCCTGACGACGATATGGCTGCCCTGAACGAGACGGACGTGTCGGGCCTCGTTCTGGCCGAAGGCGGAACGGATGACATGATCGACCCAGGGACCGGCGGCATTGACCAGCATGCGGGCCTGATGGCTGTCGTTGCGCCCGGTGACGGTATCGACGGTCTCGATATGCCACAGGCCGTTCTCGCGCCTCGCCGCGACTACCTTGGTGCGCGGCAGGACGGTCGCCCCCTTGTCGGCGGCGTCGCGCGCGTTCAGCACAACCATGCGGGCATCGTCGACCCAGCCGTCGGAATATTCGAACGCCCGCGTGAACAGCGCCTTCAGCGGCTTGCCGGCCGGGTCCTTGCGCATGTCGAGCACATCAGTCGCCGGCAGCAGCTTGCGGCCGCCGAGATGGTCGTAAAGGAAGAGGCCGAGCCGGATCAGCCAGGCGGGGCGAATGCCGCCCTTGTGATAAGGCAATACGAAGCGCAGCGGCCAGATGATGTGCGGCGCCATCGCCCAGAGGATCTCGCGCTCCATCAGCGATTCACGCACCAGGCGGAATTCGTAATGTTCGAGATAACGCAGGCCGCCATGGATCAGCTTGGTGGCGCCGGACGAGGTGCCGGAGGCGAAATCGTTCATCTCCGCCAGCGCGACGGAATAGCCGCGCCCGACGGCATCGCGCGCAATGCCGCAGCCGTTAATGCCGCCGCCAATGACGAATATGTCGTGTATCTCCCGGCCCAATTGCCCCTCCGAGCCCACTGCTGATTTCGCATCGCACAAAACTTGCGCGATTGCGAAAGTGATAACAGTTAAAACGAAAGGAATGTGAATGTCAAACGAATGTTTGTTTCAGTCGCGTGACCTAGCGCGATCTGCTGGCCGTTTCGATCAGCTTCACATTGTTTTCGAGGCAAAGATTGCGGATGGACGGCACCGGACAGTGGTCCGTAATGAAGGTATGGACCTGGGAAAGCTGGCCGATCCGAACCGGCGCAGTGCGTTCGAATTTCGTCGAATCGGCCACGAGGATGACATGCCGGGCATTGGCGATGATCGCCTGCGCGACCTTCACTTCGCGAAAATCATAATCGAGGAGCGCGCCGTCGATATCGATTGCCGATGCGCCGATGACGGCATAATCGACCTTGAACTGCCGGATGAAATCGACCGCCGCTTCGCCGACGATACCGCCGTCCGAGCCGCGCACGACGCCGCCGGCGATCACCACCTCGATTGCCGGAAAAAGACGCAACCTGTTGGCAACGTTGATGTTATTGGTGATCACCATCAGCTCGTGGTGATTGGCGAGCGCCTCGCCCACCGCTTCGGTCGTCGTTCCGATGTTGATGAAGAGCGAGGCTCCGCTCGGGATCAGCTCGACTGCCGCCATACCGATCGCCTGCTTCTCCGAAGCGGCGATCTGGCGCCGCGCCTCGTATTTGACGTTCTCCGTTCCGCTCGGAAATGTCGCGCCGCCATGGATGCGCGTCAGCACCTGCGCATCGCAGAGATCGTTCAGATCCTTGCGGATCGTTTGCGGCGTCACCGAGAAGCGGGAGGCGAGCTCCTCGACCAGAACCCTGCCGCTCGATTTCGCAATCGCCACGATTTCAGTTTGTCGGTCGGTCAAGAACATCGGCGCCCCTTTCGGTCTGCTTTCGTTTTTAAAGAAAGCGAAGGGCGGCGCAATGCCTATTTGTCAGTGGGCCAACTTCCGCACTCCAAATGAACGCGGTTATCGTTTCCGCATGACGTTGACCACGAGCACGCCAAGGATCGCCATGACGCCGCCGGCAGCACCCAGCGCCGTCGGCGTCTCGCCCAGCCAGACGAACCCGATCAGCGTTGCGACCGGCGGGACGCCGTAGAGAAAATTCGAGGCGCGCGCAGCCGTCAGCCGCTTCAAGGCGATGGCCCAGGTGAGATAGCCGATCGCAGTCGGGAAGATGACGAGATAGGCAACGCCCCAGTTGACTTCCGCCGGTGCAGCGGCCAGCGCGCGGATCGTCGCCGGGACGGCCGGAAAGAGCGGCACGGAGCCGATCAGCAGGATCCAGGCGGTGACGGCAAGCGCCGGCAGGCGAGCGAGCAGCGGCTTCTGCAATACGCTGGCGATCGCGGAGCAGAGCGCTGCGCCAAGGATCAGCACGGCGTTCGGATCGAGCTTGAAGCCACCATCAGAGGAAAGCGCAATCAGCGCCACGCCGCCGAAGGAAACCGCCGTACCCGCCCAGCCCCAGCGTCCGAAGCGTTCGCCGAGCGCGAATGTGGCGATCAGCGCGGTGAAAACGGGCATGGTATTGATGATGAAGCTTGCCGGCCCCGCCGCCACCGTCTGCTCGCCGGTGTTCAACAGAACCGCATAGGCGGCGATGAAGAGGACGGCGGCGACCGAGAGCCGGAAGACATCGCGCTTTTCCGGCATCGGCCGGTAAATGGCGAGGTAGACGAGGGCTAGGACCAATCGACATTCAGGATTCCCAAATCAGTTGATCACTGATTCATAGAGTACCCGTGTGACGCACGGAGGCCTTGATGGCGGTGAAGCGATACGAGTTGAACGAGTCGCAATGGTCGAGAATTGCGCCTTTGCTGCCTGGCAAGGCGGGCGATCCAGGCAGGACGGGAGCAGACAACCGGTTGTTTGTGAACGGCTGTTTGTGGGTGTTGCGCTCGGGGGCACATTGGCGGGACCTGCCGGAACGCTACGGCAAGTGGAAGACGGTCCATCGCCGGTTCAGTCGCTGGTGCCATGCCGGAGTCTGGGAGCGGGTTTTCGATGCGCTGACAGCTGAGCGGGACAATCAGTACCTGATGATCGACAGCACCATCGTGCGTGCCCATCAGCAGGCGGCCTCCGGAAAAGGGGGGCCAAGGATCAGGCGCTGGGGCGTTCCAGAGGTGGATTGACCACCAAGATTCATATGCTGGCCGATGCGCTCGGCAGACCATTGCGTTTCATCGTCACCGCCGGTCAGGCCGGAGATATTACCCAAGCTCCGGCTCTTTTGGAGGGGCAGGTCGGCAAGGCCGTACTCGGCGATAAAGCCTATGACAGCAATGCCTTGCGGGAAACGATCGCCGGCATGGGAGCCGAGGCGGTGATCCCCTCAAACCGCTCGCGTAAAATCATCATACCGCACGATGAAACCATCTACATTCAGCGGAACCGCATCGAACGCTGCTTCAACCGAATGAAGCACTTCCGTCGTTTCGCCACACGTTATGACCGCAGAACCATTCACTTCAAAGGCTGCGTATATCTCGTCGCAGCGATGATCTGGCTCAGATGAATGTCGATTCGTCCTAG